>CAYUZU010000029.1:0-60611 GCA_964448675.1 uncultured Planctomycetales bacterium
ACATGGCCGGTTTTGAACCGATTATCACTGGCCGGTTCTCAAGTGATCGGTGACAGTGGGGACGAGACATGGCGCCGCCGATTTCCTGGGGCTGGCGCCCCTGGCTACACACCTTCACCCCTTCGGGGTGGGGACGAGACATGGGCCGCCGGTTTCCTGGGGCTGGCGCCCCCGGCGACACACCTTCATCCCTTCGGGGTGGGGACGAGACATGGGCCGCCGTTTTCCAGGGGCTGGCGCCCCTGGCGACACACCTTCATCCCTTCGGGGTGGGGACGAGACATGGCGCACAATTCTCCTACGAGCGTCTTCTCCTGAGCAGCGCCAACCCGCCCAATGAGAGCAACCCCAGTGTGGACGGTTCAGGGACTTCGGAGGCGACACGGAACCCGAAAGCGTGGATCTCGGTGTTCGGGTTGTTGCTGTTCCGGTAGGAGGAAGCGAGGTTGCCGACGAAGTCGACGAACGACCCGCCACGCAGTCCGCGATCGGAACCGGTTCCGTAACCACCACTGTAGTACGGACTTTCCATCCACTCCCAGACGTTGCCCATCATGTCGTACGTCCCGTTCAGTTCCTCGCTGCCGCTGCCGACATCCCACGGACCGTACGGGTCGGTGGCGTATCCGTTGTCGTAGTAGTTCCAGCCCGTTCCGCTCACCCCGTCGCCCTGGTGCAGCGTATCACCCGGTTTGGTCGCATAGGTCTGCAGACTCGTGCCGTTCCAGTAGGCCGCCTTGACCCACTCATCCTCCGTCGGCATGTAGTACATCGCATCCTTGTGGCGATACAGGTTCGTGCCGCCGTAGGCCTCAGCCGGGCTCCAGGTATCCAGGGCGTAGTCACCCTGGCCCTGCGTGCCCGTGAACTTGTACGCCGCCTGATAGCCCTTGCTCGTATTCAGCCAGTTGACGAACTGGGCCGCCTCGTACCAGCTCACGTTGTTGGTCGGCACGTTCGTGCCGGTCCAGTAGGGATCATTGTTGTACGCATACGATGGGTCGCCTGTCACCGGGACGCCCAGGCTGTTCGTAAACTTCGTCCACTGGTCGTTGGTGATCTCGAACGTACCCATGCGGTAGGCGCTGCGATCAACGCCCGTGAACGTGTAATTGCTGCCCGCCGGCCAACTGCCCAGGTCGCCCGCATCGCCCGCGATCGGAACGAAGTCGATCGTGAACTGGTTCGCTCCGGTGCCAAACGTGTCCGCCGACGCCGTGACCGCGCAGGCGCAGACCGCAACCACCGCCAATAGACTGCCAATCCCCTTCAACACGCTGATCTCCTCTCTCCGTCGCGACGAGCAGGTGTCCCCGGCTCGCCACCAATTCTCCTCGTTCCGGAGCCCCGCCGGTGGAGCCCCTCCGATTAGAAACTGATACGCCAGTATAACCCCTTCCCCCCCCCGCAATGCACAAGTGTTTTCCGCTCCTTAACCGGTGCCCGGTGCCACTGCTCTGTCAGCAGTGCTGTCAGGCGCCAGCGCTGTCAACCACGCCACCGCCGGAGAGGAAACCACGAATGATATAGGAATCTCATTACAGGCGGGCCGTCCCGGTACGCCGGCTGCCCGCATCCACCCCTGCCTGAACTCCCCCCCTTTCGTCCCAGATCAGGACGACTCGTTCTTCGAGCCGCTCTTCATGCGGATCGGGCCGCGTGCCTTGCGCGCCGCCTCCTCGGCCTGCTCATCGCGCTCCTCTTTGGGCATGCTGATGACCTTGGGGCGCTCGGGAGGGGTCTCGTCTTCGTCGTCGAGCGGATTGTTGAGCCAGGTGAGGACACTGTCCTCGAGGCTCTGCTCGAGCGGCACCTCGAACTTCTCGCCGCAGCGCTTGCACCGCGCCGTGCGACCCTGGGCCTCCACAGGAAGCCGGTACTTCGCTCCGCAACTCGAACAGGAGCATTTGATGGTTTCAGCCACAACTCACCTCGTTTGCGCCAGCACACATCGACACAGTCCGGGTGGTCTCTCGACACACGTCGAAAAACTCCCATAAACCATCCAATTGTCGGCTGAGTATGAACGCGTATGAGCGAGATGAGTGAGAATATGGCGATTATTCATCAAAGCGCGCTCAGCCGGCACGCTCCACTAAGATTCTATCGGCGAGGCGCAATAACTGCAATAGAAAAGCCTGCCCCAAAAACGGCCCGCCCCCTGCCGATTCGCCGAACCGAGCACCGTCCGCGGTCACGGACGGAACCACTCCTCGCACCGCTGGCATAGCGGCAGCGATCCCAGCTCCGGTTTCGCGTGGTTGGCACGCACCTCTGCCAACCCGGCCCCCGTCCAGACCGCAGCCAGCCGCTCCCGTCGCCAATCGCCCAGCAACATCGTCCCCGCATAGTCCTGACCGCACAGCGGCACCCCCCCATCCCCGTGCAGCATCAGCCGCCGATCGAGCCGCCGACAGGGCACACGCTCCGGCGGGCACGTCGGCAACAGGCTGTCGGCCGGGAGCGCCCCACAGTAGTTGTTAAAGCCCGATAGCACCGCCGACCCCACCGCGTTGATCCAGTGGTCGTAGAACGGCTCCATCTCGGTGATCGTCGCCTCGCAGCGGGTCAGGCTCGGCACACACACCGGCTGCGGCGAACGGCGCTCACGCCGGATCTCCTCCAGCCGGCGGACGTTCTGGACCGCTTGCTGATAGGCGTCCCGCCCGTGAACGCGTTGGTACGTCGCGGCGCTGAACGCGTCCAGCCGCACCTCGATCACGTCGATCTGCTGGCCGAGCAGCACCTCGATGTGCTCATCACGAAGGTCAACCAGCGGCGTTGCCAGACCGATGCCGAAAACGCCGCCCTCGCGCAGCAACCGGCACACCTCGCCAAACTGCGGGTGCTGCAGCGGATCGCCGTGGCCCCCCAGGAACACCAGACGATCGTCGTAGGCCGCCAGTTCCTCCGCCAGCCGCGCCACCGCGTCAAGATCCTCCAGTTGCCGTCGCGGCACGCGGTCCCCCCGCGGGCGCAGCGTCGTTTGGGGAAGCGGGTCATCGGTGGTCAGTTCGAGCTCGACCTCGACCGGGAGCGGCCCCGCGCGCCCGTGGCCCGGATCGCGCACCCAGCGACAGAGCGACGCCACGTCGGCATCTTCACCCAACGCCTCGATCGCGGCCGTCATCAGCTCGCGCCCGCGGCGCGTATCGCCGTTGAGCCGCGCCGCCGTCTGCATCACGTGCAGGGGCACCGGCGCGCAGTTGGCACTGGTGATCGGATCCGCACGCGGGATCTCCGGGCGGTAGCTGGTCAACAAGCCCAGCGGGATTCCCAGCTGCGCCACGTCCTCCAGGCAGACCCGCGAGACCACGATGCCCGCGAGGCCGGGCGGCGCCTGCGTGAAGCAGTACGTGGCGTGGCGCTCCTGCTCCTGGAGGTGCCGCACCATGGCCCCCGCCAGCGCAGGGTCGAACAGCGCCTGATGCCCTTCGAGGCACAGCGTCGCCTCGCACTGGCAATGGTCGAGCACGTGCTGCACGGCCGCGGGGTTGATGAACTCGTCAAACCACGTCAGCCCCAGCGGGCCGCTGCGCCACGACTCCAGGTTCCACTTCCGCGCACTGCGCACCAGGCCGCTGCGCCCCCACGCCGGCGTCAGCTTCGGCAGCAACGTGACCTGGTCCGCCACGCCCGCCGCCGCCAGCGCCGCGGTGCCGAGTTCCTGCTGGTCCGGTCGCACGACCAAACAGCGGTGGCAGACGCCCGCTACGCGGCACAGGCGCCGCAACGTGCGCGTCAGCAGCGGCAGGCCGGCCAGCTCGCTGCGCAGCGCCGCCGCGCCGCCCAGGGTCGTCTCGACGAAATCCGCGAAGACCGCACCAGCTATCTTCATTACAGTTGCTCGCGAAGCCGCTCGAGCGCCGGCGGCAGCATGCCCAGTAGAAAGTCACAACCGTCAATCAGCTCCACCACGTACTCGCGGTCACGCTTCAGGCGGCGCCGCGCCCGCTGCGGCGTCTCCTCGACGTCATCGCGAATCGCGCGGTCCGCCTGCAATCGCCGCAGCTCCGCCAATTGCGACACCAGCTTGACCAGTTCGAACGTATCACTGCTGCGTCCGACGCGCGAACGCAACTCGTCGACCTGCGTGATCAGGCGGTTGAATTCCGCCGGCTTCTCGACCAGCCCCGCGAGCCGTTCCAGCAGATCGACCGTCTGCTGCGAGATGTCGCGCATCTGGCGGATATCCGCGATCCGCTTCTCCAGCGCCGCGCAGACGCGTGCCTTGTACGCCGGCTCGCACGGCGGCGCGTCGATCGCGAACAAGTCGGCGGGCAACCGGCTGGTGCAGTGTTGCGCCGCGGCCTGGCGCAGCGGCATGATGTCGGTGCCGACGAAGCGCATGCCTCCCTCGGTCGCGTCGATGATGCGGGCCGGCGATTGCAGGAAATCGACCTGAAACTGCTCGGCGTAGACGAAGAACGACTCGTCCGTGTACGTATCGCGCCCGTGAATGTCCTGTATCACGCGCAGGCCGAGCCGGTTGCGCACGATACGTTCCCACTGCTTCATCTCGATCGTGGCGAAGCGGCCGAGCTCGGGCTGCCACATGCGCTCGACCGGCATGCCCGGCGGATAGTACAACCCTTCGGTAAACGACAGATCCTGCCCAATGAAGATGATCGGGTCGCAGCCGAGGTGCTCGGCGAAGTAATACGCCAGGTGCGCCACCGTGCTGCCGCCGCGCAGCGTTTCCCGCCTGGGTGCCGCATCGCCCAACAGCAGATCGGCGAACTCGGCGTGGTGCAGGTGCCGCGGCCCGGCGAATGCATCGACCGTCTGCCAGGCCGCTTTCGGCTCGACGATCAGGGCCGTCTTGCCGTGGTCGGGCACGCCCTCGAAGAACTGCGCCGAGATGCGGTGGTAGTCCAGCGTCATCACGAAGTGCGGGCGGATGCCGCGCGCCAGCAGCGCCTGGTACACCGTCTGCACCGCGATGATCACCGCGCGATCCTGCAGTGCATGCAGTTGATCGATGTTCCGCAGCAGCGACGGCCCGGCCGCCACGATGATCGCCGGCAAACCCGCCGCCCGCTGCCGAAACACCTCCACCCCCGCGCTGCCGACATACGACGGCAGGTTGTACGCAACATTCGTGCAGCTGATCCGCGCGTTGCGCAGCAGCGAGACGACCTGCACGCGCGAGTACGCCACGAAGTCCCGCATCAGCGCGCGCATCTCGCTGTGAAACTGCTTGTCGCGCCGCCCGCCGTGCGGCAATTGCAGCCATTTGAGCCCCAGCAGGACATGCGCCAGAGAACGCCCGAGCCGCTGGTGCAGCGTCGCCTTGTCCGCCGACGTCAGCAGCGTCAGCCGCCGCTCCTCCAGCCACGCCGAGAAATCCGTCACGCAGAACGCCGCCTTGATCAGCTTCAGATCCGCCTCGGCAACGATGAACACGGGCTTGATGAACTGGCGCTCCATTTCGGTGAAGTGATACCCGAGCCCGAGCCCCGCGACGTAGATCATGGGGTGGTCGAGTTCCTCTTCGTCGTCGGCCTCGCCCGACAGGTCGTCGTCGAGGGCGCGCATGCTCGGCAGGACCGGCTGGTCGGCACCAGGCCCTTCCGGGCCCGCACGCTCCCGGCGCAACTGCTGCTCGACGAGCGTGCGCGCCTCTTCAACCGGGCGGTGGCGACTGTGGGCATAGACGGGGTGCCCATTGTCCGCGATGAGCTTCACGGTGAAGTTGCCGTCGCGGGCGGCCTCCAGCGCCGGACATTCCGTGAACGGCAGCGCATCGAGCTTCACGGCCAGCTCGGGATCGGTGGCGTACAGCGCCGCCAGGTTGGCACGGTAACGCTGCAATAATTGCGCTGTATCCTGAGCCGGAGACATCGGTGTCGCCATGCGACCCTTGTGAACGCTGAGCGGCGTTTTGTCAACGTGTGTTCGGCTTTCGCCGGCCGCCGCCCGCGCGCCCCGGACCAGCGCGTCCGCCCAGCACCCCGGCGGACACTGCCGACGAATTCGCCGCGGCGCTCAAGTCGCCGCGCCCGCCCGGCCGATAGTTAGAGGCGGTCGGCTGCGCGCTCGGGCAGCTGTACCGCCTTGCCGGGAGCGTCCCCGGCGACCCGCGGTGCGCGGGTAGAGAGGAGACACCAGGAATGACCAATCTGACGACGGCTGCCCCGCCGCGCGCGGGACGGCACGAGGTGCATGTGGGCGGCACGGTCCCGTTCGACATGCTCAGATCCCCGGGGGCCTACATCTGCAACTGGAGCGGCAACCTGCTGCGAATTCCGCCGCGGACCACGGTCCCTTCAGAAGCCATGCACGAGCGCGCCATCGGGTCAACGCCGCTCACAGTCACCAAGATCAGCGACGATCCCGGCGTCTCGCTGCTCGAGGCGCGCCGGTCGGCCGCCCGACTCGGCATTCGCGTCGGCTTCTAGTCACGACAAACCGGACGCGCGAACGGCGTGTGTGCCCGCGGCAATCGATCCGCGGGCGCTCACGCCTCGTTGTATAACGATTCGCCTTGTGGCAAAACGGGGCCCGGCAAATTCCATTACGAACCCCGCCGGCCGCGCCTGTCATCCGGCCCAATCGCCTGCGCGTTGTACGGAACGCACTTGCGCAACTCACGCGGCAGAAGACAAAGGCCCGCTGCGCCGGCAGGCTCAACGTTCCGTGTGCGCACGGCGCGGTTCGATTTGACAAACGCCCCACCCTGTGGAACACTTCGTACAGTCTCATCTCCCTCGTCGCACAGCAGGTGACGCTGTCTGACATCTGACCCAACCCCGCCGAGCCAACGGCCAGGCAGCAGGCATCACGGCCTTGATGCGGCGGGTATCGTCTGTCGCGTTTCTCGACTTCGGTGACGGCATAGCGACAACAGGCTGTAGCGCCGCGGTGCTGCAGGGATGGCCGTCACCACGATCGGCACCATCACCCGCCTGCGGTTGATGCGCAATTGCACGGAGGCAAACGAGATGAGCAGTGCGTGCCCGACACCCTGGGTGCCGCCGTCCTTCAACGCCGGGCTCGATCCTGGTATCCCCTTCAGCCAGATCGCTGCGCCGGGCTGTTACGTCTGCAACTGGAACGGCTTTCTGCTGCGCGTGTCGGCGGAATCACTCGGCGCGGATTGCACACGCACGCTCAACATCATCGGCAGCAACCCGCTGTTCGTGACGAAGATCAGCGACGACCCTCGTCTGCCTGTCGGCCAGGCGCGCCGCATCGCCGCGCAGCGCGGTCTCAAGATCGCTTTCTGAAACGCCCCGCGGCCACGAGCCGTATCTTCCCTCCGAGGGCGTCCGGTCTTCGTGGACCGGGCGCCCTCTTTTCCTCACCGCGCCGCACCCCTCGTGCGGCCCCGCGTGCATGCTCTATGAACCAACCACGGGCTTGACGCGGACAACCACATCAAGCGCCGCCAATGCCGGCAGCTTGCGCACGTCAATCGAACCAATGAGCAGACGCGTCGTCTTGCTCTCGGCCGTCTGTTTGAAGCCCAGCTCGGTCAGTGCGTCGCGCGTCTTCTGCGACACGTCGGCCAGAAAGACCATCACGTCAACGCGGTGATCCACCACCTTCAGCTTTCCAACGGTCAGGTTGCCGCCGCTGCCCTCGGCCTCAACCCTGGCGGCGAGATCCCGCAGCACCTCGGCGAGTTTCTGCGCGGGCTCGACCTTGGTCGCCGCCTCGTCCGCAGCCGCCTCATCACCATCACCGTCCAACAAGGCACCGTCCCCGCCGACGCCCGCTGCTTGAACCCGCCGTCCGGCGCTGGGCGGCGGTGGCGTCGTGGGTGCTGCGCTGGGCGCCGGCATAAACTTCATGCAGTACATCATGTTCTGGCCCACATGGGCCGGCACACCGCGCGCCGCCGACTGGCCAAAGAAGCCTTCGTAGTTGAGACCCGCCGGCAGCTCCACCGGCACATCGACCCGCACCGGCTCACCACCCGTCGTAACGGTCATCTGCTCGACAGCGACGAAACTCGTGAACTGCGTAATGAGCCGATACTTCAAGCCGAGCTCGACGACCTGCTGCTTGAGATCATCGGGGAACTGGCCCTGTTGCGCCGCCTGGTAATCCTGGATCATCAGGCAATCCACCTTCGCCCGCGCCCACAACGATGGCAACGCCGTTCCGTCCGGCGGCGTGTCGGGCCAGCGCAACTGAATCTCCTCGTTGTACGGGCCGGCCCCCGTGAAGCCCTGCAGTCTGATCGCACCCGACTGGTCTCCATTCAGCCGCCCGTGCATCACAATCGGCTTGGCACTGAACAGGTCAGGGATCATCTGTGGATACACATCGCTTACCGGCAGCGTGCCCCAGTCGACACGAATGTCCGTCAAGACCGGAGCCAACACCCGATCATGGAAACGCGTCACCGCCGCTCCCGCGTCCCCGGCCAGCGAAACGTACTCCACCGCGCCGCGACCGGCGGCAGCCATCTTGTCGAGCAGGAAACGGTTGACGCTGTTACCGATGCCGAAGCTGAAGACGCGCGTCGTGCCGGCGTGTTGCTTCACCGCGTCGATGATCGCCATGTCGTTGCCGACGTAGCCGTCGGTCATGAAGCAGACGACGCGCAGAGACTCCGTCGTGTCGACCCCCGCCGTCGGCGACAACGCCGCATTGATCGCCTTCATCATCTCCGTGCCGCCACGCCCCTGCCGCGATGCCAGGAACGCCTGCGCTGCGGCGATGTTCGCGTCGGTGGCTGGCTGCGGCGTCTCCCACAGGATATGCGTGTCGCCAGCGAAGGTGATGATGTTGAACGTGTCGTGCGGCTGCATCGTGCCGACGAGCTTCTGCATCGTTTCCTTGGCCTTCTCAATCGGGAAGCCGTTCATCGATCCCGACGTGTCCAACACGAAGATCAACTCGCGCGGGACGATCAGCGCGGGCTCGATGCGCGCCGGCGGTTGCAGAATCAACGTGAAGAACCGCCCGCGCTCGTCCTCGTGCACGAAGAACGCGTCGCCAATACCCTCGCCGCCGAGGCGATAGCGCAGGATGAAGTCGCGGTTGGGAATCGTATCGGCCTGCGCCAGTTCTATCCGCGTCACCTCGGGCCGCGACGTGTCCTCGACGATCTCGTGCAGGACGCTTGCGAGGTCGTGCAGTCCGAGCCCCCCGTCGCGGACATTGACCGTCAACGAAATGTCGTGACCGGCCCGCGTACCCGGCGGCGTGACCGGCGGCGTGATCTTCGAGCCATCCGGTACTTCCGGCGTGTCCTGGCCCCGCGTACCCGGCGCCGGCGCGCTGCCCCCGCCGGGAACGTAACGCGGCCCAACGACCATCGGGAAAGTCCACGCGAAGCGGCCGTCCTCGTACGCAATCGTCTCGACGTAGCTGATCTCGATCGAGACCTCGGCTCCGGGCTCGATGTTCGCGACGGATTGCGTGAAGATGTTCGGCCGCTCCTGGTCGAGCAGGCTGGCGACATGGCCGGCGGCGACGGCCTGCTCGTAGATCTCGCGGGCCTCTTCGCGCTCGTGGACCTGCCCCACGATCCGCCGGTCACCGACGATCATTACCATGTCGTCAACGGCCGCGTTCCGCGACAGCGGGAAGGTGTAGACCGCTTCGATCTTCTGCTCGGTCGGGTTCAGGAAGACCTGGCGCACGGTCACGCGGGCGAGAAACCCGTCGATGTCAGCAACAACCTCCGTGTGTCGCAGCGGGCATACGCCTGTCGCCCGCCCTTCCGCGGGCAAAATCTGCAAGCAGCCGCCAAGCGCCGACACTTCGGCGCCATGGCCTGGCGGGGCGGGCAGCAGCAACAGGGTTAGGGTAACATAAGTGCCGAGAGTTACGTGGCTTAGGCGGCATCGGCTCGTCATCGTCAATCCTCCAGGTTGTCGGGCCTGTCACAAGCTTGGATGCACAACGCCCGCCCGAGTTCCCCAGCGCCGGAAAACGGGGCGCCCGAAAGCCGCGCCGGCGCGCTACCCGTGACGGGACATTCAGCTATACCCCCCACCCCTTGCTCGGATGCATGCCGCAACATCTCTCGACACGCGGCGGATGGCGTCCGCAAAAGCCCGGCCTGCGTTGACCGTGTCCGGCGCGCCGGTCAGAATGCACCCGCATTGATCATCGTCCCGGAGGATGCACGCCCATGTCCACGTCCGAGCTGCTTTGGAAGCCCACATCCGATCAGATCGCCCGCTCGCAGATGTTCGCCTTCATGAAAGACGTCGCCAGCCAACACGGGTTTGCGGCAGACTGGACAAGCTTGCGCACCTGGGCGATCGAAAAACCCGGCGATTTCTGGCAGGCGTTTCTGCGTTTCGCCCACGTCGAGCCCAGCAAGCCTGCGCGTGCCAGCCGCGAAGGCAGCGGCATGCTCGATACCACGTGGTTCCCGGGTATGGAGCTCAACTACGCGCGCCACATGCTGCGCTTTGACGACGACGACGACGCCATTCACTTCCTCGACGAGCGCGGCGCCGGCGGCCGATTGTCGCACGCGGAGCTGCGCGCCGAAGTCGCGCGCTGCGCCGCCGCCTTGCGCGATGCCGGCGTGCAACGGGGCGACCGCGTCGCCGGCTTCATGCCCAACGTGCCAGAAACCGTCATCGCCATGCTCGCAACCGCCAGCCTCGGCGCCGCCTGGTCGTCTTGCTCGCCCGATTTCGGCGTGCGCGGCGTGCTGGACCGGTTCGGACAGATCGAGCCCACCGTGCTCGTCGTTTGCGACGGCTACACCTATGGCGGCAAGCGATTCGATCGACTGTCACTCGTGTCGGAGATGCTCGACCAGCTTCGTGCCGTGAAACGCGTCGTCGTGGTGCCCTTCCTCGATGACGAGCCCGAGATCACCAGCGTCCGCGACGCCATTCTGTGGCGCGACTTCCTCGGCCCCGAGGACCAGCCCGCCCCACCGCTCACATTCGAAGAGGTGCCGTTCGATCATCCGCTGTTCATCATGTACTCGTCAGGCACCACCGGCGTGCCCAAGTGCATCGTACACGGCCACGGCGGCACGCTGCTCCAGCACATGAAGGAGCTGATGCTGCACTGCGACCTGCACGCGGGCGAACGCATCTTCTACTTCACCACTTGTGGCTGGATGATGTGGAACTGGCTCGTGTCGGGTTTGGGCACCGGTGCCGCAATCGTGCTGTACGAAGGCAATCCCGGGCATCCCTCCATGGACCGCCTCTGGCAGATGGCCGAAGACCTCGAGTTGCATATCTTCGGTACCAGCGCCAAGTACATCGCCGCCTGTCAGAAAGCCGAGCTGCAACCGGGCCAGGACCACGACCTGGCGACGCTGCGCTGCATCTGCTCGACCGGGTCGCCACTGTCGGCCGAGTTGTTCCATTGGGTGTATGACAACGTCAAGCGCGACCTGATGCTGGCGTCGATCTGTGGCGGGACAGACATCATCTCGTGCTTCATCCTGGGCAACCCGCTCCTCCCGGTGTACGCGGGTGAGGTACAGTGCCGCGGGCTGGCAATGGACGTGCAGGCCTGGAACGAGGACTGCGAGCCGGTGACGAACGAGAAGGGCGAACTCGTCTGCTGCACGCCTTTCCCGTCACAGCCGGTGGGCTTCTGGAACGACCCGGACGGGAGCAAGTATCGTGCGGCGTACTTCGATTACTACCCGAATCGCACCGTCTGGCGCCACGGCGACTACATCGAAATCACCGACACCGGCGGCATCGTCGTTTACGGTCGCAGCGACGCGACGCTCAATCCCGGCGGCGTCCGGATCGGCACCGCCGAGATCTACCGCGTGGTCGAGGGCATGGACGAAATCGTCGACAGCATTGTGGTCGGCCACGACACGAAAGACGACGACGTCGACGTCTGTCTGTTTGTCGTCTTGCGACCGGGCCTGACGCTCGACGACCAACTCGGCAAGAAGATCAAGACCGCCATCGCCGAGTCGTGCACGCGGCGCCACGTGCCACGGCACATCCGCCAGGTACACGACATCCCGTACACCATCAGCGGAAAGAAAGTCGAGATGGCCGTGCGGCGGATGCTTCAGGGGCAGGACGTGCCCAATCGCGACGCGCTGAAGAACCCCGACGCGCTGGAGGAGTACAAGTCGATTCTGTAGTGGCAGCCGGCATTCGCGATTCGGGGCAGCGTTGCGGCACGGGCGCGGCTCGCCGGACTCGCTTCACAACGCCGCCGCGGAGGCGATCTCATGAGCAACGACAATGTCTGGGCACGCATCGAACTGCAACAGGGGGATATCACGAACCTCGAGGTGGATGCGATTGTGAATGCCGCGAACAGCCGGCTGGCGGGCGGTGGCGGTGTCGACGGGGCCATCCACCGGGCGGCGGGCCACGCGCGGTTGCAGGCGGCCTGCCGCAAGCTGGGCGGCTGCGAAACCGGCGATGCCAAGATCACGCCGGGGTTCAACCTGCCGGCAAAGTTCATCATCCACACGGTCGGGCCGGTGTACAACGACGGGCAGCATGGCGAACCGGAGCAGCTCGCTTCCTGTTACCGGCGCTCGCTCGAGGTCGCGGTCGAGAATGGCGCCCATAGCGTCGCCTTCCCCGCGATCAGCACCGGCGTGTACGGCTATCCGTTCGACGCCGCGACGGAAACCGCGCTCCGCACCGTTGCCGACTTTCTGGGCGACAATGGCGCCATCAAGCGGGTGGTGTTCGTTTTCTTCGGCCAGGAGGATTACGAGCGGGCAAAAGGGATTCGCACGCGCCTTGGATGAGCCGCAGCCCGGCCCCTGCGCGCTCGTGGCCGTGGCGCTACTCGTAGCGCAACGCCTCGACCGGATCGAGCCGGCTGGCCTTGAAAGCCGGGTAAATCCCGCTGGCCACACCGACCAGCGTCGCCGTGAGCAGCGACGCGAGAATGATGGTCGCGTTGATGTCGGTCTTGAAGTTCATCTGGCGCAGGACCTTCTCCATCACGTCAGCGAACATTGCCCCCAGCAGCAGCCCGAGCCCGCCGCCGATGAAGCTGATCACCAGCGCCTCGACAAGAAACTGCAGGAGAATGTCGCCGCGGCGCGCCCCCACCGCCATGCGCACACCGATCTCGCGCGTGCGCTCGGTGACCGACACGAGCATGATGTTCATGATGCCGATGCCGCCGACGACCAGGCTGATACCCGCGATGCTGTAGAACACGACCTTGAACACGAGCATGGCGCCGGTGATATTGCGCAGGGCCTCCTCCTGGTTGAAGATCGTGAAGTCGTCGTCCTCGCCCACGGGGATCTTGTGCGCCCGGCGCAGGACGCGCTGCACTTCTTTCTCCAGCTCGTCGAGGTCGACGTTGTCCTTTGCGGCCACCGTCAGCCGGCTGAGCCACTTGCGGTTGAAGAAGCGCTTCAGGCCAGCCTTGATCGGCACAAAGACCGTGTCGTCGACGTTCATGAAGCCCACGCCCCCCTTCTCCTCCATCACGCCGATGACCCGATACGTCGCCCCGCCCAGCTTGACGGTCTGCCCCACCGGCGCCGCCCCGCCAAACAGCTTGTCGGCGGCCTTCGACCCGAGAATGGCGACGGCCGCGTCCTCGGCCTCCGATTGCCCCGGCGAGAAGATCGCCCCCTCATGCGCCTCGAAACTGTTGAGCTCGAAGAAGGTGCGCGTCGTCGCGATCAGCGTGAAATCACCGTGCTTCTGGAAACGCTTGATGTGCGTGCGTCCTTCGGCCATCGGCGCGATTTGGTCGATCTGCTCGCCGAGCTCGTCCATGAGCGTGTCGACAGTCTCGAGCGTGAGCGTCTGGGCCACCCCCACCGAGCGTCCCTCGACCCGTGCTTCGGCGGGAAAGACGTACAGCGTGTTGGATCCCATCGCCTTGAAGCGATCGAAGATGTCCTTCTGCGCCCCCTCCAGGATCGACATGCAAGCCACCACCGACGATACGCCGATGAGCACGCCGAGTGTCGCCAGCAGCGAGCGCAGAAAGTGCGAATCCAGACTGCGTAACGATGTATAGATCAAACGGACGTAGAACATGCGGGATATTCTAAGAGGCGAGCCGCACGCCGGCTACTCGCGTGCCATCGGTTCGCCGCCGAACTGGCCGCGTCCGCCGCTCGCTACACACCTTTCCACAACCGGCCACGCAGCTCGACCAGCGCGAGCGCCCCCACCGCCATCTCGAGCCCCAACACGCCGCACGCCGGCAGCAGCGGGCTCAGCCGCTGCGCCGCGGGCGGGCCGAGCGTCACCGGCGTTCCCGTGGGCGCCGCGCGCTCACGCTGCAGGGTGGCCAGGCGCTTGCTCGCCGCTTCGTCCCCCGCGGTCTCGCCCATGACCTCGGCCAGGGCGTCCACCGGCGTGCCCAGCACCGCGGCCACGCCGACTTCGCCCGGCAGGTTCGCCGCGGTCACCTCGACGGTGGCACGCAGGTCGAATTCCTCGCCGACGACCGCCTGGTAGGGGTAGTTGATCACCAGGGAAGGAAAGATGAACGCGCGGAAGACGCTCAGTTCGGGATCGGTGCCCGCGAGGTCGGTGTCGAACAGCCCGATTGCCGGAAAATCGCCGCTGGCGCTGACAATGACCTGCCGCTCAGGCCCGCCCACGACTTCGAGCGTGCCGTCGAACAGCGTCTCGGCCTCGGCGTCGGCGACCTCCTTCTTGACGCGGACGTGCAGTGTGACGCGCGTACCCGTCAGATCGCTCGCATCGTCTCCAGCGAAGATGGCCAGTGCCCCGTCCAGAAACAGCCGCCCCCTGAGCCGCACCGCCGAACCCGCCGCCGTGCCGGCGATCTCGCCGACCTCGTGCTGCACGGTGCGCAGCTCCTCGGCGGTCGCGCTGCCGATATAGCGCACGTCGTCGGCGATGCTGTTGAGGGCCAGGTTGATCGCGAATTCATCCGGATCGCTGCCGGTCGAAGTGCGCGGGTCGGCAAACTGGGCCGCTGCGATCGCCGCCGCGTCCTCGTTCGGGTCGACCAGCCGCGCCACGGCCTGCAGCGGCAGCGTGTCGCTGTCCTCGGGGTAAGCGAGCGCGACGGATTCAAGCTGCTCGCTGTCGTCGGTGTAGATCGCCTTGACCTCGACCGTGGTCGAGCCGGCGACGTCGACGATTTCGGCGTCGGCCGCGGCGACCAGGACAAGCCCCACCAAGAGGGCGCCGCCGACCGTCATGTGCGCGCGTCGCATCATGTCTGACCTCCGTGGAAATGGTCCAGCCGGCGCGACCTCGGCCCGGCCTGCCCGCGGCTGACGTCCGAGAGGATAGTGTGTGGCGAAACCGGACACAAGCTGAAACGGTGCGCCGGCACAGGAGAATGCGCTTCGCAGGACCGGACCAACCCGCTGTGCCAGCGGGATGGTGGGCGGGCGCAACGAAACGTATGGCTCGAACCCGCGTCGACCGGCTCTGCCAGCACCTTACGCGCGCACCGATCAGAAGCCCAGCTTCTCGCGCACCCAGTCGACGACCGCTTCCTTCTTCACGCGAACCTGCTCCAGCGTGTCGCGGTCGCGGATCGTTACCGTGCCGTCGCTCAGCGTGTCGCCGTCGACCGTCACACAGTACGGCGTGCCGACCTCGTCCTGCCGGCGGTAGCGACGACCAACCGCCCCCTTATCGTCGTAGAACGCCGTCATGTGCCGCTTGAGGTCCTTGTACAGCTTGTGGGCGATCTCCGGCATGCCCTCCTTCTTGACCAGCGGGAAGACCGCGACCTTGATCGGCGCGAGCCGCGGATGGAACTTCATGACCACCCGGGTCTGCATCTTGCCCTTCTCGTCCGGCTGCTCGTCCTCGGTGTACGCCTCGCACAAGAACGCGAGCGTGGCGCGGTCGGCGCCAGCCGAGGGCTCGATGACCGTCGGCAGAAAGCGGTACGGCGCCTGGTTCTTGATCTGCTTCTGCTCGTCCTTGCTCCTGTCGCCGAACTTGTCCTTGTCGTGCTCCCACGCATCGTCGTCGAAGTAGGTCAGGTCGCGGCCGCTGTGCTGCTGGTGCTGCGACAGGTCGTAGCAGCCGCGGTGGGCCACCCCTTCGAGCTCCTGGAAATCGTCGGAGAACGGGAAGAGGTACTCGATGTCGGCGCAGGCCTTGGAGTAGTGCGCCAGCTCGTCGGCGTCCTGGTCGCGCAACCGGAGCTTCTCGCTCTTGAGGCCCAGGCCCACGTACCAGTTGAAACGCACATTGCGCCAGAATTCGTACCATTCCATCGACTTGTCTTCGTGGCAGAAGAACTCGATCTCCATCTGCTCGAACTCGCGCGAACGGAAGGTGTAGTTGCGCGGGTTGATCTCGTTGCGGAACGACTTGCCAACCTGAGCAATGCCGAACGGCACCTTGACACGCGTCGTATCGAGGACGTTCTGGTAGTTGACGAAGATGCCCTGGGCGGTCTCGGGGCGGAGATACGCAACCGAGTCCTTGTCCTGTAGCGCACCTACGTACGTCTGAAACATGAGGTTGAACTCGCGCGGCTCGGTGAGCGCTCCCGTCGCTTCACAGCGCGGGCATTGCAGATGCGCCACGCCGTCCTTGCTCGCCGTCAGAAAGTCCAGCGCAACAGCCACGTACTCGCCGCCGCCGTGCTTCTTCGAGAGCTTCTTCGCTTTGGACTCGGCCGCCGCCACGGCCTCCTCGGGGCCACCCGCCTCGACCGAACACGTCGCGAAGGGCTGCTCGTCGGCATCGGCCCGCTTAAGCAGCACATGAAAGCCCTGGTCGGCGCGGAATCGAGCCCTGCACTCTTTACAGTCCATCATCGGGTCGGCGAACCCCCCCACGTGCCCACTCGCGACCCACACCTTCGGGTTCATGATGATCGAACAGTCAACGCCGACCATTTCGATCTCGGTGCCATCCGGGCCATCCGGCGGATTCGTCACCATGTCCCGCCACCAGGTCTCCTTGATGTTCCGCTTGAGCTCGACGCCCAGCGGGCCGTAATCCCAGAAGCCGCCGATCCCGCCGTAGATTTCGCTGGACTGGTAGATGAATCCCCGGCGTTTGCACAGGGCGGTGAGCTTCTCCATGAAGGCGCTGTCGGCGGCCATCGTCGTCCTCACTTGGTGCTGAAGGGTCTTCGCGAGCGTTCGAACCCGATGCTGTACGCTATCGGCTATCACCGTCGGCGACGCATCATAGGAGCGCACGCCGCCCGGGGCAAAGCCCGGCCCTACAGAGCGAGGCGGCGCACGAAACGCCCGCCCGGAACCGCCAATCTGAAGCTCGAGACGCCAGAAAAGCGAAAAATGCCCGCCGAGAGCGCAAACGCCGCGCAGGCGCAACTACCTGCGAGCCCGACCCCGAAACGGCTCCCAAATTACCCATCTTAACATTCCAGTTTGGCCGTTTTGTTAATACTGGCAAGTCACAAGAAATGAAGAACTTACGCGACACCCTCTTACACGATTGTTACAGCGATTCTCGCAAGTCCGCACAGCCATCGGAGCGATAACTCAAGCGTTGGGCATGCGGGTCGCGAACGCGTGGTTCGGGAATCCGCAGCCGCGGGTGCTGGACGCCACCGCGTCGCCCCGCTCGGAAACAATCGAGTTCGAGCCGTTGGAGTAGTGAATATGTCTCAGATTTCGACCGCGTACACGACCGCTATCACGCCGCAGACCCCGATGCCGCCGCCGAGCGCGCCGGACCCCGGCGTCCGGACAACCACACCACCGTCCTGGCCAGAGGACCGCTTCGACTTCTCCGGGATGACTGTGCGGGAGGCCATCGCCAAGCTCGACGAGCTGCGTCTCGCGGACATCCGCCGCCAGATCAAGGCCGGCACGTATTTCAACGAACACAAGCTGGATGTCGTTGTCGACCGTCTGGCAGCCGTCATCAAACAGGACCCACCACAATCACGTAGCGCCTGACAGCCGGAGAGGCGCAAGTACCGGAGGATGCGGGCCGGTCACCCTGGCCGGCCCGCCCGGAGGCTGGAAGCGACCATCGGGCCAGCGGCGAACCGAAGGCGCCGCGTAACACAAGACCACTGATACAGGGAAGAAACAAAGAGGGTGCACGCCCGGCATCTCGGGCGCGATCCCAGCTCGCCGATCGGGGAAAGAAGACGATCGCGCATGGAGGCCGATGGAGGCACGAGGCGCCGGGCCAGTGGTCCGGCGTCCTTTATTTCGACTGGGTCTGGCGGCTCTTCAGTGTTTCTTCTTCCTGGAGCTGCGTTCCCAGGGCGGCTTGCGGGCCTCGCGCACGCGCACCACCAGCCACAGGAATCCCAGCAGCGCCAGGATCGACGCCATCACGCCGAACATCAATGCGAAGTCGGGCAGCGTCAGTGTGGCGCGCTGGCCTTCCTCGGGGGCGACCGGCTCGGCCACGCCGCGTAACCCCGCCGCCGCCAGGAACAGGCCGACCGCCGCGACGATACACGCGGCAGTGGCGGCCGCGATCTTCCAAATGGCCCAGCGTTTCTCAGGTCGGGACATGCGAGGATCACCCAACGATCGTTGTAATGCTGACCGTGATGGTACCATAGAGATCGTATGCAGCCCAAGACCCCTGCCAACGGCGGCCCGGCCCTGACCAGCCGGCAGCGCCTGCGAGCCGCGTTAGACCGCGGCCGATTCGACCGCGTACCGATGATCGACCTGACCTACTGGCCGAGCACGCTGCAGCGCTGGCGCAGCGAGGGCCTGCCGGCGGACCCGGGGTTGGACCTGGCGGCCTATTTCGGCCTCGACCGGCTGACCTGCATCAACGACCTGTTCAACCCGTCGTTCCGCCTGCCGGAGGCGGTCCTCGAGGTCGCCGGCGCCTATCGGATCGTCCGCGACCGTTACGGGAAGGTTGTCCGCGAGCCACTGACCGACGGCGCCACACCGGCCACGCTCGAGCCCGCCGTTCGTACGCACGCCGACTGGGAACGCCTCGTCGGCCGCCTCAGCACCGACGAGAGCCGCTTCGACAACCCCGTGGCCGAGGCCCTGCACGCAGCCGCCATCGCACGCGACCATTACCTCGCAATCACGCCGGCAGAGCCGTTCTGGTTCGTGCTCGAGCATGTGATGGGGTTTGAGCACGCGTTGCGGGCAGTGCGAAAGCAGCGTGGCCTCGTGGCGGCAATGGTCGCGACCTACACCGACTACCTGCTGACGATGCTCCGGCGTACGCTCGACCGCGGCAACCGGTTTGATGCGCTGTGGTTCTGGAGCGACCTGTGCTATCGCAACGGCCTGCTGCTGTCACCGCGCGACTTGCGTGAGCTCGCCCTGCCCCACTGGCAACGCCTGGGCGCCTTTGCGCACGGGCACGGCATGCATTACATCTGGCACTGCGATGGCGACGTCCGGCCGCTGATCCCCCTGCTGCTCGAGGCCGGCGTTGACGCGCTCCACCCGCTCGAAGCCCGCGCCGGCAACGACGTACGCGAGCTTGCGCCCCGATTTGGCGACCGCCTCTGCCTGATCGGGAACATCGATGCCGACGTCGTCGCAACCAACGACCCGGACCGGATCGAGGCCGAGGTGGCGGCCAAGGTCCCCGCCGCAGCACAGGCCGGCGGCTACATCTACCACATCGACCACTCGGTGCCGCCGACAGTGTCATTGGACACCTATCGGCATCTGCTGTCGTGCGTTCGGCATTACGGTGTGTCGGGGAGACCCGCGGCAGGTTGATCAGCGGCCCGTTTCGACGGGTCGGTAACGGAAGAACGGATCGCCGAGGAGTACTTTCTCGTCCAGGCCGCGGAAGATGTAGCGCTCGGCCCCCCACGTGTGGTCCGTATTGCGCATCGCTCGATAGCCGGCCGCCAAGTAGCTCCCGTTCTCGGGATCCAACGCGCGGAGGAGGTTGGCGTGGTATTGGGCGAACGCGCCGCCGGCTTGGGGCGTGGCCGACCCGAAGAACGCGACCGTCAATGTGCGTGGCGAGAACAAATAGCGGCTGGCCACACTCTGGTCGTACCGTGGCGCACCAAAGGGTACGCCCCGGAAGTTCGCACCACTGCTGGCCGAGCAGGTGATCAAAGCGGCCCCGCTATTGTCGAAGTCGTCGAGCTCGGCAACTTCACCCGTCAGCCGCCCCGCGGGCCAGTAAAGTCGATCGGGCTCGCCGCGCGTCAACAGATGCAGGTGCTGCCAGCGGCGGCCGGCGAGATTGTGCAGCAACTCAGCGGTAGTGAACTCGTTACCGTCACGACAGTGCACCGACATGCACCCGGGCAGCGCCTGCATGTATACGCGTACGCGTTGCTTCGTGGACGCGGTGCAATCCTCGATCAGCGCCGCCCACGCCTGGCCGATGCGCAGGCTGTTCACCTTGCCCGCACCAAACAGCATCGCGTGTCGCGCGGCGGGCGGGGCTGCATAACGCCGATTCAGCTTGTCAAGAAAACGCGCGAGCATGACGGCCTGTTCTGCGGGGTCGTTGCTGGGTGGTACCCACCACGCGGTCCAGATCTCGGTCGCGTTGGCCAGGCGATCGGTCGCGAAGCCCTCGAAGTCGCCGTCGCGATCCGCATCCGTCCAGGTGGCGTCGAAATCTTCATAGTAGAGCGGGGCCGGCGTGATCAGCTCCGGCCCGCGCTCGTGAAGCGGGCAGGGGATCGGTCCGACCATGATTGCCCCCACCAGCGATGCATCGTCTTTGTGCGCGCACGCCAGCCGCGCGCGAATATCTGCGGGCGTCCGTTCATACCATGGCTCCGCCCAGATGGTGAACGTCACCGGGAATCGCCGCGCCACGTGAGCAGCGTATTCTGTCAATCGCGTCTCGATGACAGCGTGTACCGACTCATCCACCAAGACCGCAACCCGGTCTGCGGCGCCCGCCGCCTGCCAACTGCTGATTGCGACACTCAGGGCGATGGTCGCCAGACGTAGCATCAGCGGCGGCGTCATGGTCGCAGCTCCGGCAGGTTGACCCAGTGTTCGGGCGTATCCCGGTCGAGCTCATGAGTGAACCACTTCACGCCGCGCTCGAGAACATCAAGCAACCGTTCGCCGGCGGGGGCCTCGGACACGGCCACGACGCTATAGCACGTCGTGGGGCATTCGCGCATGATCAGCACGAGGTCCGTGTGACCGGTGCTGGGCCCGGCGCGGCGCACTGCCGTGTATTCGTCACGCGTGGCGTGTTCGAGCGCCAGCGATGTCCACTGTGGCAGACCGCAGTCTTTCGCGAGCCGCTCTGCGAGCGCTGCCCACTCCGCGGGGTTGCGCTGCGCCAGGCGCCCGGACGTCAGGCGCTCGAGCAGCGCCGTGTTCGCCTCAGCCAAGGCCGCGAAGTACAGCCCGGCCAGCTTGTCGGGCTTGTAGAAACACGGATCCTCATCGCCCGGGATGTGCAGGCGAGCCGTCCAGTCGATCGCCGCGGCCGGCCGATCGGTGCCAGGGTGGCTGCGCTGCTGGGCGGTCAACTCGACGGCGCCGATGGTGCCGGTGCAGAATACGGTCAGCGCGACCCACGCCAGGCGTGTGCGCCAACCGGCGGCACAATGCGTCACGCCGGGGGTATCCTCGATCGAGCGCAGTCGGTCGCGCAGCCGCGACGAACGCGCCATCGCGATGCCTGCCGCCAGCCGCGGTCGGTTCACGATGCGCCCGGCCACGTCGATCAGGGTGTTCTGGTAAGAGGCGACGTCGCCGATGAGATGCACGCAGATTTCATCACAGACGCGTTCACGCACTGCCGAAATCACGCCGCCAACGAGCCACACGAGCGGGTGCGGCCAGTATACGGCGCACACAAACTGGTGGAGTACTTGCCATGCGAAGTCGCGGCGACGCACGTGGGCCATCTCGTGCAGCAGGATTGCGTAGCGGTCGCGCGGTGCGATGTTCTGCACGATGTGGTCCGGGATCAGCACCATGGGCCGGCGCCAGCCAATCGCAACCGGAACGTTGACCATGTCGCTGACAGCGACCGTCACCGGTACGTCGAGCCCGATCGCGCGGCTGGCCGCTTCGACGTGGCGCTGCCAGGCTATGCTGGCCAGCGGGCGAGCGCCGCGCCGCACGCCGCGCAAGAGGTACAGCCCCCCTGCCAACCGCACGAGCAGCACGCATGCTCCGCCAGCGTAGGTGATCACTGCCAGCCACAACCAAGGGAATGGACCCCCGCCATCAGGATTCTCGCGCGGAAGGGCGGCGGCGGCGCCGGCCGGCACTGGGCATGGGGAGGCCGGCGCGGCGCGCGTCCCGCTCGTCGTTCTCACCGGACCGGAGGTCGTGTCGAGGTCCGGCGATAGAGCACCGCCGCCGCGAAGGTTCTTGGGCATTGGGGGCAAACAAGGCACGCGTAGCCTCGGAAAAGCGATGGCCACCAGCGGCAACACGACCAGCGCGACCAGCATCGCATTCCACATGGCCGATCGAGTCAGAACATGGCGCTGCCGTCCGATGAGGGCATGCACAACGAGCGCAGCAAGCAGTAACGCCGTGCCCTTGAGCGCGACATCCAGCACGATGCCGGCCCAATCGCCCGCCCTCGCCATGTCGACCAGTTCGAGAATCACGACCGCGCCACCCCCCGCTTTCTTCGCTTATTTGCTTCTTGGCGCAAAGCGTCGATGTCGGCGGGCGAGAGTTGCTCATCCTCGATCAGGCGCTGCACCAATGCTGCCGCCGATCCACCGAAGAAACGCTGCAACATCGCCTTCACCGCGCTTCGCTCAGCGTTGGCACGCCGAACCACCGCCCCGTAAACAAACGACCGCCCCAGCTTCGTGTGCGTGACGTACCCCTTCTGCTCCAAGACGCGGAGCAGCGTGCGCACCGTAGAGTCGTGCGGACCGTCCGATAGGCTGAGACGGACCTGCTCGGCCGTCGAGGGGCCACGCTCCCACAGGATCGCCATGACCTGGGATTCGCGCGGCGTCAGGGTTTCTGATTCGGGGCCTGCCACGGACAACTCCTTCCGTTAAAGGCTTAACATAACACATGGCCGGCCAAGCGGCAATCGAATTGTTAAACTTTTAACAAAATCGGTGTTGGCGGCGGAACCGCGGCGTTCGCGCGTCGACCACGGGCACAGATGGGACGGCCGCTTCACCCACCGTTGGTCGCTCAGAATCCGGAATGGTCCCGCGGAACGCCCCGCAACCGCAGGATCGGCTGACAAGCGCAGATGGCCGACCGACCCGCAGTTGACGCACTCAAGGACCGCCGCTGCACCCGACCGACGCTCCCCTACCACGAATGTCCCCGATCGCCTAGAATCATGGATCACGCTCGGTCTGACGCGGCCGGGCCGTGAGCGAGTTTCTATTTATCCAGAAGCAGGAGAATGCGCGCATGGCGGTGCCGAACGATCGCAAGTACTCCCAGACGCACGAGTGGTTCAAGGCCGAGGGCGACACGGTGACGATCGGAATCACCCAGTTCGCCGCCGACGAGCTCACCGACATCACCTTTGTCGACCTGCCCGACGTCGGCGACGCCGTCGAGGGCGGCAGCCACTTCGGCGAGGTCGAGTCCGTCAAGGCCACCAGCGAGCTCTACTGTGCGGTCAGCGGCGAGGTGACCGCGGTCAACGGCAAGCTCGAAGACGAGCCCGGCCTGGTCAATACTGACCCCCTCGGCGACGGCTGGATGGTCAAGATCAAGGCCAGCGACCTCGCCCCGCTCGACAAGCTCATGGACGGTCCCGCTTACGAAAAGATGATCAGCGAAGCGTAGGCCCCGTCTCGCCACATTCCGCCCGGCGGTCGCTGTGACCGCCAGTGCGCCGCTGGTTTTTCGCCGCCGGCCCCCGGCGCTTCGTTCGCTGTATCCGGAGCCCATAACCTCATGCCCGACAAGATCGCCAATCGTTCGCTACTGCAGCCCTCGGACACCTTCATTCACCGTCACCTCGGCCCGCGCGATGAAGACATCGCCGAGATGCTCAACCTGCTCGGCTATCAATCGCTCGACAAGATGATCGAGGACACGGTCCCGGCCAACATCCGGCTCGAGAAACCCCTCGAGCTCGGCCCGCCGCGGGGCGAGAACGAGATGCTGCGCCTGCTGCGCCGCATCGCCCAGAAGAACCAGGTGGCCCGCTCCCTGATCGGCATGGGGTATTACGACTGCATCACGCCGCCGGTCATCCAGCGCAACATCCTCGAAAACCCCGGCTGGTACACGCAATACACGCCTTACCAGGCGGAGATCTCGCAGGGCCGGCTCGAAGCGCTGCTCAACTTCCAGACCATGATCACCGACCTCACCGGGCTGCCGCTGGCCAACGCCTCGCTCCTCGACGAGGCGACCGCCGCCGCCGAGGCCATGACCATGTGTCACCGCATCACCAAGGGGAAGAAGAACACGTTTTTCATCGCAGCAGATTGTCATCCGCAGACGATCGCCGTCGTGCAGAACCGCGCCGAGCCGCTCGGCATCAACACCGTCGTCGGCCGGCTGGACGAGATCGACGTGGACGAGGGCGACTGGTTCGGCGTCCTGCTGCAATACCCCACCACTGACGGCCGCATCGTCGACTACAGCGAGTTCACCAAGCAGGCCCGCGCGGCCAAGGTCATGGTCGCCGTCGCGACCGACCTCCTGGCGCTCACGCTACTCCGCCCACCCGGCGAGTTCGGCGCCGACATCGCCATCGGCAACTCGCAGCGTTTCGGCGTCCCGCTCGGCTTCGGCGGACCACACGCCGCCTTCATGGCCACGCGCGACGAGCACGCGCGGCAGATGCCCGGGCGGCTGGTCGGCGTCTCGAAGGATGCCACCGGCAAACCCGCCTATCGCCTGGCGATCCAGACACGCGAGCAGCACATCCGCCGCGAGAAGGCCACCAGCAACATCTGCACGGCGCAGGTGCTCCTGGCCATCATGGCCGGCATGTACGCCACCTACCACGGGCCGCAGGGCCTGCGCCGCATCGCGCAGCGCGTGCACGCCCTGACGCGCGTGCTGGCGGCGGGGCTGCGGCGGCTGGGCGTCGAGGTCGGCAATCACGAGTACTTCGACACCCTGCGCATCCAACTCAACAAGCGCACCGCCAAGTCCGTCTTCGCTCGCGCCCAGAAGGCCGGCGTGAACCTGCGTGACTACGGCGACAGTGTCGTCGGCGTTTCGCTCGACGAGCGCTCCACGCCGCAGGAAGTCACCCGCCTGTGGGAGATCTTCGCGGGCAAGCCCACCACCGCGTTCACGGTCGAGGACCTCGCCGGCGCCGGCAGCAACACCTATCCTGCGCCGCTCGCCCGCACCAGCGCCTACCTCACGCACCCGGTCTTCAACAGCTATCATGCCGAGCATGAGATGCTGCGCTACCTGCATCGGCTGCAATCGCGCGACCTGTCGCTGTGCACGTCGATGATCCCGCTGGGCTCATGCACGATGAAGCTCAACGGCACCGCCGAGATGCTGCCCATTTCCTGGCCCGAGTTTGCCAGCCTGCATCCGTTCGCCCCGGCCGACCAGACCGTCGGCTATCACGAGATGCTCGCCTCGCTCGAGAGCTGGCTCCGTGAGATCACCGGCTTCGCCGCGGTCTCCTTCCAGCCAAACTCCGGCGCCGCCGGCGAGTACACGGGGCTGCTGGTGATTCGCGCTTATCATGCCGCCCGCGGGCAAGGGCATCGTGATGTGTGCATCGTGCCGGTCTCGGCGCACGGCACCAACCCGGCGAGCTCGATCATGGCGGGCTACCGCGTGGTCGTGGTGAATTGCGACGACCACGGCAACATCGACATCGCCGATCTCGAGGCCAAGGCCGCCGCGCACAGTGACAAGCTGGCCGCGATCATGGTCACGTACCCCTCGACGCATGGCGTTTTCGAGGAAGGGATCAAGCAGATCTGCGAGGTCGTCCACGCCAATGGCGGACAGGTCTACATGGACGGCGCCAACATGAACGCCCAGGTCGGGCTGTGCCGTCCGGCGGAGATGGGCGCCGACGTCGTGCACCTCAACCTGCACAAGACGTTCTGTATCCCGCATGGCGGCGGCGGCCCCGGGATGGGGCCGATCGCCTGCGCGCGGCACCTGGCGCCCTTCCTGCCCGGCCACCCGATCGTCAATCCGCACGACGACCCGACGCGCTCGTCCAAGCCGGCCGCCTCGGTCAGCGAGACCGGCACGCAGGCCATCGGGCCCGTCTCGGCCGCCCCGTTCGGCAGCCCGAGCATTCTGCCGATTTCCTGGATGTACATCGGGATGATGGGCGAGCCCGGGCTCAAGAAAGCGACGCAGGTCGCGATTCTCAATGCGAACTACATGGCGCACCGCCTGCAGGATCACTACCCCGTGCTGTACAGCGGCGCCAACGGCCGCGTCGCGCACGAGTTCATCCTCGACCTGCGCGCGTTTCAGAAGACGGCGCACGTCACGGTCGACGACGTCGCCAAACGCCTCATGGACTACGGCTTCCACGCGCCGACCATGTCGTGGCCGGTCGCAGGCACACTGATGGTTGAACCCACCGAGAGCGAATCCAAGCAGGAGCTGGATCGCCTGTGCGACGCACTGATCGCAATCCGCGGCGAGATTCGTGCGATCGAGAACGGCGAAATCGACCCGGAGAACAACCCGCTCAAGAACGCGCCGCACAGCGCGGCGGTCGTCATGAGCAACACGTGGGACCGCCCCTATTCACGCGAACAGGCCGCGTACCCCGCGCCGTGGACGCGCGAGTACAAGTTCTGGCCGCCCGTGGCACGGATCGACAACGTCTGGGGCGACCGCCACCTGTTCTGTGAGTGTCCGCCCCCCGCGGAGGTCGCCGAGCCAGCCAACGCCTGACGGGCCGCGCTTCCCTGACCGTTGGTCACTGCGTCTTGTTGTCCGGCAGCTCGTACTCGGGATAGAGTCTGTGCATGCATTCGGGGCACAGGCCGTGCGTGAACTCCGCGTCGGAGCGCTCTTTCACATAGACCTCGATCTGCTCCCAGTACCCCTTGTCGTCGCGGATTTTCTTGCAGGCACAGCAGATCGGCAGCAGGCCGTGCAGCGTCTTGACGTGCGCCAGCGCATTCTGCAGCTCCGCCACCAGCCGCTCTCGCTCTTCCTCACGCAGTTTCCGGTCGGTGATGTCCAGCACCATCCCGATCACGCGCGGCCGGTCCACCGCCGGCGGCTCGAACACGCGCCCGCGCGAGTACACCGTGCGCTCACAGCCATCCGGCCGCAGCAGGCGATACTCCATGTCAAACGGTTCGCCATCGCGTTCCACCGCGCGCATTGCGGTCGCCACTGCCGCACGATCATCCCGATGCACCCGCTCCATGTAGCTGTCGATGGTGATCCGTGCGCCGCCCGGCGGCGGCTCCATCCCGAAAATGCGATACACCTCGTCCGACCACACCGCCTCGGGCGTGCCGAGCACCCAATCCCAACTGCCGAAATGGCCCACCTGCTGTGCCAGGTGCATCGCCGCGCGACTCGCGCGCAACTCGATCTCGGCACGGCGGGCGACGGTCACATCCTGTCCGATCCCGATGACCGCGCCCACGCGGCCACTCTTGGTCAGCACCGGCACCAGCGACGTCGAGTAAGTACGTTCGTCACCGCCGATCAGCAACGGATGCTCGCGGGCAAGTGATCGGGCACTGCTCACCACCGTCGCCAGCATCTCCAACGGCCCGGCGGCACCGTCCGCGCTCAGCACATCCGTCATGCTGCGGCCGATCACGTCCGCAGGCTTGCGTCCGAACACGCGCGCCCCGGCGCGATTGATGAACTGGTACACGCCGTCCGGATCCAACTGGAAGATCGCGTGTTCGATATTCTCCACCAGTGCGCGATAACGGGTCTCTGACGCCTCCAGGGCCACCCGCGCGGCCCGCTCGGCCGTGATGTCCCGCCCCACGATGTACAATACGTGTTGTACCGGATCCCAACTGGCCATCCAGCTTGTCGTCCGCACCTCGCCGTCGCGACGGACCAGACGACAGACGAAGTTGCGCGAGGCCCCTCCCTCGTTGCGGCGCTGCTCGATCTCCGCAGCCGTCGCGACACGGTCGTCGGGATGGACGAAGTCGAGGACCCTGCGGTCTTCGATCTCTCGCGGCGGATGGCCGAGCAGGTGCTCCAGGGCCGGGTTGAAGCGGACCAGCCGCTCATCCTTGCCCACGACCCCCATCAGGCTCTCCGACAGTTTGAAGAACCGGTCGAGCTCGTCGCGCAGGCGCTTCTGCGTCGTCATGTCGTGGATGACCGACAGCAGGTAGGTCTTTCCCTCGCATTCCACCGGCCCGGAATCAACCTCCACCGTGCGCACCTCGCCCGACGCCAGCCGATGGGGAAACACGAAGTGCACGGTGCGCTTGCCGCGGGCCGACTTCATGTGTGCGTCGACCTGGCCCTGCGGCAATTGGTTGATTTCGTGGATGCTGAGCCGGCACATTTCCCCGCGCGTGTAGCCGTAAAAGGTACACGCCGCGTGGTTGGCATCCACGATCGCGCCGTCGCTCGGGTCAATCAACAGCTTGATCGCCGGGTGGTTCTCGAAAACGGCACGGTAGAATTCGTCTTGCCGTGGCGGCGTGGTCATCCGCTGACCTTCTGTCCTGTAAGGTCGGCACCCGCAATCACGAGCGCCGAGACCTTCATCGTCCGCCAGCCGCACCCGCTCGGTGCCCTGGCGTCACTACCCCCGAAGGTACCTGTCCAACATGACAGGATTCTCCGGGTGTTTCCCGCTGTTTCTCCTAAGAAATTGTCTTCGTTCGCCGCAGGTCCCGTTTCGGGTATTGCTACCACGAGAAAACCGGGCACCTGCTGGACACCCCGCCCCCACCGGCGAGAATGCCTGCCGTGAGCAAACACCAGCGCCGCACCAATCGCCGCGCCTCAGCCGTCGGGCTGATGGCGACCGTCGTCGTCGTCGCGCTCTATGCCGGCGGCGCGCTGGATTGGCTCGAGCTCAAGACGCTCGACCAGCGTTTCTGCCACGCCAACGCGATGCCGGAACACCCGGATATCGTGCTCGTGGATATCGACGACGGCTCGCTCGAAACGGTCGGCCGCTGGCCCTGGCCACGCGACGTGCAGGCGGCCATCATCGAGATTCTCGCCGAGGCAGGCGCCCGGGCCGTGCTCTACGACATCCAGCTCGTCGAGCCGCAACCCGCACGCACGATCACGCGCCGGCAGGCCGATCTCATTGAGAACCCGTTGTCAATTGCGAGCGATCTGAGCGTTGCCTTTCCGGACCACGAGCTGCGCAGTGCCATCGAACGCGCCGGCGCCGTGTACCTCGCGTTCGATTTCGGGCAGCCCAAGACCGGCGTGGACGCCGCGCTCGCCGGCCGCATCCGTACGTGGCTCGACGCGGACGCTTCGCGCTGGGAGCGGGATGGCGTGGCCCTGTATGCCGAGTTGTCATCGCTGTGGGCGGCCGGCGCGGGCGGCCCACACCCCGAGGTCCTGGCGCAGACGCTGCGACACGTGCTCGGCGTGCAGGCGACGGTCGGGCCGAGTCGCATCACGCGAGGCGCCGTCTGGACGCACCCGGTCAAGCACATGACGCCGGTGTATTTTCCCCATGCCCGTGCCGCCCGCCGCTGCGGCTTCGTGGTGTTTGAACCGGATCTCGACGGCATCATGCGCCGTGTCCAACTCTTCGCGGAGCATCGCGACCACGTCTTGCCGCAACTGGCCGCGGCGGTGGCGCTTGACGAGTCCGACTGGCGGCCGAAATGGGCCGGCATGGCCGGCACGCAGCCCATGCAGCGCTTCGAGCACGCCGACGGACGCGTCGCGCTCGTACACCTGGACGAGGCCGGCCGCGCCCTGGTGCCCTGGGTGCCGCAGCGCGACTGGACGCAGCAGTTCGGGCCGCACATCCCGGCGGACGCGGTCTGGCTCGTCCACGATCGGCGGCAGAGTATCCGCCACAATCGCACCATCATCGCCACCGCAGCCCAGATGATCGCCGACACGACGGGGGCGGCACGGGCCGGCACGTACGCCGATGACCTGCGGCAGGTGCGGCGACTCGAGGACGAGCTGCGCCTGGCACGGTATACCCGCGACAGCGATAAAGCCGCCCAGGTCGCCGAGTGGTTGCGGCAGTACGCCCATGTTCTGCCGGCGGCGCAGCGTGAGCTGGCACAGACGCTGGACGATCTCTGCGCACAGGCCACCACCCGTCCCGCGCCGGAGATCGCGAACGCGTGCGCGACGATTCAGCACGCCTGGCAGGCCAATGCCGATCTGGAGGACGAAATCGACGCCGCCCTCGGCCGCCTGCGCTCGCGCGTGGACCAGCGCATCTGCCTGGTGGGGTATACCGCCACCGCCCTGCCGGACATGGTGCCCATTCCCACCCATCCGCGGGCACCGGGGGTCATCGCGCACGCGAACATCCTCAACGGGCTGCTCCAGGGGCGGTTCGTGTCGTGGTGGCCGCTGTGGCTCAATGCGATCGCCGCGCTGCTGGCGGGGCTGGTGGCGACGCTCATCAGCGTCAAATACCACGCGCGGAATGCCGCCGCCCTGGTCGCGCTGCTGGCGGTGGCGTACGTCGCACTCGCGGGCTGGTGGACCTTCTACCTGACGCTGCGGTGGGTCGCCCTCACGCCGGTCGTCGGCGCCATCGCGGCCAGCTTCTTCGCGATCGTGCTGTTCCGCTACATCTTCCTCGAGCGGGAGTCACGCGCCCTGGCGGCCGCCCTCGGCCAGTACACGTCCGCCACGCTCGCCCGGCAGATGGCCGAAGACGCCGAGCTCTGCAAGCGGGCCGAAATGCGCGAGGTTACCGCGGTCTTCACCGACCTGGCCGGCTTCACGCAGATCTCGGAGCGGATCGGCGCGGAGCGCACCCAGCACGTGCTCAACGTCGCGCTCGGCCGCTTCAGCGACGTCATGCTGCACTACGAGGGCATGGTCAACAAGTTCATCGGCGACGGCATCTTCGCGTTCTGGAACCCGCTGATCTACCCCCAGCCCGACCACGCCCGCCGCGCCTGCGACACCGCCGTCGACCTGCTCGTCGCGCTGCGCGAACTGGTCGCCGTGCAGCGACGGCAAGGGGGCGACGCGGCCTTCGCCGACCTGCAGCTCCGCGTGGGCGTCGCCACCGGCAACGCGATCGTCGGCCCCTGCGGCTCGGAGAAGAAGTACGACTACACCTGCATCGGCGACTCGGTGAACATCGCCGCCCGCCTCGAATCCGCCAACAAGTTCTTCGGCACGCGGGTCCTCGTCAGCGGCCCAACGCGCGACGCCGCCGGCGGACGCTTCGCGTTCCGCGCACTCGGCGGACTGCAGGTCAAGGGCAAGACCCACGCCGTCGACGTCTACGAACTCCTCGGCCGCCAGGGCGAAGTGCCGGACGACATGCTCCGTCACGCGGATGCATTCGGTGCGGGGGTAACGGCGTTCCGCAACCGCGACTGGGCGGCTGCCCGGACGTGCCTGGACGCCTGCCGCGAGCAATGTGCCGAAGATGCGGCGGTGCTCGCGTACCTGCGCCTCATCGAGCACTACGAGGCCGAGCCGCCCGCCGACGACTGGGACGGCCGCATCGAGCTCACGGAAAAGTAGCCGCTACTGTTCCGTGGACTCGTCCTCGGTCTGCGGCTCGGTCTTGGTCTCGGTCTCCGTCTCGGCCTCTTCCTGCCGCTCGCCGAGATCGCGCAACGCGGCGCGCAGCTTGGCGATCTGATCCTGCATCTTCGCGATGCGCTCCTGGTGCGCCTGCTGCGTCGCGGTCAACTGCTCCGTCAGCTTCTCGGTCTGCATCTCCAGCTTCCGGGCCCGCGACTCGGCCTGCGCCACCTCGAGCTTCAGCTTCGCGACCTCTTCGGCCTTGGCCTCCGCCTGCGTCAGGTTCTTCTGGGCCCTCTCGAGCTCCTGCTGCGCTTCGGCGTAACGGGTCTCGGCCTTCTGCAGCGCCTCGCGGTGACGATCCAGTTCCTGCTGGAGCTGCTCGAGCTCCGAGTTGGTCCGTTCGGTCTCCTCGGTGGCCGCGGCCAGCTCGACGTCGAGCGTGTTGCGCTCGGTGCGCAGGGCCTCGTTCTCCTCCTGCAAAGCCACCATTTCCTGCTCGTTCTGGGCACAGCCCGCCAGAAGCGTCAGACCCGCCAGGGCCATCAGTGCCACGATGCGCGTTGTGAGTTGCATGGTGTGATCCTCCTTGAGAGTTGCCACGCCGGGCACGTTGCCGGCGAATTCACGAACGGGGTCGCCAAACGATCTGGCCTGCATTTTCACCGCGCAACCCGCGGTTTTGCAAGTTCCGGCGCCGGAATCCTCGGAATCGACAGCCCGGCCCCGCTCCGCCAGGGCTGACGCCGCGGACCGGCCGCGATACACTCGAATGTATGACAAAGACAGGCATCCTCTTCGATGAACGTTTCCGCCGCCACGAGACAGGCGATGGGCACCCGGAATCGCCTCAGCGCCTCACCGTCATCCAGCAGGCCCTCGAAGCGAACGGGCTCTTCGACGCGTGCGAGCTCATTCCGCCGATCGCGCTCGACGACGTGACCATCCAGAAGGTGCACACGCACGACTACCTGACGCGCCTCGACGCCGCCTGCCGCCAGTGCTACCCGTACGTCGACGTGCCCGACAGCACCGTCTGCCCCGAGAGCTTCGAGATCGCCCGCATCGCGGCCGGCGGCACCGTGCAGGCCGCCCGCCGCGTGGCCAAGGGCGACCTGCAGCGGGCCGTGTGCCTGGTGCGCCCACCCGGTCACCACGCCGAATCCGACCGCTCGATGGGCTTCTGCCTGCTGAACAACATCGCCCTGGCGGCCAAGGTCGTGCAGGAGGAGTTCGACCTGAAGCGGCTGTTGATCCTCGATTTCGACGTGCACCACTGCAATGGCACGCAGCACGCCTTCGCCGCCGACCCGTCCGTGCTGGTGATCAGCCTGCACGGCCATCCGAACTACCTCTACCCCGGCACGGGCTTCGAGGAGGAGACCGGCATCGGCCCGGGCCACGGGTACACCATGAACATCCCGTTCATGCCCGGCGCAACGGACGAGGACTATCGCGCCGCATTCAAGGGGCGCATCGTCCCGGCCGTGGCGCGTTACGCGCCGCAGATGATCTTCGTCTCCGCCGGCTTCGACGCGCACCGCGATGACCCGCTGGGCAACCTCGGGCTGACGGACGACATCTACACGTGGATGTCCGAGTCCATCGTCGACATGGCGAATCGTCATGCCCGCGGGCGTCTGGTCAGCGTGCTCGAGGGTGGGTATGACCCGGGCGTGTTGCAGCGCTGCGTGCCGGCCCATGTCCGCACGATGATGGAGTGAGGCGGTCACCCCCTGCCCGGAAAAACACGCGGCCCACCCCAATAAGGGGCGGGCTCGCGATTGCTGGCAGGACGGGCGAGCCGAGCAACATCCCGCCAGCCCTTCTCCGCACCGCACGGAGAAGATTGCTGTTCGCTGGTGTAAACCGGCGCTCGCACGCGGTTATTCCGGTTTTTCACCCGACACGAAATTCTCTATGATCAGGCGCCCTGCGACGCCGGCGCGACCGCGCGGAGTGCGTTTCCGGCCGCGCCGCCGCCGTGATCAATAAGCAGGTATGAAGGTCGATTGACTCGTCTTGGCACGCGGCGGCAGCGAGCCGAGCGTGCACCGGACCACTGCCATAGAGCATGAACGACGACGGTCTCAACCAGGCGTTCTCATCTCATCCGCGCCAGTGGCGCAACCTGCGCTACGTCTACCCGGTGATCTCGCGGCGCAGCCGCGGCCTCAGCATCGGCGTCAACCTCAACCCCGACGCCGCCTGCAACTTCAACTGCGTCTACTGCTGCGCCGATCGCCACCGCGCCCGCCCCGGCCCCGACATCGACCTTGCGGTGCTCGCCCGCGAGTTGCACCAGCTCGTCGCCGACCGCGAAAAGCTCTTCAACGAACCCGAATTCCAGGGCATTCCCGCCGCATTTCGCCGCCTGAACGACATCGCCTTTTCGGGGGATGGCGAGCCCACGATCGTGCCGGCGTTTCCGGAAGCCATCCGCGTCGCCGCCGACGTCCGGCGGGGTTTCGGCCTCGACGATGTGAAGCTCATCGTGATCACGAATGCCTGCGCCCTGGATCGCCCGCGGGTCGCCGCCGCCTTGGCGGCGCTCGACGCGAACAACGGCGAGATCTGGGCCAAGCTCGACGCCGGCACGGAAGCCTACTTCAAGCAGATCAACCGGGCGGCGACCTCGCTGCAGCGCGTCCTGGACAGCATCCTCCACGTGGCGCGCGAGCGGCCGGTCGTGATCCAGTCCCTCTTCGTCCAACTCGACGGGGTGGGGCCGCCCGACGCCGAGATCAGCGCTTATCTGGACCGTCTCCGCTGGCTGCGGGACGCGGGGGCCCGGATCAAGGAAGTCCAGGTCTATACCGTCGCCCGCCGGACCGCCGAGGACTTCGTGACGCCCGTGCCGCGTGCCACGCTGGAGCGGATTTCGACCGGCCTCGACACCCTCGATTTGCCGAACTCGGTGTATTTATGAGCCGCTAATATCTCATCCTTGAGGCCCAATCCGGCTTGACCGCTTTGTTCTCTTGGTTGATAATGGCGACTCATCAAGGGGGCTCATCGCCCCATTCGTTCTCGGTGTTGCAGGTCGTACCCGATGGGCGAGTGTGCGCACGTCATTGGCGGCTTGTTGCCCGGCCGCATCCCAGGGCAGCACGACGACGCCGGCACGGAAGTCGCGTCTGTCGGCTGACAAGAGCCAACATCGATGCTGCAGGATCAAGACAGTCTGGCCTCTCTGCTCAACGGGATCGGCGACGCAGCACTGATCCACGACGACGCGGGACAGCTGCTCCAGTGCAACGAGGCCGCCTGCCGTCGGCTCGGCTACGACCGGGACGCACTCCTGGCCCAACCGCTGGAGACGATCCTGCGCTACCGCCCCCAGACGGCCTCCCACCGCGGCCGGCCACGCATCACGCCGGGCTCAACCGAGCCGACGCATGCCGAGTTGTTCACGGCGAGCGGTCATCGCGTGCCGGTGCGCGTGCGGGCAGCCCCGGTCGAGCACGGCGGCCGGCCGGCCACCATGCTCATCGCGCACGACCTGAGCTGCGCGGGAGGCGACGTCGCCGACCTGTGCTGGGAGCTCGACGTGAACGCGGTCATCGCGCGCCTGGCCCGCGCGCTACTGACCAAGACGGATGTGTCGCTGGATGCGGTGTCGCGGATCATCCTGGACGAAGCCCGTCGCATGACCGGCGCGGCGTTCGGCTATGTCGGCTTCGTCGAAGCGCAGACCGGGCACCTGGTCTGCCCCACCATGACCCACGATATCTGGGACCAGTGCAACGTGCCCGGCAAAAGCGTCGTCTTCGACAAGTTCGGCGGCCTGTGGGGCTGGGTGCTCGAGCACCGCCAGCCGCTGCTCACGAACAACCCGCGTGACGACGCCCGCTCCACCGGCACGCCGGCCGGCCATTTGCCGATCGAGCGGTTTCTCTCGGCACCGGCGATCATGGAAGACCGCCTGCTCGGACAGGTTGCCCTGGCCAACCCGCGGCGTGACTTCAACCAGCGCGACCTCGACCTGGTCGTGCGGCTGGCCAACCTCTACGCCATCGCCGTTCACCGCGTGCGGTCGGACCAGACGCTGCGCGAGAACGAAAGCCGGCTTCGTCTGATGTTTCAGGGGGCCGCCGACGGCGTGCTCATCCTGCATGACACCGTGCTGGACTGCAATGACGCCGCCTGTCGCATGCTCGGCTACGCGCGCGACGAGTTGATCGGCCGCTCGCCGGCCGACTTCTCTCCACCGACGCAGCCCGATGGGCGCTCGTCGCGCCAGGCGGCCTGGGAGCGCATCCACACGGCCCTGAGCGGCGTGCCGGTGTACTTCGCCTGGCAGCACCAGCGCAAGGACGGCACCCCGGTCGACACCGAAATCGGCCTGGTCGCGCTCGAGATCAGCGGGCAGCGCGTGCTGCAGGCGACGATTCGCGACATCACCCAGCGCAAGCGGGCCGAAGCGCGCATTGGCCACCTCAATGCGGTGCTGCGCGCCATCCGCAACGTCAATCAGGTCATCACGCGCGTTACGGATCGCGATCGGCTCGTCCAGGCCGTTTGCGATTGCCTGACGGAGACGCGCGGCTATCACAGCGCGTGGCTCGCGGTGCTCGACGAACAGCGGCGCACCACAGCCATGGGCAGCGCCGGTCTCGACGGCAAGGCCAAGCGCCTCGCGCAGTGCCTCTGCCAGCCGGACCGCTGTACCTGCCTGCGGCGCGTCCTCGCGGACCCTGCCGCTTTCCTCGTCAGCGCGCAGCCGTGCGGTCAACCCGATTGCCCGCTCGAGCTGAATTGCCCGGAGCGCGGGGCGATTTTCGCGCAACTGCGTTTCGGCGAGCAGCTCTTCGGCATCCTGGCCGTCTCGCTGCAGGCCGACATGTGCCAGGACGAGGAGGAGCGCAACCTCTTCCGCGAGGTCGCGGACGATGTCGCCCTCGCGCTGCACAGCCTGGCGCAGCAGGACCAGCGACGCCACGCCGAAAGGCAACTGCAGGACACCGAACGGCTGCTGGCCGGTGTGCTGCACGGAGCCCAGGATGCCGTCCTGGCCCTGCGAGCCGAGCGCTCCGACACGGGCGGTATTCGCGACCTGACCATTCTCCTGGCCAACCCGGCGGCGGCAGCGCTGCTGCAGCAAAGCCCCGACGCTCTGCTGGGCCGCAGCATCAGCGAACTCCTGCCCGCACTGGCCGCGTCCGGCACGCTGCAGCGGCTCTATCATGTCGTCGAGTCAGGTACCGCCCAGCGGTTCGAGCTGCACCACGACGACGACGGCCTGCACGGCTGGTTTCAATGGTCGGCGTCCCCTCTCGAGGACGGCCTCGCGCTGCACCTGCGCGACGTCACCCAGCGCCGCGAAGCCGAAAACACCATTCGCGAATCCGAAGACCTGCTGCGGCGCGTGCTCGAGAGCATTCCGATCGGCGTATGGGTGGCCGGGGCCGACTTCCGCTTGCGGCTGTGGAACGTGGGCCAGGAGCTCATGACGGGCGTGTCGCGGCGCGACGTGCTCGGTCGTAACATCTTCGAGTTGTTTCCCAGCCTCGCGGCCAGCGGTCTCGAGGAGCAGTATCGTGATGTGGTCCGCAAGGGCGAGCCGCTTACCCTGGTCAATTTCCGCTTCACGGACGCCGCGCTCGCCAAGAGCGACTACGTGCTGAATATCAACGCCAACCCGCTGAAGAACGCCGACGGTACCGTCGTCGGCATCGTCGTGGCGGTCGAGGACATAAGCGAGCGCACCCGTGCCGAACAGGCCTTGCGCCAAAGCGAGCAGCGCCACCGCATCATTTCCAGCGTCATTTCCGACTTCGTCTATACCGGCACACTGCGGCCCACCGGCCTCGTGCGACAGGAATGGCTTGCCGGCGCCGTCGAGCGGATTACCGGCTATCCGTCACTCGAGCTGGCAGACCTGCCCGACGGCTGGCCGGCCATCGCGCTGCCGGACGGTCGCAGAGCATTCATCGACCACGTCCCCAATCTCGCCTGTGGTGAGTCAACCGTCATCGAATACCAGATTCGTACGCGCGACGGCGAAGAGCGGTGGCTGCGCGACTATGTCACCGCGGTCGGCGACAGCACGACCGGCTCGGTCACGGGGGTGTTGGGGGCGGTCCAGGACATCACCTTCCAGCGCACCGCCGAACAGGAGCGGGAGCTGCTGTCCGCCCAGCTGCGGCGGGCCCAGAAGCTCGAGGCCGTCGGCCAGCTCGCCGGCGGCGTCGCACACGACTTCAACAACATCCTGACGGCGATACTGGGCAACAGCGAGCTGCTGCGGTCGCTGCTCGAGTCTCGCTCCGACGTCGACGCCGCGAGCTTCGGCCATCTCGACCAGATCGAGCGCGCCGCGCAGCGCGCTGCTTCCCTCACGCGCCAGATGCTGGCCTTCAGCCGCCGGCAGACCATCAAGCTCGAAGTGCTGCAGCTGAATCAGATTCTCAACGAGATCGAGAAGATGCTGCTCCGCGTGCTCGCGGAGAACATCCGCCTCGAGCTCGACCTCGCGGCCGACCTCCGCCCTGTGCGGGCCGACGCAGGCCAACTCGAACAGGTCATCATGAACCTCGTGGTCAACGCGCGTGATGCCATGCTCGCCGGCGGCCACCTGACCATCACCACCGCCAACGAGCACCTCGATGACCGTTTCGTGGCCACGCACGCCGAAGTGCGGACCGGCCCGCACGTTCGCATGACGGTGCGCGACACGGGAACGGGCATGACGCCCGAAGTGCAGGAGCGCCTGTTCGAGCCTTTCTTCACGACCAAGCCCGTCGGCCAGGGCACCGGGCTCGGGCTGGCCACGGTCTACGGCATCGTCAAACAGCTCAACGGCCACATCGTCGCCGAGAGCGAGCTCGGCCACGGCAGCCAGTTCCATGTGTACCTCCCCGTCGCCGACGCCGAACCGCCAACCGTGCCGGCGGCGCTGCCGGACATCCGTCGCCTCACGGGGCACGAGTCCGTGCTCGTCTGCGAGGATGACCCGACGGTCCGTCACCTGGCCGTCCGGTTTCTCGAGAGTGCGGGGTACAACGTGCTGGCGGCCGAGCTCGGTTCCGAGGCGCGCCACATTGCTGAGCGGAGCGCGCAGCCGATCGATCTGCTGCTGACCGACCTTGTCATCCCCGATACGAACGGGCGCGAGCTTGCTGAATCGCTTCTCGCAACCGTTCCCGGGCTCCGTGTTCTCTACATGTCCGGCTACGCCACCAGCACGCTCGGCGAGCAGGTGCCTGCGGAGGAAGCCGACCTCGTCGAAAAGCCCTTCAGCCGGCGCGACCTGCTCGCGAGCGTCCGCCGGGTGCTCGACCGCGGTGCTTGAGGCGGGGCCGCGTCGCGGCCGGGAGTTGATCAATCAGTTTCCGATAATTTTTCCGCGCTCCGGCGACACCTTTGGGCGGGACGGTTGTTATAAAAAGTGGAACGCTTCAAAAGCCCATCCCAGCGCATGGGTCGCGGGTGCTGCCTCCGGCACACCCGGGACCCGTTTTTTTGCGCCCGCCGCCGGACTGCCGGTCGCCGGCGCGGACGCTCCCATCACTGCCAGAATCAAGTAGACTGCCATCATGCGCCCCGCGCCGCCCATCGAGACGCCAGTCGGCTGCCACGCCCCCGGGTGGTACCTGGGATTCAAGACGGCCGTCGACCGCGTGGTCGCGGTGGTTCTCCTCCTGCTGGCGTCCCCGCTGCTGCTCTACCTCGCGTGGCGCGTGCGGCGCGACGGCCACCCGGCCCTTTTCCGCCAGACCCGCGCCGGACGTCACGGGCACCCCTTCACCCTTTACAAGTTCCGCACCATGCGCCCCGACGCCGACCCTTACGGCGATTCGCCGCAGTCCGGCGCCGACCCGCGGATCACCCCCATCGGCCGCTGGCTGCGCGAGACCAGCCTTGACGAGCTGCCACAATTGATCAACGTCGCTCGTGGCGAGATGTCGCTGATCGGGCCACGACCGCTGTATGTTCAGCAAATCGCCGAATGGGACGCCCGCCAGCGCGGCCGCCTGCTCGTCAAGCCCGGACTCACGGGGCTGGCCCAGATTCACGGCCGCGGCAGCCTGACCATCGAAGAGAAGCTCGAATGGGACGTCCGTTATGTCGAGAAGATCGGACCCGGCACGGATCTGGCCATCCTGTGGCGGACCGTGTGGGGCGTGCTGCGCGGCGGCGACGTGTACGAGGTGCGCTACTCGGAAGAACGCGAACGCCGCAGTGAGCCGGCCGCGGCGCACGGGCAGGACGACAAAGGGGAAGCCGGTTGAGGAAGCGCGAAGGGGGCCCTCCCCTGCCCCGTCCCGAGGAGGCAGGGGGGCCACCATCGCTTCAAGCTGAGGTTTGACGGGCCAGCGCCGACAGTACCGCAGCGCGGCCCGCTGTCAGCGGACAGCCTTGCCTACTCGCAACTCGTGTTCTGCACCGCGACGAACGGGTCGATGTCGCGCCAATTGGCGGTGCCGTCGGCGTTGACGTCGTTGTTGTCGAACGGACAACTCGGCGGCTGACCATAGACGCTCGCGTGCAGTGCGTACCATGCCGACTCGTTGTCGTTCTGGGCGGACACGAAGAAGTCGATATCACGCCAGTTGATCTGGCCATCGCAGTTGCTGTCGCCCGGACAGCCGCTGGGGGCGCACTCGTCGGGAATCCCGTTTTCGTCGTCATCTTCCGAAACCGGCGGCGTTCCGACCAGCGACAGGACCAGGCTCGGTGTGATCACCGACTGGTTGTAGGAGTACTGGTCGGCGTTGCTGCCGTTCTGCTGATAGCCGACCGTCGCCGAGCGCCCGTTATCGTACGACGAGCTACCGAAAACGGTGTCCTGGTACAGGTACTGCGCGAAGATACCGTCCACCGGCGTCTCGAAGATCTGCACCTGGAAGGTGATCCGGCCCGAGCTGAAGTTGTAGTGCGAGCGGTTGTACCATTCCACGATGAAGACGCGCTCGGGCGCGCTGCCCTCCACCTTGTAGTACACGTTGCCCGAGTTGCTGTACAGGTCATCCCACCACGGGAGCAGCGCCTGCGCACCGCCGAAGGCGTAGTTGCTCGGCAACGGGTAGTTCGTGTACCCCAGGGCACCAGCCGCCATCCCGAGCGCGACGCCGCCATTGTTGCCGATGTTGGCCACGGGCTCCGGGAAGACCGCGTTGCTGAACGGCATCGTGACCTGACGCACCTCTTCGTCGCCGAGATACAGCGGCGTGCCGCCGGTGTTGTACAACTCGCGCCAGCCGAGCACGGCCGCCTCAGTGTTGACCAGGCTGACCGGCCCGGTCCAGGCCAGGTCGCAGCCGTCGGGGACGGTGTTCTGATTGCAGTCATCGACCAGGCCGGCGACGATTTCCGCCTCGTCGCTCAGGCCGTTCTGGTTGCAGTCGGACAGGTCGTAACCGTCGCAACTGTCCAGCAAGCCGTTGCCGTCCCCATCGCCGCAGTAGGGGTCGCCGGGACAGGTCTCGATCTCGCAATCGTCGGGAATGCCGTTGGTATTGCAGTCGAACGAATCGCCACTGGAAATGTCGACGTCGTCACGCACGCCGTTCCCGTTGCAATCGGTCGTGAATGGCCAGTCCACCGTCTCCGCCTGGTAGACCTCGTCGGCACCCCCGATCTGCTGGGCCCACGCGACGATCTTGATCTGATTCTGGTAGTGGTAGCTGTACCAGCTCGCGCCGGAGAAGGTGAAATCACGCTGGACCGTTTCCGACGAACCGGGCGTCAGGTAGACGTCCGCCGTGCTGGCTGCCTGCATCAGGCAGTTGCGATAGTTGCCGGAGATCCCTGGCGCCGGATAGTCATCGAGCACCTGCACCATGTAGACGCGGACGGTCTTGGCGGTTCCACCCGTCTGCAGGCCCACCGTCGCACTGAAGCGGAACGTCGCGCCGCTGAGGTGCTCGCCCGAGACCCTGAGGGTCACGTCGGTGGGTATGTTCACCCGGCTCGTGAAATCCGAGAAATACTGGCTGTAGCCGACATTGCCCACACGCGTCAGGATGCCATCCTGGACGGTCGTGGGATAACCGCTCACGCTGTAGAAGCCCATGCGCGCGTTGCCCCAGCTCGTCTCGAAGCCGTCGGCGCCGTGAATCTGAATGCCGGCAAAGCGGTCCGGATACGCATCCAGCAGATCGCTGTACGCATGCCGGACCTCCGGGCAGTGAACGCACCACGTCGCGGTGAATTGCTCACCCAGCACCGTGCGCTGCGCCGCATGGGCTCCAACGCTACCAGCGGCCATAACCCCGCACACCACCACACTGCACACCACCCGGCACACCAGGCTGCGCTCACCCAACCGTCGCCACTCCATCAGGTTCTCCTTTTTTGCGCGGGGCTGCACTGCAGCCAAGGCCCAGCGCTCCGGCCGCAATCCCGCCACCTCGTTGTCCCGTCAAAAACCCGGTCAGGAAGAATGGGCTGTCGAAATGAACACTGACCGCGAGCCGGCAACCGCCGACGTTGGGCCTGTCCACGCCCGTCCGTTGTCGCGTCGAGCCATGTGGACACCATCCCAGCGCGCCAGTGACCTCTACCCCATTGCGCTTCTGTCCTGCCCAGACTGATAATCAATTATCACGCATCACGCTCGCTCGTTCAAGCGAAAAACGTATCACGACTGCAACGCTTTCCGCCCGACGGCGGCGGCGGCCCGGCGCGGCGCCACCCGGTCTCCGGACGCTCCGACGGCGGTCTTATCGCCCGCCCGGCTGGCGGGTCGGCCGCCGCTGGCCCAGAATACGCCAGGATGCGTCACGCTGGCGCGTCCGGGCGCTGTAACGTGAGACCTGACCATGTTTGATGACCGACCCTCCCGACGTCGCCTGCTCGCACGCGGGCTGCAACTCGCCGGCGGGCTGACCTTTGGCCCGCCCCTGCTCGCCGCCACTCAATCCAAGCGAGACCAGAAAATGAAGAAGTTCGAGATCTCCCTCGCCGCGTGGTCCGTCCACCGCATGTTCTATGCCGGCAAGCTCAAGCAGCTCGACATGCCGGCGCTGTGCCGCAAGACGTTCGGCATCGGCGGGCTGGAGCTGGTGAACACGTTCTTCCCCAGTCCGACATACCGCTACTGCAAGGATCTCGCGGCCCGCGCCGCCGATCATGACGTGAAGATCCTGCTGATCATGTGTGACGCCGAGGGCGACTTCTGCGCGGCGGACAAGAAGGAGCGCGCGCAGGCGGTGCGCAATCACCGCAAGTGGCTCGACATCGCGCAGGTGCTCGGCTGCCATTCGATCCGCTGCAACAGCGGGCACGCGAAGCCCGGCGACCAGGATGCGATCAAGCGTTGTGCCGAGAGCTTCGCGGCGCTGTGCGAGCTCGCCCGCCCGGACAAGATCAACGTGCTCATCGAGAACCACTGGGGCCTCTCGTCCGACCCGGACTCTTTGCTGGCGGTCATCCGCCAGGCCGACGATCCGTTGCTCGGCACGCTGCCGGACTTCGGCAACTTCCCCGAAGAGGTCGACCGCTACCGCGCCGTCAAGCTCATGATGCCCCACGCCAAGGCGGTCAGTGCCAAGTGCTACGACTTCGACGAGCAGGGCAACGACACCCGGATCGACTACGGCCGGATGATGAAAATCGTGCTCGACGCGGGTTACGCCGGCTATGTCGGCATCGAGTACGAGGGGAAAAACGACGACGAAGTGGCCGGCGTCAAGGCGTGCATCGAGCTGCTCCGGCGTTTCCAGTAGCGGTTCTCGCGACCGGCCGCCACCGGCCACGCTATACGTGCAGTTCCGCTTTGCCGGGCGCGGCGCCGGCGAAGCGGCGCAGCAGTGGCGCCACGTGCTTGCGGACGAAGTCGCGTGTCTGTTGCGGCGCGAGTCCCACGTACCGCCTGGCATCCAGCATCTTCGGCCAGTCCACGCCGGCGAACGCCTCGTCGCGCTTCAGGCGCTCGATCAGGTCGTTCGGGCGCCCCTCCCGTTTCACCGATGCGGCGGCGGCCTGCGCGTGCTCGCGAATGCGCTCGTGCAGCACCTGGCGATCACCGCCCCGCTGCACCGCGGCCATCAGGATGTCCTCCGTCGCGATAAAAGGCAGCTCCGCCTGCACGCGGGCTGCGATCGTGGCGGGATACACCACGAGCCCGTCGCAGATGTTGTGCAACAGAATCGCCAGCGCATCGGCCGCAAGGAAGCCCTCCGGCACGACAAGCCGCTTGTTGCTGGAATCATCCAGTGTGCGCTCGAACATCTGATCGCCCAGCGTCATCGGTGGCGACGTGGCCAGGCTGAGCAGGTAGCGGGCGAGGCCGGTAGCACGCTCGCAGCGCATGGGGTTGCGCTTGTAAGGCATGGCCGAGCTGCCGACCTGCTTCTTCTCGAACGGCTCCTCGACCTCCTTCAACATCGCCAGCAGGCGGATGTCGTTGCAGGCCTTCTGGACCGACGCCGCCAGCGACGCAAGCGCGCTGACGATCTCGATGTCGATCTTGCGAGAGTACGTTTGCCCACAAACAGGGTAGCAGGCTTCAAATCCCAGCTTCTGCGCAAACAGCGTCTCCAACTGGCGCACCTTGCTCGCGCTGCCGAGCAGCTTCAGGAATGACGCCTGCGTGCCGGTCGCGCCGCGGATCCCGCGACACTTCAACCCCACCCGCAGGTTCTCCAGCCGCTGGATGTCGGCCACAAAGTCCGCCAACCACAGGCAGGCACGCTTCCCGACGGTGGTGAGCTGTGCCGGTTGCAGGTGCGTGAAGCCGAGGGTCGGCACGTCGGCGTATTCCAGGCAGAACCGCGACAGCGCGCGCACCGCTCCCACCAGCCGGCCCTGCACCAGCCCGAGCGCGTCGCGCATCAGGAGCAGGTCGGCGTTGTCCACGATGTCCATGCTCGTGGCGCCCATGTGGATGATCCCGCGCGCCTCGGGCGCCGCGTCGCCGAAGGCATGGATGTGTGCCATGACGTCGTGCCGTGTCTCGCGCTCGTACTTTGCGGCGGCGTCAAAGTCGATATCGTCGACAGCGCGCTTCATCGCGCGCAGCTGCGTCTTGGTGATGGCCAGGCCGAGCTCGTGCTGCGCCTCGGCCAGCGCCAACCAGATTCGCCGCCAGGTGGCATGACGGTGCTGCGCGCCCCACAGCCGGCACATCTCCGCCGACGCGTAGCGCGTGGTGAGCGGGTTCTGCCAGGATTCGTGCGGGGTCGCCTTGGAACGCGTGTGCTGCGGATGCGCGACGTGGCGTGGCTTGCCGGCACGGGCCATGCGTTCTATTCCTCCAGCGCCTGACGGATGTCCTGCATCAGGTCTTCGGTAGTCTCCATGCCCACGTGCAAGCGGATAATCCAGGTGGGCTTGTCGCGTTGTGCATCAAACAACGTGCCACCAATGGCCAGGCTCTCGTGCCCGCCCCAGCTACACCCGATGCTGAATAGACGCAGCCGGTTGACGACCCGGTTGACGGCCTCCCGGCTCTGCTCTTTCAGCGCAAAGCTGAACACACCGGAAAACCCGTCAAGCTGCTGCTTGGCCAGCTCATGCTGCGGATGCGACGGCAACCCCGGATGGTACACGTCGGCGACCTTCGGGTGCTCGGCGAGCAGCTCCGCAATCGCGAGGCCGCTGCGCTGATGACGCTCCATCCGCACGCCCAGCGTGCGCAAGCTGCGAAGCAGCAACCACGCCGCAAACGGATCGAGCGTGGCGCCGACAAGCACGGCCTCGCGGCGGATGCGCTCGGCGACCGGCCCGCCGCGCCCCACGAGCACCCCCCCGAGCGTGTCGCTGTGCCCGCCGATGTACTTGGTGGCGCTATGTGCGACGAGGTCGATGCCGTGCTCGATCGGCCGCTGGAAACACGGCGTCGCCCACGAGTTGTCAATCATGGTGGTGATGCCACGCGCGCGGCACGCCTCGACCACGGGGGCGAGTTCGATGATCTCGTGACGTCCCCAGGTCGGGGTTTCGAGGTAGACCAGGCGCGTCTCGTCGCGCAAAGCATCGACGATCGCTGCCGGGGCGACGCCCGGCACGAAAGTCACCTGCACGCCGAACCGCTCCAGGTACTGTTGCAGGAACTCGTGCGTGGGCGGGTAGCAGTTCGCGACCGCCACCACATGCGCCCCACTGTGAACACAGGCATTGATGCCGCAGGTGATCGCACCCATGCCCGAAGCGAACGCGCGGGCCCAGTCGCCGCGCTCCAGTCGGGCCATCTTGGCCTCGAAGACGGCCGTGGTCGGATTGCTGTAGCGCGTGTAGTCGTAGTACGGACTTTGCGGCAGCAGGCGCCGCTCGAACGCCTCCGCGTCGGGATAGACGAAATTGGTCGTCTGGTAAAGCGGCGGCGCGGCGGCGCCGCCATGCGCCAGCCGATGCTCGCCGTAATGCGCACAGAGCGTTTCGAAACCGCCCTCCCGCAGCGGATCATGACCAGAATAACGCTCGTCCACGCGAAACTCCTTGTACCGGGTCCAGCCGCCGATAACACAGCGTCGCGGTTTTACCGGCGGCGGTCAAGCGGTTTGGGCCGCCGCCGCGAGCGTCCCCCCGCCGGTGTGCGGCAATAGCTCCGCCGCCCGCTGCAAGACGATCTCTTCGAAGCCGACGTGCCGGGCGATGGCGGCGGTCCGTTGCGGCCAGGACCGAATGGCGGCGATGCGGCGATACTCGCGTCCCAGGTCACGCCGGAGGCGCGGCATGGCGAGCGGAATCGGAAAGTCCGACCCGTAGAGCAGTTTGTGGTGCAGTGTGTGATCCGCCGCCAGCCGCCGCAGATAACCGACCTTGGCCCACGAGGTCAACGCCGAAATGTCCGCGTACAGTGGCGCGTCAGCCAGGTCACCGCGCAGGGCTTCGAGCAGCAGCCGATGCGAGCGGCGATCGCCCCAGGGCGTTACGGGGGTGGCGACGTGAGCGACGATGGTGCACGGCATGGCGTCTTCGCGCCGCAGCGATCGCAGCGCCTCGAGCAGCGGGTCGATCGGTCGCCACGCGCGGAACTGCGTGGCCAGGGCGAATTCCTCGCCGATGTGCACCAGGACCGGCAGGCCCAGCCGGGCACAGGTTCGCAGGACGTCCAGCGTGCGCGGGTCGCACGGGTTGATGTTGTGGTGCTGCGGAATCCACTTCAGCAGGCAGGCGCCCGCCGCAAAGACCTCCTCCACCAGCGCGACGGCATCCGCGCGGTACGGATGTACCGAGGCCCCGAAGAGCCAGCGGTCGGGGTGCCCGCGGCACTTGGCCCGGATCAGGCTGTTCGAGGTGTAGATGTCGTTGCCGCGGTCGGACCCGCGCCGCGGCAGTGGCAGCACGCGGCCGTTGTCGTCGTGCACCGCATCAAACGCCAGCAATACGAACCGTTCGACGGGCCCGGGCGGCGCCAGGTGCGCGTCGTATTCGCGGCTGAGATACGCATCGAGCGCGGGCCCCGGCGCTGGCAGGCGACCCACGACGCGGGCGAGCTTCCAGTCCAGGCGATTCAGGGCACGGTCGGCGATGCACGAATCGTACGCGGTCGGGAGCGGCGCGGCTCCGTTCGACGGCACCGGCGCCGGCGACTCGAAGCTGAAGCGGTCGTCGGTGATCGACGACTGCCGCGACAACGTGTAGTGACAGTGCATGTCGATGATCATGTTTCACCCCGCGAATCGCACTGCTCCGGCTCGTCCTGCGCCCACGCCGCCAGGTCGTCGGCCAGGTTCACCGGCGCCGTGCCGCGGGCACGCAACTCGCGCACATCGGTGCGACCGCGGCCGGCTGCACGACGGAACAGCCACAGCGCCAACAGCACGCCGGCTGCAAGCGCCGCCAGCATCCACCGCCAATCGGCGCCATCCGATTGTACGCCGCCCGCCGCCTGCGAGATGCGGGACGGTCCGGGGGCCACGAGCAGCGCCGCTTGCTGCGGGCGCGTGCGCCCGTGGTACCGGCGGACCATGACGAAGTAGCCCGTGACGCGCACGCGGGCGCCGACCGGAATGGCGCTGGCGTCCTCGGTGAAGATGACCGTGCAGCTCAGCGGCTGGTCGGCGCGCTGCAATTCCACTTGCCAGAGCGGGCCCAGGTCGGGGCGCTGCACCAGCGTGTAAGGCGGCTTGGCGGCACCGACGACGCCCTCGATCGTGATGACCTGCCCGCGAAAATCGTTGGGCCGCTCCAGCAGGTCGCGCCAGTCCGCGACGACAATCGGCGCCTGGCCGAAGCCCGGTGCCTGTTCGCTCTGCTGGACCGCCGCCACGACCGCATAGAACGCCGGCTGGTCAAAGTGAAAGGTGAAGTCCTCGACGGCCGCCAATGCCGCCCGCGTCCCCGGCGGAAGTTCGCCGGACAGCGGCGCGGACGCAGGGCGGGTGCTCGTCTGTCCGCAGAGCGCGGCGGTGGCGCCGACCAGGATGAAGCCGGCCATCAGTAATCGCCGTATTCGTCCCATGGGTAGCTCGGCGCAGACGTCGGGGGTGGTTCCTCGGGCGCGGTCGGCTGCTCGCGCATGGGCTGCAACTCGGGCGGCGCCAGCGCGGTGCGCCAGTGGCCGTCCTCCTGGAAGATCAGCATCGCGACGCTGCGCGGATCGCGCATGCGGCCGCGCGGATCGCGGATGTCCGCGCGGAAAGTCGCCTTGGCGGAGATGACGTAGGTGGGGTCGGGCATCTCGGCGATGTCGACCGTGCGGATATCCTCGACCTGAAGCCGGCGCAAGGCGTGCAGCACGCGTTTGAAACGCGCCCGGCTCTCGGGCGTCGCCCGGCGGGTGACGAGGTCGCGATAGCCGGAGTAGTCCCCCGCGAGGCAGGTCTCGAGGAAGTGCCGCATGAACGCCACGACCTCGGGGTGTTTCTCGGACAGGCCGGGCGCGAAAGCATACGTGGCCTTGTCCGCCGGCAGCTCGACGAGATCGGCGGCCTGGGTCGCGGCCGGTGGGTTGACGGGTCGGGCGGGCTCCTGCTCGCAGGCCCCCAGCAAGGTCAGCAGCAGCCCGACCGCAATCATCCGGTTGCACGAAAGATGCCGTTTCATCCCGCAATCCTGCACTTCAGCCCTCGTCATCGCGAATCCGTGTCCAACCGGGGCGCGGCCGGCGCCTCGGTGCTCAGCCGCGCCGCGCAAACCGCACCGCCTGCTTCAGCCAGGTCACGGCTTCGGGCGCGGCCTCGGAAAGGTCCTCGAAATCGAACGTACCAACGCCGGCATGCACGCCCTCGGCGAGCATTTTCACCAGTTCGGCCGCTTCACTGAACGCGGGCCGCCAGACGGGCATGGCCAGCGCGCTGGTTTCCGGCAGCATCTTCATCACCGGCTGCCATGACGGGTCGTCAGGCCCGTTCCGCACGCTCGACGGGCAGCGCAGCAGCGGCACCCACGGGGCGCAGTTGCCCGCGGCGGGCTCCCCGAGCTGCCGCACCAGGAACAGCCGCCGCTCCGCCTCCCCCTCGACCAGCTTCTGCAGCCAGAGGCACGTCTCACGCCGCCGGGCGGCGACATAGTCGGCGACCAGTGGATCGTGTTCGACCGGCGTCTGGTCCGTGGCGGCGTCGGCGAGGTGCTGCTCGACCTGGACGCGAACGCTGCGGGCGGCCTGGTCGGGATCGATGTCCTCGCGCTCGGCCACCTGGCGACAGGACGCGCAGAAGCAGATGTCGAGCAGGCCGCGAACGTAGCTGTTCCAGCTCAACGGGCGGCCCGCGAAGCGGTCGGCGGCGCAGTCCGGCATCCAGTCCACCAGCTCGTAACCGGCGGGCTCGTAGCGGTGCAGGTCTTCGAAGGTGGCCCGCAGCAGCTCGCGCAGGTCAGGGTTCAGCGGGCAGGCCCCGGCGAACGGCACCTCCTGGCCCCAGGCGTTGCGCTGGCACAGATGACGCTCCTGGTCGACCAGCGAACGCACCGAGCGCACGTCGAGCCGCAGCATCAGGTGAACATCGAGCTGCTGCGCCTGCTGCCGCACCTGGGCCAGCAGGTCGCCGCCGGCGAACCAGCGGGCCTTGGGCGGCTTGAGCACACCACCGCCGTAGGCCTTGGCGCTGGCGCGGAAGTGCCAGCCGCCCTCGGTATGAAAGTGTGGGGTCTCGCCGCCGCCGGCGAGGCGGAACTGCGTGCGCGCGCCGGTGACGACGGGGACGGTAAGATACTGGATGCCGACTTCGCCGGCGACACGGTCGAGCAGGGCGCCCTCGTCGGCGACGAAGTCCCACAGGGGATAGACGATTCCGAATGCTGCGGCCATGGAAATCCACTTGTAATACGTTACAGCGCGGGCCGCGCGCCCGGCAGCCGACCTCGCGCCGGGCAGGGTAGCCGATTCGGCACGTCTCTGCTAGCATCTGGGGGATCAGTGGTTAGGGAGTCTGACGTTGCCCGAAGAACACCACGAAACAGAGCGTTTCTGTCCCGGAGAGGAGCACATCAAGATCTCCGAGGCAATCTGCATTGGCCGGCGCCGGGCCAATTTCCGCAAGTGTCCCGGCTGTCAATTCAACGACGATGAACGGGGACAGCGCCCCTATTACGCAGCGGATGCGGCCGCGAAGCGCAATGTCCCGTTGGCGGTATTGGAAATGGAAAAAGAAGACACGATCGGGAAGGTATTCAAGGCTTACGATGTTCGCGCCACCGTGCCGGACATGCTCAACGAGGACATCGCGTGGCGTATCGGCAACGCGACGGCGCAGTTCCTGCGCACCTCGCTGACGGGCTATGACCGCAGCGACTCCAAGATGAACACCCTCATCGTCGGCCGCGACATGCGCAAGCACAGCCCGTCGCTCTGCCGCGCGTTCATCGAAGGCGCCGCCGCCGTCGGCACGCCCGTCATCGATATCGGCATGATCGACACGCCGCAGATCTACTTCGCCACCAACCACATGCCGTGCTGCGGTGGCGTACAGGTCACGGCGAGCCACAACGCCGCCCATTACAACGGCTTCAAGATCTGCGGCCCCAAGGGCAAGCCGGTCGGGTCCGAGAGCGGCTTGCAGGAGATCGAGCGCATCGCGCGCGCCATCTCGCGCCACCCGGTGCCGGAGCTGGCCCCCATCACCGCCATGGACCTCTCCGAGGAATACCGCAGCTTCCTGCACCAGTTCCTGCGCGAGCCCCGTCCGCTGAAGGTCGTCGTGGACGCCTCCAACGGCATGGCCGGGCGGTGGTTCCCGATCGTGTTCAACGGCGTCCCGAATCTCGAGATCATCGCGCTGAACTTCGAGCATGACGGCGAGTTCGTCCATCCGCCGAATCCGCTCGTGGCCGCCAACCTTCGCCAGACGCAGGACGCGGTCAAGGAGCACGGCGCCGACTTCGGCGCCTGCTTCGACGGCGATGCCGACCGCTGCATGTTCGTCGATGAAAAGGGCAACATCATTCGCTGCGACCTGACCACCGCGCTGCTCGCCGGTGACTTCCTCCGCGAACGTCCCGGCAGCACGGTGGTCTACGACCTGCGCTCCAGCCGCATCGTGCCGCAGACCATCGAGAAGGCCGGCGGCAGCCCGCGGCGCGAGCGCGTCGGGCACGTGTTCATGAAGCGCACCATGGCCGACAACAACGCGGTCTTCGGCGGCGAGCTGAGCGGGCATTTCTACTTCCGTGATTTCTACTTCTGCGATTGCGGCCTGCTGGCATTCATCCAGATCGTCAACACGCTGACGCGTAGTGCCAAACCGCTGTCGGCCCTGATCGAGCCACTCGACGTATACGTCAGCAGCGGCGAGCAGAACTTCGAAAACGACGACAAGGAAGGCACGTTCAAGCGGATCGCCGAGACCTACAGCGACGCCGAGATCGACTACCTCGACGGTGTCAGCGTGCACTACGACGAGTGGTGGTTCAACGTCCGCGCCTCGAACACCGAGCCGCTCCTGCGGCTGAACATGGAGGCCAAGGACCGGCCCATGCTGGACGCCAAGCTCGCCGAGCTGACGCCCGTGCTCGGCACGCCGGTGGACCATTGATGGCCACCGCGATGAACCACATCCAAAGCGATTTCGTGCACCTGGGCCTCGCCAGTGGCGTCGAGTTCGCCGCCGATCTGCTGCCCGAGCGGCAGACCGTCGCGATCTGCTTCCGCATTCTCGGCGGCATCGTCGCAGAGCCGCCGGAGCTCACCGGCATCGGCGACATCGTCGAGCGCACCCTTGCCAAGGGCACGCGCAGCTACGACGGCCGCGGCCTGGCGGACGCGTTCGACCAACTGGGCGCCAAGTGGAGCTCGGCCAGCGGCCGGCAGTCCATGATCGTCCGTGCTGTCTGCCTGCCGGAGTTCGTCGACCAGGTGGTCGACCTGGTGGCCGAGATGCTCGCCCACCCGACCTTCCCCGATGATGCGTGCCGCATCGCCAACGAGCTCGCCCAGCTCGAGCTGCGCCACATGGAGGACGAGCCGCAGGAGCTGCTGCGCGTCATGGTGCAGCGCCTGACGCTCGGGCCGCACCTGGGCCGCTATCCCGGCGGCACGCTCGAGACGCTCGCCCGGATCGACGCCGAGGCGGTGCGGGCCCACTGGCGCCGGCTGTACAGCACCGGGCGGATGCAGGTGGTCGCCTCCGGGCCAATCGACGCGGAGGTGCTCGCGCAGCGTATCGACGATGCGTTTGCCGGCCTGGGCTCGCCCGAGCGCCAGGGCCGCGAGCCGGCCGAGTTCACCTTCACACCCGCCCGCGAGCATCGCCACAAGGAGCTCGAGCAACAGTACCTCGGCATCACCCTGCCGGGCTTGTGGCGCGGGCACGATGACTTCCCCGTCGAGCAGGTGCTGATCGGGGTGCTGTCCGGCGGGATGAGCGGCCGCCTGTTCACCGAGGTGCGCGAGAAGCAGGGGCTGGTCTACTGGGTCGGCGCGTGGCACGAGCAGCCGCGCGGCAAGGGCGTGATCCACCTCGGTGCCAGCACGACGCCCGATCGTTGCGACCGCACGTACGAAACGCTCCTGCGTGAACTGCACCGACTGAGTGAGGATCTGACCGACGAAGAGGTCGTCCGCGCTCGTGACGGGCTCGTCGCCCAGTACGAGACCGAGGACGACATCACGCGGGCGCGAACCGCGGGTCTGAGCGACGACCTGTTCCACTTTGGCCGCCCGATCGGTCGCGGGCCGAAGCTCGAGCAGATCCGCGCGGTCACGCTCGAGCGTGTGCGCGGCTACGCCCGCCGCCTGCCGCTGGATCAACTCTGCGTGGCGAGTCTCGGCCCCCGCGCGATGTAGCCGGCACCGCGGCCAGGGCCTGCCGCCGGCCCCCGCGACCGGGCATCAAACGGGGATCACGGCCCCGTCGGGTCTTCGTCACTCGCGGCCGCTTCCTGCAGCGCGAAGTCCTCGTTGAGCGCCTTCTTGAGCAGCTCGTTCCACTTGTCCCATTCGAGCTTCATACCGGCGGTGTCCTGCTCGCTCATGCGCTCCATGAGCTCCGGCGCCGGGCTCGGCTCGAGAACGGCCTCGAGGATGTCCTCGCCGACGTAGACGAGCCGCTCCATCGCGTTGCGGTAGGCGAGCAGCGCCTGGCTGCTGGTCTCCTCGTCGAGTGCGGTCAGGCCTTTCTCGGGCGCGCGGTACTGCTCGATGGCGTAGCGCATCATGCGCGCCGTGATGCGCAACAGCTGATTGCGCTGTTCCGCGCTGATCTGTGGCAGGAGCCGCAGCGCGCTGCTCAGACCCGCGTCGTCCGCCCCCAGGGCGGCGGCGTCGCGGCGCTCGGCATACGGCTGGCTGCGCTGCTCGAGCAGGTCCAGCAGCGAGCTGATGTCGGTCTTCAACGCGGCCCCCTGGGCCACGTCGTCGTAGTCCATCGCGGCGTAGATGCTGCGCAATGTGGCGCGCGACTTCTCCTGCTTGCCGGCCTGGTTGAGCGCGTTCAGCGCATTGCTGTACGCCTCGCCGGCGGCAACGAGCTGCGGGCGCAGCGCACGCAGGCCGACCGCCGCCGCGGCGCGCACGCCGGCCCGGTCGTCCTGTAGATTGTCGATGAAGAGCGTGTTGGCTTCGAGCAGGTTGAACGAGGCGAGCAGCGTGAGCAGCCGCGCGGCGGCCCGCACATCGCCCCGCCGGATCGCCGTCCCGAACGCGTCCAGGCAGGCACCGGCGTAGGCCTTCCTGAAGGCCGGCTCACCCACGTAGGCTTGTCGCAGCGAGGCCGTCGCCGCGCGGGCGGCCGCCGGATCCTGTCCGACCACTTCGCTGACGCGCTGGGTGACGAAGGTGCGGATCTGCTGCTGTTCCTCGTCGCTGATGCTGGACTTCTCGCGCAGCGGACTGAGGGCGTCACGGGGCGCTTCCTGGGCCGACGCGAAACTGGTGCCGACCAGCACCAGCACCGCGCCCACGAGCAAATATCGCCTTCTCATGCACTGGTTCTCCGGTGTTTCCCGAGGGCTGCCGGTGATCGTACGAACCGGAGATTTTAGCCGCCGAAGGTCCGGATCGAAAGGCGCCACGGCAAAGAAGACTTGACGGCGCCGCGTACCGGATGCTAGCCTGAAGGTTGGTGTCGAGCAGCGGGTCGTGATGATCTTGGAGGCAATGAACGTGTCGGAGTCGGGCACGCAACCAGCACCCGAAACGCAGGTCGATCCGCAACAGCAGCCGCGCACACGGCAGCTACCCCCCTTTCGGGTCATCCTGCACAACGACGACGTGAACACGTTCGACCACGTCATTGCGGCCATCCTCAAGCTCACGCCGCTCGAGCCGGAGGAAGCGATCGACCGCACGATCGAGGCGCACGAGACGGGTGCCAGCATTCTCCTCGCCACCCACCAGGAGCGGGCCGAGCTGTATGTGGAACAATTTGCCAGCCTGCGCCTGACCGTCACCTGCGAGCCTGACGCCTGAGCGCGTCCACCCGGCTTTCCCTTACTTGGTTTCCTTCAACCCTGCGTATAGCTGCGACGCGCGGCCGCCACGCGCGCCAGGTCGTGGTTTTTCGGGACGCATGCGCCGCGAACCGGCCGGCTCGCCCCTGAAGCCGTGTCAGGGATCCGCCTCGCGTGCGCAACGGCCCACCGGCGGCCCCCCGCGCCCCCGCAGGAAAATGCGCGTCGCCGGTTTGACTACGCGATTGGCGCGGCTAGAAGCATACCATGGGTGAAGGGCTGTTTTCGTATCAATCGCGGTTAATGTCCGGATTCGTGTGTTGCGCGTGTCAAGTGGCAACACACAGTCGACGGGCTGTTTGGCGGCGTGCTATGTTCGGCGCGCGGCATCGAAACGGACTGGGCTGGCGCCGTGTGAGCATGGCGCCCTTACTCACCTCTGGAGGAGAGAAGGACATGATTCGAAAAGCGATCCTCGGCACATTGGTGCTCGGCTTGCCCGCAAGCCTCGCGCTCGCGGACCTCACGGTCGACACGGACCTCGGCGTACTCGGTGCAGGCGCGGTGAACCTGGTCGGCGACACCGCCGGCGCCGGCAACGAGGCGGATTACTACGTCAACACGACCAACCCTGCCGGTAATTGGGGCAACGACTACGTCTATCAGTTCGCCACCACCGAGACGTTCCTGTTCAATCTGAGCTCGAACGCGCTCACCGGCGATCCGGACTTCTTCCTGCTCGATTCGCTGCTGACGGCGCCGGACGGCCCGAAGAACGCGGCGCAGAACGACATCGCCGCGTATTTCCTCGACGCGACGCCGCCCGCCAGTGGCACGCCGTATCTTCTGGCCGCTGGCACGTACTACGTTTCGGCCGACTCATTCATCGGTTTTGACGGTGGTGTGGTGCCGGGCGACGCGACGTTCGACGTGACCTTGTCGCTCGACACGATCATGACGCCGACGGCGACGGATCTCGGCGTTCTCGCCAACGAGGGGGAGGCGTTCACGATCGACTCGTTCGGCTCGGACTTCGACACCGAACTCGCGCTGTTTGACAGCGACAGCCTGCTACTCAGTACCAATGACGACGCCGGCGGCGTCCTGCAAAGCGAGCTGGACCTCGCGAGCGGGCTGGCGGCCGGGCAGTACTACGTGGCCCTGGGCGGTTTCAACAGCATCTTTGGCGATGGTTTCTCGGCCACCGGCGGCAGTTCGTCGGGCGACTACACCCTGAACTACCCCGGCGGCAGCTCCGACGGCACGCTGGCCGCCGACACGATCGCGTGGTTCAGCTTCACGGTGGTGCCGGAGCCGGGCAGCCTGCTGCTGCTGGGCCTGGCGGGTGCGGCGCTGGCGCGGCGCTCGCGTTAGTCGCGCCACAAGCAATCAAAGAAGACTGGGCCGGGTTGCGCCGCCAGGTGCGCCCGGCCCTTTCGCTTGCGCCGCGGGCCGTGCAGCAACTCGCCTACTCCACCGTCACCGACTTGGCGAGGTTGCGCGGCTTGTCAACGTCGCAACCGCGCAGCACGGCGGCGTGGTACGCCAGCAACTGCAACGGAATGACCGTCACCAGCGGCTGAAGCTCTTCCGGCACGTCCGGCACGTAGAGCACGTCTTCGGCCAGGTTGCGGATCTGCTCGTCGCCCTCGGTCGCCACCGCAATGACATGGCCGCCCCGGCTGCGCACCTCTTCGATATTGCTGATGACCTTCTCATACAGGTGGCCGCGCTGCGCGACGACCACCACCGGCATGCCTTTGCTGATCAGGGCGATCGGGCCGTGCTTCATTTCGGCGGCCGGCAGGCCTTCGGCGTGGATGTAGCTGATTTCCTTGAGCTTCAGGGCCCCTTCGAGCGCAATCGGGTACTGCAAGCCACGGCCGAGGTAAAGCCAGTTGTTGGCCTCGACGAAGCGTGCCGCGATCTGGCGCGTCTGCGTCGACAGATCCAGCGTGCGCTCGATCGTCTCGGGAATACGATGGAGGTCGGTCAGGAACTGCTGGCAGGCCTGCGGGCTCATGTGACGCTTGCGACCCAGCATGGCCGCGATCATCGACAGCACGGTGACCTGCCCGGTGAACGCCTTGGTCGATGCGACGCCGATCTCGGGCCCGACGTGCAGGTAGACACCGGCGTCGGTCTCACGCGCGATGGTCGAGCCGACCGCGTTGACGATCCCCAGCACGAGGGCGCCCTTCTCGCGCGCTTCGCGCAGGGCGGCCAGCGTGTCGGCCGTCTCGCCGCTCTGCGAGATCGCGATCACGACGGTCCGGTCGAAGATGAGGGGATTGCGATAGCGCAGCTCGCTGGCGTACTCGACTTCGCACGGAATGCGCGCCATTTCCTCGATCAGGTACTCGCCGACCAGGCACGCATGCCACGCCGTCCCGCACGCCGTCAGGATGATTCGCTTGCAGCGCGTCAGCTCGCGGTCGACCTGCGCCAGCCCCCCCAGCACGATCCGGCCCTCCTGCAGGTCGATGCGGCCGCGCATACAGGTGCGCAGCGACTCGGGCTGCTCGAAGATCTCCTTGCTCATGAAGTGCTGGTGGCCGCCCAGCTCGAGCTGCTCCAGCGTCCACTCGACTTCCTCCACCTCCTTGGTGACCGGCATGGCCTCGAGATTCGTCGTGCGGAAGCCATCGGGCGTGATGCTGACAACTTCGTTGTCGGAGACGTAGATGACCTGTGGGGTGTGCTGGATGATGGCAGAGGCGTCGGAAGCGATCACGAACTCGCCCTGCCCCACGCCGATGATCAGCGGGCTCCCACGCCGGGCGGCGACGATGCGCTCGGGCTCTTCTTCGTGAATGACAGCGATGCCGAAGGTGCCGCGGACCTCGCGCAAAGCTTGCCGGACGGCTTCTTCGAGGTCGTTTTCGTAGAAGTGACCAATCAGCTGGGCCAGGACCTCTGTATCGGTCTCGCTGCGGAACTGAATGCCCTGCTGCTCCAGAAAAGTGCGCAGCACGCGGTAATTCTCGATAATGCCGTTGTGCACCAGGGCGAGCTTGCCGCTGTCGTCGCGATGCGGGTGGGCGTTGGATTCGGTCGCGGCCCCGTGCGTCGCCCACCGCGTGTGAGCCATGCCCACGCGACAGCCGGCCAGGTCGGCACCGATCATCTCCTCCAGGGCGCTGATCCGCCCCACCGAGCGCCGCACGTGCATCTGGCCGTCACGGATAACGGCGATACCGGCGGAATCGTAGCCGCGATACTCGAGGCGCTTCAGGCCCTCGGTGAGGATAGGGGCGGCGTCTCTGTTGCCGAGGTATGCGACGATCCCACACATTGTCGACCTCCGGTGACGGGGGCATCCTACGGGACGGTGGCGGCCCTGTGTGATACGACAACGGCCTGATCAGGTGCGGTACTGAACCGAACTTCGCGTCAGGCCGATTTCTAACGCCAATGGCTGCCGATGTTACTATCGGTGGCCCGGCCGCGGAACGCCATTCGGCGCTGAAAGCGGCTGTCTGTCGGCGTCTCGCCGGTTCGGGCCGGCCGCCGGGATGGTCGACGACCAACGCAGGGACCGAGAACTGGCACGAAGCGAGGTAGCAATGAATTCGACTCACCAGCCGGCCGCCGAAAAGCTGATTTCCCATCTCATCCAGGAGGATCCCGAGCTGCGCGACGTCGTGGAGGAGTTCGTGCAGGGGCTGGGGGCCCGTGTGGAGGAGTTGCGGCAGGCACACGACCAGATGGACTGGGACACGCTCACGACGCTGGCGCACCGCTTGAAGGGGGCCGGTGGCTCGTACGGTTATCCGGACATCAGCCAGCTTTGTGCCAGGATCGAGCAGGACGCGCGCCAGCAGGAAGCGGCCGAGATGCAGGCATTGATCAATCGGCTGAATGATCTGACGGGGGCGGCCCTGTCGGGGTTGCGCGAGCCGAACTGAGTCGGCGCTGCCGGCCTCGACTGCGCGCTGGGCACCGGTCGTTCTGGGACGCGGGCGACGACTGCTCACCGGCGCGTTTTTTCAGACCTCCCCGGATTCCGTCGATGAACCCGGCAGCGACGGGGCCGGCTCGATGAAGCCATCGGGCGGGTCGCGCCCCGGGCCGCAATCGGTCCGATAACCCAGCCCGACACTGCGTCACTTCGTCCTGCGGGAAGAACGGGATGGCCAAGCGGATGACCCCGATCACGCGGATTCGATACGGAGCCAGCGTTGGTGCGCTCACGGGGGCAATCTGGGGTCTGGTGGACACGGTCGGCGCGGTGTACTTCGGCGGCTCGATCCCGTGGCAGTTTCCGGTATTGGCCATCGCCAGCTACGTGCTGCTCGCGGCCTTGGGCGGTGCCGCCGCCGGCGTCGTGGCCGGTTGGCGATTGCGTGGCGCGGCGCCGCACCACGCGGACGCGACCCGCGCACGAACCCGGGGACTCTGCCTGGCAGGCGCCTGTCTGGCGACGCTCGCGATCTGCCTGATTCGGGAGGTCAGCCTCGAGGCAACCCTCGCCGCTGTCGCCGTGCTCACCGCTGGGGCCGCGGCCAGCGCCCTGCTCTTCGGCATTCGACTGGTGTCGGAGCGGGCGTACGCGTGGCAGGTGCTCTGCGCCGCAGGCTTGCTCGTCTACTGGATGCAGGTGGACGCGGCGCTCGACGAGTCCGCGGCAAGCACTGGTCAGCGGACGGCCGGTTACGCGGCGTTCTTTGTCGGCGTCGCCCTGGCGTACGCCGCCGGCTGGTGGCTGCTGGGCCGCATGCGCTGGCTTGTGCGTGTGGATACGCCCCGCCAAAGCGCTGTCCGAGCGGCCGCTGCCGCATTGTTGGGCGTGGGCCTCTCGCTCGGTCTGATCGCGGCGCGCGAGACGCCGTACATTCACCGGCCGCACCGTATGAACGCCGCCCAGGCCGGCACAAGGCGACCCAACGTGATCCTGATCTCGCTGGATACGGTGCGGGCCGATCATCTGTCACTGTACGGGTATCATCGTCCGACTTCCCCCAACCTGACGTCCCTGGCGGCGGAGGGGGTCGTGTACGAACGTGCGATTTCGCCGGCCAGCTGGACCCTGCCGGCGCACGCGTCGCTGTTCACCGGCGTGATGCCATCGCAGCACGGCGCCCATTACTACAACGCCTACGACCTGGCCGAATCGGCCGAGGAGATGGCGCGGATCCGGCTGCGGACGCAGCACACGATCGTCCGCCCGCTCCCCGAGGACTTCGAGACACTGGCAGAGCGCCTCTGGTCGAGCGGCTACGCGACGGCCGCGATCGTGAGTAATTCAGGGGCCCTAAATCACGTGTATCAGCTCGCCCAGGGGTTCGACCTCTATGATGACCGCAGCGATACGTCCCTGCGGTCCGTCCGGTCGCGCCTCGATACACCGGCGATTGCCGTTTGGCGCAAGCTGTACGAACTGCTCGGTGGCGTGACCACCGAGGAGTTTCGCACCGCCGCGGAGATGAACCGCGAGATCGTTCGCTGGCTGGACAGCGAACCGCCGAAGCCGTTCTTCCTCTTCATCAACTACATGGACGCCCACGATCCGTACACGCGACGCGTCGGCTATGCGCTCGGCGAGCTTGGCGGCCAGAGTGCGGCGGGCTCGACCGGCCTGTCGCGCGTGCCGCCCGCCTACCGCGAGAATGTGGACATCTACGACAGCGAGCTCGCGTACCTCGATGATCATCTCGGGCGACTCTTGGCGACGTTGAAGGCACGGGGGCTGTACGAAGACAGCATGATCGTCGTGTTCAGCGACCACGGCGAGGCGTTTGGTGAGCACGGCTGGTTCACGCACGGGCGCTCCCTCCACCAGGAAGAAGTCTGGGTGCCGCTCGTGATTCGCTACCCCAACGCGCGCCAGCGCGGCGCCGTTGCGGCGACCACTTCCACGCTCGTCGTCTTTGATGAGATCCTGCGCGTCGCCGGCGCGCGCGATCGCCGATCCGCCCCGACGCCCTCCGGCGTCGACGAGCGTGTCCGATCGCCGGGCGGTCCGCCGAAAGTTCTGGCCGAATTGTGGCCCCAATGGGACAAGGACGACGGCGCACACCCCGGGGGCGTCACCTGTGCCGTGGTCAGCGAAGACGGCGTGAAGGTAATCCGGAACCCCGACGAGCAGGTTGAGGTCTACGACCTCGCGACGGATCCCGTAGAGGTCGACAATCTTTACGGGCGGTCGCTTGACTTCGTCGCTTGGGCGGAGCCGTGGCTGATGGACTGGGCGGCCATGATGCGGCTGCGGCGCCCCGCCGAGGACACGAGCGTCGCGCTGGAGAACGAGATGCTTGAGCAGCTGCGCACGCTCGGGTACGTGGGCGAGTAGGCGGTCGGGCGGCGTGCGGCGTGCGGCGTGCGGCGCATAGAAGAAGCCCGGCCGTTGGGGGCCGGGCTTCGGCGAATCAAGAAACAGTGGACCGAAAGCCGGTCGGCGGGTTGCCCCGCGCGACGTTGACCGTTGCGGGTCTTCTGAGAATGTGCTGACGTAAACACCGATGGGCGGACCCACCGGGTCTAGGTAATCCCCTAGAAAGGAGGTGATCCAGCCGCAGGTTCCCCTACGGCTACC
>CAYUZU010000030.1:0-56338 GCA_964448675.1 uncultured Planctomycetales bacterium
GACAGCATCCTGAACTGCACGGACCGCAGGCCGGTGGCATCCCACCGGCCTGCGGCCTTTTCATGTCCGGCACGCGGGCACGCCAGCCGGTGGCGGCCCCCCACCCACCCCGGCCGCTTTCCTGGTGGACGGTTGTGTCGTACAATTGCGGTGTTTCGGCCGCCGGCATGCCCGGCGGTCCGCTCGGCCCGGACTGGCTGGAGGCCCGCAATCGTGCATCGTTTCTTGTGGTTCCCGAACGACAACAACCGTACGGTATCCGCCCTGCATGGCGCCCACCTGGTCGGGACGGACAATGTTCCGGTACGGGGCGATGTCACGCTGGAGGGCCGGGAAATCCGCTGCACGCCGCGGACCCAGGATCCGGTCGGCCTGTCCCTGCTGTGGCCGGTCGCAGGGTTCGGCACGATCCAGTTGCAGACCACGCGGCTGCCCGCGCGCGAAGCACCTTACAACCTGCACGTCGAGCTCGCCCGGCACCAGCTGATGCGCGTCTCGGTCAAGCGCGAGGAGTGGGGCCTGTACGACTACTCGGGCATGGACGACATCGCCGCGCTGATCGACCAGGCCCGTGACGCATTCGTCGAGTCCCTCAAGTGCCTGGACGAGGCGGAGCAAGCCGCGCGCCTGGCGGACGAATCACTGGCCGCGGCGCTCCAGGCCGGCGAGGACATGACCCGCTTTCATGCCGAGGTGTTTCTCTCGCGGCGGCAGCAGTCGGGCGGCTTCGGCCGGCCGTTTCTGGGGGTCAGCGCCCCGCTGGGTCTCAAGAACAACGCCCTGGTCAAGCAGATTACCGAGGCGTTTCACTTTGTACGCGTGCCGTGTGTGTGGCGCGAGATCCAGCCGACCGAGCAGGAGCGGCGCTACGATGCCGTCGAGGCCTGCGTCAAGAGCTGCGGCACGGCGGGGTTGAGCCTGCGTGGCGGGCCGCTGCTGAACTTCGGCGTGCGGTCGGTGCCGGACTGGATGTACATCTGGGAAAACGACTTCGAATCGATCTATGATTCGGCGCGCGAGCACATCGAGCGCACCGTCCAGCGCCACGCGAAGCAGGTGTCGTCGTGGATCGCCGTCAGCGGGCTGCACGCGGACAACGTGTTCGGCTTCAGCTTCGAGCAGGTGATGGAGCTGACGCGGATGGCCGTGGCCGCAACGAAACAGGCCGCGCCGCGCAGCCAGGTCCTGATCGACCTGACCCAGCCCTGGGGCGAGTACTACGCGCGCAACCAGCAGACCATCCCCCCGCTGCTGTATGCCGACATGGCCGTGCAGAGCGGCATCAACTTCGACGCGTTCGGGCTGCAGTTTCTCTTCGGGATCGACAGTGACGGCTATCACGTGCGCGACCTGCTGCAGGTCAGTGCCCTGATTGACAAGCTCGCCAACCTCGGCAAGGCGATTCACGTGACCGCGGTGGCGGCCCCGTCCGGCCTGCCAGACGGCCGGGCCAACCTCGGCGGCGAGTGGCGCGCTCCCTGGTCGGAGGAGATCCAGGCGGAGTGGCTGGCGGCCGTGTGTGCGGTCGCGCTGTCCAAGCCCTACGTCGAGACCGTCTGCGTCCAGCCGCTGCTGGACAGCGAAGACGATTCCATCGTGGCCGGCGGCTTGCTCCGGTCGGATCACTCGGCCAAACCCGTGCTGCAGAAACTGACCGAACTGCGGAATCGGCTGGTCGCCGGCAACGAAGCATGACTCGGCCGCCCCTGTCCCAGCAGCGCCCCACCCGTACCCTTCGCGAGCGCCCGGCGCTCGCCGTCGCACTGGCCCTGGTGGCCGTGCACGCCGGCCTGTGGGCCAGCGCGCCGGGCCGTGCGGGCGGCGACATGCCGGTGTCCGCCGACCTGCAGCTGCGCCTCGACCCCAACCGGGCCTGTGCAGCCGAACTCATGCTCCTGCCGCGTATTGGCCCGAAGATCGCCGAGCGAATCATCGAGTATCGCATGACGTGCCCGCGGCAGCCCGTGTTTGGCCGTGCCGACGATCTTGATGCGGTTCGCTACATCGGGCCGGCGACGGTCGAACGGCTGCGCCCCCACTTGCGTTTCCCCACGCCCCCACCGCCGCCTGCCAACGCGGAGAACTGAGATGAGCCTCGACACCCCGCCGATCCCCGTCGTCTTCGACCCGCTCTTCAAGACCAAGCCGTGGGGCGGTCGTCGCCTGGCTGACCTCTTCGGCAAGCGCCTGCCGCCGGGCGATCCGGTCGGCGAATCGTGGGAGCTGGTCAGCCTGCCGGACAACGAATCGCCCGTGCGTGGTGGCCCGCTGGCCGGGACCACGTTGGCGGCGCTGGTCGAGGGCTGGGGCACCAAGCTGCGGGGCCAGACAAGCCTGTTTGACGGTCGCTTTCCGCTGCTGATCAAGTTCCTGGATGCCTGCGAAAACCTCAGCGTGCAGGTCCACCCCAAGCCGGACGAGAACGACCCCACCGGCTGGCGGCCGGGCATCAAGCACGAGTGCTGGTACGTGCTGCACGCCGAGCCGGACGCGAAGCTGTACATCGGGCTCAAGCCGGACGTGACGCCGGCGGACCTGGAGCGTGTGGCAAACACGCCGGCGATGGTGGACGTGCTGCGCGTGTGGCCGGGGCGCGTGGGGCAATGCTACTACCTGCCAAGCGGGACGTTGCACGCCCTCGGCGCGGGGCTGGTGGTGGCGGAGGTGCAGACGCCGTCGGACGTGACGTATCGGGCGTACGACTGGGAGCGCGTCGGGCTCGATGGCCAGCCGCGCGAGCTGCACATCAAAGAAACGCTGGAGAACACGCGCTATGACGTGACCGAGGACATGATCCTCCAGCCGCGGGCGCAGGTAGTAGGCCCGCTGGGGACGACCACGCGCGTGGCGGCCTGCGAGCGCTTCGTACTGGACCTGGTGCACGTGACGGAACCCGCCGCCCACGTAGTCTCATCGGGGCGCCTGCGCATCTGGATCATGCTTGATGGCCGCGGCCAGGCCACCTGTGAGCACGGCGGGCAGGCCTTCACAACGGCGTTCGCCAAGGGTGACGTGCTGCTGATCCCCGCCGGGGCGAGCGACACGCAGGTACAGCTCGAAACACCGGGCGACTGGATCGAGGTCACGATTCCCGACGGGCGGGGTTGAGAGGCGTGACGCGCCTGGTCGCGCGACTGGTGCTGGCGATGCTGCTGCTGCCGCTGAGCGGGGCCGTGTTCATCATCGGCTTTGCCCTCATCAGCGGACCAAGGGGGCCGTCATCGCGCGATATCGTGTGGCTGTGGCTGGCGCTGTACGCCTTCATCGGGGTTTACTGGCTGCTGCTGTGGGTGGCGGCGGTGCGCTGGACACCGATCCGCATCGTGCTGTCGGTGCTGTCGGTGCCGCTGGCCATTGCGTGTGGCGGCGGCTTCGGCCTGCTGCTGCTCGAATACGCCCGCATTCCGACGACCGAGGTCGTCTTCCTGTTCGCAGGGGGCGTGCCGCCGATCGTCTGGGTGCTGGCAACGGTGCTCATCTGGCGTGAGACCCAACAGGAACACCGGGCCCGGCTCGCGGCGTTGGGGCACGACAGCGTCTCGTGCCCCGTGTGCGGCTATAACCTGACCGGCCTGCGTGAGGCGCGCTGCCCGGAATGCGGGACGTCGTTCACACTGGACCAGTTGCTCGGCGCCGGGCCGGTCCGCGAGGAAGCCGCAGGCGACGGGTAGCGCGACCACAGGCCCGCGGGAAACCGGGACCGGGGGCGTCCCTGCAAGCGACAACACGCGGCCCCGGAACGTGATGCAGCTGCCGCGCCCGGCGGCGGGCGCCGCCAGCACGTCGGGCCAAGCCCCGCCCCCTCCGTCGCGCCGCCGCCCATCAAAAAAGAACCCGCGACGCCGAGTGGCGCCGCGGGCCCGTTGCATTCCGCCCCCATCTATGGGTGAAACACCGCTACGGCGTCTGCGGATCACCCGCGCCGTAGATGATGTACACTTCACCCGAGTCAGTCTTGTTGAGCGGATCGGCCAGCATCGCACTGATGGCGTAGTCGTCGTAGCCGTCACCGTCGATGTCGCCCAGGCGGGCGACGCCGCGCGAGAACGCCAGCGTGGCGTTGCCGTCCGGGTCGGTGTTCTCGACGAGCTTCACACCACCGCCAAGCTGGTCGCCTTCGTTCGCGGGCGTGCCCGGGCTGTCCGCAATCCGGCCGACGAACTTGGCACCCGGCAGGTCGACCGTGCCGACCTGGGCCAAGTCGATGTCGCCCGTGAGATCGGCCGCGCCGTAGATGAGGTACACGGCACCCTTGCCGCCCTCGGCACCCGGAGCGGCAATCAGGATATCACTGAGTTCGTAGTCCTCATCGCTGCTGTCGCCGTCGACGTTGCCGATGCCGGCCACGTTGGCACCGACCAGGTCGCCGGGGTTCGCGCTGAAGAAGCGAATGGCCACGCCCTCAAACACGGCGTCGCCGGTCGTCCAGCCGCCCGCGGGACTCAGCAGGTTCGAGGCACCCAGCAGCACGATCACCTCGCCGGCGTTGCCGTTGGTACCCTCGTTGCCGATCACGACATCGTCGTAGCCGTCGCCGTTGAAGTCGCCGGCGTGGTCAAAGACGCGGGCCAGCTTCTCGCCCGAGGACTCGCCCTGGAGCAGGACGCCGTTGAGACGATCAGGGTCGATCGTGTCGAACGCCAGCTGCTCGAGCAGGTAGTCCTGGGCCTCGCCGGTGGTCTGCTGCCCGTAGACGATGAACACGGAGCCGACCTCGGGGCCGGTGAAGTCCACGGTGTACGGGTCACCCGGGTTCCCCGGCGGCGGCGGGGTGACATCCGTCTTGCGGATCCGCTCCGAGCCGATCGCGAAGTCGCGAATGCCGTCGCCGTTCACGTCACCCAAGGCACGCACGAACGACAGCTCGGCGTCGTCATGGGGGCCGACGATCTGCGGCGTGCGGTCCATGTAGTAGCCGGACGTGCCGACGGGGTACTGATAGCCGCCGACCGCCGATGCGCTCGGGCTGTCGGTACCGGGGTCGTAGCCCGGCGGGCAGTCACCTTCGTAGGCGGTATCGATGACGCCGATGCTCGGATTGCCGCGGAGCGAGCCGACCGACTCGATGATGTACTGGTGCGGCACGGGCATGGTGTAGTCCGTGCGGCCCGCATCCTCGACGTCACCGTTCGGCCAGGTGGTGTACTCGATGAAGCCGCCTTCGTTCACGCGACGCTCCAGCCAGAGCTGCGTGCGCGTCGGTCCGCCCGGGAAGGCGGGCGCGTCGGTCCGCAACTGGTACACGACACCCGAAGCCGAGCGCACCGCGTCCAGATCACCCACGTCCGGCACGTAGTTGGGATCACCCACGAGGTACGATTCGTTGGCACTGCGCTTGGGGGCGCTGATGAACAGCCACGTGCCATCGGCACTGATCGACGTACCGAAGCGGTCGTTGACCTTCTGGCCCAGAATGCGGGCCCCGATCGGCGTCGGGTACGAGTCGCCGGTCTGCGTGAACACATAAGGCACGCTCGATGGACCATAGAAGCCCGTCCAGGCGGTCGAACCGCTCGCCGCCGGCGTCACATTCGGATCCGAGCATGGCGGTTCGCTGCCGCAGGCCCCCGGCGGATTGATCAGGACACAGTAGTTGGGCGGGTAGCACTCAGGGTACGGGTCCTGGTTGGGCTGTCCCCCAGTGGCCCACGACGGCGTGCCGCCCAGCGTCGTTCCCGGCAACGTCATCAGCCACACGTACCACTCGTTGGTCACTTCACAGCCATCGGCCAGCCCGCAGGCGCCCGACGGGTACCAGTAATTCCGGTAGAACACGAACGGGAACGGGTACATCGGGTTGAACGGGAACGCCGACGGATTGGCCAGCGGCGGATCAGTCGCCGTCGACGGATACGCCGGATAGCCGGCGGCATGCCACGGCATGTGGAAACCGCCCGGCCCCTGATTGTTGAATACGACATCCCACCGCACGACCCAGCGGTCGAGCAATTGCTCGCGACCATCGGTGAAGGGCGAGTTCGGGTCGTTCGGGTCGCCACCCAGCAGACAGTCGTCCTCGCCACACTCCCCGGGGGTGCCCTGGTCGTTCGGATCGTTGGGGTCGCCGAGCTCGCCCGGATCGCAGTTTGAGGGCGGCTCCAGGTCACAGTCGGCGCACGTCTCGCCACGCCAGACCAGGCTACGAATGTAGGGCACGAGTTGCGGACGGCTCATGCTGTCGAAGAGCTGGCCGACCTCGTGCAGGTCCATGAAGCGGTCCGACTTGCGGTTCAGCAACGTCGGGAAACGCAGCAGCTCGTTGTGGCTGGAGACGATGACGACACCGCCACGCGTGAACTGCGATTCGTTCGGGTACCACTGGAACGCAAAACCGTTGAACTTGTAGGCGTTGTATTCCAGCCGGCCCATCCCGGGCAGGTCGGGGACCAGCTCGGAATGCTGGATCGACGGGTCGGTCTCGCCGAGGTTAATCGACTCGACGCGCGGGAAGCTGAAAACCAGCTCGGGCAGGTCGTCGCCGTCCATGTCGGGCACGACGGTGATCGCCGACAGGCCCGACGTCCAGCGCGTGCTCTCCTGCGACGGGGCGATGTTCGCGTTGCGCGGCGTGCGGATACCCGGGAACTTGAGACCAGTGATGCCGTTGGGATTGCCGGCCTCGGGACCCTTGCCGACAGCGTTTAGCGCCTTGACGCCATGCAGCCGGCCGTCCGAGCCGTAGATCATGTAGGCTTCGCCGAAGCCGACGCCCTGGTGCTGAATGTTGAACGCCTTGCCGAAGCGGGCCCCGATGATCAGCTCGCCGTAGCCGTCCTCGTTGAGGTCCGGCACGGCCGCTATCGAGCTGCCGGCCAGGTCGTTGAAGTTGAAGCCCTGCAAGATGGCGCCCTGACTCTTGTCGAGCGGGCCCTCGAGTGGCTCATAGGCCGGATCCTGCGGATCGAGCTTGCCGAGTGGGAACTCACCGATAATACGGTCGGTGATCGCCAGGCGGATGCGGTCGCCGCCGGGCTTGACGGCGTACGCCCCGACCGGCGCGAAACCGTCGTTCACCTCGAAGTACACGTGGAACGTCCCGGTGGGCATACCGGTCAGCTCACGCGTGATGGTGTGCTCGGCATCGCCGGCGGGGTAGGTCACGCGGGCGAATTCGGCCACCGGCTCTTCGGTCACCATGTCGCGCAGCTCGATGATGAGCTGGTGCTCGGAGTTGTCCTGGGTGCTGAACTTCATGGTCCAGCTGATGTCGCGGTTGACCAGGTGGTCTTCCTTGTCGACGGTCGTCGAGCTCGCGGGGTCGGCCGTCTTCTCGTGGCCAATCCAGGTCGCCGCGGGCGCGACGGCGTCGATGGTGACGGTGCCGGTGCTGAAGGCCCCGAGTTGGGTCCCGTCAGGCTTGGGCACCCGCACGCCGATCACGAACGAGCCGACCTGGTTACTGCCGAGCAGGCCGGCGTCGGCGATCTCCTGCGTGTTGAAGTCATAGGTATTGGTGTTCTTCTGCGCGGTGATGTCCTTCGTGAAGATCACGTCACCGTCGGGCGCACCGTCCTTGTCGCTGTCGCGGGCGATGATCAACTCGCTGTCGCTCACGTCGTGACCGGCACTGGCCGCGACGAAAAACGAGAGCTGGACCGTCGTGCCGGGGCGGACCACGGTCGCCAGCAGCGGCTCGGACACCTGCAGCGCGACGTAGGCCGCGGGATCCTGCCCGGTGTCGTCACCGTCGCCCCCGCCGCCGGTACCGTCACCGTCCCCGTCATCGGCGTCGCCATCATCGGCGTCATCGTCCTCGTCTTCGTCTTCGGTCGGGATGGTGACGGGCCGATCGTCGCCGGTATCGGGCACGGTCGGTGGATTGAGCTGGCCCTGGTCGTCATTCGGGTCGACCTGATCCGCCGGCTGGTCCGGCGTCTGCTGTGTTGGACAGCCGCCCAGCAACGTGATAGATAGGACGGTCGTGCTCAGAAGGACCAGAATGAAGAGCGGGCGATTGGAGAGGAAGGACATAGACGGAGACCTCCGCTGCTGCGTCGTAAGCGCGCAAGAACTACCTGCTGTGATGGTTGTCGGCAACGCGCACTGGCGTCTTGATATCGTACCCCTGCGTGGGTGTCCCGTCAAACAAGGGCCCAGCTCGCCGTTACACAGACCAGCGTATATCGGGCCTTGACGCCGGTCGCAACCCGTCGCGGGTGCTGATAAGGTTATCTGTTGTGTCATGCCGGCCGTCGCCTGACCCTGCCGCAGCGACTGTCGCGGCCGCCTCGCACCAAACGGCAGTGCACAGGATCGTGAGATAATGAGCATCGTTCGACCGTTTTCGGCCATCCATTACCAGACGCCCGCGGGACGCCCTGATATCTCGACGCGCATTGCGCCGCCCTACGACGTGCTCGACCAGCGCGACAAGGACGCCCTGCTGGCCCGCGACCCGCTGAACTTCGTCAAGATCGACCTGCCCCACGTGCCGCCCAAGGCGGCCGGCCCCGCCGAGGCCTACCAGAACGCCGACGCCACGCTGCGCCAGTGGCTCGCCGACGGCACCATGGTGCGCGATGACCAGCCCATGCTCTACGTCTACCACCAGCGCTACCAGCACGAGGGCCGGCAATTCGTCCGCCAGAAGTTTTTCGCCCGGTTGCGGCTGGAGCCCTTCGGCTCGGGCAGCGTGTTTCCGCACGAGCGGACTTTCGGTGGGCCCAAGGAGGATCGGTTGGCCCTCACCAAGGCGACCGAGGCGAACCTGAGCCCGATCTTCGGTTTGTACGAGGACGCCGGCAACGAGATCAGCACCCTGCTGGCGGAGGGCCTGCCCGAGAGCCCGCTGGCCACCGGCACGCTGGACGACGTGGAAAGCGTGCTGTGGGGCGTGAGTGATCAGGCCCGGATCGATGCCGTAACGCGGCTCATGCAGCCCAAGCCGATCTACATCGCTGACGGGCATCACCGCTACGGCACGGCCCTTCTCTACCGCGACTGGCTGACAGAGCAGCAAGGTCCGCTGCCGGACGATCATCCGGCCAATTTCGTCCTGTGCGTGTTCTGCGCGATGGAGGACCCCGGCCTGCTGATCCTGCCGACGCACCGCGTGCTCAGCGGCGTGCGCGTCCCGGAGGACCTCATCGCGGGCGACGACCAACTCGACGTCGCCACGATCGACGCGACCGGCCCCACCGCTGCGATCGCGGCCCTGGCCAAGCTGGGGCCGCAGGCCGTGTGCTGGTTCGACGGCCCCAGTCGCACGTACCGCAGCGTGCGACCGCGGCAGGCGGACCTCCTCGACCCGCTCGAGCCCGACCACAGCCCGGCCTGGCGGCGGCTGGGCCTCGCGTTTCTGCACGCATACCTGATCGAGCGTCTTATCAAACCGCGCGTGCTCAACAACCAGGATCCAACCGTGCAATACGTCAAGGCCGGCCCGGCGGCGGTCGAGCTCGCGCGCGAGTCCAACGGCACGGCCTTCCTGATGCAGCCGACGACGATGGAGGAAATGCGGGGCGTGTGCGGCGCCGGCGACCTGATGCCGCAGAAGAGCACGTATTTCTATCCGAAGCTGGCAAGCGGGCTGGTGATCAATCCGCTCGCTTGAAACCGGTCTACTGCGGCGATTGAGCGGAGTTTGCACGTGCCACGCATTACCAGGGTCTACACGAAGACGGGGGACGACGGGACCACGGCGCTGGGCACCGGGCAGCGCGTGCCCAAGCACGCGCTGCGCATCGCATCGTACGGCACGGTGGACGAGCTCAACGCCGCTATCGGCGTGGTCCTGGCCGGCGACGTCACAGCGGACCTCGTCGACCCGTTACGCCGGATTCAGAACGAGCTGTTTCATGCCGGGGCCGAATTATGCATGCCGACCGACGGACACGCGGCCCCCGCCGGTCCGACCATCGAGCCACGCCATGTGGACGCCCTCGAGCGGCTCATGGACCAGCTCAGCGCGGTGCTGCCGCCGCTGGCGAACTTCGTGCTGCCCGGCGGCACCGCGGCCGCGGCACAGCTGCACGTGGCGCGCACGGTGTGTCGGCGGGCCGAGCGGCTCGTGACGGAACTGGCGGCGAACGAGCCCGTCGGTGCGGAGCTGGTCCGGTACCTCAACCGCCTGTCGGATACGTTGTTCGTGATGGCGCGCTTCGAGAACCAGGCCCGTGGTCGCGACGAGCCGATCTGGGACAGCCGGGCATAGGGAGAGACTCGTGGCTTACGTGTACGCGGTGTTGGGTGCGGGACGACAGGGGACGGCCATCGCCTATGACCTGGCCCGCGCTGGCGAAGCCCGCCGGATCGTCCTGGCCGACGTCGATCCGGAGATCACGCGCGAGGCGATCAAGCGCCTGCAGGACCTGCTGCCCGGCACGGGATGCGAGTTCTTCGGCGTGATCTGCGACGTGTCAAAACCGGCGGAGGTCGCGATGACCATCAGCGGGACCGACGTCGTCGTTTCGGCGGTGCCCTACCGCTTCAATGTGCCGCTGACCGAGGCCGCGATCGCGGCGAACGCCTCGCTCTGCGACCTGGGCGGCAACACCCAGGTGGTGCGGCAGCAGCTCAAGCGGCATGAGCGGGCCGCCGAGGCCGGCATCAGCGTCGTGCCGGATTGCGGCCTCGCCCCGGGGCTGGGCAACACGCTGGCCGCCCACGGGATTCAGGCCCTGGACGAGCCGCAGCACGTGCACATCCGCTGCGGCGGGCTGCCGGAGAAGCCGGTGGGGCCCCTCGGCTACAAGCTCGTGTTCAACTTCGACGGCCTGATCAACGAATACAGCGGCGCCGGCGAATTCCTGCGCGACGGACAGCGTGTCGATGTGCCGACGCTCACCGAACTGGAGCAGCTCACGTTTCCGGAGCCGGTCGGGGCGTGCGAAGCGGCGGTGACCTCCGGCGGCACCAGCACCTGCCCGCAGACGTACGAGGGGCGCTTGCGCTCGTACGACTACAAGACGGTGCGCTATCCCGGCCACTTTGCCGCGATGCGCGCGATGTACGAGCTGGGCTGCTTCGATGAGCATGTCACGCTCGCCGACGGCACCATGCTCGAGCCGCAGCCAATCCTGCGGCGGCTGATGGAGGAGCACCTTACGTTTCCCGAGGTGCGCGACCTGGTGGTGCTGCGCGTCACGGTCCGCGGCCAGCACGCCGGCCAGCCACGCACGCTCGTCTACGAGATGCTCGATCGCCACGACGACAAGACGGGGTTCACCGCGATGGAGCGCACGACGGCCTTCCCGGCGGCGCTGGTCGCGTACATGCAGGCTCGCAAGCTGGTCGAACCCGGTGCTCGGCCGCTGGAGGTCGCCGTCCCGCCGGACCGCTTCGTCAACGAGCTGCCCGCCCATGACGTGCACATCGCGACGCGCGAGGAATAGGACGCGCGCCGGCCGGGCCGTCGCCTAACGGTACTTCCGCAGGTTCAGCAGCAGCTCCACCTCCCCCAGCGGAATGCGCAGCGTGTCGGCGATGGTGATTGCCGGCGTGCCCTGGTCGGCCATCTCGTAGACGCGCTGCCGGCGTTGCTCGCGCGAGAGTGCGTTTCCTTGCCTGCCCTGGGCGGGGGCGCCGCCCTTCACGTCGTGGGCGGGCGGCGGTGCGGCCTTGGCCGCGGGGGCCTGTGGTGAGGATGCCGTTTTCTCGGGCGGGCTGTCCTGCGCAGAGGTCAGCCCCGGCGTGAACGCCTCGGGCTCGGCCTTGTCGGGACGCGGGGTCTGTGGCCGCGGCGGTCTTGCAGGAGGTGCGCCGCTGGTCTGCTGCGCGAGTTGCTCGATCCGCCGGTCCGCGTCGCGAATGACCGCCTCCAGCTTGGCGAAACGGGTGTCGACCTGGGCATTGACCCGGCGCGAGACATCCTCGAGCTGGAGCAGCAGCTCCTCCATCGCCCCCTGGATGTGCTTCTGGTCCTTGAGCCGGGCGAGCTGCTCGCGCGTCAGGTCGCGTGCGTTGGCCGTCCGTTGCTGCGAGCGGCGCAGCATCGATACGGACAGCATCGTCAGACAAAGCACGATCAGCAGGTAGGTGAAGCCGTCGCCCATGAAACCTCGTTTGCCGGCCAGTCCGCGCATTCGGGCCGCAGCGTTGCTTGCCGAGCCACCAGGCACTGGCGGGCCGCGCCCGCCGTCACCTGCAATCAGATCGACTATCGGGGATTATCGGCAGGTGGCTCGGGGGCGACGCAATCGCGTTGCATCGCGCGTCGTCGACCGGCGCGCGTTTATTGCGCGTGGTCGCCCGCCAGCTTCTCGATGGCGCGAATCATCGCCTGCGTGCCGAGCTTTCCGCCCCCCTCTTCGGCCTCGACCGCGCGGAAGAGCTGTTGCGCAAGTGCCGTGCCGGGCAACGCCACCCGCAGACGTTGCGCGGCGTCCTGGACGATCCGCAGGTCCTTCTGAATCAGCTCGATCATGAACGCCGGCGCGAGGTCCCCCGCCGCGATCTTCGGCCCGAGATTGGCCAGCGCCCACGAGCCGCCGGCCCCGGACGACAGCGTCTCGATGGCGGTGTCGAGGTCGAGCCCGGCCCGCCGGGCGACGGTCAGCGCTTCGCAGGTCGCGATCATGTTGACCGCACAGAGAATCTGGTTGCAGGCCTTGAGTGTCTGGCCGCTGCCGCTGGGACCGACGTGCACGATGCGGCGCCCCATGAGCTCGAGCACCGGCCGCACGCGCTCGAACGCGGCTTGCTCGCCGCCGACCATGATCGTCAATGTCGCATTGCGGGCCCCCACATCGCCGCCGGTGACGGGCGCGTCGAGCAGCGTCACGTCGCGTGCGGCGAGCTTGTCAGCGAAGGTGCGGGTCGCGTCAGGACGGATGGTGGTCATGTCGACCACGCAGCTGCCGGGCCGCAGCTGAGCGGCGGCACCATCCGGGCCGAACAGGACGGCTTCCACATCAGGGGTGTCGGTCACGATCGTCAGCAGCAGGTCGCATTGCCGCGCCACGTCGGCGGGCGTGTCGCACCATTCGGCGCCGTCATCGAGCAGCGCTCGCGCCTTCGACGCCGTCCGCGTATGCACGAACAGCCGGTGTCCGGCGCGGAGCAGATGCCCCGCCATGGGCTGGCCCATGATCCCGAGGCCAATGAAACCGACAGCTTGCGGCTCGCTGGGCATGCGGTGACTCCTGGGGCTGCAGCGGCGGCGCGGCACGCCGGCACGATCTTCCCGGCGCGCCGGCCCGACCGGCGCGCGTGCCGCACCCGGCAAACGAGGGGACTAAGACTGGTCGCCGGTCTTTCGGCTTTCGACGGGCTGCTCGTCCTCGGGCTCGGCCTTGCTGGGCAGATCAATCTCGTCCTCGGCGGCCGGCTCCTCAATGTCGTCGAAGCCGCCCTTGACCGGCGCGAGGATCATCACCATGCGGCGGCCCTCGACCGATGGATGACGGTCGACCCGCACGCGCCCTTCGAGCTCTTCCTGGATCGATCGGAATGTCTCGAAACCGATCTCGCGGTGCGATTGTTCGCGGCCCCGAAAGACCATCGTAAACTGCACCTTGTGGCCCTGCTTGAGGAACTTGATCGCGCGGTTGATCTTGATCCGGCGATCGTTCGTGTCCGTCTTGGGCCGCATGCGTACTTCCTTGAGCTGCACCTCGTGGTGCTTCTTGAGCTTCTTCTTCTGGTTGTACTTCCAGCGGCCGTAGTTGATGAGGCGGCAGACCGGGGGCCGCACGTTGGGTGCGACCTCGACCAGGTCGAGTCCCGCCTCGCGGGCCATCCGCATCGCCTCGTAAGTGTCGATCACGCCGATCTGCTCGTTGTTCTCGCCGATCAGGCGGACGGGCGAAATGCGGATCTGTTCGTTCGTGCGCAGGTTCTCGTTAATGAGCTACACCTCCATTTCGTCGCACCGCAGCCGCGCGGCGCCTCAGACAGACGTAGGCTGGCCGGCCACGTCCGGGGCCACTTCGCCCCTGTTCTTGATCTCATCCTCGCACGCGGCCAGGAACTTGGACAGCTCGTACGTGCCGTACTGCGTGCCCTCGCGCGTGCGGACATTCACGGTCCCGTCGGCGGCTTCCTGCTCGCCGACCACCAGGATATACGGGGTCTTCATCAGCGTCGCGCTGCGGATCTTGGCACCGATGCGCTCGTCGCTGTTGTCCAGCTCGACGCGCAGCCCGGCCGCCTGGCAGATCTGGTAGACCTGCAGCGCGTACGCCTTGGACTTCTCGCTGATCGAGCAGACGCGCACCTGGGCCGGCGCGAGCCACAGCGGGAACGCCCCCGCGAAGTGCTCGATCAGGATGCCCACGAAGCGGTCAATGCTGCCGAACAGGGCGCGGTGCACCATGATGGGCTCGTGCTCGCTGTTGTCGCGGCCGGTGTAGCGCAGCCCGAAGCGGTTGGGCAGGTTGTAATCGACCTGCACCGTGCCGAGCTGCCACTCGCGCCCGATCGCGTCCTTGACGACGAAGTCCACCTTCGGCCCGTAGAACGCCGCCTCGCCCGGCTCTTCGACGTAAGTCATGCCGGAATTCTGCACCGTCTCGCGCAGGGCGGCCTCGGCGGTGTTCCACACGCTGCTGTCGCCGATGTACTTGGAGCTGTCCGGGTCGCGCAGGCCGACGCGCACGCGATAGTCGTGCAGGCCGATCGTCTCCAGCACGTACTTCGACAGCCGAATGCAACCCATGATCTCGTCGGGCAGCTGCTCCGGCGTGCAGAAGATGTGGGCGTCGTCCTGGGTGAAGCTACGCACCCGCGTCATGCCGCTGAGCTCGCCCGACTGCTCGTAGCGATAGACCTGGCCGAACTCGCACAGGCGCACCGGCAGGTCACGATAGCTGCGTGCCTCCGACGCGAAGATCCGCACGTGGTGCGGGCAGTTCATCGGTCGCAGCAGGTACCCATCCCCCTCGGCAAGCTGCTCGCGAATGACCTGCTTGTTATGCTCGACCTGGTTCGCCGCCGGCGAGAACTTGCGCTCGTCGAGCTTGCGCCGCGTCGCCGGGTCCAGCTTTTCGATGTCAGCCAGCAGCCGCTCTTCCTCGCCGCTGAACCCCGGGGCATCGCCCCGGGCGCCGGTCGCTTCCCACAGCTCATTGAGCCGCCGCGCCACCTCGCTCTCGAACAGTGGCGGGAATTGGGCGTCCTTGTAGTACGGGAAGTGCCCACTGGTGCGGTAGAGGTCGAGCTTGCCGATCTGCGGCGTGAACACCTGCTGGTAGCCACAGCGCAGCAGCTCCTCGAGAATGAACTGCTCGAGCGTGCGGCGCACGACCGCGCCGCGCGGCTTCCACAGCACCATGCCCGGGCCGACCAGGTTGTCGATCGTGAACAGGCCAAGCTCCTGGCCGAGCTTGCGGTGATCGCGCTTGCGAGCCTCCTCGATCTGGTCGAGGTGCGCCCGCAGCGCCTTCTTGTTGGGGAACGTCGTGCCGTAGACACGCTGCAGCATCTGCTGGCTGGCGTCGCCGTGCCAGTACGCCCCGGCCACCTGCATGACCTTGAACGCCCCGATCTTGCCGGTGCTCGGCACGTGCGGCCCGCGACACAGGTCCTCGAAATGCCCGGTGCCGCGATCGCCGGTGACGTAGAAACTCAGCGTGTCGCCGTCGGCCCGCTCGGCGTTGTCGATCTTGTACGGATTGTCCTCGGCCTCGAGCTTCGCCATCGCCTCGTCACGCGGCATCTCGTAGCGCACGAACGGGCGGTCCTCCTTGACGATCTCCTGCATCTTCTGCTCGATCGCGGCGAAATCCTCCGGCTTGAGACTGCGTTCCAGCTCGATGTCGTAATAGAAGCCGTTCTCCACCGGGGGACCATAGGCCAGCTTGGTCTGCGGCCAGAGGCTGCACACGGCTTCGGCCATGACGTGGGCCGCACTGTGCCGTGCGACCTCGAGGCCCTCCGGCGTATCGATCGTCAATACCTTGAAGTGGACCTCGGGCTTGGTAATCGGGCGATTCAGGTCAATGACCTGGCCATCGATCTCCGCCGCAACGGCCACGCGGGCGAGGCGCGGCGAGATGGCCTCGGCAACCTGGGCGGCGGTCACGCCATCAGGGTGCTCCACGACGCTGCCGTCGGGTAAGTGAACCTTAATCATCAGACAGGAATCCTCATGGGCGCGGATTCGCACCGAAAAGGGGCAGGCCGGGGAGGAGGGGCGGCGGAACTCTGAAACGCTCAGACAGGATGGCCTCGCCGGCTGCGACGCCCAGGGCGTCACTGCCCAACCATGCATCAATCACGTTTCAGCCCCGCATGTCAACATCTGTAAACCTCGTTGGTTTCGGGAGGTGCGCACGCAAGAACCGCACACCCTAATATCAATGTATCGGCTGGGAGGCGAATGTCAACCAAATGTTGGCGGTTTCGCAGCGCCTGGCGGCGACCGCGTCCCGCGATCGGCGGGTGGCGCCTAGACCCGCGGCTGGGCCTGGGCCCCGGTGACCATGTCGCCCTGCCGGGCCAGCGCCTGGCACGAGTAGGCCATCACGCTGATCATCAGCAGCAACACGGGCACGATCACGCTGTACTGCGCCGCCATTCCGCGGAAGGTCGCGGCCATGCCGGGCATGATGCCGCTGGCCACGCCCACAAAACCGACGATCAGCAGGCCTGCACCGAGCAGCGTGGTCATCACCAGCATCATGGGCTGGCGCGAGATAAGCGTGAGCAGCAAGGCCGATCCGCCGAGCACCCCTGCGGTGATCAGCACCGGCATGTCCTTCATGCCGAACTGGGTCGCGATGTAGGCCCCGAGCGCCGCCCAGGTGGCCGCGCTGCAGATGACCACCGCCGGCCGCGGGAACGCGAGCCCCAGCACGCCGGCAAGAATTGCGCTGCCGCCGACCAGCGGCCCGGGCGGGATGTCCGGGAACTGCCACGCGAGCAACCCCGCCAGCAACGCCCCCACGCCCGCCGATGGCAGCCCGATCAGGTAGCGAATCATCCGATAGCCGACAAAGCCGAACACCAGGCCCGCCGCGAAGATCGCCAGGCCCGTCAGGGTCGGCTGATGAGCCACCCAGTAGAAAACGCTCGTCTGCCAGTTCACGGCTGTGCTCCTGCCAGGGGGCGGCGCGCACCCTGACAGGAACTTCGTCCGAATCCCGGCCATACTGCAGTACCGAGGGCGTGGCGCGGCGTGGCGACGGCATCACGGCCCGCTCCGCGGGACCTCCCGGCCGGTTCTACTGCCCGTCTTCCTTCTTGCCGTCCTTCTTGTCGCCGCCGAGGAAACCGCCCAGCGCCTTCTTGCCCGCCCCGAGTGGGTCCTTCGTGATATCGTCGGCCTTGGGCACGCCGCCCGGCACCTTGTCGCCCAGCTCCTCTTCGAGGCGGTTGACCAGTTCGGTCTTGCCGGCCTCTACCAGCGCGTTGCGGAACTCGCCCGCCAGCGCCTCGCCATCGAACGCGACGCGCGGCGCCGTGGTCGGGCCGGCCACGCGCAGCGTCGTGTCGATCTGCTCGAGCACCCGCATCGCCTCCGACGCGACTTTCGGGTCCAGCCCGAACAGGCCGCCGCCGCTGGTACGGGCCTGCATGTTCTTCGTCTGCACCTTGAGCGTAAGGTCGATCATCGCCCGCGAGGCCGTACCGTCAATCTCGGTGCTGGCGGTACCGCCCTCGAACACGACGGGGTTGTCGTTCGACAACGATTGCTGCAGTTGATTCAGGTCGACGTCGTCGATGCGCCCTGCAACGCGCAGCGGACTGTCCGGCGCGTCGAAGCGCCGCACCAGTTCGAGCCGCGTCGGCCGGTCGTGCGATTCGATCAGGATTGTCAGCGGCAAACCGGCCGCCGCCGGGGCGTCGCTCAGGTTTTCGCAAGTGACCTTGGCCCGTCCGATGTACTCCCACGGAAACTGCACGTCACCCAGCACGACCTTGCGCACCACGATACTCGGCGCCGGGGGCGTCGCGACGCGGGCGGTCAGGTAGCCGAGATAGTGCTCGGGCACCCCCGGTTTCGGCGGCGGCGCCGCGTCCTCACGCGCCGGCAGCCAGTCCTGCACCGACCGCAGCATCTGCTCGACCTGCTCGCTGCGCGCGACGTAACTCTCCAGCTTCGCCACGTCGGCCTGGGCGATGTCCGGCAGCGCCGCGCGCCACTTCTCCTCCGCAGCCGCTTCGACCGCCGCGGGCTCTTCGGGCTTGTCAATGACCGCGCCCGGGGCCTGCCGCTGCTGGTCGAACGTAACGCCGCCCACCGTGACCTCGTCGATCACCAGCCGGCCGCGCAGGATGTTCCACAGGTCGGCGTCCGCGGTGAGTTCGTTCGCCGCGAGCCGATTGTGCGTCGGCTTTGCCGGATCGGTGAGCTGAATCTCCTCGGCATGGACCCGCCCCGCCAGCAGCGCCAGGTCGAATGTGCCGACATTCACCTCCGCCCCGTTGGCCTGCGACAGGCCGGCGGTCACGTAGCTGCCCAAGCGGTCCCCCTGGACGAAGTACGCGCCGGCACCGGCGATTGCCAGCAGCACGACCGCCGCAATCACTCCCGGCACACGGATCACGCTTGTCTTCTTCTCGAGCGTGGCGCGCACGTCCTTCGTCCGCTTGCCGAGCAGCAGCCAGTCGAGCCAGCGCACCCACGCCCGTGACTGCCACTTGCGGAACGCCTCCGAGCCCTCCTCCAGTGATAGCCACGCCTTGCGGAAACGCGTCACCGACTGCGCCAGCAGCAGCCCCGCGACGAACCCCACCACCGGCCCGACGACGAACGTCCCCGCCACCGCGTAGCGCGCGAAGTCCGTCAGCCCGATGATCGGCAGGCTGCCCAGCAGGCCGAACAGCGGCTCCAGCGGCGGCAGCACTGCGGTCCCGACGTAGTACCAGATCGGGGCCGCGGCGTAGCACAGCGCCTTGCCGATGCCCGCCACCAGCAGGAAGATCCCGAAGTGCACGTTGAGCACCAGCGCCGCCACCAGCAGCACCGCGTGCACGCCGGTCCACCCCGGCATCAGCCCGAACCAGAACCCCAGCAGGACCGATAACAGGATGAGCCCGGGCGAAACGTCGCCGCGCAGGATGCCCACGAACTTCTTCAACGGTCTTGGCAGAATCACGATGTCTCCTCCTCCGGCGGCGGGATTGCCGACGCCGCGCGGCCTGTGAACAAGTGGAAATCGACCCTGAATCCACCCAAATGATAGCGCAGTATTACAAATCGGCCAGCCCCCGGCCGTTCACCGATCCTGGAGCTTCTGACGCACCGCGATCGGAGCCCCCGGCGTAACCCGAAGGCCAGGTGTGGCGTGAACGCGCGAGCTTGGCGGCGCGCCTCTGCCGCACTGCCCGTCACCTGTGCAAAATCGCCATGCCAGAAGAGGTATCAGCGATCAGCCGTCAGCGGTGCTTCATGCGGCTGGTCCGGCAGGCGGCGACGGTGACGCCGACTTCGCCGGCTCATCGTCGATACCATGCCAAACCGGCTGATCGCGCTCGAACTCCACCCGATCGATCTCCACCGCTTCCTGGATTGCCATCTCCACAAAGAAGTTTCCCTGACGCAGGTCAGAATCTGCCCCAAGAATGAGGCCGTCGATACCCCGTCCGTCCACCTGCGCGTCGAGACCGCCCCCGGGTCCCTGGGCTGCAATGAACGACCTGCAGCGCTCGTCGTATACTTTGAGAGACATCTGCCGATAGAACGCCCGCTGGAACGGCGTCGAACCCGCGTCCGGCGCGTCCACGCTGATCAGCGGCCGGCCCGCCTCCGGCATCGTGGCCTACGAGCCTCCCGCGAAATCCATCGGCCCGAACACCGGGTCATCGATGGGGGGATGCTCCGGTCTGCGAAACAGGCTGCGGAGTCGCTCGAACAGGGTGACACCCCCACCACTCCGCTGATACCAGGCCCCGAGCTCAGGGGGCCAGGCCACCGCGGGCAAGTCGCGGCGGGGCGACGATCCGGCCTTTGACGCCCAGCGCGGCCGTGTCGCGCACGAGATCCACGAAGCGGCGCTCGGCAGCATCCCACGCGGACGCCCGGGTCATCTGTGTCGTAAAGACCTTGCCGTTCGCCGGGTCAACGACAGCATACGGGCCGTTCGCGTCGCCCGAATCGCTCATCGTCAGCCGCGCCTGGGCAATCAGCGGCAGCGTCAACGTACCCGTCGCGGCATTTGTCGTGCGAACGATCGCAACAACATCCCCCGTAACGAGCAGGTAGTCTGTCCCTGGGATGTGGCGGATGTCCGCACGCCAGTGGACCGGGCCGGCGTCGCTACGCGCACACCACGTGAATGGTGCGGACGACAGCCGGATGGCAGCGATCACCACCAGCAGCACAAGTGCCAAACCGCCGACGGCAAGGCCGACAAGAGCACGCCGAAACATCCGGTGGTAATCAGTCACGGGGCCTCCTGCGTCAACGACGGTCATCGGCCACTGCCCGCGTACCGCACAGCGTCCGCGGCGACGGGGCGATCCGCCCGTGCGGCACCTGTCCCTGATCGATGGTACGAGCTATTCCACAGCGACACCAGTGTCTGATCGCAAGGGCAACTCGCAAGCAGGCCTCCAAGGGGCCAACCGCAACCTCGTCGCGGCCTGCCCGTGCCAACCACCTGCGGGTCGACGAGCCAGCGACACTGTACCTAGACGCGACACATCGCGGCGTTCTGGGGCCCCGCTTCGTGCCGTGGCGCGGGTTCGACCGGGGGCGCCTTACCGATCCGCCGCGGCGGCGGATTGGAGGAAGGCGCGCAGGCCGCTCAGGTCATCCGTGTTAATCAGGTCGACGCCCGCCGCGCGCAGTACGCGCCAGACCGCCACCTTGTCCGGCGTGGCCCACAAGCGCACCTTCCGTCCCGCCCGGTGCGCCTGCTGCACGACGCGCCGCAGCTTCGCCCGATCCGCCGCCGGCACCGCCCCGTCGCCGCGCCAGGTAAACTGCTGCTCCGCGTTGTCGCTGATCAACGGCACCAGATGCGCCGGCGCGTCGCTATCAAGGTCCGCGAACCGCCCGTCGTAGCCCGCAAACCGCAAGCGCTGCCGCCGCATCGTGTCGATCGGCCGATTGCCTGAGACGATCACCTGCACCGGCCCCGGCGACACGCGCCCGTCGCGCACGACGGTCAGCAGCGCCGCGTACGCCCGGAGCTGATCGTGCAGCGCCGCATACGTCGGCTCGGCCTCACTCTTGATGTCGATCAGCAGCAGCACGGGGCCAGCCTGGTCGCGGTAGACGCGTCCGTCGCCGGCCCGAATCCGCGCGCACAGCGGCTTGAGGTAGAGTGCGCGCAGCGTTCGCCCGGGGCGCGTGTCCTCGCGGTCATGCGCAACGAGCAGCTCGCCGTCGACGAGGTGAATATCCGCCTCGATGCTCATGAATCCGTGGTCGAGCGCATCGAGCAGCGGCCGCGCGTGCTCATAATCGTTGTGCGCATGCGCTGCGGGCAGCGGCTGCACCGGCGGAGCGCCGTCGCGGCCCGCGCACCCGGCGAGCACAAGCGCCGCCGTCGCACAAAGCAGGGTACCTGGCGCCGGGCTCACGACTTGCCCTCCGCCCCGGCGCAGTGCGTGATGCCCATCTCGGTGATGGTGGTCTCGATCGCCGCCAACAGTCCGCGTATCTGCGGCTCGTGGAGTTGCCCGATCGTGCCGATGCGGAAGCAGTCCGCGTCGCTCACCTTGCCGGGGTAGATCACGTAGCCGCGCGCCGCCAGGTTCGCGTAGAACTCGTCGAAATCGAAGCGTTGATCGGCCGGGAAATGGAACGATGTGATGATGAAGCTCTGGTCCGCAGGCCGCAGGTACGGCGTAAACCCCAGCGCCGTCATGCCCGCCATGAGCCGCTCGTGGTTCTGCCGGTAGCGGGCCGCGCGGCCGGCGACGCCGCCTTCTCGATCCAGTTGTGCGAGGGCCTCAGCAAACGCCAGGACGGTGTGGGTTGGGGGCGTGAAGCGAAACTGGCCGCTGTTCTCGAGGCCGCGCCACTGGTCGTGGAGGTCGAGGCTGAGCGTCCGCGCCCGCCCCTCGCAGGCCAGCAGCGCCTCGCGCTGTGCGATGACGAAGCTGAACCCCGGGACGCCCTCGATGCACTTGTTCGCCGACGACACCACGTACACCGCCCCCGCGCCCGTCAGATCCAGCGGCACGGCACCGAACGAACTCATCGCGTCGACGATCAAACTGCGCCGGTGCTGTCTCACGGCAGCGCCGATTTCCGCGACCGGGTTCAACAGGCCGGTCGTCGTCTCGCAGTGGACAACCGCGACGTGCGTAATGACTGCATCCCGGGCCAGGGCCTGCTCGATGCGCGCCGGATCAATCGGCCGGTCCTCGCGTGACGCCACCCGCACCACCGTGATGCCGTGAATCTCCGCGATTTGCGCGATGCGCCGGCCGTATGCGCCATTGATCGCCACCAGCAGCTTGCCATCGTCGGGAACAGCTGACGACACGACCGCCTCCAGCCCGAAGGTGCCGCTGCCCTGCATCAGGATCGCTTCGTAGCCGGCGGCCTGGTCGACGCCGGCCACGCGCAGCAGCCGGTCGCGCACGTTGCGCACCGTCGCGACGAATTCCGCGTCGCGCGAGCCCAGGTCGCGCAGCATGGCGCGCTTGACCTCGGGGCTCGTGGTGAGCGGACCGGGCGTGAACAGCCACGCATCGGTGCCATTCAGCAGCGCGCGCTGCGTTTGGGCTGATTGCGGCGGCCGGTGTGTCATCTCGTCCTCCCTGCTCACGGCTTGGACAGCACCGCGGAGCTTTGGCGGCGGAACTCGGTCGGCTTGATACCAAATTCGGCCTTGAAAGTCCGTGCCAGCGCCTCGGGCAGCTTGAAGCCGCAGGCCTCGGCGATCTGCGCCACGCCGAAGTCCGTGTCGTACAGGAGATGCTTCGCGCGTTCCAGGCGCACGTGGCGGATGGCGGCGGCGGGCGTGCGGCCGACGGTATTGGCGAAACGCTGCTCGAGCGCCCGGCGCGACAGCGGCACGTGGCGCAGCACGTCCTCGACCGTGATCGGCTCGTGGGCGTGGTCGCGGATGTAGCGGAAGGCGACCGCGAGCTCCGGGTCCTCGATCGCCAGCACTTCGGTCGACTGCCGCGTGATGACGGTCGTCGGCGTGAAACGCATCGCCTCCGTCGGCGCCGGGTTTCCGCTCATCATGCCGTCGAGAACCTCGGCGGCACGGTAGCCGACGGACAGGCCGCCGCACTCGATCGACGACAGCTCCGGCACCGAGACCGCCGACGCGAGCTCGTCCTGCTCCGAACCCAGGACGGCGACGTCGTCGGGCACGCGGAGCCCGGCCATCAGGCAGGCCTCGGCGATGACCCGGCCCTGGAAGTCGCCAAACGCAAGGATGCCCACAGGCTTGCGCAGACCAAGCAGCCAGCGGGCCACGTCGGTCAGGTGGTTGTCCCAGTTGGACCGGTCGTGGCGATAGGCCACGCCGTCGTAGGCTTCGCTGTGGCCCCCTCGCTTTGCCGCAGCCCGGCTGAAGGCCGGCCCCAGGCGATCCACGTACCCTGGCCGATCGAACGCCGGGTAGAACCCGAAGGAGCGAAAACCGCGATCGGCGAGGTAATTGGCGGCAAGCGTGCCGACGGCCTCCTCGTCGACGGTGCAATGGGCGATCTGGGGGGCATTGAAGTGGTACCACGAGACATTCACCGCGGGGAGATCGAGCCGCTCAATGTCCTCGGCGAGTTCGGGACTGTTCACGCGGGCAATCACGCCGTCACCGTGCCAGCCGCGCGGCACGCGCAGCTTCTCACTACGGCCGCGGGGCTCGAGCACAAAGAGCCACGGGCCGTGCTCGCGTGCGTAGCGGGCAACGCCGCGAATCAGATGTTGCCCCCACGTGGTGGAGGTTTCGACCAGTAGTGCGACGCGCGGCAACTTGTGGCGTGTACGCGGCACGACGACGTTCCCCTGTTGGCTGCCGCGGCACGCGGGCGGGCACGACGCATGCGCGCCGACGGCCGACTCTCTTCACGCGGCAAACGTTAGCAAAAGATGTTTAAGTTCTGCGCAAATTGATAGTAATTCTGCGCAAACTCGGGTCCCTTCTCCGCGGGCCACGCGGTAGTTTGTAGCCGTTCGAGGGAAGGGGGCTCGCGGTGTTCGCTCCCTTGCCCCGAGCGCGCGTTACGTAGTGAACATCAGTGCAGCGCGCGGGTGGTGCGGTCGCGGTGCGCCGATGCAGCCGGGCAGGCGAAGCGACGCCCCCCGGGGCAGGCGGGCCGGCAGGAGAACGAACGGCGATGGTTGCATGCAAGTGTCGCAGAAACCAGGCGTTTACGTTAATCGAGCTGCTGGTGGTCGTGGCGATCATAGCGGTGCTGCTGTCGATCCTGCTGCCGTCGCTGCAGCGGGCGCGCGAGCAGGCCAAACGCGTGAAGTGTGCCTCCAACATCCGCCAGCTCAATATGGCGTGTATCCAGCATGCGCACGAGCACCACGCCGGCCTGTACATTGCGACCAATGACACGGGTAGCGACAGCTTCGCCCATATCTATCCGACCTACCTGCCCGACCCCCAGCTGGCCGTTTGCCCGTCGACGTGGAACGTGGTCCGGGAGGATGAATGGGTGCGGCCGAGCCCGAACCGCTACAAGCGGCAGGTGCTCATGGACCTCACGGCGGCCGCCGACGACGGCCGGGATACCACGGGCGGCCACAGCTACGAAGTCTGGGGCTGGTACGACGGATACTCGGAGTACCCCGACGGCCGCGTCATTGATGGCTACAAGGTGGGGGACATCCTGACCCAGCTCGGGCTGCGCCCGGGGGACGATTTCTACGGCTACTGGCGTTACCAGCCTGCGAGCTACCGTTGGACGCGCGACGTGGTCAAGACGCACCGTCAGGTGCGCAAGCCGACCACGACGCTGCTCGTGCTCGACAATGACCAGGGTTCCGGCCCGGACAACGTGAACAACTGGCCGGACGCCCAGGATAATCACGCGCCGCACGGCCTGAATATCGGCTTTCTCGATGGCCACGTGTCCTGGTATGCGCGCAACACGAAGATCGTGGATGCCTATCTCGCGTCGTACGAGGATCCACCCGGCAACTGGGAAGAGGTCTACCCCCTACTGAATGCCCGCATGGAGGGCAACAAGGTCGTCTGGTACTACGGAGAACACTAGCAACCCGGCGCGGTATGCGTCGCTTGTGAGAATCCGGTTCTCCGACTCCGTCAACCGCGCACGTAACACAAGGAGGGCAAAGATGCCTGCATCGTGGAGAAGCTTCGGAATGACTGCCGCGGTCGCACTGGCCGCGCTGTCCGGCAGCCTGGCGCTGGCGCAGAGCGTCACGGGCCAGTGGGATTTCAATGGCCCCGACGGCTTCGCGGCCACCATCGGCGCCGACGGCTCTACCTGGACGCGCTCAGCAGATCCAAACGAGTTCCCCATCGGCTACCCGCAGGAGAAGAGCAGCTTCGGCCTCGCCAGCGAGTTCGGCGTGCCCTTCGACAGCGGTGACGGCGGCGTCATCAAGTTCGATACGTTCAACCCGTTTGAGGGCATCGACGTCTTCCCCGGCATGGACGCCAACGGCGGGGGCAACTACGTCAACCAGTACACCGTCATCATGGACGTGTACTATCCCGCGGATTCCATGGGCGGCTACGTCGGCTTCTACCAGACCAACAGCTGCAACGAGAACGACAGCGAGTTCTTCATGAGCGGCAGCGGCGGCATCGGCATCTCCAGCGTTTACGAGGGGCAGGTCACCCCGGATGCCTGGCACCGCATCGTGGCCTCGATCGACCTCGCCAACGAAGCGGAGGCCGATCCGCAGGCCAAGTCGAGCTTCGGTAGCGCGAGCGGCCTCGGCGCCGCGCTCTTCCCGGACGGTCTGGACGGCGGCGTGATTCAGTTCAGCGACTACAACCCCCTCGAAGCCATCGACGCCTACCACGGCATCCCCGCCAATGGCGGCGGCGACTACGTGAACAACTACACTGTGGTCTGCGATATCTACATCAACTCGCTCGACGACTGGGGGTCGCTGTTCAACACCAACGGCTGCAACAGCAACGACGGCGACATCTGGATCGCCCCCGATGGTTTCCTCGGCCATACCACCCGGGACGCCGGCCCGCTCGCTCTCCAGACCTGGTACCGGATTGCGATCGTGGTCGACGGCGAGAGCGGCGAGCTCACCAAGTACATCGACGGCGCCCCGGCCGGGACGGTCGAGGCCATCAGCCTCGACGGTCGCATGTCGCTCTACCCAGCGATCGACGAGACGCCGCTGATGCTCTTCGCCGACAACAGTGGCGAGACGCTCGACGCGACCGTCAGCAGCGTCCAAATCCGCAGCTACCCGATGACGGCGGGCGAAGTCGCCGCGCTCGGCAACGCGACTTCCACCAATATCCCCGGCGGCACCGGCGTGGTCGGGCAGTGGGACTTCGAGGACCCGGCCGACGGGCTGGTCGCGACCACTGGCGAGGATCTCGAGTGGTACAACGGCACCCGCTGCGGTGTCGGCACCAGCGCCCCGCTGATGAGCAAGTACATCGACGGCGTGCTCGTGGGCGAGCAGATCCTCGACTCCGGCGCCGATGGCCGCTGGGCGCTCGAGACGGCGGCCAGCGGGCTGCCGGCGATCTTCTTCACCGACAATGACGGCGAGACGGCCCCCGGCTACTGCGGCAGCATCCAGATGCGCAACTATGCCATGGACGCGGCCGAGGTGGCGAACCTGGGCGCCGCCACAGCCGGCAACATCCCTGGCGGCACGGGCGTTACAGTGCAGCTCGACTTTGACGACCCGAACGACGGTTTGGCCGCGACGGTCGGCGACGACGCCGACTGGTTCACCGCCGAGCGCTGCCACGTGCCGTTCGAGCCGGGCGATCCGGCGAGCGTTACCGAGTTCGGTCTCGCAAGCGCGCTTGGCGTGCCGCTGCCGGACGGCGACGGGGGCGTCATGCACATCATGAACGGCTACGCGCCGAACGAAGGCCTCGCGATGTACCACGGGCTCAACGCGAACGGCGGTGGTGCGGCCGTCAACGAGTACACGCTGATCTTCGACGTGTACTTCCCGGTGCTGGATTGGAGCTCGTTCTATCAGATCAGCGCCTGCAACGAGGACGACGGCGACTTCTTCCTCCGCTATGACGGCGGCATCGGGATCAGCGGCGACTACCAGGGCGCGATCCAGCCCAACACCTGGCACCGCGTCGTGCTCGCCGTCGACATGCACCCCACGACCGAAGACCGTTTCCGCAAGTACATCGACGGCACGCTGGTCGGCACGCAGGACGTCGGCGCGCTCGACGGGCGCTGGTCGCTGTTCCCCGCGAGCAGCGACGTCCCGGTGCTTCTCTTCGCTGATGAGAACGACGAAAACATCGAAGCGTACGTGAGCTCGGTCCAGATCCGCGACGGCGCGATGACCGACGCCGAGATCGCGGCGCTGGGCGGCGTGTCCGCCGGCAACATCCCCGGCCATTCCAGCGTCTCCGGACAGTGGGACTTCGAGAGCTTCGGCCAGCCGCTCGCGGCCACGACCGGCCAGGCGCTGCAGTGGTTCACGGGTGAGCTGTGCATCGATTGCCCGCAGGACCTGTCGTCCTCGACGCAGTTCGGTCCGGCCGCGGACTTCGGTGGTGGGACGATGCCCGATGGCGAGCCCAACGTCATGTACTTCGATGCCACGCAGCCGTGTGCCGGCTACCTGTTCCCGCACGGGGCGGAGCCGAACGGCGGTGGTGCCAACGTCAACCTGTACACCGTCATCATGGACGTGTACTTCCCGATCTGGGATTACTTCGGCGCGCCGCTCGGCCACAACCCGTCCTGGATCGCGCTGTACCAGACGTGGCCCATGAACGACGGCGATGCCATGCTTTGGATTCGCACCCAGGACGGTGCCATTGGTGACGACGGCAACTACGCCAGCACGGCCGGCTGGATCTATGAGGACGAGTGGGTCCGCGTCGTCGCGGCGGTCGACAATACGAATGCGACCGTCACGAAGTACGTGATCTATGCCGACGACAACATTGCCTGGCCGCCGGGCGAGCCCGTCGAGCAGCCCGGCAACGGCGTGGACGGCAAGCGCTCGCTCCAGACCGACGACGGCCCGTGGGGCGAGGACATCCTGTACTTCTTCACCGACGAGAACTACGAGACGCACCGCGGCCTGGTCAGCTCGATTCAGGTGCGCGACTACGTGATGACCGAGGAAGAGGTGATCCGCCTCGGCGGTCCGCGGACGACCGGCATCCCGCAGCCGCTGTTCGGCGACCTGGACCTCGACGATGACGTCGACGTGGATGACGCGTTGCGGTTGTTGGGGTGTCTCAGCGGCCCGGACGTGCCGTACGGCGCGTGCAGCGCCGCGGACATCGACCGTGACAAGGACGCCGATCTGATCGACGTGTACGAGTATCAACTGTTCTACAGCGGACAGTAGCACGGACGGACGTGTGCAGGGTGCACTGGCCGGCGCGAGTTTCGACGGCGTAGTCAGACTCGCGTCGGCCCGTCCAATCCGCGAAGCAGGCCGGCCCGTGATCGGGCGGTATCCTGATGCCAGTGAAGACGCAAAGGAGGACAGAGGAAAGATGACCAGCAGAATTCTGACGATGACGATCGTGGGCCTGTGCAGTGCCGCGGCGCTGGCCGGCCAGTGGACGTGGAACTTTGACGGCAACCTCAACGAGCGTAGCGGCGCCGCTGACCCGCTCACCGGCAATGGCACCTACAGCTTCGAGGCGACCACGATCATGGCGATCCCGCGCAGGTGGCCCACGTCGCGGGTGGCAACGGCCCCGGCAGTGACGGCTACTTCACCGTCAACAACCCCGCCGGCCCCAACGGGGGCGGCAGCTACACCAACATCTACACGCTGATCATGGACATCCAGATCGGCGAGCATGGTACCTACAGCTCGATGTACCAGACCAACACCAGCAACAGCAACGACGGCGACTGGTTCATCCGCGACCTCGGCGACGGCGGCGGGCTGGGCATCTCCGGCGTCTACGAGGATGCCGGCAATCCGCTGCGCTTCACTTATGGTGAATGGCAGCGCATCGCCCTGGTCGTCGATACCTCGAACAACGCCCTTCGCTCATACGTCGATGGCGAACTGCAGAACATCGTCGAAGGCGAGACGTTCTCGCAGGACGGCCGCTGGACGCTGGAAGACGTCTTCCACATCTTCGTCGACAACGGCGACGAGACGGCCGGCGACCTCTGGGTCAACAGCTTCCAGCTGCGCGACTACGCGATGAGCGATGGCGAACTGGCGGCACTCGGCGGTGCCACGGCCTACGGCATTCCCGAGCCGGCGACGATCAGTCTGCTCGCGCTCGGCCTGTCGGCGCTCCGGCGTCGCTAGTCCAGTTTTGTCTTCCATGGTTGCGGGCGAGGGTCGGCGCTGTTTGCCGGTCCTCGCCCACGCTTAAGGCGGATCGCCGCCAGGCATGTACTCGTCGGTCGTGGCGGGTGGCCGTCGCTATTGGAGTGAACCGTCATGCGAATCGGTATGCTCTTGCTCGCCTTCGTCAGCGTCAGCGCGGTCGGCGGGCAGTGGACGTGGGACTTCAACGGGGATCTCGACATGCGCGGCGGTGACCTGCCGCTGACCGCCGTGGGCACCCACAGCTTCGAAGCCGCCACGATCAACGGCGCGACCGCCCAGGTCGTGCGCTTCACCGGTGGCGACGCGGGCGATCCGGACACGTACTTCACGGTGACCAATCCGGCAGGGCCGAACGGCGGCGGCGTGAGCACCAACACGTACACGCTCATCATGGACGTGCGCTTCGACGAAGCGTCGTGGGCCGCCCTGTACCAGACCAACGCCGACAACAGCAACGACGGTGACTGGTTCATCCGTGCCGACGGCGGCATGGGCATCTCGGGCGACTATACCGATCCGGGCAATCCGCGGCGTTTCGGCTGGGGCGCGTGGCATCGTATCGCACTGGTGGTCGATCTGAACGCTGACGTGTATCGCTCGTATCTCGACGGTGAACTGCAAAACGCCGTGCAGGCGGATTTTGACCCTGACGGGCGGTTTTCGCTCGGCGGCGTGTTCCATCTCTTCGCCGACCAGAACGGCGAGACGCAGGACGTCGGGTGGTGCAATGCCGTGCAGCTCCGCGATTACGCGATGAGCGCCGCCGACATCGCCGCCCTCGGGCCGGCCACGGCCGCCGGTCCCCCGGGTGACAGCGACCCGCCGGTGACGTCCATACGCGTCGGGCCGTTTCTGCAATCGGCCGCACCCAACAGTATCTGGGTCGTGTGGGAAACGTCCTTCGGCGACGAGAGCGTGGTGGAGTATGGCACGAGCACGTCGCTGGGGGAGACCGCAACCGGGACAGCTGCGCCGTCGCAGGGCGCGGCCCGCATTCACCAGGTGCAGTTGACGGGGCTGGCGCCGCGGACGCGCTACTACTACCGCGTGAAGACCGGGGTCGAAACGAGTGACGTGTTCCATTTCCGCACGCCGCCGCCGGTGAACAGCGAGCAACCGCTGCGCTTCATCGTCTTCTCCGACACGCAACGCGACGACGGCAACGCGGACAAGTTCCGTGAGCTGGTCAACGACGGCATTCTCGCCTTCGTGACGGAAGAATTCGGGCCGGACGTCGACGACGAGATCGCGTTCGTGCTGACGGCGGGCGACCTGGTGAATGCCGGCAGCAACTACTCCGATTGGGTGAACGACTACTTCGGCGAGGCGCGCAACCTGTTCGAGTACGTCCCGCTGTATCCGGCGCTCGGGAACCACGAGCAGGACGCGCACTGGTACTACGATTACATGCGGCTGCCCGAGAACGGCACAGCCGGTTTCGAGGAGCACTGGTACTACGTCGATTACGGCAACGTGCGCATCATCTCGCTCGACACGGATGACGGCTATCGCGTGCCGCAGCAGCTCAACTGGCTCGACGATGTGCTGGCGGACGCGTGCACCAACGACTGGATCGACTTCGTCTTTGCGGAGTTTCACCATCCCTACAAGTCCGAGTGCTGGCTCCCGGGCGAGCTGGCGTACAGCGGCGAGATCGTGCGCCGGCTCGAGCAGTTCTCCACCGATTGCGGCAAGCCGTCGGCCCACTTCTACGGCCACACGCACGCGTATTCACGCGGCCAGAGTCGCGATCACGATCACCTGTGGGTGAACGTCGCCAGCGGCGAGGGCAACATCGACTACTGGGGCGAGTACGCCCAGGCGGATTACCCGGAGTATCAGCGATCGTTCGTCGAATGGGGCTTCGTCGTGATCGAGGTGCGGGCCGGCAGCGACCCGCAGTTCCGCCTGCGCCGCGTGAGTCTCGGCAACGAGTTCGTGCCGCGCGACAACGAGGTCGTCGATGACATCACGATCCGCACCAGCAACGTGCCCCCCGCGGCACCCATGTGTGTTTCACCGGGCGCCGCCGATTCGCCGGTGAGCCCCGACGAGGTCTTGCTGCAGGCTGACGCGTACAGCGACCCGGATGGCGACACGCACCTCGCCAGCCACTTCCAGGTGGCACTCGGCACGGGCCGCTTCGACGAGCCGGCCGCCGAAGCGTGGATCCGGTTCGAGAACTGGTACGCACCGCCCGGGGCGAGCGGGCCGGCGAACGGGCACCACAGCGTGAATACGGTGACGGACCCGGATCTGACGCGGACAACCGTGACCGGGCTGGCATCAAACCAGGTGTATTCGTGGCGGGTGCGCTATCGCGATGCCGGCCTGCGCTGGAGCGACTGGTCGGCCCCCCAGATGTTCCAGACCAGCATGTCGTCCCAGGGTGCAAACCGCCTGGCCAACCCCGGCGCCGAAGCCGATACGACGGGCTGGACCATCATCGATCCGCCGCTGGAAGTGCTGGCGGCGCATGCCTGTGATTCGGGAACGGCGCCGGTGAGCGGGTCACACTTCTTCGCGGTTGGCGGCGTGTGCGCCGACGAAAGCGCGTATGGCGAAGCCTGTCAGACGGTGGACGTGTCGCTGCACGCATCCGTGATCGACGCGGGCGACGCGATGGCGACATATGGGGGCTATCTGAAGGACTTCAGTGGCACGGATCGCCCGGACGTCTGGCTGGTGTTCAAGGACGCGGACGGGAGCACCCTGGGCTCGACCGACAAACTGAGCGCATTGGTATCCACCTGGACGCTGGTCGAGGACACGGTACCAATACCGGCGGGCACCCGCGCGGTCGCCTTTCACCTGTCCGGCACGCGGCTGGGCGGCACGGACAACGACTCGTACGCGGACGACCTGATGCTGCGGATTTCGCCACCGGCGCCGGGCGACGTCAATCACGATGGCGCGCTGAACGCGACGGACTTTGTACTTTGGTCCGGCTGCCTGGCGGGGCCGGGCGTGTCGCTCACGTGTGATCCGGTGCTGCAGCCACGGTCGGACCTGGATGGCGACGGCGACGCGGACGTGGCGGATTATGCCGCGTTGCAGCGCGCATTCAACGGCGTGGGTCGCGCCGCGGGCGATTGAAACGCACGGGCCGGGCTGCGGAGCCGGGGGCGCCAGCCATCGGACGGGGGCCGGGGGCTGGCGCCATCCGGCTCTGATCCGCCCGTCACACTGGAGGACGCTACCCCCCTGCCGCGTCGTCGTTCGCTTTCAGCTCCGCCAGCAAGGCCTGCGCCTGCTCCTGGCCGAAGCGCAGCGCTCCCTTGGGCTCGTTCGGCACGGGTGATGCCGCGCCACCCGGCTCCTCCTTGTACAGGTGCACGGTCTGCGTCGGGAAGGCGAAGTCCACGCCGAGCCGGTTCGCCAGGCGCACGATGTCGATCAACAGCCGATGGCGCTCGGCCAGCTCGCGACCCCAGTCCGGCACATCGTGGAAGCAGTACAGCATGATGTCGATCGACGAGGCCGCGAAGCCCTTCACGTACACCTGGTAGTAGTCCTTCCAGGTGTGCTCGTGCTGGCGCACCAGCTCGCGGATGCCCTCGCAGAACGCTTCGAGCTGCTCCGGCGTGGTCGAGTACGTCACCGAGATAACCGCATAGGTCCGGCGATAGGTGCGCCGCTGATAATTCTCGATGGTCGCGTTCATGATCTCGGAGTTCGGCACGACGATCTGCGACTTCCAGAACGTACGGATCTTCGAGCTGCGCAGTCCGACGGCTTCGACGATGCCCTCGGTAGAACCGATCTTGACCCAGTCGCCCACCTGGAACGGCCGGTCGAGCACGACGTTGACCGAGCCGAAGAAGTTCTTGATCGTGTCCTGGGCCGCGAACGCGACCGCGAAACCGCCCACACCCAAGCCGGCGAGCAGGCGCCAGGAATCCACGTCAAACGCCACGTTCAGCGTGAACACGACCCCCAGCGCCACCGCCACGACTTTGAGCGTCTTGTCGAGCAGCGGCACGAGGACGTCGTCCAGCCGCGACTGTGTCTGCACCGCCCGGCCGGCAAAATACGTCGCCCCGACACCGACGAGCCGAAACACCCCCGCCGCCGCAAAGATGACCGCCAGCAGCTCCGACACCCAGATGATCTGCGTGGTGACCAACGAGCCGAGGTCCAACACCGGGAACACGCCGCGCCAGACGAGCACCATGATCAGGGCCGACGTCGGCCGCATGGCCCGCTTCAGCGCCGACGGCAACAGCATGCCCGACTTGCTCGCCAGTACGCGGCCGGCGATCCGCGGCAGCAGAACCTGGCACAGGTAGAAGACCAGCACCCCCAGCCCGATCGCCGCCGGCACACCGATCCACTGCCACACTTTCAGCCCGAGCACATCGCGCTTGAAGCTGTTGGGCATGACGTATTCGGTCATGTACAGCGCCGGCAACGTCCAGAAGGAAAGCCGTTCGCCGCGCCAATCGGGATGGATCGGCTCGCTCTCGTAGGCTTCGTAGAGCGGCTCGATCGCCTCGACCGAATCGGGGCTGATCAGCCACTTGCGCGCGCCGTCGGCGATCTCGACCGGGGCGATCTCGATCCGGCCGAGGCGATGCTCGAACAGCGTATAGGGCTTTTCGAGGTCCGGGTTGTCGGGCACCTGCTGGACGGGCTGTTTCGGTTTGCGTGCCAGCACCAGCCACAACTTGCCTGCCAGCGACTTGGCGACGTCAAAGCTGGCGTCCTCGTCGACGATATCAAGGCAGGCGACCGCGTCATCGATGCGGTTCTCACGCATCGCGGTCAGGAACGTGCTGAACGTCGCGCGCGGCGACCCGTGCGGCCCCTGCGTCGCGCGCAGCGGCGCGCCGGCCTCCTTGGCGGCATCGCGCAGGGCTTCGGCCATCGGCGGCACGCGGCGCACCGTATCCGCCGAGAAGCGCCACTGGCCCTCCGCCAGCGCTACGTCGCCCCGCCGCACGAGCAACACCTCCAGCGGCACCGTGTTGGGGTCGACGCTCTCCTTGTTGTTGATCGCGTACGAGGGCTTCTGCGCGGGGTCAGGCTCGGCCGGCAGGTTGTCGAGCTCGAGGTGCCCGGCCTTCATCAGCCGATCAAGCACGAGGTCGAGCCCCTCGATGTAGCGCGGCGCGTTCTCGTCCAGGAAGCGCTGCCGCGCCTCGTCCGTCGCCAGCTCCTGCTCCTCGTAGACCGCGGACATGTCGAGACAGCGCAGCGCTTCGCGATACGCCACCTCGTCCTTGGTTTCTCGAAAACGCGAGGCGGCATCGAGAAAGTGCTTGACCAGCCCCTGCGGCGTCTGGAACGCCGGCACGATCTCCAGCGCCGGCTCTTCTGCTTCGATCTTCTCGATCTCGGCGTCCAGGTTCTCGTACCAGCCGTCGATCTGGCCGACGGTGGCCTGGGAGAACTTCCACACGCGGAGCGGGCTATCCTGGCCGGGGACCGGCTGCTCGAGGCGCGTCAGGGTCAACACCAGCGGATCCCGTCCGAACGACCACGGATCGGCCGTCGCGGCCTTGTCGGGAAGTATCTCCTCGTCTTCGATGTCGACGATACCCTCGTCGATCAGGCGGCGCAGGATCGCGTGCAGCTCGCGCACATAGCGCGGTCCTTCGTCGCGCAGGCGTTCGGCGTCGTCGGCCAGCTTGCCGAAGTCCAGGCAGCGCATCGGCGCGCTGTAGTACTTGTACGCGTTGACTGCGGCGGGCTCGTCGGTCTCGGTCGGCCGCGTCGCGGCCACCGCCTGGGCCGCGGCGAACGCATCGGCGGCCTGCTGCGCCGCCGCGAGAAAGTACTCGACGGTCGCGCGCGGCGACCGCAGCTCGTTGACCGCGGGCTGGGTGGTGACCGGCGGCGCCGGTTGCGTTGCGGCCGAGGTGACCGTCGTCGTGGGTGGACTGGTCGTCGGCTGTTGCGCGCGCGCGGGCAGCGCGAGGCTGACGAGGGCGAGGAACGGGACAGCACTTGCGCTCGCACATCTTGGCATTATCGGCCCTCGCACGTTTTCCCGGGGTTAGACGGTCGCCGTCATGCTGCTGCTCGGCCCCGTAGGATAGTGCAGGGCGCGCGCACCCTCAACCTGCCCGCATTCGCTCGCAGCAGCACAGCCGCCGGCGGATTCTCGGACGCTCGACGGCGGCGACACGTTTTTCGCCCGGCGAGCCGCTCCTGGTCTCATAGAACCGCGTGCCGCGAGCCTACAACAACACACGCGTACCGCGCCGAACATTGTGAGGAAATCAGGCGGTCGCCGCGCTTACAATGCAGCGGCCTAGCGGCCAACACTCGCCGTCAGGAGGGCTACATGAAGCTCCGCTCGCTCGAGAAGAACGCGCTGGTGACGCTGGTCGGATTACTGGTCCTGACGATCGCCGGCTGCCCGACGGAAACCGCACTGGTGGCGCCGAGCACCTGGGTGCCGGGCTACTACTGGGTGGAATACGCCGAGGGCGAACTCGTGGTGACCGAGTTGCCGCGTCTCAACACCGAGGCCGCCAAGACGTTCACGGTCGCGATGGCCGAGCCCGACTGGTACGAAGGCCCGGCGCTGTACGAAGTCGCCGACGACGGCACGTGGACGATCATCGCCCGCGGCTACGAAGAGTACGACGAGTTCCTCAACCTCTACGACCCGAAGCGGCCCCTGCCCGAAGCCCCCGACGCCGCCGGTTTCGCGCGGTAGGTCGCACATCGAGCGCCCCGCCCTCGTGCGGCGGGGCCGCTGGACCAGGGCCGCGCGGCCACCACTTCCGCCTTTGCGCCCTGCGGCGCCGCCAGCCGTGGTCTGGACGAACGCGCTGCGCGCTGGTATCCCACACATCAGCACCGGTGTATGGTGACGTCGGCCGTGCGGCACCTTGCTGCGCGTGCGGCACGCCGCCACCAGGCCAATGAACCAGCACAATGCCGCCGGGCGGCGCGCCCGCGCGGCCGTCCGCATGGAGGTGTTCATCATGCGTTGCCCCGCCCCGCCCCACATTGTCCTCGTGACCGCGCTGCTGGCGGTGTCGGCCGCACGCGCCGACACGCCCAGAATCGTCGAGCTCAGCCCCGAACCGGGCGCGACCGACGTCGACCCGAATCTTCGCTTCATCCGCGTGAAGTTCGACCAGGACATGACCGAAGGCAGCCATTCATGGTGCGGCGGCGGGGACACGTTCCCGCAGATGCGCGGGGCGCCGTACTGGGAAGATCGCCGCACGGCGGTGCTGCCGGTGCAGCTGGAGCTGGACCATCAGTACGAACTCGGCATCAACTGCCCCGCGGCCCAGGGCTTCCGCAACCAGAAAGGCGAGCCGGCCAAGCCGCGGCCGCTGAAATTCAAGACCGCCCCGAAGCGCGCGCCAGTCGACATGCAGCAGGTCATCGCCGCCGAGAACAAGGCGTCGGTGCCGATCCTGCGGCGCACGGTCGAGAAGTTCTACGCTTACCGTGACCGACACGACATCAAGTGGGATCAGCAGTTCGTGCACTACACGGCGCACGTCGCGGCGGCGGACTCGCCGGCGGCGTTCGCCGAGCGCGCGACGGCCATCTTCGCACCGGCCAAGGACCCGCACATCACGCTGGGGGCCGGTGGGCGCTGGTTCGCGACCTTTCAGCGGCGCTACGAGCCGAACTTCAGCATTCGCATCCTGCCGCAGGTCGTCGAGAACTGGCAGCGCCGAAGCGCGTGCGTCGCTACCGGGCGGTTCGATGGAGACGTCGGCTACATCGTCCTGCCGAGCTGGGAGCAGCGCTACAAGGATGACCTCGAGGCGGCGTACAAGGCGCTGGAGGCGTTCCAGGACACCCAGGCATTGATCATCGACGTGCGCCCCAACGCCGGCGGTGACGAGACGCTGGCGCGCGAGTTCGCGGGCTGCTTCGTCGACGAGCCGGTGGTGTACGCCAAGCACGTTTCGGTGTGGCCGGAAGCGCCCGACGGCAGCGGCTTCACCAAGCCGCAGGAACGCGTGCTGGAGCCCAGCCGGGGCCGGCCGAAGTACCGCAAGCAAGTGCTCGTGCTGATGGGGCCGGGCAACATGAGCAGCGCGGAGGCGTTTCTGCTCATGATGAAGCAGGCACCGAACTGTCGCCTGGTCGGGGCGCCGTCGTATGGCAGCTCGGGCAACCCCAAGGCGTACGGGCTGCCCAATGGCGTCGTCGTGCGGCTGCCCTCGTGGAAGGCGATGACGCCGGCGGGCTTGGAGTTCGAGGGGGAAGGCATCGCGCCGGACATCCGCGTGTCCAGCGAGCCCGGCGACTTCGCCAAAAGCGATCCGGTGATCGACGTGGCGCGCAAGATCCTCGCCGGCGGGTTCAAGGCTCCCGGAGATGAGGTGCCGTAACGGGTGCCAGGCGACAAGGGCGCAGGGGACGCAGGTGAACAGGGCGCGCTGCCGCGGTGCGTGCGCGCAATTCAGGCTTCGTCCGCCAGGCAGCGCGCGTGGCGCGACACGGGCAACCCCCGACCACGTCGGGGCCTGCCCATGCCAAGCACCGATGTCACTTGATCGTCAGCCGATCTGGGAGGTGAGGTTGTAGGCGATCACGTCGAGCGATCGCTGCAGCACTTCGTCCGCGAGGACGTTCGCCGCTTCGACGGCACAACTCTGGAACTGCATGAGCATCGCCCCCGTGGCGACGAACGACAACCACTTCCATGTCTTCATGTCGATCTCCGTACCGCTTCGACCACTGGGGCCGCCACGCCGGCGGCGGCGCAGTCCGGCGCGCACGCTGCGCGCCACCTATTTCAGAATCGGTGTCTTCTTCCCCCGGGTTGAGCCGGCCGCGGTCGCGACCCCTTAGCTGCCGCTCAGGGCGCCGGTGACGAGCTGCGTCGCGGCCGCCTGCATCGCGTAGTACATCAGGTCCGTCGCACACGTCCCCAATGCCAGCAACGTTCCGCCCGAAACCGTCAGCGTTATCCACTTCCAAGTCTTCACGGCTGTCTCCGCATGGGAAACCAACGAGCAGCCGAACACCGTGTCCGACTGCAGGTCGTCACTATATATCTTTTCGGCGTCCGGGCACAACTGCGCCCAGCGAAAACTTGAAGGCCTGGCCCACCCGTGCATAATGCTCGCGTTGCCGGCCGAGGCGCTGGCCGTTGCCGCTTGGTACGAAGGATTTCAATGGCCAGCCCACATATGTCCCACCGCTCCGTAGCCCCTCTGCTGGCGTCTCTTGTCGCGGTTTGCGCCATGCTGGCCTCGGCCGGCGGCTGCGGCCCCGGCCAGCCCAGCCGCTTCAGCCTGCACGCCGACGTGCAGCGGCCGGACCCCGGCGCGGTCATCTTCCTGGTCGATGGCTTTCCACCGCGGCTGCTGGAACGGGGCTGCCGCGAGGGCTGGCTGCCGAACATCCGGAAGCGTTTCATCGAGGGCGGGGCGCGGGTGGAGCACGCGAACACGTGCGTGCCGTCGATCACTTATGCGGCGATCACCACGTTGATGACCGGTGCGGGGCCTGCCAGTCACGGAATCATCGGCAACCACTGGTTCGAGCCCGAGCGGACCCTCTTTCGCGACTATGCCGTCATCCGGCAGTATGACCGCGTCGACGAGGATCACGACGTGCCGCTGCTCTACGAGCATTTGCAGCCGGATCCGTCGGCGACGATCCAGACGGTCCACCGGCGCGGGGCGACCAAGATTATTCGGAACTGGGCACTGTCGGGAGCGATGTGGTTCTTCCGCGACTATACCGCGGTGGACAAGCTCAGCGTGACGTCGCTGTGGCGGGTGATCACGTGGGCGAACTGGCACAGGCGCTGGCCAAGCGTGGTGACGTTCTATATGCCGGGCGTCGACAGCATCGGACACATACACGGCCCGGAATCGGGGGCGTTCCGCACGGCGCTGCAGCACGCGGATCACCAGGTCGAGCGGGCCTGCCTGTGGCTGGAACGCGAGGGGCTGCTCGAGACGACCTACCTGGTGCTGCTGAGCGACCACGGCATGGTTGACGTCGATCAGCGTATCGACCTGTTGGAGCTCGTCGGCGTCCGGTGGGGCCGGCAGGCGACGCGCGACATGCGCCAGGATGGCAGCGCCGCCGCCCGCGCCCGCTTCTACGACCGGTTTGACACGGTGCTCGATGACCAGGACGGTCGGCGCGCGTCGCTGCACTTCAAGTCGCCAGCGGGCTGGGAAACGCGGCTCGCCCCGCCCGCGGTGGCGCGGATTCTGAATGCACCGCCCGCAGCCCAGCGGCTTTGGCACCAAACCGGCGTGGCGCTGGTCGTGTATCGGGCGGACGGGGATCAGGCGGTGCTGCGTAATGCGGCGGGGACGTCGTGGATTCGCCGGCGGCGCGCGGATGGCGCGGCCGCGTTCGCCTACGAGCCCGGTGCGGCGGATGTGCTGGGTTACATGGACGACCCGGCGCTGGCGGCGTTCATCGCGGACGGGTATCACGATGCGGCGGCGTGGTCACACATGACCGCCACGCAGCGCCAGCCGGGCGTCGTGTCGCGGCTGCTGCCGTTGCTCGACCTGCCTCGCGCGGGGGATGTGGTCCTTTTCGCCGAACCCGGCTACAGTTTCGTCAAGGAAGCCGGCGGGCACGGCGGCATTCACCGCGACGAGATGGGGTTCACGTGGTGCATGGCGGGCCCGGGCATCGTGGCCGGAAGCACGATCGAGAGTGCCCGGGCGATCGACGTGACGCCGACGTTGCTTGACCTGCTGGGCAAGCCCTGTCGTGATGCGTACGTGCAGGGCCGTTCGTTGCTGGAAACGCATCGGCTCACGATGGAATGCGAACCACTCAACCGATGATGCCGAAACTGATCGCAGTCGCTGGTGTGGCGTGCCTGGCGGTGCTGACCGCGAGCTGGCTGGGCAACGGCGGACGCAACGGCGTTTCAGCCGAAACGGCCGCGCCGGCGGACGTCGACCGGCCGCCGATTCCGCCGGCGGATGTGGCGTACCGGGGGGTGGCGATCCAGGTGGCGTCGGGCTGGTACGAACCGATGAAGACATACGAGCCGATGCTGGAGGAGATCGCGGCGCTGGGGGCCAATTCGGTGATGTTCTGCCTGCCGGGGTACATGGAGCACGCGGAATCGCAGGCGATCTACATGGACTTGCGCAAGGTACCGCCGCCGGAGGATCTGAAGGCGATCATTCGCCGGGCGGACGGGCTCGGGCTGAAGGTCGTGCTGATGCCGATCGTGCTGCTGCGGAACCCGCGCGGGACGGAGTGGCGCGGCGTAATCGATCCGCCGGAATGGGACGAGTGGTGGGAGGAGTACACCGAGTTCGTGGTGTTCTTCGCCAACATTGCGCGCGAGGCGGATGCCGAGGCGCTGATCGTGGGGTCGGAGCTGGTGAGCACCGAGAAGTACACGGCGAAGTGGCGCAAGCTGATCGGCAAGGTGCGCGAGCACTTTCATGGCGGGAAGCTGGGCTACTCGGCGAATTGGGACCACTACCGGCCGATCGAGTTCTGGGATGATCTCGATTTCATCGGGATGACGAGCTACTACACGCTGGCGGATCGTCAAAACCCGAGTGTCGAGGAGATCATACGGCGCTGGCGACCGATTCGCGACGAGATTCTGGCATGGCAGCGCACGATCGGCAAGCCGATCGTGATGACCGAGGTCGGCTGGTGCAGCCAGGAGGGCGCGGCGATGGCGCCGTGGAATTACTACCAGAATCAGACGGCCACGCCGGGCGGCATGGAAGAGCAGCGGCGGCTGTATGAAGCGTTCATCCGCGTCTGGAGCGGGGTGCCGGAGCTGCTGGGGGTGATCTGGTGGGAGTGGGATCGCTCGACAGGCGGGCCGGGTGACTACGGCTACACACCGAAGAACAAGCCGGCCGAAGAGGTGCTGCGGCAGTGGTTCACCCGCCACCAGGTGACGACGCAGCCGGCCACACCCACGACGAGACCGGCCGCGCCGTGACGCGTGCTACGGCTCGGGCGCGGCGGCAGCATGCATAACGGTATTCAAGTCGGAATCTGATTTACCCAAAGTCCAGCGAGATTCCCGTGACATGGCGGCGCGCGCGGGCCTAGTATCTGCGCGGCCGAAGGAGCTTGCCGTCATGCATGCCGTGTCTGGCTGCGCGCCGCCGGCGCGCCGGTACTGCGGGAACGGCGAGCGTAGCTGTCACAGGAGAAACACACCATGCGAAAGATGACTGTCTTGATTGTCGCGCTCGGTCTGGGCGCCAGCCTCGCGTCCGCCGAGGAGATCAACTACCTGTTTCCGATCGGCGGTGACCAGGCAGTGCCGCCGATCGACACACCGGGCAACGGCTTTGGCGATGTGACGTTCGACACGGACACGCTCGAGCTGAGCTGGAACATCACCTACAGCGACCTGACCGGGTCGGTCAGCGGCGCGCACTTCCACGGACCCGCGGGGTACGGCCAGAACGCCGGCGTCGCGCTGGGGATGACGGACCTCGACAGCCCGATCGTCGGCAACGCGACACTGTCGCAGGCGCAAGCCGACGATCTGGTCGCCGGCTTGTGGTACGTGAACATCCATACGAGCACGTATCCGGGCGGGGAGATTCGCGGGCAGGTGGTGCCGGAGCCCAGCACGCTGTTGCTGGCCGGGGTGGCGCTGCCGCTGCTGCTGCGGCGCCGCTAGTCCCGCTGCCGCATCGGGCAAGCGTCCACGGGGCTACGCGTGCAGCGTGCGGGCGCTCGGCGCGCCTGCACGCTGCATGGCCATGAGCAGCGGCGCCGGGCAAGGCGGGCCGACAGGAGGCAGCGCGCACATGACAACCATCACCGCGATTCCGCGCGCGGCGGGCGCGCAATTCGATTTCGGCGGCCTGGGTGTGCACTGGAAAATCGACGGACCGATGACGAACGGCGCGTTCGCCGTCGTGCATCATCCGATCGCACCACGGGCACTGGCCGCCCCACTGCACCGCCACATGAACGAGGATGAGTATTCGTACGTGTTGGCGGGTGAGCTGGGGGCGCTGCTGGGCGATGATGTCGTCACGGCGGGTGTGGGCACCTGGGTGTGCAAGCCGCGCGGCCAGTGGCATACTTTCTGGAACGCCGGTGCCCAGCGGTGCGAGATCATCGAGGTCATCGCGCCGGCCGGTTTCGAGAACTACTTCCGCGAGGTGGCGGCGGCGTGGGGGGATCGCGCGCAGTTCGCCGCGATCAATCGCAAATACGAGCTGGACATGGACTTCGCGAGCGTGCCGCTGCTGTGCGAGCGCTTCGGGCTGACGTTTCCGGCGTTGTAACGTCCCGGGGGGCCGGGAAGCGCCGCCCGCGGCCTGCCGGCGGGGCGCGGTCGTCATTCGCATCTGGTGCGCGACGGCGCGCCCGCCGGCCAGCCCGTGCCATATCAGAAGCTCGCAGCGAGCCACCCGCGACCTTTGGAGCGTGGCACGCGCGGCACGTCCTAACGGCGGCGGCGGAGCATCAGCGCGCCGGCCAGCAGGGCCAGGCCGCTTGCAGGCTCCGGCGTCTGGGCGACGAAGATGCCGCGGCCGATGCCGCTGCCACCGACGAGGCTGACGCTGGCGTTGAAGACCACGTCACCGGCGTCGTTGATATCCCAGCCGTTGGCGAAGCTGGTGATCTCTGCCAGGCCGAGATCGGTCATGAGCTCGTCACCGATCGCGACGACCTTCTTCACCTCGGTGCCGTCGGCGATGAAGATCCCCTCCGACTGCCCGGTCGGAACGCCACGAAACGCGACGATGCCGCTGTCGTTGATCTTGGGATCGAAGAAGGCGAAGCTCGCCCAGCCGGCGGTCGTCGACGCGACCACCGTCACACCACTGTCGTCGACGATCGCGATGTCCGTGCCGTTGTCGGCGCGGAAGAGCTGTGACGCGAGCTGGCCACCGTCGTTGATGTCGACGCCGTTGAAGATGCCGTCGTACGTCGCGTCCTCCTGGAAGAGGATGTCCGAGGTGCCATCGGCGTCGAAGCGGCGCAGCTGCGAGACATTGCCCTGCGTCGCGTCCCACACGTGGGCGCCGAACTGCTGATTGTTGTTGTAGGCCGGCTCGGCGAGGAAACCGAAGCTCGCGCCTTCCTGGGCAACAGTCGTGAACGAGTCGTCACCCGGGTCGTAGATCGTGTAGCGCTTCGCGCCGAAGACCTCGGGGCGATAACCGATGGTGCCGTCGTTGGCGATGTACGGCTCGCCCCAGTCATCGGCGCTGGGCGGACCGGTGGTGAGCTTGGCCGGGACGTTGTTGATGGCGCGCCACACACCGTCTTCGGGCGAACTGCCAAAGAACGCGCTGGCGCTCCAGGTAATGTCGCCGGCATCGTTCATGTGCGGATCGCTGGCGCGCTCCGAGGTGGCGCTGATCGGTGACCCGACGCCGCCCTGTCCGGCCCAGACCTGCTTGTCGAAGTTGACCGGCTCGCTGAAAGTGAAGGCGACCTTGCGGCTGTTGTTGAGCGTCGGGATGGTCGTGCTGAAGGATGCGCCGGACGGCACGTTGAAGGCGCTGCCGAACGACGCCCGCGCCTGGAGCTCGAAGCCGATGTAATCCGGCAGTGCGGCCACGGCGGCCGAGCCAACGAATGCGGCGGTGATCAGCGCCGCGATACGGGTACGATTGCATTGCATGGTGTCATCCTCCTCGAGAACAAACGAGACATGTAACCAGCGCAGCTCGCGCGGTCGGCACCGACGCCGACCGCCGGGGCGCGCCTGATAAGGCAACGATCAGATCTGGGAGGCGCTTCTCTCCTCGTTCCTCACGCGACTTCCTGCTCGAGAGAAGTCGTCCGCCGGCTCCCTTGCAGTGTAGCCGCGTCGAGCGGCGCGACCCAGAAAAAGCTGCCGGCGGCGCTCGTCACGCCGGCCGATTTAGCGGGCGGCGTGCTTCTTCCGCGAAGCAAGTGGCGTCACCAGGACGCGCAACCTACTTCCAAAAAGCCACTTACAAACGATTGCCTCGCCGCGCCGACATGCGTCGAGATCGGCGAATCAGCCCTTGCGAATCATGTCATAATTATATAACATTACGGGTGCCGCCGGAGTTCGGCGCAGGCCATGTCTTTGCCGTGCCGGGCGCGTGGATTGGCGGCGGCGCGAGATCCGGATGAGGAGTTGGGCAGCATGAGCCCAGGGCGTCATCACGCCAACGTGTTTCCAAAGGCCTGGGCGGCCGTGTCGCTATGCCAGCACCGGCGGCAAGTGGCACGCCGCACAAATGTCACAAGGCCATCGCGTTCATTTCCACTACAGCTTTCGGAGGAGACGAAGAGATGAGAAGAGGCACGCGCACCGCACTAGGAGTGGTCGGCGTCTGTGTTCTACTGGCCGTGTCGGCCACCGCCGCCCAGCAGCAACTCGGTCATGTCGGGGTTATCGACCTCGGCCCGTACTTCAACAGCACCACGGAATACGGCGACAATCCGCTTTCGATCACGTTTGACGGCACGCACGCGTTTGTCGGCGGCTATACCAATGCCGCGGGCAACATCGGCGTGGTGAAGGTCGAGAACGTCGTCACGGCCCCGACGCCGGTGGAACTGGCGGATTCGATCTTCGAGGCCCGGGCGTACACGGGCATCAATTCGGTCGACACCGGCAACGACGAACTCTACATCGGTTACAACAGCTTCGGCGGCGCGGGCGACGGCTACCCGTCGTTCGTGCGTAAGGCGGACTACGCCGGCGCGACGCAGTGGACTTACTTCACGCCGAGCGACCAGCGTGTCAGCGCCATGGCGTGGGATGCGCTGGGCAAGGGCAGCGGCGCGGCGCTGGCGTATGTCACGCGCGGCTCGGGCTATGTCCGCTATGTCGGCCCCGATGGCGTCAGCCAGGGCAACGGCACGATCACGACGATTGCCGGCGGCACGACCTTCCGCGGCATGGACATCGACAGCGACGGCAACATTGCGACCAACCTCGCGGATCGCGTCGGCTACGGCCTGCGCACGAGCCCCACGGCGCTGAAGCATCTCGACGGCGTCACGGCCGGCCCGGAAGAGGTCATCACCAAGTTCCCGGGCTACGAGGGCTATGGTCTGAACATCGCGATGATGGAAGACATGTATCCGGACGGCCCGTACAGCGACCTGCTGGCCCTGACGGCGCGCGGGACGTCAGTGTTCACGGACAGCCAGGACGGCGAGACCGTCGTTGACGACAAGTACGTCCACATTCGCAACCTCGACGGCACGCCCGGCGGGTTGAGCCAGATCGTGCTGACGGGCGCCGAGGGCGGCCTGGCCGGCGAGTGGACGGGCAACATCAAGGACCTGGCCTTCGGCCTGGATGCGGCCGGGACGCCGACGCTGCTCGTGCTCGACTTCGTGGGTCGTCGCCTGGACGTGTACCAGGTGCCGGAGCCGGCGGCGCTGACGCTGCTGGCGCTGGGTGCGGTCGCCCTGGTGCGCCGCCGTTAGATTGACCTGTTTCACAGCGAGGCGTTCCGGTGACCACCCGCGTCGGGGCGCCTCGCCCCTCCTTCTCGCGCGGCGACCGCCGCGGGAGAGGGTACCGTGCTGCAAACGGGGGCGGCCGGCGTGCCGCGGACGTAGAATGTAGAGCCGAACCGCCCAGTATTGGAGGCTGGTGTGATGAGAAGGACGAATCGCGGATTCACGCTCATCGAACTTCTGGTCGTTGTCGCCATTATCGCGTTACTGCTGTCGATTCTCCTGCCGTCGCTGGGGCGGGCGCGCGAGCAGGCGAAGCGCATCAAGTGTGCTTCGAACCTGCGCAGCATTGCGCAGGCCACGCTCACGTACGCCAACGAGAATCGCGACTACGTCCCCGTGCACCAGGGCTCCGAGCCGGATTACGTCTACATGCGTAATTCGAACTACATCCAGGCGCCGGGCCACGAGTGGCACCTGGGTGAGTTGCTGCTGCCGGCGATGGGCTTCGACCCGCCGGTGCGCAACGACAACGGCAAGTTTGACATGAAGAGTCTCGACATGACCGCCAGCGCCGGCGAGGTGTTCTACTGTCCGAGCACGAACAACTTCCGCATGCCGGCGAACCCGCGACACCCGACGTGGGCGAACTTCAAGGAGCTGCGCGAACAGGGCGAGGACCCGTTCGGGGCGTTCATGGACTACGCCCAGATCTGGGGGTTCATCGGGCCGGCGTCGATGTGGTTCGGCGATACGCTGATCGTGTTCAACATGAACGACGGTTTCTATCGCGTGCTGGATGACGAGCAGCAGATCATCCCGCCGCCGAACGTGGGGCCGGACATGGCCGACTTCGCGCTGTATCCGCTGCCGAACAGTGTCGCGCGGAGCAACTACCGGCAATTGCCGAACAGCGGCGGCCGCTCGGAGGTGCCGCTGTACATGGAGTACCTTACCAGCATGAGCCGCACGGCGGCGCAGTACCAGGTCGACTATGACAACGGGCTGCGACCGGAAGCAGGCAATCACCCCTGGACCGGCCACACCAGCGGCACGGGGATCAAGGTCGAAGGCGGCAACTTCGCCTACGTCGACGGTCACGCGGAGTGGCGCGCGGCGCAGACGTTGCGGCCGCGGCTACTGATCGATCGTGTTTTCAGTGGCGGCAGCAACCGCCCCACGTACTGGTGGTAGACCCCGAACCGGAATCAGGCACCGACACACTGGAGGAAAGACGGCGATGACTCGTGCCATGACTGCATTGACCACCGGCTGCCTGCTACTGGCGCTCCTGGCGCCGGCGGCGACGGCCCAGGAAGACCACCCCTTCACCCTCGTCAACGTGATCGACCTCTATGGCTTGTTCTCGTCGTCGGTCGAGTTTGACATGACGTTCGATCCGAGCAGCGGCGTCGGCCCGTCGAACTGGGACGAGTACAAGGCGAACCCGCGCGTCGGGACCAACCCGTCGTGCGTCGCCGTGTACGGGGGCCGCGCGTGGATCGGCGGGTTCTACGGCGGGCCGGAGTACTTCGGCGGCGACCCCAACGAGCAGCGGCTGTCGTACTACGCGTCGGTCGGCATCGCGGAAGTGCAGAACATCTACTGGGCGTCGGGCTATGGCGACCCGTCACCGTTCGTGCGCTACAACAACCCCGGCAATCCGAGCGACTTCGGCACCTTCGATGTCGGCTCGGGCGTGACGTACAGCGATTACTTCTCCAGCGTCGACTATGATCCGGCCACGAAGACGCTCTATGCCGCGTTCCATGACCAGACGGACATCCCCGGGATCCTGCTGCCGCCGGGCACGGTCCAGCAGCAGACGTATATTGCCGCGCTGGATGTCGATCCGAACAGTGTCGGCTACGGGCAGTTCCGCACGGGCTGGCCGATCGAGAACCCGCTGACCGGCAGCAACAGCGAAGAGAGCAAGGCGGGCATCGAGGTCGATCCGCTGGATCCGTTCTACCTGTCGTATTTCGCCTGGGGCTCGGGGCGGATCAAGTACTTCGACGTCTCGGACATGGGCGCCGCGCCGATCGAGATCTACATCTGGGACCAGGAGATGCTGAGCTGCAATTCGACGGCGTATCGCAGCCACAACTACGACCCGGTGACCGGCGACATCTTCATCCGTGTGGGGAACGCCGTGCAGTGGGTGCCGCGCGACACGCGCACCAGCATGGCCCCGTTCGAGAAGTTCCCGCGTTTCATCCGTGAGAACCCGGAGGGCACCGGCGATCTAACTGCGAACACGATCGCGGCCGGCGACGACGAGCAGCTCGTCGAGGCGGGCGAGCCGGCGGCGGCGGGCCAGAACATTATCGGCGTCGGCGACAACGGCATTCTCGACACGATGCCGATGGGCGACGACCTGTACAACATCAACACGCTCGTGACGAGCCGCCCGGTCGGAAACAACATCGGGGCCTGCAATGACGACCCGACGGGGCTGCCCTTCGGCACGGCCCAGGGCCAGGGCGTGGCGTTCATCAACGCCTATAATCTCGCCGGCCTGGAGCAGGACGTGCTGCTGATCAACAGTCGGCCGTACGCCGGTTCGGGCAATCTCGGGGATCTGCGCTTCTTCACGCTGGACGGTGAGGAGTACGCGACGCTCGAACTGCCGTGCACGCCGCCGGCAGGGCCTGAACCGTTGGGCATCGCGTGGTATGATATGGATTATGACCCGGATACGGGCACGCTGGTCGTGCTCGAGTTCGAGCAGCGGAAGCTGTACGTGTTCCGCGCTGAGCTCGTCGATGGCCCGGCCTATCCGCACTTCGACTACACGCGGAACGGCGAGACCAACCTGCGCGACTTCGCGTACTTCCAGCGTTGCTTCACCGGTCCGGAAGAGCAGGGTGGCGGCCCGATCGGGCTGGCGTGCCAGCGGCTGAACGCCAACACCGACTGCGACATCGATTATGACGACTGGCTCGAGATGAGCCTGTATTGGGATACTTCCGCCGGTCTGTAGCGGCTGACAAGCTGGTGGCGTCGCCGCCTGGGTGGTGTGCTACGGCGCTCAGGCGGCCGCCGGTTCGCCGGGCCGGTCGAGCAGAGTAGAGGTAGACAACATGGTGCGTGAACCTGGTGCGGGCGCCGGTGTCGGTAAGGGAGCGTCGTCATGAGCCGCGCGCCGGTTTTCCAGAAGGTCAATCGGGGCGACCCGACGCCGAAATACCTCCAGGCACGCGAGATCCTGATTGATGCGATCCGGGCCGGGCGGCTGGCGCCGGGGATGAAGCTACCATCGACCAAGGAAATCAGCACCATGTTCGACATCAGCCTCATCACGGCGCACAAGGCGCTGGAGGGGCTGGTGGAGTCGGGGTGGCTGCGGCGCGAGGTCGGGCGCGGGACGTACGTGCGCGAGGACATCGACGCGGCCGCCGGCCAGCAGCGCCAGCTGTTCGTCGGGCTGCTGATCGATCATCGCGTCAATATCGACGACTACTACCACAGCACCATCATCAACGCGTTGCGGCGCGAGGCCGGCGACGGAGCCGCGCGCGTCGAGTTCTTCTTTCGCGATCACTTCGACCTGCGCGAGAAGAGCAAGAAGGACGTGGGCGCGATCTGCATTCACCCGCCGCTGGAATCGCAGGCGGAGGTCGAGCGCCTGGCGCAGCGGCGGCCGACGGTGGTGCTGGGCGGCGCCTATCCCGATTCGCGCATCACCAGCGTCGACTGTGACAACGAACGCGGGGCGCGGCATGCGATCCGCCACCTGCTCGAGCTGGGGCACAAGGAGTTCCTGCTGGTATCGGGGCCAATGAACCTGACCAACGCCCGCGATCGTGCGCAGGGTGCGCTGGCCGAGCTCGCCGCGCACGGCATCGCCCTCGACGACGACGACCACATCATCTCGCAGGACAGCGTGGTCCTCGACGAGCGCAGCCGGCAGCGGCTCGAGCGGCGCGTCGGCAAGCGCGAGCACCCCACCGCGATCTTCGCTGGCGGTTTCTACCTGGCGATGGCGGCGATGCAGGTGGTGCGGCAGGCCGGGCTGGTCATACCGGTGGATGTGTCGGTGGTGGGCTTCGACGATCCGCCGTCGGCCCCGCTGCTGGAACCGCCGCTGACGACCGTGCGGCAGCCCCTGCCGGAGATGGCGGGCGAGGCGCTGCGGTTGGTCTGTGCACTGCTGCAGAACGGGGCGTCCGGGGTGAAGTCGTGCAAGCTGCCCACGGAGGTGGTGATTCGCGGCTCGACCGGGCCGGCGGGGTCGTAACGACTCGCTGGCCGGCGATGTCTCGTGCGGCGGGCCGGCTGCCCGGTGGGTTGCCGAACGGCCCGCGCAGTATGCAGCGGGTCAGCGGGGTACTGGAGGGCGCGCGCCCCCTATGTGCGGCGAGGTGCTGGCCGGTGGGATACTGGACGACGGCGGGCGGCTGGTCGGCGGGTTGCGGACGGGGGAATGCGGTCGCGGGACCGGGGCTTGTGGATGTCCGCCGGGAGGAACCGCCCCTGGCGCGCGATTGATAACCGGTGGTGGTGAAAGGGTTTAGGAATCCGCGAATGCCAGTTGACTAAATCGGGGCGGATGGTAAAGTTTCAGGTTCTGGCCCGGCCTGCCGATCAGGCCGATAGCCGATCCCCGATAGCTCAATCGGTAGAGCGAGCGGCTGTTAACCGCTAGGTTCTTGGTTCGAGTCCAAGTCGGGGAGATACGAAGCCCACCTCAAAACGAGGTGGGTTTTTTCGTTGGAGAGCGCCGCCGCGCGCAACGCCGCGTCGTAACGCCAGTTGCGGAAGTCACTTACAAGCACGGCCGCGCTCTCTGCCACGCCGCCTTGTTAACCGATCCGAGAGTCTGTTCGGTCCCTTTTACCCTAACTCTCAGACTCTCTGAACCGCTCTCGGGGGCCTGGTTAACGCACGCGTTCGGAACCGAGAGCACAGAGCTTCAGTTCGATACATGGGCATTAAGTCATTCCCGCGCAAAGGGTTACGAGTATTTGGCCCGACTCTCGCGCCGGGGCCGAGAGTGAGAGCGCGAGAGCGCCGCGACACTACACCCTAACATCGTCGCAAAGCTTTGGAATTACATTACTTACGAATCAGCGGCGATTCGAGCGCGAATGCTTGACCGTGGCGGAATATACCATAGTATATATCAGAAGGAGGTCGCCATGGATACGGCCAAGCTCTTCACCAACGGACGCAGCCAGGCGGTGCGGCTGCCCAAGGAGTACCGCTTCGACGAGGACGAGGTCTTCATCACCAAGGTCGACGATATGGTGATTCTGTACCCGCGTCGGAAGGGCTGGGATCTGCTCGCGCGCGGCATCGAGCGGTTCACCGAGGACTTCATGGCCGAACGTGATCAGCCCGCCGAGGTCGACGAGCGCGAGAGCCTGTGATCCGCTTCCTGCTCGACACGAGCATCTGCATCGAGGTGATCCGGCGTCGGGCGCCAGCGGTCGTGGGTCGCCTCCGCCGGCGCAAGATCGGGACGGTCGGCATCTCCGCCATCACGCTGGCCGAGTTGCGCTGCGGCGTAGCCAAGAGCCGCGACCCCGAGCGCAACATCGTGGCGCTTGCGCACTTCTGCGCACCGCTGGAGATCTGTGCGTTCGATCACGATGCAGCCGCGACCTACGGGAACATTCGTGCCGACCTGGAGCGCGCCGGCACGCCGATCGGGCCGCTCGATACGCTGATCGCCGCACACGCGGCCGCGCTGAAGGCTACCGTCGTGACCAACAACGAGCACGAGTTTCGCCGCGTGCCCGGCCTGCGCGTGGAGAACTGGACCAAGAGCTGAGGCGCCGTGTCGCTGCGGCAGTGCCGGTCGCACGGCTACTCGGGCGGTTGGTCGTCCGCCAACTGCCAGCCGCCGGTGATCTCGAATCGCCAGTGATCCTTGAAGACCCAGGTCTGCTCGATTACCTCGGCTGGCGAGCGCTGCTCACGTTGGCCGCTGCGCCAGTCTTCTCGATCCAGCGTGCCAACGGCCGTGTAGTCGCCCTGCTCGATCGCGCCGCGATCGTCGCCGAGCATGCCCAGCAGCAGCGGTTCGATCTCCGACTGCCGCGCGATCACCAGTTCGCAGGCGGGACAGAATCGACACGTCTTGTTGAGCACGCAGATCGTGTGCGGCTCGACGTGGACGACGAGCGGCAGCTTGCGCTGCTTCGTCTTCGCTTCGCAGTTGGGGCAGCGCGTGAACGCCATGCCCGAATAGGGGCTGAGGAAGAAGAAATACCGGGTTCGCTGCGGAGTGCTCACGTTATCACCGCTGCTCGCAAATACTCACGGAATCCAGGCTGCCATATCATGATCAAGGTCGCCGGCAGTTCGGTCAACAATCGGCGTTCGCCGCAGTCGTCTGCCCGCATCACAGATGTCGATGAAGAACAGCAACATCCAGTACGCCATCTACACGCGCCAGTCGGCGGACACGCCGGCGGGCTTCTCGTCGTGCGATGCGCAGTTCACCGTGTGCAGCGACTTCGCGAAAGAAACCGGTGAGCCCGGGCTCACGTGGTGCGGGCAGCGCTTCGACGATCAGGGCTACTCGGGCGCGACGCTCGAGCGGCCCGGTCTGCGCCGCCTGCGGAAGGTGGTTGATCTGGGTGGCGTGCAGCGCGTGTACGCGGTCGCGCTCGACCGGCTCTCACGCCGGCTGCAGGACATCATCGTCCTGCTCGAGGAATTCGATCGCTGCGGCGTAGAAGTGCGCTTCGTCCACCAGCCCGAGTACGGTCAGACAGCGGAGAGCCGCTTCGTGCGGCATATCCTCGCGTCGTTCGCCGAGTTCGAGCGCGAGATGATCGCGTCGCGCATCGCCGAGACACGAGCGTATCTCAAGCAGCACGGCCGGCGCTTGGCCGGGCCCGTGCCGTTTGGGTACGACGCCGATCCCGAAACGAAGCAGCTTGTGCCGAACCCGCGCGAGGCGCGCCGCGTCCGTGCGATGTTCAAGCGCGCAGCGGCCGGCCAGGTGCCCGACGAGATCGCCCGGCGGGTCAATCACCTTGGCTGGCACACGAAGCAGTGGGTATCGCGACGATCAGGCAAGACGATCGGCGGTGGTCGCTGGACAGCACGGCGCGTGCTCGCCGTACTGCGCAATCCCGTCTACGTCGGTCGGTTTGCGGAAGGTGATGGGACGCGGCCCGGTTGCCATGACGGGATCGTGCCGCCGGAGATGTTCGAGGATGTCCAGTTGCTGCTCGACCAACGGCGTACCGCCCGATCCGACGCCGGTCGACATCGGCACGACTTCCCCCTGCGCGGCACAGTGGTCTGCCCGAAATGCCGCCGCCCGCTGGCGACCTATATGGTCAGCCACCGGTTGTCGAAGGTTTCCGCCGTCATCTATCGGTATTACCGTTGTCGCTCGACCGCTGGCGGTCGCCCGCCGTGCCGCGGCGTGCAGTACCCGGCCGGCGAGGTCGAGCGATTCGTCCGCGGCCTGTTAACCCAGCCGGCCACATGGCGGCAGATCGCCGACGACCAAGTGGCCGTGCAGCCCGGCCACGCCGAGGCGCTGCGGGGTATCTGGTGCGGGCTCGACGAGGTGACGCAGGATCGATTGCTGCCGGCGATCGTCGATCGGGTCGAGTTTCGCCGCCGGAATACGGTGGCACGAGTGACACTCAGTCCGCAAATCGCCGGAATCGTAAATGGTTACCAAAAAGCAACTTAGCGCAGCATACGTGTGAACTGGGCGGTTCCGTTGAGTCAGCGCTGTTTTGAGATACGGCGGTCCGTCTCAAACCGAGACGGACCCGTTTGTTTACAGGGGGCGAGCGGCGGGCCGACCGGCCAACCGCGGCTATATCCCGTTGCTGGCAAAGAGTTACGGCGACTTCGGCCAGTCCGGGCCGCGCTCTCGGCTTTGATGAGGCGACGCGGGGTCCGGTGCCGAACAGGCGGTTTTCGACGTCGATCCGGGCCCAACTCTCAGACTCTCACCCCGCCGCGGCTCTCGTGGTTAACGCACGCGTTCGGAACGCAGGGCGGTATCGGCAAATTCGATACCAGCGGCAGCGCCGCCACCCGTGGCAGGACGACCCCGCCACCTTCGCCGGAGGAACGGAATTGACGCCGAGGAAACTCATGCTATTATTGCCATAGAGCCATGATGATTAAGCCGAAACATCCCGTCGAGCGGTACGAGGCCCGGGCCCAGGTGGCAAAGGCATTGGCGCATCCGACCCGCCTGATGATGCTCGACGTGCTGGCCGACCGCGAGTGGTGCGTCTGCGAGCTGACCGAGCTGACCCGGCTGGATCAGTCGACCGTGTCGAAACACCTCGCCGTGCTGAAGCACGCGGGCATCGTGGCGGACCGCAAGGCAGGCACGAAGACGTTCTTCCGCCTTAAGATTTGCTGTTTACAGGGATTATGGGAATGCATCGAGTCGGTGCTGAAGGACAACCTGAAGGCGCAACAGGCAGCGATCGGCGCGTAAGCGCTGCGATCCGCTCTTTTTTTGTGCAGATTTATGGTTTTTTTGCCATGAATGGGCTGAGTGATCGTGTGCGAACCGCCGTGATCTTGGCCGTGATGGCTGCGGTCTTCCTGTTGGCCTACTTCCTGCCGTTTGAAGCCCTGCCGGCCGCTGGGAAAGTGAGCACGTCCTCCCGCGAGGCACTGCTCATGTTGCAGGACTATGCACAGCACCACGTACTGCTGTGCCTGGTGCCGGCACTGTTCATTGCCGGCGCGATTGCGTGCTTCGTCTCGCAGGCGGCGGTGATGAAGTATTTCGGCGCGCAGGCTCATAAGGTCGTCGCGTATAGCGTGGCGGGCGTGTCGGGGACGATCCTGGCGGCGTGCTCGTGCACGATCCTGCCACTGTTCGCGGGCATCTACAAGCGCGGTGCGGGTCTCGGGCCGGCGACAGCGTTTCTCTATTCCGGACCGGCCATCAACATCCTGGCCATTATCCTGACGGCGCGTGTGCTCGGCTGGGAACTCGGCGTGGCGCGGGCGGTCGGCGCGGTGGTCTTCGCCGTCGTCATTGGCCTGGCGATGCATTTCATCTACCGGAAGGAAGAGGCGGCCCGCGACACGCAGGGTGGCTTCGTGACCGGCGAAGACGAACGCGAGCGGCCGCTGTGGCAGACGATCCTCTACTTCGCCACCATGATCGGCATCCTCGTCTTCGCGAATTGGAAAGCGCTCGACACCGGCGGCATCGGCGCCGCCCTCGCTTCGGTGAAGTGGATCGTCACGGGCGCGCTGCTGCTCGGGCTGCTGCTCATGTTGGCCGCCTGGTTCGCCAAGGACGAACTGAAGGCCTGGGTCGCGAGCACGTGGACGTTCGCCAAGCAGATTCTGCCGCTGCTGTTCGTCGGCGTGCTCGTCGCGGGCATCCTGCTGGGCCGTCCGGGGCACCCGGCGTTGATTCCGGAGAGCTGGATTGCGGGACTCGTGGGCGGCAACAGCCTGTGGGCCAACCTGTTCGCCTCGTTCGCCGGCGCGTTGATGTATTTCGCCACGCTGACCGAAGTGCCGATTCTGGAAGGATTGCTGGGTGCCGGCATGGGCAAGGGCCCGGCGTTGGCGCTCCTCCTGGCGGGACCGGCGCTGTCGCTGCCCAACATGCTGGTGATTCGCTCGGTCATGGGCACCCGGAAGACGCTCGTGTACGTGGCCCTCGTTGTCGTTTTGTCGACGGTCGCCGGAATTTCGTACGGTTCCATCGCTGCATAAAGGAGAATTACGCATGAAGATCGAAGTCCTCGGCACGGGCTGTGCCAAGTGCAACATGCTTGAAGACGCAACCAAGAAGGTGGCTGATCGACTTGGGCTCGACTACACGCTCAACCATGTGAAGGACATCGGCAAGATCACCGAGTACGGCGTGATGATGACGCCGGCGCTGGCGATCGATGGACAGGTCAAGGTCACGGGCAAGGTCCCCAGCGAGGCGGAACTGGCGGAACTGCTGAAACCGTAGCCGCGCTCTGTGTCGCAGGCGAAGCCGAGAAAGGAAGTGCCGCATGGCAGGACAGCCCTGCGGTGGAAACGGCGGCGAGACGCTCATCTTCACGTGTGCCGGCGCGGCGTATTCCGGTCAGGTATCGAATCGGGCCGGCGTCAATCTGACGCAGGACGGGGTCGGCAACCTGTTCTGTGCGGCAGCGGTCGCGGCGGAGATCCCGGACAAGCTCGAACGTGCGAGGAATGCGGGTAAGCGCGTCGTGATTGACGGCTGTGAGGACCATTGCGCACGGAAGATCATCGAGAAGGCGGGGCTGCCGGTTGATCTGCACCTGGATGTATCGATGATCGGCATTTCCAAGAAACCCGACAAGCCCGAGATAATCAACGACGCCAAGCGCGTCGCCGACGCATTACGGGCGCGGGGCGGGTATTGCGCGTAGTACGTCGCGATATTCAACGCGACGACCAGAACAGATGAACGGAGAAAGCCAATGAACGCCAAGTCAATCGGGACGATCGTGCTGCTCGCTTTTGTTGTCGTCAGCGTTGGGTACCTGCTCTTCAGTGAGTCGCAAACGAGCGATGCCGACAATAGAGCGGCTAACGGCCAGGGACAGTCCCAATCTCCCCCAGCAGCCGTGATCGTGGGGAACTCCGAAGTGCCAGAGGGGACCGAGGGCGACACCGCGCCCGCTGGCCCGGCAGCGGAGCCGGCACAGCCGACGCACAAGGTCGTCGCCTACTATTTCCACAACACGCAACGCTGCATGACGTGCAACAAGATTGAGCGCCTGGCGGAAGAGGCGCTGCGCGAGCAGTTCGCCGTGGCCCTGGAAGAGGGTGAGCTTGAGT
>CAYUZU010000031.1:0-55586 GCA_964448675.1 uncultured Planctomycetales bacterium
AAGTTAAACCACACGAAGGCCGCTTTTTCAATTCAGCCGTGAATAATCCGGGCTAACTGAATCGCGGAGTCTGTTGTGAGTCACTTGCCACTTGGCGGTTTGATCGTCATCGCGGTGGGGATCGGTTGTATCGCGGCGATCGTGGGGGCCTGGGTCTTCGGCCGCCGCCGCGGGGGGCGTGCCATGGCACTGATTCTGCCGGCGCTGTTGCTGGTCGTGCTGGTCCCGGTCGTCGTCATCGCGATGCTCATCGGCGTACGCGTCGAAACAAGGGAGCGCGTTGCTGTCCAGGAAGCCCGCGCGCGTGCGCCGGCTGAACGTGCCAAAGCCCGCGCATTGGTGGAGCACGACGTCGCTGCAATCGCCGACCGTGGCTACAGTATTGTCAAGCATGTGCCGGATGCCGAGGACTTCGACCGCTGGCTTGTAGACCGGATAGATACCAGCCCGCGTGTCGCCGGCGGAAAGCTCTTCGTTGGCAGCTACGCCACCCAGGTCTACATGCCGGGCACGGAGCCGCCGCAGCCCGGCGTCAGCCCGAACAACCCGGGGCATGAGCATATCGCCGCGCTGCACGGCGCCGTCGAATCGGACATCGTCGCCAATCTCGGGAACTACCTTTTTGCGATGCAGCGCGCCCGCGGCAGGGGGTTCGAGCTCCCGGTTGCCCATACCTTGCCGCGCTTCCGCAACCAAGCCGATGCACACGCTCTCGCACGAAGAATCGTCGCGAAGTTGCCGATCGGAGATAATCAGACTGTACTCACGCGCGACCAGACGACTGGTGAGTACATACGCTTTTTCGCACGCGAGGTCCGGATTGACCAGGACCTGATCCAGCAGGCTTTGTCGCACACCGCGGCAAGCCCGGGGGCTGCAGCGGTGACGACACGCCGCTCGACCTGGGTCATGATCATCGGCCTGTCCCTTGTACTCATCGTCGCCGGCATCCTGCTCAAGGCCGCCACCCGCCGGCACGTGCAGGCCGACACCGTCTGATGGCGTGGGGCGCGGCGCGGTTGGCCCGCGCCGGGCGCCGCGGTATCCTGGTAGAAAGGAGGGCCGTCAAGATCATCGAACGCGTCCTCACGCTGCCGGAGACCGCGATGCCGACCAACGACGCCGACAGCTACCTGGTCGAGGCCGTCCAGCGCGGCGATCAGCAAGCCTGGAGCGAGCTGATCGACCGCTACCAGGGGCGGCTCGTCAGCTTCGTTCGGCGGCGCCTGACGGATCGCAGTGAGGCCGAGGACATCGTGCAGGAGACCTTTCTCGGGTTGCTGCGCAGCATGACCAACTACGACCCGAATCGTTCGATCGAGACCTACCTTTTCGCGATTGTCCGTAACAAGCTGAGTGACCACCTGCGGCGGCGGCAGAAGGGCCAACGGCAGAGCCTCGACCAACTCGAGATGGATGATGCGCCCGACGTCTGGGTGGATGCCGAGACACCCAGCCGCTATGTCGCCGGCCAGGAGAACGTCGCGTCGCAACGCCAGGCGCTGGTGAGCTGCCTGCGGCAGTGGGTGGAACACTGCACGGCGCAGCGGCGTTTTCAGGATCTGGTCATCATCGAGATGCTCGTCGTGCTCGGCCTGCGCAACAAGGAGGTCGCTGCCGACCTGGAGATGACCGAGCCGGCGGTGGCGGGCGTGAAGTTCCGCGTCCTGGAGCAATGGCGGAACCTGACGCAGGCGGCCGCCGCCAGCCACGAGTGGCAGGAGGCCGACCTGGCCGAGAACAGCACGGTCGCGAAGATCTGGCACGAAGAGGGGGTGTCATGCCTGAAGCGTTCGACGCTGGGGCGCTTTCTGCTGGGGGCGCTCGATGAAGAGTGGAACCACTACATCGATTTTCACGTGAACCTGGCGGACTGTGATCGCTGCAACGCGAACCTCGACGATCTGCGCAGCGAAGATGAGCGTGACGCCGACGCCCGCGACCAGTTCCGCGAGCGTTGTTTCGCGTCGAGTGTGGGGTTCCTGTCACGCACGCCGGAGTCGTAGCGGCTGCTCCGGCCGGACCAGACACTGTGGACACGAGTGGCACAATCGCGGCGGTACGGGGTGGGGCTATACGAGTTCGCGCGTCGCGTCGGCGGGATTGGCGGGGTTGAAGCGGACCAGAGCGAGTTCCGGGCCGTCATACGCCGCCGAGAGGCAATGCGTAGCGCCGATCTGGTCGGACCATGAGCCCGTGAGGCGGGCGGTTTCGTGGATATGACCGTGGAGCGTGAGCAGCGGCCGGCGCTCTTCGACGAAGCGGCGGATCGCGATGCTGCCGACATGCACGTCGACCGGGGCATGGTCCACGGTCTTGCCGTCGAGCGCGGCACGGTCCAGGTTGGTCTGGTAGGGGGGCGAGTGAAAGAGGAAGATCGCCTGGTCGACGGGCCGTTCGCCAACCAGTGCCGCCAGTTCTCCCTGAATCGTCGTGTGACGAATGTGGTGCGCGGCGACCGGGACGGAGCGCACGCCCTCCTCCGGAGACACGCACCCCGGGTCGACGTAGCGCGACACGTCGTAGCGCTCCCAGTCCTTGAGCTGAAACGGCGTCGGCGGCACGCAGGCGTAGCCGTAGACGTCGTATTCGCCGAACGCCATGCGGCGATCATGGATGTAGTGCCACACTCCCGCCGTGGCGGCGGCGATCATGGCCGCTTCTTCCGAGCGGCTGTCGTCGTTGCCGAGGATCGCAAAGACCTGTGGATAGTCCGCGCCGAGCGTGTCGCGCAGCCGAGCAAAGCCGCGTGCCATGAAGCCCGTGATGAAGTCCTGGTGATCGAAATCGAGCGCTTCGAGCGCCGAAAGCCCGGAGGGCAGCAGGTCGCCGCCGAGGAAGACAGCGGCGGGCCGCTCGGCCGCGACCAGCCGCCAGAGTGCGCGGTAGCGGTCGACCGAGCCATGCAGATCAGACACGAAGAAACACAGCGGCATGGATGTCGCTCCCGTTTCGTGCGGCCGGCGGGCCGTGCCCGCCTACCGGCCCGCCGCGCGACGCCCGGCGGCCGTTACGCCTCGGTTGGGCTGACGGCCTCCTCTTCCTCGCTTCGGGCGGGTTGGCCGAGGGGCAGCTCGCGGGCCGCATCCGTCACCGCGCCGATCTTGACCGCGTAGCTCGAACGCCGCGCGATATCCTCATCCGAGATGATGTGCACATCGAGCAGACCGTCGGTGCGGTAGCCCGTGCGCAGGTAGTTGATCTCGCTCAGCGAGAGGCTCCAGCCGTCAAACCACTGCTGCAATTCGCGCCGCTGGACCGCGGTGCCGACGAAATGCACGAGCAGGTCGATGTCGCTGGCCGGGCCCGCGGTCGCGTTCTTGGTGCTGCCGAAGACGTACAGGGCCTTGACGCCGAAGCGCTGCGGATCCAGGCAGCGCGCGATGCTCTCGGCCATGCGGGCGCGCCAGCGCCAGTCGGGCTCGTCCGGCGCCGCGGCCGGCCGTTGCAGATCCTCGCCATGCGACGGCAAGGTGACCGGCTCGGTGAGCACCGCGACGGCCTCGTCGAGGTCGGCGTTCATCAGCACGTACAGCACCTGGCCCGCGGCGACCTTGGGGACGTCGATCACGTGCAGCGTGTCGGCCAGCGACGCGAATTCCGGCGCCAGCTCGGGCAACAGGTTGGGCGCGTCGCGCAGGAAGGCCTCGTTGAAGACGGCGTGGTCCTCGTCGGGATACAGCGGCAAATAGCGGATCTCCGCCTCGACCAGGTCCTGGAAGAAATGCGTCCCGAAGGACAGGTCCGGCGTGTAGTCGCCCTTCTTACGTGCGATCTCGATGAGCATCGCCGTGTTGCTGATGTCGGAATAGGTCACCGGCACGCCGAGCTTGATATCGCCCCGGCTGCCCCAGCGTCCCGGTCCCATCAGGATGAACTGCCGCTTGGGCAGCAGTTTGTTGAGCTGCCCGACGGCGCGGCCGACGGTCAGCAGCTCTTCGCGGCTGCCGAGCTCGCCGTACTTCTCCGGGTCGACATAGACGATGTGCGTAATGTTCGGCACGGTGCCGTTGGAGATGTAGCGCTGCGCGGTGAAGATGAGCCGGGCGTCGGGAATGTCGCGCGGGATCGGCGCGGGCCGGGCGTACTTGGCGGGGGCCTGGGCCCGGCACTGCAACAGGTAGAGGTCCTTGCCGTCACACGCGAACTCGATATCCGCCGGGTGCTGCAATTCCCTTTGCAGCAGCGTAAGCAGCGCGTGGATTTGCTTGATGAACGGTGTGCGACTCAGGAGGCCCTCGAAGGTGACGACGAGATCGTCGCGCTCGAAGTCGACGCCGCCGATCATGGGGTGTTGCAGGTGGCTGTCGCGATAGACCGACACCATCTTCTCGACCGCCGGCATTTCGTCACCGACCTGCCGCAGGAACTCGGCCACCTCCACCGTCTCGAACTCGTTGGTGCGCAGGTTGATCACGTCCATGTAACGCGGCGCGTAACGCACGACTTCCTCGGGCGTGGCGTTGGCGCGCAGGCCCGGCTGGCCGGGGGAGACGAGAATCGGGTAATCATCGCCCAGGCGGTCCACGGCGCGCGTGCCGAGCCCGGGCACCAGCCGCACCAGCCCGTCCTCCTGCTTGATGCGCGGCGACCAGCGGAACTCGTTGTGGCTGAAGGCGACGCCGGCGAATGCGGGGAGGTAATAATCGCCGACCTGGGTGCCGATGACTTCCTGGATGAGCACGCCCATGCCTTCCTGAAAGTCCAGCAGGTTGCGCTCGGCGCGGTACTGGATCGGGTCGGGGGCGAACGTCGACGCGTAGACCTCGGCGATGGCGTCGGTCAGTGCTTCGAGCTTCTCCTGCTTGGTGCCGCGATTGGCGAGGAACAGGCTCTTGTACTTGCCCGAGAACGCCGCTCCGAAGCGGTCCTCCAGCAGGCTCGAGCTGCGCACGATCAACGGCCGGTCGCCGAGATCGTCCAGTGCCAGCGACAGCCCCTTGAGGATGTTCGCCGAGAACTGCGAGTTCTTGAAGACCTGCACGATGTCCGGGTACTCCTGGCGGACCTCGTCGATCTCCTTGTATTTCTGCGAGAACACGTCCTCCAGGTGATTGCAGTAGACGAAATCGTGCATGCCGTCCGATGTCAGGTACCACGTCTTGGGCGTCTTCAGCTCGGCCAGCAGCTCGTTCTCGTGCTGGTTCTGCTGCACGATCTGGTACGCCAGGAACAGCCCGGCCCCCTTGCCGCCGGTCTTGCCGTGGCCGTGCGTCGGGTAGATCAGCCGGCCGATGAGCTGGTGAAAGTCCTTGATCTCGACGTAGTTCTTGGCGACGTTGATGTACTCGAGCTGGTCGGACAAAAAGCGCCGCACCAGCGATACCAGCAGCCCCTTGCGTGTCGATGGCGAGAGCTCGACCTCGCCGTGGCCGGCGTGCTGATAGCGCTGGATCGCGTCACTGACCTCCGAAATCGACGTGTGATAGTTCTCGAGCGTGTTGACGAGGAAGCTGGCGCGATCCTGCTTGATCCAGTGATGCACGCACGAGATGATCTCGTCGTCGCTCAGGTGCCGGGCCGCCAACTCGAAGACTTCGTCCGCCAGCGTCATCGCCGAGGGCTGCTTGCCGCGGTTGCGCGGCCGGTTGGACTCGAAGTAGACCTCCGGCTCGTCGGGGTTGCTGCGCGGGCGGAAGTCCTGCAGCAGCTCGCGCGCCTCCTTTACGCCGCTCCAGCACAGGTGGTTGATCATCTTCCGCGCCACCCGCATCAGCAGGCTCTGGTCCGTGCGCCGCAGGAGATCGAGAATCGCCTCCCAGTCATGCCCGCCGCGCCGCCGTACCGGCTCCGGCTTCTGCATCGCGCGCATGGCGTCCAGCAGCTGGCGGTGCGTGATGCAGCTGCTCAGCCGGTCGGCGACGGTCTCCAGCAGCTTGCGCTCTTCCTTGAGAAACGGTCCCTCGTCGGCGTTGGGCATTTGCTCGAGGTAGGCCACCTCCACCGTGCCGACCTCGCTTCCGTACAGGCGGATCGTCGCTTTCTGCATCCAGTCCGTCTCGCGGAAGTCACCAAACGCGTATGTCTCGCCGCGATAGGTGATCCGCGCCACACAGATGTCCGGGTACTGCCAGCCCGGCGGGATCACGTCGATCACCCCGCGAAAGACCTCCTCGAGCGAGAGGTCCGGCGCGTTGATGATCTCCTCCACCCGGTACAGGCAGTTGAGCTCCTTCGCCCGCTCCTTCAGCGAACGAAGAATGTCGGCCACACGATCATGCTGTTCCGTCATGCCAACGCTCCGCAATACGCGGGAATCAATCGGGCACAATCACACCGCGGCCCTGCCGCCCGTCGACACGCACCCGCAGCGGCGACGACAACTGTACATGGCGCACGAAGGGCGTCTCGGTGGCCGCGGGCCGGGTATCGAGCCAGTCCCAATCGATGGTATACGGCCCGCTGTGCCTCACGGTGAAGTACTGCACGTGAAAACTGATCATGTTGTGGAAAAAGTGTGAGCCCTGGCTGGCATCCACGTTCATGTCCGGCAGCGTCGCCTCGACGATCACCCGCGCCCCGGAAATCTGCGGCCAGGTCACCGGAATCCCCAGCCACGGGTCGCTGCTGCCCCAGCGCCCGAAGCCGATCAACAGATACGGCCGGCCCGCCTCGACCAGCACCCGGTTGAATCGCTCGATCTGCGTCGCGATGGCGGGCGTGTGCTTGGCCTCAAAGGTCGCCGGCTTCACGTAGACCACGTCGCTGATGGTCCGGCTTTCGCCATTGCCCAGCACCGTCTCACTGGCCACCAGGGCCTGCTCGCTGTGCAACTCGGCGTCGGACACCGCGACGGCCTCGCCGGCCACCATCATCGGCCGCACCTGCAGAAAGCCGAACCGCGCCGGCAGGCCGCGCTTGCGGTCCAGCGTCAGCGCGAACTCGATCTCGACATCGGTTGCCAGCGATTGCCTGCACTGCGCCGCGAGCCGCTCGATCAATGCGTTGAGCGGCACGTCGCCCAGCTCCAGGATGCGGCTGAAGGTGATCGCCCGCGGCCCGTCCCGTCCCGTGCCGATCGTCAACCGATCCGAGTCGGGGTCGTACGTCGACGCCGTGTAGCGCAGCACGTCGTCCCACTCCGCCACATCCAGGCCCGCGGCCACCAGATGCTCCTCCTCATTGACCGGGTCGTACGGCGCGGGCTGCATGCTGACCGCCCAGAACCGTGTCTGCGTGTTCCGCAACAAGTCAGCGGCCGAGGCGAACGGGGGCTGGTGATGCGGAAAGCGCGGACTGTACGTCCACGTGACGCCGCCATCGACGATCGTCTTGCCCAGGCCCAGGGCGAGGTTCACTACCCCGTCTTCGGGGCGGGCCGGGCCGGTGGGATAATAGTTGTGCGTACGCGCCACGCCGGAGACGATGGGGTAGAACCGCTCGTCAAACCGCTCGCCGACGACTTCCTGCACGACGACGGCCATACGCTCGCGCTCGATCGGCTCTTCGATCATGCGCATGTAGCGCTTCGCGTCGGCGAAGAACGTCGATGCCCAGATGAACTTGATCGCCTCCCCCAGCTTCTTGAACCGATCGCCCGGCGAGGACTGGTTGTTCGGGATCATCTTCGTGGCGTAGACCCCCGCGAAGGGGTGTCGCAGCGCATCTTCCAGCAGGCTCGACGACCGCACCGCCAGCGGCGTGTGGACCGCGCCGATCAACGCGCGCAAGTCGCCCGCGATCGTCGCCGGCAACTCGGCCCTGACGAAAGCGTGTGCGATTCGCTCGTCAGGCAGGTCATCCAGCGCGACCTCGTACAGGTCATTGTGTTTCATGAACTGCTCGAAGACATCCGTGGCGATCACGGTCAGGCGGGGAATACCGATGGTCATGCCTGGAAAAGCCGAAGCGAGGTTCGCCTCGGACAGGATGCGCTTGGCGGTGGCCAGTCCGAGGGCCTTGCCGCCGATTTCGCCGCCGCCGATCACGGTGAAAGCTTCGTCAGATTCGAAGAAGCGTCGATCGAACGACGGGAACATGCCAGCGTTGGATGGCTTGCCCATCGATCTGCTCATTCATGCCGGCCGGGCCGCGCCGCGCGCCTCAGACCCAGCCGCGGTCCTTGCACGCCTGTGCGACGCGTGCAATCGCGATGGTATACGCCGCATCCCGCATGTACAGCTTCCGCTTGCGGGCCATGTCGCTCACGCCGATGAACGCCGCCGTCATCATCACGTCGAGCTTGCCGAGCACTTCGTCCTTCTCCCAGAAGTAGTTCATGTTGCTCTGCACCTGCTCGAGGTAGCTGCATGTGACGCCGCCGGCGTTGGCGAGGAAATCCGGAATCACGAACACGCCGCGCTCGTGCAGCACGTGGTCCGCCTCGGGCGTGGTCGGGCCGTTGGCCCCCTCGGCAATCAGCTTGACGCGCTTGCTGATCCGGCCCACGTTGTCGGCGGTGATGGAGTTCTCCAGCGCGCATGGGAAGAGAATGTCCACGTCCTGCTCGATCCAGGCCTCGCCCGGCAGCTTCTCGTAGCCGAGGTCCGCGGCCTTCTGCTTGTTGATGCCGCCAAAGCGATCCGTGATCTTCCGCAACTCGGCCAGGTCGACGCCGTCCTTCTTGCGGAACGTGTACGGCTGCTGATCCTCCTGGTCCCAGCAGGAGACCGCGACCACAGTCCCGCCGATCTGATTGTAGAGTTCGATCGCGTACTGGGCGACGTTGCCGAAGCCCTGGACGGCCGCGACCGTGTCCTGCGGGCGGACACTGAGCTCCTTCAGTGCTTCGCGTACAGTGAAGACGACGCCATAGCCGGTGGCTTCGGTCCGGCCGAGCGAGCCGCCCATGCCGACGGGTTTGCCGGTGATGACACCCGGGTAGTGCCCGCCGCGAATCTGCTCGTATTCATCGAGCATCCAGAGCATGTGCTGGCCGGAGGTCATGACGTCCGGGGCGGGCACATCGCGCAGCGGGCCGACGTCGCGGGCGATCTGGCGGATATACGCGCGGCAGATGCGCTCCTGCTCACTCATGCTGAGGTTGTGCGGCTCGCAGATGACGCCGCCCTTGCCGCCGCCGAGCGGGAGGTTGGCCACGGCACACTTCCAGGTCATCCACATGGACAGGGCGCGGACGGTGTCGACGGTCTCCTGCGGGTGAAAGCGGATGCCGCCCTTGGCAGGGCCGCGGGCATCGTTGTGCTGGACGCGAAAGCCGCGAAAGACCTTGACCGAGCCGTCGTCCATGCGGACCGGGAGGCTGAAATGATACTCGCGCATCGGGTGTCGCAGCAGGTCCTTGGTCCCGGGGTCGAGCCCGAGGTTGTCGGCGACCTTGTCAAACTGGGCCTGGGCCATCGCGAACGCATTGAACGGCTTGGTGCTCATCAGACATGTTCCTCAAAAGGGCGCCGCCGCCGGCGCCGTCCCGTGGATGCGCCGATGCCGCCGAAAAGTGCTCCGCCGCGTGGCGGACGGCGGACATCGCGGCACGACCTGTGCCGGAGTCGTGAACCCTCCAGTATACTGATCGGCAGTGCCGGGACCAAGGGTGGCCGGCGTCGTTGCCATCGTATCGCCGGCGAATCCTCGCAGCCTCGGACCGCACGCCATGAGTAGACGCTGGTCAATACCTTTCGTAGCAGCGGTGCTCGTGATCGCCGGGTGCGGCCACAGCCGGCCCACCACGATCCGCGTGCTGAGCTACAACATCCACCACGGTGCCGGCACCGACGGCGTGATCGACCTCGAGCGCATCGCCGCCGTCATTCGCCGGACCGAGGCCGATCTTGTCGCACTCAACGAGGTCGACCGCGGCGTCAGCCGCACCGGCCGCGTCGATCAGCCCGCCCGGCTGGCCGAACGGACCGGCCTGCACGCGACCTTCGAAAAGAACATCGACTTCCAGGGTGGCGAGTATGGCAACGCGATCCTGTCGCGCTGGCCGGTGTGCTCTCATGAAAACCACGCGCTGCCGCAGTTGCGGCCCAACGAGCAGCGCGGCCTGCTCGAGGTGCGGGTGCGGGTGGCGGGGCGCGCGTTGGTCTTCTGCGCGACCCACTTCGACTATCGCCCGGACGACGCCGAGCGGCAGGCGTCCGTCGGGTTGCTGCGCGAACTGGTCGCAGCCCGCGAGGGTTATCCGGTCATCGTTGCCGGCGATCTCAACGCCCGCCCCGACAGCCGCGTGATCAACACGGTCACGAGCTTCCTGTCCGACAGCTTCGTGCAGGCGCGCGGCGACGGTTTCACGTTCCCCGCCGAACAGCCGGATCGCCGCATCGACTACATCCTCTATCGCGCCACATCCGGCTTGCGCTGTATTGAGCATCGGGTCATCGATGAACCCGCGGCCTCCGACCACCGGCCGGTGCTGGCGGTTTTCGAACTGCACATTGACGCGGCCCGCTGAGGGCCGGCCGTACCACTGGCCGCCAGCGCGTGCTGTCCCATCGCGGGCGGATTCGTTCGGGTAGCCGATGTGCTTCCTGCAGAGAGTGAGCGGGCGAGGGCCATCCCGCCCTCGCCCGCGCAGGTGCACTTCTCCCCTCGTTCCCCTTTGGTGCGCTCACCCTGCACCGGGAACGCCAGACATCCCTGTCTGGCGCTCCCACCTCGTCAGGTCTCACGACCTGACGCTTCGCTCTTCGCTGCTAACGCCGCCGTAGCAAGGCCAACGCGCCCGCCCCCAGGAGCGTCAACGTGCCCGGCTCCGGCGTGATCACGAACGCCAGGTCGAGCGGAAACGCGGCGCCCGGTATGCGCGGATCGTAGATCGGCGCCCAGTCCGGCTCGGGCAGGATGCCCCAGACACTTGTGTCCATGAACTGCGGCGAGCCGGACGTCTTCCAGCCCAACGGCGTCGCCGACGAGATCGACAGATCGAGCCAGTAGATCTGGCCCTCTTCCTGAACAAACGGATTGTCGAAGTTCATGATGTTCATCTGGTAGAAGATGAGGTGGTCTTCGGGCTCATAGAACTGGTTCTGGGGGACGTACCACCCCTGTTGCCCGGTGCCGGCAACGCGCCACGTGACTTCCGTCGGGCTGAAGTCCCGCTCCCAGAGCGAGGTGCCCGGCCGGCTGTACGGCACCGCCGGATCGGGCGGGATGTTCTCGTGAATGCTGACGTGCACGTTGAAAATCTCGGGCACTGCGTCGTCCAGCGCCGAGAACCAGAAGTGAATGTCGGACACCGGCCCCGTCTCGGTGCACTGCCAGTCATCGGCCAGCACTTCCGGCGATCGGAAGCTCACGTCGATGCCCTGGGGGTCCGGCAATTGCGGATAGTGCATTTTGTGGGGATCGCCGAGATCCCAATCGGCCCAGGCGGGACTGGCCAGCAACACACCGGCCATACCCGTCAGCAACAAGCTTACCTTGCGCATGACACACTCCTCCTCGGTCTCGGCGCAGCAGTAGTTCGCTCGCGAGTCCACTCGCGAGAAATGCGCACAAGCTCCCCTACACAGCGCCGGAGAGTTCCTTTTTTGTATCGAAAACCGTGACTGGCCACCGCACACCCACAGAGCGTTGCACTCTCGAGCAGACGGCGGTTTCGAACACCCTGTCAAAGTAGTACTAAAAGGGTACCACAAGAAGCTGCAAAAGCAAATGCGATCTTGCCGGCGTGCAATCGCACGGACCGACGTGGCGCCAGCAAGAGCGCGCTGCAGTATGATCCACATCCACCATGACGACACCCGACACGCAAACCGGCCCGCCCGCGCCGCCAGACGCGCGTTGGTACCAGAGCCGGAAGGTCTGGCTCACGCTGGCGCTGCTGATCGTGCTGACGCTGGTCGCCCTGCTGATCGATGGCCGGGTCGCCGCCGCGCTTGAAGACGAAACGACCGGGAAATGGGCTGAACGGATCAGCAAGGCGGTGCTCGACTTCGGCGTGATCCTCGTGATGTTGGGGATTCTGGCATCGTTCGCGAACCGCTGGCGGCTTTGGGGTGGTTTCATCATGACGATGCTCGCCGCGACCGCGATCCTGCACCTGCTCAAGTGGGGCATCGGCCGGGCGCGGCCGCTGGTGGAGCAGGCCGGGCCGTTCGCGTTTCGCCCGTTCAGCGGTGAGCAGTACTTCGACGCGTTTCCGTCCGGTCACACCACATCGGCCACGACGCTGGCGCTGCTACTGGGGATGTACTTTCCACGGGGGCGGTGGGTGTTTTACGCGTTGGCGCTGGCGGTGGGGGCGGAACGGGTGGCGACACGGTGGCACTGGGTTTCGGACGTGTTCGCCGGCTACGTCCTGGCGGGGCTGGTGGTCTTCGCCGCCGTCCGCTTGCTCGGCCGCGCGTCATTCCGCCCGGAATTGAGAATCGACAGCGCCACCGCATGACCGGCGATTGAACGCTGCGTCTCAACGCGGCACACGAGTCTCGCAGCTAGGCGCGCCCGACAGCGTTCTAAACCGCCGGGCGCATCGGTGGCTTGGCTTCACCTTATCATCGGGCTTTCGCCGACATACCATGGTCGCGCCATGACCACCGCCACCGTCAATGCTGCAAGCCCTGCCCGCAGGCACGCGATCACCGCACGAGAGCGGCTGCTCATCACGCTCTTCGCGGCGGCGGTGCTGCTGCCGGGCGTCTTCAGCACCAGCCTCACCGATCGTGACGAAGGGTGGTACGCGCAAGTGAGCCGCGAGATGCTGGCCACCGGCGACTGGCTCGTGCCGCGCTACCTGGGCGCGCCGTGGCTCGGCAAGCCGCCACTGTTGTACTGGTGTACGGCCGCATCCTTCGCGGTCTTCGGCCTGCAGGCTTGGGCGGGACGCCTCGTGTCGGTGCTGGCGTCCGTCGGCGTCGCGCACCTGCTGGCGAGTTTCGGTGTCGAACTGGGCAATCGGCGCGTCGCCTGGCTGGCCGTGCTCGGCTACCTGACGGCGGCGCTGCCGGTGTTCGTCGGCAAGCTGCTGATCACCGACGCCCTGCTGCTGTTCTGGACGACCGCCGCCATGCTCCTGCTTTGGCGCAGTATCACGCGCGGTCCGACGTGGCATCGCGGCGTGCTGATGTGGGGCTGCGTGGGGCTGGGCATCCTGACGAAGGGGCCGACGATCGCGATCTTCCTGGTGGGTTTCGGTGTCGGTCTGCTGGCCTGTCGCGAGTACCGGCGGCGCCTGTTCACACCGCCGCTGCTGCTCACCCTGCCGCTCGCGCTGCTGCTCGCGCTGCCTTGGTATCTCTACATCGACCATGCCGCCGGCGGTACGCTTCGCGAGCAGTTCGTCGGCTACGAGATTCTGAGCCGCTTCACGGCGCCGCCGCACGGACACGTCGGCCCGCCGGGGTATTACGTGCTGGTGCTGTTGCTGGGCTGGCTGCCATGGACGGTGCTGCTGCCGGGGGCGGTGGGCGAGACGTGGCAGCGCCGGCGACGTGACCCGGCCGCCCGGCTGCTGCTGCTCTGGTTCGCGGTGCCGTGGCTCGTACTGGAACTGATCCCCGGCAAGTTGCCCCACTACGTCCTCCCGTGCTGCGTGCCCCTGGCGATCATGTTCGGCCGGTTGTGGGATGCCGGGCTCGAGCGACCGGTCACGATCGGACAGCGCGCCGCGCTCGTGCTCTGGGTGCTGCTGCCGGCATTGGTCGGCGCGGCGCTGCTGGCGGCGGGCTTGGCGTCGGCCGACTTCGACGTGCGGCGTGGCTTCGTGGCCGCCGGGGCGATGCTGGCGGTGGGTTTCCTGCTGACCGGCTGGTTTGCAGTGCGCGGCGACCTGCCGCGGGCGTTCGGCGGCGCGATCGGGGCGACGCTGATGTTCCATGCCGTCCTGGGCTGGGGGTTGCTGCCGGCGCTCGAGCCGCACCGACTGAGCCGCAACGTGGCCGAATTGGCGAACCACGCGGCGGCGGCGGACAGCGCGGTGATCACTGCGGGCTACGACGAGCCGACGATGTTCTTCTACCTGGACCGACCGGCGACGGTCAGGCACCGCGACGGGTTGCCAGCGGTGCTGCGGGAGCGGCGGGATGCCGTTGTCATCGCGCGTGACACGTGGCTGGCGGATCTGGGCTTTGATCCGGCCGCGGTGGATTCGCCGTGGCGGCACATCAGGGGATTCAACTACGCCAAGGGCGAGCGCGTGACGCTCTGGGTTCGCCCGCCGGTGCGTTGAGCCCGCCGTGGTCAGTGTTCTGCAGAATCGCGTGCTTCGCCTGCCGGCGGTGGCGTATCAGCCGGCAGCTCGTGCTGGGTGACCTTTTCGATCGCACGGTTGGCCATGTGGCTCAACACGAGCACCACGATGATCGTGACGGTGATGCTGCCGATCCAGATCCACGTGCGGTAGGGATTCTCGGAGGACACATGCTCCAGGCCGGCGGCGAGCACGACGGCGATCGTGGTGCGCGGCGCCAGGCCCACCAGCGTGCCGATCAGGTAGGCGACCGGGTTGACGCGCGTGGCCGCCAGCACGAGGTTGGTCAGGGCGAAGGGGGAATTCAGCCGTACCAGCGTGATCACGCCCAGCGTCTTCCAGAAGCCGCTGCCCAGCAGTGTGGCGTACACCGCCTTGAGCTTCGGCTTCTCACCGATCATCGCCAGCAGCCGGTCGCCGGTCACGCGCAGGCCCACGACGTAGCCGAGGGCGGCGCCGCCGAGGAAACCTGCCAGTGCTGCGGGCAGACCGACGAGGAAGCCGAAGGCCCAGCCACCGAGGATTGCCTGCGCGTAGGTCGGCAGGATGGCCAGGCCCGCGAGCACGGCGAACGCCAGCACGTAGAGCGGCAACCCGATCGAGGCATTCGCCCGCAGCCATTCGCCCAGCGCATCGACGAACACCAGCAGCACCACCCCTCCGACCGCCGGCAGCGTCGAGGCCGCCAGCGCCAGCGGACCGGCCGGGCCGAGGCGGCGCAGGACATGGCCCGTGCCGCGCACGATGTCGCCCAGGCTCATTTCGGCGGCTTTGGGTGCATTGTTGTCGCTCATTGTGTTGCGTTGTTCTCAGCTGCGGCTGGGGCGAGCGGGATCTCGAAGGAAAACTCGGCCCAATGTCCTTCTTCGGAGGCGGCGTCCATGCGGCCGCGATGCAATTGCACGATGCGCCACGCCGTATACAGCCCGACGCCCGTCCCTTTGCGTTTCAGAAGCTCGGGCGATTGTAGCCGGGAGAAGCGGCGAAACAGCCGGTCGCGCTGGTTTTCGGGGAAACCGACCCCCTCGTTCCAGACGCAGACGCGGAGCCGGTGGTCGGCGCATTCGGCGACGAGCCGGATCCGGCCCCGTTCGCGGCCGTACTTGACGGCGTTGCTCAGCAGGTTGACCAGGACGATCTTGAGCAGCCGCGGGTCGCAGGTCAGCCGCGGCAGGTCGCGGGGCAACTCGTGCTCCAGGATCATGCCGCGCTCCTCGAGCTGCGACGAGACAACCTCGATGGCCGGTTCGACCACCGCCGCGACGAGGTCGACGTTCTCGTCGAAGGCAGCCTGCAACTGGCCCCCTTCGAGCCGCGACAGGTCGAGGTAGTCGCCGACGAGATCGAGCAGGTAGCGTCCCTTGCGCATCAGCTTGTCGAGACGTTCGCGCTGCGGCGGCGCGAGCGGCCCGACGTACCCGTCGACCAACAGGCCGGCCTCGGTGAGCATGCCCGCCACGGGGCTCTTGAGCTCGTGCGTGACGAAACCCAGCATCTCGAAGTACGCGCGGTTCGCCTCGGCGAGCTGCGCGAGGCGCCAGGCCTGCCCGACCACCTGGCTCAGCCGTTCCGCCACGGCCAGGTGCAGGCGGACCTGGTGATCATCGTACGCGCCGACCGCGCGTGCGCTGCGGAACAGCAACGCGACATTGCGGTCGTCGACCCGCAGCGGGCACGTGAGGCTCGAGCGCACGCCCTCGCGCACCAGCAGCTTGGTGGAGCGGCTGCGGGGCCGGGCGGCAAGATAGGCCGGCAGGTCGTTGATGATACGCGGCACGCCGCGGCGCAGCACTGTCTGCAGTGAGCTGCCTTCGAGGTCCTCGGCGTAGCCGGTTTCGAGCAGGACCGGCTCGTAGAAGGCGCGCGTATAGCGCGAGATGACCCGGCGGCCGTGCTCGTCGGTGAACGACAGGCTGAAGCGATCGCACGGCGTGATCGGCCGGAGCGATTCCGCGAGGAAGCCCAGCACGTCCTCCAGGGACTCGCGCGCGCCGACCCGCCGGTTGATGCGGTCCAGCAGGGCCTGTTCTTCGTCCGAGAACGGCGCGACGGCAGAATCTCCGGCGGGGGCGTCGACAAAGCGGACGAGGTTGTCGGATTTTCTGGAGGTCATCGTTGAAGACGAGGCCCCAAGCGCGGCGCGCCGGGCCTCCAGTTGTTATGGGTAACTTCCGTCACGGCGACGCGCACTCTAGCGGGAAGCGCCGGCGGCGGCTACGGGCGCGGTGCGTGGCGGGGCAAGTTCGTCGTGAATCGGGGCATGTCTTCGGGTATCCTGAGGGGTCGGTACGGGCTGAGGGGATCGAGCGTGGCGCGTGGTTCGGATCCATGGCGAAGACGGAATTCAACTCGAATGAGGAAGAGCGGCGCGAGGAGCTCGTCGGCCGCATTCTCAACGAGTTCCTTGACCGTCGCTCGCGGGGCGAGCCGGCCGACGAGCAGGCGTTGCTCGCGCGCTATCCGGAGCTGGCGGATGCCTTGCGCGAAGACCTCGAGGTGCTGCGCGATCTGTATCCGGCGAGCGGGCGCATCGAAAGCCTGATCGCCCAGGGAATTCTCAAACGCAGTGACAAGCCCGGCTGCCTTGCCGAACTGGAGGAGTACAGGATCCGCGCGGTCGTCGGGCGCGGGGGCATGGGCATCGTCCTGAAGGCGGATGACGAAAGCCTCGGACGAACCGTGGCCGTCAAGATCCTGCGTCCCGACATGGCGGACGACCAGGCCGCGCTCGCGCGGTTCGCGCGCGAGGCCAAGACGGCGGCGGCCCTGCGGCACCCGAACATCGTGGGGGTGCATCGCGTCGGGCAGGTTCGCGGCGTGCCGTTCATCGTGATGGAGTACGTGGCCGGGCGCAGCGTGGCCGACCTGGTGCGGGCGCGCGGCGCATTGCCGGCGGCGTTTTGTCGGGTGGTCTTTGCCCAGCTCCTGAACGGACTGCAGGCGGCCCACGAAGCGGACCTCGTGCACCGGGACGTGAAATCGTCCAACATCATCGTCGCGATGGACGGCGCGCCGGAGAAGACGTTGCCGGACAACCCGGTGATCAAGATCGCGGACTTCGGCCTGGCACGGATGCGCACCTCGCAGACGCAACTCACCGTGGCAGATGCGGTGGTCGGCACGCCGGAATACATGAGCCCCGAACAGGCGCGCGGCGAGTCCGACAGGATCGACCAGCGGGCGGATCTGTATTCGGCTGGGGTCGTGCTGTACGAGATGCTCGCCGGGCACACCCCGTTCCGCACGGACACCCCCACCGCGACCATCCACCGCATTCTTAACGAACCGCCGACCCCGCCCGCGCTCGACGACGAAGCGGATGCCAACCTGTCGCGACTGGCATTGCGGCTGATGGCCAAGTTGCCGGAGAACCGCTTTCGCTCGGCCCGCGAAGTGCTCGACCTGCTGGATGCCAACGCACCGGTCGGCCTGCCCGAGCACCGGCGGCGCTGGTGGCGGCGGGCAGGGGTGGTCGTCGCGGCGGGCATCGCGCTCATCGCCGCCACGTCGCTTTGGAACGTGGGTGGTGCTGCGCCCGGCCTGTCGGCGCGGGCGGCCGGGTCCGACGTGCCGACGGCGGTCTGGGTCGACGAGTTCGAGAGGAATGTCGTCCTGGCCCGCTACGGCCACGAGGCCCCGCCGGAGGTGTTCTGTGAACTGACGCCGGGGCAGGCCGATTACACGTCGGCCGTGTTGGCCCGGCCGGTGGCTGCGGATGATCCGATCGTCGTGGTCGGGACGTCCCGGTCGGTGCAGGACCACTGTGTCTTCGCGTACGACGGGCGGGGGCGCGAGTTGTGGCGGCTCAATCTCTCATCGGAGGTTTCGTGGCCCGATTGCGCCCCGCCGACGAACTGGCGTTGTGCGGATCTTCTCGCGGCCGACGTCGACGGCCTGCCGGGCGAGGAACTCGTCGTCATGGCCAGCGATGCATACGAATACCCGACGCGCGTTTCGCTGGTTGATGCGCGCACCGCGGAAATCGGCGACACCTTCTGGCATATGGGGCACCTGTCGGGCATGGAGCTTGCGCCGGACTACTTCGGCGCGGGTCATCCGGCATTGTTGCTGTGGGGGGTGAACAACAAGCTCGACGGTTTCTACCGGCCGGTGCCGCAAGACGCCGCCCCGCACACGCGCTACGACTTCGTGCCGGTGGTCGCAGTGCTGGATCCGCGCGACATGGCCGGCCTGGCCCCGCCGGCGACGTGGCGCATCAAGGAGATTCCGCCTGCCCGGCCCTACGCGTACGCCCTGCTCGACCGGCCGCCGAGCGACATGGGCACCTATGTCCCCGCGTCAGGCGGGCCTCCGGTGAAGCCGCCCGCGGCGGACTGCGTGAGCATCGAGTCGGTGATGATCGGCGATTATCCGGTGCGCGACGCGACGGGGCCGTGGCTGGTGGTGGGGCTGGTGCGGCCGTCGTCCCTGCCCAATCCGGGCAGTCTGGTCGTGGATCGGCAACTGAACTACGTGCAGGTAATGGCTGCGACGGCAGAGACCGTGCAGCAGCCCGAGGGGGCGTGGCAGCGCTACTGGAAGCCGATCGTTCAACGCGAAGACGAAGTCAGCGCAGCGGACAACCGGCAGGCACGAAGACCCTGACGTCCGCGGGCGCAAAAGCGACGGGCCAGGCAGAGAGCGGGCCACCCGCGACGAGCCGCCATGCGACTCCTGCGAACGCGCTTCCTGGATCGCCCCACCCTTTGCGCGATCACAGCCTGCTCACCCTGCCCGACCCGTTCACATCCCCGGGCCGTACGGACGTCCCTCCCCTACGAACATAAACGTCGAAAGGGGCGGGCTCTAACGCTGAAATAGCGAGAATTGTGCCGGGGTGGCCCTCAGGGGCGACGCAGTGAGCGGGTGATGTCGTCGAGGAGCTCACGCAGGGCTTTCAGGGCGCGGTGGCACAGCATGTGCACCGCCGGCTCGCTCTTGCGCATGGTTGTCGCAACTTCTTGCACGGAACGACCTTCCAGGAATCGCAGCCGGACGACCGCCCGCTGGTCGTCGTTCAGGCGGGCGAGGCAGGACATGACGGCCCCGATGGCTTCGTCGCGGGCGACATGGCGGCTGGGGGTCGATTCGGGGCCGGCCACGCGGCGAAAAAGGTCGGGGTACGAAGTGCTGGCATCGAGGGGCGCTCGCTCGCGGGCCGGGTCGCGCTTCTTGCGGCCCAGGGCACGCTCCTCGTCTCTAAGTTTCGATAAGACAATGGTTTCTATCCACTTGTAGAATGCAGGCACCCCGTCGAACCGGCAGCCGCCCAGGCTGCGAAACGCCGCGATGTAGCCCTGCTGGAGGATGTCTTCCGGCTCGATTCTTGTCCGATAACGTTCATCGGTCGCACGCGCGACGATCGAACGCAGTACGGGGTGATAGTGGATGATCAACCGCTGCAAGGCGTCCGCGTCGCCGGCGGCTGCCCGCTGTACGTCTGCCCCGCACGCCTGCTCGTCCATGACCGTCGTCCCCATGCTCGACTTGCGCACAGCAGTCTAGACGCCGGCCGCTCGACCTGCAACGGTCTTGGGCATATAAGGGAGGGTGGGGAGGATCGGGCCCTTGGGCCGTGTTCCGGCGGGTCCCAGCTTTGGAGGAAAAACCGGTGCCGAGCGACACCTATCAGCAGTTCATCGAGCGCGTACGGGAGATCGAGATTGCCGGGGCGATCGGCGGTCTGCTCGAGTGGGACCAGGAGACCTACATGCCGGCGAAGGGGGCCGAGACGCGCGCGGCCCAGACCGCCATGATTGCGGGGATCGGCCACGAGCGGCTGGTCGATTCGGCTTTCGCCCGGCTGCTCGAGCGCGTGGAGCAGGAGAACGATCCCGATCCGGTGGTGCAGACGAACGTGCGGGAGATGCGGCGGCTGTTCGATCGCGCCGTGAAGCTGCCGACGCGGCTGGTGCAGGACATTGCCCGCGTCACGACGCTGGGCCGCGAAGCTTGGGTGAAGGCGCGCAAGGAGTCGGACTTCGCGCGGTTCGCGCCGCACCTCGCGCGCCTGCTGGACCTCAAGCGCGAGGTGGCGGACAAGATCGGCTACGAGGACGTGCCCTACGACGCGCTGATGGACGAGTTCGAGCCGGGGGCCCGGTCGGTCGCGGTGCAGCGCGTGTTTGACGGCCTCAGGGCCGACCTGGTGCCGATCGTGCAGGCGATCAAGGACGCGCCGCGGCAGCCAGACACCAGTATTCTGGAGCGCAGCTGTCCGGTGGCGGCCCAGGCGAGCTTCGGGCGGGCGATTGTCGCGGCGATGGGGTTCGACTTTGCGGCGGGGCGGATCGACACGACCACGCACCCATTCTGCAGCGGCATGACGCCGCACGACGTGCGGCTGACGACGCGCTTCGACGAGCACTACCTGCCGATGTCGCTGTTCGGCCTGATGCACGAGGCCGGCCACGGACTGTATGAGCAGGGGCTGGCGATCGAGCACGCGTTCACCCCGATGGGCGACAGCGTATCGCTGGGGATCCACGAATCGCAGTCGCGGCTGTGGGAGAACCAGGTCGGGCGCAGCCGCCTGTTCTGGGAGCACTTCTTCGGCGCGCTGCAACAGGCGTTCGGCGCGCTGGCGGATGTTTCACTGGACGACTGGTACTTCGCCATCAATACGGTCCGGCCGTCCTTCATCCGGGTCGAGGCGGACGAGGTCACCTACAACCTGCACATCATGCTGCGGTTCGACATCGAGCGCGAGATGATCGCCGGCAAGCTGGCGGTGCAGGACGTTCCCGCCGCCTGGAATGATCGGTTTCAGCAGATGCTGGGCCTGACGCCGCCCGATGACAGCAAGGGTTGCCTGCAGGACATCCACTGGAGCATGGGGATCTTCGGGTACTTCCCGACCTATGCCCTGGGCAACCTGTATGCGGCGCAGTTCTTTGCGGCGGCGCGGGCCCGCCTGCCGGACCTGGACGGCCAGATTCGCCGGGGCGAGCTGCAGCCGCTGCGAGCGTGGCTGCGTGAGAACATCCACCTTCACGGCCAGCGCTATCGGGCGGCGGAGCTGGCGGAGCGGGTGTCCGGCCAGCCGCTGACGCACCGGGCGTTCATCGATTACCTGACCGCGAAGTACCAGCCGTTGTACGGCTATTGAGTCATGGCGGGGTTTGGCGACCCGTAGATCCGCTGGCCTGAGCGGTGCGTGCCGCGGGGCGGTCGTTTGATTTCGCCGGTGGCTGAATCTATTCTGTAGTGCTGCGTACGGTTACAGCAGGGAGCCTGCGTGATGGCGGAGATGCCGATCGCCCCGGAGTTGCTGGCGCTGCTGGCGTGTCCGCTGGCCGCGTGCCACGGTGCGCTCGAGCAGCAGGGGGACCGGCTGGTGTGTGCGGCGTGTGGGTTGCGGTACCCGATTGTCGAGCAGTGGCCCGTGCTGATACCGGATGAGGCGGAGCGTCCCGAGCAGGGGTGAGCGAATAGCGACATGAGCGTCAACAATCACCAGCAGTTTGCCATCATCAGCGACATCCACTCCAACCTGGAAGCGCTCCAGGCGGTGCTGGACGATATCGAGCAGCGCGGGATCGACGATGTCGTCTGCCTGGGCGACATCGTCGGCTATGGCGCCAATCCCAAGGAGTGCGTCGACCTCGTCCGCGAACGTTGCCGGGCGACGCTGATGGGCAACCATGACCACGCCCTGCTGTTCGAGCCGACGAACTTCAACCTGCCCGCCGAGAAGGCCTGCTACTGGACGCGGCAGGTGCTGGAGACCGAGCCGGACCCGGCCCTGCGGCGCTCGCGCTGGGACTTCCTGGGCAAGCTGCCGGTGCGGGTGAAGGACCGGGACGTCCTGTTCTTCCATGCGTCGCCGCGGCGACCGATGAACGAATACATCTTCCCGGAGGACGTGTTCACCAATCCGCAGAAGGTCATGGCGAACTTCGACCGTTTGGACGCCCGGATCTGTTTCGTGGGGCACACGCATCAGCCGGGCGTGTTCGTCGACGATCCGTACTTCGACCCGCCGAACGAGCTGCCGGATTCGCCCTTTTACGAAGTCGAGGAAGAGCGGGCGATCGTCAACGTCGGCAGCGTTGGGCAGCCGCGCGACCGCGACAAGCGCGCCAGTTACGTCGTGGTGCACCGCTCGCCCGAGACGATGGGCGACGGGACCGACAGCGTGGTGGCCACGGCGCTGGGCTGCAGCGTCGAGCAGGTGGAGTTCGTCCGGGTGGAGTACGACGTGGAACGTACGGTGCAGAAGATCCTGTCGGAGCCGGCGCTCGACGACCTGCTCGGCACGCGACTGCACGAGGGGCGCTGAACGGCGGTCAACGCGGGGCGGATGGACAAACCCACGACACCAGACGTATGAACGAGCCGGTAGCCAGTTGTGATATCGAGATCCGCGTCCGCTACGCCGAGGTGGACGCGATGGGCTACGTCCACCACGCCAACTACTTCGTCTACTTCGAGGCGGGCCGCACCGAGCTGCTGCGGCGCAACGGTGTGCGCTATCGCGACATGGAGGAGCGCGGCCTGTGCTACGTCGTCGCGCGGCTGGAGTGCCGTTTTCGGGCCCCGGCCCGTTACGACGACCTGCTGACGCTCACCACCACGACGGAGCGCCTGACGCCGGTGCGGGTCGAGCACAACTATCGGCTGCTGCGGGAGAACACGCTGCTGACCGAGGCCCGCTCGACGCTGGTGCTGGTCGGGCGCGACGGCAAGCCGACCGCACTGCCGGACGATCTGCAGGCGGCACTGGGCGGCGTGACGCCACTGGGGGCTTGATGCTATGCTGCGCCGGGCCGGGCAGTAGGGGCGGCCCGCCGATGAGACAGGCGATGTGTGAGGTTGTGACCATGTACAAGCGAAGAGCGGCAGGCAGCGTGCTTCTGGCGGGGTTGATCGGGCTCACGGCGGTGTCGGCCTGGGCCCAGACGCGGGCGCAGAGCCGGGAAGCGGCACGCGCCGGCAATCCCGATCCCGCGGCACAGCGCGAGACGAAGCGACCGGATCGGCCGCGGGTCGTCATGGAGATCGCCCAGGACAACCAGGTCTGGGGACAGGTCGTGATCGAGCTGTATCCGGATCGCGCCCCGACGACCGTGAAGAACTTCCTGAACTACGTGCACGAGGGGTTCTACGACGACACGATCTTTCATCGCGTGCTGCGCGGGTACATCGTGCAGGGGGGCGGCTACGTCGCGCGCTCGCGGCCCAAGACCCAGGGCCTGCGGCCGCCCATCCGCAACGAGTACAAGGAAGCCCTCGACAACGAGCGCGGCACCATCGCCATGGCACGCCAATGGCGCAAGCCCGACTCGGCAACCGCGCAGTTCTTCATTAACCTCAAGGACAATCCCGGTCTGGATTACGCCCATCCCGACAGCGACGGCCACGGCTACTGCGCTTTCGGCCGCGTGATCGATGGGATGGAGCTCATCAACCGGATCGGCCGGATCCCCACCCGACCTGATCAGCGCCACGCGCGCGAGATGTCGGTGCCGGTGAAGACGGTCAAGATCCAGCGGATGCGGCATCTGGAGCCGGGAGAAGACCCCGGCGCGAGCAAGCCCGTGCGTAGCCCGGTGGCGACCAAACGCGAGCGGCCCAGGGGCGAGCGGCCGGCCGATGCCGAGGCCGCTTCAGCGGAAAGAGAAGAACACGCGGCAGAGCCTGTGCCCGAACCCGAACCCGAGCCCGAACCCGAGCCGGAACCCGAGCCGGAGCCGGAGCCGGAGCCGGAGCCCGAGCCGTTGCCCGACCCCAACGAGCCGGCCGAGCCGGACGAGGACTAGCCCGACGGCGGACCCGCGTGAAACGATCGTGTGGCCATGGAGGTGGCACGCATCATGCCCGAGCAGAGACGCGTCCTGATCCTGTGCACCGGCAACTCCTGCCGCTCGCAGATGGCCGAGGGCCTGTGGCGTCATTTGGGTGGCGACGCCTGGGATGTGCACAGCGCGGGTAGCCGCCCCACGGGGGCGGTCCACCCCCTGGCGGTGCGGGCGATGGCCGAACGCGGGCTGGACATCAGCCAGCAGGAAAGCAAGTCACTGGCGCCCTACGCTGAGCAGCCGTTCGACGTGGTCGTTACCGTTTGTGACAGCGCCGCCCAGGATTGCCCGGCGTTTTCGCGCGCGGCCCAGCGACTGCACTGGTCGACCGATGACCCGGCGGCAGTAGACGGCACAGAGACACAGCAGATGGCATCGTTCGCGCGTGTCCGGGATGAGCTTGCCGAACGTATTCGGACGTTCCTCGCGTCAGACTAGACGCCGCCCGCCGGGCCGCGCCGGCCCGCCGCGCCAAAGGGCATCTTTTTCACTATAATCCTGCGGTCCAGAAGCGGGGATTCGCCGTCCGTTTGCCAGGGAGTCGTATCAGTGGGACGCAGAGTAGTCATCGTCGGTGGGGTGGCCGGTGGCGCAAGCGCCGCCGTCCGGGCACGTCGTCTGAGCGAGGATGCCGAGATCATCGTGTTCGAGCGGGGAGAATTCATTTCGTTCGCCAACTGCGGCCTGCCGTACCACGTCGGCGGGGAGATTCCGCGGCGGGCGGACCTGTTGGTGCAGACGCGCGCGGGGCTGTCGAAGCGCTTCAACCTGGACATCCGCACGCGCTGCGAAGTCGTCCGTATCGATCGCGACGCCGGCACGGTGCGGGTCCGCGAGGTCGAGACCGGTAACGAATACGACGAGCGCTACGACGACCTCGTGCTGTCGCCCGGCGCCGAGCCGCTGCGGCCGCCGATTCCCGGCATCGAGCACCCGCAGATCTTCACCCTGCGGAACATCCCGGATACTGACCGAATCAAGGCCGCCGTCGATGCAGGGGCGGGCAGTGCGCTGGTGGTCGGCGGCGGGTTCATCGGCCTCGAGTTGGCGGAGAATCTCCGACGGCGCGGGCTGGACGTAACGCTCGTCGAGTTGTTGCCGCAGGTTCTGCCACCGCTGGACCCCGAGATGGCGACGCCGCTGCATGACGAGCTGACGAGCAATGGCGTCGCGCTGCACCTGAGCGACGGCGTGACGGCGTTCGAGGATGTTGACGGGCGGGTGCGGGCCACGCTGAAGAGTGGAGCGACGATCGACACGGACATCGTGGCGCTGAGCGTGGGGGTCAAACCGGAATCCGGGCTGGCGCGCGAGGCCGGTCTGAACGTGAATCCGCGCGGGGCGATCGTGGTGGATGACCACATGCGCACCAGTGATCCGAAGATCTACGCGGTGGGCGACGCGGTGCAGGTGCGGGACCCGGTGCTGGAGGTTGACACGTTCATCCCGCTGGCGGGCCCGGCCAATCGCCAGGCGCGCATAGCGGCCGACAACATCTTCGGCCGCGACAGCCGCTACCGCGGTTCGCAGGGTACCAGCGTGGTGCGGGTCTTCAGCAAGACGGCGGCGTCGACCGGCGTCAACGAGAAGACGCTGCTGCAGCGCAAGGTGCCGTTCCGTAAGGTCTACGTATCGCGCGGGCACCACGTCGGTTACTTCCCTGGTGCCGAGCCGATGATGCTCAAGCTCCTGTTCGAGCCCGACGGTGGGCGGGTGCTCGGGGCGCAGGTGGTCGGCGGAGCGGGCGTCGACAAGCGCGTCGATGTCTTCGCGGTGGCGATACAGGCCGGCATGACCGTCTGGGACCTGGAGGAGCTGGAGCTCGCCTATGCGCCGCAGTACGGCGCGGCCAAGGACCCGGCCAACATTGTCGGGTTCGTCGCGTCGAATACGCTGCGCGGGGATCTCGACCTGGTGTACGCCGAGGAGCTCGACGACACCGCAGGCGGCTGGACGATCCTGGACGTGCGTGAAGAAGAGGAGTTCGCCGCGGACCACATTCCGGGCGCGCTTTGGATCCCGCTGGGGCAGTTGCGGGATCGCTGGCAGGAGGTCCCGACCGACAAACCGATCGCGGTGTATTGTGCCAGCGGCCAGCGGTCGTACTATGCCTGTCGCCTGCTGGCGGGGAAGGGCGTACCATCCAGGGACCTGGCCGGCGGCATCATGATCTATCGGTGGGTGCACGCCCGTGACGGCGCGCCCGCGCGGCAGCTGGCTGCCTGTCGCTGACGTCGGCGAGCGCCGGACCGGCAGCATCCCGGAAGGAGAGCGTTACGATGAGTGCCAAGTCGACCAACCCGTTCAACGCGCGCAGCACGCTCCAGACCCAGGGCGGCGACGTGCAGATCTACCGGCTCGATGCGGTCGAGCAGGCCGGGCACGGCACGATGAAGCGCCTGCCGTACTCCATCCGCGTGCTGCTCGAGAACGTACTGCGCCACACCGATGGCCAGCTCGTGCTCGAAGACCACGTCCGCATGCTCGCCGGCTGGGATCCGGCCGGCGTGGCGGGCGAGATCCCGTTCATGCCGGCGCGCGTAATCCTGCAGGACTTCACCGGCGTGCCGGCACTGGTCGACTTCGCGGCCATGCGGTCGGCGATGGAGCGGCTGGGTGGCGACCCGAAGCGCATCAACCCGCAGATTCCCGCGGACCTGGTCATCGACCACTCGGTACAGGTGGATCACTTCGGCAGCGACAAGGCCCTCGACCTGAACGCCAAGATCGAATTCCAGCGCAATCGTGAACGCTACGAGTTCCTGCGTTGGGGGCAGGCGGCCTTCGACAGCTTCCGCGTCGTACCGCCGGCCACCGGCATCGTGCACCAGGTGAATCTCGAGTACCTGGCGCGCGGCGTGTTGCGGCGTGAGATCGATGGGGAGAAGGTGGCGCTGCCCGATACGCTTGTCGGCACCGACAGCCACACGACCATGATCAACGGATTGGGCGTGCTGGGCTGGGGCGTCGGCGGAATCGAGGCCGAGGCCGCCATGCTCGGCCAGCCGCTGTTCATGCGTGTGCCCGAGGTCGTCGGCTTCCGCCTGTCGGGTGAGCTGCCGGAGGGGGCGACCGCGACGGACCTGGTGCTGCGCGTCACCGAAATGCTGCGTCAGCTGGGTGTGGTGGGCAAGTTCGTCGAGTTTCACGGCGAGGGCCTGTCGAGCATGAGCCTGCCGGATCGCGCGACACTGGCGAACATGGCCCCGGAATACGGCGCGACGATGGGGTTCTTCCCCATTGATCAGCGCACACTCGAATACCTGCGGTTGACCGGCCGATCGGATGAGGACGTCGACCTTGTCGAGCAGTACTGCAAGGCGCAGGGGCTGTTCCGCAGCGACGACACGCCGGATCCGACGTATACGCAGACAGTGGAACTGGACCTCGCGACCGTCGAGCCGAGCCTGGCCGGCCCCAAGCGCCCGCAGGATCGCATCAGCCTGTCGGGGATGCAGTCGCAGTGGCGGCAGGATCTCGACACGGTCTTTGGCAAGGCCACGCCGACCGGGACGTCGACCAAGGCCAGCCTGGAGAATGAGGGCGGGACGGCCGTCGCGGCGGCTCCGGCGCAGAGCGGTGACGGTCTCGACGGCGTTGAAGTCAAAGACAACGGCACCACGTTCCGGCTGCGGCACGGGCATGTGGTCATTGCGGCGATCACGAGCTGCACGAACACCAGCAATCCGTCGGTGATGATCGCGGCGGGGCTGGTGGCGAAGAAGGCCGTCGAGCGGGGGCTCGAGGTGCAGCCGTGGGTGAAGACGTCCCTGGCGCCGGGGTCGCGGGTGGTGACGGCGTACCTGGAGGAATCGGGCCTCACGCCCAGCCTCGAGCAGCTGGGATTCCACACGGTCGGTTACGGCTGCACGACGTGCATCGGCAACAGCGGGCCGTTGCCGCCGGCGATTCGCAAGGCGGTGCACAACGCGGACCTGGTGGTGGCGTCGGTGCTGAGTGGCAATCGGAATTTCGAAGGGCGCATCAACCCGGATGTGAAGGCGAACTACCTGGCGTCGCCGCCGCTGGTGGTGGCGTATGCGATTGCGGGTACCGTCGACAGGGACCTGGCGAATGAGCCGCTGGGCCAGGACCGCGACGGCCAGCCGGTGTACCTGAAGGACATCTGGCCTACGCAGGCGGAGATTCGCGCGGTGGTGCAGCAGACCGTGACGCCCGAGGCGTTTCGCGCGCGATACGCCGACGTGTTCAGCGGGCCGGCCGAATGGCAGCGGCTGGGCACCGGCGAAGGCGAGGTGTACGAATGGGATGAGGACAGCACGTATATCCAGCACCCGCCGTTCTTTGCTGATCTCGAGCCCGAGCCGCCGGCGGTGCCGCCCATCCGCGAGGCGCGGTGCCTGGTGCTGCTGGGCGACAGCGTGACGACCGACCACATTTCGCCGGCGGGTGCGATCGACCCGAACTCGCCCGCGGGGCGTTACCTGGTCGAGGCCGGCGTCGAGGTCGACGAGTTCAACAGCTACGGATCGCGGCGCGGCAATGATCGCGTGATGACCCGCGGCACGTTCGCCAATCCGCGGATACGCAACCTGCTCATCCCGGGCACCGAAGGCGGCCGCACGATTCACCTGCCAACCGGCAATCAGATGAGTATCTACGAAGCGGCGATGAAGTACTGGGAGATGAGCACGCCGCTGATCGTGCTCGCCGGCAAAGACTACGGGATGGGCAGCTCGCGTGACTGGGCGGCGAAGGGGACGGCCCTGCTGGGTGTGCGCGCGGTGATCGCGGCGAGCTTCGAGCGGATCCACCGGAGCAATCTCGCGGGCATGGGTGTGCTCCCGCTGCAGTTCGCCGACGGGCAGACGTGGCAGTCCCTGGGGCTCACCGGCCGCGGGTTCTACGACATCCCGGACCTCACCGCGGATCTGGAGCCGGGACAGCGTTTGAAGGTGATTGCGACCAATCCCGAGACCCAGACGCGCATCGAGTTCGAGACGATCTGCCGGTTGGATACGCCGATCGAGATCGAGTACTTCCGGCATGGTGGTGTGCTGCCGCTGGTGCTGCGGCAGATGCTGTAGGGGCTTGCGCCGCGCGACGGCGTCCGCGGTGATGAAAGACGAACGCCCGCGAGTGACTCGCGGGCGTTCTTCGTACTTGGATGAATCGTTTTATGAGTGCTGGGGGGCTGGCGGCGCAACTACATGGTGTCGCCGGCCGGCTTCGCGATGCGATCCGTCGCGGACTCGGCCGCGGCCTCTTCCTCGTCACCGTCGTCGAACAGGCGTTGCTTCATGAGACGCCCGACCTTGAACTTGACGGTGCGCTTGGACGGGACGTAGACCTTCTCCATGGTCTTGGGATTCTGGGCCACGCGTGCGGCGCGGGCGCGGATTTCAAACACGCCGAAGTCTCTGAACTCCAAGCGGTTGCCGTCGCCCAGCTCGTCGACGATTTCGTCGAGGAAGTTCTGCACGATCTTCTTGACGACGACGCGCTTGGCACCGGTCTTGTCAGCAATACGGTCAACGAGATCCTTCTTGGTGATGGTCTTCATCGCGTTCCCCAACGCGCCGCCTTGCGGCGCCGCCCTCAAGTCGTCTGGCTATAGTCAATAGAATTCACGCCTGCGGCACCCGCAACAGAACCGGACAGGACAGCGTCCATCATAAGCAATGCCGGTCAGGCGTTCAAGCGGAATCCTTGTAAGGACAACAGGTTAAGGGCCTTTGCGCCGACCGCGCCACGCTTCACGCCCCAAGAAACACCATGAAACCGTGAGCGATCACGGCTGCCCGCCCGTCCGCGTCCGTCGCGTTTGCTTGGCAACTCGCCCGCGGCTGGCGGCCGGCTTGCGCCTGGTCTTCTTCTTCTTGGTCTTCTTCTGCGCGACGGTTTTCCGGACGGTCTGCTTGCTTCCCGGCTTGCCGGTTTTCTTCGGGCCGAGCGCCTCGCCCAGCACATCCTCGATCCGCTCAGCGGTCACGAAACGCAGGGCCTTGCGGACGTCCTGCGGGACCTCGCTCAAATCCGGCTCATTCCGCGCGGGAATCACGACCGTCTTGAGCCCCGCCCGATGGGCCGCCAGCACCTTCGACTTGATGCCACCCACGGGCAGCACACGGCCACGAAGCGTGATCTCGCCCGTCATCGCCACCGTCGGGTCGGCCGCCTCCTCCGACAGCAACGACACCAGGGCCGTCAGCATCGCCACGCCGGCGGATGGACCGTCCTTCGGGGTGCCGCCCGCAGGAACATGGATATGAATATCCGTTTCACTGAGTTTCTTCGTGTCGACGCCGTAGTCCTTGCCGCGCGATCGAACCAGCGACAACGCGGCCTGCGCGGACTCCCGCATGACGTCGCCGATGTGGCCTGTCAACGTAAACATCCCCTTGCCGGGCATTTGCGCGGCCTCGACAAAGATGATCTCGCCGCCGACCGGGGTGTAGGCCAGCCCCGTGGCCACGCCCGGGACACGCTGATGCAGCGCCATCTCCGATTCGAACTTCGGCGGCCCGAGGTATTCCTGCAGGTGGCCTGGCGTGATCGCGTCCGGCGGGTCCTCGTCACGGGCGACCTTGGCGGCGACGCCACGGAGGACGCTGCCGACGTTTCGCTCGAGGTTGCGGACGCCGGCCTCCCGGGTGTACGCCTCGATGATCGTTCGCAGAGCATCATCCTCGAAGCCGATCTTCGTGTCGGCGAGGCCGTTCTCGTCGCGTTGCCGCGGCACGAGGTAGCGCTTCGCGATCTCGAGCTTTTCGGCCGTGGTGTAGCCGGTCAGCTCGATGACCTCCATGCGGTCGCGCAGCGGCGGTGCGACGGGTTCCATCTGGTTGGCGGTGCCGATGAAGAGGATCTGCGACAGGTCGAACGGTACGCCGAGGTAGTGGTCGGTGAAGCTGTGATTCTGGGCCGGGTCGAGCACCTCGAGCAACGCGGAGGCCGGATCGCCGCGAAAGTCGGCCCCGAGCTTGTCGAGCTCGTCGAGCATCATGACGGGGTTGCGCGTCGCGGCCTTGCGCAACTCCTGGACGATGCGCCCGGGGATGGCGCCGATGTACGTGCGGCGATGGCCACGGATGTCGGCCTCGTCGTGGACGCCGCCGAGGGAGATGCGGATGAACTTCCGTTCCAGGGCGCGGGCGATGCTTTGGCCGAGCGAGGTCTTGCCGACGCCGGGCGGGCCGACGAAGCATAGGATCGGGCCCTTGCCCTCGGGCTTGAGCTTGCGAACGGCGAGATACTCGAGGATGCGCCGTTTGATCTTCTCGAGCCCGTAGTGGTCGGCGTCGAGCACCTCCTCGGCCCGGTGCAGGTCGAGGTTGTCGGTGGTCTGGTTGTCCCAGGGCAGGGCACAGAGCCAGTCCAGGTAGTCGCGGATGACGCCGGTCTCGGGGGAGGCCGGCGAAACGCGTTCGAGCCGGCCCAACTCGCGTTCGGCTTCGGTCTGCACGGCTTCCGGCATGTTGGCGTCGCGTACTTTCTGGCGGAGTTCCTCGATTTCGGCGGCCCGGCTGTCGGTTTCGCCCAGCTCTTTCTGAATCGCCTTGAGCTGCTGCTGGAGGTAGTACTCGCGCTGCGACTTGTCGATTTGCGAGCGGACGTCGGTCTGGATCTTGTTGGACAACTGCAGCACTTCGAGCTGGTTGTTCAGGGTGGCGTTGACCTTGCGCAGCCGGTCGGCGATGTCGAAAGTCTCGAGCAGCTCCTGCTTCTGTGGTACGCCGAGCGAGAGATTGGCCGCCAGGTAGTCGGCCAGCGGCCCGGGTTCCTCGATGTTGTCGAGCACCATGCGCGCCTCTTCGGGCACGTTGGGACTGAGCTCGATGACCTGCTGGGCGGACTGGCGGGCGCTGTGGGCCAGCGCGTTGATCTCGAGCGTGTCGGGCTTCTCCTCTTCGTGCGGATTGACGACCGCGCGCCAGTAGGGCTCGGTGGCGATCATCTCCTCCAGCCCCACGCGTGTGTTGCCGTGGACCAGCAGGCTGTTCGACCCGTCCGGCATGCGTAGCAGCTTGAGTACGGTGGCGGCCGTGCCGATGCGGTAGATATCTTCGAGCGTGGGGTCCTCGACTTCGGAGTTCCGTTGCGTCACGACCGCCAGCAGCTTGTCACCCGCGAGCACCGCATCGATCAGCCGCTTGGATTTCTCACGCCCGATGGTGAGCGGGACGACCGTGCCGGGGAACACGACGATCTCGCGCACCGGGAGCACGGGAAGCTCGCGCGGGATGGCGGGCTTCTCGTCGTCGCCGACCGGCCGCCGCTCACGCGCCTCGTCGGAGGCGGCGTCGGTCGCGGTCGGTTCCGGCGTGTCAGACTCGCGCGTGCCCGGTTCGCGCGTCAGGTTCTTCTGCTCCTCGGGAGGGTTATCCATAGGTAACCTCGGTCGTAGTTGATTTCGACGGCATCGACGTCGACGTGATCCGGCAGCTCGATCTCGCGGACGAAGGCGCCCTCGTCGATTTCCATGGCCTCGATACTGGACAGATCGCTGTAGCCCGGGATCGCCGGCCGATCGCGGTGGCCAGCGAGACGCACCCGGCACGAATCGGTGCACTCGACATAGAGTAGATCCAGCGACAGCCCCGCCAACTCGGCACACACGTAGTACGCGTCGCGGCTGGCGTACAGGTTCACGCGCGGAGCCCACGTGCCGCTGGCGCGGTACTCGCAGAATCCGCTGCGCTTCTGAATGCCCTCCATGATGTCGCGGACCTTCCGCGACCACTGCTCCAGATTCTCGGGATCGCCAAAGTTGCTGAAGGACATGGCCGGCCACCTGCGCTGCTGCGACGCGAACCGGCGGCGGAATCACCGCTTCCGTCCTGTTCCGCCGGTCGCTGGAACCCATGACACCCCGTGGCCCGGCGTTCGTCAAGGAATGATCCGTCAAACAGCCGCGCAGAAAGGGATTACGGTCTTGTCAGTGGCCGGGCTCGACCCCCATTCCGACGCGGGTATGATGGGGTGTCGTCGACGCTTGTGGACCCTTCGACGCCGCGTCGCGACCGGCGTGGCGGCGTGGTGCGTCGCCAGCAAGTGCTGGGATCGCAGCCAACACGACCCCCAATACCCCCGCACAGCCGGGGCGGAGGCAACCCGATAATGAAGACAACCCGTACCGCCTGGACGATGCTCGTAACGCTCCTGACTGTGAACCTCGTGGCCGCGCTGCCCGCCGTCGGCCAGACGGCCCGCAACGCACCCCCGCCGCACCCGGTGGATTTCCGCAGCGTCGTACGGGCGGCGAAAGACCGCGTCTTTCCGGCGGTGGTGTTCGTCAAGTGCATCCGCGAGAGCTTTGAGGAGGGCAAGAAGCAGTCGCAGGAGGTCTCCGGCAGCGGCGTGCTCATCTCGCCCAAGGGTGAGCTGCTGACCAACTGGCACGTGGTGGACAAGGCGACGGAAATTCGCTGCCTGCTCTTCGACGGCCGCGCCATGCACGCCGAGACAGTCGGCTCGGACAAGGACACCGACCTGGCCCTGTTGCAACTCACGCTGCCCGACGACGCCAAGCCGCTGCCCTATGCCGAGATTGGCCGATCCGAAAACCTGGAAGAGGGCGACTTCGTGATGGCGATGGGCGCGCCGTGGGGGCTGAGCCGCAGTGTGTCGATCGGCATCATCTCGTGCACCGAGCGTTTCCTGCCGGAGAACAGCGAGTACAGCCTGTGGTTGCAGACGGATTGCGCGATCAGCCCGGGCAACTCGGGCGGGCCGCTGGTCAACACCGAGGGCAAGGTGATCGGGATCAACTCGCGCGGGTACCTGATGGGCGGGGACGTGGCGTTCGCCGTGCCCGCGAACACGGTGCGGTTCATTGTCGAGCGGCTGCGCGAGCACGGCGACGTGAACTGGAGCTGGACGGGGCTGCAGTTACAGCCGCTGCGCGACTTCAACCGCGACATGTACTTCGAGGGCGACGAGGGCGTCATCGTCGCCGAGACCGATCCGGAGAGCCCTGCGCGGCGGGCGGGGATTCAGCCGCGCGACCGCATCCTGGCCATCGGCGGTGAGCCGACGACGGCCATCACCGAAGAGGGGCTGCCCGCGATTCGCCGGCTGTTGGGGCAGTTGCCCAAGGGCGAGCCGGTGGAGCTGGTGGTTCGCCGGGGAGAAGAGCGGTTGACGGTGATGGTGACGCCGCGGAAGAAGGGCAAGGTCGAGGGGGAGGAGTACGACTGCGAGCGGTGGGACATGACGGTGAAGACGATCAACCAGTTCGACAATCCGTCATTGTATTTCTACCGTACGGAGGGGGTGTTCATCTTTGCGGTGAAGTACCCGGGCAACGCCGCCAGCGCGGGACTGCGGGCGCAGGACATCATCCTGAAGATTGACGGGCAGGAGGTGAAGACGCTGGAGGACGTGAAGCGGATTCACACGGCGGCGCTGGAGAACATCGACGAGGACCACCGGATCGTGTTCACGGTGCTGCGCAACGGCCTGATGCGGCAGGTGGTGCTGGACTTCCTGCGGGACTACGAGAAGGAGTAGGGTAGGTGCGGACTGGCGGTGTCCAATCCCGAGTCGTGACCGGCAGGGAGCGTTTCACGCGCCGGTTGCAGTTCGCGCGCTGGCGCAGCGCGGCGCTGATTGCGGTACGCGGAGCGTCTGCGCACCCCAGCGAGGGCCCTCTGTGCCCACACGCGCGTTTTGGACTATGATGAGCGTGAGCGGCGACGCGGTCGCCGCTCCGGGTGAATCGTGACATACAACCCACGCAGAGAGGTCCACGCATGCGCATGCGAACGCTGATCGTCAAGGCCGCCACGGCCGCCATCGTCCTGGCCCTGCCCGCCCTGGCCGAGGAGACCCCCCTCACCGCCGAACAGCAGGTTGCCCTGCTCCAGAACCTCAAGCCGTCGTTCGTGCAGGTGGAGTACACCCTGCGCTACGACAAGGGCGAGGCGCCGAAGTCCGGCGGCCATCTCAACTACGCCAGCTACCGCCGTTACCGCGGCTTCTACGGGCTGGAGAGCTACGTCAAGGAAGAGCGGCCGCTCGAGGCCAGCGGCGTGCTGCTGGCGCCGAATCGCGTCATCACGCTCGACGTGCAGATCCACCCGCGCTTCATCGAGAAGATCCAGGTGCGGGCCGGCGACGAACTGGTCGATGCCACCATCGCCGCCTATCACCGCCACGAGAACAGCGTCATTCTCGAGACGGCGTTGCCGCTGCTGACGGCCAAACCGATCACGTTCGTTCCCGACGCCGAGGGACCGTACCTGGCCGTCAGCCGCAGCCAGTTCGACGGGGCGTGGGTGATGCAGATCGAGAGTGTGCCGACGACGTTGCGCATGGCCGACAGCGGGCTGCGCTATCGCGCGGTCACGGCCGCCAGCCTGATCATCAACCGGGACGGCACGCCGGCGGGGATGTCGATGAACGGCGAACTGCCGGTGGGCGACTCGTGGCGGGGGTCGCCGGCGGAATGGCCGGCGTATTCGGCCACGGAGATGGCGGCGCTGCTGGCCAAGGCGAAGGATGCGGTACGGCAAGGCCTGCTGCACGTGACGCTGAAATTCCGCAGTCCGAAGAAGGACCGCAGCAATCCCTGGATGAGCCGCGGCGAGACTGAGACCGAGGCCCACGTGGTCGGTGTCATGGTCGGACCGCAGCGGCTGCTGGTGCTGGCCAACCTCAAGCCCAAGGTCACCGCCCGGCTCGAGACCATCCAGGTGCGCCTGCCGGACGGCACGAAAGTCGACGCGGAATTCGAGTACACGATCCGTGACTACGGTTGCTTTACGGCGACCCTGGAATCAGGCACGGGCGCGCCGATCGATATCGTGCGCGATGACATTCGCGATTTTCGGCATGACCTGATTCTCTCGGCGGAGGTCAAGCTGTATGGCGAGTCGCGGACGGATCACTACCTGCACACGCGCATTCCATCGTTCGACCTGGGGCACAAGCGGCACGTTTATCCCGACGTACCGCAGGAGGAGCAGAGCCTGTTTCTGCTGACGCCGGCGGGTGAGCTGCTGGCGGCGCCGGTGCTGGTGCGAGAGAAGGTGGAGTCGGAGGATCGCTGGAGCGATGACAGCCCCGAGCTGACGCCGATCGCGTACGTGACCAGCCTGCTCTCGGACGTGGCCGAGCACACCGACCCGAGCAACGTGCCGCTGAGCGAGGAGCAGGAGAGCCGGATCGCGTGGCTGGGCGTGGAAATGCAGAATCTCGACACCGAGCTGGCGCGGGTCAATGAGGTGTCGGAGCTGACGCGCGATGGATCGTTCGGCGCGCTGGTCTCGTATGTCTATCCCGATTCGCCGGCGGCGCGGGCGGGCGTGAAGCCGGGGTATATCCTGTTGCGGCTGCACGTGGAGGATCATCCCAAGCCGATTCCGGTGCGCACGGATGATGAGCGCTTCGGGGTGTTTCCTTGGGACCGGCTGGACGAGGTACCGGAGCAGTACTTTGACCAGATTCCACAGCCCTGGCCGGCGGCGGACAACAACTTCACGCGGACACTGACGGACCTGGGCTTCGGCAAGAAGTACGCGGCGGAGTTCTTCCACGACGGTGAGACCATCCGCAAGACGTTCGAGGTGGTGCAGAGTCCGCCGCACTATGACACGGCCAAGCGCTTCAAGCCGGAAGAGCTGGGGCTCACGGTGCGCGACCTGACGTACGAGGTGCGGCGCTACTTCCAGAAGCAGGAAGACGAGCCGGGCGTGATCATCTCGAAGATCGAGCAGGGCTCGAAGACGTCGGTGGCCGGTCTCAAACCGTACGAGATCATCACGCACATCAACGACGAGCCGGTGGCGAACGTGGCGATGTTCGAGGAGAAGCTCGGAAACGCCGGCGAAGAACTGCGGCTCAATGTCAAGCGGATGACCCGCGGCCGCATCGTGAAGATGAAGCTCGATCCGGCGACGGAGAGCGCGAGCGACGATGCGACGGGCGCGACGTCGGCGGACGAGAATACCGAGGACGACGAAAGGTAGCCAAGCCACCGAGCGCCACGACGCTGTGCGCCGGGCGACTTGCTCGGTGCCGCGTGCGAGCGTCTTCGTTACGCGTGAGCCGCTTCGGCGGGCTGGCGCCGCGGAGCGTCGGCCGCTGGCACCAGGGCGATGTTCGTTACCAGGAAGGCGGCCGGCCGGCTGGGGCGCGTCTGGTCCCAGACCCAGAAATGCGCTTCGAAGTCGTGCGTGCCGGGCGCGAGATCGATTTCGCCGCCGGTAATGTAGCTGCTGTCGTTGCCGCCGACGGGAATGTCCTCTTCGCTCACCGTGTGGCCGCCGTGCGCCACCCGGATTCGCTGCCCTTCCCAGTAGTTGTGCCCCTCGAGCAGCAGCCGGTAGCGCGCCGGCTCTTCGACGCGAATGCGGAAGCGCGCGACCGGCCCCAAGGCCCAGCGGCAACGCGGCAGCCCGTCACGCTGGTTCGGCCCTTCCCAGTCCGCAAACCCGTCGACCGCCTCCCAACACATCACGCGTTGCTCGACCCAGCGCACGGGGGGCAGCCCCGGCTCCGCGGGCAGCAGCCGGACCTTGCGGCGCAGGTTGAGCCGGTCGCGCAGCCCGGCGCGGGCCAGCGCGACGTGAAACCGCTGCGCCACCGCGGGCAGCGACCAGTGGTTCTCGAAGTACAGCCGCGCCCAGTGTCGCATGGCCTGGCGCAGGCCGGGCTGGGTGTAGAGCTCTTCGATGACCTCGGCGAGGGCGTCGGGGTGGACCTCGGTCGCGAGTCGGCCGGTGATGCCGTCGACGATCGCCTCGGGCACGCCGCCGACGGGGTAGCCGACCGCCGGCACGCCGCACGCCGCCGCCTCGACGAAGACCTGCCCGAACGCTTCGGCGAGGCTGGGCCCGACAAAGAGGTCGGCCGCCGCGTAGGCCTTGGCGATCTGGGTCTGGTTGTCGAGGTGGCCGAGAGCGCGCATGCCGGGGATCGGCGGCGCCTCGCCTTCGTTGAAGTGCCCCAGCGCCACGCATAGCACGTGGGGCAGCTGGAGCTGCTCGAGGGCCTGGGCCAGGTGGGCGATGCCCTTGCGCGGGTCACTCACCGACGTGCCCGATGTGAGGATGATGAACTTGTCGTGCGGCAGGCCGAGCTCTTCGCGACACATGCCCCGGTCGCGCGGCTTGAAGACGTCCGCCGGCACACCGAGCTGGATCGGCTCGACGGGGGCGGAGCGGTCGACGTCGGGGTCGTGCTGGCGGTGCGCGGCCAGCGCGTGGCGTGCGAACGCCGCCGTCCACTGCGAATTGGCCAGCAGCACCGGCGGGTGCGCGCCGGTGAGCAGGTTGTACTTGGTCTGCCAGGCGGGCGCGATCTTGTCCGGCGCGAGCGCGGGGTATTCGTCCGGCGTGGGACAGGTGTGATCGCAGCCGGTGACGTGTTTCTCGCAGCCCTTCGTGTAGGCACAGCGTCCCGTCAGGGCCCACTGGTCGTGCATGATGTAGACCGTCGGCCAGCGGGCCGCGATCACCGCCAGTACGCTCGCATCCACCGCCGCCGAGTGGAGGTTGCCGACCATCACCAGGTCCGGCCGCGTCTGCTCGATCTCGGTGACGATCGCCTGGCTCGTGACCGGCTGCGTGTTGTCATAAGTGGCTTCGGGTGACACGCCGATGACGGTCACGTCGTGTCCGGCGAGGCCGGCAGCCCGCGCCAGCCGCTGGTGCGCGAGCCCGGCCCCGGCCCTGTAGCCGATGTCGTTGAAGCACGTGATGCGCAGACTGAGCCGGCCGCGATCGCCATCCGGTTTGCTCCAGGCCGGGCGCCCGGTGCGCTGCAGGAAGGCCTTGCGCACTTCGACCAGCTCGGCTTCGAACGCCTGCGTGTCGGTCGTTTTCTGCTCTTCGTGCACGCGGAAGAGCGTGATCGGCCGCCCGATGACCGCCAGCCGCCCGCCGTGCTCGGCGAAGCGTAGCCACAGCTCATAATCCATGCTGAAGTGCAGCGATTCGTCGACGCGGCCGCCGGCACGTTGCCAGAGCGCGCGCGAGAACATCACCTCCGGCTGGTAGAAGAACTGCCCGCCCATCCAGCAGTGATCGATGTCGAGGATGTCCTCCAGCGGCAACGGGCCGGGCGCGCAGCCGGTCAGGTGCTGCTCGACGAGCTTGCCCTCGCGGTGGATCTGGCACACGCCGGCGACCAGGTCGGCGCCGCTGGTGTGAAAGGCCATGGCCATCGCGGCCAGCGCACCGGGCGCGAGCATGTCGTCGCTGTTGAGCCAGGTCAGGATCTCACCGGTGGTGCGGGCCATCCCCTTGTTGATCGCGTCGCCCTGGCCGTTGTCAGGCTCGCTGACGACGCAGGCGAGCCGGTCGCGGTAACGCTCGAGAATCGCCGGCGTCGCGTCGGTCGAGCCGCCGTCCATGATGATGTGCTCGACGTTTGGATAGCCCTGGTTCAGCACCGACAGAATGGTCTGCTCGATGAAATCCCCCTGGTTGTAGGATGGCGTCACGATCGAGATCCGCGGCCATGGACCGCCGTCGGGCAGCGTGGGGGGCAGGCCGGTCTCGTCGGCGTCGACATAGGGCCACGGTCCGCGACCGCAGCGGCCATGGTGCATCTCGCGCACATCAAGCTCGTCGCGCGCCGGTCGCGTCGCACGCCGCACATCCAGGCGCCCGCCGCCATCCGCGAGGAACAGGCCCAGCAGCGCGTCGCGCATGGCCGCGAAGGTCGTCGGCTGCAATCGCAGCGGCTGTCGTTCGGCCGTGTTCACAGCGCGCAACAACACCGCATTGCCGAACCGGCCGATGGCTTCATACGCGCCGCGCGCGATCCACGCTTCACCGGCGTCGCGAGCACCCTGGTGCAGATCCCAGCCAACGCACAGAACCGGCGCGCCGTTCGGCAGGACGGTACTGAGTCGCGCCAGGTCCGCCCACACCACCCGATCACCGCGCGGCATCTGCACGCATGCCGCCGACGGGGTGAGCGGCACGTCGCGAACGAAATCCCCCAGCGCACCGCGATACTGCAGCACGTGGTCGGTGAGACTGTCCTCGCGCAGCGCTGCGTGCGCCGCCTTTAGCCGATCGGTGTCAGCAGAGATACTGAAGAGCTGTGGCGATGTGCCGTTGCCCTTCCCGGCGGCGGCATGCAGCAGGCCGCAGATCAGCGCCAGGCTCTCGCGCCCGCCGGCAGTGCCGCATTCGACGACGGCCGCCCCCGCGACGGCCGCAATCTCGTACAGCTTGAGACACGCGGCCTCGTCGGCGACGCCCGGCCGGGCCCCCACGCGCTGCCACAGCCCGGCATGCTCGTCGCTGACGTACCCGGGGTAGCCCGTCCAGCTCGGCCGGTAGTTCCGGCCGTCGTCGAGTGGCCACGTAACGTCCGGCGTACGGAGGAGCTCAACGCGCATGTTCGCCCTCCGTCGGCGCTTCCCAGGCGGTCCGCCGTGCCGCCCCGAGCTTCAACCCCAGCTTGCGCCAGCGCGACGCCTGCAAGTCCCGCACGCGCTGCTGCTGCACCAGCACCTCCTGCCGGAGTTGCACGATCTGCGCCTGCAGATCCGCAACCAGTTGACCCTGGTCGCGCAGCCGTGCACACTCGCTGATCTTCTGTCCCAGGAACCGCATCGCCACCTTGTAATCGGCCTTCATCCGCTCCATCACGGCTTCGGCATCGACCGCCCGCGCCGCGGCCTGCGCGGCTTGCGTGCGCACCGCCGCCAGCTTGTGGCGAAACGCCGCCTCCTGCTGCAGCAGGCTCGTGTCTGCTTCGGTCCGGGCCCGTGTCACGGCGGCTTCCCCCGCGGCACGTGTCTGCGCCAGTTCAGCCGTCGCTGTGGCGAGCTTGCGCGCCTGGGTGGCATTGCGCTGCTGCGCCTCACGCAACATCGTCGCACTCAGCGCCGCCGTCGGCGCAAGGACCTCTTCCGTTCGCTCCCGCAGACCATCCGCCTCGAACCGCACAACGCCGCGCCACAGGGCCGCGACCGGAACCTGCTTGACGCAGTGCGACGTCGCGAACGGGCAGGCCCAGTCGCATCCCGCACAGCCCACGCCAACGGTTGCGAGATAGGCTCGTTCGCCTGTCGGCGTCAGGTGCGGCCAGTCGCCGCCACCCAGCACCGCCAGCGTCGGCTTGCCCAACGCCGCCGCCAGGTGCAGCAGGTCACCGCCCCGCCCGACGTAGCCTTGCGACAGGTGAGTCAGCCCGACCAGCTCGTCCATCGAATCCGCAACGCCGATGGCGCTGGCCGTCGCGGCGGCGGCGGCCCCCATTCGCTCGCGGACGGCTTCGGTAACGGCCGCATCCCCCGCCGCCCCCACGAAGATGAAGCGCCGGTCATGCTCCTGTTGCCAGCGGGCCAGCAATTGCCCCCAACCGTCGACCGTCCAGTTCCGCAGCGCCGTGCGCTCGTCGTGCCCCACGCGCGCGACCACGTATTGTCCCGGCTCGACGCCCAACCGCCCCAGTGCTTGCGTCGCTGCCTCGATCTGGCCGGCCGTCGCCTCGATGTGCGGCGCCGCCAATGCGACGTCCCGCCCCAGCAGGTGCACGGCGAAAGCGCCGGCCTTCTCGTGCTCGTTCGCCGAACTCGGCACGTGGACCACCTGCCGCGCCCCGGAAACACACTCGGGCACCTCACACCGGCTGCCGACCACCAGCGTCGCGTCGGGGCAAGCATCGTGGACCGCTTGGGCTGCCGGCGACCAACGATCCGCCATGTGCACCAGCCGCTCGGGTCGCAACGTGTCCAGATCGCCCGGCAGCGCCAAATGGTCGTCATCGATCGTCAGGATCGTGGCTTGCGGTACCGCGCAGCGGGCGAGGGCCACCATCGATGTCGGCACGAGCAGGCCCGAGGTCTGCCCGGCGTCCGCCAGGGCAGCGAAGAGGGGCTGGCGCACCAGTAAAGCCCCCGGCGTGTCGAAGTGAGTGAGCAGAATCCGCATAATCTCCGTGGACCACCTCCGCTGCCGGTCGCGGCGTTGCGCGGGCAGTTGACGCCCGTCACCTGCCGACAGTGCTGTTCGTGAACGCGCTCATGACGGGTTGAGCTTACCCGCACTGGTTGCCGGCAGCAAGATAGCCCTCGCCGCCGCCGGTCGAGCACGGGCCGCGCAACGCCCTCCGGCGGCCGACTTTACACATGCCGGTCCTTCGATTATCAACCCTGCCGGTTCCAGTTGATCACCTGTGGCGCGGCGACGAGTGTCCTCCACATGACCTCGAGCACGGTTTCCGTTCCCCAGTCTCTTGTGTCCGGCGCTGTGCTCGGCCCGCGGCGCGGTGTGCCGTGGCCTGCCGTCGCGCTGGCCGCCATCCTGTTGCTGGCACTCGGTTTGCGGCTCTACGCCCTTGACCGCTTCTCAACCTGGGGCGACCCGGGCTGGACCTTCACCGCCTGCACCGCCGACCACCTGGACGGCTTCTGCCACCTCCAGCAACGCCTGCTCAAGAACCACCCGCCGCTGGATCGCTTCATCCGCTTTGTCGCCATGCGGGCTTTCGGCGAGACGATGTACGTCTTCACGTTCCCCTCGGTCCTCTTCTCGGTCGCCGGTGTCGCCTGCACCTTCGCCCTTGCGCGGCACCTGCTCGATACGCCGACGGCGCTGCTGGCAGCGCTGCTGTTGGCCCTGCACCCCGAGGACATCGACTACGCTCAGGAAGGCCGGAACTACGCCATCCTCAATACTACCGTACCGCTGGCGACGCTCCTGCTCGTCATCGCACTCGAGCGCGACCGCACCGGCGATTGGGTGCGCTACGGCGTGACCCTGGCCGCGTGCTTCTACGGCCACCTGCTCACCGCCGGCATCGCCGTGGCCCACGCCCTGGCGTTCGGCGTGGCGCTGCTGTACGAGGTCGGCTGGCCGCGCAGGACGCGCGAACCGCGGTCGCCGCGCCGGTTGATCGTGGGTTACGTGCTCGCCGGGACCGTCGCGCTGGCGCTGTTCATGCCCTGGCTCTACGGCTACATCGAGGCGCGCTGGCCGCCCGGGTCGCAAAACGACCCCGCGGGCGACATCAATATTCTCCACCCCGCGGTCGTTGTCTGGCGTATTCTCGCGCTGAACACCCCGCACACGTCGTGGTTCACGGCGCTGCCGGCGCTGGGCTGCGCGGCCATGCTGCTGCGCCGCGACCGCCGGGCGCTGATCCTGCCACTGATCATCATCGTGATGTGGTACCTCGCGGTCGAGATGACCAAGCGGAAGTTCTTCCACTACCGCTATGTGCATTGCCTGGCGCCACTGGTGATGATCGTGACGGCCTTCGGCATCCGCACCATCGCGGCAGGGGTGGCGCTGCTCGCGCGGCAGGCCCTCGGGTCGCACGTGCTTGCGCGCGTCGTGCTTCCGACGGTGGCCGGGCTCGTGCTGACGGGGGTCGTCGTGGCGTTCACCGTGCCCAAGGTGCGCGGTGCCTATACGCAGGGGTACGACTGGAGCGGCGACTATCGCGCCGCCGCCCGCTATCTCGAACAGCACGTCCAGCCCGGCGACGCGATCATCGTGTGGTATTGGAACATCTGCATCTTCTCCGCCTACACCGACCTGCCTGTGTACGGCGTCCGCGGCACGGGCGGCGCATCGCACATCGTTGAGCCGGCGCATGTCATCGAGAATCGCTGGACCGGTCTGCGCTGGGGTGAGATCCGCTACAACCGCGACAAGCCCGCGTACGACAACCGCTTGCGCGACCAGCTCTACTCACGCGGCTTCCGGCGCATCTGGCTGCTCTGGAACCAGAACGATGCCGGGCAGCACGGCGCCGCGCCGCCACTGGCCGCGCTGGACCAGATCGCCCCGCGCCGCCCGGTGACGACCTTCGCCCGCGGCCTCTCGCTGGGCATCTACGAGGTGCCCGACACGCCGCCGTTCGAGCCGGGACCGTTCTTCGGCTGGTTCGACAGCGCCGGGCTGCATCACCTCGAGGGGCCGTACCCGCACTGGGATCTGCCGCTGGTGCGCTGGGGGATCGGGCCGCGCACCGCGCTGCGCTTCCGGAGCGATGGCCGCCCGCACACGCTGCGGGCCGCCGCCCGCCGCAACGACGCCGGCAACCAGGTCCTGACGGTTTATCTCAACGGTGACGAGGTGGGGACCTACCCGATCGGACAGGAATACGGGTTCACGCCGCTCGCGGCACGCCTGGGCACTCGGCCCGGGGTGAACGAGTTGATCATCGAATACGCGAGCGTCGACACACCCGCCACACCCGATCATCGCGCCGCCCTGTTCCGCCGCCTGCAGATCCTGCCGGCCGGTGATTGATCAGGGGTAGAATGCGTCCAGCGGCTGGCGGAAGCGATCTCTCATGGGGACTTCTTCGCTCAGGGCCGAATACAGGAACGACAGATCCTCGCCCCGGAACGACGCGATACGGACATCGTTGCTCTCGGCCAGGTTGATGGGTTTGTCGAGCTTCTCTGGCGGAATGGGCCGGTCCTGCTCGTCGAAGGCGATGACCACGATGGGCCGAAACGGGTTACCGCGGTTGTACTTCACGACCGCCGCATAGCGATTGTCGCGCAGCCGCAGCTTGGCGCCGATCGGAAACGGCTGAATCAGTCGCACGAACGACTTCATCAGCGCCGGGTCGAAAAAGCGCCGATACGGCCCGACGGTCATCTCCCACAGCGCGCGGGCGGGCGAGCGGGCGTTGCAATAGACCTTGTCCGACGTCGCTGAACAATACGCGTCGGCGATGCGCAGGATGCGGGCGAATACGTGGAGCTTGTCCCGCGGCAGTTTGTTGGGATAGCCCTCGCCCGCGTAGTTCTCGTGGTGCGTCCGGACGACCGTGCGGGCCACCGACGAGAAGCTCTCGGGCAGCATCGCCATTGACGCGGTGGGATGCTCGCGGATGGCGTTGTTGTCTTCTTCGGACAGCGAGCGATCCGGCTTGTGGATGTGCTCGAGCTGCAGCAGGCTGAGATCCATCACCAGTGCAGCCAGTCCCAGCGGAACGAGATCGATCGCGTGCTGTTCCTTCAGCCCCGACACGCGCGTCTGCCGCTTGCGCTCGGCCGATACGTAATCGAGCGCCGACGAGCCCAGCAGCATGCTGAGGTAAAAGACGTTGCCGACATGCGTGCCGAAGTGGCCGTGGCCGTCCAGGCACTCCATCACCAGCGCGGCCGACGTCGGGTTGCCCTTCAGGAAGTCCATCAGATCGTTGACGGTAGTCTCCAGCACGCGGAAGTCGGTCTCCTTCAGCATGGTCCGCTCGGCGAAGCGACTCTTGACCTCCGACATCGAGTGGTTGACCTTCTTCTGGATCTCCGCCGCGACCGCCCGCTCCTTCGAGTCATCCTGAAATTCCACCTTGTGATCCAGGACCGGGTCCTCGACGCGCACGCTGAGCGTCGGATAGCGACGATGCAGCACCTCGATGTCGCCTGCGCTCAGGGCCTTGCCGGCCTGAAGCATGACGCGCCCGTTCGCGGTGATCGGCGCATACAGCTTCATACCCGCTTTCAAGTCAGTCGTCGGAACCAGCAAGGGCATAAGGCAGCAAACCTCCGGCGGCCGGGCCGCGCGTCCGGAACACTGATCGGTTCGTCACCACACCGCGCGAGCGGGTGTGGTTTCGGCTTTCAGCGGCGTCCGCATCCGGGGTCGGATCACTCGCTTCTCTGGCCGAGCACAGGAGACCTCGTCTCCTTCGGCTCCCCCCCGTCGGTGCGGCGCGGTTCCGGTCGGCGGCAGGCTGCGCGGCCGAACTCGCGTCCATCTGTGTCATCGACTCAGCCGGGCTGGCTCTTTTAACAATACGATACGTTCCAGAAACGGCGCCGCGCCCGCGTTGTTCCCGCGGCCGCAACACCCCGGGGAGTGCTTTATCGGCGTCAGGCAAACACGCCATGCAGGTACCATTGGCCCCGGCCCGGGTGGCGATAAACCCACCACTGGGCGCCGCTTTCGACCAGTACCCGGAAGTAATCCCGCCGCACGTCCGGCCCACGCCACCAGCCGGTCTCGATGCGCTCCGGGCCGGTAGCGTGCACGATGGTATGCTCAACGCCGCGATACGCGAGCCAGGTAGGGGGGCCGTCGGGCACCAGAGCGATCACGCGGATCGGAACCGGTCGCGAAAACAGCCGCACCGGCCGCCGATGCCATCGGGGAGCCATGGCCGGCGCCGGACCGCCGACCGATTCGCTGTTTTCGGACGTGGCCGGTCCGAGATCGGGTTCCGGCGCGCTGCCAGCCTCGGCGACCGGGAGATAACGGAAGGCCATTTCAGGCTGATGATCATCCACCAGGCGCGGACGCACGATCGCCTCATACCCCAGCCGGCTCGCCAGCCGATCGAGCAGACACCCCAGCGCCTCGTCATCGCCGGGCTCGAATGGCTCGAACAACGCGCCCTGCCGGCCGCGGTAATGCGAGGTGTCGCGCGCTACCAGCACCAGCCCCGTGATTCCCGCTGACAGATCCACCGCTTCCAGCCGCTGGGCCAGCAGGCCGGCGACGTGTGCCGGCGCACGCGAGGCCCGGGCCAGCGCGATCGACAACACCAGCGGCGCCCGCTCCTCAAAATACAACACGCATTGCAGCCGGCGCAGCGCCGCCTCGGCCTGCTGCACCTGTGCGAACACATCCACCAACAACCGTTCGGCCACCGCCAGGATCGTCGCGCGATCCGCCAGCGGGCCGTCAAACGCCCGCCCCGCTCGCGGCGGATCATCGGGCCGGTGCGGCGAAACGCCCTCAAACGTCTCGCCCAGCGCCTGTTGCAGCCGTCGAACCAACGCACGGCCAAATCGCGCAGGCAGCGTATGACGCGGCAACGTCAGCAGGTCGCCAATTGTGCGCACCCCCAACGTATCGAGCTGCTGCGCCGTCCGCGGGTCGATCCGCAAGGCAGCGGGCGGCAGCGGCGCGAGATAGGCGCTGCCCTGTCCCGGCGGGACAATTATCTGCCGGTCGGTGCCGGCGCTGGCCAGGGCACAGGCGGCGCCCACGGTATCCGCAATCGCCGCCCGGGCGCGGAAGCCCTGTTGCGCCAGCCCGGTCACCGCCTGGTGGGCAATGTTCTCCTCTCCTCCGAAGAGCAACGCGCAACCGGTGATATCCACCAGCAGGACATTCGGTTCGACCGCTTCGACGATCGGACTGAAACGAATGGCCCAGTCCGCCAGGCGACACAATGTCGTCTGGTCCTGCAGTGGCGCATACGGCTGCGCCACCAGCGCCGGTGCGATCGCCTGCGCCTGCCCCAGCGACAAACCCGGCCGCACCCCCAACCGCCGGGCCGCCGGACACACCTGCGCCACCACGAGCGACGCGCCCACCGATCGCGTCAGCACCAGCGGGCGTTGCGCGTTATCCGCTGGCGCGTCGTCGCGCCATGCACGCTCGGTCGACAAGTACGGCAGAACCAGACTCAGAATCCGCCGCATCGGGCAACTCCACCACAAACGGCTCACGCGGCTGTCCATCCCGTAGCTTGAGCACGCTCACACGCAACCGGCGGCAACCATGCAGCCCGGGCAACGGATCAAACCGCAGCCGGCTGGCCGCGAAAGTCGGTTCGCCCTGCACGTCCCCCCGCAGCACGAACATCAGCCCGCGGCCAGCTTCGGCAGCGAGCTGCAAGCGGCGCGACGCCCGGGCATCGAGGCGGCGCAGCGGCAGAACCACCGCGGCGGCTGCCTGGCAACGCAGCGTCTGCTCAGCCACCCACAACGCATCCGCCACACGCGATGCCCGCACAACCATCAGCCGCCCCAGCGGCACCCCCAACGCCGGCAACGCGGGCGGATACAGGTCCTCCGTCGTGTCGATGTAGAAAACCCACTTGTGCGCCCCGGCGGCGTGGGCGGCCGTTCGCAGCGCCACGGTGCGAACCGCCGCCCCTTCACAGCCCGCGACCAGCTCATGGACAGCACCGGTCGCGAACCCGCCGCCCAGGGCCGCGTCCAGCGGAGCCAGACCGCTGGGACGCCGTGTGGATACAGGTCGTCCGCGGGAGCGCATCTGCGAGATGTGACGAGCGAGTCGCGCTAACCGCGGATGGTCCGGCATCCAGGCCAGGCCCGGATGTGCGTTCAGCGTTTCATCTTGATCTGTCTGGCCCGCAGCCGCATGCCGCGCGGCCTCCCCCTCTATTTGCCCTGCCGTAGCGGGGCGCACCGCGGGCGCAGCCTGAATGTCCATTTCCGTCAACGATGGCATGTTCCGTTCCCACTGATGGCGGGTGCTGTCCCGCTCCAACTGAGGTGCCCTAACTATAACCGAACTTTGGCGGCGGGTCAAACTGGAACTGCGATTTTGCCAGTCCGGCCGGCATGGCGTGGCCCCCGCCACCATCCCTGTTCCCCTCACCGCGGTTGCCGGGTACCGTGACCCGCCGAATGAAGACCACGCTCCTCGCCAATCTTTCCAGCAACCTCCAGGCGGCCGGCCGGTTCCTCGCCGACCCCGTCGCCAACACGCGCTGGGACCAGTGGCGCGAGTTCTGGCTCGCCCAGATCTTCGACGAACGCTTCGTCGTCCTGTGGTTTCTCCCGCTGCTCCCGCTCCTCCTGCTCACCGCCGGCCGCAATCTCCGCCTGGCCATCGTCGCCACCGGGCTGATCTTTCTCGGATACACGTTCGGGGTCGCGTACGCCGGCTTCTGGCTGCTCAACGCCATCGCGTTCTACTACCTCGCCGAGTGGTTCGCCCGCGAGTGCCGTCGCACCGACATCTGGCCCAAGGCCCCCGTCGTCGGCGCCACCCTCATCGTCGGCGGCTGGCACGTCGTCACCATGCTGCTGCACGAAATCGAACTGCCCGGCAGCGTCACCGCCTGGCTCTATACCCATGCCCGCTGGATCTTTCCCCTGGGCACGCGCGGCCTCACCTGGGAGCCGCGCTTCGACTTGATGTACGAAGAAGCCGTCGACGGTCCGCCCCAGCTCTTCTACGCCATCTTCTGGAACATCCACAACATCGGGACGGCGTACTTCACCGTGCGCATGCTGCACTACTTCTCGGAGATCAAGCGCGACCACCTCCCCGCCCAACGCCGCACACTGCTCAACTTCCTCTCCTGGATTTGCTACGCACCGAACCTCATCCAGGGCCCAATCGAACGCTTCGAGCCGTTCCACGACGAGATCGATACCTGCCACCAGCGCCGTTCGTGGGACAACGTCCTGCCCGCGCTCTACCGCATCAGCCTCGGCATCGCCAAAAGCCTGGCCATGACATTGTGGACGCTGCCGTTCCTGCGCGAGGTCATGCGCCTCGGCACCGACGCCAACTACTACAAGACACCACAACAGATCGACAGCACATTCGTGCTGTACGTCGGCGTGGCCGTCCACCTGACCTGGCTCTACCTGGGATTCAGCGGCTACTGCGACGTGTCGGCCGGCCTGGCCCGCCTGCTGGGCTACCGCCAGATCGAAAACTTCAACAAGCCCTGGCTGGCCACCAGCCTGCGCGATATGTGGCGCCGCTGGCACATCAGTCTCTCATTCATCTTGCGCGACTATGTCTACATCGCCCTCGGCGGCAACCGGCGCCACGTCGTGCTCAACCTGTGCGTGACCTTCTTCCTCTGCGGCATCTGGCACTGGCTGATGGTCAAGGTCGGGGTCTGGGGCCTGGTCATGGGACTGATGGTGGCCGTCAATCACCTCTGGGTGCAATGGATGAAGCGACTTGACGAACAGCCCCACGTCGGTCTCGGCCGCCTGCGCCAACGCTGGCTGCGCTGGCACCCCCTGCCAACCATCTGCGCCTGGCTCATCACCCAACACGCGTTCATGTGGTCAATCCTGGTGCTCTTCGGCGGCGGCGCGATTTATCGCGTGCCGTTGGAATTGCTGCGCCGCTTCTGGATGTGGCTGACCTGACCCCGGTGGTGGCGTAACCGGGATGCTCCCGAAAAAGCTGCGTCGTTGACCCCCCGCACGGCCGATCGAATAATAGACCGCGGTGAAGACGCGGGCCCCCGGCGGCCGGTACGCGCCGCGGTTCGTTGCTTGGTGCGGACTATCGGAGACACGGCACGTGCGAACGCAAGATGGCGGCAGACCGGTCGAGATCCTGCTGGTCGAGAGCGACCCTGCCGATGCGCGGCTGGCCCAGGCCACGCTCGACGAGAGCAAGCTGTTGAATCGACTTCACGTGGTCCCGGATGGCCCGGCGGCGCTCGCCTTTCTGCGGCGCGAGGGCCGTTACGCGGAAGCGCCCCGTCCCGACCTGATCCTGCTCGACCTGGACCTGCCCCACCACGGGGGGCAGAATGTGCTGGCCGACATCAAGGCGGATTCGGCCCTCAGCCGCATCCCAGTGGTCGTGCTGGCGGCGGCGGGCAGCGAGGATGACATCACGCGCGGCTACGATTTGCAAGCCAACTGTTTCATCTCCAAGCCGATCGATCTCGAGCAATTCACGCGCATTGTGAAGTGCATTGAGGGGTTCTGGCTCTCCATCGTGACCCTCCCGCCCCGGCAGTGAGCCTCCTCCCCAGCCGATCGGGGGCGCATGGGTTGCCGCTCGGCCTGCGCAGACTCTGCGCGGCCGGGTGGAACGCCCACCTTACTAGGAATTTAGCCGAGTCGTTTGGCCGATAATTATTTACGGCCGAAATCGCTGCGGATGCGCCGCGGCGAAGCATAGGGAACCGCCGTGAATGGACTGACGAGATGGTGCCCCCCGATACTCGCGCAGCGACTGCCAATCGACGCCCCATCGCCGGGGGCGACGGGGATGCTGTGACGCCGCCGACCGAGGTCGCGGGGGGGCTGTGGCCGGCGGTCAGCGCGCTTCGGCGGCTGGTGGAGGATACGAGCGACGGGATCCTGGTGGTGGACCGTGCGGGGCGGACCCAATTCCGAAACCCGGCCGCTGCGGCGCTGCTAGGGGACGATGGCGGCGATCAGATTCGTCAGTTGCTGGGGCAGCGGGTCGCCGGCCACGATTTCCTCGGGCCGGTGACGCGGCCGGACGGCAGCCAGCGAATGGTCGAAGGGCGGGTGGTCGCGTCGACATGGCAGCGGCAGCCCGCGTATCTGGTGTCATTGCGCGACGTGACGGATCGTTGCGCGGACCCGACGCTCACGGCCGTGGGGCTGGCGGCCGATGGGATCGCGCACGAAATCAGGGACGTGTTCGCCGCCATCTTGTGTGAAACCGATGGTCTGGCGACGCGCCTGGCGGCGGACGAGGTCGGCCAGCAGGCGCTCGCCCACGTCGAGAGTGCCGTGCGGCGCGGCCTCGAGTTGAGCTCTCGGCTGATGCACCTCGCCACCCGGCAGTGCGCCCCGTCGGCGGTCGACTTGTGCGGGTTGCTGGCAGCGGAGCGGCGCGAGCTGGTCGCGCTCCTGGGCGACGGCGTGCGGCTGGATATGGAACTGCCCGCCGAGCCGCTCCTGGTTGACCTGGCGGTGCCCGACCTCGAGCTCGTCCTGCGACAGCTGGTGGGCAATGCGTGCGGCGCCATGCCTGAGGGTGGCGCGCTGCGGATCGCCGCCGCGAAGGCCCGCATTCCTGGCGGGCCGCAGACAGAGGCCGGCGTGGGGCGCGCGTTCGCGGTGCTGACTGTTGCGGATACAGGGCGCGGCATCAGCGTGGCAGCACAGGCTCAATTGTTTGCGGCCGCGTCGGGTGCGGCGGAAGCGAATCAGCACCCGGAGCCGGACCTCGCGGACGTGTACGCCATCGTCACGCGTGCCGGCGGCCATATCAGCGTGCTCAGCGAACCGGGTCGGGGGTCGACGTTCCAGGTGATGCTGCCGGCTCTGGCCGACGCGCTCGGAGTGACCGGCGAGAGCCAGGCGGCCCCGGCCGCACCGGAGGCGGACGGTCTCGGCCTGACGGATCGGCCGTTGACGGTGTTGCTGGCCGAGGACGAAGAGGACGTCCGCAGCGTGATCGCGGAGATCCTCTTCAAGGATCATCATCACGTCCTGTTGGCGGCCAACGGGCAGGAGGCGCTCGAGCGACTGGCCGAGCACGACTGCCCGGTCGACCTGCTGATCACCGACGTCCGGATGCCCCTGATGAACGGTCCGCAACTCGTTCATCACGTGCGGGCACAGCTGCCCGAGCTGCCCGTCCTGTTTGTCTCGGGATACGCCCGTGACGAGCTGGGCGCGGGGCACCTCGAGAACCGGACAGCGGGCTTCCTCAACAAGCCGTTCACCCGGCACGATCTGCTGCGCGCGATTCACACGCGGCTGCGGATCACTGCTGCGCCCGGCCAGCGCCGCTGATCTCGGTGGAGGCGGGGGGATACGCCGCCAGCTACATTTACGTCTGCATGCGATTGCGGTACTTTGGGCCGGCACAGGCTGCGCCGACACGTAGCGTCGGCGCGCCGAAACGACCTGATGCTTGCGTCAACGCCTGAGACAGGAGACTGAACATGCGCCGCACCGTATACGCACCGCTGTTGGCTGTTCTGGCGAGCTGGCTGTTCGGGTGTTCCACGACGATCACGACGCGGGGGCTGCTGGATCAGATGACCGACCTGTCCACGATGCCCGAGTACCCACACCCGGCATACGACTGCCGGCAGTTCTCGAGCTACGATCGCGCGTCCACCACGCCGACCGATCATGAGCGCTGGTTTGCGAACCGTGATGCGGGGTTCTACCTGCGTGAGGAGCAGCGCGACGGCCGCACCGAGTACGTCATGATGGACACGGACGGGCCGGGCGCGATCGTGCGCATCTGGTCGGCGAACCCCGCCGGCACACTGCGGATCTATCTGGACCATGCCGCGGAGCCGGTGCTCGAGGTGCCCATGGTGAAGCTGCTGTCAGGCGAGGTCGCGGGATTGCCCGTGCCGCTGGCGGGCGTGCGCAGCCGCGGTCACAACCTGCACTTCCCGATCCCGTACGCCAGGCACTGCAAGGTGACCAGCGACAAGGGCGGCTTCTATTACCACGTCAACTACCGCACCTACGCCGAGGGCACCAGGGTCGAGACCTTCAAGCTGGCAGACCTGGAGCTGCTGGCCGACGAGATCGCAACGGTGGCCAACAAGCTGGCGGATCCACCCGCGCTGCATCTGCAGCCGCTTGGCATGCCAGCGGATCAGAAAGTGGGGCGCGTGCCGCGGCCGGGACGCGAGCTGGGGCCCGGGCAGCGCATGCAGTGGGCGACTTCGCGCACGACACCGGGTGCGCTGACCGGCCTGTGCGTCGCGGTCAAGGGAGACGACCTCACGCAACTGCTCCGCAAGCTCGTGCTAACAATGGAGTTCGACGGGAACCGCACGGTGCGCTGCCCGCTGGGCGATTTCTTCGGCGGCGGTCCGGGCGCCACGCAGTACCACTCCCTGCCCATGGGTGTCAACGAGAATGGCGAATTCTGGTGCCGCTGGGTCATGCCGTTCAAGCGCGCGGCGCGGATCGAGATCCGCAACACGAGCGACATGATGGCCCGGGTGGACTGGACGGTGACGCAGGCGGCCTATCGCTGGACCGGCCGCACGATGTACTTCCACGCTGGCTGGCGGGTCTCGCGTGACGTGCCCTCGCGGCCGTTCATCGACTGGAACTACGTGCAGGTCGAGGGGCAGGGCGTTTTCGCCGGGGCGGCCTTCTCCATCAACAACCCGGTGCCCAACTGGTGGGGGGAAGGCGACGAGAAGATCTACATCGACGACGAGACGTTCCCGAGTCACTTCGGGACGGGCACCGAGGACTACTTCGGCTACGCCTGGTGCAGCCCGGAAGTATTCAAGCACGCTTATCACAATCAGGTACGGTGCGACGGTCCGGGCAACCGCGGCTGGTCGGCGGTGAATCGCTGGCACATTCTCGACCGGATCCCGTTCGAGACCGACTTTCGCTTCGACATGGAGATCTGGCATTCGAACCCCACCGTCATCATGCCCGAGCTCTCCGTCATGACGTACTGGTATGCCACGCCGGCCGCCACGAGCAATGCCCACGACTTCCCGCTGTCCGAGCTCTACGTGCCGGCCGTCCCCGACCCGCCTCCGGCGAATGTCGATGGGGCCCAGGAAGGCGAGCGGCTCGATCACGAGGCCTCCGCCGGTCAGATCCGCGTTCAGCCGGTGGGTGGCGCCAGCGACGGGCTGCACCTCTGGTGGACCGGTGCCGAGCCGGGTGCGACGTTGAAAGTCAAGTTCGGGGCGCCGGAGGCCGGCACCTATGACGTGCACGCCCGCTTCGTCATTGCGAACGACTACGGCATCATCCGGACGTTCGTCAACGACGAGCCCGCCGGCGACGAGATCGACCTGTTCAATCCGATCGTCGACGTGAGCGACGAGATCGAGCTGGGCACGTTCGAACTGACCGAGGAAGGCAATACGCTGACGATCGAGCTGGTCGGCGCCAACGAGAATGCGCTGAAGCGCTACATGTGCGGCCTGGATTATGTGCGCGTCGAGCCAGCACCGGAGACCGAGGCGACGGAAGAAACCGAGGGGCTCGACAACCAGGAAGACGCCGCGGCCGAAGGCGACATGTAGTTGCCGACGGCGCTGATTGCATAAGACCGGCGGCCCGTGCCTGGCCGGCATGGGCCGCGCTTGCCAGACCTCGCGGCCCGCGGGTCTACATCGACCCGCGGTTGCCGCTATCATCCCAGCATGACATCGGACGCCAGCCGCAAACCCGAGCGTGACCAGGAAGCGACGCGCATGACCATCGGGGAGCACCTCGAGGAGCTGCGTTGGCGCGTCGTCCGCAGTCTCGTCGTGCTCATCCTCGCCTGCGTGGCGTGCATCTGGCCAGCCAAGTTCCTGCTCGAGCTGATCGCCCGTCCGGTGGTGCTTGTGCTGCGCACCCACGGCCTGCCGGAGAGCTTCCTGGCGACCAGCCCGGTCGAGAACCTGCTCGTCTATATCAAGGTCGTCCTGATCTTCGGGCTGATCATCGCGGCGCCGTACGTCATCCACCAACTCTGGCAATTCGTTGCCGCGGGGTTGTATCCCCACGAACGCCGCTGGGTGTCGCAGCTCGTGCCGTACAGCGTCGGGTTGTTCCTGGTGGGCGTGGCGTTCATGTACGTGTTTGTGCTGGTGGTCAGCCTGAACTTCCTGGTGGGGTTCAGCGGCTGGTTGCCCCTGCCCGACCCGCAACCCACACTCCTGGAGCGTCAACTGCTGGGCCTCAAAGTCCCGGGGGGCGCCACGTCGCAGCCGATCTTTGACGCGCCGCCCGTGCCGCAGGTGGTCGCCGACCCCAACGACCCGCCGGCGGGCGCAGTATGGTTCAACATCGCTTCCCAGAAGCTGAAGCTGCGGGCCGAGGATGGGCAAACGTACTCGATTCAGGTGACGCCGGATGCGAAGCGCGGGCTGGTGCGGCCGCATTTTCGCATCGGCGAGTATCTCTCGTTCGTGCTGGTGCTGACGATTGCGTTCGGCGTCGCGTTCCAGACGCCGCTGGTGGTGCTGTTCCTGGCGCGCAGCGGGCTGGTGCCGGTGACGACACTGCGCAAGTACCGCAAGGTGGTGATCCTGATGATCGTGGTTGTGGCGGGGGTGCTCGCACCGCCGGACCTGGCCAGCCACCTGCTGCTGGCGGGCCCCATGTGGGGCCTGTTCGAGCTGGGGCTGATCCTGGCGTGGCGGGATCCGAAGGCCCGGGAAACGGCCCGGCGGCGGGGCGAGGAGGCCTGAGGAGGGCCCCGTCGCGGGTGCGGGTGTGCCGGGTTGGTGGCGGGGTTGACGCTGTGGGGCGGTTTGCGTAGGCTAACTGGTTCCGCGGCGTGGCCGGGGCTGCCGGGCACGGTGTGCCGAGGGTCAGGTAGCTCAGTTGGTAGAGCAACGGATTGAAAATCCGTGTGTCGGCGGTT
>CAYUZU010000032.1:0-45608 GCA_964448675.1 uncultured Planctomycetales bacterium
TAAACCACACGAAGGCCGCTTTTTCAATTCAGCCGTGAATAATCCGGGCTAGCGCTGGTTTGCAAGCTCAAAGGTATCAGTCGTCGGTGGCCCGCAGCGGTCAGCTGTCGGCTCTCCGCCGGCAGGGCAGGCTACTCCGCCACCGCGCCGCCATCCCCCATCCCCCTCCCCACTACGTCACTACGTCACTTCTTCCACACTCGCAATCGGCCCTGCGCCCCCTCACCGCGTCAGTTCCGCCGCGCGCAGCACGCCCGTCAGGCCGGCGATGTCATCCCGATCGAAGCTGTCGGTCTCATGGCTGTCGAGATCTAGCACGCCCCAGCACGTGCCATCCGGATTGAGCAACGGCACGACCACCTCCGAACGGTCGCGCGGATCGCACGCGATGTAGTTCTCGCCCAGCTCGCGCACATCATACACCACCAGCGGCTTGCCCGACGTGAAGACCCGCCCGCAGGCGCCGTGCAAGCCGATCGGCGAACACGCCGGCTTGGGCTCGCGTGGGCCCAGTACCAACTCGTCCCCGCCTGCATGCACATAGAACCCGACCCACGAAACGCCCGTATCGCGCAGCATCGACCACAGACCCGCAATCACCGCCTGCATGCGGGCCGCGCGGTCTCCGGTGGCCTCCAGCCGGAGAATAACCTCGTCGTAAGGTCTTGCCATGCAACGCATGATCGCCGCGCCCCTGCCCGCGTCAAGCCCGCCCCGGTTGACACCGCCCGCGAAACACGTCAAGATACGTCCGTGGTCACTGGTGTTCGCCCGCTTGGTGCGGGCGGAAGAATAGGGAATCCGGTGCAAATCCGGAACGGCCCCGCCGCTGTGACCGGGAACGAACGCTGCATGCGTGTCATTGGCCGCCCCCGCGGCTGAGAAGACGCAGTCAGTAGGTGTTGCCTTCCATTGTGAAGCGCAACGCGCCCGGGAGTCAGAAGACCTGCCAGATCGACCGGCCGTCGAAACGCCTTCGCGGGAAGGTTCGGTGATCCATGCACACCTGTCGCTGCCGTCGTCCGGTTCAATGCCGCTTGCAGTGCGCACCTTCCGCGGGGGCCGATCCGTTTGTACGAAGAGGAGGTAGCGCATGAGAAAGCTGAGTCTGGCAGTTGTCGTGGTGACGATGTGGATGGCCGTGGTGACGTCGCGGGCGGCGCTCGATTTCGATCCCGCGCCCGGCTACGCCGCCGTCGAGGTCTGGTCCGGGAGCAATGCATCACACTTCGCCATCGCGGGCGACACCTTGTACGTGCTCGGTGCCGAGCCCGCCGGCGGCGGACAGCTGCAGAGCGTCGTGTGGCAGGTTGACGGCGGCTCGAGCACCGAGATCGCGCGCTCGGCCCCGCACGCCCCCGATGCCTATTTCCCCGATGCGATCAGCGTTGTCGACGGCGACGTTTACTGGGTGCATGCGCAGGCCTTCAGTGCCGGCGGCGCCGCGAATCTCTACAAGACCACCTATGACGGCAACACCTGGTCGACGAGCACCATCGTCGACGAGGCGGCCGGCACCAACCTGTACAGTTTGAGCACCAACGGCACGCGCCTCTTCGGCGTGGGCTACGTCGATGGCACGAATTCCGCATTGTACCTCGATGATGCCGAGCAGCTCGCGGTGCTCGCGAGCCTGCCGGCCGACGGCAGCGGCGGCTCGGGCTTCGACCCCGCCGGCAACCTCTTCGCCGGCGCGTGGAGCGTGGGCGGCGATTTTGCCTCGCACATGTACAAGTTCGACGCTCAGCAAATCGCCGATCGCGTTGCCGGCGCCCAGGCGGCGCCCTACACCGCCGGCGCGGCCGATACGCACTACGTCGTGCCCAACAACGCGACGGCGGTCATGGAGTCCGACGGCCTCGCGCTGTTTGGCGCCGATTACAACGCCACGTGGTCCGGCACGAACCCCTTCGCGTATGACCTCACCACCGGCGCGACGACCGCGCTCGGCACGCTGGGCGGTGCCGACACGGCCGTCACGACCGACCTCTACGCCCGCGGGGGCGCGGTGTACTTCATGGGCAAGAACGCCTGGGGTGTCGGTAGCGAAGCGGTCATCTACGAGCTCGTGCCCGAGCCGGCGGCGCTGTTGCTGCTGGCGGTAGGGGGCGCGGTGGTGCGACGACGCGGTAACTGAGTGATGAGCGAAGCAGCGACAACCCGTCGCAACGTTTCGCAGTCGCTGGCGGCGGCGCTCGTCCTGAGCGTGGCCGCCGGCGCCGCGGCCCAGTTGCCCTGCGCCACCACGATCATCGAGTTCGACCCCGCCCCCGGGCAGTGGGTCAACGACCCCGCGTTCAATGACCCGCAGCGCGCACTCGGCTGGCCGGCGGGCACCGATCCCAACGACCCGGGCCAGCTGTCGTCGGTGTCGCTGGGCGGCTTCGGCGGATCGCTCACCGTCGGCTTCGATCATCGGGTCATGGACGACGCAGCCAACCCGTTTGGGATGGATGCAATCGTGTTCAGCAACGCGCTGTGGGTGGCGGGCGACCCCAGCCGCCATTGGGCCGAGTGCGCCACCATCGAAATCAGCCGCGACGACAACGGCAACGGCCTCGCCGACGATGCGTGGTATCTCATCCCCGGGTCACACATCGGCACGCCGGCCCACCCCGCCCAGTACGAAATCCACACCTGGGATGACGACCTCACCGACGCCACCTGGCCCCCGTTGGACCCACCCGCCGACACGACGTGGATTCCGCCGGACCGCAGCGGCGTATGGACCACTGCCGGCTGGCGGCTGCCGGCGACGATCTTCGAGGCGATGGTGGTGGAGAACCCGCTCGGCGGCACCGGCGACGAGGGCATCTGGGGCTATGCCGACTACGCGCCGACAATGGGCCTGCCCGCCGGCGCGACGCCCGAGGACTTCTACACCCGGCCGGACAACCCGTTCGTCGTCGGTATCACGCCGGGCACGGGCGGCGGCGACGCGTTCGACATCGCCTGGGCGGTTGACCCGCAATCGTGGCAGCCCGCGGCATTGGACGGCTTCGACTTCATCCGCCTGGCCACGGCTGTCAACGAGGTCTTCATCCTGCCACCGCTGGGCGAATTCTCCAGCGAGATCGACGCCGTCGTCGACGTCATGCCCGGCCAGCTCGGCGATAGCGAAAACGACGGCGATGTAGACTGGGAGGATTGGCGGTTGGCGACATCATGTTTCGGCGGGCCAACCCACGCCATCGCGCCCAGCCCCTGCCGCGTGATGGACTTCGACCAGGACGCTGACCTTGACGTACATGATCTGGCAGCGTTACAGGCCGCATATACGGGACCCCAACCATGACGCGCGGCATGGCCAGAAAGGAACGACACGCCCACGCCGACGGCTTCGCCCTGCTCGAGCTGCTCGTTGTGGTGGCCCTGATCGCGCTGTTGCTGGCGCTGCTGCTGCCGGCCTTGCATGGCGCCCGCGAGCAGGCGCGCGCCGCCGTCTGCAGCTCCAACGTCCGCCAACTCGCGCTGGCCAACATCGGCTATGCCAACGAGAACGCCGGCCGCTACTGCCCCGGTGCGATCCGCCAGCGCGAAGACAACCTGCACCGCTGGCACGGCACGCGTCGGCATGCCAGCGACCCCTTCACGGCCGCGGGCGGCCCGCTGGTGCCCTATCTCTCGCTCGACGACGGCATTCGCGCCTGCCCATCCTTCGCGCAATTCCGCGCCGCGGGGCCGGCCGCGTTCGAGCGGGGCTGCGGCGGTTACGGCTACAACCACGCGTATCTCGGCCGCGTCATGCGACCCAAGGCCAATCGGTCGTTCAACATCGTCAGCGACCTCATCGGCATTCGCAGCCAGCGCGTCACGCGCCCCGCCGACACGCTCATGTTCGCCGACACGGCGTTCGCCTCGACGCGCAGCGGCGTGGTGGAGTACAGCTTCGCCGAGCCGCGTTTCCACCCCGAGTACCTCCACTTCGCCGCGCGGCTCGACCCGTCGCTCCACTTCCGCCATCGGGGACAGTTGAACGTCGCCTGGTGCGACGGCCACGTCGGTCGCCGCCCGCGCACGTTCTCCTGGCGCAGCATGCTGTATCCGGGCGACCCCGCCGCCGAGAACATCGGCTGGTTCGGCCTGGCCGACGACAATCGGCTGTTTGACCTGGAGTAGCGTGGCGGCACTACGTGAGCGAGATCAGTGGCCGCTCGCGGGCCTCCGGTGCGGTCGTTGGAAACGCGACCCAGAAGGTGGCGCCGCGTCCGGGCTCGCTCTCCACCCCGATCTGACCTCCGAGCAGCACGGTCAGCTCCTTGGCGATCGCCAACCCCAGCCCCGTGCCGTGATGTTCGCGCGTGGCGGATTGATCAATCTGACGAAACTTCTCGAAGATCACCTCTTGCTGGTCGGTCGCAATGCCCGGGCCGGTGTCCGCCACCGCGATGCGCACATGGCTGTCGTCCAGCCGTCCGGCACGCAAGGTCACCTCGCCACCCTCCGGCGTAAACTTGATCGCGTTCGACAGCAGGTTGAACAGCACCTGCCGCAACCGCCCGCGATCGGTGAACAAGGCCGGCAGGTCGTCCTCCAGCCGCAGCGACAGCCGCAGCTTCTTCTTGTCCGCTTGCGGCCGCATGAAATCCGCCAGTGTGTGGCAGACTTCGCTCACCTGCACCGATTCGATCCGCAGCTCGACACGGTTCGCCTCGATCTTCGCCAGGTCCAACAGATCGTTGATGATCTCCAGCAGAATGCGCCCGGAGATGAGGATGTTCTCGGCGTAGCGCAGTGACCGCCCGTCGCCCTCCGTCTTCGGGCTTTCACGCAGCAGCTCGGCGAAGCCGATGATGCTCGTCAGCGGCGTGCGCAGCTCATGCGAGACGTTCGCGAGAAACTCGCTCTTGAGCCGGTTCGATTCGTACAACGCGACGTTCGTCTCGGCGATCTCGCCCAGCTTCTCGTCGAGCAGGCGATTGGCGCGCTTCAGCTCCTCCTGCGAATCCCGCAGTCGCTCGAGCATGGTGTTGATGTTCACCGCCAGCTGCTCGAACTCGTCACCGGTGCGGATCGTCGAGCGCACCGACAAGTCACCATCCGCCACGCGCAGGGCGACCGAGCGCAACTCGTTGATCGGCGACAGGATGAACCGCGTGCTGATCAGGTAGAACACCAGGATCGCCAGTACACCCGCCAGCGCCCCCGCTGCCACCAGCAGCACGCGCGTCAGGAACGCCGACTGGCCGCTCTGCTCGGCGGGCAGGTCTACCGTGACCACGCCCGCGAGCTGGTTCTCGCGATACGGCGGCGCGCTGCGCCCCTCGGCGTGACAATCCAGACAGCCCTTCGTCACCCACACCGCGTGCGCGTAGCGAAAACGCTGGCCGGTCTCGCCGTCAACCAGCCGGTAGAAGAACTTGCGGCTCGGCCGCTCACGAAACGTCTCGAGCGCCGCCACCACGAACGGATCCGGCGCCGCCCCATCGGCCCCCGTATCCTCGGTGCTGCGCTCCGCCGGGATGAACGCCGGCAGCGTCGCGCCGCGCTCGGGCAGCAGGCTGAGCTTGCCGCCGTGCACGCTGCGGCCCGCCCCGGGATCGGGCATCACCAGCCGAAAGTGCGCGTCCGCCATGCTGCGCGCCTCGCGAAAGGGCTGCTGGCGGATCAGGGCCTGGATCATGTACCAGGGCACCGCCAGCGCCGCCCCGATAATCAGCAGGACCGCCAGGCCAAACAGGAAGCGGTACTTCGTCGCTAATGAAATCCGGGCGAAACGCATGACACCCATTCCGGATCGCGAGGAACCAGGCCGGATTGTAACCCGAAATCGACACGTGCGCCGCCGGCCGCCCCGCGGGTCTTTGCCCGCACGCACGGCGGCCGTATAGTGGTCGGACCGGCTGACGTACCTGGCCGGTGGCGTCGTCCACCCGACACGCCATGCAGAGCCCCTGCCGACCGCACGAGGACATGATGAAGCTCGCGACGCTGATGCTGTTCGCCGCCACGCTCGCGGCGGGGATAGGCATCGGGGGGTGCCAGACGCTGGATGAACTCACCGACCGCCGCGTAGATCACCTGATCCGCGCGCGGCAGGAAGCGACGCTCGAGATCCAGGCGCCGCCGCGAATCGCCCCCCCCGACGTCCAGCCGCGCCCCGGGCGCCGGGCGCTGGCGTACGTGCCGCGGCCGACCACCGCGGACGTGCCCCCCGCGTTCGCCACCCCGACCACGCAGCCGGCCCCCGTCACGATTCCGCGCCTGACGGCCGCCAAGCCCCCCGACGCCGCGCGACCGGATCCGAACGACCTGATCGATCCGAACGATCCGAACGCCGACCTGCCCCTCGGCCCCGGCGACGTCCCGCTCGATCCGGCGGATCTGGCCGCCCCGGCGACGGTCGACCCAGATTATGCACGCCAGGCTGCCGAGCCGGCGGCCGACGCCCTCGCCGAGACCACCGTCACCCCCCGTCGCAGCAAGCTCTTCACCTTGACCGAATCGCTGGCGTACGCCCAACGGCACCGGCGCGAGTTCCAGGCCGCCCAGGAAGATCTCTATCTCGTGGCGCTGGCGCTGACGCTCGAACGCCACCTCTGGACGCCGATCTTCGCGTCGAATCTGCGCACGGTGTACGGCAACTACGGTGAGGCCCAGAACTTCGACCAGGCCATGCGCTTCGTCGCCGACCTGGCCGTGTCGCAACGCCTGCCCTACGGCGGCGAGTTCACCGCGACCGCGCTGAGCCGGCTCGTCCGCGACGTCGGCAAATCCATCACGGCCGAAGAGGGGGGCGAGCTCAAGTTCGAGGTTGATATCCCATTGCTGCGCGGCGCCGGCCACGTGGCGCGCGAGGAGCTCATCCAGCTCGAGCGCGACCTGACCTACGCGGTACGCGAGTTCGAGCGCTTCCGCCGCCGACAACTGGTCACCGTGGCCCGCTCCTACTTCGACCTGCTCCGCGTCAAGCAACGCGTGATCGACAGCGAGGAAAGTCTCAATCGCGCCAAGACCGACTACGAACGGGCCTGGCTGATGGAGGAGCTTCCCGGCGAAGGCCGCAAGCTGGACACGCTGCGTGCCCAGCAGCGGATGCTGAACGCCGAGCGCGCCCTGTGGAATGCCCGCGAGAACTTCCGCTCGCAGGCCGACCAGTTCAAGCTCACCATCGGTATGCCGGTCGACGAACCACTCGGCCTCGAGGACCTGGAGGACATCGAATCGATCGAGGAGAAGGTCATCGCGGGCGTCTATCCGCTCTTGCGGCCATCGCCGGCGGTGCGCGACCAGCAACGCGCCGTCGCCGTCGCCCTCGAGCGCCGCTACGACCTGCTCAATGCCCGTGACCAGGTCGACGACGCCCGCCGGGGCGTCGCCGTGGCCCGCAACGGCATGCTGCCGGATCTGAACTGGGTCTCGTCGCTGTCGTTCGACACCGACCCCGAGCACTACGGCGTCGGCGCGTATCACTTTGATCGGGCCAATTGGCGCAGCGAGCTGATCCTCGAGCTGCCGCTCGAGCGCACCGCGGAGCGCAATGCGCTGCGCCGCTCGATGATCAGCGTGCGGGCCGCGCAGCGCAACCTCCAGGACAGCGCCGAACAGGTGCGGGCCGAGGTGCGCGAGGCGGTCAACCAGTACCGCCTGCAGGAGATCTCCGTCGATATCCAACGGGAGAACCTGTTCGTCGCCCAGCGTCGCGCGGAATACGCCGAGCTCAAGTTCAAGGAAGGCGACATCAGCAACCGCGACAAGATCGAGGCCGAAACCGAATTGCTCGACGCGCTGAATCTGTTCAACCTGGCCAAGACCAGCCGCTGGGTCGCCCTGCTGCAATTCCGCCTCGCCACCGAGACCCTGCAGGTGGACGACGACGGCCAGCAACGCCCGACCCCCGCCATCGACGAGCCGGTTCGGTAGGGGCGCTGCCGCCACCACCCGGCGCCCCGTGGTAGGATAGCACGCCATGCGCCTTCGCCTGCTGACCTACAACATCCACCGCGCCATCGGCGTCGATCGAAAGTTCATGCCCGAACGCATCGTCGCCATCCTGCGCCGCTACGACGCCGACGTGGTCCTGCTCCAGGAAGTCGACGTCGGCCACCCCCGCTCCCGGCGCATGAACCTCGCCGCCCACTTCGCCCACGAACTCGGCTACCCCCACCGCGCCGTCGGCCTCAACGTCTTCTTCAAGCAGGGCAAGTACGGCAACGCCACCCTCTCCCACTACGAGATCGGCCGGCAGCACAACATCGACCTCACCCTCGGCGGCACCAAGGGCCGCGGAGCGCAACACACGCGCATCCATCTGCGCGACGGCGAACGCCGCGTCGAGCTCGAGGTCTTCAACATCCACCTGAGCCTCACCGCCACCCAGCGCCGCCGACAGGTCGCCCACCTGCTCCAGGCCAGCGACCTCGCCCACCTCGACCCGGACACCCCCTGCATCATCGCCGGCGATACCAACGACTGGCGCGGCCGGCTGCGGGCCCCCTTCCTCCGCGCCGGCTTCCACTGCGCTACCAACCGCTACGCCGGGTCCCGCCGGTCGATCAAAACCTTCCCCAGCTTCGCGCCTACCGGCGGGCTCGACAAGGTCTTCTACCACGGGCCGTTGGCGCCGACACACGTCCACCGCTCCCGGCTGGGGCTGGCCCGCGTGGCCAGCGATCATCTGCCGGTCATCGCCGAATTCGAGGTCTGATTCCCGCCACCCCCACCAGCAGACCGCAGTCCGGCGCGTCCGCTGTACACAACACCCCCGGCGTCGCTTTGCAGCGACGATGCTGCCCCCTGATCCCACCTTGTGGGCGCTGTCGGTGCTCTACGCCCGGCTAGACGAGCCCGGTGAACAGACCGCCGAGCAACGCGACATACCCGAGAAAGAGGATCCACTGAAGAAGAATGCCCATCTTGGTCTCCTTACGCCGTTCAGGTTCCGTGGCGCAACTGGCCGCATGGTACTGTGATCCCCGCGCCCGTCCAGTCCCCCTGCCCCCCTGTCAGAGCGCATAGAAAAAGTCCGAGTGAGGCGTTGACGGGCCGGGGGGGAAACCTGTGCAAGCCGCTCATCACTCGGACACCTATTGTATCGACCACGCAATGTGACGGCTGACTACATGCTTTTGTCCATTCAGATTAGGGTTTTCCCGTAGGTCGGCTTCCGGGCCCGCGCCAGCGCAAGGGCAAGCCCCCGGTCACCTCTGTGAAGGTGCCGGGGGCCGGGGCTTCTTGTCAGGTGCACCAGGGGCACGGCACACCCGACGGGCCGGGAGACTAGAAGTTGCTCAGGTCACCGTCGTCGCTCGACGATCCCGCGTGCTGCGGCTCGGGCTCATAGTGCTGCGGCGGGTTGTGCTGCGGCGGAGCCTTTTTCTGCTTCTTCGGCGGCGACTGAATGTTGCTGCCGCCGGCGCGAGCACCGCGACCGCGGACCATCATGACGAGCTCGTCGACCTGGCCCTTGACGTTCTGGGCCTGGGCCGAGAGTTCCTCGGCCGCCGACGCGGACTCTTCGGCATTCGCCGCGTTCTGCTGGGTGACCTTGTCCATTTGGGAGACGGCGGTGTTGACCTGCTCGACACCCTGGGCCTGCTCTTCCGAGGCCTTGCTGATGCCGTTGATCAGCTCGGAAACGCTCGTGACGTCTTCGACAATCTTGCCGAGGCCCTTGCCGACCTCTTCGGCGACCTCCGTGCCTTCCTTGGCCCGCTCGACCGACGCCTCGATGAGGTCGGTCGTCTCGCGCGCGGCCTGCGCCGCCCGCTGGGCCAGATTGCGGACCTCGTCGGCGACGACCGCGAAGCCCTTGCCGTGCTCGCCGGCGCGGGCGGCCTCGACCGCCGCATTGAGCGCCAGCAGGTTGGTCTGGAAGGCGATTTCCTCGATGACCTTGATGATCTTGGAGATCTGGCTCGACGACTCGTTGATCGCCGACATCGCCTCGTTCAGGCGAGTCATGGTCTGGTCACCGCTGGCGGCGGCCGTCTGTGCCTGATCGGACAGGTCGTTGGCCTTCTTTGCGTTCTCGGCGTTATTGCGGGTCATGGCGGCCATTTGCTCCAGCGCACTGCTGGTTTCCTCCAGCGAGGAAGCCTGTTCACTGGCGCCCTCGGCAAGCTGCTGGCTGGCCGAGCTGACCTGCGCCGCCGCCTCGTTGACCTGGTTGGCCCCGCTGTCGAGGTTCTCGATGATCTGGTTGATCGTCTTGGTGATGCCGCGCGTGATGACCAGCGCCAGCACCACGCCGATGCCCGCCGCCACGAGCAGGCCGATGATCATCGTCTTCGACGCGAGCGACAGGGCGGCGACCGCCTCGTCGGCCATGTTGGTGGTGCCCTCGATGCCCGCCTCGGCGGTGGCCTTGGCAGCCGCCAGCACGTTCTCGCCCGCTGCGGTGCGCTGCTTGGCAATGTCCTGCAATGCCAGCCAGTTGTCGAGCAAGTTCGTCATCGCGGTACGGTAGTTGTTGCCGGCGGTCTGCGTAGCATCAATGCGATCGAGGTCCACTTTCAAATGCGTGATGGTGCGCAACTGGTCGAACTTCTCCTGCATCTTGGCGAAGTTCGCTTGGGCGTCGCGAATGATGCTTGGGTCACGCAAGGCCTGCGACTTGAAGCACGCGATCCGCGTCGCATTGCCCAGATCAACGATGTCGTTGCACCAGGTGATCTTCTGGTGCCGTTCCGTCATGTCGGTGTTCAGCTTGTCCTGCTGGTCCGCGAGAAAGTCGGCACAGTTGCTCACGTACACGCCGGCATTCTCGTCCATCGTTGCCCTACACCGGTTCAGCACAGCGCTGTCGGCGTTCTCGCCCTTGCGGTACTCGGTCAGAAACTCGCGCATCGCCGACTGATAATTGGCCGCGGCACTTTCGGTGGCCTCGATGCGCTGGATGTCCTCCGCATCATTCGTGATCTTCCGCAACGCGGTCGCCTTGGTGTTGACCTGCTCGAGCGTCTCGATCGCCTGCTCCATCATCTCGGGCTCGCCCAGCGCCTGTGACTTGAAGTTCAAGACACGGGCCTGCGTACCAATGTTGACGATTTCACTGACCAGTGCGATCTTCTGCTGCCGCTCGGTGAGATCCTTCTTGAACGCCTCGTTCTGGCCGGCCAGGAAGTCGTAGCAGTTCTGCATGTAGTTAGCGGCGGCCTGATCGAGGTTATCGCGGTTCGTCGCCAGCGCCGCGTTGCGGTCCACCGTTTGCTGCACGAGGTCCTTGTACTTGTTGACGTTCGTCGTGCAGGTGTCGGCATAGCCGCGCAGCTTCGTCAGCGCCGTCGCCCGGTCCGCGAGGTCATAACAGTCCTGCAGCGACTTCTCGATGTCGCCGAGCGACGCCATCCCCGTGTCGTAGAAGGCCTGGTTCTCCGTGTAGCCGTACCCACGCATCGCGTACATCGTCATCAGCGAGTTGCGTTCCACCTCGTTGGCGTACGACACTTCCGGTACGTACTCCGTCGCCAGCACGTTGGACTTCGCCTGGACCGTCCACATGTTCCATACCGCCAGCGTTCCGAGGACCGCCGCCAGCACGACCAGACAGCCAAAGCCGAACGAGATCTTCGTCCCGAGCTTCATGTTCTTGAACACGGTGTTCTCCTTGTCCATCCCGCAACCGCATGGCTGGCGGTTGGTCGCGGCTCCCCCATGCGCGTGGAGTCGTGACGGATGCCTGCAGATGATTGCCCCTGTGCGCCCACTGCACAGTTGCCCACGATTACTGTCGCTATCGTCGCGAACGATCCCCCGGGTGAATTGCTACTTGAAAACTCTATAAAACCGGTGTTTACCGATCGAAACACCCCCCCGCGCCGCCACCGTCCCCGCCGCTGCCCTCGTGCATCCCCACCCCCCACGCGGTAAGATTTCCCCCATGAAGACACGACCCTCCGCGACGATCGGCCCCCACCCCGTCGGCCCCGGCCAGCCGCTCGTCCTCATCGCCGGGCCGTGCGTCATCGAGACGCGCGACCACACCCTGCGGATGGCGGAAGCGCTGGCAGCAATCGCTGCGCGACGCGAGTTGCCGCTGGTCTTCAAGGCCAGCTACGACAAGGCCAACCGCTCCAGCATCCAGTCCTTCCGCGGCCCTGGCCTCGAGGACGGCCTCGCCACCCTCGCCGCCGTACGCGACACCCTCGGCGTCCCCGTGCTCTCCGACGTCCACGAACCCGCCCAGGCCGAGGCCGCGGGCAAGATCCTGGACTGCCTCCAGGTGCCGGCCTTCCTGTGTCGCCAGACCGACCTCCTCGTCGCCTGCGGTCAGCACGCCCGCAGCGTGAACATTAAGAAAGGACAGTTCCTCGCCCCGGAGAAGCTGAGCCTCGCCGTCGAAAAGGTCCGCCAGGCCGGCTGCGACAGCGTCCTCGCCACCGACCGCGGCACGTTCTTCGGGTACGAGCGGCTGGTCAACGACTTTACCGGGCTCCAGGTCATCCGTGCCTTCGCCCCCGTCGTCTTTGACGCGACCCACTCCGTTCAATACCCCGGCGGCGGCGGGCAGGTCACCGGCGGCCGGCGCGAATTCATCCCCGTGCTGGCCCGGGCGGCGGTCGCCGCCGGCGTCGATGCCCTCTTCATGGAAGTCCATGACGACCCGGACCATGCCAAGAGTGACGCCGCCACCGTCTGGCCACTGGCGGAACTGGGTGATCTGCTTGATACCCTGGTCCGCATCCGTCGCGCCGCCGAAAGCAAGACGCCCTAACCACGGCGTCCAAAGCTGTTTACAACAAATCGCGGAAACCAGGCATTCTGTGAGTTGACAAATAGTATGGATTAAGTACTATTTAAGCGTTCAGGCACGACCCGGGTCGTGTCCCCGGAACAAGGGCGACACCGTGGTGTCGGGCCGGAGCGGGTAAGCCAGAAACTTGCCCGCTCTCCTTGTTTCATGAGGGCATCGCCCCGCTCCCACGCCGCTACTTCCCACAACCACGGCGATAAAAACGCCCGACCTCGCAGCACGCAGGGAATCTACAAGTAATGACCAGGATTAAGCTTACGTTCATCGCGCCTGCGGCGGCGCTATCCGCAGCAAGAAAACCGTTCATTTCGCTTGACAAAGCGTACATATGTAGTACTATTTAAGGCGAAGGGTGAAGCACAGGGCCTCCCGGAGGGAGGGTACAAAGCGGGTGAGCGAAAGCTCGCCCGTTTTTACTGCGCAGACAGCGCCGCGTCCCGCCGCCAGATCATGCCCCCCGCGTAGCCACGCCCTATAAGCCACCCGCCCAGTTCGTGATGTCGTCCACCGTGCCAAAGCGCCCGTCCGGCCCGGCGCTCGCCAGGTCGTACCCGTCCACGTTGTGCTGGCCCGGGTTCTCGTAGGCCAGCGGATTCCCCCACGCGTCAAACACGTGCATCTCGCTCTGCAGGTATGGGCCCTCCCACGTCGCGCGCAGCAGGTCGTCAGTCGGCTCGACCAACAGTGCATACAACCCGCCGTCCTGCGGGCCCGGGTAATGCCCGACGCTGGTACGATACGCCTCCAGCGCACCGCTCAAGCCCGTGCGGATCTGCGTGCGGGTCAGCGAGATCCGCGCCTGGCGATCCTGCATCTCGTCCATGCGCCGATCGATCTGCTGCTCGATCATCGTCGCGAGCTGATCGAAGATCGTCGCTTCCAGCTCCTCACGCGAAATGCCGCCCTGTCCCCGCGACTGCTCGAGCAACGCCAGACGCCCGTCGATCGTATCCGCGACCGCCGCCAGCAGCGCTGCATCACGCTCGTCCGCGTTCGCCGCCGCCCGCGCGAACCCCTCGTCAATGGCCTTCACGATCACGGCCGCCCATGCTTCCATCTGTTCCTCGGTGATGCCCTGCACGACCGTCGGTGCCGACGCCGACGCCGGCGCCGCCTCAGCCGGTGTCGGTGTGCCGGGGGCACGCTCCTGCAGCGCGTCGGCAAAGCGTTCCGCGGTCGCGCGCCACGCCTCACTGCGCCGCTCGAGCAGGAAGAAACCGCCCGCCACCGTGAGAATCAGCAACAGCCCGATCGTGACGTAGATCCCGTTCGTCTGCGCGCCACTGCCACCCATGCTCGTCCTCCTTCCTCACGTGGTCGCCCGTCGCAAAACACCCACGACTGCGCGACCGCCGACAAGAACCCAACCATCCATGGTTGCGGGCCGCTGGCGAGTCTACGCCAGCCGGCCCGTCATCCCACCGGCTGATTGTACGAAGTTGTCGACAGCGAGGTTGCGTGCTGCGGATATGAAACGCGGCAGCCGGTGCGGAGGGCGTGATGGGCGGTCAGGTTTTCTCATCGCGTAGTCGGCGGGCCTCGTCCACGAGTCGTTTGAACGCACGCTGAGCCTGCACGACCATCACGACGCTGCCCAGTGTGCCGATCGACAGCAGGAAGGAGCCGATGCTGGTCAGTACGTCTTCGATAGCACAGCGTTGTCCCGTAACGGCCTGAATGGCGCCCAAAGCCAATGTGCCGGTGAACGCGACGAAGCTGATCAGCCCCGCGTGCGCGATCGCCCGAGCCGACTTGCCGGGTTCGGTATATGTCGTGCGGCTGAGCAGGTGGGCCAGGTATTGCGCAAACTGCCACAGTGCAGCGCTGTAGCTGACGGCCAGCACCGCGCTGACGAGCCCATCGTCAATCACTCCGGTGAGTGTGGCCGCCGCGAAGGCAAGCAGGAAGGCGACGCTCAGCCAGCGGGCGCGCCAGCGGATCGAGCCGCTGGGCTCGTGCCGGCGCTCCGGCTCCGGCTGTGTCACAAGCACGACGCCCAGCATGGCTGACCCGAAGCCGAACACAAGACACGCCATCAGGAACCAGCATCCGACGAAAGCAAACCAGAAGGCGCAGAACAACAGGACGGCTGACAGGACCGTGACTATCAGTGCTTGCAGGCCGCGCTGCACCGTGGTCAGCCAGCGCAGCGACACGTGTTGCAGCGCATCGCCGCGGAGGGACTTCATGACGGGCGTGGCGCATTCGGGGCATAGGCCCTCGGGCGGCAGGCCGCGGAGGTTGTAGCCGCAGTCGCGGCAGGGGTGGTCGGTCGCGAGACAGCCGTTGTCGTCGAGGACGACCGGTGCGTGGGGGGCGTCGCGGCCGGGGCTCGGTTCTGATGGCGAGGGGCTACTCATGCGCGGCCTCACACCGGTTCATGATCAGGATCGGCAGGGCCGGCTGTCCCGGCCTGGCGGATGAGGCGGGCGAAGACACCGCGGACCTGCCAGAGGAGCGCGATGCTGCCACAGAAGGCGGCGAAGAGGAAAAAGGCCCCGATCATGGCCGACAGGCGCGCGACACCTTCCAGGACGTGGGGCAGCGGCGCGCCAGGGCCGAAGATACCGACCAGGGTGATCAACAGCCAGACGGGGATCGTGGCGATTAGGCTGACGAGCGCTGCGTCTACCACGGCCCGGGCCGATCTGCCGGGCTTTTCGTAGGTCGTGCGCCCGAGTAGGTAGACCAGGTAACGCGCCGCGCGCCACAGGGCGGCAACTGACAGGGTCACGACGAAGAAGACGAACATCAGGTCCCTGTCGGCCCCGGGGCCGATGCTGCGGGTCGACAGGATGTACGCCGCACCGACGATGCCCGCGACGCTGAGAATCGCCGGCCAGCGGGCCAGCACGCGTGACGAGAGGCCCTCCGAGCGCTGGCGGCGCTGCGGTTCCTGCCGCGTGATCAGGAGCGCCCCAAGAAGCCCGGCCGCCAGCGTGATTCCGAGAACGTAAGGCAGGATGGGCTCGATGACGGGTTTCCAGCGGAGGTATTCGATGTACGGGCGGTTGGCATAGACAGCCTGGAGGAAGACGCGGGCACCGACGTAGGTGAGCAGGAGCAAGACGCCAAGCAAGAGGGCCAAGATGCCGCGATGGACGGTGCGCAACCAGCTCAGCGCGACGTATGCGAGCGCGTCGTCGTGTAGCGAGCGCTCGACCGCGGCGCCACACTCGGGGCACTGGCCGGCGGGCGTGAGGCCGCGCAGGTTGTAGCCGCAATCGACGCACGCGTGGTTGGTGGTGAGGCAGCCATCATCATCAAGGACGACCGGCTGACGCCGCGGGCCGGCGGGCGTCGACGGTGGTGGGGTTGTGACCTGGTCCGCGGCCATTGCCTGGCTGCCCCGTTCGCTGAGAGGCTGGTTGTCAACGGTGGCGCTCGCGGCACGGATTGTACTCGATCTGCGCTGACGTGGTGTTTGGGAGTAATCTCGTACGGCTTGTCGGCCGGGTTACCTCCGCGTATATGTCGCCTTCGTGAGCGAGCCGAAGCTCCGCGACAAGGCGCGGACAGCTCATGCCCGGAAGGAGGACGCACAACATGAAGACATCTGCGTGGATTGTGACGACGGCGATCGGCCTGCTGGCCTGCATGCTCGTGCTGGGGGCCGGCGACAGCGCCCCGCGCGAGAAGTTCGAAATCGACGTGCCCAAGGGCCTGCCGCCGGTGCCCGTGCCCGACGACAACCCCATGACGGCGGCCAAGGTCGAGCTCGGCAAGCTGCTCTACTTCGACAAGCGCCTCAGCAAGGACGAGAGCATCTCCTGCGCCACATGCCACGATCCCCAGATGGCCTGGGCCGAGCACAAGCCCACCAGCGTCGGCATCCACAAGCAGGCCGGTGACCGCAACGCGCCGACCGTGATCAACAGCGCCTACCTCTCGTCCCAGTTCTGGGATGGCCGCGCCGCCTCGCTCGAGGAGCAGGCCCTCGGCCCGATCGAAAACCCCATCGAGATGGGCATGAAGATGGAGCTTGCCATCGACCGCCTCGAGAAAGACCCCGACTACCAGAAACGCTTCAAAGAGGTCTTCGGCACCGAAGTCAACAAGGACGGCATCGCCAAGGCCATCGCCGCCTTCGAGCGCACCGTGCTCAGTGGCAACTCGCCCTACGACAAGTACCAGGCCGGCGACAAGAAGGCCCTCAACGAGGCACAGCAGCGTGGCATGGACGCGTTCATGAACAAGGGCCAATGCTCCACCTGCCACACGCCGCCGATCTTCACCAACAACCGCTTCTACAACGCCGGCATCGGCACCGACAAGGACGACATCGACAAGGGTCGCGCCAAGGAAACCGGCAAGGACCGCGACCTCGGCGCGTTCCGCGTACCGCACTTGCGCGAAGTCGCCAACACCCACCCGTACTTCCACGACGGCAGCGTCGAGAAGCTCGAGGACGCCGTCAAGATCATGGCCCAGGGCGGTATCGACAACCCCAACCTGTCAATCATCCTCAAAAGCGTTCGCTTCGCCGAGCTGACCGAACAGGACATCAAGGACATCACCGCGTTCCTCGGCGCGCTGTCGGGCGAGTACCCGAAGACCAAGCCGCCAAAAGAGTAACGACGTCACCAGGCGATAACGGACGACCCGGGCGCCGGGCCGCCCCAGCCGCAGCCCCGCCCATGTTCGCGCGGCAGGAGATTCGACGTGGCGCTTCCGAAATTGCGACTGGCCAATCTGCCGGCGTCGGCCAAGCTGACGCTCACCTTTTTCCTCGCCCTCGTCGGCCTGGGCTACTTCACCGCCCTGGGCAACATCTACTACCAACACAAGGACAAGGACCTCGAAGAAGGCCTCACGCTCAACGACCTCAAACGCACCTTTCACGGCCTCGACAAGGAGGTCACCACCGAGTCACGCCAGCGCTTCCCCTCGCCGATGGAGCTGATGGTCCGCCCCGGCGGGCCGATGCGCGAGTACCTCGAGGCCGGCGGCCCCAAGGCCGTCCGCGCCCTGATGAGCTGGCTCGAGGCCGGGTCCCCCGAAGCAACCTTCGACCAGCCCGGGGCCTACCAGACCGGCGATCCCGCCGCCAGGCAGGTCATTGCCGACCAGTGCGTCCGCTGCCACAACGCCGCCGACGGCGAGATGCAGGACGTTCCCTACGCCCCCGCCCCCGACGCCGAGCCGGTTTACGCCAATGTCATCCTCCTGGCGCGGTCCCGCTTCGGCGACACCACCACCGAAACCGAGACCATGCACCTCGCCCCCACCGGCCTCGCCGAGTTGATGCACATCACCCACGCCCACGTGCTGGCGATGCCGCTCTTCACCCTCAGCGTCGCGGCGCTGTTCCTGATGACCGGTTTGCCCGAGAAGCTCAAGCTCATCCTCGCGCCGCTGCCGATGCTGGCCCTCATCGCCGACATTGGCGGCTGGTGGCTCGCTCGCCCTGTGGCGCCGGCGGTGTATATTATTGCGGCGGCCGGCGCGGTCTTCGGGGCGGCGTACGGGCTGCAGATCCTGATCGTGCTGGGTTCGATGTGGTTCGGTCGCCGCACTACGACCTAGCACCGGAAAAGCAAACACGGGAGCAAGACATGACGCGACGCAACCTGGCAGGGACGCTGCTGGTGCTGGGCATGGGATGGACCGCGACGAGCCTCGCGTCGGCCCAGGGGCTCTACGCCGGCTTCCTCTCACCGCGCTTCGGCGACAAGACCATCGACGCCGAGTACGTATCGACGGGCTACTTCGAGCAGGACGTCCAGGAGCAGCGCCACAAGCTGTGCATGATCCGGCACGACCTCGATCTGGCCATCCCGGTGCACCAGGGCGAGCGCGACGAGTGGATCGTCGCCGGCCAGGTCACCGCGTTCGACCTGCACACCGACGCTTGGATCCCGCGCACGCGCGATCGCCTGCCCAACACGCTGTGGGACGTGCGGCTCGGTGCCGGCTACCGCTACAAGTTCGACAACGACTGGATCGCCGGCGGACAGATCATGTTCGGCTCGGCCAGCGACCGCCCGTTCGCCAGCGGCGACGAGATGCTGCTCGACGCGACGGGCTTCCTGCGCATCCCGCACCTCGAGCACAATGCGTTTCTGTTCTTCCTGAACTACTCGAACAACCGCGAGTTCTGGCGCCACATCCCGCTGCCGGGCTTCGCCTACCAGTTCGCGCTCGGCGAGACGTCCTATGCCGTCGCCGGCCTGCCGTTCAGCGTGGTGTCCTGGGAGCCGGTCGATCGGCTGCGCCTGGAAGCGTCATACTTCGTCCCGCGCACCGTGCACGCCGAAATCGGCTACCGCATCCTCGAGCCGCTCAAGCTCTACGCCGGCTTCGACTGGACCAACGATCGCTTCTTCCGCGCCCACCGCGACGACGACGATGATCGACTGTTCTACTACGAGAAGCGCGTCGTCGGTGGCGTCCGCTGGGACATCAACGACAATGTCTGGCTCGACGTGGCCGGCGGCTTCGCTTTCGATCGCTTTTTCTTCGAGGGCGAGGACTTCGGCGACCGCCACGACACCCGGCTCGAGATCGACGACGGCCCCATGCTGAAGCTCGAGCTCGGCTTCAGCGTGTAGCCGGCGCGACGCCGACACCGGAGCAGAACGAGAGCGGGCGTGCCGGCGGCGTTCTACCGCTTGCACGCCCGTTGTCTTGCGCGTCGTGCCGCGGCGCTGTGCACCGGGCTTCTCAGGCAGGGCGACGGGGGACACGGCGTCCGGCGGCGTGTCCGTGCTGCCTGGTTGTTTTGTCGCCTTGTTACTCTCCCGCCGCCACGTCCCGCAGGTACGGCAGCAGCACCGCCTGCCGAATCCGCCGCTGCTCCAGCGTCTTCTCGTCCCGCGACGACAGCTCATCCTTGTCCGCCGACGTGAACAGCGACGCGTACGCGAACAGACAGAAGTTCCCCGTCTTCTCCAGCGCAATCTCGATCTGCCGCTGCACCACCTGCGCCGCCTCTTCCGTTGTCTTCTCGCGATGCCGGCCGAACCACAACCCCGGCACCACCGGCACCGGCGGCTTCTCCACCATCCAGGCGTCGATCCGGTCGGCCACCACCTGCGGATCGTCGTGGTAGTTCATCAGGATGATGCCGTCGATGTGGCCACCCTCCATCCACGCCTTGCTGTCCTGGAAATGGCTCAGCGCCCGCTTGTGCACCGACCCCACCGCCGCCGTCAGCACCGCATCCGCCCGCGTGCGATGCACCATGTCATGAATCGCCCCCACCAGCCTGGTCACCTGCGCGCTGCGCCACCGGTTCCACGCAACCGGGTCCTCCTCGGGCGTCAACCCGGTCTCCTGCTTGAACAGGGCCAGCGTGCGCTCGTCGTGCGGATAATCGATGTCGGTGCCCTTCGGCGTGGCCGGCGGCTCGTTGGGGAAGCGAATGTAATCGAGGTGCAGCCCGTCCACGTCATAGTCCGCCACGATCTCGCGGAATACGTCCACCAGGTATTGCCGCACCTCCGGCAGGCAGGGATTCAGGCTCACATAGAACCACGACAGCTTCTGCCGCTGGCCATACTGGTCGTACCAGAACCACTCGGGGTGCGTGTGATAGAGCTGATTGGGGTCGGCCGGCGGCTTGTCCCCGCGCCAGGCGGGCATCACGTTGACCCATGCGTGCAGCTCGAGCCCGCGCGCGTGCGCTTCCTCACAGGCGAGAGCCAACGGATCAAATCCGGGGTCCTCAAAGCCGAACTGCTCGGCCCACGGCTCATACGACGAATCATAGAACGCCGTCCCGTTGCCGCGCACCTGGAACAGCACCGCGTTAAACCCCCCGCCGGCGCAATCATCCATGATCTTCACGACGTCTGCGGGCGTCTTGTAATCGAACCGCGTCACCCACACGGCGCGCATGGGCTCACTGAGCTTGGCGGTGACGCAGCCGGTGCTCAGCAGGGCCAGTGTCGCGAAAGCCACCAGGAAGACGATGCTGCGTGCTCGCGTGCTCATGATCTTGCTCCATTCAGCAGGTAGTGCGTGCTTTGGCTCGCGCAGTTCAGGAAGCGGCGGCGGCGGGCTGGTCCGGCCGCTGGCGCGCCAGTAGCCAACCCAGCAGGAAGCCAACCGAGCTGCCAACCGGCACGTACCATGGCCACGCCAGGTTCGTGTAGACCGGCTCGCCGTCCACGATCTCGATTCCGAAATGCCCGTAGTAACTGATCCACAACATGCCCGCGATGCCCGCCAGGTACAGCAGTAACTGGATCACCACCGGCACCCGCGGCGGGGCGCTGGGGCTGCGCAGCGCATGCATCAGAATCCAGAAAACCAGCAGCACGACCGCGGCCACCCAGCACACAGTGTTTGCCCAGGGTTCGTGAAACACGACGGCAAAGATGTACAACACCGACAGCGGCGCTGCGAACTGGTAGCCCCAGCCGTCGATCCTCAGCGGCAGGAAGCCCAGGAAGAACCCGGCCAGGAGCGCACCGCCCGCAAACCCGGCCATCGCGAGCGCGAGGTTCAAAATCTCCGGGAAAAGCGCCGACATCGCCTGCACGTAATAGGCGAACACCGCGAGCACCACGCCCCACAGCAACACGAACACCCGACCCATGAACACCGAATGTCGGTCTTCGGCGGAGACCTCCGACGGCTGCGCCGCCGCCGCCGTATCCGTCGGTTTGCCCGCCGCCGCCACCACGCGCTGCCGCAGCGGAATGTAGAACGCGGACATGACCGTCTGGCTCAATGCGGCCAGGATGCTCGTCAGGCTCGAGATCGCCGCCGCGAAGATCGCCGCAATCAAGAGCCCTTTTAACCCGACCGGAATCACATCCACGATGAAGATAGGGAAGATGCGGTTCGGCTCCTTCTCGAACAGCTCCAACCCTTCGCCCGAGAGCATGGGGAAGTCGGGGTGCCGGGCGACCTCGGTCGCCGTGGCGGCTTCGTCCACTTGCTGCGTGTAATAGGCGTACAGGCCCACACCGACGAGCATCACGGTCAGCGTGACCATCTGGCCAGCGGTGCTGGAGATGATCGCCCAGCGCGCCTGCTTCTCGCTCTTGCAGCAGAACATCCGCTGCACGATAAGCTGGTCCGCACCATACGGATGCAGGCTGCCCCACGTCGCCGCCACCACCGCCGCCAGCATCGTGTACGGCTTCGTGAAGATCTCGGGATAGCGCGTCTCGAAATCAAAGAACGTGAACTTGCCCCAGTTCCACCAATGGACGACCTCATCCGGGCCCGCCCGGTCGGCACGCACCGACCAGCCGGCCCTGAGAACCTCGGCGAAACCACCATCGAGATTCACGATGACGGTGCCTAACGCGATGAAGGCGCCGAGCATGAACATGATGAACAGCATCACGTCGGTCCAGATCACCGTCGTGATTCCCCCGATCAGCGTCCAGATGACCGCCACGATCGTGATGAGGATGATCGCCCACGCCAGCGGCGAGGCACCCAAGTGCATACTGAGCCAGTCGAGCTGCGTGCTGAGCACCACGGTCAGCACCAGCGCGGTCAGATAGACCCGCGCTGACTGCGCCAACATGCCACCCAGCATGAACAGCCCGGTCGACACACCACGCGTGTTACCGCCAAGGCGATTACCGATGTAGTCGTACGGGCTGTAGATCTCGCGCTCGTAGTACGCCGGCACCAGCACGTAGCCCACGATGATGCGCGCCAGAAACGTGCCGATCAGCCCCAACTGGAGGTAGGTGAAATCACCGCCGCTCGCGAAGACCACGTACGGCACACCCACGAACGTGACCGCACTGATCTCCGTCGCGATGATCGATCCGCTCACGGCATACCACGGCAGCTTGCGGCCCCCCAGGAAGAAATCGCGGATCGTCGCCTGCTTGCCGGCCATCTTGGCCCCAAGCCAGGTCGTCAACGCCAGGTAAACGACCACCACCCCCCAATCCCAAAGCGTGAACTGCGCACTCAGCGAAGCCAGCAGCGAGTCTGTCATGCGCCCTCCGAGTTGATCGTTGGGGCCAGGTGTCCTCGATTCCGCGACAACCGCGCTTCCGCCTCCTCCCGCGACACCCCCAGCTTGTGCATCACCAGCGCAATCTTCACCCGCCCGCCGGACCCCTTCAGCAACGCCGCCGCCTCCGGCCGCGCCACCCCCGTCAGCGCCATGATGATCCGCTCACCACGATCCACCAGCTTGCGGTTACGCGTCGTATCGACGTCGACCATCAGGTTCTCATACACCTTGCCGATGCGAACCATGCTGATCGTCGTGATCATGTTCAGGACCATCTTCGTCGCCGTTCCCGCCTTCAGCCGCGTGCTGCCCGTGATCACCTCCGGCCCCACCAGCACGCGAATCGAAACGTGCGCATTGTCCGGCACGTGATCCGCCGTGATACACCCGAAGAAGATGGTCTTCGCCCCGCGCTCGTTCGCCCGGTCGATCGCCCCGTGTACGTACGGCGTCGTTCCGCCCGTCGTGATTCCCATCACCACGTCGTCCGGCCCGACGTCCATCTCGTCCACCTTCGCCGCACCGTCCTCCGGGAAGTCCTCCGCCCCTTCGATCGCCCGCCGCAATGCCTCCCAGCCGCCCGCGATCACCCCCTGCACCATCTCCGGCTCCGACAAGAACGTCGGCGGACACTCCGACGCGTCCAGCACGCCCAGCCGCCCGCTGGTCCCCGCCCCGACGTAGATCAACCGCCCGCCCGCCTCGAACGCAGCCACCACCAGCTCGATCGCCTCGCAGATCTCCTTGCGGGCGTCCGCGACCGCTTGCGCGATGGTTGCGTCCTCGGCATTCAACAGGTCCACCGCTTCGCCGATCGACATGCGATCGATCGTCGCCGAGCGCGGGTTGCGCAACTCGGTCATCAGATGTCCGCGATCCTGCATTCCGGGAAACTCCATGCCATGCTGCGGATAGTGGTGCCAGCCCCCTCCGTGGGTCGCGGTAGTGTGGCCGATTTGCGTGAATGTTGCAACGGCTTGAGCCCCGCCCCGACCCGGTGTATACCGCAGCAATCCTGCGCAGCCATACGCACCCGCTGGAGACCACTGATGAGAACCGCCTGCGCAACAGCCCTCGTCGCGACGCTCCTCTCCCTCGGCGCCTGCCGGGCCCCCCAGCCCGCCCCCGCCGAGCCAGGGCCCGATCCCATGATCGCCGTCAATACGTTGATCGACGCACCGCCGGACTACGCCCTGCAACGCATCGACACCCCCGAGTACCCCGTTCCCCCTTACGCCAAGTTCCTCCAGGGCGTCCGCATCTGCCTCGACCCCGGCCACGGCGGCGACGCTCACAAGCGGGGCTACAAGCGCGGCCCCACCGGCGTCCGCGAGGCCGAGATGAACCTGCGCATCGCCCAGTACCTGCGTGACTTCCTCGAGGCCGCCGGCGCCGAGGTCAAGCTCACGCGCGAGGCCGACATCGCCCTCTCCCTCGCCGACCGCGCCAACATCGCCAACGAATGGGGCGCCGACCTCTTCATCTCGCTCCACCACAACGCCATCGGCGGCAAGCCGCACGTCAACTACACCACCGTGTGGTACCACCGGGACGTCGACCATCGCCCGGCCAATCTCGACCTCGCCCGGTACCTTTGCGACGGGCTGTACGATTCCATTGCCCTCGAGCAGATCACCGACGTCCCCCTCAAGAGCGACCAGCTCATGTACGACAGCGGCTTCGGCATCCTCCGCCACGCCGACGTCACCGCCGCCCTGACTGAATCCTCGTTCTTCACCAACCCCGACGAGGAGCAGCGCCTCCGCAGCCCCGCGTACAACCTGCTCGAGGCCTACGGCCTGTTCGTGGGGCTCGCCAAGTACGCCGCCGCCGGCCTGCCGCGCGCCCGCCTCATCGACCCCGCCGACGGCGTCGTCCCGGCCGACGCGTACCAGACCCTCGTTTTCGAGCTCGATGACGGCCTCCGCGGCCGCAGGGCCTGGGGCCACGAGCGGCAGATGATCCTCAGCGACTCGATCGCGGTCCGCGTCAACGACGAGCCCGCTCCGGTCGTCTTCACCAACGAAGGCTACCGCCTCGAGGTCGAGCTGCCCGCAGACCTGCCCCCGGGCGAGCACCACGTCGAGGTGCAGTTTCACAACATGTACAAGAACGCCGTCCTTAATCCCCACTTCATCATTACCGCTCAATAACCCCGCCGACCCGCTTCCTCGTTGCCCTCTGACCTTGTGACCCTCCCGCGGGCCGCGGCGCTCTGGGCCCCAGGCCTCTGCGTCGCTGAGATGGCCGGGCGAGTCGGCGACCGGGGCTCACCGGCACACACTTGAATCACCGCCGGCTGGCTCCGTGCGCGCGCACATTATTATCAGACATTCGGACATTTTCTGAGCGTAACGGTGCATCTTGCTCATCCTCGAAGACGGAATCCCGCCTCTTTGTCTGATAACAACCACGTTCAAGACGCGGAAAACCGGTCGTATCCGGTCACGACTGTCTTGTTGTTATTGGACGTAGATAAGGCGCGACGCCGAGCCCTACCACTGCAGCGAGAGGTAAGGGTTCTTTTTTCGTCCGGGCGTTTGCGCGCCCTTGCTCCAACGGGAGAGCGTGGGACATGAAAATCAATGCACTGAAAATCGTCACCTTTGGGCTTGTTCTGGCAATCGCCGGCCCCGCCGCGCTTGCCGACAACATCGTCATCAATGGCAGCTTCGAGCAAAATGCCGTCACCGCCCAGAGCGGCTGGGACATCTTCACCACCCTGCCGGGCTGGAAGCTTGCCCGCGGCCCCAGCATCGAGCTGCAGCGCAACGTGCGCGGCTGGGCCGCCGCCGACGGCCAGCAGTACCTCGAGCTCGACACCGACATCGACGGCCCGCTCGGCAGCATGAGCTTCAGCGGGGATGAGGATGCCTCCTCCGCCGTCTACCAGGACGTCGCCACGACGCCCGGCGAGCAGTATGAGCTGCGTTTCGCGTTCTCGCCGCGGCCCGGCGTCGCCGGCAACGACCTCGAGGTCAAGTTCGATGACATCGTCATCGACACGCTCACCGCGGACGGCTCGTCACTGAGCAACACTGACTGGCAGTACTTCACCTACACGGTGACCGCCACGTCGGATTCCACGCGGCTCGAGTTCGGCGATGTTGGCCCCTCGGACTCGCTGGGTACCTTCATCGACAACGTCAGCCTGGTCGCGATCGTGCCCGAGCCGGCCGGCCTGCTGTTGCTGACCGGTGGCGTGCTGCTGGCCTCGCGCCGCCGCTAAGTCGAGAGGCGAGTGCCCCACCCGTTTGTTTCGTGGAACACAACGCCGGTACGCCTCGGGGCGTTTGACCGTTCGCCGAGGCGCCGGCGCCCTGACGGAACGCTGCGTCGTGGCTCCCGCGGGCCGCTTGTCCTGCGCGGCCGATGCGGGGCTGCAGCGCCAAACGCCCAGGAATCGCCGACGCGGCCGGCCGAGACGCGCTCGCGTGTTTCGCCCGGCCGTTCGTCGTGCGCCGCCGTGCCTCCCCGGTCGCGGCGCGCCACGTGCGCAAAGCCACGGTGGAACCAGCCACGTTCTTGCTTTTGAGATCGCCATGTCTGGTTCTGAGCCCTGCGTGCCGCGCCTTCACCAAAAGTCGCGTCCGCGACTCACGCGTTCCCTGATGTTCTTTCACCGAATTCGCCGAAAGTTGGTCGCCGAGAATCAACAGCGCTATACTTTTGCGGCGAAGGATGACCACGGGTGAAGAACCGACGAGCGTCCGCAACACACGTCCAGCAAGGCCCTTGTCGGCGTGCGGGTTCTCGTCGCCACGGGTGCGTCAATGCAACGCGGCAGCGAACGTCGAGATTGCCTCCGCCCCGACGTGCGGCGCCCATAGCCCGCTTTTCAATTGGCAGCGAGGTGACTTATGCGATTGGGTAGGGCAGCAGCTTATGCAGTGTTCGCCACGGCACACCTGGCCGAACACCAGAACGGTTCCCCGATTCAAGGGCGCGATATCGCCGAGTCATGCGGCATTCCCTCCGGACACTTGCTCAAAATCCTGCAACAGCTCGTGCGCGCCCAGATCCTCAGCAGCGAACGCGGCCCCGCCGGCGGTTTCGTCCTGCGCAAACCGGCCGACGAAATCACCCTGCTCGAAATCGTCGAGGCGATCGACGGGCCGATCTCCGGCGACCTGATGCTGCGCAGTGTCTCCGCCGAAAAGGAAAGCACGCGCCAGCGCCTCGAGCAGGCGTGCCGCGATGTCGCGGGTTTCGCCAAGGACCGTCTCGCCAACACGCGCGTGTCCGACCTGGTCGTGGTCCCGTCGCAATCCGCCTGAGCAGAGCCGCTGGCGTCCACCGAACGCGCCGCTGAACTACCCGGCGCGGCCGGCCGCCACCGGGGTGCGCTGCGGCGACCCGGTCGAGCGACAGCCCGCCGGCAGTGATCTGTATACTCGGTCACGCCCGATAATCCCCCGCCCATTGCCAGACACGAACGTTGCCGTTGATTCCGACACCTTGAACGCCAAGAATGAAGAGTAGGAGCCGTCTCGGCAGGGCCGGCAGAACCGCGAGCCACTGTGCCCTCGGCATATGCAGTTCGCCCGGCACCAGCTGCCCCGACACCGGCTTGTTGAAGATCTGCGGAACGGACGCCATCGCTGGAGGATTATCATGCGTTCAGGCCATTCCGCAGCGCGCTGGATGGGACTCGTCGCACTCGCAATCTACTGCGCGCTGCCTGCGTACGCCACCGAGGTCGTCGTCAAGAACGATAGCCTGCAAGACTACGGCCAGGCCTACATCGTTGGCGACTTCATCATGGGTGAGATGGCGGGCGCCCGCCTGGCCTCGCCCTGCGACGGCTCGATCGTCGCCGTCCAGATCCTCTGGTGGGAAGCCCCCGGCGCCGGCAATCCGCCCTCGCTGGAGGAAGCCATCCGCATCTACTCGGATGGCCCCTTCCCGCTGCCCGGCAACGAGCTCGCGCTGCTCGAAGGCCCGGTCCTCGAAGCCGGCGCACTGAACGAGTTCCGCTACATCGACGAGAACCAGAGCATCCCGCTCGACATCCCCGTTCTTGCCGACGAGCAGTTCACCGTCGCCCTCGAGTTCTACAACCCCACCGACGTCGGCAACGGCGGCGCCAGCGTCGTCCGTGACGTCAACGGCTGCCAGTGGGGACACAACGTCCTGTACGCCCTCCCCGGCGGCTGGTTGGACTTCTGCGTCTTCCTGCAGGGGGATCTCGTCATCCGCGCCGTCATCGACTGCCCCGGCCCCACCGGCGCCTGTTGCTACGTGGATGGCACGTGCGACAACGGCGTCGAGATCGACGACTGCGAAGCCGAGCCCGGCGCCGTCTGGCACGAAGGCCAGACCTGCGACGAGATCGACTGCGTCGCCGTGGGCGCCTGCTGCAACGGCGCCGGCGGCTGCCTCCCACTGCAGACCGAAGACTACTGCGAAAACACGCTCGGCAGTATCTGGGCCGGCGCCGGCACGGCCTGCGGTGCCTGCTCGCTTGGGGCCTGCTGCCTCCCCGACGGCACCTGCCTGGTCAACCTCGAGATCGAGTGCGCGGACCTCGGCGGCACGTTCGAAGGCGCCGATACCACCTGTGACCCCAACCCGTGCCCGCAGCCGACCGGCGCCTGCTGCGTGGGCACGTCCTGCGTCCCCAACCAGCTCGAAGCGGACTGCACCGGCTTCGGCGGCACCTGGCAGGGCGCCTTCAGCACCTGTGACCCGGACCCCTGCGCCGGCCCCGCGGTTTGCCGCGGCGACAGCAACTGCGACACCCGGGTCGACTGGCGCGACATCGACTTCTTCGTCGCCGCCCAGAACGATGATGAACAGGCCTGGCATGACCTGCACGTCGCCGCCTACGGCGTTGCGCCAGCATGCCCGTTCGACAACAACGACGCCAACGAGGACGGTACGGTCAGCTGGCGCGACATCGACCCCTTCGTTGCCCGGCAGAATACGAGCTGCCCGTAGCGGCGTGTCCGACGCACACTGATCAGCCGGCGGAGGGCTGGCGCCAGCGCAACGGAACGACGAAGGCCAGCCGCTGGGGAGTGGCTCCGTCCGGCTGATGGCGGATGGTGAATCGCTGACAGGCGTGTGCTGCTGACAACTGGAAACCGACGGCGCGTCTCGCTATCCGGTGCCGAACAGCGCGTCCAGCACCTTGCTCGTCTCGCCCTTCTTCTTGACGACCATCACCGGGACCAGCGAGTTGATCAGAACCCGCTCCGCCGTCGAGCCGAGCAAGAACACCGAGTTCACGCCACGGCTGCCGACCAGCACGATATCCATCTTCCGCGCGACCGCCACTTCCTGCACCGCGTCCTCGACATCCTCGCCGCTCGTCGACACCAACTCGACGTCGAATCCGCTCGTGTCCACGTCCTTGATGAAGTCACGCAGCTTCTCACGCACCTGCTGCTCGCGCTGCGCCACCGCCTCGGCCAGGTTCATCCCCGTCTTGGAATAGCCGTAGCCCACCGCGAAGTTCGAATGGACAACCAGTTGCGGTCGCTGCGCCCCGCTCGCCCGCGCCAGCGCCACCCCGTGCTCCAGCGCCATCTTCGCATGTTCCGAGAAGTCGACGGACACGAACACACGCTCCAGGTGCGGCCGCGACAGCTTCGGCACCACCAGCACGCTGCATGGCGCCTTGCGCGCCAGCCGCGCAAACGCCGACCCGATCCCCACCTGCTCCGACGGCAAGCGCCGCCCGACAATGATCAGGTCCAGTTCATCGTCACGCGCCGTCCGCAGGATCTCCGGCACGCCCGTACCGCGATGCACCTCCACCTGCGTGATGTTCGCCACCGTCGCGGGCAGCTTCTGCTGCACCTCCGCCTTCACCGTAGCGACATCGGGCAGGCTCGACTCGTCCTCGTCCTCGCGGACATAAACACAGAACACCAGCTCGCTGCCGGCCAGCGAGGCAAACGCACCCGCATACGCCAGCGCCGTCTCGTCCGCCGGCGAATCATGCAGAAAAACGCCCAGTCGTTTGAATCGTTGCATCACGCATCCTCGTAATCGTTCTCGCCGCCGGGCTCGCCACCCGTACGCTCCGGTTCCGTCGGCGTCCGATACAGCAGCACGACCCGACCGATCCGCTTAATGATCTCACACGGCACCTGCTCTGCCAATTCCACTGCCGCCGCGTCACATGCCGCCCCGCTGTCCGCGTGAATGCGGACCTTGATCATCTCCCGATCCGCAAAGCAGTTACGAACATGTTCCGCGGCAGACGCCGACACCCCGTCCGCATCCAGCACCACCGCCGGCTTGAGCCGGTGGCTCGCCCCCACCAGTGCCCGCTTCTCTTTCGCACTCAATGCCATCGACCATCCTCGAGCTCAGGCGTTAGCGCTACTGTACACCCCCGTAAGCCACGCTACCATAGGGGCCTGGTGCGGGTTTGCCCGCCACCACCGGCGTCCGCGGTCGACGCCGGACGGATGGGGTGCCCGAGCCCCGCCGCTGGCCGCGCGAAACGCACCGGCGGCTGGCGGCGCCGGCCGCGGCCTTGTACGGAGCCAGGGATGGCCTCGAAACCACGCTCCTCCAGCAAAACTGACGACGGCCCGACACTCTTCGACCCGCTGCCCGAACGCATCATCCCGGTCGGCGGGGTGAGTCAGGCCAGCTACGAGCCCGGTGTCGCCGACGCCGAGGAGGAAACCGATTTGAGTGCCCGCGCGGCCAAACGCAAGACGACGAAGAAGAAGAGCAGCGCCCGCAAGAAGACGCCGGCCCGCGGCGATGTCCGCCATCAACAGACCCCCAACGTCGACGACGTGGCCGACGCCGACGACACCGCCGCGACGGCGTCGCCGCCCCAGCGCAAGGCCCGCCGCTCGCGCGCCGTCACCGCGGAGTCCATGGGCGCCGCGCAGCGCAGCATCTCGGTGTCCGAGTTCTTCGCCAAGAACCGCCACCTGCTCGGGTTCGACAACAAGCGCAAGGCCCTGCTCACCACCGTCAAGGAAGCCGTCGACAACAGCCTCGACGCCTGCGAAGAAGCCAGCATCCTCCCCGAGCTGCACGTCGACATCGACCAACTCGCCGAGGACCGCTTCCGCGTCAGCATTCGCGACAACGGCCCCGGCATCATCAAGGCCCAGATCCCCAACATCTTCGGCAAGCTGCTCTACGGCTCCAAGTTCCACCGCCTCAAGATGTCCCGCGGGCAGCAGGGTATCGGCATCTCCGCCGCCGGCATGTACGGCTTGCTCACCACCGGCAAGAGCGTGCACATCACCTCGCGCACCAGCCCCAAGCGCGAGGCGCACCACTTTCAGATCCAGATCGACACGACCAAGAACAAACCCGACATCATCAAGGACGAAACCGTCGATGTCCCCTGGGGCCAGGGCACCGAGGTCAAGATCGAGCTCGTCGCCAGCTACGCCAAGGGCCGCCAGTCCGTCGACGAGTACATCGAGCAGACCGCCATCGCCAACCCCCACGCCCTGATCCACTACACCTCGCCCACGCGCGAGCACCGCGAGTTTCCCCGCGCCAGCGACGAGCTCCCCGCCGACACCCGCGAAATCCAGCCGCACCCGCACGGCATCGAGCTCGGCGTGCTCATGAAGATGCTCAAGCAGGCCAAGGGCGTGAAGCTCGCCGGCTTCCTGCAGCGCGAGTTCTGCCGCGTGTCGTCCGGCGGGGCGCAGAGCATCTGCAAGGCCGCCGGCCTGAGCCCCAAGGCCGCCCCCGGCACCATCGGCACCAACGAGGTGGAGAAACTCTACGACGCCATGCAGAACACCCGCTTCATGGCACCGCCCACCGACTGCCTGGCCCCCATCGGCGTGCGCAACCTGCTGGCCGGCCTGCTCAAGGAGGTCAAGGCCGAGTTCTTCACCGCCACCACCCGCAGCCCCGCCGTCTATCGCGGCAACCCGTTCCAGATCGAGGTCGGGCTCGCCTTCGGCGGCAACCTCGCCGGCGACGCCACCGCACGCATCATTCGCTTCGCCAACCGCGTGCCGCTGCTGTATCAACAGTCGGGCTGCAGCGCGTTCAAGAGTGTCATGGACGTCGACTGGCGGAACTACGGCGTGTCGCAGCCGTCGGGCAGCCTGCCGGTCGGGCCGCTGGTCGTCATGGTGCACATGGCCAGCGTCTGGGTGCCGTTTACGTCGGAGAGCAAGGAAGCGATCGCCGACTACGACGAGATCCGCAAGGAGATGAAGCTCGCCCTGCAGGAGTGCGGCCGCAAGCTCGCGACCTACGTTCGGCGGCGCCGCCGGCAGCGGATGGAGTCGCAACGCCGCGACATCTTCGGCCGTTACATCCCCGACGTGGCCGAGTCGCTGGCGACGCTGACCGGCCAGAGCGAGGACCGGCTGCTGCGTGATCTGCGCGCGATCGCCAAGACGCGCACCGCCGAAGCGGACGTCGAGTTGGACGAGGACGGCAAGCCGATCGAGAAGCCCGCCGCCGTCGCGGAAGAAGATCGCACGCTCAACGGCGACGACACGACCCTGATCGTTCCGGAGAACGAACCGAACGACGCGCCCGAGGACCTGTTTGAAGAAGACGGCAACGGCAACGGCGGCAATGGCACCCGCGGCGCATCGCGCAAACGCCGGTCCAAACGCCGCCGGCGCTGAGCACGGGAGGACATCATGAGCGCCACACCGCCGCCCCCGCCCGACGACTTCATGGCCGGTCCGCGCGAGCCGGACAGCGACGCGCGCACCTGGGGCATGCTGTGCCACCTGGCCGCATTCGCGGGCTACCTGATTCCGCTTGGCTGGCTCATCGGCCCGCTGGTGGTGTGGCTGATCAAGCGCGAGCAGTACGCCTTCGTCGACATTCAGGGCAAGGAGTCCGTCAACTTCCAGATCAGCATCCTGATCTACACCCTGATCAGCGGCGTGCTCTTCCTGGTGCTGATCGGCATGGTGCTGCTGCCGGCGGTGCTGATCTTCCAGATCGTCATGGTGATCATCGCCATGATCAAGGCCAGCAACGGCGAGTACTTCCGCTACCCGCTCTGCATCCGCTTCATCAACTGACCGCCCGAACGGTCACACATCGCTCGGCCGTGCGTCCGGTCGGACATTGCTCTGCATTGTTCCCCGGTACGACATGGCTCTGCATTGCCTTCGGTCGGACGATACTCTGCGTTGTCGCTGGCAGGGTATTGCGCTGCGGTGACTCTGGTACGACAGTGCTCTGCGTCGTCCGCTACCGTCCACCGCCGCGTCCGCCGAATTCAGCGCCGCGGCGCCCCGGGGTGCATTAGGGGAATCAGGTATGGTGCGCTCACGGGCCCGGCGTAGAATGGCGCTCACGGCGACCGTGCGGCGGCGGCACGACCGCAGCACCGGGGCCCGATGCGTAACGCCGCGCGGTGCCCGCTCGAAACCGGGAGGCTGTGACCGACCGCATCCTGTGCACGAACCCAGGGGACGGCGTTGTGGCTGATCAAGTGAACGAGAACACGAGCCACACCCCCACCCCGCCCGGTCTTGGCGTGTCTGCTGCTACCTACCTTCCTCGTCATCGGCCACGCCGTCCTCACGCACAACCCACTCTCCCTCGCTGACACGCTGCCAGACGGTCCCCGACAGTCCCGTGAGCGTGTCGAATATCCCATCTCCGTCGGAATCCTGAATCACCTCGCCCCGACGATTGTCGGCACCACGGGCCGCCGCGCGTGTACGTCCTCCCGGCGGGCCCCGCCAGAAGTAGTGACTCAAGCTGATGCAATACGCCTGTTCTTGGCCAGGGCGCCACGGCAGGCGTATCCACAAGTCCGGATCCGACACGCTGCCAAGAAAGAGAACGTCGTCATCCGCCGAGGTCTCACGAAACACGTCGTAGTGACCGACGTTCTGGACGAAGTCGATCCGAACCTCGCCCATCGCCAGCGCCTCTTCCGCTTGCGTGACTCGCGGCAGACGTTGCTGCCCGATCGCGGTGTGAAAGCCCGCGTATCCACCGACCACAAAGCCGAGAGCCAGAACGAGTGCATACGTCACGTAGCGCCACATACCACCCTTCTTATCCCGCGAAACGAAGGACCGTCCCTTCCGTATGCTTGGGTGCATACGCGCGCTCGCACCAAGTGCCTGACCACATTCGGGGCAGACGCCGGTTGTATTGCCTCTGAGGTCATATCCGCACTCTGTACACCGACCCGCCGCCGCATGTCCCGGAGGGCGGCGCCACCGCACGACCATGTACGCGAAGATCCCCAGTGAAGCCCCGAGCACACCGTTGATCACCAAGCCGTTGACGTCGAATACGGTGCTCAAGCGGCCCCGACTGTCGCGCCCCACCAGCTGCCAGTCGGTGGTCAACGTCCACTCATCCTCCGAGCCCCAGAACGGCAGCACGCGGTCGGTTCGCCACAGGCCTCGGTCGGTGCTCCAGACGGCGAACGGCCACCCACCGTGGGCGGGCCCGCGGGGGATAGCGCTGCAGAGCACTGCCAGCAGGAAGCCGCCAACAACCAAGAGCAGGAGATATCGCAAGAACACCCTCGCCTCGTACAGGAACCGCCGCCAGGGACCACCTGGGAATTGCCTGTGCCGACACCGACCTTCCCCCGCGCTGCAACCGGCAGACCGTGCCGCCGGCGCTGACCGTGCCGCCAGCCGCATTCTACCCCGATCCAGTGATGTCGGACCAGCCGCCCGGGCGATCGCTCGCCGTGGCGGCTTCTGTTATCTGTCAATCCTGTTGGCCCGTCCCCGCTGCCGGGCCGTGGTATACTCGACCGCGAGTCGAAGCACCGCACGAAACGGGAGCCCCGCCACGAAAATCATGTTCCTCTGCATCGAGATCAACCTTGTCCTGTGGCTCGTCGCGCTGTCCGGCTTCGCTGCCGATGACATCGATGCTCAGATCAACCAGATCGCTTGGCTGACGGATAGCATCCCCGTCCCGGCCGCCGTCCCCATCATCGGCCTCATCCTCTCCGCACTCATCCAGCACTGGGCCTACTACCGCCTTTACAAGGGCCGCAAGGACACGCTGCAGCCACGACACCAGCGGCCGCGGAGGTTGCAAGCCGCGGATCGAGAACCTAACGCGCCTCGCGGCAGGAGCCAATTCACTTGGACAGTGATCGGCGCCCCGGCCCTGTGAGCCATCCCGTGATACCATCCACAGGAAATGCCACCTGTGCGCTACACCCCCCACCTCACCACCTGGCCCGCTGCCGGCACCTACCAGCTCCGCCTGCGCCTGCTCGAGCCCATCACCACCTCCATCGGCCGGCTCGGCCGCTGCACCCTGCCGGCCGGCCACTACATCTACACCGGCCGGGCCGCCCGCGGCCTCGTCGCCCGCGTCCAGCGCTATCTCGCCCTGGCGTCCTGCCCCGCACCCGTCCGGGAAGCCCGCGTCTCCGCCGACACGCTGAGGCCGGCCCATCGTGGCGTTGTTAAGCGCGGTGCGCACCCCTGCTACCGCCTGCACTGGCACATCGACTACCTGCTGATCCACCCCGCCGTCATGCTCACGCGCATCGTGCTGTGCTCGCCCGACCCCACAGATGAGTGCCCCATCCACCAGCAAACCGCCGGCCAGGTCATCCTCACCGGCTTCGGCGCCTCCGACTGCCGCGCCGGCTGCGGCGCACACCTGGTGCGCGCCGACGCGTGACAGAGCGACGATATGAACGGCGGCGCTCCAGTTCTGCCTAGGCCGAGAAGTGGCCACCTCCTGTGGTCTTGATGGGCCCACTCGGGCACGTTCTCTCCGGCTGGGTGTTGACGCGTGCCAACCTCAATGATATGATTTGTAAGGTTTGTGAGAGAACGTAAGTAGGGAGACTACCACCGTGAGCTTACCCACCACCAGGGAAGCTACCTTCCTGGCCATCCTCCTCAACGGACCGCGCTACGGGCGCGAATTGTCCAAGGCGTACAAGGAGCGCACCGGTCGTACGATCCCTGCGGGTTCGCTCTACGTAACCCTGGACCGAATGGAGGATGCCGGATGGGTGAAGTCCTGGCTGGGCGAGGAGACGCATGAGCGCGGAGGGAATCGCCGGCGGTATTTCCGCCTCACGGCTTCCGGACACCGGGCCTACGACTTGGTTTGCCTCGCCATCCAGCCGCGAGCGGAAGGGAGGCCCGGGTGAGCGAGTCAGCCAGAACCGTACTGAAGAGAATCGCCGAAAACCGCCGCGCGCTGGCCAATGCCCGTGCGCCGATCACGCGCCGCATGAAGTTGATGTCACGGGGATATCGTGGACGGGGGATTTCCGTGTCCACGCGTGTTGCCCTTTGGCATTGTGCGACACGCAAGTTCCCAATTCCATCGTCCCTCGAGCGATCGGTCGTTCTCTCAGAGGACCCGGTGTTGCGCGACGAGTTGATCCTGCGTTTCACAGAGGCATACGGTGCTCGAACGGCATTCTGGGCCGCCGGCGCTCGAGCGTGCGCAGCAGGCGAGCCATTGCCACCCGATGTGCCGGCGCCATGCACCACAGTCCGCCTTTGGACGCTGGTTTGCTCCCTGCTGACGATCGCGAATGTCTGCTCCTACGTGCTTCAAGGCCGGCTGTCGCCGTTGCAACTCCCGCACGCGATCCAGGCCGCGCTTGGCGGTCGGCTGGGGCTTGATCGCGCTGGGTCACTCGTGGCTCGCCCCGCGAAGCGCGTAGCTTGCTGCAGACCGGCCGTATCCGACGGCCTCCGAAACTGGATGAACTTGTTCACGATGTGGGTGCCACGCAAATACCGCGAGCCTCTGCGCGGTGATCTCTGGGAGGACTGCTGCGAACTCCAGGATCTTGGCCGCGGCCAGTGCGCCATGATTGTGCACATCATCTGGCAGACGATTCTCGCGTTGTTTTCGATTACGTCAGGGCAGGTCGGACGTTGGGCGCAGTGCCTCTTCTTCTGGCTCTTGGGAGTGTCCTCGAGCAGCTGAAGAGCGCCGCGCGACATGCCGAGGCAGATCCAATAGTCACTGCGGGGGTGGTCCACGCCATGGCCGCACGGTGCACGACTCTTCCGTTGGCACATTGGCGTTTCAGCGCCCTCACGCCCTATCCTGTGTGCGCCGCGGGTGTTTGATTGCGAACGAGGGGGCTTTGGCCGGCTCCTCGCGCTCGGCGAACTCGGCAGGTACCAACCCCCTTGCACCCCTGCTACCGCCTGCACTGGCACATCGACTACCTGCTGATCCACCCCGCCGTCATGCTCACGCGCATCGTGCTGTGCTCGCCCGACCCCACAGATGAGTGCCCCATCCACCAGCAAACCGCCGGCCAGGTCATCCTCACCGGCTTCGGCGCCTCCGACTGCCGCGCCGGCTGCGGCGCACACCTCCTGCGCGTCCGCGCCTGACGCCGCCCTCGCAACGCACCACCCGAACCCCCAAGTCGGCCGTGGCCGCTAACCCCTTGTCATATTTCACTTTATCACCGTATCACCCATCCACGCCCGCCTTCCCGCCCAGACGCCCCGCGCCGCCCCACCTACACACACGCCCCGCAACCCGCTATCATGCATGGTTCTTTGTAATCCCGAGCCGCCAACCCGCCTGTACGGAGGCGAAAATGCGCGACGGCGTCGCCAGCCCGACCACCACCACCCCACAACCCGCTGTCGCCGGCCCACTGACCGTCGGCGACCGCCTCACCGTCGCGTTCTACACCGTCGGGTCCGCGGCCATTGTCGTTTTCGCGCTCGGCTGGCCCGGCGTCTTCACCGCCACCACCACCGCCCACCCCTTCGCGGCCGGCTTCGTCAAGTTCTTCTTCCTGGGCACCTTCGGCGAGATCCTCAAGCGTCGCCTGCGCACCGGCACCTGGAAGCTCGACCGCGCCCCGGCGCGGGCCGTGGTCTGGGGGCTCTTCGGCATGTGGTTCGCCCTGGCGTTCCCCGCCTTCGCCGCCGTCGTGCAGGCACTGGTCGCCCAGGGTCTTTGGCCCGCCAGCGTACCCGTGCTGGGCGGGGCGCTGTGGCTGGCGTTCTCAAAGAGCTTCTGGCTTAACGGGCTGGGCATGTACGGCTGGGGCATGATGGTCACGCACAACTACTGCGATTTCGTCATCGCCAACGGCGGGCGGCATTGGAGCCTGCGCGCCTACGCCGCCCAGGCCGACCCGCAGTTCCTGCTCTGCTTCATCCCCAAGACCCTGCTGTTCTGGATCGCAGCCCAGACGTTCAACTACTCGATGCCCCCCGCGTGGCGCGTCTTCATCGCCGCCCTGCTCGCAATCGTCCTGGGCTTCCTCCTCGGCGTGGCGCGCAAACGCCCCGCGGCGTAGCAGTCGAGGCCCCAGCGGTCGTGTAGGGCGGATTCCACCCGCCGGATTCAGCATATAAGCGTCTATAAAATATATGGTTACACTTCTGCATCGCCGGCGTCCCCAACCCCCACGCGCCGAGTCGCGCTTTACTTTTGTTAATAATTGGTTTAATTTTTCTTTGACAAAACGCACCCCTGATCTTATCTTTACTACATGAGCCCCACAAAGCCGCTCTGGACGGACTGGCTGGCCGATGACGAGCTCGCTTTCGTTCGCCGCTTCGTCATGGCCTCCGGCTCGCTCAAGGCCCTGGCCCAGTCTTACGGCGTGAGCTACCCGACCATCCGCCTGCGGCTCGACCGGCTCATCCAGAAGCTCGAAATCATCGAGGATCAGCGGATCACCAGCGATTTCGAGCGCCTCGTGCGGGCCAAGTACGCCGAGGGCCGCCTCGACGGCGAGACGCTGCAGGCCATTCTGGCCGCGTATCGCGACGAGCAGGGAACAAAGGAGGAATCGCAATGAACGCCGCAGTGGTGCTCTTGGGACTGTGCAGCGGCGGCTTCGTGCTGGCCCACGTGGGCGCGGGCGGGTCGGTCGATCACGACACGGCCTTGCTGGCCGAGGTCACCCCCTGGTGGTCGGGGGCGACTGCGGCCTGGATCGGCGGCGTCGGCGGGTCGGTCATCGGCCTGTGCGGGGCGCTGTTGGGTGTGCTGGCCGGCACGGGTCGCGGGCGGCGTCTTGTGCTCGTCTTCGTTCCGGTGATGATCGTTCTGGGCATCGCGGCCGCAGCCGCCGGCGTGATCGCTCTCACGCTGGGCCAGCCCTACGCGGTCTACTACCCGCTGCTGCTCGGCGGGGGCATCGTTGCGTTCGTGTTCGGCTTCAACTACCCCTTCGTCATCCAGCGCTACCGCCAGCTCGAGTTCCGCAAGATGCACGCGGCGGACGTCGAGTGAGCGCGGGGCCGCGCGATCCCAGGTGCAGATAGCCCCACCCTATCTCTCCGTCACGCTGTCGCTCCGCTCCTTCTCAACCCTCAGCCCCTTTCTCCACCGCCGGGATTCGCGATGCCAGCCGCTTCAGTCATAATCTCCCCATGAACGTCGCCCGCTTCTACTGCCCCGAGCTCTGCCCCGGCACCGTCGTCCTCCCCGACGCCGAGGCCCGCCACGCCCAGCGCGTCCTCCGCCTCGCCGCCGGCGACACCATCGAACTCTTTGACGGCCACGGTCGCGCCGCCCGCGCCACGCTCCAGGACGCCTCCGCCACCAGCCGGTCCGCCAAACACCCCCCCCTCGTCGCCGATGTACACGAAATCCGCACCGACCCGCCGCCCGCCGCCACGCTCACCCTCATCACCGCCGGCTGCAAGGGCGATCGCCTCGACACCCTCGTCGAGAAATGCACCGAGCTCGGCGTCACGCGCCTGCTGCTCACCGAGTTCGCCCGCTCCGTCGTCCATGTCCGCCGCACCGACAAGCTCGAGCGCACCGCGCTCGAAGCCTGCAAGCAGTGCGGCCGCAACCGCCTGCCCGACATTACCCGCGCCGCCTCACTCGACGACGCCGCGGCCCGCGTGGCGGAAGCAACGCTCCTGATCGCCCACCCGTCCCCCGAGGCCACGCCCCTGGCCGCCTGGCTGCACCAGCATCACGCCGCCTGGCACCATCAGCGCCCGAGCGCCCCGCGCGTCGCGGCCCCGGCCGCCTCACCAGGCGCGCCGACCGCCAGCGCCCGCGCCATCGTCATCGGCCCCGAAGGTGGCCTCACCGACGATGAAGTCGCCACGCTCGTTGCTCGCGGCGGCACGCTCGTATCGCTCGCCCCGCACATCCTCCGCGTCGAGACCGCCGCCATCGCCGCCGCCGCCACCCTGGCCGCCACACAACCCGGGCAATAACCGGCCACGCGCAGGAATCTCTGATCCTTGTTCGTTGATCATTGCCATCCCGGTCGTGTTCCCGCCGTCACCCGGCACCGCGCTTACGCGGCGTGCTTCGCGAACACTGAAGCATCCGCCTCATCAAGGATTCCCACGATCAGATGGCGATCCCTGCCTTGCGGGCTCAGATCCAGGCGCAGCTTCAGATCGAATTCCCATCCGTCATCGTAGTGCCCTGTTTCCAATGGACGTCGCATCACAAACCTGATTCGGTGCTCGCCCGGATCATCGCCGGCATGACGTAACGCATCGTCCACTACCGGTATCGCTTCGCGCAGCTCGAGGTATGGAGCATCCTGCGGGCGCATGCTCGGCTTGTCCCGACCACAACAGCCGGCAAGGAAGACACAGAGACACAACCACATCGTCCATTGTCCCCCGGCAATTGCGTGGCTCCTCCCGCGTCCTCCTCCTGGGCGCGCCCGCCCCAGCGCCCGGCAACGGGCGTCCCGCATTCCGGACACACGCCGCGGTGAGCGCTGACTGTGATGCCCCCGTCATGCCCGCCGCAGCGACGATCGGCTTGACCCCGGTGGGGTGGGCTGGCGCGGGGAACATCTCTGTCGCGAACCTGAACCCGCGCACCGAGCCGACCCACCCGGCCCGCTGCCCCAACCGTTCGGTGGCGTGCCGGACGTTCGTAGCGGCGTCTTCCGGCGGGCGACCGACCAACGTCGGAGCATCCTGCGCCCCCGCACGGCCGTGCGCCACCCGCGCCCCCTTCTACGGCTTGCATCCCTCAGTCGTCTTGCCGCCCCGCCGCACGCGAGAAACCCCGGGCCCCGTGTCCGCGGCGCCGCAACCTAGCAGCGCTAGTGATACTAGATTCTGCGCAACCGCGTTTCACGTGAAACGCAGTTGTCGCCAAGTGGCCCGCTGCCGGTTTTTTTGCGAACTGTGGGCCAGCGCGGCACGCCCGCTGGTCGACCCGCAACAGTCGCACGCCCGCGCGATTCCGAAAGCCACGCGGGAACGCGCCAGCACACAGCCGCACTGCTCCTCGCCGAGCCCCCCGCCTCCACAACGCGACAACGGCCCCCCGCCGCAGGTTTGGACCAGAGAAACCGCTGCCTTAGCCTCCCGCCAGAAAGACCCCCGCCTCGTAGCCGACCGAGTTGCTCATGTCCAACCCGCCGGCCTGGGCCGTCTCAGCGCTGCACGTGTGCTGCAACTCGTGATAAACCGTCGCCCCCAACGTCCGCGCCGCCGCCACCGTCGCCGCGACCGCCCCCCCGCCACAGGCATTCCGATGATCACGGGCCTCGCGGACGATTGCGTCCGCGTCGAGCGCCGCGATTAACGCAATCACCCGCCGGTCGTTCACTTCCTTCGCCCAACGTACCCCTGCCGAACCATGGCCCTCTGGCTCAAACCCGAATGCCGGCCCGTAATGCGTCAGATCCGTCGAACCGACGAAGGCCACGCGCCCCCCGGCCTGCTGCGCAACCCGGGCGCACGACGCCCCGACCGCCGCCGACCGGCGACCGGGCGGGACGTTGATCGGCACAACCTTCGCCCGCGGCAACAGCCGCTTCAGGATCGGCAACTGCACCTCGATCGAATGCTCGCGGCCATGAGCCTCGGGCGACTGCGCCACACCTTCAACCGTCAGAAACCGCCCTGCCAGACCCTCGTCGACCTCGATCGGCCCCAGGGGCGTCTGCCAGCGGCCGCGCGCATACAGGCTGCCCGCGTTGCGGTCGGGCCCGTGGGCCGCTCCAAAGATCACGACCGTGTCGGGCTCACTGGCGGCGATGGACGCCCAGCTCAGTGCCGCCGTCGGACCGCTATAGACCCACCCCGCGTGCGGCACAATGGCACACAGGCTCGCCGGTGGCGGCGTCTCGGGGAGCATTTCGTCGATCGCCGCCCGGCAGCGACCAGGGTTGGCCGGGTAGAACTGGCCGGCGAAGACGGCAGGGCGTTCGGCCGCAGACATGGTCGTTCTCCTGACTACTCGATCCGCAGATCGCCCCCGAGCGTCTCCGAAATTCGGTCGAAATCATCCAGATTGTTGTAGTAAATCACGATTCGGCCAGCGTTTTTCTTCCGCCCGGGCATGAGGCGGACGCGCAGGCCGACCGCTTTGCTCAGGGCCCGCTCGACGTCCTGCTGGTGGGTTTTCTGGCCGTCAGGCGTCTTCTCTGCCGGTTGGCGGTCGGGTTCATCCTCGTCAGCGCGGACCAGGTCCTCGACCTGGCGGACGGAGAGGTTACGCCGAGCCACGAGCTTGGCGAGGGCGAGCTGGCGTTGGGGGTTGCTGACGGCGGCGAGGGCACGGGCCTGGCCCATGCCGAGGTCGCCTGTGCCGAGCAGGAAGCAGACTTCGGGTTGCAACTTCAGCAATCTAAGATAGTTAGAGACATTGCCCCGACTCTCGGACAGCCGTTGCGCGAGCTCGTCGATGGAGCAGCCGAAGGTGTCCAGGTATTGCTGGTACGCCCCGGCCCGTTCGAGGGGGCCAAGATCTTCGCGCTGGAGATTCTCGACGAGGGCGAGCTCGAACGACTGGGCGTCGCTGAGGTCGCGGACGATGGCAGGAATGGTCTGGAGCTCGGCTCGGCGGGCGGCGCGCAGGCGGCGTTCGCCGGCGACGAGTTCGTAGCGGTCGCTGTCGAGTTGGCGGACGACGATGGGCTGGATGACGCCGTTCTTGCGAATGGAGTCGGCGAGTTCGGCCAAGGCGTGGTCGTCGAAGTCGGTGCGGGGCTGGCGCGGGTTGGCATTGATCTGGTCGACAGGCAGTTCGCGGGTGATATTGGGCAGGGGGGTCGCATCGGTGTCGGGCTTCGTCGGCAGACTCGGGGTCGCCGACCGATCTTTGCGGGGGGTAATGAGGGCGTTGAGCCCTTTGCCGAGCCGGTTGGGAGATTTCGCCATCGGTGCTTCCTTGTCCTGGGGCGGGATGGGGGTACCTGGCGGGCAAGTTACGCTTCTGGGGCCGGTTGTGTCAACGCAAATGTCCCGATAACAGCGTTATTGGCGGGTTCTGGCGCAAATACCGGAGCCGCCGACAACTGCGTTTCACGTGAAACGCAGCCGTTTAGTGTATAGGGGTTCTAGTTCTTCTATGCTCAGTGCACGCCGGCACCATCTTCATAAGGTGCCACTCCGCGACGACCGTCAGTTGCAGCATCGAGACCACCAGCGGGGTGCGGTGCACGTGGAACGCCGAGAACCGGCTGATGAGCGTGGCGCGGACGTATCCGGCCTTGGCGGCCCCGAACGAGCCGCCGCCGGTGAAGGTGGAATTCCGGTATGATTACTTCGGTCGGCGGATCGAAAAGCGGGTGCTGCCGTGGAACCCCGCGCTCAATGGCGGCGCGGGCGATTGGGACGACGGCAATCCGACCAAGGTCACGCGGTTTGTGTGGAGCGGGTGGCTCATGCTGCTGGAGCTGGACGTGGATCCGAACGACGCCAACGATCCGAGCACGCGGCGCAGCTACACCTGGGGCCTCGACCTGGCTGGGCAGCAGGGCTCGGTGAACAGCCTCGAAGCCGCCGGCGGTATTGGCGGCTTGCTGGCGATCAGCGACCCCAACGATCCGAACGATCCCAACGACCTGTTCGGCGACTTCGCCTACACCTACGACGCCAACGGCAATGTCGGCCAGCTCATCGACTGGGCCCACGACCCGAACGATCCGAACGGCGCGATCGTGGCGCGGTATGATTACGACCCCTACGGCAAGGTCATCGGGCCCGATGATGATGACGATGGCGACTGGCGCGACGACGCCGGCCCCTACGCCGTCGAGAACCCGATCCGCTTCAGCACCAAGTACTGGGATGACGAGACGGGTTGGGGGAACTGGCCCATCCGCTATTATGATCCGGTGACGGGGCGGTGGACCTCGTGGGATCCGATTGGGGAGCGGGGCGGGGTGAATCTGTACGGATATGTTGCGAATGTACCGTCTAACGCAATCGATGCTCGTGGCTGGTTCACTTGTGGGGGGCGCGTTAGCGCGACAATCGTCGACGAGGTCAAACTGTGGGAATGGTGGTATAGAGGTGTTCTGTCAGGGCCACGAATGGATGAGTATTGGGGCTTTCGCTACGAAATGAAATGGGTGCTTGAGGATGCTCATCACGTGGCGACCCTTGATTCTGAGCTGTGGGGAGACACCAAGCTGGAGGATGGTCGGTGCGTGTTCGGATTGCATGATCTGTCAACCGTCCGAAGCAGGGCATACCAGCCCTTTATGCAATGCAACGTGAGCTTCGTATCCGAAGGCTGGAGGGTCACGCTGGCGACAGAGGAGACGGCGGGCGAACCATACGATGTGGGAGAGTGTTACCAATGCTATGAGGGAAATGTGAGGTATTTCATTAGGATCATGAGCAGGTCTAAGTGGGCGTATCCGGATTTAGGAATTGGGCTCGCCAGCGAAACGGAGAAGAGCAGCGCTGCGGCCGAATACAAGCTGAAGATATGCACGAACGGTTACGCCAAAGCTGAGAGAATCAGCTTCGAGGGAAGGAACTTCTACGACTTCCCATCCTTCTCTTTCTATAAGCAGTTCTATGGTTGGGGTGCTGAGACTACGTCCTTCACGAGCACGCCAGAGTTCCGTGTTCCGGAGTAAGGTATGCTGTGTACACATGCGCATGTGTACCGCATGAGCGTACAATCGCTGTGAGAGTCAATGTCATTGTGGCGCTGAATGCCGCTGTCGGGTTGCTACTGCTAACTGCGTGGTACCTCGCTAGGGGCCGGGTGATGAGTGATGGACCTGAGCCGGCCTGCGGGCAATGCGGCTACTCACTGCATGGCCTGGAATCAGACCGCTGTCCAGAATGCGGTGCGCCCAGGCAGCAAGCGGTCATCTCTAGGATGTCCAAAGGCTGGAGCGAGGTGCGCCGCGCCGCGTATATGGCGTGGCCCCTGTTGTGTGCGATGGCGTCGTTTCTGGTCGCCTTGGACATCCTACTGCTGTGCCCTGTTAGAATCAGGGCATTCGAGACAGCACACGTGGACTGGCCGGCTTCCAAGGAGTATGCTGGTGTGACAATCGAGGTTGAGCGCCCCGTGGTCCTGAAAACGGTTACCAGAGTGCGCAGTCCTGGGCCCCCGCGCGTGGTGCGACTTGAAGTCGAGCAATACGTCGAGGGCGGGAGGATAGCCGTTTTTGGACCGCTGCAGGTTGCGTGTTGTGGGTCGGCAACAGACTGTGACCAGGATAACCTGCGGTGTGCGGGGGATCTACTAACCGAGGACGTGCTGGCGCTGATGCGTACTGCTGGTGTAGACGCAGATAGCCCGGCAGTCATTGCGGAGGCAGCGTTTGTGCTCAAGCTGCTACGGGCAGCTTGCTCAACCGGGATCGCAGCGGCGTACCCGGAAGGTCCATTCAAAAGGAATTCTGGCGGCACCATTATTCGCACGTCCGCTGAGGTTCCAGAGGACCGGGTGTGGCCGCTGGTCGCGGCGATTGTCATTGGCGTCGCCTTGTACGTTGTTGGACGCCGACGAAGCGGGGTACCACCCAAACGTGTGGAGATGATGAAGCTGTGACTGTCGGTGACGGCGTGTTACGACTGACTTCGTGAGCATGGCATCGTGCCGGTGTTACTGAATCCATGCGGCGGTTTTATCGGCGCTGGGTACTGGCTTGGTCGGGCCGCTGAAGCGGCGGTCGCGAGGTCCGAGCCGGTGCGGCTGGCGTCCACGCGGACCTTCGAGGAGGGCCGCAACCTGGTCGACACGGTTACGCACGCGTGGGATCCGACCGGGACGCCGGTGGATATCTCCGTTCATGACTAGAACCTATCCCAAACCTCGACACCTGTGTATTCCGTATACTTGAGCATGCTCAAACTCACGGATGAACAA
>CAYUZU010000033.1:0-43645 GCA_964448675.1 uncultured Planctomycetales bacterium
CAGTTAGACCACACGAAGGCCGCTTTTTCAATCCACCGTGAATAATCCGGGCTAGAGCATGACCTGGCACGCTTCAGCGCCACCGTCCGCGCCTTCGACACCTGGCTGGGCACGCAGTGGGCCGGAGGCAGCACCAAGGTCGTCAACGCCGGTCTGCAGCGCATCGCCAACTTCTTCGACGACGACGAACAACGCGCGGCGGCGATCGCATCCGGCCCGCCCGAAGACACGTACCTGGCCCTGTGGGTGACGGCCTGCGAGGACGTCGAACGCGCCCTGGCACTGGCCGCTCCCATGCTGGAAGATCCCGTGCCGGAACGCCGCTTCGTGGCCACCTTCCTGATCACGTCCGCCTGCGTACTGCCCGAGTCTCGCACACTGCTCGCCGCGCGGCTCAAGACGCGCGCAGAGACCGACCCGCGCGTCCAGATGGCACTGGTGTCATTCCTGCCGCGAATCGAGTTCGACACGTTCGACGAGGAGCTCTTCGCGGCCGTCGCCACGCTGTTCGAGCAGGCCCCGTCCCGGCGGCGCAAGCTCGACCCGATTCTCTGGCCGTGGATGCAGTACACGCACGACCGACAGGTCATCGCCCACGCGTTGCGCGCCGTCACCAGGCCGGCCCCCGACAGGATGATCCCCTACGCCCCCGCGCTCGAGACATACGAGTGCGTCGGTTTCATCCGTGGGCTGGCGGGGCTTGCAGATGACCGGGGCTACGCGTTGCCCGATGTGTCCCGGCCGCGGACACTCGAGCCCGCCGCCCGCCGGCTCATGGTCGATCTCGTCTGCGATCGCCGGCAGGACGTCCAGGCGGCCGCCTTTGAAGCGCTCGACGAGACCCCGGTCACCGAAGATGAAGTCGCGGCCCTCCTGGGCTTGCTGCACCGTACCGCCAGCGTGCTCCGCGTCGGCACCATCGGGCGTCTGTCGCGGCTGCCCGATGACCGCGTCCTCGAAATCGCGCGTACGTTGCTCACCGATGGCAACGCCCGCAAGCGCGGCGCCGGCCTCGAACTCGCCGGCGAGTTGATCGAAATGCAGCGCGTTCCCGACGAGGCCCGTGCACTGATTCGCGCGCACCGCGCGTCACTGGCTTCGCCCGAGCTCACCGGGATCGCCGATCGCCTGTTGGACAGCGCCCCCGTGGTCACCCTCGACGACTGCCTGGGCCTCGTCCCGCCCGGAGCCCGCTCGCCATTGCCCGCACCCCGCTATGTCGGCGTGCATCTGGAGACCGACGCCGCGCGGGCCTGCTTCGCCAGCCTGGGTGAACTCCTCCTGCAGCACGCCGAATGCGAGGTGCCGGTGGGCCACGCTACCGGCCGCGAGCGGGTCCTGCTGGCCGACGCCGGCTGGCGTTTACCCTGGCCGCGCGAGGGCGCCGCTGTCTGGGCGGATGCCCGCGAGCACCTGCCGCTCTTTGAGGTGTGGGTCGACTGGTTGAAGAATCGCCCATCCGCACAGCGCGACCGCGATGGGCTCGAGTTGGTGCGAGCATGCGCCTGGGTGTGGCGCGGTGAGTCGTACCGCAAACACCTGCCAGCACCCTTCCGCGACACCCGCGCATGGAGTCTGAGCAGGACACTCGAGCGGATCGTAGATTGGCTGCTGCGTCTGGCCGCGCCGCGGGGCGGCGCCGATCTGTTGGTCCAGCACTTCGAAGACGCATTGGCCAAGAATGTACCCAGTCCCGAAGAACGTGACGAACACGAGAACCAGCTGGGCAACTACGGTCGCTTCCTCGCGCTCCCGCACGTTGCTACCGTTGCGATACGCTGGCACCTGGTCGTCGACTACGCCGGCACCTACCCGGACGACGTGACCGATACCACGCGGCAGCGCCTCGGCGTTCTCACGATGCTGGCGCTCGAGCGCGGAATCCCCGGCTGCACCGACTGCCCTCAACTCGCCGATTTCATGGCCGCCTACGACGCTGGACTCTTGAATGAGCCGGATTTCATCTGGTGGCTGCTCACCCCGCGCTCAACCGGGTACGGCGGCATGGACGACATCAATTTCGGCCCCATCCACAACGTCACCCGCCTGCGCCCGCCGCAGGAACTCCGCGACCGGCCGAAGCTGCTGGCCGCGGTCGAATCGGTACGTTCTCGCTTGATCGAAGTCGAGCTGACGCGCGGCGACTGTCCAGCCCCCTCCACCCAACCGGCGTTCCACCTGCGTCATGCCGGCGACGCGACCACGCTGTTCCGCCTGGTCACGGCCCTCGGCTCGGACCCTATCTTCCGACAGGACGAGTCCACCTACCTGACACGAGCGTACTCGCTTAGTCGCCTCATTTCGGTGACCGTGCCGGGTGCGAATGACTCGCCGGCACGGTTCAACGAACTCTGCCAGGCTTCGGCGATCAAACCCAAACGCCTGCTGGAGGTGGCGATGTTCGCGCCCCAGTGGGCCGCCTGCACCGAGCTTGCGCTCGACATCCCGGGACTCGAAGACGCGGTATGGTGGATCCACGCCCATACCAAGCAGCGCGACTGGTGGCGCGATCCCGAGATCCGCGACCTCTGGGCCGCCCGCATTAGCGAACGGACCGAACTCGAGGCGGAAGACCTCGAGGAAGGTGCGGTCGACGTCGTGTGGTTCCAGCGCATGATCAAAGCACTGGGCTTGAAGACTTGGCAACAGCTCCAGCCGCCGGCCCGCTTCGCTTCTCGCGGCGGCGGTCACAAGCGCGCCCAGCTCTTCGCCGACGCGATGCTGGGCCACGTAACAGCAACTGAGCTTGTCGCGCGCATCGACGAGAAGCGTCACCAGGACGCCGTCCGCGCCCTTGGCCTTGTTCCGTTGCCCCGGCAGGCCGCCGCGCGCCAGGCAGAAACGCTGCGTCGCTACGAGCGCCTCCAGGCCTTCAAACGCGAAAGCCGCAAGTTCGGCAGCCAGCGCCAGGCCAGCGAAGGCCGGGCCGTCGAAATCGGCCTGCAGAACCTGGCCCGCACCGCCGGCTATCGCGATCCGGGCCGCCTCGAGTGGGCCATGGAAGCAGCGGCAGTCGCCGACCTGGCCCGCGGCCCTGTCGCGGTAACGGTCGAGGAAACGACGGTGTCGCTCGAGCTTACGTCCGCCGGCGAGCCCGTGTTGACCGTCACCAAACGCGGCCGGTCGCTGAAGGACGTGCCGGCCCGGCTGCGCAAGAACCAGGCCGTGGCCGATCTGCGAACACGCGTCACGCAACTGCGACGGCAGAAGTCGCGCATGCGGGCGTCACTCGAGGCCGCGATGTGCCGCGGCGACACCTTCTCGGCACGCGAGCTGCGCGAACTGCTGACCCATCCGATGCTGCGCCCGATGGTGGTGCGCCTCGTGTTCATCGGCGCCGGGGCACTGATCGGCTATCCGGACAAGGACGGCCGGGTCCTGCGTGATCACGCGGGGCACTCCGAACCGATCGGCAGCCGCGACGCCGTGCGCATCGCGCACCCGCTCGACCTGTTCGAGCGTGGCGACTGGCACGCTTGGCAGCGCGAGTGCTTCACCGCCGAGCGTATACAGCCGTTCAAGCAGGTCTTTCGCGAGCTCTATCCGAAGACGACCGCCGAACTGGAGCAGGGCGCCTCCACCCGCCGCTACGCCGGCCACCAGGTCAATCCGCGTCAGGCCCTGGCGTTGCTGAGGCAACGGCACTGGGTCAGCACACCGGAAGAGGGTGTGCGCAAGACGTTTCACGACGAGGATCTCATCGCCGAAGTCGGCTTCCAAGAGGCATTCTTCACCCCCGCCGAAATCGAAGAACTCACGCTCGAGCAGGTCGCCTTCGTGCGCCGCCGCAGCGATAAGTACGAACGCGTCGCCCTCACCGAAATCCCCCCACGCCTCTTCAGCGAGGTGATGCGCGACCTGGACCTGGTCGTCAGCGTGGCCCATGCCGGCGGCGTGGCCCCCGAGGCCTCCGCGTCCACCGTGGCGATGCGCGCCGCGCTGCTGCGCGAGACCTGCCAGCTGCTGCGCCTGGCGAACGTGCAGGTGGACGGCCACCATGCGAGAATCGACGGCGCACTGGGCACTTATAGCGTACACCTGGGCAGCGCCGGCACCAGTGTCCTGCCAGGCCGCTCGCTGTACATCGTGGCGGTCCACAGCCAGCACCGCGGCCGGCTGTTCCTGCCCTTCGCCGACGACGATCCCAAGACAGCCGAGGTGCTCTCGAAGGTACTGCTGCTGGCGCGCGATTCCGAAATGAAGGACCCCGCGCTCCTGGAGCAGATCCGAACCTGAACTCACGCCGGTTCCCGGCCGCGCAACGTACCGCTGCGCCTTGCGAATCGTCCCCAGCTGCGGTGCCCCACGCGCATCACGGCCGGTGCACCCTGCGTCGCGTCCCGCGCGTCCGCGGACACGCCCCCGCGCGGGCGCTATTCCGCCGGCGCGCCCACCGGCACCAGGTAGTACGCGCGCTGCGATTCGGGCAGGTCCAGGTCCCGCGCGATCTTCGCGTCTTCAAACGCCCCGATCGGCACCCCCGCGAGCCCCAGGGCCGTCGCCTGCAGCAGAATGTTCTGGCAAACGTGTCCCGCCTCCAGGATGCAGTAGCGCTCCGCACGCTGCCCGTACTTCTTCGCGGTGCGCGGAATATCAGCCACGATAACGAAGCACGCCGGCGCGGCCCCGACCGCCGACTGGTCCAGCGCGTGTTCCTGCAGCGTCGCGCGCAGGTCCTCCGCTCGTCGCCAGACAAGCTGGTGCTTTGCGGGATCGTACTGCCCAACGCCGTCGGCCGTTGCAACGAACAGCTCGATCGGGTACAGCGCCCCCGCCGAAGGCGCCACCCGATAGCCCGCCTCGCTGGTGACACCCTGCCCCGCCCAGCAGAGCTGCCCCAGCTCAGCCGTGCTGAGCCCTCGCGCAGAAAACGCGCGCACCGAACGGCGCTCGACCAGCGCCGCGGTCAGCGACATCCCCCCGCGTGTTCGCGGATCCGGCAGCTTCATGACGTGTCCTCGATCAGCAGTCGGACGCTCGCGCTCAGGCAACGCCGCGCCGACCAGCAGCGCCGCGACGGCAACAATGGCTGCACCTCTTGTCACGGCACACCTCCTTGTACCGAACGTCGGTTTCTCACGACCACCCCACAAGGCGATTTCATGGTCGCGAAATCACCGCAACGGCACGTGCACACCGCATGACACCCGCTGCGGTCTCCGGCCGTGCCCGCGCGCCGGCCCGCCCGACAGAAGCGCGTGGCCACCAGAGATAGCATAGGATAGATCAAACAGCCACATCACGCCCGGTTCAGACGGTTTTCATCTCGCGTTTAACTCCGTCGCGGATCGTCATGGCCGGCACGCCCAGATATGCGGGCGCCCCTCTTGGCCGAAGGACAAAGCGAGCAGGCAACATGCGCACATCCGCCCATACCGCGGCGCTGGCGTCCGACCTCCGCGGCCGGCTGATCCAGTCCGGTGACGCGAACTGGTCCATGGTGATGGCCGGCGTCGATCCGCGGCCCGTGAACGACGAGAAGATCACGAACTGGGCCCGGGACCACTGGCAGGCCCCGAACCCATACTCGACCGGCGCCGCCTACATGAACTTCATGAAGGAAGAGGGCGACGAGCGCGCCAGAGCCACTTACGGCGCCAACCACGACCGCCTGCGCACCGTCAAGGCCACGTACGACCCCGTCAACTTCTTCCACATCAACCACCACATCACGCCGGCCTGATCCGATCCCGGCCCGAGGACCGCCGCAATGAGCGAACTGATCGACAACCGCAAGAAACGCATCGAGACCCTCAAGCACATCGTCAAGCAACTCCACCAGGGAGCTGATCCGGAGAGCGTCCGCCAGCAGCTCGTCGACCTCGTCAAGGCCGCCGATGCCGGCGAGGTGGCCGCCATGGAGCAGGAGCTCATCGCCGAAGGCATCCCGGTCGAGGAAATCAAGTCGATGTGCGACCTGCACGCCCGCGTCGTGCAGGACGTCCTCCAGCAGCAGACGTCCGACGTGCCGCCCGGCCATCCCGCCGACACCATCCGGCGCGAGAACGAGGCGATCCTGGCCGCCTGCGACCGGATGCAGGCGGCAATGGATACCGTGCGTGCCCTCCCGCCCGAGGCGCCCGCCGGCGAAGCACTACTGCCGTGGCGCGGTGCTCTCAACGACCTCATGGATGTCGACAAGCACTACCGCCGCAAGGAGGACCTCTTCTTCTCCATGCTCGAGAAGCACGGCATCACCGGACCGTCCAAGGTCATGTGGGCCGTCCACGACGAAGCCCGCACGCGGCTCAAGACGCTCGACGAAGCCCTGACCACCCCCGACAAGACCGCCGGCGAGCTCGGCGAACTGGCCGACCGCGCCGGCGCCGAGGCCCTGCACATCGTCCGCAGCATGACCGACAAGGAGCAGGACATTCTCCTGCCGATGATGATGCAGACGCTCACCGAGGACCAATGGGCCGAGATCTGGGCCCAGTCACCCCGCTATGGCTGGTGCCTCGTCGAGCCGCGCGAGGGCTACCAGCCACCGCAGCCCGAGTACCGCGACGAGACCGTCGACCTGCCACAGGACCGCGCCATCACCTTCCCCACCGGCCAGCTCGATTTCGCCCAGCTAAGCGGCATCTTCGCCGCGCTGCCCGTCGACCTGACCTTTGTCGACGCCGACAACCGTGTGCGCTTCTTCTCCGAGGGCGACCGCATTTTCTCCCGCAGCAAGGCCATCCTCGGCCGCAAGGTGCAGCACTGCCACCCGCCCAAGAGCGTGCACATCGTCGACCAGATCGTCGACGACTTCCGCACCGGGCGCCAGAACGTTGCCGAGTTCTGGATCGAGCTGCACGGCAAGTTCGTGCACATCCGCTATTTCGCCGTCCGTGACGAGGCCGACAACTACCTCGGTACGCTCGAAGTCACCCAGGACCTGACCCGCCTGCGCGCCCTGCAGGGCGAGCGGCGCCTGCTGCAGTACGACGAGCAGCCCACCACACCCCCCGCCTGACCCGCGCCACCACACCGCGTCATGCAACGCGGCCGAGCGCCGCCGTGACGGCACTCGGCCTTCGCGTTGCGGGTCGTTCCCGAACAGCGACCGACCCTGGCTCCCACTCGTCCGCGCGGCGCACGTCGCCCGCGACGACAGCGCCTCAGCGCATCTTCTTGTTCACCACGTAACGGTCACCCGCATGGCGGATGTGCTTCGCCAACAGGCCCTTGTCACCGTCAATCTTGCAGGGCCGCGCCGTGAACTGGATCCGATCGCCCCGTTCGATCCCGATCCGATCCACGCGCTGCCGCTGCCCCAGCGCCACGCGCCGCCGGCCGCCGTCGGCCAGCCGCACCTCGGCCACCGTATGCCGGCGTTTTCCGTCGCCGCGCAGCTTCATCTCCTTGAACGACGCCACCTCGCCTTCGAACTGGCGATATTGCTTCGTGCGCGTCCGCTTGATCCGGACCGTGTCGCCGTCATGCATGATCTTGTGCGCAATGAAGATCGACTGGTCATCGACGTGGCCGCGTCTGCCGACCACCGTGATGCGGTCCCCCTGGGACAGGTCCAGCTTCTGGCGCACGAGCCGCTTCGGCCCCAGGTCCACCTTCAGCGTGTGCCCGTCCTTCGTCTGCAGCCTGGCCAGCGCATGATCCTGCCGCGCACCGGACAGCTTCATCGTCTTCATGCCGGTAACCTTACCGCTCAGCCGATAGCCGCGCGGCTTCTTGCGCATCTTCTTGTTGACCGTGTAGCTCTCGCCCGCGTGCCGGATGTGCTTGGCCACCAGAGCCTTCTCGCCGTTCATCTTGCAGGGGCGCGCCACGAAGCGAATCCGGTCGCCCTGCTCCAGCCCGATGTCGCGGATCCGCGGCTTCGTACCCAGCGCCACGCGCCGCTTCTGGCCCTCGCGCGTACGAACCGTCGCCACCACGTGCCGGTGTTCCGGATGCCCCTTCCGCTTCATCGTCTGCAGCGCCACGACCTCGCCCCGGAACTGGCGATAATCCCGGCCCTTCTGCCGCTTGACCTTGAAGGCCTCGCCGTCATGCTTGACCTTCCGGGCCATCAGCACCGATTTCTTGTTGACGTGGCCGCGATGCCCCCAGATCTTGACCCGGTCACCGCTCTGGAGATCCAGCGCCCGCTGCAGGCGCTGCCGCGGCCCGAAGTCGACCTTGATCATGTCCCCCTTGCTCGTCTTGACCTTCGCCAGCAGGTGCGTCGCCTCGATGCCGACGAAGTCCATCGACTTCAGGTTCTCGACCGTCCCCGTCACGCGATAACTCTTCATGCGCTTGTCCGATTGCGCGGCGCGCATTCTCTTCTCACCTTCACCGGCGACCGCCACCTGCGCTGCCAGCACCGCAGCCGCCACCATCATCAGCATGTGCACTCTACGCATCGTACTTCTCCTTTCGTGTCCGCTGTGCCCGCCACCGTCACCCCCACACGCCGGCGCAGACCCGGACCGCTTCAATCTCAGTCCTCGTACCAGGCATCAAAACCCGCTTCCCCGTGAAAACCGGCCGGCGTGTAGTACTCGTACTCGTACTCCCAGCCGTCCCACCAGTCGTAGTCCCACTGCCAGCCTTCCGGCTCGTAGTCGTACGCCACGGACTCGTATTCGTCGACGTCGTATTCCTCGTCGTACACGTAGTCGTCCCAGTCCGTACCGTACCCGTAGTCGTACCCGGCATAGTCGTCGTAATCCGGCTCGTAGTCATACGCCTCGTCGTACTCGTCAGCGTAGTAGGCGTAGTCGCCCCAGTCCGGCTCGTAGTCATACAGCTCGTGATAGTAGGAATCGTCGTCGTAGTAGGCATAGTCATCTACGTCCGGCTCGTAGTCGTATGCCTCGTAGTAGTAGTCGCCGTAGTCCAGGTCGTCGTACGGCTCGTAGTACGTATACGCATCCCAGTACGGCTCGTAGCCATACGGGTCGTAATAGTCGTACGTGTAGTACCCGTCATAGAAGTCGTACTCGTAACTGATGCCCTCGCCCTCGAAGTCGAACCAGTCACTCGGATCGTACCACTCCTCCTCGTGATAACCCTCCCCCGCTTCCCACTCCATCTCGCTGGGCGGCTGCGCCACCGCCGGCGGGCCAACCAGCAGCCCCGCCGCCCCCACGGCAGCCAGCAGCACAAGCCACGCATTCCGTTCGAACATGATGACGTCTCCCTTGATCGCGCTTCGCAGGACTCCGGCGGCACACGCTGCTCCCGCCTCGTCAAGCCCCGAACGCCACGCAGCATCCTCGCCGCGCTTGAACGTCAACTGAAAAACGCATGAAGCCCGGTTAAACCCCCGGCCCGCCGCGCAACCCCCCCAGCCCCCCGCGTCTACCACGCCCCGTCCGGCTCGCCCCGCGACCCTGCAGCCTCCGCCAGCGCGCGCCCGTTGTCCGCAATCACCGCTCGATACCACGCCGCCGAGTCCTTCGCCAGCCGCCGCTGCGTCACGAAATCGACGTAGTACAGCCCGAATCGTTCCCGATACCCCAGCCCCCACTCGAAATTGTCCATCAGGCTCCAGTAGAAATAACCCCGCACATCCACCCCCGTCGCGATGGCCCGCTGCAATTGCCCCAGGTGACGCGCCAGATAGTCGATCCGCGCCGGGTCGTGCACGCTACCGTCCTGGTGCACCCAGTCCCGCCAGCCAAGCCCGTTCTCCGTGATGTACAACGGCACCCCGTACCGCGCCGCCAGCAGCTTCGGTCCCCAGTACAGCGCCGTCGGCGACACCAGAAAACCCATCGGCGAATAGGCACTCCCCGCCGGCGGCGGCACCACCCGGTAACCCGCGCTGTCCCCCGCACACACCGGCTGGCCGAAGTAGATGTTCAACCCCAGGAAGTCCAGCGGCTGGTGGATCAGCGCCATGTCACCCGCCGCCACCGCCGGCGCGTCGCCACCGTACAACGCCAGCCCCGCCGCCGGATACGCCCCACGAAAAATCGGATCCAGCCACCACACATTGCTCATCAACGTGTCGGCGAACGTCCCGTACGTGTACGCCGCCGCCGCCGCCCGATCCGCCTCTGTGTCGGCCTGCGGCAACCCCGTCACCCCTACGGGCGCAAAACCGACCTGCGGCCGGGTCCTGGCCCCGGCTCGGATCGCCTGCACCGCCGCCCCGTGGGCCCGCAGCAGGTTGTGCCCCGCCTGCAGGACATCACGCCGCGGCAACCGCACGCCCGGCGCGTGAAAACAATCGACACTCCCCATCTGCACGATCACCTGGATCTCGTTGATCGTGATCCAGTGCTGCACCCGATCCGAGAGCGCATCCACCACCGCGCCGGCGTACTCGCCGAACCAGTCCGCACTCGCGCGATTCACCCACCCGCCACGATCCTGCAGCACCTGCGGCAGATCCCAATGATACAGCGTCACGAACGGCGTGATCCCCGCAGCCAGCAGCGCGTCCACCAGCCGGCTGTAGAAGTCCAACCCGGCCCGGTTCACGCGCCCCACCCCCTCCGGCAACACCCGCGGCCACGCGATCGAGAACCGGTACGCGCCCAGCCCCAGGTCGCGCATCAGGCCGACGTCTTCCTCGTAGCGATGATAATGGTCGCACGCGACCGCCGCCGAGTCCCCGTTCCACACCGTCCCCGGCCGCGCGCAGAACATATCCCAGATCGATGGGCTGCGGCCGTCCTCCGCCACCGCCCCTTCGATCTGGTACGCAGCCGTCGCGGCCCCCCAGAGGAAGCCCGCCGGAAAACCCATGCCTCCGCTCCGCGTTGACCCGGTTGTGGCCACGAGCCCGCGCCGCTACGGCCCCGTCATCCACGTCTCGAAATACACGACGTCATCCATGTCAACATCGCTATCGTCGTCGTGGTCAAACGTCAAGCCATTGAACGGCAGCGACCCCGCGCCGCTCCCGGTGTAGGTCCGCTGGAGCCAGGCGGCGTCGATCAGGTCCTCGTTGTCGTCCCCATCCACGTCCGAGCCGTCATAGCGATTCAACAGAACCGCCTCGCACGCGTCGAAGTACGCCAGCCCGCTCTGGGCCGTCCCCTTCGCCGTGAGGTTGGTGAAACGCGCCAGCGCACTCTCATCCGGCCCCATCTGGAAATCGATGGTCAGCGGAATCCACGTATCCGTCGGCGCCGTATCATCGATGACATTGTCCTGGGCGCCGATGTCGACATCGCCGGGCACACCGCCCGCAGCCCACTCGACCTTGATGCCCGCCACCGTCAGCGGATCCACGATCGGACTGAACGAAGGCGTCTGCACCCACGCGCTGACGTACAGATCCTGCCCGGGCGTCACGCCCACTTCCTGGAACAGCCCCGCCCAGGTCGTCCCCTGCGCGCGCCCGCTGCATGCGCCCGTGCGAAACACGCTGAAGCAGTCCTTGGCCGCATCGCCAAAGTCCGTCCAGTTGTCCGGCACGCCCGTCCCGCTCTCGAAACTGCTGTTGCTCAGCAGGTTGTCGCCGGGATTACTCGTCGCGCCGGCATGCACATCATCGAAGTACACCGCCCCGGTCTCTTGCGAAACGCCGCCATAAATCACCACGATTCGCGCAATCGTCGCCTCCACCGGCACCGTCGTCGACAACTCCACCAGCGTCCACGTGTCGACCGGTTCGTCCGCCGTGAACGCCAGGTTCTCGATCGGCGGCGGCACCTCGGCCGTCGGGTCGAACTCCAGCTTGATCCCCGCCTGCGACGAATCCTGCAGCGGATCGCTCGCCGGGTTCAATACCCACGCTCGCAGCAGAATGCGGTCGTTCGGGTTCAACGTCGCCATGTTCTGCCAGAGCCCGTTGTAAGAACTGCGCACACCGAGCTGCAGGCTGTGAGCGCCGTGCAGCGCGTAGGCGTCCGACTTCTCCTGGTCGTTGAAGCCGACCCAGTTGTCGATCCCCAGCGTGCTCTGCCCCTCGCTCTCGCCCGCTTCTTCGAAAGCGCCGTTCACCACCACATCGGCACCGCCGTCAACCGTCACCTGCGCGTCGTCCCAGTACGCCGCACCCGAGATATCCGGCGGCGACCACTTCAGCCGGCAGCTGATCCGCACCTTCATCGTCCCGCTCGGTGCCGTCAGCGGCCCGATCTCCGCCGGCACCCACGTGTCCGGCGTCGTCGCCGCGTTCAGCGGATAGTCACTGTAAAGCTCGATCGTCCCGCCAAAGAAATCGAGAAACTCCAGCACCAGCCCCGCTTCCCCGGTGCCGCCCAGCTGGTCGAACGACGGCGTGTGCACCCAGACAGTGGCCGTGACCTGCTGCCCCGCGCTCACGCCCTCGACCGTCTGCGAGGCGCCGGCCGAACTGCTGTCCGGCTCACCGAACGCCTTCAGCGCCCAGCCCCCCTGCGCCGGCTCCAGGTTGACCGTCGGCGAGCGCTCGACATTCACCCCGAACATGTTCCATTCCGCCGGCACCTGCGGATCAATCCCGCCGGCCCCGGGACCGAATTCCATGCTGCCATTGACAACGATATTCTGGCGTGCCTGCACCGACCCCGGCGTCAGCACCAGCCCGATCAGGGCCAGCAGTACGACAATCCTGCGACCGCTCATGGTGTTTCCTCTCCTCGTGATAAGAAAGCCGGCGCCGCAATCCGCGGCGCCAGCTCGAAATCAGTCGCTCTTCAACGCGCGCGTGGCGTGCCGCCGCCCACGCTAGGTGCCGTCGATGCCGTTCGACGTCAGGCCCCAGCAGTAAAAGGGCCGGCAGTTGTACGGGTCGACATCCTGCGGCAGCTCGTTCGGCCCGGTCGTCAGGTCGAGAAACTTCTCCTTCCTGATCTTCCGTACGCTCGTGTCGAGAAACAGGAACTGGCTGGCTCCGTTGTGCCGCAGGTCCTCGGCCCGCAGGCCCCAACCCGCATCCGTCATCAGCACCGCATACTGCGGGTGCGGAATCTTGTTGATCAGGTTGCCGCCCACGTGCGGCACCAGCTCGCCCTCGAAGTCACGCACCGCGTTCGTATCCCGGTCCGCCGGCTGCCAGTCGTGCAGCCAGTAATCCGTGTACAGCTCCGGCACGGTCGGCTCGCCAGGGTTGGCCGTCGGGTCGATGCCCACCCACCAGCCCTCGAAGTACGCCTTCATGTACCGGTCGTCACTCTTGAGCACGGTGTAGTGGGTGTTGTAGTTGGGGCGATCCTCCAGCTGCGCGACCGCATTCACACCATGGGCCCGCGGACAGCGGAACAGATCCAGCTCCTTGACGTACTTCCAGAAGTTGAAGATCTGGTGGTACTGATAGAACGTCCACCCGTTCCCCTGCACCCGGCCAAGAATGTACGGCAACCGACTGTCGTTGTCGCGAACGTAGTACTCCGTCGCCAGCCCGAGCTGCCGCAGATTCGACCCGCAAACCGCGTCCTTCGCACTGTTGCGGGCATTATGCAACGCCGGCAACAGGATCGAGATCAGCAGCGCGATGATCGCCACCACCACCAGCAACTCGATCAACGTAAACGCCCGCGGGCAACGTACGCCCCGCTGCAGCTCATCGTGTCGCATCGACCTGTCGACCTCCTGTGCGGCCGAAACCACGCCCCCGGCGCGTCCTAGCGGCGGCGTACCAGCAACAGACCCGCCAGCGCCAGCAGACCAAAGCTGGCCGGCTCCGGCACGAACACCATGTTCCCAAACTCGACCTGCCCCCAGTTGTCCGGATCATCCGTATTGATCAGCATCTGCCCGAAGCCACCCACGCGGGCATCGTTCAGCATGCCCCACAAGCCGTACGGCGGATCCTCGTCCGGGTTGCCCTGGTCAAACGCCAGCGGGCCACTGGTGTACTGCGTGCCGTCGTTATAGAGATACTCGATCGTCGCCGGATCGGCTTCGCTTAACCCGTTCGGGCGATAGACGACGCCGAGCCGTACCGTCGTGCCCGGCGTGTAGGTCAGTGACTGATCGGCCGTGAAGCTGTAGAACGGCAGCCGCCCACCAAAACACGCGATCTCGCCATCGCTCGTCCGCAGGTGGAAGCGGCCGTCGACATCCTGCGACCACCACGGCGAAACACTCAAGCCGCCTTCGGTCACGGCCGTCCCGCTCACCGTCACGTCCGCATGGAACTCGAACGGATCATCATTGTTGAACACGGCCGGACTGATGCCCCCGTTCGACGACAGCCGGAAGTTGTGCAGGTTCGCCCATTCCGAACCCTCCCCATCACCATCAAGCTCCGCATCCTGCAGCGAGATGTAAGTGGCGTAGTTGTTCACCGCCGTGAACACCGAATCGGCGTCATCATTGAAGACGCGGTCATTGATCACCGCGCTGTCGATCACCGGTGTGGCCAGCGCCGCCGCACCAAAGGCCAAGACCATCGCCATACCCAAGACTCGTTCTGTCGCTCGCATTTTCTCTCCTCCGCATGTGTGACTTGATCGCTCATTGCACCGGACAGGGGCGCCCGCGCGTGCCGACACGCTGCCCGCTAACCATGAGTATAGCCCCGGTAAATCATCATTGCAAGCGCTTTCATTTTCCGCTATCCTGCACTTGGTGACCCGGCCACAAACGACCATTTATCCAGCCATCACCCGGCCACGAAAACACGTAACGTGCCACAAAGAAAGATGTTACAGCCTATTAACCACCGCCGGCCCCGCGATTTCGCGCCGCTTGGCCGCCGCGGCCCCTTACAATCACCGGCAGGTGCCCCCCGACCCGCCGTCGAGTAGCCCCATGAAAACCGTCACCCCCATCCTGCTCCTCGCCACGCTGCTCGCCACCCCCGCCAGCGCCGATAGCTTCACCCCCCTCGCCAGCTACGAGCTATCCGAGACCGACCTTTCCGTCACCCCCAGCGCCGGCGACGTCGGCCTGTCGCTCAGCATCGTCACCGGCGGCACCAACGGCGCGCCCGTCCCCACCGACGGCACCCGCCTGCTCCGCCTCGAAATCAGCAACGAGACCGACCGCAAGGTCGAGTTCCGCCACCACTGGTCCGCGACCACCTACGATCTCGCCGAGCAGACCGCCCTCCTCGCCGACATCTTCATCGCCTCGCCTGCCACCCTGCCCGACATCGTCGGCATCTGGAGCCCCAACTGGAACCCGCCCGACGCCTGGCAGCCCGCCAACGCCCCACCGACCGCCGCCGGCGCCTGGACCACCATCATCTTCAACGTCGCCGACCGCGACCAGACCGGCCTCGACCAGATCTGGGCCTTTGTCCTCGAAGACCTCGCCACCACCACCGGCACCATCTACGTCGACAACCTCCGCTTCCGCCGCCCCGGCCCGACCGCCGGTCCCGCGGGCGTCGCCGCCCTCGCACGGCAGCAGCGCAACAGCGTCACCTGGCAACACGCACCGCTCGTCGATCTCGACGGCTACCACGTCTACCGCGCCACCGACCAGGCCGGCCCCTACACGCGCCTTACTGCCGCGCCCACCCTGGCCGTGCCCTTCCACGACACGGTCCCCGCCAACCGCCCCCGGTATTACTACCAGGTGACCACGGTCGTGGACGGGACCGAGTCGCCCCCCTCGGACTCCGCCACCGCCCAATACAACGGCTTCAGCGACGAGGCCCTGCTCGACTGGATCCAGCAACAGACCTTCCGCTACTTCTGGGACTACGCCCACCCGGTCAGCGGCCTCGCCCGCGAGACCCTCACCCTGCCGAGCGACACCTGCGCTCTCGGTGGCACCGGCATGGGCCTCATGTCCATCATCGTCGGCGCCGAACGCGGCTTCGTCACGCGCAGCGCCGCCGCCGACCGCGTGCTCCAGATCATCACGTTCCTCGACGAGGTCACCCCGCGCTACCATGGCGCGTGGTCCCACTGGATCAACGGCACCACCGGCGCGACCATCCCCTTCAGCCCCAACGACGACGGCGGCGACCTCGTCGAGACCGCCTACCTCGTGCAGGGCCTGCTCACCGTTCGCCAGTACTTCAACACCGCCGACCCAGTCGAGACCGAAATCCGCACCCGCGCGACCGCCCTGTGGGAATCCGTCGAGTGGGACTGGTATCGCCGCTACCCCGGCAGCGACGTCCTCTACTGGCACTGGTCACCCAACGTCGGCTGGGCGATGAACATGCAGGTCCGCGGCTACAACGAGACCATGATCACCTACCTGCTGGCGATCGCCTCGCCCACGCACCCCATGCCGCCCTCCAGCTACCACAACGGCTGGGCCGGCCTGCCCTCCTACACCAACGGCAACAGCTTCTACGGCCACACGATCTGGGTCGGCCCCGACTTCGGCGGCCCGCTCTTCTTCACCCACTACTCGTTCCTCGGCTTCGACCCGCGGTACAAACGCGACGCCTGGTGCAACTACTTCGCGAACAGCCGCAACATCTCGCTCGTTCACCGCGACTACAGTATCGACAACCCACTCGAGCACGCCGGCTACCACCGCTGGCTCTGGGGCCTCACGGCCAGTGCCTCGCCACCGCCCACCGGCTACATGGCCCACGCCCCCTTCAACGACAACGGCACCGTCGCCCCCACCGCAGCGCTCAGCGCCCTGCCCTTCACCCCCGACGAATCCCTCGCCGCGCTGCGCTACATGCTCGACAACTACACCCCCGCGCTCACCGGCCCCTACGGCCTCTACGACGCGCTCAATCCCGGGCTCAACTGGATCGCCGACACGCACATCGCCATCGACCAGGGCCCCATCGTCGTCATGATCGAGAACCACCGCACCGGCCTCTGCTGGGATCTCTTCATGGCCAACCCCGAGATCGCCGCCCTGCTGCCCGCCATCGGCATGTACTACGAAGTCGACTACGACACCGACGCCGACGTCGACCTAGCCGACGCCACCACCTTTGCCAACTGCCTGCCCGGCCCGGATAATCCACCACTCGGCGGCTGCGAACCCGACACCTTCGCCGCGTCCGACCTCGACGCCGACAACGATGTCGATCTGCGCGACACCGCCATTCTGCAGCGGCTCTATCAACCCTGACGCACGGAGAACCCGGCAGCCCCGATGGCCAGCTCCAGACACAGGCAGCGTGCAATGGGCTTCCGCAACCTCATCCTGACCATCGTCCTGGGCCTCCCCGCACTCCTGCTCCTGGCCGTCGGCCCCCGCGGCGAAGTCGACATCCCCCCCGACCGCACCGTTGTCCGCTACTGGGAAAAATGGACCGGCGTCGAAGCCCTCGCCATGCAGGCCATCGTCGACGACTTCAACCGCACCGTCGGCGCTGACCACAACATCTGGGTCGACTACAACGCCGTCGGAAACATCGACCAGCGCCTCAAGATCGCCACCGCCGGCGGGGATCCACCCGACGTCGCCGGCCTGTTCGATTACGCCGTGCCGCAATTCGCCGCCATGGGTGCGCTTACCTCGCTCGACAACCTGGTCGCCGGCAGCAACACGATCGACCTCGCCGCGTTCCAGCCCGTCTGGCTCGACATCTGCACGCACGACGACACGCTCTACGCCCTGCCGAGCGCCCCCTACACCATCGCCCTCTACTACAACAAGCGGCTGTTCCGCGCCGCCGGCCTCGACCCCAATCGCCCGCCGCGCACCACCGCCGAGCTCAATGACTACCACCACCAGCTCACCCGCCGCGACGCCGCCGGCGACATCACCCAGCTCGGCTTCACCACCGCCCCCGTCATGCTCGGCTGGTGGCACTGGGTCTGGCCCTGCTTCTTCGGCGCCGAGCTCTGGGACGGTCGGTCTTTTCACCTGGACACGCCCGCCGGCCGGGCGGCCTACGAGTGGATCCGCGACCGCCGCGCGCCCTACGGCTTTGACGCGCTCGAAACGTTCGAATCCGGCGCCGGGGCCATTGAAAGCGCCCAGAACGCTTTCCTCGGCGAGCGCGTCGCCATGATCTTCCAGGGACCGTGGTTGTCCAAGTGGGCCGACCGCTACACGCCCGACCTCGACTACGGCGTTGCGCCCTTCCCGTCCGCCAACCGCGACGACCACTACGCCTTCGCCAGCAGCGACGTCTTCGTGATCCCCACCAACGCACCCCACACCCGCGCGGCGCTCATCTTCCTCGAATACGTCCTGCAACAGCCCGTGCTCGAACGCCTCTGCCGCGAACACTACAAGATCTCGCCCTTTCGCAAGCCCGGCACCGACTTCTTCGCCCGCCACGAGAATCCCCACGTGCGCACCTTCGCCCGCATCGCCGCCTCGCCACAGGCCTTCGGCTACCCCGCCATGCCCACTTGGCCCCAGGCCAATGACGAGCTCCACGAGTTGCTGGAGGACATCCTCGGCGGTGCACCCGTCGCCCCGGCGCTCGCGGAAACCCAGGCACGCATCGATCGCATCGTCCGCGCCTACCAGCACATGCAGGCCTTGCGGGCCGCTCGGCAGGGAGATTGAGCGAGCATGTCCCCGCAGCGCTCCAATTTGGTCGCCGGCCTGCTCTGGACCGCCCCCTGGTGGCTGGGCTTCCTGTTCTTCCTCGCCCTGCCGATGGGCATCTCGCTGTACATCAGCTTCTGCAACTACTCCCTGTTGCAGCCGCCGGTCTGGGTCGGCCTGGAGAACTACACGCGCATTGCCGGCGATGCCATGTTCTTCAAGGCGCTCGGCAACAACGCCATCTACGCCGCCCTCGCCATCCCCGGCATGACCGCCCTGGCCATCGGCCTGGCCGTGCTGCTCAATCAGCGCGTCCGCGGCCAGGCCATCTTCCGCGCCTGCATCTTCGTGCCGACGATCATTCCCCTGGTCGCGACCGGCGTCGTGTGGAGCTGGCTGCTCAACCCCGAGGCCGGCCTGGTCAACGCAGCCCTGGAGCCGATCTTCGGCAGCGGCCCACTCTGGCTCACGACGCCGCACTGGGCCATGCTCTCATTGGTGCTCATCAGCCTGTGGATGGTCGGCTCGCCGGTCGTCATCTATCTCGCCGGCCTGCAGGAAATCCCGCAGACCCTCTACGAGGCGGCCGAGCTGGACGGCGCCGGCCCGCTGCGCCGCTTCCGCCACGTGACACTGCCGGGGCTGAGCCCGGTCATCCTCTTCAACGTCATCATCGCGATCATCACCGCCTGGCAGATGTTCGCGCTGCCCTTCGTCATGTGGAAGGGCCTCCGCGGCCCGGACGGCGCAACGTACTTCTATACCATGTACCTCTATGACAAGGCCTTTCGCTATCTCGACATGGGCTTCGCCAGCGCGATGGCCTGGATCCAGTTCGCCATCATCCTGGTGCTGACGGCACTGGTCTTCCTGGTCAGCCGCCGCACCGTGACGTACCAGGCCTGAGGACCGCTCGGGAGTCTCCCGGCATGAATACACATCAATCAGACTTGCTCCGGCGCAGTGCCATCTACGCGACGCTGGTCGCCGTCGCCCTGCTCTATGTCCTGCCGCTGGTGTGGATGGTGTGCGTAAGCCTCAAGCCGCCGACGGAAGTGCTGCAGCCCGGCTTCTTCCCCGAAGAGCCGACGCTGGCACCCTACGCCGACGTCGCCCGCTCCGAGAGCTTCGACTATCTCCTCTACGCGCGAAACACCCTCATCATCGCCGTCCTCAGCCTCGTCGGCATGGTGCTGTCCAGTGCCATCGCCGCCTACGGCTTCGCCCGCATCGCCTTCCGCGGCCGCAATCTCATGTTCGCCATCTGCCTGGCAACGATGATGATCCCGTTCCCGGTGATGATGGTGCCCTCGTACCTGCTGTTCCGCGAGCTCGGCTGGATCGGCACGTTCAAGCCGCTGTGGGTGCCGGCCTGGTTCGGCAGTGCCTTCAACATCTTCCTGCTGCGGCAGTTCTTCCTCGGAATCCCGCGCGAGCTCGAGGAGTGCGCCATGCTCGACGGCTGCTCGCGCTGGGGCTGCTTCTGGCGCATCATGCTGCCGCTGAGCAAGCCGGCCCTGGCCGTCGTCGCACTCTTCCACGTCGTCACCGTCTGGAACGACCTCGTCGGCCCGCTGATCTACCTCTCCCACCAGGAGCACTTTACGCTCGCCCTCGGCCTGCAATTCCTGCAAAGCCGCGCCGGCGACACGCCCTGGAACCAGCTCATGGCCGCCACGACCATGATCGTCATCCCGGTGCTCATCCTGTTCCTCTTCGCCCAGCGCGCCTTCGTCCGCGGCATCACCACCACCGGCCTCAAGGGGTAGGGCAAGTTCCACTCACCGAATGTAGCGGCGGGACTCCGCACCGGCCGTCTTCTGTGGCCCCGGGTTTCGCCCGGTGGGTAGGACATGTCTGCGCTTTGTCCCATAGCATCTGAGTATCCGTGAGTATCTGGGGACAGCCACAGTTTCTCAGCCGCAGCGGCTGGCGTGGGTGACTCGGCAGGGGAAGGACTCGCGGACGGCTCCGATCGGGCAAGCGCAGGGACGGAGGAAGGTACGGCCCGAGCAACGCTTCGTCATCGTTTTTCTTCTTCGCCAGACGCCATGATGCGTTCGATCTCTTCGACCGACATTCCGCGTTCTACGAGCGAGCGTTTCAGCTCATTGTTGGACTTGACCTTCTCGATCTGGTACCAGACAACCCCGAGTACGGCGGCAATCGCGGTCAAGCAACCCATGATGATGGCGATCTGCGGCATATGGAACGCCGATGCCCAAACTGTGCTTGCCAGCATATCTGACTCTCCTCTATCGACGCTACCGTAGCCGCCGGGTCGCCCGCTTACTATCCGGTTGCGCTCATACCGGTATTCGCAGTCCGCCGCAAGTTATTCCGAGCCACCCGTCCCTACGACACCCCGCGCCGTTTTCTGGCCCGCCAACCTCAGAGGGGCGCGTGGCACCGCGCACGTCGCGGCAAACGACGTGCAATGGGCCAATGCTGTGCCAGCAGTGTCTTTCGGCACCACAGAGCAATGCCCTACCCGAACCGCACGACCACCGCGTACGTCCGCCCCGTTGTCGTCGGCACCGGGATCACGTTCGACGGCAGCGCCTCGCCGTCAACCGTCACCTCGACGCCGGCGTCAGCGTTACGGCCACCGCTGCCATTGCGCCCGCCGTCGCGCTCGATGCGAATCTCGTACCGATTCCCCCGCCACAGCCGCATCAGCGCCGCCGCCGACCAGTTCGCCGGCAGGCACGGATCAAGCAGCAGCCCATCCCACACCGGCCGCACGCCCAGCACCCACTCGCTGATCACCCGGTGCAGCCACGCCGCCGAGCCGGTGTACCACGTCCACCCGCCGCGGCCGTGGTACGGCGACGCAGGCCCGTCCACGTTCCCCGGCAGCACGTAGGGCTCCGCCCAGTACCGCTCCGGGTCCTTGTTGGCCGGGTTGATCGCCGCCAGCAGCCGCTCGACAAGCGCCGCGTCGCGCACCTTGCACGCCGCCGCAATCGCCCACGTCGCCGCGTGCGTGTACACCCCACCGTTCTCCCGCAGCCCGGGCGCGTAGCGCGTGATATAGCCGATCGCCGCGTCCGGCTCGTCAAAGGCCGGCGCCAGCAGCAGCGGCCCGACCTCGTCGACGAGCTGCTCACGTACCGCGTCCATGCATTGTGCAGCGCGTTCCGGCGGCGCGACATCGTTCAGCACGGCCCAGGTCTGCGCATTGAGGAAGATCCGCCCGCGGTTGCACCGCGCGCTGCCCAGCGGGCGTCCGTCGTCCAGCGTCGCCCGCAGGTACCACGCGCCATCCCACCCGTACTTGTTCAGCGCAGCCACCAGGGCCGCCCGCCGCGACTGATACGCGGCCGCCGTCTCGCCATCCCCGGCCCGCGCGAGGATTTCCGCCCAATCCCCGAGCAACCCCGCCAGAAAGTGCCCGAGCCATACCGACTCGCCCCGCTCCTGCAGGCCGGCAGCGCTCAGCCCGTCGTTCCAGTCGCCCGCCCCGATGTACGGCAGCCCGCGCGGGCTCGTCCGCGCGAACACCCGCGCGAACGCCCGCCGAACATGCTCGTGCAGCGGCTCCGGCGTCGGGTCATCCACAAACGCGGCGGCGTCCTGCAGGACGCCCAGGTCGCCGGTCTCACGAATGTAGCTGGCGGTGACAGACGCCAGCCACAGCAGGTCGTCGGTCATCTGCGTGCGCAGCCCCTGCTCGGTCAGCGGGTGCCACCAGTGATACACCGATCCGTCGGCGAACTGGTGTCGCGCGTGCAACGCGATTTGCTCCCGGCAGCGCGCAGGCTCGATCGTCAGCCACACTTGCGAATCCTGCAGTTGATCGCGATAACCGTACGCCCCGCTCTGCTGATAATACCCGCACCGCCCCCACAGCCGCCCCGCGATTGCCTGGTAACGCAGCCAATCGTTCGTCAGGGCGTTCCACTCCGCTTCGGGCGTGTCGACCCGATGGGTCGCCAGGCGCTGCCGCCAACCCTCCCGCACCCTGTCGAGCGCGTCGTCCATCTTCGCCGTGTCCAGCGATTCCGCGAGCAGCGCAGACGCCTCGTCGCGACCTTCACCCACCGCCAGCACATACCCCGCGTCGCGTTTCTCTCCCGCGGCCAGCGTCAGCGTCGTGCGCAGCGCCCCGATCGCATCCTGGTGACGCCCGAATCGCCGCTCCCACGCATTCTCCGCCAGCGCCGCCGGCGCGCGCCACTCCCCGCCGCGCCCCAGGAAACACGCCTTGTCGCCCTGGGCCCCGGTCACCATCTCCGTACAGCCGAATGCGCTGACGTACGGGAAGCTGGTGTTCCAGTGACCGTACTGGGCGTTGGGCACCTCCCACATGTGGCTCGCTGCGAAGACCGCCCGCCGCTCGGTGTCGAACGCCGTCTCCAGAAACAGCTTCTGAAACTCGCGCCGCGGGGCCGGTGCCACGCCGCAGCACCACTCCACGCAGCCACACAACGCCAGCCGGCGCAGCTGACCCGACAGGTTGCGCAGCTCGACCCGCCAGCACTCGACGGTCGCCTCGACGTCGCAGAACAACGTCCACCGCGCCGCAATCCCCGCGAACGCCGTCTCAAAGGTGGTGTACCCCAGCCCGTGCCGACACGTGTACGCCTCGTAGCGCGGAAAGGTCGGGGCCGGCGCGAGGGACCAGACCGCCCCGCTGTCCATGTCCCGCACGTACAGAAACCGCCCCGACGCGTCGTGGGCAAAATCCTGCTGCCAGCGCGTGATCACCCCCAACTGCGAGTTGTCGACCCAGGTAAACCCGCTCCCGGTCTGGCTCACCGCCAACCCCAGCCGCGGATTCGCGATCACGTTCACCCACGGCCGCGGCGGCGCCGGATCCGTGATGCAGTACTCCGACCCATCGGCGGAGAAATGCCCGTAACGTCTTCGGGCGTCCGACGTTGCCACAACGGCGGCGTGCTCACCGGTTGTCCTGCCGACGACCGTGCTCATCCGGCCGAGACCCCTTGCTGCAGATTATCGGAATATCACCGTCGCGCTCGTGAAAGCGCTTGCATCAAGCATAACACCTCCGCCCTGCCGAGTAAATCAAAACCTGCTTTCCCCCGCCCGGGCCGCCGGGCCAACGCCCAACTAGCGCCCCAGCTTCAGCCGCCTCACCGACCGCTGCGCCGCCTCGTGCGACATGAACAGGCGCCAGATCAGCCCCGTCCGGGCGTTTTCGATCCCCATCAGCAGCGGCCCCTGGTCGATCCCCACGTAATCATCGCTCGCGAATCCCTGGTCGAGGTTGAACGAATCCACGAAGCCGTACCCGCCCCGGGCCGGGTCGCGCCACACCACCGGCCGGCCCGACGCATCCTTCAGCCGCCGAAACGCACGCAGTGCCGCCAGGCTTTCCTTTGGCGTGAACATGATCGCCGATCCCGCGGCGTAAGGCGCGACCGTTCCTTCGAACCACTCATCCTGCTCGCTGAGGTTCGGCCGCACCTGCGGCACAATGTAACCGTCGCGCGCGGCACAAGCGCTGAGGCCCCAGCGGTCGCCACCAAGCGTCTTGAACCGCCCCGCCTGCTCGAGACAACGCCGCCGATGCGTCAGCACGGCCCGCCGCGAGTTCTCGAACCAATCGACACCCGGCACATCCTTCACGCCCAGCGCGGCCGGATTGTCCCGGCCCAGCCTCTGGTAGTCGATCCAGCAGTGGGCGAAGAAATACGTGAACAGCGACCCCGGCCACGACACGACATACCGCGGCATGTCTTCGTGGCGCTTGAAGGTGCGGGTCAGCCGAAAGTACAAGGCCGGGGCCGTCGCATGCTCCGCGGCGGGCGCCCCGCTCGCCAGGAAATACACCAGCCGCTCTTCGTCACTGGCAATGTGCCAGTGCCACTTCAGCAGCTCACCGTCGCCGGCCATGTTCTCCGGGTCTTTTGGCTTCCATCCCATCGACAGCAGGCCGTGCGGCTCGAGCGCGAACGCGCGCCAGTTCGAATCCGCGATCACCTGATCGACGAGCTCGTCGACCTCACCGCCGAAGTACGCCGCTGCCACCATCGCCCCGGCAAGGAACAGCGCGTGATCGACCGTGCTGGCCAGCACCTCGTACCCCTCGTGCGACAGGCCGCCCGTGTGCATGTCCGGGAAGTGCAGGTAAATGCCGAACTTCTTGTTGTCATCACGCGGTACCAGCGCCCCGAGCACGGTCCGCGCCCGCTCCGCCGCCGCCGCGCGCGAAACCCACCCGCGCTCGACCCCGATCGGCAGCGACGCCAGCTGAAAACCCACCGCCGCGATACTCGACACCGGCGCCTTCTTGCGATCACGCACGAGCTTTGCCGGCTCGCCCACTTCCTGCCAGAAGTACAGGAAGCAGGCGTGCTGCACCTCTTCCAGAAACGCCGCATCGGCCGCGGAGAAATGCTCGTCCGCCGTTGGTCGGGTCGGCGCCGTGCTGGTCGGTCGGGTCGTCTGCCCCCAGCTGATCGCCGCGCAGCTCAGCAGGCATCCCAGCACCAGCACTCGGGGGAATTGACGCTTCATGAACAGCCACGATATGGTCTAATGAAAGCGCTGTCAAAACGCGGCGGCCGAGGCACCGCCCCGGCGCCGCGGGAGACCGAACCGTGGTATCGATGCAGCAGGTCGCCGACCGGGCCAACGTCTCCATCAGCACCGTTTCGCGCGTGCTCAATCGGCGCGAGCTGGTGTCGGAGACCACCTGTGCCCGCGTCGAGGCGGCCATCCGCGAGCTCGGCTACCGCCCCAACGCCTTCGCACGCGGCCTCATGCTCCGCCGCAGCGACATCGTCGGCCTGGTGCTGCCCGACATGCACGGCGAGTTCTATTCCGAGATCATTCGCGCCGCCAACATCCACGCGCGCGAGCTCGGCTACAACCTCGTGGTCTCCTCGGGCCGCGACGGCGACGACAGCGAGACCCTGCTCGACGCCATGCAGCAGCGCACCATCCTCGACGGCGTCATGGTGATGTTCCCCGAGCTCACCGACCAGCTCCGCGACCGCCTGCTGGACTTCACCCGCCCGTTCGTCGTGCTCGACTGTGACGTCGAAGGCGCCCGCCATGACTGCGTGCTCATCGACCAGCGCCACGGCACCCGCGCCCTCATGCAGCACCTCGTGCACCAGCGCCAGGTGCGCCGCGTCATCTTCGTCGGCGGCCTGCAGACCAACGTCGACACGATCGAGCGCCTCGCCGCCTGCCGCGACGTGCTGCGCAGCGCCGCGCTCACGCTCGCCGAGCACGACACCTTCTACCTCAACTACCAGTACGACGCCGCCTACAGCCTCGGACTGCAACGGATCGCCGACTGGGTCGGCCCCGGCCATTGCGTGTTCGCCGCCAACGACGAAATGGCCGCCGGCATCGTCGCGGCGGCGGCCGACCGCGGCATCCGCGTCCCGCACGACCTGGCGGTCGTGGGTTTCGACGACACCCGAATCGCACGCATGACCCGCCCGCCGCTGACGACCGTACGCGTGCCGACCGCCGAGATGGGTGCCCGCGCGGTCGAGCTCCTGTGCCAGCGCATCGCCGAGCCGGCACGGCCCGCTCAGCGCGTCGTGCTCCAGCCGGAGCTCGTCATTCGCGGCTCCTGCGGCGAGCCCGGCGCCCACTGACAAAACGGACCGCCGACCGGCCCGGCCCCAAGCGCGCGGGGGCCCGGCCGCGCGAGCACGCGCGCCCCGCTCCACTACGGGAGTTCGATCACCGCAATCGCGCCAGCGTCCGTGTCCACGCCGGAGCCAATCACCACGTCATGGTCGCGGACGATTTCGATGACGACCTGGCGCCCCGGCGCCGGCCGGAGCCCTTCCACCTCGGCCACCGCGACGGTCACCAGGTCGCCCGATTGTGTCGCCGCGTAACGCGCCCGCCGGTAATCGCCGGCAAGGTAGTCGTAACCCTCGCCGTCGTCTTCATACAGCCAGCCCTCGGCATAGCCGGTCTCATCGAGGCTGACGACCAGCGTGAGCGGATCGAGCGGGCGCTCGCCGGTGTGCTCCATCACCGGCCCGAGCGGCAGAATCGCTCCCCCGCGCACCAGCAAGTCCGGCTGGTTCCAGTCGACTGAACTGTCCTCGCCCACGAGCGAGATCGTCCGCCACAGGCCGTCGGGCAGCGCGGGTGGCGGTGCCGACCAGGGATCCGGCGCCACGTTCGGCACGACGAGCAGGTCGGCACCCAGCAGGAACGCCACGTCTTCACCGCGCAGACTGAGGTCGGTCAGGTCCGCAAAGAACGTGGGGCGCGTGACAGGCAGCCCGGTCGTGGCCGCCTCTTCGAACAGCGTGTACAGGTAGGGCAGCAGCCGGTAGCGCCGTTGAAGCGCCGTGCGACACGCCGCCTCGACGTCCGCGCCGTACGACCACGGCTCCTGATCGACGCCCTGTCCGTCGTAGTGACCGCGACAGAACGGCATGAACGCGCCCACACCCATCCAGCGGGCGAACAGCTCGCCCGTCGCATCCCCACCGTACCCACCCAGGTCAGGCCCGGCGAACGGCTGCCCGGACAGCCCGATGTTCAGAACCATCGGCGTCGCATAATAGAGGTGCTCCCACGTGGCGAGATTGTCGCCGGTCCACATCGCGGCGTGCCGATGCCCACCGATGAAGCTCGCGCGTGAAAGCACGAACGGCCGCTTATCGGGATTGGCCGCCACGATCCCTTCACGCGTCGCCCGGGACATCAGCATGCCGTAGACGTTGTGGTACTGGTAATGCGGGCCCGCCGGAAGACCACCACCGCCGCGGTGCCAGCAATCGAGCGGCATGGAGTGGTTCGGCCCATCGAAGATGCCCGGCTCGTTCATGTCGTTCCAGACGCCGTCGATGCCCTGTGCCATGAAGTCGGCATAGAGCCCCGCCCACCACACGCGTGTCGCCGGCCGCGTGAAGTCGGGGAAGTGACACGGCCCCGGCCAGACTTCGCCCGTGTACCAGTTCCCGGCGGCGTTGTAGATCCAGTGGTCGCCCGCCGAGCCCTGGTCATCCACGAAATACCCGTCCTCGACCTTCACGCCCGGATCGATCATCCACACGGTGTGATAGCCCATGCCGTGCAGATCACCGTTCAACCCCTGCGGATCGGGATAACCCCACGGGTCGAACGTGAAGATGCGAAAGCCATCCATGTAGTCGATGTCGAACCAGATGACGTCACACGGAATGTCACGCTGGCGGAACTCGTCAGCCAGCGCCCGGGCCGCGCTCTCCGGCGCATACGAGTACCGGCTCTGGTGATAGCCGAGCGCCCACAGCGGCGGCAGTTCGATCCGGCCGATGAAATCCGTCAGCCGGGTCAACACCGCCTGCGGCGTGTCCCCTTCGAAAACATAGAGCGGAAACGCCGGCCCCTCCGCCGCGAAGAGAATCCCGTACATCAGGTCCATGCGGCAACGGTACGTCGTATCCGCCAGCACGCCGAACGCCGTGCCGTCCGGCCGCACCGCCAGCACCCACGGGTGCGACTGGTACAGGCTCGGATTCGCCGGGCCATAGCCGTAGGCATCGGTGTTCCACGCCTCGGTGACGGCACCGTTGCGCAACAGGCGGCCGCAGATCTCGCCGGTTCCGTACAGGCTGATGTCATCGTCCAGCGAAATCAGCGCCACGTGACGATCGCCCGACGCGAAGTACTGGGGCTCGAGCGGCCGGGGCGCCGGCACCGTACCATGGACCACCGGGTCGATCGCCAGCGACATGGACGGCGGCAGTTCATTCAATTCGACGCCCGCCGGGTAAAAGCGCATCACGCCCGGGCCGAGGTCTTCGGCGACCACCTCGGTCTGGCCGATCGTGCCGCTCAAGTGCAACTGAAACTTGCAGACATCACGCAGATCGACATCGAGATCGGCGTCGTAGTCGGCACGCTCGCACGAGGCCACGTCCGCCCCCGCCAGGCACGTCGCGCACACCACGAAGTCATCGGCGTCAAGGTCGCAGTCGGCATCGAGATCGGCCGGGTGGCAGGGCAGCGCAATCCCGTCGAGATCGACCAGCGCGTATTCGCCCGCCTCCAGATCGCCGTCACCATCGAGCGAAGCCGGCACCTGCAACGCGGGCCGCAGCGCGCCACCATCCCAGCTCTCATAGGCGCCGAACGCGAGGTGCAGATGATCGGGCACCGCGCCGAACTCGGCTGCCAGATCAAGCGTGCCTTCGAGCCACGTGCCGCCGGCAACCTCCAGCGCCCCACTCGCATCGCCCCAGCCCGCCCAGGCGTTCTCCACTTCATTGCCGATGAACGCCGACCAGCCCGCAACCTGGCCGCTCTTGGCCCACGGCGCACTGGTCAGGAACCCGGGGCTGTCCGCCAGGAAGACAAAATGGTCGTTGCCCGCCGCCGCCCCCGGCACCGCGACGTACAGCGTCGTCCCCCGCACGCCGGCGTAAAGCTGATGACCGTTGCTCTCGGCGACCAGCACCGCGTCGTCATCACGGACACCATCGACTTTCCAGCGGGGCCGGCCGACGACGAACAGGTGCCAGTCGGCGCCGTTGTTGTTGTCCCAGTTGCCCAGCCCATCGTGAAACACCACGTCGAGCTGCTCAGCATCCGCCGGCACCTCGACTGCCATCTCCCACACGGCGTCCGCCGCGTTCCATTGCATGGGGGGGTCCGGATCGACCCCCCAGCTCCACCCGTTGAACCCATAGTGCAGATAGACTTGCCCGGCACCGTCCAGCATGCGGCCCGCGGGGTCGTACGCGAGCTGCGCAACTTCGCCGGCGACAACCGGGTACGGCGTGACATCCACGACGCGGTCGCCAAGGGCGGCCGGCGCAGCGATCAGCAGCAACAGCGCAGGGATCAGGCAGCGGTGGCATTTATCGGACATGCGAGTATCCTTCTCCTCAACAGGGCGGACTCACCAGCGCATCGCTCCCCGATTATACGACAACACGCCTGCCGCCGGCGCGCAGTTTCCGGAAGACCGATCGGCAGCGGCGGCGTGGTCCGTCAAGCACGACCCGGAAGTCAGCACGCGCGCCGTCCTCGCCCCGGCCGGCCGAGCGTCTTAGACTGATGCTTGTGCGGTAGAGCCTTCGTTTGGCGATATACGTGAATGAGCGAAGATGGCGCACGCTGACGAATATCGTTCCTACGTCGAACACCCCCGTTTCGGCCGCGAGCCGAGGCTGACGGGCTTCAACCCGCCGGTCAACGAGGCGTCCGATACGCACTGGCATTCGGGCGCCGACGTGCGCATTCCAAACACCGCGATCCGGGCCGACCGTTCGAAGCAGGCCCATGCCGCTGGTGGAAGGTCCTGGGGGTTGCTCATTCACGACTACTTCGACGTCCGGCGCAAATGCCGCGACTGCGGTCGGAAGTTCATCTTCTTCGCCGCGGAACAGAAGTACTGGTACGAAGAGCTCGGCTTCCCGCTCGAAGTCGACTGCGTGCGCTGCCATGCGTGCCGTCGCGACCAGCGTCACCTCGACCGGCTCCGCGAGCGCTATAACCAGCTCGTGTCATCGCAGCCAACCGATCCCGCGGAGCTGCTCGAACTGGCCCGCGTCAGCATCGAGCTCATCGCCGGCGACATCTTCGCCGCACATCCACGAACCGTGGCCCGCATCCGGATGTGGTTGAATCGCTTGTCAGGCTTCCCAGCCCACGCCGCGGCGCACGACGAGTTGAGACAGCGTCTGATAACGCTTGAAAGGGCCGCGCAAGACGGACTACGCCGAACATCACCCTCGTGATGGCCGATTCACCCGACGTCCCCCACCTCCAGAAATGTGACGTTCGTGAACCGCTGCTCTTCGATGAACGTCTTCACCCGCTCCACACAAACGCCCGCGACGTGCTGGGCGTACTGGCCCAGTCATCATCATTCGGGTCGTTGGGATTGCCTTCATCCCAATTATACACCCGCTTGGCCACCCGCCGACCCTGGTAATCACACGCGAATTCCACCTTCACCGGCGGCGGCTCGTTCGGGGCCGCCAAGGCCGGAAACGTCCGCGCCACGCTCATCAGCTGGTTCTCGGCGTTCCACGTGTACGTCGAGCCGGTGTCCACCTGCCCCGCCGCCCGCGGGATCGCCGCGAAGTCGGCCAGATCAACGTCGCCGTCGCCGTCGAAGTCGCAGGCGGCGAAGTCGTCGGGATCGACCCCGCCCGGCGGCGTGGTCACACCCGGCCCGGCCATGCAGCCCGCGAAGAACTCGAAATCGCCGACGTCAACCAGCCCGTCGGCCCCGCCACATCCAGCTCTGTTGCGCAAGCACCCCAACACGCGCAGCGCCGAAGAGACATCCGCAATCCTGCTGCGCTCTTCACCTGAGCGCACTGAGCGCCCGTGCAACTCGGTCTGACTCCGACAAGCGAATGAACTCGTCGATCGGTACACCAGCGTCGATGAGTATACCCAGAGCCGCTATGGCCCTTGTATTCTCGCTGAGGTCATCCCGACGGAGTATGTCCGTCAGGACCTGGTTTACACGGATGTCATCGCTCTCCACCATAGGTACCAACGCCGCCGCCAGCTCACTCAACTCGGGTTCGTCAAGCTGTCCCCTTGTTACCGAATAGCGAGACGAAAGCGCATCAAGCAGTCTCCTTCGCCTTTGGGGGACACCCTCCGCCATCTGGCTTGCTGAGGAAATGCCTCGCGCTCTTACCTCCACCTCTGTGTCGTGCATAGCCGACAGAGCTGCGTCAAATGACTGTGCGTCATCAGCCTCCGCAATCATCGTGAGCGCCATCTTCCGCAGGTCAGCGTCGCCACAGTCTAGCCACGGCCTGATAGTCTCCACATTCACCGACCAATGCTGCACGTGCATCGCTACCGTAATCGCCGCGATACTGCCGTTGGGCAACGCCGTCTCCTTTGAGGGTAGCTTACGGTGCGTGCGCGTGTAGCGATACAACGCCGTTTCAGCCTCGGATAAGCATCCACTACGTATCAGCGCTGCGATAGCCAGCGCCTGTGCGCGCGCCCCCATGGAGGGCATCCGCTCCTGGAGGAGGGGCGCAGCAGAAGCCATGTGTTTGGAGAGCTCGTCGTGCGCAGCAAAGCGGGTCGACGCGTCTTCACTGTCCAATTCGTCAATCCACTCGGCAGCCATTGTGCGGGCTGACGAGGTGCGGAGCATCGCGACGCTAGCCCACACGGCAACAACGAACAGAACGCAACAAATAGCCCCAAACAGTATACGCAGCGCACCCAGTTGCCAGAGGCCAGTTCTTTCAGCCATCGTCTTCAGCCCTCAGCAGTCTCGTTGCGCGTGCAGGATCAGTGCCACGTAAGCACTCGGTCCGCGCCCACGGTCTCTGTGTGCGACGGGAGGGGCGGGATCCAATCACTCTCCGGGTCGGGACACGCTGCAGAATCGTCCACGTGCCACTCGCCGCATGTGAAGAAGCCCCAGCATCGCTCACCGTTCATATTGGGATACGTGTGAAACGGAGCACGCTTGCCATCGGCGTCAGTTACGTCATCAAAGCCGAGATGTTTCGAAGGCTCGCGGCCGCGATTAATCCCGTATCCTGGAGGACCGCCCGCAGGATAGAAGAAATCAAGCTCGAAGCCGGAGACGCCCACGCCTAAACGTTTCAACAAGGCGTTAAGCGCTTTTCCGCCAACACGCTTCGACAAATAGTCGCCTACTGGAATTTCAAGCCCGATCCGTGCCCCCAGGTGTTGGCTGCTCGCCGAGGTAGTCGTGGTCATGAACTCTGGCTGCCCCCACGCGAAGAACCCTGGGCACTCTTCGCACTCACAGCACTTGTATAGCCGTGCATAAGCCCGAATCCATATAGTCATCGGGTTAAATAGGTAGGTACGACCATCCGAACCAATGGTCCCAGTCCATCGGCCAGACCCCGGCTTCGGCAAAGTAAGCTCTGCGTGCCAATCGTCGTCCAGCCACTCTTTACGCACCTCTTGGCAACACTTCTTGCAGAGGCCAAGAACATCCAGGAATACCGTCGGGGAATTCGCAACATACGCGTAGAGGTTGACTCCTCCGCCCTCCCCAATCGGATCCCGATTCAACCACCGTCCAACTGCCGCATGATAGTACCGATATCCCCAGTTTCCGAGCCCAGTCTCATCGTCCCAGTACTTCGTGCTGAACCGCCACGGCTGCTCGTACTCATTCTCCGCCGGCTCGTTGACGCGGTTGCCGTACGGGTCGTACTCGTAGTGCGCCACCAGCCGGTCGGCGTGCCATTCGTCGCCGGTCGCGTCGCCGTAGCCGGTCTCCCACGCCACGAGCTGGGCCACATTGCCGTTGGCGTCATACGTGTACGCGAACTCGCCCCACAGGTCGTTGGGATCGCTCGGGTCGTTGGGGTCGCTGATCGCGAGCAAGCCGCCGATGCCGCCGGCCGACTCCAGCGAGTTCACCTGCCCGTTCTGGCCCGCGAGGTCGAGGCCCCAGGTGTACTGGCGCACCACGCACTCGGCCGGCTCGCCCGGCGTGCCGCAATCACTCAGGCCATCAAGCTCCAGCAGCATCAGCCACCCGCTCCACACAAACCGCGTGACCTTGGTCGGACTGCCGGCGTCCCAATCGCCCGCGCCGTTGTTGAGTGCCGGGTTCCACGGCAGCACGCACTTCTCGATCCGCCGACCGAGGTAATCATACGCGAACTCCACCCGCGGCACACCGCCGAGGTGCGAGATCGGCTCCACCGCGATCAGCAGTGCGGAGTACCTGCTGCTGAACCACACGTACAGCCTGTCGCTGGTGCGGCATCCGGGCGGAACAGCGCCGGCGGGGCCCGGCCGGCCCTGAATGCGATACCGGCCAGACACGCATCGGGAATCCTCGGGGACGCCGGCTTACCCGTCAACGCCAATCGGGTAGCGTGCAGCCCGGACACATCGAGGCAGTGAAACACGCCTGCAGACGTTTTCTCGAAGATAATATCGGAATACATGTTGCATTCATTGCCTTGGACAGTATACTTCACTGTCATGGTGACATTAAACGTGGGGCGCAGTGGCCTGCAACAGGCCGTTGCTGGACAGGGGGGAAAGGGCTGTCCAGTCCGCCGAACACCAATCGTTGCCATTCTGTAACGCAGTACATCTCTGGATACATGTGCGAACCGTTTCATGTGCGCGCCGGTGTGTGCTGCGCTGCCGGTTCGCGATTGTTGCCCTCTACGTAGGGCTGCGCTGGTGGTACGCGCTGGCTTCCGGCCAAGTCGGCGGTCATGGACGAGGTGCGTTTGTGGTGAGTGAAGTGTGCGGCACCGATTCAGGGTAGTGGACGTAGCGGCACCTATCGGTAGACAAGTAGATTGGGGTACGCAGGTCGGGCAAGTGCACTGTCGCACATCACGAGAGCGGGTATTTCATGGCGCAATGGTGTGGGCGCGCGCTGCCACAGGCAGCGCGCGCTCAGGTATTCGTCTGGTGACGGGAGGTAGACAACATGTCTGAATCACGGTTCGGGTCGTCTTGGGTGCAACATGCGGCGCCGCCGCACGCAGACAAGGGTGGTCGGACGACTTTTTCGGCAACCGCCATCAGTGTGGTTTGTTGGGCTTGGTTGCTGATGGGGACCGACGTGGCATGGCAACCCACGGCGGAGGCCGGCGAAAGGCCCGCCGCGGGCGGTCGCACGGTCGCCGCGGTCGTCGACGTCGACGTGGATTCTGACAACGACGACGGCGTGTTCGACCCGGAGCGCGACGCGGCCGAGGACGGCGTTGAGTGCGACCCGGGCCATCCCAAGTTCGTGCCGGTCCGGCGGGACGACGCCGACCTGGTCCCGGTGTTCATCGAGATCGACCCGAACGGGGCCTGGAGTTGGACGCCGGGGGACACGGTCAGTTGGGCAGTTGAGTACGACGAAGGCGCGGTGCATCTGTGGCGCTCGCATGCGGTGGGCGACTGGGCTGATGCGGGCGATGCCGACGCCATTCGTCCGCGCGCCACGGACCCGCCATCGTATCAGCCGAACTACGCGCACGCCCTGTGGTACTGGGGGGACATGAACTGCGACGGGGCGTGCAATTGGCGGGACATCGACTTTTTCGTGGCGGCCCAGAACGACAACTGCTCGGCCTACTACGCCCTGCTGGAAGATCGATACCCCGGGCGCGTGTGTGACTGTTACACGGGGGACATGAACCTCGACGGGCACGTGAACCAGGCCGACCTGGATGGCTTCGTCGCGCGGCAGAACCTGCCGCCGGTCGTCAAGCCGCTGCGGGTCTGGTGTGAAGGCGTCGTCAATGTTGATCCGCCGATGTCGCTGACCGTGGTCGCCGACATGGACGATGATGGCCTCGACCCGGGGGATGCAAACGACGTCGTGCACGTCCAGCCGAAGGCCTGTGTGCTGGGCCACCTCGAAGAGCAACCGCTGTGGAATCCCGAGCCTGCGCCGCTGGGCTACGAGTGCGACGGCAGCGACGGTCGCACGCCATGGTCATCACGCTGCTGGCCGGCCGCGTGGTCGAGCTTGCGCACGCCGGCGGGTAACCCGAGCGATACTGCATGCCCGCTCGAGCCGGGCCATGGTCTCACGATCAGTCTCCTGGAGCCGTTCGGGCCGCCGGATCTGCCGCCCCTGACGCTCGATCCTGCTCGCAGCAGCATCCCCTTTGTACCGGCTGAAGCGTTGCGCCAGCATGACGGCCTCCCTTCGCGCTTCGCGACCCGTGCGCTCGACAAGGGCGTGGTTGACTGTGTCACCGGAGCGGCTTTGTTGCGGGCGGTCGACTTTGAATTGCCGTTTGCCGGCGGTGCGTTTCGCCACGTTCGCACGTACTCGGACGACTTTCACGCTGCCAGCCTCATCGGGTCGATTTGCAGCTACGGGGGTGGGGGACGCGTCGACCCCCACGAGGTGCTGAAGCAGGGGACGCCCGACACGAACTGGTGGGACTGGAACGGTACGCGCTGGATGATGGGCGAGAACCCCATCTTTCTCTTTAATGCCCGCTACCAGAACATCGTGCCCGACGACCAGAGCTACTGCTGGTTCATACTCGATGCGCACCAGGCAATCCCGTTCCACCTGGAAGGCGACCAGTACGTGGCGCCGCCCTGGTTCGACGCGTCGATGACGCACGACGGGGCCGACTGGGACCCCGTCACGCGCGAGTGGCAGGTGCCACCGAGCACGGTGATCGTGTGGCTGCACCGCGGGGCGGTGTGCTACACGATCGAGGTCGATCACGACGACGTGCTCATGTACATGGTAGACGAGGACCAGAACTGCGAGGGTGAAATGGAGGGCCCGTTCCGGGCCGACCAGCAACCACAGGACGGCGGCTTTGGTGCGCCGCACCTGGGCCTCGTCACGCTGATCGAAGACCGGTACGGCAACCGTGTGGAATACGAATACGCCGATACCACCTGGGAAGCGCGGGATCCTGGCGAGTTCGTCAATCCCGATCCGGAGTGCAAGTACTGCTGCCAGGCGTGTCGCCGGAAAGGGCAATTGAAGGCGATCCGTCTGCGCGAGGCTGGTGGCAACGTGGCGTGGACGCTGCTGTACGTTCATCGACGCTTCTACCTGCACCAGGACACGAGATACTACAGCGACGGTGGCCTGTCACGCGATTACCACGGCGCCTCGGAATTCTCGAAGCTCCACGCCGTCTACGCATACCCGTACGACGTCGATACCAGCCCGTGGGACGCGCTCGAATTGCCCGCCGTCGCGTTCGACGCCTGCATCGTCGACCAGGGACCTGACGTGGTCTTCGATTACGACTGCTACGACGCGATCGATCCGTGGGATTACTTGCCCGGGCTGCCGACCGACTGGCGCGTGTCGGCCAACTACCTCTATATGGACATGCACTGGGGGGATCACCGTAACCTGCTGAACTCCGTTGATTACGGCGGCCAGCCGTGGTGCGTGCCCGGCATGTACCTGCTGAAGTGCAAGACCGTACGGCGCCCCGCCGGTGCTTCGGCCACGCCCGAGATCAGCACAACGGTCTACCGCCACCAGATGGAGCAGGAGATCAGCGGGGCCGGGGCCGAATGGTCTTACCTGGGCGGGACCTTGCAGGCCGTTTTCGAGCCCGCCACGGTCGAGATGCTGGTCGCCCGGATGCGTGCGTTTTATGGGCCGGACGCGAACGAGAACCGCCTGTTCTCCTGGGACATGGCGGATGTCGTGCCCCTCGGAGATCCGCCGAATCCCGACACGCCCTTGTCGCGGCTCGCGGATCTCAGTCTGACCACCTGCGGCCGCACGTCGCTTCCCGACGAGCAAAGCCTGGCGCAATACTGCGGCATCGACATCACGCAAAACCAGGTGATCGCATTCCTCGTCGGGCCGCGCGAACTGACCGCTGGCGAGACGGGCCATGGGGACGGCAACGCGTTGCTGAAGCGGCACTACTACCGTTTCCAGGTGACGCCGTGCGACGCCGGCGCCGGCTGTTACGTGGCAACCGACGACGACATCGTCATCCAGTGGCAGAATCTCTGGGGCGGCACGATTTACCACTATCCATACCGGATTCCGAGCTGGGAGACGATTGTCGACGGCGTCGACGGCCTGTGCCTTCACTACCCGCACGAGCTGCTCGACTCGGACCTGGCGGATGTGCGCCACGTCATGGTCGTTGACGAGGAAGACGAAGACCCGCTCTCCGGGTACGACGCTGGCGGAGCCAACGGACCGACCGGTACGAAGACCCGCCGCATCATCTGGATGAACGCCGCCGGGTTCGTCCTGAAGGAGCAGACCTGGTCCTACGAGAATGACGCGAACGGACAGATCATTGATCAAAGCGGCTACGGCGAGGAGGTCGCCTACGACGAGTTCGGCCGCATTGTCGAGCGGCGCAGCGCTGGCTGGAGCGTCGCCAATGACCCCGGCAACGCGTTCGACCCCGATACCGAGGGCTTGATCATTGTCTACGTATACGAGGAAGCGCCGGGCGGCGGCCCGGATCCCGCCGGCGAACTAATGGCCCAGGGGGTCAAGCAGGGCCTTGCCGGTACGCCGTACTACACCGACCGCTTCTACCGCCACCCGGATCGTCGCGAGCTCATCACCACCCACGTGGTCTTTCCCGACCCCGTGTCCGACCCCATCGACCCCGAGCTTGGTGTCACCACGCAGTGGCTGTATGAGTTCCACGACGACAACCCGCACAAGGGCATCCTCGAGAAGACGGTCATCGAACCGGCGACACTGCGCCCGACCGGCGCCGGCCTTGTTCCGTGCCACGCCGTCGCCAGGCAGCGGTTCGACGCCCGGGGCAATCAGACTTGGTCTGGCCAGGGCAGCTACGAGGCCGCCGGTGGCGGCGCGCTCGGACCGGCAGTCGAGTTCTATGCGTCGCACACGGGCTATGATCCAAACGGCTTCGGCCTGCCGACCATCCAGGTCTACGACCCTGATCCGGACGACGCCGACATCACCTACCCCACTGGCTGGATGCGGGCCGGGTATGGCGAGCCGCTGCATCGCAGCACGACGCTGGCGTTCGATCTTCAGTACGGGCCAACGCTCGTCGAGCACGCCGACGGGACCGAGACGCACTTCATCTACGAGCCGAACGACCCGGTGGGCCGCTTCGAGTGGACCTATCACCACGACGCGGCGGGGGTGCCGGTCGAGCCGGTCACGGGCAAGTTCTACATCGACCGCCGGTTGATCTGGACGCGCACCTACGACCCGACGACGGTCGAGCCGTACGGGTCCGAGATGACGCTGCCGATCGACGATCCGGCGGCGGAGATGATCTCCGAGACGCTGGCGGCGTACGACGCGCAGGGCCGGGTCACGTCGGTCGGGCAGAGCGGCGCCGGCGTGGCCGAGGGGCCGCAGGCCGACATCACCTACCACGTGACGGGGGAGATCGCGCGCATCGTCAACCCCGACGGCACGATCACGCGGCACGAATACGACCAGCGCGGGCGACTGGTGCGGACGTTCCGCGGGACGACCGATCAGCACGGGTATTGGGGCGGCGCGCCGGACGTGCCGCCCGACGATGACATGGCGCTGGTCGAGAAGCGCAGCTATGCCGACGAGGGCGATGCCGACGCGTGCAAGAACGTGGGGCAGCTTGTCGAACTGCGGGACTATCGCTCGCGGCCGAGCCAGGCGTATGACAGCGAATGGGTGCCGGACCCGCTGGACCCGGACACGGGGACCTATACCACGGTGGACATCGTCGACGAAGACGCCGGCTGGACGACGACCTACCAATACGACTGGCGCGGGCGGCCGGTGTGGGAGACACAGTACGACCGCGACGGCGCGGCGATTGCGAATCGGCTGACGTGGTTCGATCACCTCGATCGCGCGGTGGTGGCGGCCGAGTACGGCCCGAGCGTGCCGGCGGGCGTCGCACCGCAGGAGGCCGGGCCGGGGGCGCTGCCGCCCGATCCGCAAGCGCTGTTCGGCCTGGCCGAGGTGCCGCTGCGCCTGAGCGAGTCGGTCTATAACGAGCGCGGACAGGTGGAGGAATCGCGGCGGTGGACCGCGGACGGGGCCGGCGGCGGCACCTTTACCGCGACGCGGACGTATTTCGACCACGCCGGTCGCGCGGTGGAGACGCAGTCGCCGGGGGGCGGGGTGCAGCGTTATACCTACGACGCCAAGGGCCGCCAGGTGTTGTCGGAGAACATCGCGCGGACAGCAGCGGCCGACATCGTCGTGGCGTGGACCGGGACGACGTATGACGAGAAGGACCGCGCGGTGGCGTCGGTGCACGCCGAGCGGGCGCTCGATGGGGTCGACATTCCGTCTTACACGTACACGTGGTATGACGACGCCGGGCGGGTCGAGGCGACGGTGAATTTCGGCACGAACGCGGGCGACGGCAGCTTCAGTCCGGGTGACGTGCCGCCGGACTACGCCACGCTGGCGTCGCCGGCGGTCTATAGCGGCGACGAGTTGGTGGGGTGTGATGATGCCGCGTTCGGCGACGCGTTGTGCAACTGTTACGGCTATGACGAGGCCGGGCGGCAGGACGCGGTGTGGCATGCGGACGGAACGGTGACGCGGTCGCAGTATGACGGGCTGGGGCGGCTGCGGCTGGAGGTCGAGAACGCGGACGATCGTGATGGGGATGGGCTGCGGCGGTTCACCGCGTATCGGTATGACGACGCGGGCCGAGTGGATGCGATCGCGGCGGTGGCAGCGGAGCACTTCGCGGACCCGGGTGTGCCGGACTGGGAGGCGGTGACGTGGGACGCGGGGGACCCGGACCTGCAAATCACGTGGTTTGCGTATGGGGCGCCGCTGCTGGCGGATTCGGGCACGGGTGAGTCTCAGTATTTCTGTCAGCGGTTGCCGGGAGTTCCGCCCGATCCCAATCTGCCGCAGTTGGTGCCTTACCTGCCGGAGATCGGCACCGACAACAGCCTGATTCATCGCGTCACCTATCCCGACGGCGACGAGCTGACGTTCCATTACTACCTCGATCACAGTGTCGCGCGGCGCGAGGATGCCCGCGGCAACATCGTGCGCTATCGGTATGACGAGCGCGGGCGGCTGGTCGACACGTGGATCGAGGACTGTCGGTATTTCTATGACGCGGTGCCGTGGCTGCCGCCGAATCGCGTGCATCACGTCGCGTACAACTACACCGATGACGGGCAGTTGTCGCTGGTGACGGCGTATACGCAGACGGGCGGTGTCGAGCAGATTGTGGCGCAAAACGACTTTGTCTACGACGCGCGCGACAACCTGGTCGGCGAGGTTCAGCAGCACTTTGACCCGGTCGACGGCAATTCGCCGTTTGTCGCGTATCAGTGGGAGTATGCCGACGCGGCGGGGGACAATTACGACCGGTTGGCGGGCATCACGTATCCGGTCAGCGGGCGGCAGATCAGCATCGGCTACGACGACGCGCAGAGTGATGCGCTGTGCCGGGTCACGAGCATCAGTGACAGCATCGCGGGGACGCTGGCGGCGTATACGCACATCGGGCCGAGCCGGCGCGTGGCGACGGCGCTCGGTGGCGGCGTGATCACGCGGAGTGCCGGGGCGGGACATATGTTCCCCGGGCTCGACAGATACGGCCGGCTGGTGGATCTCGACTACCAGGTCGGCGGTCAGACGCTCCACCGCTACCAGTACGGCTACGACAAGAGCGGCAACCGCACCCACGCCCGCGTGACGCACGCGGACTTCGGCGGCCTGCCGCACGACAACGATCGGTCGTGGGCCTACGCCTACGACGCCCTCGGCCGGCTGGTTGACGCCGACATGGGGCAGCTCGCGCTCAGTCCCGCGCCGCAGATCGTGCCGGACGCGAACGTGCCGCTGGCGCGGTCGCTGGCGTGGTCGATGGACGAGCTCGGCAACTGGGTCGGGGATCCGGCCGACCCGACGGAGCCCGGGCTCGCGCGGCGGGACGATTTCGACGGCAGCGGGTTCAGTCCGCCGGACGCGTGGGTCGATGGCTGGCACGCGGTCAACTCTGCCAACCAGATCACCGAAACCACCACCGACGACGGCAGCGGGCCGGTCACCACCGCCTACGTCCACGATGCGGCCGGCAATCTCATCTTCGATGGCCGGCTGCTGTACCTCTACGACGGGTGCAATCGGCTGGTGCAGGTGAACGAGGCCGGCGGGCTGACGGTCGCGGATTTCGCCGGGGCGGGGTACTTCGAAGAGATCGAGACGGCGCCGGTCGGGCCGGTGCTGGCACGGTTCGTCTACGACGGGCTGGGCCGGCTGATCCGCACCGAACGGTGGGACACCTACCAGAACTACGAGTCTGAAGCGTTTTACTACGACGGTGTGCGGCGGCTGGTCGAAGTCGATGTGGCCGACCCGAACGCGCCGGTGCTCCGGGAGTATGTCTGGGGGCCGGATTACGTTGATGAGGCGGTGTGTCAGTTCGCCGACGAGGACGGCAACCCGGCCACGCCGGCCACGGTGCACTATTCCCTGCAGGACGGCAACTACAACGTGGTGGCGCTGGTCGACGCGGCCGGCGGGCTTGAGGCGCAGTACGCGTACGAGCCGTACGGCCTGCTGGTGGTGGTCGATCTCGACCCCAATGCGCCGGTGAACCGGCTGGGCCACCAGGGGCTGTTCTTTGAGCGGTTTTACGGCCCGTTCGGCGGCCCGCCCGCCCCGCCGCTCTCGGCGCCCGCCTTGGTCGCGGCCGACCCCGCGGCCGGCGTCCCGGCCGGCCTGTACCACAACCGCAACCGCTGGTACAGCCCCGACTTGGGGCGCTTCGTCCAACGCGACATGAACGAGAGTGCCCTGCCGATCCTCGCCGTCCTGGCGATGAACGGCGCGGCGCTGGATGCGTTCGTGTCGGGGATGGATCCGCAAGGCCACTTCGGCGACGGGGCGAATCTGTATTTGTACGTGGGTTCGAATCCAGTGAATGCGCTGGATGCGCTAGGGCTGGAGTGGGGACATGATGGCGACGTCGACGATCTTCTCGCAGAGTTGGAGGGCCACCGCCTGTACGCCTTGGGCGCTCTGAACGAAGGTGCGAAATGGGCTGCCCTCGGATTGCGAGCGGCCCTGGATATTGCCGGTGCCCTGCTCGGCCTCGATGTCTTTGAGTCGGCGTCGCTACTCGCTAGTGGACGTGGCGGCTTCTACGAAGGGCTTGACATCGCGTTAGCGATGGTCCCCGGCGGCGGCATTGGGCGCGCCATCTCGAAGGCCCACAAATTCACGCGGGGCACACGCACGTTGGGGAAGGTCGCGAGGAGCATCGACGACTTGGCCAAACTCTCGCGCCGCTGGCGAAGCGGCATCGACATGGCTAAGCTCGAGGCGGCGAAGGCAGATTATCCCAAAAAGGCCCTAAAGAAACAGTGGCATCACCTTATCCCTAAGTACCTTGGAGGAAGCGTCTCAGGGCCAAAGGTCAGGATAAATTCAGCCTATCATCAGAAGATAACAAACGCGTTCAGACGTGAGTGGCGTTACGGGAACCCAGCCGGGAAGCCGGATCCGGCGGAGTTGGAGAGGATCCTGGATCGCGTGTACACTGAGTTTCCATTGCCCAGGTGAGCGTTTATGCGAGCGGAATACGAGTTTCGGGTTCACGAGGAATTCGCACACCTGCTGTTCGGACCGGATGAAGGTGTGCGACTAGGTGAGCGAATTCGCAAGATTGTCATTGCCGCCGATGACGCACGGTTCCCACAGATTGGGGCACTTCGGAAGGAGCTCCGTGCCACGCACAATGATTCCTTCTTCTCTGGTTGGTCGCTAATACATCGCTACGGCAAGCGAGAGCTCGCCGTCGCAGAGTTGTTTCACGTTCGGATCACGGCCCTGTTCGAGCCAACCGGCGAAGAATGTGGGACCATTTACGACTACTCGGATGCTTGTAGCTTCTGCGGGATGCCGCGCCGTCAGGTGAGCAACCTGCGGCTGGATCTGCGCAAGGCGCCGAAGACCAAGGACATCGCCGGCACGATCGCCGATGACGAGTGGATCGTGTCGGACCGGCTGGCGCGCCTGATGACCGAGGCCGGCCTGACAGGCTTTCAGCTGCGGCCGGTGAGGCACAAGGCGCGATACGAAGATGATGCGGTCGATCTGCGTCATGTGCCAGCCGGTCGCGAGCTCTTGCGTCGCGCGGCGGCGGCTGGCATCAAGGCCGACAGTGCGTCTTTCAACGACTGGTTGAATGAGCCGAAGCAGGATCCGTTGTACCAAGCGGCGGTGGCGGAGTATGCCGAGCGACGGCAGCGGCGTGCCGAGCGGCGTGCCAAGCCACTGCCAGTCTGGCACCAGTTGGTGGTTATGTCAGAGCCGGTGCCGGCGGTAACGCCGACACAGTTTGGAATCGATCCGTTCGATGATGATGCTGGCGGCAAGTACAGGTGTCCTGCGGGACACGTCAGTGGGTTAAACCTGTTGTCGGAGTTGTCCGTGGCGCGCGATGCGTGGGAGGGTTGCGACGTGGGACGCACGCAGAACTTGGTTGGCCTGCCTTGGCCGGCTGGACAGACCCATGGTGTGCGTGCGCCGGCCCCCGAGCTTCTGATATCAGCGCGCTTTAGGGACCTCCTGAATCGTGAGAGAATAAGGGGATGGCGCGCGGACGTGGCGTACTTGCGATAAGACGGCAGCGGGCCGGTCACCACCGCCTACGTCCACGATGCGGCCGGCAATCTCATCTTCGATGGCCGGCTGCTGTACCTCTACGACGGGTGCAATCGGCTGGTGCAGGTGAACGAGGCCGGCGGGCTGACGGTCGCGGATTTCGCCGGGGCGGGGTACTTCGAAGAGATCGAGACGGCGCCGGTCGGGCCGGTGCTGGCACGGTTCGTCTACGACGGGCTGGGCCGGCTGATCCGCACCGAACGGTGGGACACCTACCAGAACTACGAGTCTGAAGCGTTTTATTACGACGGGGTGCGGCGGCTGGTCGAGGTCGATGCGGCCGACGCGAATGCGCCGGTGCTGCGGGAGTACGTCTGGGGGCCGGATGTCAGCGATCACCCAAAACCGGCCACTGATTATCACTTGAAAACCGGCCAT
>CAYUZU010000034.1:0-43013 GCA_964448675.1 uncultured Planctomycetales bacterium
GGGGCTGGTCGTATCGGCGGATCGCCCGGGAACTGGGCGTGCACCGCGAGACGGTGGCTCGGTATGTCCATTTGGCGACAACGGCGGCCGATCCAGATCCGCCAAAACCGGCCATTCCGATTACCGGGTCCGACGAGGCAGAGGCCACCCGGGTCGGAACCGACGAGGCAGAACCAGCCAAACCTGCCCACCGGGACGGATGCCCAAAACCGGCCATAGTGATCGCCGGGTCGGCGGGCCAGCGTAGCCGCTGTGAGCCGTTCCGGGCGGTGATCATCGAGATGCTGGAGCGTGGGTTGTCGGCCCAGCGCATCTGGCAGGATCTGACGGCCGAGCACGACTTCAGCGATAGCTACCAGTCCGTACAACGCTTCGTTCGTAAGCTACGCGGGACCACGCCGCGGCCGTTCCGGCGGATGGAGTGTGAGCCTGGCGAGGAGGCCCAAGTCGACTTCGGCACGGCGGCGCCGGTGATCACCGTTGACGGTAAACGCCGGCGGCCGCACCTGTTCCGCGTTGTACTCAGCCATTCGCGGAAGGCGTACAGCGAGGCGGTCTTCCGCCAGACGACGGACGACTTCCTGCGGTGTTTGGAGAACGCCTTCCATCACTTCGGCGGCGTGCCGAAGACGCTGGTGATCGACAACCTGAAGGCCGCGGTCACCAAGGCCGACTGGTTCGATCCTGATCTCAACCCCAAGATCCTGGCGTTCTGTGAACATTACGGCACGGTCGTGTTGCCGACGAAGGTGCGCACACCGCGGCACAAAGGCAAGATCGAGCGTGGCGTGGGCTACGCCCAGGACAACGCCCTCAAGAGCCGGAAGTTCGACAGCCTGTCCGATCAGAACCGCTTCCTGCTCGATTGGGAGGCTTCTGTTGCCGACACGCGTATTCACGGCACGACGCGGAAGCAGGTCGGCAAGGTCTTCGACGAAGTCGAACGATCGGCGCTGCAGTCGTTGCCGGTCGATCGGTTCCCGTGCTTCCAGGAAGCGCAACGCAAGGTCAATCGCGACGGCCATGTCGAGATCGCCAAGTCGTACTACTCCACGCCGCCGGAGTATGTGGGCCGCCGAGTGTGGGTGCGTTGGGACGGGCATGTCGTCCGCCTCTTCAACCAGCGCCTGGAGCAGATCGCCATCCATGCTCAGCGTGAGCCCGGGCGCTTCGCCACCGACGATCGCCACATCGTCGCCGAGAAGCGTGGCGGGATTGAACGCGGTACGGCCTGGTGGCTGCGCAAGGCCCACGCCATCGGGAGCGACACGGGGCGTTGGGCTGAGGCGATGCTGGAGCAGCGCGGCATTCCCGGCGTACGCGTGCTGATGGGGTTGGTCAGCCTGACCAACAAGCACACCGATATCGCGATCGAACAGGCCTGCAAGGTGGCGCAATCACACGGAGCGTATCGCCTGCGGGTGATCCGTGAACTGCTCAAACGCCGTGCACCAGAGCAGGAACAGTTCGAGTTCATCGCCGAGCATCCGCTGATCCGTTCGTTGTCTGATTACGGTCAACTGATCCATCACGCATTCGAGGAGGTCCACGCATGAAGACGAACATCATGCGGCGATTGCGCCGCCCTTGGGGGCGCTGCCCCCAAACCCCCGGCTTCAAAGCCCCAACCGGAGAGCACCGGGGGAAGCGTCCCGTCACACTCCGGGAGGTGCCCAGATGAATGATGCGTTGCACAAGGCGCTGACCAAGTTGCGGCTATCGGGGCTGGCGCAATCCCTGGATGTGCGTCTTCAGGAGGCCAGCGGCAACGGACTCAACCACGTCGAGTTCCTGGAGTTGATCCTACAGGATGAGCTGGCCGTGCGGGCCGAGCGTCTGATCGCCCGCCGGGTCAAGGCCGCCGCCTTCCATGAGCCCAGGACGCTGGAAGACTTCGACTGGCAGTTCAACACTTCGATCAAGAAGAAGCAGATCTTCGACCTGGCCACGTGCCGCTTCATCCGCGAGGCGCGCGATGTGCTCTTCCTCGGACCGCCGGGCACGGGGAAGTCGCACCTGGTCCAGGCTCTCGGCTATCAGGCGATCAAGAGCGGCTTCACCGTGCTGTATCGCTCGATCTTCGACGTGGTCCGTGACTTCCTGCACGACGAGGCGCTCGGCGGACAGGACAAGGTCCTGCTCAAGTACATCAAGCCCGACCTGCTTCAGATCGACGACATGGGAATGAAGCAATTGCCCAAGCGGTCGGGCGAGTACCTCTTCGAGATCATCATGCGACGCTATCAGGTACGCTCGACGATCATGACCAGTAACCGGCCGTTGGAGGACTGGGGCAAGCTGATCGGCGACGTCCCGGCCGCTACCGCGATCCTCGACCGCTTCCTGCACAACGCCGACGTGATCTCCATCACCGGCAAGAGCTACCGCATGAAGGACCGGGCTACCAAGAATCAGGCTTGCACAGAGAAGGCCAAATGAGGTATACGTTCATATGAACATGGCCGGTTTTGAACCGATTATCACTGGCCGGTTCTCAAGTGATCGGTGACACAATGTCGCCGCGAACCGGGATTTCGTCGATGCTTGCGATCGACATAGCCCGGCTCGTAGCCTGTCCCCCATACGTGAAGATGCCAGTCACCGTAGTATCCCAAAAAGCTGCCTAGCCCCGCTAGTACCGGCGCGCCTTTGTGGGCATCTGGCAGTGTCCTAAATACGGGACGTACTCGCACTCCAAACAACCGCTCGGTCAGTGGCGCGGCCAGTCTATCGCCTACGTTGTCGAGGCTGTTGCACACCTGCAGGAGCCATGGCTGGGCTTCCATCATACCGACTCGCCTCGCTTACCAAACCCAGGTTCACCGCGCGTCATAATACGGACGATGCGTCGGCGTCGAAGCGACCCGCGGACTAGGCCCGACAGATAGCACAGACGTCGCAGGAGATCCACGCAGGGAAACAGCGCCTTTTGTAGGACTGTCAGCGATGAATCAGCCCAGTACGTATGCACTCGGCTGCCAAGGCTCGGAGATTCCGGCGTAGAAACAAAGCAGTAGCGACATAGATGCGCGCCGAGGGCAAGTAGTCTCGGCTCCGGAAGCCCAAACTCGGATAGGCACCGACTCCTGAACTGAGAATGCACGTACACGCCTTCCCCATTTCGGACCTGCTGTTTGATAAAGGAGGTGAGCGTGCGACGATGCGCATGGTATGCTACAGCATCGTGGCAGTAGCCCAGACGAAGGCCAGCATTGCGCATTACGTACGACAGGTCCGTGTCTTCACCCCCACAGCTGCGAAAGTACTCGTCGAAACGCTCGTCAAAAGCGTTTACGGCAAGTAGCGCGTCTCGCCGTATACAACAATTCGCCGTGATAACAGTCTGAATCGCCCCACCGCAGAGAATCGGTGCTCCAAGAAGGCGCCTGTATCTAGCATACGACGCCAGGATGCTCGTGTCTTCGTCACCAATCACGGTGCCGCCAGCAGCAGCCACGTGCTTGTGACGATGAAAATACTGGACATAAGCTGCCAGCAAGGACGATGTCGCAATGCAATCATCGTCGACGAATACAATCAACGGAGCGTGCGTTGTACGGATGCCCGCATTCCGTGTGCCGCATACGCCTGTGTGATCCTTAGGGATTATATTCACGCCGCAGCTGTGCATACGCGCACAGTCTGCGCGCGACAACGTGGCGCCGTCAGTGACGACTACAACCTCGTATGCACTCCGGGGTAACGTCTGCTCTGTCAGCGACCCTACACAACGAAGCAGCCTTTGTGCGCGCCCAGCATATGGAATTACAACAGAAATGTTCATGGTTTTGCCCGGGCCGCCAGGTGTCGTGCCAGGTTTGTCCACACACCACATATTCGCATGCACTCGAGGGAATCCGTCGTGTGCTCGGGCTGCGCAGCCAACCTCTCCGCCTCCGCACAGGAGACCCACGCGGTGTCCTGCACCTCCGAGTGGTTCGGAGCGATCGCAGCGATCTCAGCATCCGTGATCTCGATTGCAAAATAGAACGTCCACTCTTGGTTAAAGAACACGCTAGCCACGGCCATGTCGTGTCCGAGTCGAGAGGGCGGATCCCATGGTAGTGCGCGGTTTAACATTCTCATGCACGTCGCGATACGCCTTTCCGACAGTGTGCACGGCTCATCAACTACGAATGCGCCATCAAGGCGGTGTCGCGTGGCGACGAGCGTACCAGCGGCGCACCGACACCGATACTGAAGCCAACATATAGGGAGGCCACGGCTTTCTTTGTGAAGCGGAGCCACGCGTGACGGATCACGTATGACAAGGCCAAGCTCTTCAGCAAGCTCGCGCAGGGCTGTCTGCGCTGGAGCCTCACCGGGAATAACATGACCGCCCGCGGAGCAGCTGTATCGGCGGGGGAACGCGCCGTCGGAGGCTGCGCGCCGTTGCAGCAGCAATTGGCCATCCGACCGAAGTAGCAAAACATCCGCAGTTCTGTGGATCAGGCCAAGTCGGTGGACGACGTCAAGTGATGCGATATGTCCGGTTGCATCGCCGTAGCTATCGTACACTGCGACGTGTTCGCGCAGCAGCTGTTCCGGGCACTGCGGCTGTTTGAGCAGAGTCGCGCTCTCGAGGCGGTCAGCATATTGGCGTACGTCGTGATACATCGTCATCAAGTGCATTATGAGTGGGGGAGTCCGTTGGCGTCGCACGATGCGATACGAGTAAGTTAGTTGCACGACGCCTCGTAAACGGCAGATCGTCCTTTGCCAGTCGAAGCACTGCGGATCGTGGGAGCGACGGGTTCTTCAACAAGTGATCACGCGTATTGCGCGATTCGTACCCTTCGAGTGCGGCTATGAACTCAAGTATCTCGCCTGGTGCGCGGGGATTGAGGGACGTGGCGAAGAGTGTCAACGCCGATGTGCCAAAGAGATTACGAGCTATCGGGGCAGCTCCCCAGTCGGCTAGCACGAAAAGCCCAAGAGCGACAAGAGCGCTAGGCGTACCGCCGTGGACCAGTTCGCAGAATTCTCGTGCTGAGAGGCCCCGACCTGATGCAGCGCAATCTACGAGTCGCGTGAACATCTCGCGAGCGCCTGGCGCGCAGCCGATCAGGCACACCTGCGTCAGGTCGCGAAGTGAATGATCTGCAGATTGCAGTACATGGCGACTTACGAGCGAGCGCGTGGGCGAGGCTGACAAGGTGCCCGGCGCCGCCGCTGCATAGCTGGCTAGCATGACGCGGTCGAAGTGTCTCTTGAGCCTGAGCGCCCTGAGGCGCAGTGCGCGAAGCTGCCGCCTGAGGTCGCCCTGTTTTATGACTGTCTCAGCAAGGAGAGATAGCTCGATGATGTGCAGCGTATCACGAGGTCCGCCGAGCTGGTACTTCAGAGCGTCCTCCGCCCCCGGAGGGGGTGGTGCAAGTCGCGTTAACCAGGCTCCAACTAGCACTTCGAGAAGCTCGTCGCGCGTTAATGCGACGTGATCAAGCAGCAAGCCTGCGAGCGGGTCTTCCTCGGAACAGGCAGTACTGAAGAGCGCGATGCGTCGGTCGATGGGATCCGATGGAAGCGTGATCGTGGAGTTGTTGTGAGATACGATCACGACATCTGCGTTTACTAGCTGAAGGCGCGTGAAGAGATCTAGCATCGATGTTCTTAACGCACACATCTCACGGAGGTACTTACTCGGTCCACACAGAACAACGTCGATATCACTCGATGGCAACATTGCAGAGCGCGCAGCGGATCCTGCCGGCCGTAGGCAGATACAAGAAGGGCTTGCGTGGCCGCGGACGAGGCGGTGCACGTTTGCCAGTACTTGGATAAACAAGGCGCTAGTGCCCGCCGGAACTAGCGCACGCTCGGGCCGATCGGACGCCAAGAACGAACACATACGGAACCAGCGCTGAATCTCTTCGCGAAGTCGGGCGAGATTGTTTTCGTCTATAGCTGGAATGGAAATCGTCGATGATGTACGAGAGGCGTCTCGGCTGGCCGCGGCATCACGCGCGACCGACTTCGGTGGGTCATTGGTCACCGTACGCGTGGGTAAGGCGCGAGACATGCTGATTGGGTTACGACAGGCAGCAAGCGCACGATGGATTTCAGTCGCCAGGCGCAGACTCTCGCTTGCTTTGGCTCCGGACGCTACCGCAGCAACAAATGTGGCCACAACGTGTGATAGTGCGTCGTTGCGGGCATGCACCGGGAGGCGACGCCATGCTGGGTGAGCGGGCCCCGGCACCGACGCGACGCCCGGCCCGCGATGTTCCAAAATACTCAGGCACTCGCCTTCGGCGTCGGCTCGATACATCAATGCGCCGCTTGTTCCACACGCGATTAGAAGCCGCCGTTTAGGGGTTGCACCAAAACTCACAGAAATGCGGGCATTCACGTTGCCTCTGCACAAACAAGCCAGCTGCACGTCAGTAAAAGGCCTTCCAGCGGCGCGCTCAACATGAACGGCGCTAGGGACATGCCCTGTGAGGAGCGACAAGACGCTGAACACGTGTGAGGCAAGGTCGGACAGCACATCGATATCGTGTTGACGGTGGCCAGCATTTCTCCAATCTGCGACAATCGCAACCAAACGGCCGACATCGCCTCGCCCCATCAAGTGCGCAAGAGCAGTCACGTACGGATTATGCAGGTAGGTGAAGTCGACTGCCAGCAAACGCCGGTAGCGTGTCGCAAGCGACGCCAAACGCTCGGCCGCGGGGAGCGTCTGCGTCATGGGCTTGGCGACGAGGACGTCGCGTTGTTTCATCAACACCGCCGTGACAACGTCCTCGTGCGTCGTAGTCGGTGTAGCTACTACCACGGCCGGAATCGACCTATCATCGAGGAGCGCTCGCGCGCTGTCTACGACGCGAACGCCCGGATACTGCTGAGCCGCTGCCCGTCGCCGACCGGAATCAACATCTGCGATTGCCGCTAGCCGAGAGCGAAGATCTCCGGACAAAGCACGAGCGCAATGGCGGCCCCAGTGGCCAAAGCCAATTAGGCCAACACTCAATGCACTGATGTCCGCGTTATGTGTCATGTCACGCGGACGTCCTGTGCGAGACGGAGCCATGGGCACGAGACAGCTGAGTGCATATGTACGCGATAGCGTCAGTATCAAGAGTGGGATACAATGGAATGCTCAAGACCTGCTGTGCAAGCCGTTCTGCTGATTCGTATGGCTGTGACGTGATGTGTCGGTACGCCAGTTGTTGATGGACTGGAACCGGATAATGTACGGCCGTGCCAATACCTGCTTCAGAGAGGCATCGCTGTACGTGACCACGCTTGTCGGTGCGCAATACGTAGAGCGAACGAGAGGGAATGCAGTGTGCCGGAATGACGAGCGGATGAGCGCATGGCAGCCGCGCGACGCACGCATCATACTCCTCGCCAATCGCTCGGCGCTTTGCGCACCATGCGTCAAGATGCGGCAGTTGCATGCTTAGAGCCGCAGCGTGAATAGAATCGAGGCGTGAGTTCCAGCCAACGCAGGCGTGCGTCGTATGCGTATCTCTCCCGTGGTTACGGAGCGCACGAACACGGTCTGCAATGGCCGGGCTATGTGTCGTGACGGCCCCGCCGTCGCCCAGCGCACCAAGAGTCTTGCTCGGATAGAAGCTGAACGCCGCGGCATCAGCAAGATCTCCGCTTCTGCGATCTTTGTACTGCGAACCGAGAGCTTGCGCAGCATCCTCCACAACTGGCAGATCGTATCTTCGCGCGATTGCAGTGATCGCTTGCATATCTGCACAGTGACCGTAGAGATGGACAGGTACCACAGCGCGGACTGGTGTAGCGCGTGGTTGCGTGCTGAATCGATGGTCCAAGAAATCTGAGAGTTTCTGGGGGTCCATAAGCGCTGTGCATGCATCCACGTCCACGAACTCGACTTCGGCTCCAGTGTGCAGGATCGCTTCTACAGTGGCGACGAAGGTAAACGGAGTCGTGACTACTGCCCATCCGGGGCCGACACCTACAGCTTGTAGCGCCAATCGGAGCGCGTCCGTGCCCGATGCCACCCCAATGGCATGCGCAGTTCCAACGTAGCGTGCCAGATCGCGTTCAAAGACTGCAAGCTGCGGGCCTTCGATGAATACGCCCGTCTCAAGAGCCTCCGCGAGAATGGCAGCCAACTCAGCGCGGAACGGCAGCAGCCGAGCCCGGAGGTCAATGAAGGGGACTCTTGTGCTAGGAGAAACCGAAGCGGATTCTCCCGTCGAACAGGATGGATGTACAAAGTCTGGCATGATTCCTGTCGTGCTCTGTGGCTTGATGCGCAACTGAACTAAGCCGTCTATTGAATTCGTTTCGCGTCGGCGGCCTGTGTTACGGCGCCGGAATACTGCCGTTCGCCGTATAGCGCCTGGCAGCACACGTTCGGGCACTGAACCCGAAGGTCGTTCGGACGGAGCCAGCAAAGGGGCCCAGCGAGCCCTCGGCAACGAATCTGTCCTGCGCGTTGAGCTTCATGTCACGGGCCCCCGGCAAGCTAACGGGAGAGTGGATGCTCCCCGCCCAACGGCCGGAACCGCGGCGGTTTGAATTGCAGCGGGTGCTCCCCGCCGAGCGGCGGATAGTCCGGCTGTCGGCCTGGGTAACGCGGGTCATCTTCGTCGTAGTACCAAGGCGGCGCAGTCTCTCGAGTGCACGTCGGCACGCTTAGGTCCTCGCCGCGAGCTCGTCGCTTGACCAGACCCAGCACCACGGTCAGCAGAGCTTCCTTGCCTTCGTCGTCTCCTTCGGACTTTAAGATCCCCTCGCCATCGCCCCATTCAGGGTCGATCGCATCCAGCTCTCTTATGAGCTCTCGGAGCTTCTTCGACATGTTCGACCTCGCTCTCGCAGACGTGACACTACAGCACGCTTTCAGGATAACGTCGTTTCTCGGGGCGGCAAGCACCTTCCCAAGGAACCGATTGACGCCGGGCGCGATCGGCCCCGTGACATAGCCCCGGCCTTGCCCATGGGGGCACCGTCCGCCCAGCCTGGTTGGGCAGGCCGGCCGTTGGGTCCCCAACTAGTCCGGGATGAGTCGATCGAACTCGTTGACGCGTCCGATTTGGCGACGTCCGACGAACCGCACCGTGCCGCCGTGGCCGTCAGGGTTCTCCCGTACGTCGGGCACGTACGCAAAGGGACCGTCCAACGTCGCCTCATCCGGAAGACCGAGGATCGGACGAGACGGGGCCGAGCCAAAACCGCCGGCCGGGGAAATCGGACGAGGGCCGAACGGATTCTGCGGTTGGAACGCGGATGACATGTTGAACCTCCTGAGATCCTGAGCCCCGGCCGACGCGCGGGGCCGCGTCGCGGTTAACGGCTGAACCACTCAGCCGGTCTACCTGTTACATAGCCCGGCCGTGGTGGTGCAGCTGACGTGAAGCTGACAGGACTGCGCAGTGCTCCTGAGTCGCCCAGAGGGCTGCTGGGACAGGCCCGCTGCGGCTTGCAACTATCTGCATGAACGTGCGTCATCCACCCCTGCCGAACGCACAACTTGAGGCGAGATTCGCGGGGTCAGCGCATAAGTGATTTGAACAGCAGCTCATATTGCAGCCGACGGGCGTCCGCCTAACCGACCGGCAGCCCAGTCGCTTGGCGCCCCCAAGGCGTTTCGGGCTGCACTTACCCCAGTTTGAGATCGGGCCCGCCCCGCTACACACGCCGCGAACTAATCGCCCTACTCGAGCAGCACAGAGGGAAGAACGTGCAGTCCGCGGCACCTCTGGCTTGGACGCCCGCCCCCCGCGCCCTCACTGTCATCCTCCACGCGGTTTAGCCACTTCAAACTGCTTCGCTTGCCTCTTATCACCGCGATAGAGCAGCCGAACGTCCTTTGTCCATTTGATGCACTTCTTCGGGAGTCGAGCACCCAAGATGAGCTGGGCAAAACTGGATCGGGCTCCAACGTACCACACTCCCCCAGCCTCGTCCCGACAATCATACCACTCCATGACCTCGTCTTTTAGCGCTTGCGGGATGTCCTTGAGCGGTCTGGGCGTCGGATTACCGCCGCCGATCCAGTCTGGATCAAGAGTCACAGGGTGATCATCAGGAATCTTTACAAGTGTAATGTATGGTCGCTTGTAATTCGGACTGGTTAGTATTGGCAGCCAGCGTCGAATCTGATCCTTCGCGACTTTCCAGGTCGTGACCGGAATGAGGTAGGAGCCTTTGCCCAAGAAAGGGACCTTCTTCTCATGGAATTTGACTGCCAACACTGTGGACGTCCTCCTTTGCGCTTCTGGTGACTGACGTGCCCAGTCCGAACCCGCTCCAATCTAATCGTCGTCCTGCGCCCGGTTTCGCTTTGAGCCCTCGCCTGGTGGCTGCTTCCGTTTCCGGCCGTACAGTTTCTGAATATCCTTGGTCCAGAGAATGGCGTTCTTAGGCAGGGGAGCACCCAGGATGAGCTCCGGTGTGCTCCACCCGTGGTCATTCAATGCCGAGCGGCGATCCAGTGACGCTCCTCGTTTGATCGTCGGGAAGTCGCGCATCCAAACGTGTAGTGGCCTAAACTCAATGTCTTGCGGCGCAAGTTGCTTCACGCACCAATCGAAGAAGACCGCGACCGGGAAGTCATCTGGGATTCGCACGAGCGTGATGTATCGGATCACCGTGTTTGGGCGAGCCGCGCGGCGTCGAAAATGAAGAATACTCCGCCAATGTCGAACGGATTGGGCGCCGCTGACTCCTTCAGCTTCCCAGGCCGAAATCGGGATCAGGTAAGACCCACGCCTGAGATATGGGTTCTTCATCTTGTGCAAGCGAACTGCGATCATCTTTCGCCGTTTCCGCTGGGTGGGGGTATGTGCGTGACGTATCCACCCGCCGCTCAGGGGCCAGAATCTGGCACGCATTATACGACGGCCATGCCAATTCGCGCTGGCTCGCCGGTGTTGCGCAGAGACTCCCGGTCGGCTACCTGCTCCAGGAGAACCTCGATGTGAGGTCTGCCCGCATCAGCCGCCCTTGCAGCGCGCAGATCCGTATCGCAATCGGCGCCGATCAGATCCCAGTCGAAGTCTGCCCGGAACGTCTGGGCCCGCGCTGCCTGATCCGACGGGCCGACATACGCCTTCGAGTCCCCTGTTTCATAGCCTCGCCACGGCAGCACAGCTGACAGCAGCTGACACGAGGCCGAGAGCATGCGACACCACAACGATAATACGGGATCGGCCGCGATTCCAAAACCCCCGTAAGTATGTGCGCCACTCGGCAGCGTCGAGCGCACTAGATTCGGAGGTACATCCCCTTGAATTTCATGTAAGTGCCTGCGCGGTCTTAAGTTATGTGGCCGATGGGGCAGTTGAATCGCGAAGTGGCATCAATGTCCGCCGACGCCCTTGAAACGTGTGGCCCCTCAGCTTCCCGGCATCGCATCCCTCGCAGCTGGCCCGGCCATATGGCTCAGTCTCATGCCCAGCCGTTCAGCCGAACGCGCCGAGAGGCGGCAACGCCTCGTAGAGCTGCCGGCGAGCAGAAAACTGTGAGAACCTCCCGCTGTTGCCCACCAGAAGGGCACGTTGACAAACTGTGGCGCTTCAAGCGACAACCACCAAAACACCGCGATAAGGTCCAGGCCGATCTGAATGTAGTCGTAGCCTACGTTCCCCGACGTCAGCATCCGGATGCCATCTTCGGGGGCGCTCAAGCAATGAAGCCGAACGCGGAACACCGGCGCTTCGCGCCAATCTTGAGTGATAAGCCCTCGCTCATCAACCATTCCCCGTGCCATAAGTCGGGCAACCGCCATCGTTTGACGGTCGGCCAGGCCTCCCAGGTCGACCGAGTTGCGCCGCCTCAGCCAACCTCGACGTCGCGTGGACCGCAAGGAACTGAAAGTGGCCAGATCATAAGGTTCGAACGACCGCAGCGGCTCGATCGATAGAGTGCGCCAGGGTTCAAGGCTGAGCACGATTTCGTCGCTCAACGGCGAGAACACGAGGTACTGGCCGCTGCTACGGACCCTCACAGATATCATGGGCACGTAAACCGGTTCCAGCCTCCACTCGGCATCCGGGCACTCTCGTTCGAGCAATCGTCCGACGTCCCGTTTCTTTAACTTCAGCGGCAAGTAAGAAGTTGGAAGGCCGGAGTCGACTGCCCCGCTGCTCGCTCTGATGCGCGCCGTGTTCCGGTTGGCGCGAGTCGTTGTGAGTCGCGCAGACTGGGTAGGTCCAGGCTGGCGCCGGCCGGGGTCGCGGTTGGCGTTTTGGCCTGTTCCAGCGAATACCGACCCGCGCACAGCGTGGAGTCGCCCGCAGCAGATGTGACTTGCCTCGAAGGGCCTCTGGGACACGAGTCGGCCCGACGCATGGTCAGCTGCCGTAGCGCCAATCGTCGCCGCCACTCGTCGGGCACTCGTGGCGTCGCACTGGAAAACCAGCCAATGGCCACAGTTCGCGAGCACGAATGGGTCAAGATCCCCGATGGTCTGCGTGATGATGGTCGTCGCGATCCCGAATTTCCTGCCCTCGCGGAGTATTCGCTCCAACCACGGCATCCCCCGGAGCAGCTGCGCTTCCTCCAGCACGACTCGGATCAAACCGAGTTGCCCGGCTGCACAACGGCGATACACCTCGCCGATCGCGAACATCCCGGCAGCGGAACGGCTCTGGCGGTTGTGCAGGCGATTCAGCTTGAGCGACAAATAAGGCGACGTCTCAAACAGTGATCCGTCATGCGCCGTCTTGCAGAGTGCCAGCGTGGGACGAATCCACGACTGCACCGACCGATCTAGCATCTCCTCACCAGATTCACGTACCTCTTGGAGTGAGAGGTCGTCTTGAACGGCCTGCAGGAGGAAGCGCCGCAAATGGTCGATTTGCAGGCTGCCCATTCCCGTCGACAACTGGTAGTTCCCCAGGAGTGCTTCAACGTACTCCTCTTTGTCCGTGTCGTCGGCACACCGGAACGGATTGAACGGAAGTCCCCGCGCTGCCACGTCGATCGCTTGGCCGCCATGACTCGCGATAAAGGAATCGTGCTCATCGTTGTTATCGAGTACGAGCAACTTCTGGTCAGGACGTGCCTGAAGCTCTGCATGCAGCAGAGCCAGATTTGTTTGGGTCTTTCCGGTGCCTGAGGCACCTGCGATCAGAATGTTACGGTTGGGAGCTTGCTCCCGAGTAATCGACTCGACCGCGCTCAGCGAAGTCGTCGCGGACGAAGGTCGCTCTTGGTCACCCGTCGACGCGGGGCGTGGACGCTCTCCTGACACCGCTTCCTTGCACGTCTCGATTTGTAAGGACGTTACGTTCATGGCTGCACACCCTGATGAGTAGCTCGCTCGACGTGATTCTGATGATCCTCTCCGTTCGGTTCATCGGCGCTGGACTTCCAGCCGAGCTCCACGGCGCTCTCGACCAGGCAGTCTCTGCAGCGACCGACGAGGCCTTCGCTTGGTGCTCGGACATCGGCCAGGGACTCAACTGCGAGCGCCGTGGCGCCGATTAGGATGGCCGTGACGACCAGGCCAGCGGCTGCGGCCGTCACGAATCGAGCGAGCTTGACGCCCACGACCATCCCTACCAGGAGGGTCACGATCGCAATAACATCAAGAATTGTCATTGTCGGGTTCCTCAAGGCTCTCTTCTGCCACAGGTTCTGGCTTCCAGTGCATGAGAGCCTGTTGAAGTTGGAAGGCCAGTCGGGTGAGTTCCTCCAGCGACTGACGTACTTCTCCCAATGTCGCTTGCCGCTCCTCGGCCTCAGTCGCGACTTCGCTCAGCTCATCCTCGGCTGCAGCGCTCGACTGCGCAGGGCGCGGATCGGGCGCATTCGCCGTAGGTGCCGCCACAGGGGCTGCCTCGCGGGAACTCGACTGATTTCGCTGGCGAGTCCGTTCGGTCTCATCGCAGCCGCCCGCTAGCAGTAACAGCGCGATACACGCTGCCAACGCGATCGTCATCTGGATTCTGGTTACGTCGATGATCATCTCACGTGTCCTTTCTGTGAATCTGCGTGATCTGGAGCTCGAAAGTGCCGCCCCTCCGCACAAAGCGTGCATCAACGGCAAGTACGTCATCCAACTTGAAGCCATCCCTTGCGATCGCTTCCCGCTGCTGCGCGATGAAGGCCGTGTCCAAGTCAGCGGGCACAAGGATCATGAAGAGTGCCACCGCCTGCGACGCCGTTCGCAACACCGCCTCGCCAAAGTACGTGGCCGGTAGCGTGCGAACACGGTTCGAGTAGGCGCCTGCGTTTCCCTTGAACGGCACAATGCGCAGCTCTGCCACTTGCACAAGTTCTCCAACGAACTCGTTTCTGCCGTTGACCGCCAGGATCCGCATTCCCAGCGACTTGGTTACTTCGAGAACCTCCCTCTGAGTCCGCCACTTGATGCGCAGTTCCGGCAACGCCATGCTGTCTTCATCCGCTGCTGTATCCCCCGACCGTGCGTCATTCGACGCAGCAGTTGCACTCGTTACCTCCTTCAAGGACGGTCGCGGAGGCTCTTGCCTCACCTGCCTCGATTTTTGTTGCGGCGGCTTGGTTGGCGGCGGCTCCGGCGCCGGCAGCGCGACTACGGCCGGCGTCTTTTCATCCTGGACGATTTCGGATTCGCGCTCGTTGGTGAGCCAGGCGGGCCCCAACAGCACGACGTGCAAGAGGGTGGCCATACCGAAGCCCGCGAGACCACTAGTGAATCGCATTCCCCTACTCCTTTCTCAGTGTTGGATGAGCGCTGACTTCCAGGCTGACCTCAGTTGCGACCTCATGCAGCATGGCAAGGGTCTCCATCATTCGGCCGGCCGTGAGGTCGCGCTCAACTCGGAGAACCACTCGCCGCCCCGTGAGACGTGCCCGAAGAGCGTTCGGGTCTACGGGCTCGTCGTTGAGGAAGATGCCTGTCCCTTTCATTACGAGCACGTCGAACTCACCCTGTTGCACAACAACGGCGCCCTGACCCACGCGAGCCAGTTCGACCGGCAACGCCGTCACTCGCTCCATCTGCGTCATAGCCGCAAGGACACTGCCAAGGGTCAGAAAGACGAGGTCAATAAGCGGCATCATGGCTTGCGTGCGCATCGGTACGCTCCTATCGGTTGAGTAGCCCCAGTGCGTATCCACCGATCGACGCCACCAAAGACGTCACGATTCCTACGCCGGTCGTCCAGTACGCTGTCGCAAGGCCGGCGGTCAATTGGGGCACGTTCACACCGTTCTGGAAACCACCGAACGCCATGATGAAACCGGCCACTGAACCAAGCAGTCCCAGAGACACGCTGATGCCGCCCAGTGGCTCGAGCGTTGACCTCCAGGGCTCCTCTCCTCGATACAACTCACCTCGCAACCAGGCGATCAAGTAGCCGAAGAGGAATCCGAACGTCAGCACTGAAAGCGCGATCTGCGGCCACGCGAACAACCCGCATTGCTCGAAGATCAGGTTCGCGTTCATCCTCGTGCTCCGTCGGAGGTGGCGGTGATTAGCGAAATCACGGGCAACTTGACACTCGCAGCAACCCTCTGGGCTTCTTGCGCGAACCGTTGCTGAACGAGTGCATCCACCGGCGCAAACACCTGCTCGCGGTCAGAGCGCACGACGTGGCTCGAAGTGTCTGACTTCAACTCTTCGACCGTGGGCACCTCCCAGCCATGACGTAACGCCACGCTGCTCAGGCGGATCATGCGCCGGTCCAGTTCGTCGCGTGCGGCCAGCACCTTCGCCTTCGTGCCCATCTTGGCGTCACCCTCGTTCTCCCGGGCCTCCGCCACCGCCTGCGACAGGGTCTGCTCGTACTCGGCGTGCGACGTGCGCACCTCGCGAAGGAGACGCTCGTACGTACGCCGGTCCCGCGACTCGTCATTATCCGCCCTGGCCGGCGTTGAGGCCCAAAGCATGGTGCCAACCACCATTGCCACGTATGACAGTTCACAAAGTCGTGTCATCTTAGTTCTCCTTATCCTGTGCAGCCGCCACGGTTTGCGACTGTGTGCCACTCTGCGCGTAGCGCCGAATCTCAGCGTCTACGTCGATGCCCGCAAACGCCTCGGGAACCTCCACCTGTTCGGCGAGCTTGTCCGTTTCCTTCTCGATGCTTGCGGCCAATTTGTCGGCAAAGCCGTTCATCATCGTCGCAAACTCGGTCGCCTGCTTCTGCAACTCATTGACGTTCATGGCTAAGCCAGCGACACCTTCGCCTGTCGCGCGCATGTCGGCCAACGATTTCGCAAGTGTCTCTGCGTCGATCATGCCTTCGATGATGGCCACGTAGTTGGAAACGAATTCGGCTTGGTCAGTCAGGATCACGCGAACCTTCTCAACTTCGAAGGTCGTCATCGTCAGGGACTGCGACAGGGCGTCCAACGCGCGGACGATCCGCAGTTGGAGTGCCTGAGCCGCTGGCGACAAGTCCACGCTGCCCGAGTTCTCTACGAGCTTCTTAAGCGCCAATACGTTCGAGAAGACCAGCTTCAGACGCTGGCGACGTGCCGGGTCCTTCTCAGCCTCGACTTGCTGCGCGAGGTCTCTCAGGCGCGCGTCGTAGTTGGTTAGCAGTGTTTGTGTTTTCTCGCTTGAGCCGCCTGAAGCGCCTTCGGCCATCAACGTGCGCACACGGTCGATTGTCTTTGCGATCGCCTCCTGGCCCTCCCAAAGAGGTCGTACGCACTCGTCGAAGTCCTCCGTGAAACCTGTCATGTCGGCGTGGAGGGCCCGCAGCGCGTCCACAAGCTCCTCCTTGTTTACGTCGTCTTCCGACAGGATTTCGCGAACACGCTCAAAACGCGACTTGAGGTTGGACGACGCCATGCGGTCCGTCACCGGCTTCGTGGCGTTCTGCATCGCCTGCTGGAGTGCTGTGACGTCGATGATGCGCTCACGGTCGCGGACGGCGCTCCCGTCAGTCGGCTGCGCAAGCGCGGCGGGAAGCACGGTGCATGCGGCGACAACCAGCGAGAGAGTGGTCTTATGGGTGGTCATGTCTATGTCCTCCTGCTTTCTGAATTCAGCTTTGCTGTGCCAACGCGGCGAGCGCGTCCTGTGCGGATGCACGCAGGACCTCATCCGAGATGTCCTGGAGCTTCGCGGTTGCGGCCTGCGAATGCCCCTGCGCGTATTCCATGAGGCACTCGACGAGCAGCACCAAGTCCTGTGCCCTGCGCTGGTCTCGCTCGGTGTTGTAGCCCATTAGAGCCGCTTCAAGATGGCCGTGAGCCGCCGCAAAGTCACCGCGACGCAGTTCAGCCTTGCCCAGCACTTCCACTGTCCGGGCCACAACCTGAGGGTCGTCGTTGGCGTTGGCGCGTACGAAGCCAGCGAGTTCGAAGGCTGACTCGACGTCGCCGACTGCGAGCGACCATTCCGCCCAGAGAAGATGGACTTCTGGGTGAATGCCTGCCCTGGAAGCCGTCATGAACGTCTCGGCCTCACGTAAGCAGATTTCGGCTCCCTGGAAGTCTCCAGCTTGCAGCGCCTGGCGGGCGTCGACGAGACAGTCCGAAGCTGTCCGAACAGGCTCAATCGGGGCCACGGGGCGGCGTTGTGGCGCATGACACCCGGCAGCAGACAGGACGACGACCAGCGTAGTGGTCAGAACAAGCGTTCTCATGGCGAATCTCCCTTCTCTTCACGCTGTAAATCAGAGGTCGTATAGTTCCGGCTCGAAATCAGCGTCCTCAAGCCCGGGATCAAACTCGATCCGCTCGTATGAGCACCTGAACAGGAGGTCGCCGTTATTGCTCGTCTTTTCTACATAGAGCGGCACCAGTAAGGTGGGGTGCAAGCGGACTGACAACCGCACTGCGGAATCTGTCTTCGTAATAGTGGCAGGGACATCTGGGTGCCGATCACCGCACCACGCCAAAGTGACCTGCGTGTCTTCTCCGACGTGCCGGAACTCGTTGAGAAGGCGCTCCAGAACTGCTTCAAACCCGAAATCGTCGATGCTGAAGTCGCCGCTCTGCGCCAGATCGCCTTCAGGATCCAGCTCAAGACGAGAGAAGACCACTCGCACGGCGCCAGTCGGCCGAACCAGGATCTTCCCATCGTGTGCCTCCGGGACGTATAACAGGCGGTCAATACGATCGGGGTTCCTGGTCCACTGAATGGCGATGCTGAGCGGGTTTCGGCGGTAAGCAAACGCGAGAGTCGAAGCAGGTTTCGTGTTGCCACTGCCATCACGCGATGCGACTGTCAGTTCACCCGTGTAGCCCGCGAGCTTCTGACAGTTGAGGAGCCCGGCCTCCAAGATCGCAATCGCGCGACTCGCTTCGGGGCTGCACGCGCTCTGCTGCTCGTCTCGCATTGGAGTCACCAAGAACGCCGAGCTGTCAGGGTGTCCGATGCAACTTGGGATCACCGCCGTGAGGCCCATGGCTCCACCGACAAGAAGCGTGACCGTTATCCTGGTTCCTAGGTGGCGTCTTCCGCGTTCAGCCGTCGGTGTCATCGTTGTGTCCCGCAGAGGGCAGGGCACCTCGCTACGGAGGCACCCTTGCCCTCGCCGATTCCCCCGGCCTGCACTTCCATTCGCTGTGCCGAGGTTCTCTTGGAGCTGACAAGTTCGTCCGCCATCCATGTGTTAATCCCCCTTGCGATTTGCGTATCCGGGTTCAGTAGCGAGGAGCGTATGCAGGTCGAACTCCTGGCCAATGCGGATCTGTCGCTTCACAGCGCCGAGCTCACCAGCAGACATATGATCTGCTTCGAGTCCTACAACCACTTCGCCCACGAAGTCGCTGCTCGGATATAAGCGGGCCGTGAGCCGATCATCATCATCGCGCTCCTGCCGCCGGAGAATGCCACGCTGCCGGAGGCCATCGACGGCCAAACGTACGCGTCGACAGTTGCTCGGATATAGTTCCGGAGAAAACATCTGAGCCAGATCACGTACTGACAGCCCGCCGAGAGGATGAAGGTCTAGACCAAAGAACTCGTCAACGAGGTACGCCTCACAAGCGGCCCGCTCCACGTAGTTAAGCTCACCAGCAACGTGAGCGAGAGGATCAAGCTCGCGGTTTGTCGCGAGCTGCTTCTCACGGTTCAGGGCAGAAATGCGCAAGACAGCATCAATCGTGCCATCCGCGAGGTAGTCGCGAGAGTCCACGCGGTAGCCTCGCGTATCAATCAGCCCCAGCGTGCGAGCTGCTGCGGCACGCGCCGCCCATTCCCGCCGATGAGCCATCAGCCAATCGACCTTGGACCGGTGGCGGGGCCGGGCGTCACGGGTAGAGCCGTGCCGCCGCGGCGCCCGCCCAAGCCCCCGGGCCTTAGTAAGGAGTGCCTTTAGACGCACACTGGGCGAGCGAAGGACTGCGGCGAGCAACGACTCGAGCGTGACACGTGAACGTTGGGCTGTCAGTCCGCCTACGATGCGCTTCAACTGTTCGGTCGCGTCGATGGGTGTCGTAGCGTCCTGGGAAGCTACGGGTGGTTGTTCTTGGCCGACGTGGGCAAGTGCATCCTCACACAGCCCAGCCTGCTCCTTCACCAATTGACGATACAAGATTGCCGCCGCCCGAAAGACGTGAAGGAGGTCTAGCCGCACTTCGTGCTCGGACCGAGCAATCGAGTTCGCCAGTTCCATAACCTCCCTCGCATCGTCGGTCAGATGGTTGATCTCGATCCTGTGCACTGCGCACCTCCTCGGTTCCGTTGATCGGCGGCTGGCTTTACTCGGCCTCGCCGCCGGTTTCGCGGAACTGCTCAATAAACGCCTTGGCAGCGTCGGCGGGCACTCCTGCGTCGACCATGCCCACGTGCGTTGCCGTCAGATGGACGTCCCGCGCTGTTTCGATCGCTGCCTCGACCAGACGCACAAAGACCTCGGGACTCGGATCCGCAACGCCGCCATCCTGGCACGCGTGGTTGATCTCGAAGGCGATTTCGCCGTCGCGCCCGTCCGTGCCGATCTTGCCGAGCAACAGGCCGTAGTTCATTTCCTGCAACACGGGCAGCAAGTCGGATCCCTTCGAGCGGACTTTGGCGATTCCTGGTACGTGCACCCTCAAGATCAGCTTCTCGAGAATCGGGTGCACGATGAGATTGTGGGGCTCCTTCGGGTTGATCCTGTTCGCGAAATTGGCGCGCAGGTACTGATCCTTGACGACTTCCACGCCGTCGACTTCATCCTGCTGCGTCAACAGGTCCCGCATCGTCTCAAGCTTCTCCATGATCTTGCTCCTGTGCGCCGGGATAAACCGGCGAGGTGTAGTGAATGAGAGAGTCATACGTTGAAGGGTTAGCGGCCCACAGCGGCCCCGAGTCATGCGTCGTTGCCCGCGAGGGCAGCGGCGAAGCGTTGACAGGGGTACGTGCAGGCCGGGTATTGAGCCGCGAAAGAAATCCCTGCCTACGGGCAGATCTCCGGGACGCCGACGCTGTAGGAGTAGGCGGAAGGCCACGTCCGGCGCATCGGTATCGCGAGATGCGCTGGAGTCCTGCGCGGTCAGAGACCCCGTGCATGCACGGAAACACCTCGCGCGAGAACCGGGAGATCCTGCGTCTACCCGCGGCCGATGGCGGCGCGGGTCGTGTCGGGAAGTCTGAGGACGTACGCCGATGATGGACGGACGCAGGAAGTCGGACAGGTCCGTAGTACCTGCGAAGCCCTCGAACAACGCCGGGCGACCGGCCGCGGAGGGGGTGGAGGGAAGGGGCCTGGCCAAAGGGAATCCGCCTCAACAAAACAGGTCCCGGACCCAGTGCCGGGCAAAGGAGACGGTCATGGAGAACCCTAAACGGGCACGCCGCGGGAAACCGCCGACACAGCCAAGGGGAAGCACCTACAACCGTTCCAGTGACCTGCCCAGTGCGTTGGCGCGGATACGTCAAGCGGCAAGTGAGGATAAGGAGATGCGGTTCACGGCGTTGCTGCACCACATCGACAACCCTGACACGCTGCGGGAGGCGTACTTCCGCCTCAAGCGGGAGGCCGCACCGGGCGTGGACGGGCAGACGTGGGGAGCCTATGGCGAGGCGTTGGAGGAGAACCTCCGCGACCTCTCCGCGCGGCTCAAACGCGGCGCGTACCGGGCCAAGCCGGTTCGCAGGGTGTACATCCCCAAGGCCGACGGGCGGCAGCGGCCGCTCGGCGTGCCCGTGCTGGAAGACAAGCTTGTCCAGCGGGCCACGGTCGAGGTGCTGAACGCCATCTACGAAACCGACTTCCTCGGCTTCTCGTACGGCTTCCGGCCGGGACGCAGCCAGCATGATGCGCTGGATGCCCTGTACACCGGGCTGCTGACGAGAAAGGTGAATTGGGTGCTCGACGCCGACATCCGTGGCTTTTTCGACGCCATCGACCACGGCTGGCTGGTGAAGTTCATCGAGCACCGCATCGCGGACCGGCGCGTCGTGCGATTGATCCAGAAATGGCTCAATGCTGGCGTGCTGGAGGACGGGACGCGAAAGCGTAGTGAGGAAGGGACGCCGCAGGGCGGCAGTGTGTCGCCGCTGTTGGCGAACGTCTACCTGCACTACGTGTTCGACCTGTGGGTCCAACAGTGGAGAACGACGCAGGCGCGTGGCGACATGATCGTCGTGCGCTATGCGGATGACTTCATCGTTGGATTCCAACACAAATCGGAAGCCGAGCAGTTCCTGGCAAACTTGAGGGAGCGCTTCCACAAGTTCCACCTCGAACTGCACCCCGACAAGACGCGTTTGCTGGAGTTCGGACCGCTCGCGGCCACGAACTGCAGACGCCGAGGTCGGGGTAAGCCCGAGACGTTCAACTTCCTCGGCTTCACGCATATCTGTGCGAAGAAGCGGAATGGACGGTTTACGGTGCTTCGGCAGACGATGCGAAGCAGGTTGCAGGCGAAGCTGAAGACGGTGAAAGCCGAACTTCGGCGACGCTGGCACGACCCGATCCCTGTCGTGGGGCAATGGCTGCGCTCGGTCGTCCGCGGACACATTCGTTACTACGGTGTGCCGATGAACGGTCCGGCGCTCGGCGCATTCCGCTTCCAGGTTAGCCGGCTGTGGCACCACGCGTTGGCGCGTCGGAGTCACAAAGGCCGTGTCACCTGGGCGCGCATGCGGCGGCTCGTTGAGCACTGGTTGCCTCCGGCTCGCATTTGTCATCCGTATCCTCTGCGCCGTATGGGCGTCATCACCTGAGGCAAGAGCCCAGTGCGGTAGTTCCGCTCGCTGGGATCTGTGCGGGGGGCCGCCTGCAAGGGCGGTCCCTACCGCGACCTCGCTGCCGCCAGGTGCCGGAGTCCCCGCACCAGCGCCTCGGCCTGGCTGCGTTCTTACTTCATATAGCTGGCTACTCAGCATTCGACTGACTAAGTGCGTTTGAGCGCCGCGCGTACGAGGTCACGCATGTGGCATATAGCTGGCTACTCAGAATTCGACTGACGAACCCCGGACGTGGAATGGGGGGTGGGACGCTCAGTACCTCTCGGTGCCGGAAGCCCAGCAGCCGGGATCGAACACGGCCAGACTCTCATAACGACTGGTACATAAATCGGGGGCAGGTCAGTGGCGTCTGACAGGACGCTGACAGAGCGTCACGAGGGAGGGGAGGCGGATGGGAGAGATCAACGGGCCGTGGATGCGAGGTAGCGTCTTGTGAGCTGTTTGTGTAGCTCAGTCGCCGGTAGCACGGCCTTCGCCAACCGGTCGGCCGGGGCGACAGATGCGAGCAGCCGCGCAACTCGAGCAGTCGATCGGATGTCCAGCGGGAAGCTGATTTCATATAGACTTGACCAGTCCAACTTCTCGAACACAGGGCGGGGACTACCTGCCTGATCCAGAAGCAGCTCCCAGACGCCGGCGCAGCCCAGGGCGTCCCCGACAGGCACGGATGTATCGCCACTTGTCGGAGCATCCGACCAAAGCTTGCCTCCACTCAGTTTGCCCAGGAGCTTCAGCAGCGCATGTCTCAGGACGACGACATGTTCGCCTTCGGATCTGCGAAGAAGGCCGGCCAATCTCGACGCGAGCCCTGACAGGCAGACGTCGTGTGCCTTGAGCAAGTCTGTGCAGTTTTTACTGCTCATGAGCGCCGCTATCGCGCCGATGTTGGGGCGTCGATCGTCCACCCATTTCCAGAGCCAGCGGAGGATGAACGGAAGCTCGGCCACTGACTCGCCCGATCGACTTGCCTTGCTGAAGCAGGAGACCGGCCTACCCTTATCCATTTCATGAAAGGCGGCATACAACCTGCGTACATGGTCCAACCGGCCAATCTCGTCTGTCCAACGCCGGTACTTGTCGCGGCGTTCAGCGGTCTTCTGTCGTGGCTTCTCATAATCGCTCAGGATCTTCCGCCACTTCTGCAAGCCGCGCCCCCACGATGTCAGCAATTCCTCCGTCAGAGGTGTGATCTGGCTGGCCCCGAAGCCGAGGTCCATCGGCGTCGGTGCCGCCGAAATCTCAGGTGGCTCTGATATGTCTGCGAGGCACGCCCGGAGTTTCCGAAACGCCGGTGTGCCGCTTACGAGATAGACACTATCCTCCGACACGAAGAGCCGGCCACTAATCTGGCGCGCCACATCCATGGCTCGCCGCGCAATGTCCTCGTCACTCGGTTGGATTCGTCGTTTGGCCATATCAGTCGCGTTGAAGCGAACGCATTCTCACGGGCTACCGCAGTCGGTCTCGCTGCCGCCTCTCGGTGGCAGCATTCGAAGGTCACTTCTCATCCGGTGAGCTTCTCAAGATCTCCATCAGTCTCTCGTAACGCGACTTGGTGGAGTTCTGCCCTAACGAAAACAACGAACTGTTGGCTTCATCGCGCCTAGTTACCGAGAAAATTGTGAGCCATTTGCCCAACTGCTGAGAAACAACATCCCCGAGCGGCCGCAACGTCGGCACTTGTGGAAGCTCACCTAGCTCAGCGTTGCGCGCATCCAGCCGGTCATAGAAGTCCGCCCAATCCAAGAAGCAGGGCAGGCACGTTTCCTTCGCATCACGCCCCAGTCGCACGCCGCATACCCCATTCGCACGAGCCGCACATCCGTCTTCACAGATATCGTGCTCGAGACCACCAGCGTCGGGCAATCTGCCATCGGCTAACGGCACCTCCCATTCGTCCTCGTCCCGCCCGCGGTTAAGAGAGCCGGTTGGCTCAAAACCCCACCGGCGCAGCTCTCGATCGGCAGCATCGCGCTCCTCATCGCTCTTCCTTGGCATCTTCAGCAGGGCTTCAATATCAGGATGCACGCCATAGAGCAAGAACATCAGCCAGCTCTCATCCAAGGTCCTTCCTGCATTGTGACGTGACTGGCGTACCGTGTCGAAACTGCCGCGCACCGATCGCCGTCGCATTATCTCCGAAGCCGTGCTGGCTATCTGAGCCCAATCGAGCTTATCAAGCTCCATTCTGGTACTGCGCTGCGGCCATAGCCCCGCGACGACATGTTCCAGGGGTCGCGCTAGGATCTGTCGGCATCTAGTACTCGTCTGATCCTCCGGAAGCGGCTCGCTTAGGAATACATCTATAGCTCTTGATACCCTGCCACACACATCAAGACCAGCCGTGAGCCACGCATCAAGCTCTTGCAGGTACACGCCTTCAGGGTGCGCTATCACCGCTCGCAGCACGGCGACACACTTGCATTGCGCGCATGTCAGCTGTCCGAGCAGCGCCTCATGCGGGCCCGCCGGCTGGCAGCAAGCTAAACGGCTTGAATAGTCGTCTACAGCATACTGGAGTGGACAGTAGTCACTGTACTTGAGAGTTCCTCTGTTCACGCCCGCCAAGAACATCGCTCGCAACTTGTCCATGACAGGCCCCGGCAACCCCAGCCGCCTGAGCGACATGGCGAGCTCACTGAACGGCATCTTCCATCGGACGTCGATTGAGGCCTCACTCATGATGACATCACCTTAGAAGGCCGAAGTTGCTCAAGACGCGCCGCTACCCAGTCCCCATTGGCGATTTCTTCCTTGAGCGCGATATTACGCGCATATAGTCGTAAGTGGGCACATCCGTTAGCACAGTACCCGTCCTTGAGGAAGCCGTCGATTGGAAACCCTAGCCTGTTGTTCATCTGGAGTCCGCCAACCAAGTCACATTTGCCATGGCGGGCCGCCCACGGGACTATGACACTGCTTGGGCGAGGGCACAAAGCCATCCCCCAGTCCAACGTAGTCACCTCGGCTGGGATCACGCCCTCGCCGCGCCGCACACCAGCAGCGACCAGCTTAACCAGCCGGCAAAGAATCACGATCGCTGCCCATTGATTCACGTGCATCTGCGTGGTCGACGTCGGGCGGGGAAGCTCCGCGACCGGCCACCTACAGCCGTCGGCCTCCTTTATGGTGTAACGATCCCCCTGCGGGTGCCGTGTGACCTGCACGCCTCCGAAATCACAGGCGACTTTGCTGAGAACCGTCTCGAGCCTTTCGCTCCATGCCGAGCTGTCATTGCGCTTTCGGTCCGCCAGGAAGGACAATTCGCACCGCCTGTGCCAGGCAGGCACGTCGCTGAACGCTTCCCATAGATGATCAGCAAGCATGTAGCCCTCCTTGCTGATGTTCAGGAGGGTTGAAACGCCGCCACCCTGTTGCGGCCGAACTGCATCCATTGACGGAGCCAGCAGCCCTTCTTCGACCCATGCTGTAGCCGCTTCTCGCCAATCCGCCCCAACGTCAACAAAAAGGCCCTCGAGAGGCAGTTGTCGCGCACAGTACCTGCTTCGCATTTCCAGTGTCTTCGTTTGGCCGTTTCGAACCTCGCGAAGATTCTCAAGCGGTAGCTCGATTCGCCAATCCAGGTACAGCGATTCGATCCGGCGCCTCAGCGCCTTGACGGCCACTGGCAGTACATGGCGCCAGCTTCTGTCGCCTCCAGACACGATGAAATTGGAGAATTCGATGCCCATGATGCGCTGGTAAAGCCGGTGCAGCGTCTTCACTACAGCATTCTGGGCAAGCGAGGAGTAGGATGTCATGGGAACTACGCCGGCCGGGTGAGATGACGTCATGGCGGCGTAGAAGGTGCCAAGGATCAGACCCTCGTACCCGTAGTACCCTTCGTTGCCGACATTCTCGGTCTCATTTGAGCTCTCACTCGGCCCCTGTGCCGGCACGGTCGTCTGCTGCGCGGCTTCCCTGCGCTCCCGAGCACGTCGGTGGAGCGGATTCTCATGGCCAACCGTGATCGTGGTGTCAGACGGCGGTGCGTACTTCGATAGATTGTAATCCACGGCGACGACTTCGACAGGCAGATAGTCGCTTCTGGCCTGCTCATGGAACGGGACATAACAATCCAGGAAGTCGTCCGTCGAGGGCGCAGTGGAAGGCAGTTCGGAGTTGTGCCGAACAATCTCGAAGAATGGCTGAAACTCGGGCGGCAAGACCAGCTCTGGGAAGCAGGCTTGGCGCTCGTACGCTTCGCAGTCATCGATCCATAGAATCCGCAGCTTGTCCATGGTCGTATCCCCTACATACTGGTCAGTTCACCTTAGCACTTGTCTATTCGATGACCATCCCATCTAGCCACACGCCTGTGCAGAATGTCCGCTTCCCGTTGGTCTCGACCCAGGTCTTGTAGTAGAGCCCGCCGATCTTCAAGCGCCTGAGGAGGTCAACGGCCATACCGGGGCCGTCGAACTTCCTCGACTCCGGCCATTCGAGCCATTCCTCCGACTCCTGGAACCACTCCGGGAGGTTCTTGGCCTCGACAAAGGGCTGCGAACGAGCGGACTCGTCGTCGAAACGCTCATCATCGCGGCGGCGGCGCGTACTCGTCTGGTTAACGAAGACTAGAAGCGGCATGCAATCTGATCCGCGTCGCACCCTCTCCTCCCGGCATACCCACAGCCTGCAAGCCACTCTCGCCAGGCCGGTCTCAGCATCGGTGCCAACATCCGTCTTGTGGGAGTAGCGGGCGATGTTGCTGAACAGCTCCGAGAAAAGCTGCCGGTAAAGACCCCTCGCGAGCCTGAACCTGTACCCCGTGCAAGCGCCCAAGAGGCACGTCTTCACTTCGTAATCGACCTCCGGCTCGAGTATCGCCGATTTGAGCGGGGCGAAATGAACGAACTGCCTGCCTTGCAACCATCCGGGTACCCAACGACTGCGCATCTCGTCGAGGATGTCCCAATGCTTTGTGGCCGACACCATTTCAACCGTACGCGACAGCTTGTCCGGCGGCATTCTGAGAATGTCGTCCATTGAGTCTACCACGTTCAGTTCCAGGATATGGCCAGTCTCGAGCAAAGATCTGGCGAGGGTGATCTGGGTACTAGTTCCACCCTCCTGCTCCAGATTCGCGACAAGGCCCTGTGCCCTGTTCTTGAGCGTGTGGCCGAAGTGCCCCAGCGCCATCTTCCTTGCCGCGGCGAGCTCCTGAAATGTGCGACGCTTTTCCCGTTCTCCCAGGATGGTTGTCGCATTCTGCCCCAGTATCATCTGAATCAAGTACAGCAAGATAAGAGTGCCCTCGCCGGTCGATCGCGGCCAATAAACCGCCAACGCCGAGTCTGAGCGTCCCTGCATTGTTGGCGCTAGGATATAGCTCATCGCTATGTAGTCATTGCATGCTTGGAAAAGCGCGATCAGGGCGAAGTGTTCCGCCGCGCTTCGAAACAGTTGGCGAAAGCCATTTTCGCGAGCCTTGTCTTGCTCGACCTCATTTCGAAGCCGCGCCCGAAACTCAGCCTCCGGCCACTCATCCCACGTTTGTGACACCCACCCTGAAATGGCCTCCTCGATTCGCTCTCGTACCGCGATTCGCAGCTGCGTTTCGTCTGCAGCCGTGATCCCCATTAGCTCCTCAATCAGTTGGTGGGGCGATGAGCCGCTCTGGAAGCGAATCGGAATGGACCACTCGTCTGACGTCCTATTAGTCTGCAGGCAGAGCATCGGCCTGACGATCAAGGATAGCCCACTCGCGTCATCCACAACCGAAAACACGTGCGAGCGTCCGACCGATAGGCCGACGAGTGCCTCAAGCAGCGACTGACTGTCGTACCGGTCATCCCTATTGAGCTGGATTATGACATCGTTGATACTTCTCCGACGCGGGTCTGAAGCAGGGTCACTGTGGCTTTCAATCGCCTTGGCATCCTCAAGCGTCCAGAAGACCTGGATGCGATCGGACCGATACGCATGCCGCAAGGCGCGCTCAACGATAAAGCCAAACTCCCCCCGAAGACGCTCATCGTGCGCCCGCCCGTGTTTCGCCTCTGACTCGATCCTGCGAAGGTCTGCGAGGATGTCGTTCGCGCATCGCACAGACAGATCGGCCGGGCAGTCTTGACCGTGGCTTTTGAGAAGCGAGTCGGTGGACGCGTCACGATGCGGGCAACAGCCCGGCACGTTCGCTCCCGGCTTGTCCGTAGAACTCGTCATAAAACGCGTCTCGAAGCTCAATCAGCTTCTCTGTCGGACACTTGCTCCTTACAACGACGTGCTCGCCATCATAGTGCGACCAGTCGGGGTCAGCGATCAGATCACGTCGCACGTACTCGTCGTAAAGACCCGTCCCTGGGTACGGCGTGATAAACTGGATGAACGGCAGGTCCATCAGGATCCCGTGATCGTCGCGGAGCCGTAGCAGCCGTTCGAGGCCAAATCGCACGTCTTCGTACGTCTCTTGGGGCGCGCCGATGATGTACGCGGGGCACAATCGGATGCCATTCTCTGTCAGGCGGATGCACCGCTCCTCCACGTTCCGACCACCGGCCTTGTGGTAGGCACGCAGAGTCTCTGGGAGGAAGGATTCCAGCCCGACGACGGCGCGCACGTACCCCGAGCGCCTCAATAATGGCAGTATCTCGCGGACCGCCGGACGATTCAAGTCCGTCAACTTCATAAAGCTATGCCACTCGACCGGTGAGTCCCGCGCCACCAAGCCCTCCGCAATCTCCCGGACACGCTCGGGGTTGGCGAAGAAGTCCTCGTCCCAAATCACAAGCGCTTCGGTGCCATGCGTTTCTGTCAGATGATCAATCTCGGCGAGGACTTGTACCGGGGATCGGGAATTCAGCTCGGTGTAGCGCCCCGCTGTGTGGCAGAACGTGCAGCGGTAGCGGCAGCCGCGAAGCGCGTGCAGCGTGGCGTATCGTTTGCCGGGGAAGCCCTCGGAGCTGTACTGGTCCATCGGGAGTCCGTCTCGACACATCATCGGCAATTGGGCAGGTGGAACGGCGTGCGGCGGTTTCCCGGAAGACCTGTATCCGGCCGCATCGTCCCTGAAGATGAGGCCGGGCACGGTTGCCGGAGGCGCACCTGTTGCCAGGGCCAACGTCGCGGTCTCTCCGTCGCCGAGAATGAAGTAGTCGGCCTCAATAAAACGCGTGAGATCGACGAAATGCTGCGACGTCACACACTCGCCCCCAACGGCGATGCGCACATTCGGGAACTCTCGGCGCACCATCGCAATGCACAGCGCAGACGCGGCCAGATTGAAGTTGCGAACGGAGAAACCAATCAATTCCGGCCTGAAGTCGGCAATCACCGACCTCAGTCCCTCCTCGGGCGATCCCTGAAAGAGATGAAGCAGGCGACACTCGATCCCGTGCTGCATAAGGTGGGACGCAATGTAGCAGATCCCGATCGGCTCAGAGTTCGAAATCCGTGACACACCGCCTGGCGGCTTATCGAGCTTTACGAGCAGTGTCTGAGACTTGCTCATCGGATGACATCGCCCCCATGAACCACGGATTTCAGATTCGTCACGTGTCCATCCGTAAGTTCGAGGATTGCGTCGCCCCAGTCCGCAGCGAGCTGATGATCATGTGTCACCATTAGGGTAGTAACACGCTGCTTCCGGATCCAGCCCTTCGTCCACCGCAGCACTTCCTCTTTCACCCTCGGATCGAGACTGGCAACGAATTCGTCCAGCAGAAGGACCGCGGGCCTTCTCATCATGGCCATCACGATCGCCAGTTGCTGCCGTTGCCCGCCAGAGAGCTCTGACACGGGCGTCGATTCGTAAGCCGTGAATTGCTCCAGCAGGTCCGCCTCGCGAAGGAAGCTGCGAATCGAGTTCCGATAGCGTCGAATGGGGAGCGACCAAAGGAACCCGTTGCCACGCGCGGATTGGACCAGGGCCAGGTTCTCCATGGCCGTCATCGAGAGCACCGTGCCGATGCTCACGTCCTGGTATACCGATACCACGCGTTCCGAGTCCCGTTCATGCGTGCCCTCGAGTATGACGCGCCCACCATCGAGTGGAAAAGCTCTCCGGATGCAGCCCAGCAGCGTCGTCTTTCCGCTTCCGTTATGGCCCACGACGCAGAGAATCTGACCACGTTCCAACGAGAAGCTCACTCCCGAAAGCGCGTGCACCTGGCGCCCGCCGGGAGTCGTAAACGTCTTCGATACGTTATCGACGATGAGGTGGGACATGGTCGCTATCCTGCCTGCATGCGGATACGCTCCAGCACGTTGTGCCCGAGCTGTGCCCGCGATTTTGCAACGTAGACAAAGACGATCACCAGGACGGACGTAACCAAATCGAGCGATCCATCGGGCATCCCCAGGCTTAGCGCCAGAAGCCGGACCAGCTGGAGAACGAAGGTCCCGGCAACGCACGCACATAACGCCGGCAGCATTGTCCGGCTCGGGAAGATCGTCTCAGCCAACATCAAAGCGGCCAGCGCGTAAATCGCCACCCCCCGCCCCATGTTGATGCTCGCGTAGCCTGAGCGCTGTGAGAGCAGGACGGCACTCAGCCCCACGATGCCGTTGGCGAGGGCCAACCCAACGATATCCCATCCCAGAGAGGAGCGTCCCAGTTCGCGGGTCAAGTCCGGATTCTCCCCTCTCGCGCGCAACAAAAACCCCGCACCAGTCCTCAGAAAGGCGATCAGCAGCGCGATTAGGGCTGCCAGCACCACTCCCACCCCACATATGCCCTGCGCGAGCGAGCTTGGTATCCACGATGCTAAGCCCCTAATGACCCACTGGTCGGGCAGCGTCTGACTCGGCTGTCCGACCACGAGTAGACCCACGGAAGAACACATGATCATTGTCAATATCGATGCAAGCAAAGTCGGCAGGCGTACGACATTCGCGAGAAGTGCGGTAACAATGCCGGCGACCATTCCCGTGCCTACGCCACCCAGCATTGCGAGAACCGGTGAGCCACTGGCGATCAGAATGGATCCGGCCACCATGGCTGAGAGCCCAAAGCTGCCTTCGCTGGTTAAGTCTGGGAAACGAGCGATTCGAAATGCCATATACACGCCGATCGTCGCGATCGAGAAGATCAGCGTCGTTTCGAGCGTGTATAGGAGTTGTATCGTGGTGGCGTTCATTTCGAGACATCAACTCCCGCTTCTGCCCAGCCGCTTGGGAGAGTCAGGCCCAGGGCGTCTATTTGAGCTCCATTGAAAAACAGCGTTGACTTTCCAACGAGCTGTATCGGCATGTCCTGCGGCTGTGACCGTCCTTGTAGGATATCAACCGCCATTTCAGCAGAAGTGCGTCCGAGGTCGTCGTAGTTGAAGCCCACAGAGAAAACAGCGCCGTTTCGAACCGTGCCTTCGTCACAATCGAACACGGGCAGCTTGATCTCATTAGCGACCCGGATCAGTGCAGGGAATGCACTTTGGACGGTTGCGTCCGTTGGAGCGTACAGCGCGTCGATCTTCCCTAGCAGAGAGACGACGGTCTGCTGAATATCGTTCGGTGACGCAATCGTCACGGACACGGACGTGAGTCCGCGTTGCTCGCATTCGCGTTTAAAGCGATCGACAATGATCTTGGAATTATCCTCCGCTGGATTGTGAATAACTCCGACTCTATTCGCGGCTGGCAGCAGTTCGATCAAGCGGTCTAGTTGCAGGCCTACGGGGCTGAGATCACTCGTTCCTGTGATATTGCGGCCCGGGTGTTCCCAGCTGTCGACGAGCCCGGCTGCTGCCGGGTCGGTTGCACCTCCCAGGACTATCGGCACCTTTGTCATCTTCTTGGCCAAGGACTGCGCCAGGTTGGTCCCGATCACGAAGACGAGGTCGTAATCGCCTGACGCGTACTTGTGGGCCATCTGTTCAACCTTGCCTGCGTCACCCTCCGGCACTTCGACGTCGAACTGAACCTTCTGATCCAGCCTCTTGTTCAGTTCGTCCTGAAAAGACTGTGCCATGCCGTCAAGAACTGGGTGTCGCACAACCTGGAACACGCCGACGTGATACGTCTCGTGAGCCCGATCTCCCCCCAGACCGTTGACGAAGTAAATTAGGCCAATGAGGAGAACAACGAATGCCAGGCCCAACAGCCACTTTCCGTTTTTCATCCAAATGCTCCATCATGTCCAGGTACATGTGACGAGGTACTCGGAGTACGACGGTCCCCGGGGCAGCGGGGTGAACTCGATGTCCTCCGCGCCAGCGCTCTGCAAGGAAGCCCGCAACTCCGCAGATGTGCAGATACGTCCTAACCCGGTTCCGTTTACGCCGGTACTGAGTTCGAACACCGTTAGCTCAAGTTGATCGTGACTGTTGCTATCCCGCAAGAAGATAAGGAAGGCGGCCTCCCCGCCCGGCCGAGTAAACGCTCGCATTCGCGCCAGCCACTCTGGAAGTTCAGCGAGCGAGGCGTATTCGAGCAGGTGGCTGCAATACACGGCGTCGAAGGGGCGCTCCGGAACGAAGTCACGAAAGTCCCCGACGATCCACTGGAACCCATCCGGAAACGAAAACAGCGCCTTCGCTGCCTCGACAATTGCCGGGAGATCCAGCGCGGTAGCTTCGCAGCGTCCATTCGCAGCAAGGTACCGACACACTGTAGAGGGCCCGGCACCGACGTCCAACACGGTTCCGGCTAGTCGGCAGTGGTCCTGAAGGAACGCGAGGCTCTGCTGCGCGATGGTGTCCATCGAGCGAACGTATGCGTTTATGAACTCCGGCCTCTCTGCAGCTGCGGCGTGGAATCCCGGCCCGGCAGCACCTTGACAGCGCTCCGGGAGGCTTTGCCAGCCCGCGTAGCAATGCAGATGGTAACCAGCGAAAGCTCTCAGGGTCGGGTCGTCCCCGGCCCGTTCCCCGAATGCGGTAAGCTCCCAGTGCGATTCCGTGTGAACAACCAGACCGAAGATCCTCAGCAGCTCAAGTAGACCCGCCGTCCAGTCTTCTGCCAGACCGCAGCGCTTTGCGACATGCGCCGCAGAGCCGCTTTCACGGCGGAGCGCATCAAATATCCCGCTAGACAGTGCGACTGCCAGCGCCCTTGAGCGCTTGTACGCTCGTAACTCATCGTACAATCGCCCTAGAGTCTCTGTCACTCTCGCACCCCCATGACGTACATGAGCTTCCAAGCAACTGCCCATTCCCCATTTGGCAACTCCCTGAGATTGAGGTGCTCGCGCAAGCCATGCTCGATCAGGGTGCGCTCCTCTTCCGGTAGTGCGTTCTTGCTCGAACACGTGCGGCCAATGCCCAATAGCTCATGTACGAACCAGCAAGCCGCCTGTTTCGAGCAGAACAGCCACGGTGTCGGCGCGACGAACGCGGTGACGTCGACGAACCCCGCCTCCAGGAAGAGCTGCGTGAGTTCCTGAGGTGTACTAAACCGGGCAACGTGCCCGTACGGTGAACGTACGTCGACGAACCGGTCAAAGAAGAGCGCCGGTTCTGCGTTGGCAAGGTTATACGCCGTACACAGCGAAGCTGCTGAAGCCAAGTACGCGCTCAAGCTGGGCGCCCGATCCAGTTCCGCTAGCTGACTCTCGTGCGCAGCCGCGTTCCGCCGCTGAGCCGCCGATCGGCCTCTGACGTCGTCTCGGGCATCAATAGACCCTGCGTGAGCGTCCGAGCCCAGGACGCCTGGCGCCGGCACGTCCGCGACGATAAACCGCCCGCCCGTGGCGACCTTGGAGCGCCATAGCCGGAGCACGTCCAATCTGCGTGCTCTACATGCATCAGCCTCCGTTGTACCGCCGAGCCCCAACACATGATGAAAACCCGCGTGGCACACGGCCAAGTCAGCTGTCGGCCAGACCTGGGTGGCCGCTGCCGATGTCGCGTCGCCCGGCCGCCACTCGATCCCATCTCGTCCATTCGTGACGGGCGGTATGTTCGAGTCGACCGCCGTGACGCGCTGGAAGTGATGGCCTACCGCGCGGGACACGAAACCGGTTCCGGCGAAGAGATCCAGAAGGCACCGCCGCCGGTCAGGCAGGAGATAACGCAGCGGGGCCAACTCGAGCGCGCGGCAAGCGGGAAAGCGCTCCAGCGCGGCGGCATGCCGTGCAGAGCCTCTGCGGAAGCGCAGATTCTCGCTGCAGAGACCATCGGCTAAGGCACACGCAGCACGCATGTGTGCAACCCTTTTTCAGACAAGAACTTACCAAGTCCATCCCGGACCGTCGTGGTCCGAAGGCCGGTGCCGTCACATTCTATATGGGCGGCGGTTCAGCCCCCACTGACAGGCTGCTGACAGCCAGCCAACCAGCGGCGAACGGTGCGCGCGCCGTGTTCGCACAGCGCGGCGCTGCCCGGAGGCAGCAATATCAGCCACCGGTCAGCCTCCTTGCACTTCATCCACCTATGAAACCAAACCTCGGGACCCGACGGCCGACAAAGCTCCGGGCAGAGCGACGAAGACACGCTCGGCGCCCATCTGCCGGACTCGATGCTGAAAGATGTGTGTGAGGCAACCGAACCTGAAGGTATGTCAGGTGGGAGATCAGCGCGGTTCCGCGATGGTGTCGAACGGGCGCAAGTGCAGGGTGGTTGGCAGGCCGACGTTTTCTAGTTGACAGCAGGAGCTGCGGGCGAAAATCACTGCGCGAGCCGAGGGAATACGCCGAGGATTCGTGCAGGCCAAGACCGCTTGCACACAAAGGAGAGTAAGGCCATGAAGATGTACGTGCTCGTCGCTGAAGACCCGTTCACTGGCCCTCCGGCAGTGGCCGCGTACACCCGAAAGGCCGTCGCGGAGCGCATTGCGGCGGATCCGTGGGGAACTGAGTGCTGGTGTACGACAACGAGATTCCGGGTTCAGTGCGCTGAAGTTGTGGGAGCATATACGGTCGGTGAGCCAGTTCTCGCCGCGCACCGCTACGTGGAGGATACCGCAACGGCGGCATGGGAAGTGTGTCGATTCGAAGGCCTATACTGCACTCATGAGGCTGCAGAGGAAGCTGCTGGTGGCCTTGGCGCCGTGAACGAGATTCTCCCGTGCCATCGCGTGGATTGATGCGAGCGGGCGGCCTCCTCTTCCTGCAGCCAACTTCCGCGAGCAGCCCAGAGCCTCACGTGACCCCGATTGTCAGCCGCGGTCAGTTTGCTGGGGCAAGAACGCCTATATACTGCAAGAGCATGCACAGTCGGCCCGAGTAGCAGGATGCGGACAGTGGAGCTTCTCAACCTATCTGCACAGTACGATCAGGAACTCTTCGCGTGGCTTCCTCCAGCCTTGAACGCTGAGAAAGTCGTGTTCCTACCCGATGCCTGCCCCGGCAAGGCACCATTGCCAACCGGGACTGCGACGCTGTTGAGGCGAGCAGACTGGCGGAGGTTTGCGATTTCGGACTGCGGTTGCGGTATGCGATTGCTGCGCAGCGAGACGACCTGTGCCGACCTCACGTTGGAACGGTGGGAACGTGTCGCCGACACCCTCCGCAGCAACAAGGGTTCTATCGGCGACCTCGGTGGCGGGAATCACTTTCTCGATGCGCTGGAGCCTTACGCCGGGGAGCAGCTGCATTTCCTGATTCACACGGGCAGCCGCAGTGAGTCGGGCTTGGTCGACGAACTCGTCGATCAGCCTGCTGCGTTTGACCGGGAGTTCTCTCGAATAGTGAGCTGGGCGCGTGACAATTGGGCCGCGGTCCAGCAAGCTCTCGAGACGGAGTTCGGTGCCCTGGAGCTGGTCCTGGACCTGCCGCACAACACCTACGAAGTGCTGGCCGACGACGGCGTGATAATCCGCAAGGGCGCGGTGCGCGTGGAACCAGGGCAGCTAAACGTCATACCGTCTCATATGGCAGGCGACGTCGCGCTGGTGCGGGCAACCGACGCCGTCCAGGACACGCTGCTGTCTATGAGCCACGGCACCGGGCGAACGATGTCCCGGTCATCATCCAAGGGCTTCGCTGACGAGTTTGATTTCGGGGCTCTGCGTCGGCGTGTACTGATACCGAGGCGCATTAGGGACAGCTCGCTTCGAGGGGACGGCCCCTACGCATATCGCGATTTGGACGATTGTCTGCGATTGCTGGCGGCTTACGCAGAGCTTGTCGAGCAATACGCAGTGATCGGTTTCATGGGTCACCTCTGACTCTGTAATGTTCACGTTGCGGGCGATTCCGAGCGTCAACTCGGCGGCCGGGGACTGAAGGCTGAATTCTACTAACAGCTCACCGGCCAGCGTTGGGCGCTGCGCCTACCGTTATCGCTCGGTCACCCCCATTTCGCGCGGCGTGGGGACGATCTCCCTGTCAGCGGGTGGTCAGTTACGCCATGCAGCACGACCTATCTTAAATGGTAGTCCGGATCGACTGTCCGAGGATGTATGAGGCGGCAGCCGGAGCCAATACGCGAGCGAGGTGGTGGCCGCGGTTACTCATCCACGGAGATCGCACATGTCCAACATGATTATTCGCAAGACGTGGCCGGCGGTGGAGCTGGAACCGCAGATGCTCACCCCTCCGGGGGCCGCCGCCGTGCTCGCGGCCCGCGTGTCCGAGCAGCAGGCATGCTCCCACCTCGGCGACATCATCGCCCAACGCGGCTCAATGGCCTTCGAGCGTCAGCAGACGCTCCGCCAGATGATCGAAGCGCAGTGCGAGATTGCGCGCATCGACGCGGACCGCGAGATCGAGATCGCCCGGATCGAGCGGCAAACGAGGGTCCGGCAATCACGCGATCACCTGACGGCGAACATCGTTCATGCCGTGATGGCCCACGCTGTGCCCCGTACCGTCAGTCGGATTAGCTGGCGTGAGCGTGAAGGCGGCGGGTTCTTTCGCAGTGACGACTACCGCTTTGAGCTCGAGATCGACTAGAGGAGAGCGACCGATGAGGATCAATGTTTCTGAACGCACTCCTGCACCCCGCGGCGAACGCGTGGCACGGGGCGTGTGTTGGCTGGCTGCAATTGCTGCCGCGCCGCTCAGTGGCGGCCTTTCGCTCGTCGTTGGCCCGATGATGGAGGTCGTCATGCGGACCGCGGCCCGCCGGGAAGCCGCCGAGGCACTGGATGAAGCCTGCCCGAATGGTCGCGACGAGGCAGGCCGCGTCCTTCGGCGAATGGCCGCGCAGGGCAGCAAATCGGGCACTGTCCGTTACGGGTCGATCACCGATGGGTACGGTTACGTTGAGAAGGAACTGTCCTTTGACGTGGAGGACTGACACGAAGCGCCCGCCGCCGAGCTGGCACTCACTGCCGCCGCGCGGCGCGTTTCTCACGGCCCCCGGACCACGCGGATCGGTCTACCTCACGGCACCGTGCGGCCCCATCTACGTTGATGGTCAGCCCGTCCGCGTGCTGCATTTGTGCTTGGGCAACGCCTGCGAACCGGAATGGTGCGAACTTGACCCTCGTGACGTTCGCTTTTCGATCCGAGAGTTTCGCCGCATTCGGGCGGGATTGCGAAATCGTGCAGATCGAGGCCAACGAACGGGAAGGAGCAACAGTACGCGGCCCGAGCTGAGCGCCCGCGATCTCCGTGCTCTTCGAGAACTCTTCGAGCCAGACTGGCGGTTGGTCGAGCGACTTCCGATGAGAACGCAGTATCCGCTCGCCTGGTTCGCACAGCGCAGTGACGGATTCCGCGACTTGGTTCGTTCGGCACCGATGATCGCCTGCATGGCCGTCTTCCACGGCTCATCCTGGCGCACGATGGACCTCGATGATTTTTGCGTCGCTGTCGCCGAGATGTCTTTCATGCCTCGGGCGAGCATTGTCGAGGCAGCTGGCTTCCCCGGGGAGTCCGCGCGTGCGTTTTCTCGGGTGACCCCGAGCGCGGCCGACCATCGATACCTCCCGGAGCTCCGGTGGGCTTTGGAGGAACGAAGTACCCTGCGCGCATTTCAGCATCTGCCAGCCATTGGTCCCGACCTGATTCGAATCATCGGGCGGCCATCACTGATGTCCCTCGTGTCTGGGCGTTTCCTCGAGCTGGCTGACCGATTCGATTCCCGAGCACGGCGTGCATCTTTGGTGCCAATGCTCGAGGATGCGCTGAAGCTGTTCGATGCCGGCGTGGCACGGAGGCGGTACTTCTCATCGCCCGCGACGCTCGCCGATTGGTGGCACAGGGCAACGGCCCATACATCCGTCGAAGATATGGCGTCACTTCTTCGCGTCGACTTTCCGCCTCCGCCGTTGCAGGGGGTGCCAGGCGTAATCGAGCCGATCGACAATGGCAGGAAGCTCGTCCATGCGGCGTTGAAACATTCGAACTGCATTGCGGGAAAGACCTATGTACAGCATCTCGTTCGAGGAGAGTGCTTTGCGTACATTGTGACTGGTCGCTTTGGTACGGCACCTGCCATCTTCACGATCTGTGCAACTGATCACGCCGCGGGAGGCGGGCCAGCCTACTACCTTGAGGAGCTGGAGTTTCGACGCGATGCACATCCTGGTGCTATAGCTGCAACGCGTACGGTCCTGCGTGAGTGGTTCGCAGACTCGCAGCAACCCGTAGTCGCTTGTGTGCTTTCTGGAAATCCTCCTGGACGGCAACTCAGCCTCTTTGAGGATGGTTGAGCTGCACGGTAATTAAGCCTGCAAGTAGAATGACGGAGCCGGTCACGATGCGAATTCTAAGTGTCAACGGCAAGCCCTTCCACGTCCTGCCCTTCGAGCAAGCCCGGCCCGGCGGAGGCGTCGAGCAAGTCGCGCTCCCATTTCTGCACGCGGAGGTAGACCGCCTCCCAGCTGGCTTCGACGCGATCATCGCGATGGCCGACCTGCAGGGGCGCGAGCCGCATTCCGATTCTGTTCCGGCTCCCCGGCTTCTGGGAGAGCATGTTGCTGATGAGATCGCGTCCCTGTCTCGCCAGGGAGAGCTGCCAACGACCGAGTCGACGTTGATCGTCTTGGCGGGGGACTTCTTCTCTCGGCCTGGACTTGATCGCCGTGGCGGTAGTGGCGATGTTCGCGACGTCTGGAGGGCATTCACATCGCGGCACCCGGCTGTCGTTGGTGTGGCCGGCAATCACGACGTCTTTGGACCAGGATGGTCCCTGCCGCACTTCCGCTCGTTTCAACGCGAGCCCGGGATTCACCTGCTCGATGGCGACACGCTGCAGCTGGAGGAGGGCTTCCGCATCGCCGGGCTCTCAGGGATCATTGGCCCCCCGCGCAAGCCGTTTCGCCGCACGGAGGACGAGTTTCTGGCCAGCGTCAGCAACCTGCTTGCGGCGAAGCCTGATTTGCTGGTGCTGCACGACGGCCCCCAGGGGCAAGACGAGCACAGCCGCGGATGGGCCAGCGTCCGTGACCTGATCGCCGGCGGCCCGCCGTTGTTCGTCGTCCGCGGACACGCACATTGGACAGCTCCGTTCTGTGCGTATCAGAACGGAGCACAGTGTTTGAATTGTGATGGACGAGTCGTCGTGTTGACGTCTCGGTGAGCCAGCCCATCGTGCTCGGTCGGCATTTGATTGCCCTGGGCCTCGAGCCCGGTCCGCACTTTGGCCCGATCCTCGAGCAGTGCTTCGAGGCACAGCTGGAGGGTGTGTTTTCTTCGCTGGACGGTGGGATCGCGTTTGCCCACGGCGTTCTCCGCGAATTACAATGACGGGCGTGCCGCAGCGACGAGCGCCCGGCAAGCCGTCTTTGCGTTCTGCACGGTCGCAGAAGCTGCTGCTGGCACAAAATCCGCCGGTCCACATGGCAGAATGGCGGGCCACCAGCTCTACTGGAGGTAGCGTATGAGTGCGTCAGCCGGCGAAGTACGAGTCACGTGCACCCACTGTGACGCGACCGGAAAGTGCGAGTGTCGAAAGTGCAAGACCATAAAGAAGATTGATGGTTTCTTCGGCTCTCGCAAGGAGTTCGATAAGACCTGCAAAGTGTGTGGCGGTGCCAAGTATCTTGCGGTCCCACGAGATGAGGCCGAGCAAGAGAGCTGTATTCACTGTCAGGGTACGGGTAAGTGCGGCTGCGCTGACTGCCTGACCGAATTCGATTACCGCCTGAAGTATGAAGAAGACCTGATGCGCAATTACGAGCAAGCCAATCGAAAGGCCAAGTGTACTCTCTGCGACGGACGTGGATTCCACTGGGTCGCGCGAGGAGGTACCGGTAGGTCTGATCGCACTACCGGCGGTTTCCAGGATGTAACGGGTTGAGCCGTGATCTGCCGTTGTCGCCACTGCAACATGGAGCTGCCTTCCGGCGCGCGGTTCTGCATGAGTTGCGGGCAGCCGCTCGCTGCCGCTTACTCGTCCGTGCCCAACTCCGGCACGTCACAGTATGATGCGGAGAAACTGGCACGAGCAGTTCTCCCGGCGTGCGTGGTGGTTAGATCATCGACTGGTAGTAGCGGGTCGGGGTTCTTCTGCGGAGACCCTCCGGTCATCGTCACGAACTTTCACGTCGTAGATGGCGCCTCAGAGGTCGTCGTACAACTACCAAGCGGCCGCGAGTTTCCCGTCGAAGAAGTTGTTTCTGGGAGTCGCACGGATGATGTGGCTATACTTCGTGTGCGACTGCCCGCAGGCGCAGATCCTAAGGCGTTGACGCTGGCAAATGAGAAATCAGTGGTGGTGGGGCAAGCGATCCTCGTTGCCGGACATCCCGACATGCTCGAGCAGTCCGTATCCACTGGGATAGTCAGCGCGCTTCGGCTCGGCAGAAACCTAATTCAGATCACGGCTCCAATCTCGCGTGGCTCGAGTGGGGGCCCCGTTGTAGATAGGGACGGACATGTCATCGGCGTTGCATCTGGGAGCTTCAATGATAAACCCGGATATCAGAACCTGAATTTCGCTGTGCCGTGTGACGTCGTGCGCAGGCATATGGCTGCCTTAGTCGTTTCGTGGAGGGCATCCCAGAGTCTAGCGTTGAAATCAGGCGGTGTGACCTGTCTCGCTGCGTCTCCGTCAGGCGACGTGCTCTGTGCCGGGACGTCGGAGGGGCGCATCGTGAAGGCGAGTGTGGATAGCGCTCGTGTGCTTCGAGTCGCCGACAGGCGCCGGCGCATACTCAGCTTGGACATGCAAACTGATCGTTCATTAATCTCGGTCGAGATAAGCCACGGCACCGTCGGGGAGCTACGGTGGATGAACGATAGAATCTCAGCTGAGCACGCGTTTGGGATTACAAGTGACGCTGAGGCAGATGCGGGCTGCATATCGATGACGCGCACTTCGGAAGGTGCCGCTGCTCTTCACGTACTCGGGCTATGGCGCCGTGAACGTGGCGCCACGGTCGATACGTTTGTCAGCGGCCCAGGAGCCAACGAAGACGTTGTTAAGCAGGTCGATAGCTACGTCTCAAAGAAGAGAATCACGGGTGTTCACTGCTCGGAGGGGCACTGGGGCACTTCTCTGGTCGTCGCGTGCACCGGCGATGGATCCGCGATGTTCCTCAAGCTCTCCACCGGCGAGTTGCTCCGCGAAATTCGAGCCACCTCGCCCTTGACGGCAGCCACATTTCGCCGCGACGGGATGGGGGTTCTTCTGGGTGATCGAGCTGGGCAGCTTTGGACGTGGGATGTCTTTGACGTGCGCAGCAGCGACTTGGCCCCGCAGAAAATCGCCAATTGCGGAGCCGCGGTCACCGCCATCGCTATCTCGCCTGATGGTGAACTCCTCCTGGCTGGCACAGTGGCAGGTGACGTTCACCTCTTTCGCGCCGAGAGGAAAACCCATGAACCTCAACGACCCGGACCCTGAAGCGCGTGATGTGCAGGTGTTCGAATCGCCGCGGGGACTTTCGTGATAACCGGCGTGGGGAGCCAATCAGCTTCGTTCAGACCTCATGTTTCTACAACAAGAACTTCATCTTGCGAGCAGTGACGTACTCGACAAAGCCCATCCGCTCCAAGTACTCTCTCGCTGCACTTGCGTGTTCTCCCAGGCCCACCGCCTCGAAAAATGCATCGATTTCGGACTCTAGTACGACGTTCCGATCGCCTTCGATCTCGCGAGGATTCAGATTCTGCTTAACAGCACATGACCTGCCCCCCGAGGACTGGTCCAGCTAGAATGAGAGTCGCTGGGCCGGCGGCGGCGTTGCCGCCGCCGGGGATTGGAGATTCTCGATGAAACGGAAGAAGCACAGCCCAGACCAGATCATCGCGAAGCTGCGCGAGGCCGACGGCCTGCTCGCCACCGGGGCCACGATTGCCCAGGTCTGCCAGAAGCTCGAGATCAGCGAGCAGACCTTCCACCGCTGGCGCAACCAGTACGGCGGCATGAAGCAAAGCGAGGCCAAGCGCCTCAAGGAACTCGAGCAGGAGAACACCCGGCTCAAGAAGCTGGTGGCCGACCTGTCGCTCGACAACGCCATGCTCAAGGAGGTGGCCAAGGGGGAATTCTGAGCCCGACCCGCCGGCGTCGGGCCGTTGCGCAGCTGACAAAGACGTTCGACGTCAGTGAGCGACGGGCCTGCCGCGTGGTCGGGCAGCCACGAGCGACACAGCGGTATCGGCCGCAGGTCAAAAACGACGAGGCCGCCTTGGTGCACCAGCTGCACGCGATCGTTCGACAACATCCGCGCTACGGCTACCGCCACGTCTGGGCCTTGCTGCGTCAGGACGGCTGGCGGATCAACCGCAAACGCGTCCACCGGCTTTGGCGTCGCGAGCACTTCCGCGTGCCGCACAAACAGCGGAAAAAGCGGCGTTTGGGCTGCAGCGCCAACGGCATCGTCCGCCGCCGGGCCGCGCACGTTGATCACGTGTGGGCCTGGGACTTCATCCACGACCGCGATGAGCGCGGCCGACCGCTGAAGTGGTTTGCTTTGATCGACGAGTACACGCGCGAGAACCTGGCGTTGGAAGTCGACCGGCGGATGAAGGCGGTGGATGTGCTCGACATCCTCAGTCAGGTCATGCTGATCCGCGGCGTGCCCAAGCACATCCGCAGCGACAACGGCCCGGAGTTCATCGCCACGGCGATCCGCACGTACCTGGACAAGACGGGCGTCGGGACCTTGTACATCGAGCCGGGCAGTCCCTGGGAGAACGCTTATGCTTCACGGTGCACCTCATTGGTGGCGTGAGGTGTGAATGGGGCGT
>CAYUZU010000035.1:0-41137 GCA_964448675.1 uncultured Planctomycetales bacterium
GACGGGCATATCGACTGGCGCGATATCGACTGGTTCGTTTCCGCCCAGAACACGCTTGGCGGGGCGCGGTACACGTGGAACGCCGAGAATCGGCTGATCGCGGTGGAGCCGATTTCGCACCTCGGCGGTGTGCCGCGGGTGGCGTTCGCGTATGATTACCTCGGTCGGCGGATCGAAAAGCGGGTGCTGCCGTGGAACCCCGCGCTCAATGGCGGCGCGGGTGATTGGGACACCGGCAGTCCGACCAAGGTCACGCGGTTTGTGTGGAGCGGGTGGCTGATGCTGCTGGAACTTGATGGGCTCAGTGATTGCGGCACGCCGGGCGCGCCGGCCGAGTGCGTGGTGCGCAAGTACACGTGGGGGCTCGACCTCGCGGGCCAGAACGGGCAGGTGAACTCGCTCGAGTCGGCCGGCGGCATCGGCGGGTTGCTGGCGGTTTCTGATGCGAACGGCACGCCCGGCACCCCGGGGGATGACCTTGCGTATGCGTACACGTACGATGCCAACGGCAATGTGGCCCAGCTCGTGGCGTGGGAGACCGGCTACGGCGATGCGACCGGCGACGAATGGCACGCCGACCGGCTGGTGGCGCACTACGAGTACGACCCGTACGGCAACCGCGTCAACGAGCCGGCGGAGAACGAGTACGAGCAGCCGTTCCAGTTCAGCACGAAGCAGTGGGATCCGGAGACGGGGCTGCTGTATTTCGGCTACCGATACTCCGATGGGATTCGATGGCTATCGCGAGATCCACTGGAGGAAGCCGCGGGACTGCACCTCTACAGGGCGTTCGCGAACAGTCCAGTTACTCTCTACGATCCTCTTGGATTACAGGAGCCGCGCACACTTGATCAAATCCTCGATCTTGTTCGCCGCATGATCGCGGAAGCGAGAAAGAAGGGCGCGAACGTAGCAGCCGACAATCTGGAACATTGGCTAAATGGCTCCGAAACCGATCGCACACTCGATTGGAATTGGCTGCGATCCTATTCGGTTGTGAGGGAAGCCGAAAGCACGAATCGCGATCGCTTCGCCAACTCTCTTCGGCGGGAAGCAGAGAAGCTCAAGCCAGGTGAATCCAGGGTGTTCTGTGACTACTGGGATCGCACGGCCACCGCTCCTATGCTGACTGACCTCTATTACGCCTCAGGGACGTTCACAATCACATCCTATGGCTGCTTCACTCTGTCGCGCGGCAGCGACTGCAAAGTCAAGATAAGCGGTTCAGTCGATCATCTGTTTTGGGACCCGTATGACTGGCATCCAGGACTTGCTGCCTGGGTGCCCGGCTTCGGGGTGATTGAAGATGCAGATTTGGCTCGATTGGAAGCAGCCGGTTACGGGAAGAAGTTTGTGATGAAGAGCTTGTGGCATCAGAACGTCACCGGTGAGTTCTGCGCGAAGCGGTTCTGGTTCGATAGCTTCTCACTCGATTGGAGCGACCCAGCCGGAGGAGGGACGGGCACTATGGAACAAGTGATCGCAGAGAAGCCGGCTGCAAAGCGCCCAAAGGACAGCTCGCCGCCACCATCGCCGACTCCGCCGTCGACTGGTGGCGGTCGTCGCTAAATTAGAGCAACTTGGGGCACGAGTCGGAGCATTAAGATGAGCAAACGACACATTGCTGTAATTCTCGTCGCAGGGGCCCTAGCTATGCTATTCGGGTGCCACAAGTACGTGGACTACGTTCCACTTGTTGCTGTTGACGATCACACGGAGTGGCGGTTTGAGGCGCGGCCGGACCTGCTGACTGACGCGCATGTAGCCGCCATGATCAAACAACTGGAGAAGTATGGCAAACGTTACCGTGTGCAGGACGGACGCTTGCAGATTGGCGAGGACTTGGCCGAAGATCAGGACCTGCTTGCGAACCTGACTGAGAAGGCGGTTGCGGAACAGAAGTCGAGCTCTGGAGGCTAAGAGCAGGGACGATGCCAGTGCGGGGTCCATGAGTTGGCCGGGTTCGATTGCCGTGACGGATGACGGGAGTGGCAACGCGACCAGATCGCTCGCAGGACGGACTGACCGCGGAACGTGGCACACACACGGACGCCGACGAACCCATGACGGGGTGTCGCTGCCTTTGGGTTCGTCGGCGTCGGCATCATCAGCCGTGCTACGGCTCCAGCATCCGCTCGTACACGGCTGCTTCCTCGCGCTCCAGGTGGGCCAGTTCCTTCTCGACCTGCGCCAGCTCGGCCCGAGCCTCCTTCGCCAACTCGCGGTGGCGGGTCGCCTGTGCCCGCCGCTCGTCGACGAACGCCGTCGTGCGGCCGGGGATCAGCCCGGCCTCCAGCCGCTCGATCTCGGCGTCCTCGGCGTCGGCGCGGCGGTCCAAGCCGGCGTCGGACCGACGCGGCCATGTTTCCCGTCGGTTCATCTGTCACACCAGCGACTCCATGTAGGGACGCATGACGTTAGCCACGCGGTCGATTGTTGCGTACCGGTGGATTTCGTCCATCGTTCCCTTCCGTTGTTGCCAGCATTCGCGTAGGGCCTCGATGGCTACGTCCGTGCCCACCTTGCTCCGATACTTGAAGCAGTCGGCGACGGTCTTGGCTGGCGTGGTGATACGCACCTGGGTTCCCTCGATTGTGTGTTTGTCGATGCCCTCCGCCAGCGCGCGGCCCGACGCGCGTACCACACGTACCGGAGGATGTTCGATCCGCGGTCGCCACGCGGTGCGCTCCACCATGATCCACACCTCGAAGGGATTCTGCGTGGTGATCTCATGGAACCGCAGCGCTGACAGGAGGCAGATGATCGCGCCCGGCGCGTGCTTCGCGACCGCCGCCAGATCCGTGTGCTCGGTCGGGTCGTAGTCCGGCAGCGTGTAAACGCCTCGCGCGCGACGTATCAGGCGCCCTTCGTCAACCAGGCGCTTCAGCGTCATGCGCGGAACGCGCAGCCGGTTCAGGTCGCGTGGGCGAACGAACCCGTGTTCCTGAGCGTAGCGAATCACGCGATTGGTGAGGGTCTCGCGGGCCATGGTTACGCTGTGTTACCACTCCTCTGCACTTATCGAAAATAGCAGATGTTGTGTAACAACGTACCCGGGACACGCCCGGTAATCAAGGGGCCGGTATCTGCGAGTGACCGAATGGCCCGCGAACCGACATCGCCCAACGGCCACATGACGGTCGTGGGTTAGATCGCGCGTCGCCCCAGCAGGCGCAAGTCGCTACCATGTCTCGGTTTACGACCTGGGCCCCACCTGACCGACGACGCCCAGTGCCGGCGAAACGCCGAAAACGCACCGCGCGGGGCTACCCTAACATTGTGTAAGTCATTCAGCAGCAAGGAGATGCAAAGGCATGCAAAGCGACGCAGAGATTGCAACGCCCGCGTTGGGAAGCAAGCCCGGTATCAGCTTCGACAGCCTCGGAAGTCGCTTGTCTAGAGCAGGTTAGCGGGAGTTCGCACGTTTCGCAACTTTCGCGTTTTGTTGCACCGCTTCGCACTGGTTCGCGTTTTTCGCGCGCGCAAAGCGGTATGAGTCAGCGTGGCGTAGACGTCAATGGCTTTGTGCGCAAGATGCCCGACATTCGCAATATGCAGATTCAGCTTCGTCTCTGGGGGAAAACGACTTGCATGCAAGTGCCCGCATGAGCGGCAGTGGCGGTTTTCGCGTTCATCACGCTCACGCCCCGGACAGTTTCCCGTAACTTGTGGGGTTGGGAGGACTTCGGGGAAGTGGGACGGATTGGCTCTTTACCGGGGCCATTGGCGCATGTGCCCCCGGGCTCACGGCTCGATGCGCCACGGCGATTCGTACGCCGCCGGCAGGCCGTCGCGCATCTTCATCCGGAAGATATAGATCGAATTACCCCAATGGCGCCATGTGAGCCCGGCCACCAGCCAGGATCCGTCGGGCAGGGGCCGCACTTCCTCGGCGTACGAGCCCGACGTCTCGACGTACTTCTCGCGGGCCTGGATGGGAGGGCGCGGGAAGTCACGCTGCCGCCAGCCATCGACCGGGTGGTCGCTGACGTACGTCGTGCCGCCCAGCGACGAGGTGGTCATGTAGAACCTGTCGCCGGACTGCCAGACCTGTGGTGATTCAGAGATGATATTGCGTCGTACGGCGACGCGTGGATTGCGCCAGTTCGTCAGGTCGGTCGACTCGGCGACCACGACGGCGCCGCGGTCCCCCGGCGGATGCGCCGCGGCGGTCACGTACATGTAGAATCGATCGCCCACGTCGATCACGCACGCGTCCCGGCAGTCGGCCCAGCGGTCCCGGGCCCAGTCGGCCCACGCGACACCCTCGAGCGTAAACACGGGATTGCGTTCGTGTTCAGTCCAGTGGAACAGGTCCTTCGAGGTGGCAAGCGAAATCGACTGGGACACGTGCTCGTTGACCGACGTGTAGAACATCCAGTACTTCCCGTCATGCCGGATGATGTGCGGCGCCCAGACATTGCGGTTCTTGAAATGATGTCGGCTGTCGGGGTGCGCCGCGTCGCTCACCGTAATCACGGGTGGATGGACCGTCCACTGCCGCAGGTCCGCGCTGCTGCCGTGACTGAAGGTGCGTTCCTGGCCGTCAGGCATCCAGTCATGATTGGCGAAGAAGTCGCCGGTGATCGAGAAGACATGCCAGCGCTTGTCGGGTCCGCGGATAATGGTGAAGTCCTTGACGAACTTGAACGGTGTCTCATAGACGAAAGGGTCACCCGACCCCTGCACGCCGAAAACGTGCGATGTACGCAGCACGCGGCCGCTGCGCAAGTCACGTGACGTGGCATACAGCGTATAGCGACCCACTTCGAGCGGCGTCGCGACGTCCAGCACACCCTGGATTTCCTTGAAACGCAGGCCCGGTCGCAAGCCGAACTGGTGGCATGCGGCGGCGCGTCTTCGTTCACGTTCGTCGCGCAGCTCGACCTCGAGCACCTTCGCCGACTTGCGATCCGGGTAACAGTCGGCGTCCAGTACGGCGCGAAACGCGATGCGCTCGCCGGGCAGATAGTGCAGTTTCGAAGTGTAGCATTGAAAGCCGATCAACCCGGGCAACAGCGCATCGGGCACTTCTTCCGGCGGCACGAGCCGCACGTTGCGCACATCGAATTCGACCCCGGCTACGTTGCCCGCGTCGAAACGGACGTGTTTCGCGCCGCCGTAGGTGTCGTTGCGATTCAGGTTGATCGCCAAGGGCGTCGCTTCTTCCAGTGCCGGGATGTCTTTCTCCAGCAGGCAGTCTCCGCGCCACTCCGGCTGCGCCCCGGCCCAGAGAACCTGGAGTCGGATCGGCTGCGAGACGCGCAGGTCGAATAGCAGGCAATGGGCGTCCGTTGGTGCCGGCTGCGCCAATTCGGCGACGAGAAACGGATCGACGCCGGTGGCGACCCAGCCGTCTTCGGTCGGCTTGACGTCGTTCTGCTGGACCCACTCCGCGGCTGTGGCGCCGGCAGTCATGAGGGGGAACGTGAGCAGAAGGAGGATCGCACGGGAGAGCGTCGTCATAATCAGCCACCTCATCAATAGCGAACGACCCGCGCGGAGCCGTGATCACCCAAGCACGCAACCAGCGAAGAGGATGCAGTCGCCCGGAAGCGAGACGGCGACGCGCTGGTGCATGCGTATTGGTCCTTTCGTTCGTGCGGGGCACAGCTCGCCCCGCGCATCAACCGGCCTGAGCCGCCTCGACCATCGCGAGGAGGTTCTCTATGGGCGTGCCGGCTTGGACATTGTGGCACGAGCACACGATGTACCCGCCGCCGGCGCCCAGCGTACTCAGACAGTTCCGCGCTTCGGCGCGGACGTCGTCCGGCGTCCCGAATGGCAGGATCTTCTGGTTGTCAATCGCACCATGGAAGACCAGCCGATCGCCGAACTTCTCTTTCAGCTCGCCGCAGTCCATGCCAGGACAGACGTGCTGGATCGGATTGAGCACATCGATGCCGGCCTGAATGAGGCGCGGCAGCAGCGGCGCAACAGCGCCATCAGAATGGTAGAAGACCAGCTTGTCGTGCTCATGAATCAGATCGCACCAGCGCCGCATGCGGTCTTTGAAGAAACGATCCCACATCCGCGGCGATATCAGCAAGCCGTCCTGCGTGCCCATGTCGTCACTGACGAAGACGAGTTGGATATCGTCACCGGCCGCCAGGAAGCAGCGCCGCATGATCTCGCCCTGGATGTGCTCCAGGCGATCGAGGACGGTCTGGACGTAATCCGGGCGTTGTGCAAGGTCCATCAGTGCGGTCTGGAGGCCACGCATCTGACAATACACCTCGAAGAGCGACACCCACGGACCGAGCGTCGCGTACTCGCCCGCGGTGTGGCGCACAGCATCAGCCATGCCGGCGTAGTCATGATCTTCCGGATCAGGCCAATAGGGATACTCGTCAAGCCGCTCGATCGTGTCATATTCGGCCAGCGGCGCCCCAGCCATCTCATGATACGTCTCGCCACCCGCCTGTTGCGGCTTCATGAGCGTGCCCCAGGGCGAGCGCAACCGGCCGGGTACATCCGTGAGGGCGCGATACTCCGCAGCAGCCCCCTGCGGCACGTAGTTCGGATTGCACCACACGATCTTGTCGAGCCGCAAGGCGCTCCACACGTCGAGGTCACGCGCGACGCCGAAATGGGCCCGCAGTTCGGCGCCCACCGCCTCTGTATGCCACAGGTCGACCGGTGATCGATCAACCGGCTCACGGTTGAGTGTGGCCAGCACGCGTTCTCGCGGCGTCATCGGTCCTCTCCCGGGTTTGGCAGGAACGACACCGAAAGCACGTTGCTTGGTCGAATACCGCAGTGCGTCAACCGTGCTCCTCCTGTCCGATCGTGACCAGCGGCACTTTCAGCAGTGCAGCCACACGACGAATCGCCGACACCGTCCGGCCCACCCCCAACGCGCAATGATGCGTCGGTCCCTCCCGGCACCAGTCGTTGATGAACGACTTCATGCCGCGCGGAAAGCGGATGCGGCTGTTCGTGTTGCCGATCGACAGCGTCTCACCTGCCACAGATTCTCCCTCGGCGGCGAGGAGCTTGAGGCGGCCGTCAGCGGTCTGGGTGACGGCGAGCAGCGTCACGGGGCCATGCTTGACGACGGCTTCGACGCTCACACCCGCTCCGCGTTTGCCGTGGTAAAGCCCCAACCCCCGCAGGATCGGCTTACCCTGCGCAATCTGGAGGTGAAACGGACCATCGTGGCCCATCAGCAGCAGGTCATCGTCGAAGTCCATGGCGTAGAACTCCGTGAAGCTGCCACCGGCACCGAGCAGGTCCATCATCTTCATGGCCTGACAGTTCTTGAGGTCACCTTCGCCACTGCACGGCACGCCGTTGCCAGTGAGCAGCGAGCAACCCAGGATCAGACCGGCCGCAAGTCGCTCGTACTCGTTGCCGTCGACGCCCCGGTAATAGTACGCAAGGCCGTGCAGGTCAAAGTCGGCCACGAGGCGGTCAAGCGCCACGGCAACGCGACAGGCCCAGGCCATTTCGTCGGGGGTGGGCCGCTTTGCGAGTGGGTCGGAGGGACTGTCGCCGCTCATCTCGAATACGGACTCGACTTGGTCGCGTTTGGCGCGCACGGTCTGCTCCTCGTCAACGGGAACCCGCGCCGCCAAGTCGCACATTTCGAGCACCTCGATGTGGGTACCGAGCTGGGCGGTATGCTGCGTGAAATCGCTGTACATGTCGAGCATGCCGGGGTAGGTATGGCCGAGGAAACCGATGCGGCTCTTGCGCAGCCGCGCGACCGCAGTGGCGGCGCGGATCCAGTCACGGATTTCCTCCCAGGCCGCGACACTGGCGGGGTGGTCGGGTGTCGCCTCGCCGTGGAGGGGGTTGTCCACGCCCAGCACGCCGGACACCACGTGGAAGTCGAGTCGGCTGCGCTCGAAGGCGCAACTGATTTCCGGTACGCAGCATGCGCAGCAGTTCGCAAGCCACTCGCCGGTGTCGGTGCGCCGATAGTCGAGCGCGCTGGCCGGCTGGAGGTTCAGCACCAGCACCGGGGCATTCAGGCGCTGGACGGCCGGCAGGACCTGGCTGCTCGTGGCGTAGGTTCCGACGTAGCAGACGACCAACTCGACGCCGGCGCGGGTGAACTGCTCCCCCGCAGCAACGGCAGCCGGCGCCGTGTCGATCAGCCCGGCGTCTACGACGTCTGCTTCGCGGCGTAGCCGCTCTGCCACCTTTGCCTGGTAACCTTCGAGCCGCTGCTTGAGGCCGAAGAACTGGTCCCAATATGCCGCCAGACCGATACCGAACAGACCAACTGTTCCTTGGGGCTGTTCACGCGTCATGTCACCACCTGCTGCGGTCGATTTCGGTCGTGCAACCGTGATTCTCGCGTCGCACTGGCAGTGCGCCGCGCATGCTCACGCTTTGACGAGGACCTTCACAAACACCGGGCCAAGTAAGCCGCTGACGCGCTCGGCGTTCTCGAACGCGTTGGCGTTCGTATTCGCGACCGCGACGCGTAGTCGATTGACACCGGCGCGAACGACGTCACTGATGTCAAACACGTATGGGGACCAGGCGCGATCGCCGACGAGCTGGTCATTGAGCCAGAGCCGGGCTGTTTCGAACACCTGGCCCAGGTCGATTTCGTAGCGGGCCCCGGACCGCAGTTCGCCGAGCGTGAAAGTCGTCTCGTACATCGCGCGCCCGGAATGCTGCGGCCAACCGAGCTCGTGCCAACTCGAGAGCGAGCCGTCGAGGCGTTCCCCATCGAACGCCAGGTGCCACGATTCGAGCGGCCATTGCGCCGCAACGTCCTCGCGCAACGGCGACGGTGCCTCGGCGTGTCCGACGTGCAGCAACCGCGACTGCCACGGTTCCCAGGTGAGCACCAGCTCACGCATATCTCCTTCCGCGGCCTGGCTGGGTAGCATCGTTGCGGCGCCGGTGCGAACCTCGTACTCGACAACGGCCGGCCCGCCACGCAGCCGCAGCGTGGTTTCGAGAGGGTGCCCGGACTCGTTGAAGATGAAGTACAAGCGCCCGTCGTCCACTTCACGGGCGTGGTAGCGCAGTGCCTCGGCTGCGGCAGGAAAGCGTGTGCCGCGTCGGTGAATCTGCGCGTGCGCATGCTCATAGCGCCGGCGGGCGGCGGGCGTTGGCACGATCTCGACATCAGGGCGCACACAACGTCCGAGCAGCGCGCGCACGGCGAACTCGCCCTGCGGCACGTAGCCGATCCAGCCCGATCCCACGGGCAGCACGAACGGTCTTTGCTGTGCCGCGAGCGTGGCACGAAGCGGCCCCCACTGTGCGGGCAAATCACCGTCCACGGCCCGTTGCGGCAAGTTGTTAATGAAGACCACGGTGCCACCAGCCTCGGCCAGGGCGAGTGCCAGTTGCATCGCCCGACTGTCGATGACGTCGAGGGCGGGGATCACGAGCGCGCCGAACCGCTCATCACCAATCGACAATTGCCCGTCGGCGACGGCTGCGCCATGCAGCAGCGCGTGGTCGACAAGATCGAAATCGTATTGCCCTTCGAGAAGCTGCCGGGCCACGCGCTGCATCGAAAGGTCCGCCCGCTGCGTCGGATGCTCCGGCTGGGGCAGTTGCCAGCGTTCCCAGATCGTGCCATCGCAGGCGGGCGGTGCGTCCGGTGTCATCGTCGCCCACGCGTGCTCGAGCGGATAGTACAAGGCCACGGGCGCCACGTGCCGGCCGCTCGAAAGCGCCGCAGACAGACGCGCGACGTATTCCCATAGAGGCTGGCTGTGCTCCCACCACGGGTTCTGGAAGAACTCTGACGGCGGGCACTCGAACTTGCGCCAATCCTCGGTGCTGTAATAGAAACCATGGCACGAGAGCCAGTTCACGCCGCGCACGTACTGCTGGTCGACAATCCGCTTCATGTACGGTGGCGCGAGCTTCCAGCCGGTCAGGGCGAACGTCTCGCTGAGAACGCGCGGCCGCCGATGGGCGTGCGCGATGGACGCCACCAGCTTCTCGCTGATCTTGTCCGTGATTTCGTCGATCTTGTCGACGCCTGGCACCTGCAGCGCCCCGAGCGCGTAGAACGGCGAGCCACCGTGCCGTACCGATGTGTAGATCCACTCTTCCCATTCAAGATGCCCGGTAAGACGAACACCCCGCTCGGTACACCAGTCGGCAATCTGCTGAAAACAGCGTTCCGCGAGGAGTTCGCTCACGGTACGCCAGAAGTCCACGCGGAGTCCTTCGGTCGTACGCCCGAGATCCACCCACAGCGCGGCCGCCCAGGAGAAGAGGTCATAGCCGCGACGTCGCTCGAACTCTGCCGCAAAGTCGTGCGTGAACGGCACGGAACCCGGATTGCGGTCCCAGAAGTTGTTGTAGCAAGCGGGCTCGTCGATGAAGAAGCCGAGGATCGTGTCACCGAAGTGCGTGCGAAAAGCCGCATGATACTGTTCGTGCGTTTCGTCGATGAACGCTCGCACGGCCTGTTCGTTCATGAGGTCAACGTACGGGTGCTGCGAATAGCAGCCGTACCATTCCGTTGGCTGCTGGCGGAACACCATCAGGCACCACCGGCCCTGTGGAATATCCCACCTCACCCCGCCGCCCTCGATGGACAGGCGTCGCGGCACGTCCGGCGCAAAACGGTGCTCGAAGCACTGGATGTCGCGCCAATCTGTGCTCGGTGGCTTCGGGAAGAGCAACAGTGGCTGCGGCGGTCGCGGGGTGACTTCGATGATGCGCAGTGCAACAACCGCGTGGACCTCGTCCGGCCGCTCGAGTTCGAGCGACAACACGCCAGGGCCATCCACATAGTGCCGCTCGGCAACGAGGTTCTGCCCGCGAAACCGCACGTCGCGCCGCACGACACGCCCCCCGGCATAGCCACTCGGCCAGTTCTCCTCGTCGTAGATCCAGACCTTCATCCCCCGGCGGGCGGCCTCGTCAATGACGAGTCGGCAGCGGTCGAACCATGGCGGCGAAAGGTACTCGACGGAAAGCCCGGCGCGCGGGTGAATGACGAAGGCGCGGATGCCCTTGTCGTGCATGAGCTCGAGTTGCCGCAGCAGTTCGTCCGGCTCAAGCGCCCCATTCCAGAACCAGAAGGGGCAGGCCGTATGTTCAGCGCTTGGTTTACGAAACGCCCTGAGCCAGTCCGTCACGCACGGCCTCCTGTGCATCAGCTGAAGAGACGCGGCACCGGTGGCCGGCACCTCGGCGCCGCACGTGGCATCGCTGTCTCCCAGGCACGGCGGTCCATCTGTTGCTACCAGGGGCTGGAACGACCCGTTTGCCGCTGGAACCGGCCAAAGTCCGCCAGGTCCACATCTGCATCAAGATCGAGGTCATTCTGTTCGCAGCCGCCTGGCACCGCGCGTTGTGGCCCCGCGAGGCACGGACCGAAGGGTAGCAGATCAAGGCCGTCAACGGTGCTGTCATCATTCTGGTCGCCCAGGACGAACTTGCGTGCCCTTTGCAGTTTCATGGCGAACGCAGCGTCACTCACCCCGCCGATATCACCCGAGGGTGCAGTGCCAAACGACATCGCCACGTCAACCTGCTGGTCGACGCCGCCACCGAGCACACCCGATGCGTCCGTGAACGAGTATTCCCAGCGCAAGCTGCCGGCGCCATCATCGTACACGACACCGACGTCCACGCGGCCATCGCCATTAACGTCCATTATCAGCGGCGTGTCAGACACCGCGCCAAAGAGCAGGCTCGCGCCCTCGGTATCCTCGTCAATCCGGCCATTCGGGTCGGCATACGCGACGCGCCAGCGACGTTGACCGTCGCCATCATCGTAGGTCAACAAACCGTCGGCGCGGCCGTCGCCGTTGACGTCACCCACGAGCGGCGTGCCGCCACCAAAGATGCCGTCCGTGATCAAGCCACGGTTGCCGAACCCGGCCGGCCCCGTCAACGCGATGAGCCAGTGGCCAAAGGTCGGGTTGTGTGCACAGATGTCCCCCCAGCCGTCGCCGTTGAAGTCGCCCACGAGCGGAATCTCGCCTGGCGCGCCCCAGGTGGTTGCGAAAACCACGTCCCGACTGAGACCGAACCCCGGCACCGAGAAACCTGCCGCCCAGCCATAGCTGTTATTCACGGCGACCATATCGTCGACGTTGTCGTTGTTGATATCTGCGAGGAACAAACCGATAAGCAAATCCTGGCGACCAAAGCGGAAGACCGTCGAGCGCTCCGCCGTACTGAACGAGCCCGTGCCCGTTGCGAAGTCTTGCGCACTGTGGGCGGCATCCCAGCGATACTTCGGGATCCGCTCGCCATTGGGCGTCGCAGTCACGATATCGTCGACCCCGTCGCCATCCACATCGCCCAGCAGCGGCAGCGAGAACGCGTTGCCGAAGGGCAGCTCCTCGTCGAGCGTCCCGTCGAGGTAGCTCGCCGCCCCTCGGTTCAGCGTCCCCTCCCACTGGCCGGCGGTCGCGCGATACTCGACGATGTCCGCCCGATTGTCTGATGCGTCGAGTTGGGCAAACAGCGTCCTGCTCATGCTGGCAAAACCGAACTGCCCGTAATCATCGCCGGGCTCGCCCAGCGCGTACGGCTGCCCGAGGCCATCGGTGAATCCTACCTGGTACATGCCGAAATCGGTGCCTGGATCGACCCGGCGAAAGCCGATGTCAGCCAACCCGTCCCCGTTGATGTCCGCCACAAACGGAATGTCGTTCGTCGTACCGAAGATGACCGGTCCCGCGGCATTGGCGGCATCGATTTGCCCGCCGGCCGTCGCATAAACGACTTCCCAAACCAACTGCGTGTCTTCGTTCACGCTGTAGAAAGCGACGTCGTCGCGCCCGTCGCCGTCGAAGTCGCCCACCAGGGGCGTGTGCGTGTCTGCGGAGGCGAAGTTGCCCACGACAAAACCACTGCTATTGCTCAGGCCGGCCGGTGTGCCGAACCTGATCCCGACATCTCCCGAGGCCTGGTAGGCGCCGATATCGTCGATGCCGTCGCCGTCGAAGTCACCGACGAACAGCTTGTCGCCCCAGAAACCCCACTCGGCCAGTGTCGACGTACCGCCGCCGTAGATGCCCGTCGGACCGCTGTGCAGCGCCTGCCAGACGACGACACTCGCCGCGCCGGGCAAAGCAACGATGCAATCCTCCGCCCCGTCGCCGTTGGTATCCGCCAGGAACACCGCGCCTGGCGGCCCGCCCCAGGCGCCGATCGACGAGCTGCCTGCGCCGGCCAGGACGCCGTTGCCGTTACCGTCGTCGCCTGTGTGTGCCGCCGCCCAGACGTAGTTTGCCGGGCTGCTCGCGTCGACAAAGACCAGGTCGTCAAAGCCATTACCGTCGACATCGCCCACCAGCGGCATGCTGACGGCATTACCGAACGTCAGTATCTGGTCGTGCACCATCAGGTCGGGCAGGCTCAACCCGTCCGGATCGTCAAAGTAGATCGGCCCGGGCCGCGTTTGATGCACCAGCCAGTTTGCTTGTCCGTTTCGCGTGTTCGGACGGAAGACCACCGCGTCTGAAACCACATGATAAGTCAGGTCATACTCGACTTCGACGATCTGGTCGACCGCAACATCCTCGACCAACTGCCGGTGACCATTCGGCCAAGTGATTTCGAGGTCGACCGGGCCGACGGCGGTGCCCAGGCCGAAATGCAGGCGCGGGTCGTTCTGGTTGCCCCAGCCGACCGACGTCTCGACCTGCCGCGCCACGATCTGGTCACCGAGGTCAATACGCACTTGCGCACCGATCGGCTGGCGCGGGACGTGGTCGCCATCGCCGACCAGTTTCACGAGCAGCCAGTGATGTCCGTTGCTGATCGGGTTCTCGAACAGGCGGCGGTCCGTGAAGAGGTCAGGATCGCCGTCGTTGTCGTAGTCCGCCCAAGCTGCACCGAAGTTGGACTCCGCCGTGGCCAGGGCCAATCCGTAGGTGGCGGATACGTCGGTGAAACTCCAGCCTCCATCATTGCGCATCAGGCGCGATGCCTGCCCGGGATAGCCGGCCCCCGACACGGCGGTGATGAACACGTCCAGGTCTCCGTCGTTGTCGAAATCCGCCAGCGCTGGCGACGCATAGCTCTCGGTTTCCGGCAGCGCCACGGTGTCGCTCACGTCTTCAAAGCAGAAACCGCCGGCCGCACCACGATTGCGATAGAAAATCGGGCGGTCGGCCTCGGGCTCGCCGTGCGAGAGATTCGCCACCACCAGGTCGAAGAGTCCGTCGTTGTCGAGATCGCCCCACGCGGCCCCAATCGAGTTACCCCCCGGTGCGACGGGGCTGTACGGTACTTTGTCCGCCGCGACGCCGCGGGATAGCGCCTCGTCGACGAGCGTCCCCCGACCGTCGTTGACCCACAGGTAGTTGTTCTGTGCCGAGTAGTTGCAGACGTAGATATCGAGATCGCCGTCCTGGTCGAAATCGCACGTAATCGCACTGCGTCCCGGGCGCCAGTCGGCTACGTTCGTCTGCATGAGCGTCTTGTTCATGTGCCGGTAGCGATCGTTCAGGAACAGCGCGTCGGGGGCACCGAACTCGCCGCCGATCTCGTCATTCCACCCGGGCCGATAGCTGTCGAGCCGTCCGTCTCCGTCAAAGTCGCCGAAGGTCGCCGTCTCGTTGTTGAAGTCGTGCGGGTCGAACACGGGCGTTACGGCGAACCAGCCGTTGAGCAGGCCCCGGTAGAGCTGGCCGTCGGCGCGGGCGTACGCGATGTCCAAACGCCCGTCGTTGTTGTAGTCGACAAACAGCCCCGGAAACGTCGGACCGGGGTCGAGCTGCGCGAAGCCGGTACCGTCGTTGTAGTAGAGGCTGCCCTGGTTGAAGTCGTACGCGCCGAGGTACAGGTCGACATCATCGTTATTGTCGTAGTCCCCCCAGGCCACGGCGACGTCCGGGTCTTGCGGCAAGTAGACGTCCAGCCCCACAGTCGTCGTGACGTCGACGAACGTCTGGGCGCCGGCCAATTGCAGCGAGAACGCAAGAACGGCCACCGTAAGTGCCGCACGGGCAAGGCCGCGGTTGTTGCTGTCGGGCATGAACATCCTGAGTATCTCCTGTCGGACCGGCAGCGGGGCCAGCGGCGCGCACCGCTGCCGTCACGGTCCGCGTTGTCGCTAGAACCAGAATTCGAAGACGTAATCCCCGGGACTGATGACGTTTAGCCGCTTCTCGAGGATCGCGTTATCGCGCCACTGGACGCTGGCATCGTTCAACATGATGTGCGAGCCACGCGGCTGCTGGTGCGGGGCCAGGCCGGCGTGGTGGGCCGACGCGGTCCAATCGGGGACCAGCGTGAAGCCGGAGGGGGTCTCGATGCGCGTAACCAAGTCGGTCATGATCAGGTGAGTCGCCGGGTCGGTGGGCCGCTCGACAATTAGATTGGAACGCGCATCGACGAAGTTCGGGTCGGCCTGTGGGTGGGAGTCGAACACCTCGTCGAACATGTAGCCCGCAAAATACGCGTAACCGGTCTGGGGATAGTACGCGTCGAGCTCTTCGACCGTCGGACCCCACTTCCACGGATCCCAGCGGTCCTTCTGCGACTCGTAATCCAGATTCCAGCGCGAGCGCTCGATCGTCGGGCTGTAACAGAACTCGGGCTCGAGGATGTACTCCTGCTGGTACATCAAGGCGAGGTGGGCCGGCGTGAACCCCTCGTCGCCGTAGCCGTACGCCCCGGTCATCGGCCAGAAATTCGACGCGGCCGGCGTCGGGTAGCGTGACTCCTCGTTGACGTAGGAGAACACGGCCACGGCGATCTGGTGCATGTTCGAGGCACAAACGACGCGTTTGGCCTGCCGCCGTGCCTGTGTCAGGGAGGGCAGCAGGATTGAAATCAGCAGCGCGATGATCGCCACCACGACCAGCAGTTCGATCAGAGTGAAGCCGCGCCGGCTCCTCGTCCGCGTCCCGGGCACTCGTGTTGCGGTTGTTCGCATGTGCCACCTCGCCTGTAGTCGTTCACCCCGTGGGGCAGCGCGGGCCAGGCGCCTGGTGCATGCACCAGGCGCCTCAACGCCCAATTGCCCCGGACCTTAGCGTCGTCGCAACAGCAGCGCAGCCATGCCGCACAGCATCAGCGATGCCGGTTCGGGGATCACCCGGACCCCGTCGAACAGCGTGACCGACTCGGGGGTCGCTCCCTCGCGGTTCTGAGCGTAAAACTGAATGTGGACGCCGTCGCTCGGCGCGGTAAATGTCAGTGTCTTCATCTCCCAGACTGGTGCCACCGCGTCATCCTGCGTGAACAGGTCCGAGAAGAGGTGGGCGAACAACCCACCACCGGACGGGGCGTCATAGATTCGCAGCTGCGACTGGGCCGAGAAGCGATTCGGCGCGCGTGAGATGTACCACTCAATGGTGTACTCCTCGCCGGGCGTCGTCTCGAAAGTCCCGCCGAAGACCTGCGCCTGCGCCGCGCCGCCGCTCACGATGATGTACGCCGAGTTCGCGCCGTCATACGGCACCTGGTCCTCGTCGCCCGGGCTGTCCAGCAGCAGGCTCGCCGCCGGCGGCGGCCCGGCGGTGCCGTCAGCCACAATGCCGGCCCCGTTGGTGAATTCGAACGCGGGCGACGCCGCCCCGGCGAGGACGTTTGGCAAGATGCCGCCGTTGTTCGGGTCCGTCTGGAATCCGACTTCGAAGCTGCCGTTGATCTCCTGGTTGATCTCCATGATGGGCATGGCGCCCGCCGTGGCTGCCAGCACCAAGCCAGCCGCCACCGCCATCACGATTGCATTCCTGTGAGACATGCCTGACTCCTCCTCCGAGAGTTTCCTCTTGTTCCTGCTCTTCTCGAATAGAATCTCGCCACGCGGCGATCAAACACGCTTCTAAACACGCGGTCCCCACCCCTGCGGGGCGACCGCATCGCCAATCGTCGTGCGACGGGCGATCAGCTTGTTGCTCGGAATCAGCCGACGAATCGGCCCGCGGCTGGGATCCACCAGGTGCGCCAACAACACGCTCGCGACCCCCTGGCCGATCTCGGACAGCGGCTCGCACACGGTCGTCAAGCCGACACCCCGATAGCCGCTGACGGGCAAATCACCCAGACCGGCCAGCGCGACGTCCTCGGGCACGCGAATGCCGCGCCGCTCCAGCGATGCCAGGGTCGGCAGCGCCAGACCGTCGTTCAGCGCGAAAATCGCATCCGGCCACTCCCGGCCGGAATTGAACAGGCGATCCAGCGTCCGCTCGACGATCTCCGTCGCCGACCAGTGCAGCGGTGCCTGCTCGGACCAGTGTGGGTCGATCGGCAGGTTCGCCTCGCGCAACACGTCCAGGTACGCTTTGTAGCGTTGTGCGCTCATCGCCATCGGGTAGGCGGGCCCGAGGAATGCGATCCGCCGCCGACCGATTTCAACGAGGTGCTCCATCACACGCCGCGCCGCGGGGCCGGAATCCCATCCGACGAAGCTGACGTCATGCCCGTCGCTCGGACAATCCGACAAGAACACCAGCGGGATCCGCGCGCGGACAACCTGTTGATAGACCGGCCTTTCCGTCGGCAGCGGCTGGAACACGATGCCCAAATCCCGCCGCGACATGCAGCTCAGCAGCTCTTCGCGGGCACGGTCCGCGTCAAACCGATGGCGCGCGACAAACGTGCGATAACCCGCAGGCTCCAGCACGTCCTCCATTGCCTGCATGACGCGGTCCGCCCAACCCCATTCCAGGTTGCCGGTCAGCACGCCAATACTGTTGGATCGCTGCCGACGGAGATTCCGGGCGAGGTGGTTCGGGACGTAGTTGAACTTGCGGGCGGCATCGAGCACGCGTTCGGTCGTGGCCTTGGAGATCTTCCGTCGTTCGGCGTCGCCGCGGAGGACGATCGAGACGGTACTGGCCGAGACGCCGACGTGATCGGCGATGCTCTGCGCGGTGGCGGGGCCTTTGACGACCTCGGACATCTTTGTCGCACCTGCAAGAAGTGGGTCCAACGATGTACCTATCCTAATCCCGATATCGACCCCTGTCAACGGAAACTGAAAAACCGGCGTCCCGCGCAAGGCAGGCCAGCTCAAGGACCGATAACTTGGAACCTAAACCCTTTCATTTGCGCACTTTAGCCCATATCGCCGCGACTGGACGCCCGTCACCGTCCACCACCTCGCCGCCAGCCTCCCCTGCATCCGCCAGCCACGACGAATCAGGATTAGTCCACCGTTGTACTTGAATTCATCGCCCGCTCACCGCAAAATGCCCCTGTCGCGTCGGCGGCCATCAACCGCCCCCACTTCTCAGGAGCAACACGTGCGAAGCGCCACCCTGGCCCTCACTATCGCCGCCGCTGGTCTCGCGGGCCCCCCCGCCGCCAGTCCCGCAGAACCCCAAGGCCTTGGCACTGCCGCCTGGATCTGGAGCGCCGACGGCACCTTTGCAACGGGGGTCTCCTCCGGCACGCGCTATTTCCGCCTCTCGTTCGACGTCGGCGAGCGCCCGTTAGAGCGCGCTTTCGCGTGGTTTGCCGCCGATAACCGCTTCGTGGCGTTCCTCAACGGCCACCAACTCGCCACAGGCGATGACTGGCGCCACCCGGTGCGCGTCGGTTTGCGTCGCCACCTTTACCCCGGCGTGAACATCCTGGCTGTTCGCGTCACGAACGACGGCCCTGGCCAAACACCGGCCGGCCTGCTGGCGAGCATCTGCATCAGCTATCGAGACGGCCAGACCGTCTGGCACCGCAGCGATTCAAGCTGGCTCGTGACGTCTGACGCGTCGGAGGGTTGGACTCTTCCGGGACTTGACGCTGCGGACTGGGCCCCTGCAACCGAGGTTTGCCAACACGGTGATCCCCCATGGGGCACGCTGGGCCCAGATGCTCCGTCCGCGGCGGTTCCAGCATCGTTCCCGACATTCCACGCTCGCGGCCAGCAAGCGGTCATGGACGCATTGCGAGACCTTGCTTACCGCCATTATCGCGTACTGCGCGCGGGCGCCACCATGTGGGATGCCTGGCTCGTGCCGCCGAGCCTCTGGCCTGCCACCGCGTCCCGCGCGGATTACCTGCGCAACCAGTGGCGCCGTGCGTTGAGCGAGCGTGACATCGATCCCGACGGCTACGTGCATACACACCAGCACTTCTCCTATGCCCACAACGCGGGCTGGCCATTTCCGATATGGACGCAGGCCGGGCTTGATCCGGACGGCCAGACGCTCACGGCGGGCTGGCACTTTCACGGCCCTCGTGCCGACCCGATGTACCTGAACGCGGTCAAGCAGCTCGAAGGCTCGGCACACGTTGGGCCGACCGCGACGCAAGGCTGGACACTGCACGACCTGGTCGTCGAGCGGGTGGATGATGCCGGCTGGCACCTGCGCGTCGTCGGTGACCGTCCGCACCTGACTTCGCCCGGCACCCGCTCGTTCGCAACCAGCAACGCCCCATTTGTGCAAGTCCGCCTTCGCCCCGCCCATCCACTTCGCGAACACAAGATCGGTCTGGGTTGGTGTCACATCGGTGACAGTGATTTCTCGTCGGACCGTCGCGTGGACGACCGGCTGGTGGCGGATGACGCGGACGCCTGGGTTTACCATACGTTCCGACTTTACGATCAGCCGAACTGGGAGGGGCGCATCGAGCGTATCCGTGTTCATCTACCGCCCGAACCGGGGCAAGTGTACTGCCTGGATTCCGTCTTCACCGTGTACGACACGCGTCACCCGATCAACAACGCGAGCTTCGTCATTGGCGCCTGCGACTACTTTCGCTGGACGGGCGATGTCGCTTTTCTTCGCGCGAATATCGACCGCTTGCGCCACGCGATGCGTTTTCACGTCACCGAGCTAGGTATCGAGGAGCATGGCGTGATCTTCGTTCCGTGGGTGGGGCACGATGGTCGCTCGGGGGTGACGCAAACGGCGGCCGGGCGCAAGCGAATCCACTTTGGTCGTGGCATCGGCAACAATTACTTCGATCTGCTGCCTTTTGGCGGATTCGATCTTTACGCCACGGTGCAGTTCTGCGCCGCCGCCGAGGCGCTGGCCGTGCTCGAAGACGCGATTGCGCAACACGCCACCTGGCGGATCGTACCGCCCGGTACGGACTGGTCGGCTGCCAAGCTGCGGCAGCTCGTCGAGCACGTGAAGACGGTGGCCCGGCGCAAGTTCTGGAGCACGGAGCGCGGCCGCTTCGTCGGGGCGATCGACGTCACCGGCACTGCCCACGACTACGGCTTCACCTTTGTCAATCTCGAGGCGATCCACCACGGGATTGCCGACGGGCAGCAAGCCCGCGCAATCCTGGGCTGGATCATGGGGAAGCGCACCGTCGCCGGCGATACGAGTACGGCTGGTGATATCTACCACTGGCAGTTCGCCCCGCGCGTGACGACGCGGCGGAATCTCGACTGGTACAACTTCGCCTGGAATGCACCTGAGGAACTCGCGTGGGGTGAGCAAGTGCAGGATGGTGGCGCCGTGCTGGGCTGGTCCTATTACGACCTGCATGCCCGCTTGCAGGTGTGCGGTCCGCAGAACGCATGGCATCGCCTTCGCGAGATCGTGGACTGGTACGAGGAAGTGCAGGAGGCCGGCGGCTATCGCAAGTACTACAGCCAACCAGGGCGCGGAACTTTGCAGGGTGGCGGCACCGCCGGCGGCCTTGGCATCGACCAGGAATTCCTCGAAAGCGCCCTGCTGATTCACTTCCTGCTTGATGGATTCATGGGCTTCGTACCCACCCCCACCGGGTTCAGTTGGCAGCCTCGCTTGCCGGATGCGTTGCCAACCCTGCGCATCGACCGCGTGCGCTATCGCGGCTGTGTATTGGCGCTCGAAGCCTCTGCGAAGCGCCTGCAGATCGACGTCGTTTCCGGGGCGAGCAGTACGCTGACTCTGGAGCTGCCAGCCGGCGAGTGGGGGTTGCGTCAATCGGATGCGGCGCAGACCCCGGACCAGCAACAAGCAACGGATGGTGAGATGCGGATCCGACTGAAAGCAGGGCAGTCGTTGGTATTCGAGCGGGCCCCGTCGTCCGCTGACAGATGAACGGAGGTCAGTATGCAGCGCGTAGGTTTCCTGCTGCGGGTGAAACGGGATCGGCTCGACGAGTACAAGCGACGCCACGAGGACGTCTGGCCGGAGATGCTGGCGGCGTTGCGCGAGACTGGCTGGCGCAACTACTCGCTTTTTCTCAGCGAGGACGGTCTGCTGTTCGGATACCTCGAGACCGAAGATTTCGAGCGAGCGGTGGCGGCGATGAGCTTACGCGAGGTCAACGCACGTTGGCAGACGGAGATGGCGCCGTTTTTCGCGTCGCTCGATGGCGGTCGACCGGACACCGGGCTGACGCGTTTGGAGGAGGTATTTCACCTCGACTGAGATGAGTTATCGGGCTTTTCCCTGGCGGATTCCACCCGCTACTGTGGGCTTTTTCTTGTCAAAACGGGCACATTCGGTCACAATGCGACATCTGCGCGGGCGACAATGGAGACAACAACGTGCGTTCCCCCGCGCGAGTGGGCGGAGGCCCTGGATGTTTGCTGAGCAGCGCCGACTGGTCATTCTTGATCGCCTGGAAACCGAGGGCAGCGTGCGCGTCGCCGCCCTGGCCAATCAACTCGACGTGGCGGTCGAGACGATTCGGCGTGATCTCGAGCAACTCGAGCGGGACGGCAAGCTGACGCGCACGCATGGCGGGGCCGTACCGCGCGTCGGCAGCCAGGACTTGCCGTTTGCCGAGCGGCGCTCTGCCAATCATGACGCGAAGGTGGCAATCGCACGATGGGCGGCGGACCTGATCGAGCCGGGCGACGTGGTGGCGTTTGATGCGAGTTCCACGGTGTATGAACTGGTCCGGCTCGTGCCCGATATCGCGATTTCGGTTGTCACGAATTCGATGCCGGCGATGGCGCGACTGTGCACCCACTCGCAGGTCCGCATCTTCTGCGCTGGCGGCACGATGGACTCGCCCTCGCGGTCGATGGTCGGGCCGTTCGCCGAGGACGTTCTTGGCAAGCTCAACGTTGACAAGCTCTTCCTGTCGAGCAAGGGCGTGCACTTGAGTCGGGGGCTGAGCGAATTGGACGAGGAGCACGCGCGGATCAAGCGGCGCATGATCGAGATCGCGGAGGAAGTGTATCTGCTCGCCGACCACAGCAAGCTCGGTAGACGCGCTGCGGTGCATGTCGTCGACTTGCCGGCGGTCAGCGTTCTGGCGACTGATGTCCAAGCGGCGCCCGTCTTTCTGGAACAGGCTCGTGCGCAGGGGGTGCGTACCGAGGTTGTCGGCTGAGTCATGCGCGTCACGCTGTTCATTCCGTGCTACATCGACCAGTTCTTTCCGCAGATCGGGGGGCACATGGTGGATTTGCTCTGTGAGCTGGGGCACGAGGCAGCGTACCCCCGACGGCAAACCTGCTGTGGCCAACCGGCATTCAATGCGGGCCACCACGATGCGGCAACGTGTGTCGCGCGGTGGTTTCTCGACGTCTTTCGTGATGCCGAGACGATTGTCACCCCGTCGGGCTCGTGTGCCGCGATGGTCAAGACCTACTATGCCGATCTCTTCGATGGCCAGCCCGAAGCGGCAACCGCCCGCGAGCTCGGCGCGCGCACGTGGGAATGGTCCGACTTCCTCGTCAACGAGCTGGGCGTGACGGACGTTGGAGCACGCTTCGCCGAACGCGTGACCTACCACGACGGTTGTCACGGGCTGCGCGAGCTGAACATCAAGGCGCAGCCGCGCACGCTGCTGCAACACGTTCGTGGTCTCGAACTTGTCGAGATGGATGCCGCGGAGGTTTGCTGCGGCTTTGGCGGGACGTTCTCGGTGAAGTATCCGCAGGTATCGACGGCAATGGCCGAGGCGAAGTGTGCGTCCGCGGAGCGCACCGGAGCCCGCTACATCGTGTCGGGCGACGCGAGCTGCCTGATGCACTTGCAGGGGTACATTGATTGCCAGGGGCACGACCTGCGCTGTCTGCACCTGACGGAGGTGCTGGCACGACGATGAATCCGCCGGAGGTTGAATTCCACCACTGCGCCGACCGCATGGCGGAAGCCAGTGATTACCGTGCGTGGTTGCGCAAGGCGCTGCGTGGCTACGCCGATACGCGTGCCGTCAACGAAGGCCGCTTTCGGGACTGGGCCGCTGCCCGTCAACTTGCAGGCGGCCTCAAGTGGGCTGCGCTGGAGCGACTCGACTGCATGCTCGCGCAATGGGCGGACAAGCTCACTGGGCGCGGTGTACAGGTTCACTGGGCAACCGATGGGCCGGCGGCGGTGAAGTGCATTCTGGACATTGCGAAAGCGCACACCGCCCGGCGCATTATCAAATCGAAGTGCATGACATCGGAGGAGATTCACCTCAACGAAGCGCTGACAGGGGCCGGCATTGATGTCGTCGAGTCTGACCTGGGCGAGTTCATCGTGCAACTCCGCGAAGAACCGCCCTACCACTTCGTGTTTCCCGCCATGCACCTCAGACGCGACGAAATCGTGCGTACTTTTCGCGAGCGGCTGGGCACGATTGACGGCGAAGCCGCCGAGGAACTGACGATGACCGCCCGGCGCGTTCTGCGGCAGAAGTACCTCGAAGCGGACATCGGGATTACGGGGGTGAACTTCGCCGTCGCCGATACGGGCATGATCTCGCTCACGGAGAACGAGGGCAACGCCCGGCTGACGACCGCGCTGCCGCCGGTGCACATTGCCCTGATGGGACTGGAGAAGCTGATACCGAGCATGAAAGACCTCGGGCTGCTGCTGCCGATGCTGGCCAACGCCGGCACCGGCCAGCAGTTGACCGGCTACAATACGCTGCTGAGCGGTCCGCGCCGTGCGGGCGAAACAGATGGCCCGGAGGAAATGCACGTCATCGTGCTCGACAATGGCCGCACGGACCTTCTCGCTGACGCCGAGCAGCGCGACGCGTTGCGCTGTATCCGCTGCGGCGCGTGCTTGAACGTGTGTCCGATCTTCACCAATGTCGGCGGGCACACGTATGGTACGACGTATCAGGGGCCGATCGGCGCTGTCATTACGCCGCACCTGCGCGGCCTGAAGGAGTGGAACCACCTGGCCTACGCGTCGTCTCTTTGTGGCGCCTGCACCGAGACCTGTCCGGTACGAATTGACCTGCACCATCATCTGCTGCGTATCCGTCGCGATGCCGCGCGTCGCAAGCCCAAGGTCGGCGAGCGATTGGCGTTCGGCGCCTTCGCGATGCTGATGCGCCAGCCACGGCTGTATCGGTTGGCCGGGCGCCTGGGCCGCTGGTTCATTGGCATGACACGTCCGCTGGCAGGCACGCTCGTCGACCCGCTGCGCATGTGGCGCAAGACACGGCACCTGCCGCCTGGCCGCGAGCCGAGCTTTGCGGCGCAGTGGCGACGGAGGCACACGTGAGCGCGAGAGACACGATCCTGAGCCGGGTGCGCCGGGCGCTGGAGCGCCCCGCGGCAGCAGCGGTGCGGCGACGCACGGACACGCCGCCGGACGATCTTGTAGCTACGGCGCGTGCCGCCCTGCCGCGCGTTCCGCACGACTTTGAAGGGCGGTGCCAGCTATTTGCGGAACGTGCGGCGTCGTTGCGTGCGACGTTTGTTCGCGTGCCAACACGGGCCGCGCTCGTCGAGCGTGTGCAGACCATGGCACGCGAGGCGGCGTGGCAGCGGGTTGCCACGCACGAGGACGAGCTGAACCGCGCCGCTTGCATGGCGACAGGGGCCGAGGTCATGACGGTCTGTGCGGATTATGATCGCGGTCGTCTCGCCGCGTGCGACGCGGGCGTCAGTCGTTGCGAGGCGCTGATTGCCCAGACGGGCAGCGTGCTGGTGAGCACCGCATCGAGCGGTGGTCGGGCGCTGTCGGTGTTGCCGCCACACCACGTCGTGCTGGCGACACGTGAACAACTCGTCGGAGACCTGTTCGACGGCTATGCTTGCATTGGTCGGAAGTATGGCGACGACTGGCCGTCGTTGATTTCACTGATCACGGGGCCAAGTCGAACGGGGGACATCGAGCGGACGTTGGTGCTCGGCGCGCATGGGCCGCGCGAACTGACGATTATCCTGCTCGACGGAGACACGAGCGAATGAGCTTTGCGCCAACCGATCTGCGCTGTGAGTACTTGCGCGACCCGGTGGGGCTGGGCGCAACCGCTCCGCGATTCTCGTGGCGACTGCCCGCGACAGACGCCTCCGCCACGCAGCAAGCGTACGAAGTCGAGGTCGCCGAAAGCACCGGAGCGTTCGCGGCAAGCGATGGGCCGAAGCTCTGGACAACGGGCCGCGTGGCATCGGCCACATCCGTCCATGTGAGATACGCCGGGCCGCCATTGTCGTCCGGCCAACGCTACTTCTGGCGGGTACGCGTGTGGGATGCCGCGAATGAGTGTTCAGCGTGGAGCGACGTGGCGCACTGGGTCACGGGCATCATGGACCCCGTAGCATGGGAAGCGGCTGACTGGATCGGTTTGCCCGTGGATTCGGAGCCCGCGCCGGCGCTGCTTGACCTGATCGCCGCCGCAGACTGGATTGCATTGCCAAGGGAAGTGGCCGTGCCGGAAGGCTGCAACACGAACGTGGCGTTTCGTCAGGAAGTCGCGGTGCCGCCAGGGGGGATTGCGCAGGCTTGGCTAGTCGCAGGATCGAGCAGCAACCTGGTTTTCGACGTGAACCAGCGGCCGATCGCGGTGTGCCAGGGCCATCGGCCTGCGGTCGCGGTCAACGTGACTGATCTTCTCACGCCGGGCGCGAACGTTCTCGCGGCGACGATCGTGCATGAGGGTCGGTCGGCGGTGCCGATCGCGTTGCGGGCAGCGCTGCAAATCCACCATCACGATGGGCGCGTGGAGGTATGCCGAACGGACGGAAGCTGGCGTGTCGCCGTCGCCCCGCCTTTCGCCTGGAAGCAGTGCGGCTTTGCTGACCTGGCGTGGTCGCCGGCACAGTGCCTGGCAGAAGGCGAGCTCGGCCTCGGCGCGGTAGAGCAGGTCGTCGACGAGCATCGATCGGTCCCCGCGGTGTACTTGCGGCGGGATTGGTCGCTGCCGGCCGGCGCAACCGAAGCGGTGCTGCACGTGCTCGGGCTCGGCTATCACGAGGTGTACATTAACGGGCAGCGTGTTGGTGACCACGTGCTGGATCCCGGTTTGACCGACTATCGTAAACGCGTGCTGAGCGTCACGCACGATGTTTTCCCACTGGTGCGACCCGGGCGCAATGTGGTCGGCGTCATACTCGGCAACGGACGCTTCTTTGCTCCGCGGCGGCGCATGCCGGTACCGACGATCCACTTCGGTTCCCCGCGGCTACGGCTGCTGCTCGAGTGGCGGGCAGCGGATGGCACGCGACAGAGGCTCTGCTCGGATCGTCGGTGGTTCGGCACCACCGACGGCCCGATTCTCGCGAACAATGACTATGACGGCGAGTCCTATGACGCGCGGCGCGAGCAGGCAGACTGGTGTGATGTCGGCTTCGAGGCTGGGCCCTGGAAGCCGGTGCAGGTTTACGCACCGCTGGCGGCGCGCCCGGTCGCACAGATGGCCGAGCCGGTCCGCGTTACGGAGCGTCTGCCGGCGCGGCAGGTACGGACCGTGTCACCGGGCGTTCACATCGTCGACTTCGGACAGAATGTCGTCGGTTGGGTCCGGCTCCGTGTGCGCGGTGAGCGGGGCACATGCGTCCGGCTGCGGCACGCCGAGCGGCTGACTGAGGATGGCCGGCTTTCGCTGGCCGGGTTGCGAAGTTGCCGGGTAACGGATGAGTACACACTCCGCGGCGGCGGGGAGGAAGTCTATGAACCGCGTTTCACGTATCACGGATTCCGCTATGTGGAATTGACGGGGCTGGGTGGTCGGCCCGGGCTGGACGACGTCGAGGCCTGTGTGGTGCATACGGATGCAGAGCGTGTCGGGGACTTCCGCTGTAGCGATCCGATCATCAATCGCGTCTTCGAGAACTTCGTGTGGGGGGTGCGCGGCAACCTGCGGAGCGTGCCGACCGACTGCCCGCAACGTGACGAACGGCATGGCTGGCTCGGCGACATTGCCAACATCTCCAAGGGGGAGAACTATGTCTTTCGCACCGTCAACTTCTACCGCAAGTGGCTCGCGGACATTCGCGACGCCCAGCGCGATGATGGCAACTTGCCCGACCTCGCGCCGCCTTACTGGGACTTCTACTCTGGCAATGTCACGTGGCCGGCGGCGTACGTCGTCATCGCCGGCTGGCTGTATGAGCAGTTCGGCGACCGCGATATTCTTCGTGAACACTACCCGGCCATGTGTCGCTGGCTGGCGCACTTGCGGAAACAGTATGACGGTGACTTGCTGCGCTATGACACCTACGGTGATTGGTGCGTCCCGCCCGAGTCGCCCGAGCTGATTCACAGCGAGGACCCGAACCGCCATACGGATGGAACGCTGCTGGCCATGGCAACGCATGTGCATGTTCTGCGGCTCGTGGCCCGCATGGCCCGTGTGCTTGACGAGCACGAGGATGCCGCGCGCTTCGATGCGGAGGCCGCCACCGTGGCCACCCGGTACCACGAGCACTTCTACGATTCGGATCGGTGGTGCTACGGCAACGGCACGCAGACGTCCTTCGCGCTCTCGCTCTCGTTCGGGCTCGTACCGGAGCACCTGCGGCCGCACGTCGCTGCGGCGTTTGGTCGCCGCGTGCGCGACCAGGACGGCGGGCACATCGCCACGGGCCTGGTCGGTGGCCAGTGGCTGTTGCGTGCGCTCGATGACTGTGGCCACGGCGACCTTGCGCTACAAATGGCGCAACAGCGCGACTACCCGAGCTGGGGCTACATGGTCGAGCGCGGAGCGACGACCTTGTGGGAACTGTGGAACGGCGACACCGCGGACCCGACGATGAACTCGCACAATCATCTCATGTTGGCCGGTGATCTGCCGATCTGGCTTTTCGAGCGTCTGGCGGGCATTCAGGCCCAGTGGGATACGCCCGGCTACGCGAGATTCGTGCTCGCACCGCGTTTTGCTGCCGGCTTGGCGCATGTGGCCGCCCATCATGAGACCATTCGCGGGACGATCCGCAGCGCGTGGCAGCGAACCGGCAGTATCGTCGCGTACCGCGCAACCGTGCCGCCGACGAGCAGCGCGGAGTTGCGGCTGGATGCAAGTGGCGTGGCCATCGCCCGCGTGGCATTGGACGGTCACATGCTATGGGAGCATGGTTCGCCAACCCGCAGTGAACTGGACCTGCGCACCGAACCGGCCGGACCGGTGCTGGCCTTGCCCCCCGGCAGCTACGTATTCGAGATCGAGCAGCAGCCCGCGGTTTGACGGGCACCGTCCCGCGGCCGTCAGAACGAGCGGCGCAGCCGGACCGTGCCGCGCGGCATATGCAGATGGACCTGTAGCGATGGCTGCACGGGGAACTCCAGCAGGAAGATGTTCTGGCGCGCCAGCAAGGGTGGATTGAAGATTGACTCGAGCAGCTCCGGCGGCTGGTGCGCGCCGGGGCTGTCGTTATAGAGTCGTCCGTTGACGTACCCCCGCATCGGCACGATCGGCGCGAAGGTCACCAGCACGAACGGATCGTAGTCCACCAGACGCTCGAGCACGATGGCGACAAACGCCGTGCGATCCGACGCGTCGGCCAGAAGATCCGCCAGCATGTGCTTACCGGCGATGCCCGTGCCGGTTTGCTCATGCCGATGCCAGCGATAGGCCTGTTGGCCGACTTGCGCGACATTGCGGCGCGGGTCGAAGAACGGCTCGCGCAGCAGTTGCGTTCGTACCGCGTCGCGGTCGGCCGTCGGCACGGGGTCGAGCACCCACAGCGTGTCCGCGGATGTTTTTTCCACCAGCGCCCACTGATTCTCGCGTTTCAGCCGGGCGAGGCGCTTCTCGAGTGCGGTGCGCGCAGCGGCGTAGCGGGGCTCGTCCGCCACATTCCGCATTTCGAGCGGATCGCGCTGGAGGTCGTAGAGTTCGACGAACGGACGGCTCAACCACGGGTACGTGATCAACTTGTGGCGCTCCGTGCGAACAGCGACCTGCCCCGGGATCTCGTCGCCGAAGCTGATCGTCTCGAACAGGAAGTCGTCGCGCCAATCGCCGGCCGGCTTGTCATTGGTGAGCAAGGGCCACGCGCTGCGGCCAGTCATCTCATGCGGCACCGCGCCGGTACACACGTCGAGAATCGTCGGGGCAATGTCGATGTTGAGCATCATCTCGGTCCGATGTTGTCCGGCGCGAATGCCGCGAGGATACCGCATCAGCATTGGCACGCGCATGGCCTCTTCGTGGCAGAAGTGCTTTTCGGTCAGGCCATGCTCGCCGAGGGTATAGCCCTGGTCGCTGGTGTAGAGCACGAGCGTATCGTCGGCGCACCCCTGCCCATCGAGGGCGTCCAGAACGCGTCCGACAGCGTCATCAATCGCCAGCGTACTGCGATAGTAGGACTTGACGTAATTCTCCCACGAGCCGAACTTCGGGATCGCCCCATGGAACGTCTTCACGTCGAGGGTGTTCTTGAGTTCGGGCAGGCGCCCGGACACCGCATAGTCCTCGTCGAAAGAAGGCGGCTTGGGGATCTTCGCATCATCGAACGCGCGCGCGTGCCGTGGCGGGTACTGGAAGTCGAGGTGCGGGGCCTTGAGCCCGATAAACAGGCAGAATGGCTGGTCCTCCCGCGCAGCATGCGCGATGTGCACGGCGGCCATCTCCGACAGAATGTCGTCAGAGAAGCCGTCGTACCGCTTCATCGCGCCGTTGACTGTAATGTGCGTGTCGAAGTACTCGCCCAGCCAGACGAAGCCCGCCCAATGGTCGTACCCGGGCATCGCCCGATCGCCCCGCCCCAGGTGCCACTTGCCGATGTGTGCCGCATGATAACCCGCAGCGTGGAGGTGTGACGGGAACGGCGTCTGGGTCGCGCGAAACGAGTTATTCGTCCAGATGATGTACGGCGCGGCAGCCTGAAACGCGTACTTGCCGGTGAGAATGCCGCCGCGACTCGGCGAGCACACCCCCGTTGTCGCGAACGCGTTCTCGAAAACGGCGCCCTCCTGCGCGAGACGGTCGAGGTTCGGCGTGCGGATGATCGAATGCCCCGTGCAGCTCATCAGGTCCGCGCGGTGATCGTCAGAGCAGATCACGACGACATTCGGCCGGCGCGTCGGCCGCGAAGCCGTTCCGCTGGCCCTGGCCGTCTCTGGCGTGCGTGCTTGGCTGCGCGGTGCCGGCCACGACCCGAGCAGGCCCGCGGCTGCCAGCGCCCCGGCCTTCAGCATGTCGCGGCGGTCGACGGTGGTGCCGCGCCGGTCAGTGTTCTCGTTGGTCATCGGTTCTTTCCGTTGCGAGCAGTTACTCTAGCCTTTAAGCGCCCCCTGCGAGACGCCGCGAATGAACGTGCGCGTGCAGAGCGCGAACAGGATGCCCAGGGGAATCGCGGAAATCGTGTAGCCGGCAAACATCTTGCCATACTCGCCGGCCTGGGCATTGAATCGCAGCAGACCGACCGTCAACACCATGACGTCTTCGCTGCGGGTCGTGACGAACGGCCAGAGGAAGTTGTTCCACACGCCCAGCGCACTGACGATTGCGATGGTTCCCAACACCGGCTTGCTCATGGGCAGGGCGACGTGCCAGAGTTGCCGCAGCAGACCCGCCCCATCCACCTCGGCCGCCTCGAAGAGCGCGCGGTCGATTTGCGCGAAGAAGCTGCGCAGCAGAAAGATGCCCAGCACCTGGCCGCCAGCGACATAGGGCAACACCATCACCCAGTACGTATCGAGCAAGCCGAGATCGCGAACCCACATGAATGATGGAATGAGCATCAGCACAGCGGGCAGCATCATCATCGCCAGGTACGCGTAGTACAGGACATTCTTGCCGGGGAAGTCGTAGCGCGCGAAGCAGAATCCGCCCAGCACCGAGCACACCAGAATGCCGATCAGGCTGACGGCCGTGATCACGAGACTGTTCCAGATATAGCGCCAGGTCATCTCGAACGCCTCGGCATAGTTGTCGAGCTCGAGCGGCCAGGCCGGCAACCAGAACGAGTGGTAGAACTGAAACACCGACTTGAACGATGAGATCAGCATGAAGCCGAAGGGATAGAACGTCAGGAACAGAATGAACGCGAGCGCGACTCGTGCAGCGATCCCGCCGACCCCGAGCTGGCTTGTGCGTGGGTCGATTGGCGGCGTATCGGGTTGCGGGTCTGCCTTGGTCATCTCACTCCTCCGCCGGCGACCGCATGAAGCGATTGACCAGCATGCTGGCGGCCAGGAGGCCAACGAGCAGCAGCAGGCCGATGGCGCAGGCGTAGCCCATGCGTTGATAGACGAAGCCGCTCAGGTACATGTACAGGCCTGGCACCATCGTGGCGTAGCCTGGTCCGCCGTCGCCGGTGAGAATCAGCACCGCCTCGAATCCGTTAACCACCGTGATGAGCGTGAGAATCATCAGCAAGCGTGCCTGCGGCAGGAGCAACGGCACGTGCAGGTGGCGGATTTTGCCGAAGGTGCTCAGGCCGTCGATTTCGCCGGCCTCGAAAATGCTCGTGGGGATATTGGACAGGCCGGCGTAGTAGATGAGCACGTGCACGCCCAGCGCAAACGGAAAACCGACGAACGCGATTGCCCAGAGGGCGGTGTCCGGGTCGCTCAGCCAGCCGCGGATCCACTCGCGCAAGCCGAGCGCGTGGAGCATTTCCGTCAGGATTCCCGCATCGGAGTAGATGTAACCCCAGAGCAGGAACATGACCACGCCGGGCACGACCATCGGCATCACGACCAGGACGCGACAGGCATAGCGCGCGCGCTCGCTGCGCAAGTGGTAGATCAACTCGGCGACGATGAAGGGCATGGTCATATGTGCGACGAACACGAATGTGCCCAGCCGCACCAGGTTCCAGAGACTCTGGTGCAATACGGGATCTTGCGTCATGAGCAGGAAGTGCCCGGCGCCGATCCACTCGGGTGCCGCGCCGACGTCCCAGCGCGTAAAGGCGTGGTAGATCGCCGAGCTTGCCGGGATGTAGCTGAACACACCGACCAGCAGCACCGGTACGGCCAGCAGGGTATAGATCAGGCCGACCGGCGCCTGGCCGGCCACGTGCCGGGCGTCGCGTCGTCGCGCCAAGAACACCGCGACACATGCCAAAGCGATGTAGGCGGCCAGGATTACTGCCAACGGGCCGGCGGTCTGGTCGTTGATTCTCAGGACCAGCTCCCAGCCGAAGGCGCGCATGATCTGCTGCGCGCCGGCGAAAGCCCAGCACAGGCCGTTGGGCAACAGCATGGCGAGGAGCGTCGTCAGTCCTGCCCACGCCAGCACGGGCAGGAGCCGACTAGTCGCCTGCATCAAGCGCATGGCGCAGCCCCTCCGCTTTCGCGAGCCAGGCTCGTTCGTAGCGATCGAAGTTCCAATGTCCCGCTGCGCGATGCCCCTCGACCCACGCGGCAAAGATATCGTCCAGTTGGGTGAGGAACGCAGCCCGTCCGTATCCGCCCTGCAACCAGTAGTCCTGCCAACGACGCCAGGCCTGCTTTGGCTCGCCGTCGAGCGACTCCATCCATTTGATTGCGCAATAGGGTCGCGCGAGGATATCGGCAAACGGCGTCAGTTCCGCTGATGGCTGCACGTCGATAATGTTGGGGCTGTACACACCCGCCTCGTTCACGAGCTGCTCGGTATTGCGCGGCGCCGTGAGGAACATGAGAAAATCGACGCAGGCCGTCAGATTGCCGTTCTTCACCGCACTATTCGTGACGTGAAGTTGCGTGGCGGCGCCGCCGATCACGGTGGCCGGGGTACCGCTGGCAAAGCGCGATGTCCGCTCGGTAAGTCGCGGGATATACGCGACGTCCCAGTCGAAGTCGATCATCGGATCGTGCACCATGCGGCGGGTGAAATCTGAAGACAGCCAGACCATGGCCACGCGCTTCATCAAGAACAGCCGCACCAGGTCCGAGTTCTTCAGCTCCTTTGGCCAGTATTGGCGCCATTGCTCGAGCAGGCGGTGCATTTCGACCCAGCGCGGATCGCGGGGCGTGAAGAAGCCCCTGGTGTAAAGGAAGCCCGCCTCGGCCGGTTCGAGGTAGTGGCCCAGGTACGCGCGGGCGCGCGACGCCGCCGGCACCAGATCCAGTTCGTCCAGGATATCGTGGTAGATCATCTCGAAGATGATGTCCTGCCCCCAATCAGCCCCAAAGCGGCCAGGCACGCCCATCGGCGTCACGCCCGCGTTGTCGAGTTTCTCGAACATCAGAAGCATTTCGGCCCACGTATCGGGCATATCCGCAAAGCCGTGAGCGCGGAGGATATCGCGATTGAAGAACAGTCCCGTTTCGACCATGTCGATCGGCAGGCAATAGAGCTTGCCATCCGGCGCGCGCTTTGCATTGAGCAGGGCCTGGTTCTTGAAGAGGTCGATCCAGGCTTGGTTGCCGGGAACATAGGGGTTGGGCTGTGCCAGGTACTCGTCCAGCGGTACGTACCAGCCCTTGGCAACATCGGGCCATGCTGTCTCGGCATTGAGGTGGATGATCTCGGGCGCAATACCGCCGACGAGTTGCGTCTTCAGGTCTTCACCTTCCTGGCGTGAACCGCTGAGCATCCCCAGCACCTGGTACCGGACTTCGTGGTGCGGGTGCGATCGCTGCCACTCATCGGCCAGTTCCCGCGCCCCGACGAGTCGGTCGCCTATACCCGCGGGCCGCGTGCCGGGGTTGTAGACATAGAGGTCCGCATGGATCACGCGGCCGCTCGTAGATTGGGCACGATCCGTGGGCTTGTTTGCGTCGACCGGGCGGCAACACACGCCGAAGCCCAAGAACGCCGCGGCAAGCAGGGCCGGGGCGAGGTACCATCGCAACATGCTGGAGTGCATTCTCACGGCTCAGTCCGACTCCGGGTGCGCGGTTCAGGGCAGCAGCGTGCAGAAGCGCTCGAAAGCACGAGCCCAAGAGCCACTGTCGCGCGGCTCGTACGTTTGCAGGGGACTTGACGCCGCGATCACCCGCCGAATCTCTGCGCGCGAGGTAACGTGACCGCGGCCCAGGGCCTGCACCATCAGGTTGCCGGCGGCCGTCGCCTCGGCCGGGCCCGCGACGACGCGGCGTGTTGTGACGTCGGCGGTGAGCTGGCACAACAGGCGGTTCAGTGCGCCGCCGCCGACGATATGCACCACCTCGATCCGGTCGCCGGTGATGGTCTCGAGCCGATCGAGGTGAACGCGGTACTTGAGCGCGAGACTCTCGAAGATGCAGCGGGCAAACTGCCCGTGCGATTCTGGCACGGGTTGTCCGGTCTCCTGGCAATACGCCACGATGCGCGCCGGCATGTCCCCTGGCGGCGTAAACCGCGGATCGTCCGGATCGACGAAGCTGCGACGTGCCTCGGCCAACTCGGCGGCTCTTGACAGTTGCTCGTAGGTGAGTTCCTCGCCAGCAGCCTGCCAACTGCGTCGCGATTCCTGCAACAGCCAGAGGCCGGCGACGTTCTTCAGCAGGCGGATGGTCCCGTCGATGCCGCCTTCGTTCGTGAAGTTGCTCTCGCGGGCGGCCTGTGATGTGACGGGCCGTTGCACTTCGACGCCCACGAGCGACCAGGTGCCCGAGCTGATGTACGCCCACCCATCGTCCTGCTGCGCCGGGACGGCCACCACGGCGGCCGCAGTGTCATGCGATGCCGTCGCGACCACTTCGCAGGCTGGTGCATCCAATTCGGTGGTAATGCTCTCGTGCAGTGGACCGAGGGTGGAGCCCGGGTTCACGATTGACGGCAGGATGTCGGTCGGTAGCTGCATGTCACGCAACATTGGGCGTGCCCAGTCGCGCGCGTGTACATCCAGCATCTGTGAAGTCGAAGCAATCGTATACTCGGTGCGCCGCACGCCGGTGAGCCAGTAGTTGAGCAGGTCCGGCACGAACAGGAGTTCGGCCGCGTTGTCGAGGATTGCTGGTTCTTCGTCAGCCAGCGCGAGCAGTTGGCACAAGGTGTTGATCGGCATGAGTTGGATGCCGGTGGTTGTGTAGAGTGTTTCCCGGGACGTTCGTGTGAAGAGCCGTTGCAGTCCGTCCTTGTTTCGCCGATCGCGGTAGTGAAAGACGGGCGCGAGCAGGGTACCGTTGCGCGTCAACAGGCCGAAGTCGACGCCCCAGGTATCGACGCCGAGACTCTCGAGCGGACCTGACTGGGCCGCGTGCTGGAACCCCACCTTGATCTCGCGCAGCAACTGCGGCACGTTCCAGTACAAGCGGCCCAGGATGTTCGCCGGCTCGTTGGCGAAGCGGTGGACTTCGCGCAATTCGATGCGACCGCCGTCCAGTGTCCCTACCACTGCGCGGCCGCTCGAGGCACCGAGGTCGAACGCGAGAAACCGGGCTGCGCTGGCCATTCTCGTACTCCTGTCCTGTTTGCACGCCGATCAGGCGTACGCGCCGCCGATCGCAGCCTTCCCTGCCGCGCGTTCCGCCGCGACCCGTGCGGTGTAGCCGCTCTCCCGGAACGCCTGTAGGGGTTTCTCGGCCAGCTTTCGGTCCTTGCGATATTCGGCCAGCCAGGGGCGCACATCGGTGGCGTAAGCGTCGCGCAGCGCTTGTTCTGCCGCAACGATGTCTCTGGCATTCTGGGCAGCGCGAAGCGCCTCCCCGTCGATCAACAGGGCTTTGGTGAAGTGTTCCTGGGCGGTTACGACCGTCTGGATCATGGCTTCTATCTTGGGCTTGAGATTATGTGACTGGTCCACCATGTAGGCGATATCGAGATCGTGGCCACGGTCGCGTTCGGCCAACACGATCTCCGCGAAGATGCGGAACAACTGGTAGGGGTCAATGCTCCCCATCGTCAGGTCGTCGTCGGCGTACTTGCGGTCGTTAAAGTGAAAGCCACCGAGCATGTCTTCGTCGATCAGGAACGCGACGATCTGCTCGATGTTGCAGCCGGGGAGATGGTGACCCGTGTCGACAAGCACGCGTGCCTGCGGGCCGGCATGCTTCGCATGGACATACGCCATGCCCCAATCGGCAATATCTGTATGGTAGAAGGCCGGCTCGAATGGCTTGTATTCGACGAGCATCCGCATGCTGGGGGGCATTGATGCGTGCACCTCGCGCAGCGCCGCCGCCATGTATTGCTTGCGGGTGCGGATGTCGTGCTGCCCGGGGTAGTTGGTGCCGTCGGCGAACCAGAGGCTCAGCACCTCGGAGCCGACTTGCTGGCCCAACGCCACGCTGTCGAGCAGGTGCTGAATCGCCCGGCGGCGTACGGCGTCGTCGGGGCTGCAAACCGACCCGAACTTGTATTCCTGGTCCTGAAAGACGTTCGGGTTGATGGCGCCGATCTTCACGCCCAGCGCGTCGGCCTGGCGGCATACCGCCGTCACGTCGCTGCCTGGCGGAAAGTCCCACAGCACATGCACCGCGACTGTCGGACAGCACCCCGTGTAGCGATGCACTTCGGCCGCGTCAGCGAACTTCTCTGCGGTCGTGTTCGCCGCCGCGTCCTGGATGAACTTTCCGAACCGTGTGCCGGTGTCGGCATAGCCCCACGATGGTGTTTCGATGTGAAAGCGGTCCAACCGCTCGGCCAGCGTCTGCTCGTCGACGTGCTTGGGCAGGTCCATTGTGACTCCTCGATCGAGCCGCCGCGTTGCGCAAGCCCGTGCCGACACGCTCGGTCGACGCCGTCTGGTGCAAGCAGCGTGAACCGGATTCGGGCTTCTCACGAGGTGACGCGTGCGGCGTTACATAGCGGCAGTATGCCCGAAGTTGCCCGATTAGTCAAAGGCCAATCGGGGCGGCGCAGGATCCCCGGTGGCCGGCACTCAACACACACGGATAGAACGTCTTATAAGAAATGCTTTGAGCAACACGCAGCGGGGAGCCGCCCCATCATGGCTCGCATGCCTGGCGCCGCCCCGCTGCGGTCGCGCGCCAAATGCGGCCAAAATCGGGTTGACACGGGCACACCCGGACGCGACGATGTTCTCGGTAGACCTCTCACGACGAAAGTGGGCCTCTCTTGGGCCCGACCGAGCAGCGAGCACCGCCCATGGCCAGCGACTGGAAGATCCGCCAAGAGATTTGCGACATCGGCCGACGCCTGTATGCAAAGGGCTTTGCCGCCGGCAACGACGGCAACATCTCCTATCGTCTGGGCGAGAACGTCGTCCTCTGCACGCCGACGCAGATCTGCAAGGGCTTCATGAAGCCTGACGACCTATGCACCGTGGACCTTGACGGCAAGCAGCTCAGCGGCAAGCGCAAACGGACGAGTGAGGTGCTGCTGCATCTGGAGATCTACCGCGGCGATCCTGCAGCCCAATCGGTCGTGCATTGCCACCCGCCGCACGCCACTGCCTTCGGCATGGCTCGGGCCGACATTCCGTCCTGCGTTCTGCCTGAGGTGGAGGTCTTTCTGGGTATCGTGCCGCGCGCCGAATACGAGACCCCGGGGGGCAGGGAATTTGCCGAGACAGTGAGGCCGTTTGTCGGTAAGGCCAACGTCGTGATCCTCAGCAACCACGGGACGGTGAGTTGGGGACCGACGGTCGAGAAGGCCTACTGGCACACAGAGATCCTCGACGCGTACTGCCGCATGCTAATCCTCGCCAAGCAGATCGGCCACGTCGAACGCCTGCCCGGTGAGAAGGTCAATGAGCTGCTCGACCTGAAGGAACGTTTCGGCGTCGGCCAGGACCCGCGCCGCGCCCTCGGCGGCGAGATGTGCGTCAACACGCAGTTCGGCCGCGGCAACGGCGCCGGGCGCGCGAAGCAAGACCCGGCCCCTGCGCCTGGCGAGCAGGTAAGCCACGAGGCGCTCGTACGGCTCGTGACCGAGCAGGTCATCGCCGCCCTTCGGCAGCGTGGTGCCTGAGCGAGCAGGGGACTTCCCATGTCCGCGCCGCACCAAGTCCCATGGCAGCAATCAACAGGCGAAGAGGGCGCCGTTCCACCATTTCCCCGGCGTGACGTCCATGTCCTCGCAATGCCCGCCGGCCCGGCGTGCGACCTGCGCTGCCACTACTGCTACTATCGCCCCAAAGTTGCGTTGTATCATGATGCTGAGCCGACACGAATGTCCGATGTGACGCTTACCACTTTCACGCGTCAATACATCGAAACTCGCCCCGTGCGCTCAACCGGGGTCCAGTTCAACTGGCAGGGCGGCGAACCGACACTCGCCGGTTTGGACTTCTACAAACGGGCCCGTGACGTCCAACGTTCGCTGTTGCCCGCAGGAACGACATGCACGAACACGCTACAGACGCACGGCCTGCGGCTGGATGACAAATGGGCCGCCTTCTTCAAGACGGAGGGCTTCCTGGTGGGCCTGTCTCTTGACGGTCCGCTGCATCTGCATGACCTGCACCGCGTTGACGCACGAGGTAACGGCACGGGCGAGCGCGCCCTGGCGGCATTGAACCTGCTCCGCAACTACGACGTTCCCTTCAACGTGCTCGTCGTGGTGCACCGCGACAACGCTGATCACCCCACCGCCGTGTATGACTTCCTGGTGCGGCACGGCGTGACCTACATTCAGTTTGTCCCGCTGGTCATTCCCAACCACGCCGCGGGCGCCGATCGTGACCCCGTCCTGCCGCCGAGTGTGCGATCCGAGCAGTACGGGGCGTTTCTCTGTGCGGTTTTCGATCGTTGGCTGGAACGGGATGTCGGGCGGGTCTTCGTGCAGGGATTCGAGAACGCTCTTGCCGCGTGGGTCGGCGCGCAACCGGCACTATGCACCTCGCGGCGCACCTGTGGGCAGGCCGTCGCGCTCGAACACAACGGCGACGTTTTCGCGTGTGATCACTTCGTCGATGCCCGTCATCGGCTGGGCAACATCCATCACACTCACCTGGCCGAGCTGGCCGCCTCGCCGGGGCAGATTGCATTCGGCCAAGCCAAGGCGGAATTGCCGGCGGTGTGTCGTCATTGCGACGTTCTGTTTGCTTGCCGGGGGGAATGCCCAAAGAACCGCGTCCTCAAGACGTCAGGCGAGCCGCGCGCCCACAACTATCTTTGCGCCGGCCTGCGGCAGTTCTTCCGGCACGCGGCTGGCCCGATGCGTGCCATGTCTGCGCAGGTCCGCCAGGGCCAGCCAGTGAGTGCCGCGCACAACACACTCACGGCACCGCCCTTGCCACAGCAAGCCCATCCCCGCAGCCGCAACGCAAGCTGCCCCTGCGGCTCCGGCCGCAAGTACAAGCACTGTTGCGGTCGCACGGATCGCAGCCGGCGGCCCACATGCGCGTCCGCGCTCGGCCCGCCGGGCGGGCCCACGTAACGGCCGACCAGTCTGTTCACACGAGCACCATTGCCGAAGGGAGAGAATCGTGAACACGTCATTATCCAGCCAGCAAATCGACTCTTACCGCGAGAACGGGTTCGTCGTGCTCGAGGAGTTTCTCGACACGGCGGAGCTCGAGCACTGGCGCACCGTCTTCACCGACGCGCTCGACCAGCGCCAGCACAACCGCCTACCCGATGACCGCTGGAATGCAACCAAGGACAGTGACGACGGGTACGAGAGTATCTTCAAGCAGCGACTGAACCTGTGGCGCGACCACGAGCCCATGCGTGAGCTGATCCTCGACCCGCGGATCGGCCGCATGGCCACGGAACTCGCGGAAGTGTCCGGGCTGCGCGTCTGGCACGACCAGGCCCTCGTCAAGCCGCCGTGGGGCGCGCCGACCAGTTGGCACCTCGATAATCCGTACTGGTCGTTTCACCATCGGCAGTCCATCTCCATCTGGATCGCCCTGGATGACGCCACGCCGCACAACGGCTGCCTGTACTTCCTGCCCGGAAGTCACAAGACCGCGGATTTCGCCCGCAACGCAGCCATCCAGGTAGATCGCATGTCAGACTTGTTCAAGGTCTACCCCGAGTGGCAGAGGCTGCCGGCAGTCTGCGGCAAGATGCGCGCCGGCTCGTGCTCTTTTCACACCGGCGTCACGGCGCACGCGGCTCAGGCCAACATGACACCCGGCACGCGGCGGGCCATGACCTGTGCCTTCATGCCGATCGGCAGCGTTTTCAACGGACAGCAGAACGTGCTCCCCGACGACTACTTCCGCAGCCTGAAAGAGGGCGACGAACTGAACAACGACGACTGGAACCCGGTCGTGTACTCGCGATGAAACGCTTGAGTCGTGCGAAAGAGGCATCCGGGGCCGGCGTCAGTTCCGTCCCCCGATCCGAGACGACAAGAGCAGAAACGGCGCCTCCTCTTCGCACTGAAGACGCCCGACGATCGTGATGCCGTGGAAGATCAGTCGGATGCGGCCGGAAAGCACACGCGGGTCCACGGGAGCAAGTCCAGCATGTCGGGGCCCCGTCTATTCACGTCGGGGAGTAACGAGAGAGACGGCTTGCGTCAACACGACGGCAACGTTCGCCGGGTCGCGAACCGTCGCCGTCGCAGACGGGGATCTCCGGCGGCAGGGCCTGGACCTCTGCCAGCGTCCACGGACAATCCGACCCGCAGCCCGGCATCCCGCTGCAGCCGTTGAACCAGTTCGGCACCAGCCCGCGCCAGTAGATGTCGACGCCTTCGACGCTGTCGGCGGTGACACCGATCGCGCCCTTGAAGTCGGGCGCGGTCTGGCCGGACGGTGCGTACGATTCCACGGTCTGCAGGCTCTGCGTGATGTGCTGCGTGCCACCGCCGGTGTCGAAGCTGAAGACGCTCTCGTTGGTCGGCGGGATGGTGCCGTAGCGGACGATGCCCTCCCACAGCAGGTCGCCGACCGGCTGCACGGTGATCGTGTCGCGCGGCAGGAAGAACCAGCCGCCGCCGTACGGGTCGTAGAAGGAGGGCGCCGTTGCCACGAGGTTCGAGCGGGCCTCGACGTCGTCGTTGGTGCCGCGGATCGTGTAGCGCAGCTCGACCGACGGGTTGTTGCCGGTCGTGACCTGGCGGCTTTCGAGTTTCTCGAGCACCTCGACGGGCACGTCATTGTCCCCCGATCGGATACAATGGGAATCGCCATGAAGAACGAATGCTATCCATGCCCATGCTGTGGATGCCTGACGCTAACTTGCCCAGACCGCGGTTCGTTCGAGCTATGCCCTGTCTGCTTCTGGGAAGACGACAGCGTTCAATACAACGATCCGGACTACGAAGGCGGGGCCAACAAACCGGCCCTTCGACAAGCGAGGCAAAACCACCGCACCTTCGGTGCGTGTGATCGGGCTTGCGTTCTTTGCGTCGGCATGCGGGGCCTCCAAGACGCTTTGCGCGGTGTAACACCGCGCGTTTTCGCGTCCCAGGCCGCGCTGCCGACCATCGGCAGGTCACCGCAAGT
>CAYUZU010000036.1:0-40927 GCA_964448675.1 uncultured Planctomycetales bacterium
CAGTTAGACCACACGAAGGCCGCTTTTTCAATCCACCGTGAATAATCCGGGCTAGTTCAACAGACGACGCGTCATCAGCCGTACGCCGAGGCTGTGGAAGAACACGATGAACGCCAGCAGCGTGGCGAGGTGGCCGAGCGTCGCCAGACCGAAATCGGTGGTGAAGAGGACGCGCGACAGCTCGATCGCGTGCGTGAGGGGCGTGAGGATCGAGACGGTATCCAGCGCCCAGTGATGCCCGCGGATTGGGAAGAAGGTCCCCGAGAAGAAGAACAGCGGCGTGATCACGCCCGTGGTGAAGAAGGCGAAGTTGTTGATCGTCTTGACATAGCTGGTGACCACCAGGCCAATGGCGGCGAAGAGGTACGCCGTCAGGAATCCCACGACCGGCACCAGCAGGCACCAAACGGTGGGGCGCACGCCAAAGAGCATTGTGATCAGCAGCACGATGGCGGCGTAGACGGCGCCCTTGGTGGCGGCGAAGAGCATTTCGCCGACGAACATCTCGTTGATGCGCAGGTGCGTGCCGAGCATGGCGTCGTAGGTTTTCTGAAACACGAGGCGCACGAACGTGCCGAACGTTGTTTCGAAGATGGCCGAGAACATGGCGGACGCGACGAGCAGACCGCTGGCGACGTAGGTCTTGTAGGGCAGGCCTTCGAAGTCGGTGTCCTGCATGTACGAGCCGAGGCCGATCGCGACAGCGGTGAAGAAGAACAGCGGCTCGAGCACGGGGGGGGTGGCGTTGGCCAGCAGTGTCTTGCAGTACACGCGATAGTGGCGGTACCACACGCCGAAGAGGCTCCAGAAGCCGCCGGTGCGTAGCGACACGGGCGACCAGAGGTCGGGGAAGTCGGCGGGGCGCGTATCACTCATTCGTTGAGCCCTCTTCCGGTGAACTTCAGGAAGACGTCCTCGAGGTTCGCGTGGCGCAGCATGGCGTGTTTGGTTGCCAGCTGGTCATAGAGCGATTGCAGCGGGGTCTCGTCGTTGGCGTAAAAGTAATGGGCGTCGCCGGCGTGTTCGTGGCGGACATTGCCGTCGAAGGCCGGCACCTCGGTCAGGCCGGATGCCTGGAGGACGTAGCGTTCGAGCTGGTCGGCGATGAGGTCGGCGGGGGGGCCGCTGAGGATGATGCGGCCATGGTCCATGATCATGACGCGATCGGAGAGCTGCTGCGCCTCCTCCATGTAGTGCGTGGTCAGCAGGATGGTGATGCCCTGGCGCTTGAGCTCGCGCAGCAGGGCCCAGATCGTGTGGCGCACCTGCGGGTCGAGGCCGGTGGTGGGCTCGTCGAGGATGAGCAGACGCGGGCTGTTCAGCAGCGCGCGGGCAATCATCAGCCGACGCACCATGCCGCCCGAGAGTGACCGGATCGTGCTGTGGGCCTTGGGGGCCAGGCTCATCCAGTCGAGCAGGGCCTGAATACGGCGGCGCGCGGTGCCGAAGTCGAGGCCGCAGTAGAGTGCGTGGATCATGAGGCATTCGAACGCATCGAGCTCCTGGTCGAGGTTGTTTTCCTGAAAGACGACGCCAATGTGTGCGTTGATCTGTTTGCGCTGCCGCATTGGGACTTTGCCGAAGACCTCGAGTGTGCCGGCGGACTTCTCGATGGCGCTGTAGATCATGCGCATGAGCGTGGTCTTGCCGGCGCCGTTTGGGCCGAGGAAGCCGACGCATTCGTTCGGACGGATGGTGAAGCTCACGCGGTCGACCGCATTGACGTCGGTGAAGGTCTTGCACACGTCACCGGCGACGACGACAGATTCCGGGCGTTGTTCACTGCGGGTGGACATATTGCGGGATGATACCCGCAGTGGCGGGCGGGATAAAACGAGGCGGTGGGCGGCTGTTGCAGCGAGGAAAGTACCGACGCCCGCCCCCCCAAGCGGGCGTCGGCGGTCATGCTAAAGGCGAACGAAAGCCGACCAGGTTTGTCGAGACCGGTACAGAGACTCGACAGATGATGGCAAGGGGCGTCCAGCGGCCGCGGCGGCACGCTGGACGCCCCGCGATGAAATGTAGTCCCGACGGCATTCGGCTCTCGTCCGCGCGTTTCACCTCCTACAGCTCCGTTTGTTCGATTCGTTCAACCCAGTGATCCGGGCCGAGCCGATCGGCTGCGAAATCGGCGACTAAGTCGAACACCTGGTCGGAGAAGCCGCCAATATTGAGAATGTCTTCAGTGTCCGGCGTTTGCGTGGTCGCATAGGGCAACAGGTTGATGCACACCAAACGGGCGCGAGGGTTGTGGCGCTTGAAAGTATGCCATTGGTCCAATGCCGGGGTATGGCGCGCGCCGTAGCACATCCGCATGTGATCCACCCAGGACTCGTTGTCCGAGATGAAGATGACAGTGTCCGCGCGTGATGCTCGCTGATTGAGAAGCTCGAGCGGTGCGGCGCAATCGGTGCCACCGCCGCCAAGCTCAGCCAGCGTCCGAGCGTTGTGGAAGACAGAATCGCGCGGGTCGAGGTCGACGGGGCAGGCTTCATGGTTGAACGCGAGCACGCGACTGTCCTCGTTCCTGCGAAGGAAACAGGCGGCGAGCAGGGCGGCCACGTCGACGCAGCGGGTTCGACTGGTGCTACCGAAGCGAAGACCCGTGATCGACTCCAGCATGGACCCGGAAACGTCGACGCAGACGACCGTGCGACCCGGCAGGTGGGGCACGTTTCTGCTCGCGAGGTGCAGCGCATCATGCAGTGCGTTGCGAACCGGGTTGGGTACCGCGCGGTCGAGCGCGCAGTAGGTCGTGAACAGCTGGTACGGCAGAACGCGCGAGCGGCGAATCTCGTCGGCGTTGCGCAGGCGCGCCGCGACGAAGTCGATCATCCGCTGATCGTCGAACACGTCATGCCGGGCGAAGGTGTTGAGGTTCATGCGCGTGGTGTGCCAGGTGGCATGAAAGGCGACGTCGCGCCACTGGGCGGGCGTGAGGGCCATGCCTGTCAGCATTTCGAACGGGATCGCCGGCGCTTCGCTCATTGCGCCTTGCTTGAAGGCGGCGACTTGCCGCACGAGCAGCGGCAGGTCGCCGGCCTCGTAGTCGTGACCGAGGAGATAGCGATAGAGTGCGCGGCGCGAGCGCGTGGTCGGTTTGGGATGGACCAGGCGGATGATGTCAATCAGGGACGGGGCCCGGCCGACACTGGCGCGGAAGATCGTCTCGTCATCGTGAGCCTCGAGCCAATCGCGAATCAGCGTCTTGGGGACGGTGCCCAGCGACTTGCGGCCGACGGCGCCCGACCGCATGACCTGAACGAAGTTGCGCAGCATGCGGGCATTGTCGATGACGCGCGGGAAGACCTGCTTCAGCAGGGCTGGGGAGCGCCGCGAGAGGACGGCGCACAGCACAGCGGGTACGTCTTTCATGTAGCTGCGCTGCCGCGCATACACCGCCGTCTTGGCGAGGAACGCATCAGGCACGTCGTCGCACGCGCTGAGCAGTTGCGTGAGTTGCGTGGTGGCCGACACGTAGAACGTGCTGTTCAGCGTGCCCGTGACGGCGAGCTGGGCCAGGGCGTGCCGCGGCGGCAGGGCGTACGCCGGGCAGTCTTCGTGGTTGTGCGTATTGGGCGCGGACTGTTGCGGGCCGCGGTAAGACTGGAACAGCAGTTTGTTCGCCATGCGCTTCTTCACCTCCTGCGGTGGCGGCGAGACAGAAGTACAGACCCTCTCCGGTCATGCCAGGCGACGGCGCCGAGCAGAAACAGTGCGACGCGACTACGTCCGCGGGACGCAGTCCGTTGTGTCAGCGATGTGTCTTGCTACGTTGTTCGTGGAGGCGTCATCTTTCCCTCCATCATGCTTCCAGGACATGCATCGACCAGATCCGCGGAGCGCCTTTAACAAGTACGCCACGGATAGGCGCACCACGACGGCGCGGCCCGACAAAGCGCGGCGACAAGGCAACAGCCACTACGGACGATGCGTCTCGAACTGCGAGCGGCAGACCGTTTTGTCCTGCCGTTCGGGGCTCGGTGATTTCGTCATGTAGCAATAGTGCTGGTCTGCGTCGACGGCCGAGTCCAATCTGCCGTCGATCGGATTACATTGGCGGGAGCGATGGAAATGCGTCTGGTCAAGGGTCGACGCGACATCTCCCAATCCTTGGGAAAACCAGTCAACTCAAACATCCTCTGCGTCAGAGTCCCCACTGGTGCTTCTTGTTCCCATTCCGTCTGATAATAATGCCCCACAGCGAAGGGCTTGTCAAGCGTGCGACGGATATTTTTTTCTGGTGTCCGGCGGCCCATGATGCCGGCTGCCGCCGGCAGCGCGGCAAGCGGCCCCGCAGCCGCTCGGGCGGGAGCGAGCTGCGGGGCCGGCGATGCGGTCTCATGTGAAGCGCGACCGGGGGGTCGCGGCGTTTCAGGTCACGGGCACGTGGTGTTCTGCACCGCGACGAACGGGTCGATGTCGCGCCAGCTCACGCCGCCGTCGTCGTTGACATCGTTGTTCTCGAACGGGCAGGTCGGCGCCACGCCGTAGACCGTCATGTGCAGGTCGTACCAGGCCGACACGTTGTCGTTCTGCGCCGCGACGAAGAAGTCGATGTCGCGCCAGTTGATGCCACCATCGCAGTTGCTGTCGCCCGCGCAGATCTCCGGGGGCGACGCCAGCGTCCACTCATTCGGAATCCAGGCGAAGCTGAACGGCCGCTGGCCGATCTCGCCGTTGGTCAGGTCATAGCCGGCAACCTCGAACGCGTTGCCTTCGACCTCCCAGGCCATGGCGTAGGGGCCGCCCGCGGGGGTGACGACGAGGACACCGTCGGTGGCCGCGTTCACACCCGGGATGGTGATCGTCGTGACCGGGAATCCGTAGAGGCTGTCACTGCCCACGCCGACGGAGAAGTTGCCAGTGCCGCTGATGACGTTGCCGGCGGCGTCGATCTGGCCGGCGACGAGGTTGTCGTCGAGGTCGTAGGGGAGGTAGACGTAGCCGCAATCCCAATCGGTCGAGCGCTCGCCGGTGTCGCCCTGCCAGGCCTTGAGGACGTACTCGCTGCCGTTCGGGTCGACGGTGACCGAGCGGTTGTTGTTGTCCCAGTTGATGGCGAGCAGCACGCCGTCCTGGACCGGGTCGGCGTCAACGTCGACGAAGAAGTCGACCGGCAGATTCGGGTCGACGGGGTCGTTGTAGATCTGGACGTCGGCGTCCTGGATCAGGCCGGCCGCGGTGGGGAAGAAGGCCAGGGCGAAGTCGGCGTTGATCTCGCCGCTGGCGATCGAGGCGTTGTGCAGGCGGGCCTCACCATTGTCGTAGCTGAGCGTGGTCCAGCCGCTGATGCCGCCGGTGGTGCTGTTGTCGCGGAGGAACTCGGTAGGATTGCCGAGGAAGACGCCGTCGTCGAGGTCGCGGCCGTTGTCGGTGTAGGCCTGCATGCGGGCGTTGAGCCACGCGGTGGCGTAGTCACCGCGATTGTCGCCGACGTTGTCGAGTTTGTCGGAGCCGGAAACACGCTCGGCACGGTTTTCGCCGTTGCCGTTGCCGGCGCTGTACTCGCTCACGTCGAAGCGGGCCGAGACGATGGTCTCGAGGTAGTCGAGGTAGGGCTTGGCGGGGGTGCCGGGGCCGGTCACGGCGATGTCGTCGGGGAAGAAGACGAAGTGCATGAGGACTTCGCTGCCCCAGACGTCCTGGAGGCCCATGCCGGTGATGTCGCGCGTGGTGATCAGCCAGCCGTCGCCGTCGGGCTCGACGAAGACGGGGTTGTCGACCATGTAGCCGCCGTTCAACTCGGTATGCGGCGAGACGAGCAGCGTGCCGGTGGCGGGCGATTCGTCCGCGATCGTCAGGTGGTAGGTGCCGTCAATATCCGGGGCGCCGAGAATCTCCATGCTGAAGTCGCCCTGGCCGTAGATGGTACGGGCGGCGGCCGTGACACGGCCCATCGTGACGCCGGCGGTGCCGTCGGGGATGAAGACGAAGGTGACTGGATCCTGCTCGTTGCCCTCGCCATTGTCACCGTTGTCGTGGTTGTTCAGGATGGCGGTGCCGTCATAGTTGATGAAGACCTGCGTGTGGTTGTCTTCGTTCTTGGCGCCGCAGGCGAGCAGAACGCCGTCGCGACGCAGATCGATGCCCTGGATGCCGAAGCCGAAGCGGCCGTCCAGCGCGTCGACGAAAGCGGCGGGGTAGGTGTAGATGTCGGGATCGAAGATGTTGGTGGCGACGATGTCGGGGTGACCGATGAACGTCGTGATCGGGCCGCCGTTGGCGGAATTGTACGCCGCACCGCAGTGCCAGCCGTCGCCGATGGGGAAGTAGCCGAGGGCGACGTTGTAGTTCACCTCGTGGCCCTGGGGCGCCCGGAACACCGCGGCGTAGTAGCGGTTCTCGCCGCCGGGGACCGCCGCGACGGTGGCATAGTACGGATCGGCGACGCTGGGCTCGACGCGCTCGTCGTTGAACGGGCCGCAGATCATGATGCCGGTGTGCTGGTCGTCGCCGGTGAGAAAGTCGACGTAGTAGTCGGCCCGGCTGCAGGCGTCGTGAACAACTTCCCAGGTGCCGTAACCGCCCATGCGGGTGACGGTGACCGAGGTGCTGTTGTTGTGCTCGTCGTTTTCGACGACATCCAGCACGCCGTGCTGGACCTGGGCGATGGCCGGGGCCGCGAGGATCGCGACCGCGGCGAACAGGGTGCAAGTGAGAACGCGGTTCGTGCTCTTCATGGACCATTCCCTCCTTCAGGGTTTCCAAAGTAAGTGAGACGCTGGAGTTATTCGCTTCTTTCGCCCGCGCGGGCGATGTACGGCTATTGCCGGGCCGAGTACCAGGGCAGGGGTACGCCATGCACCGTACGATGCTCGGACAACACCTGCTGCTTCTTCTTCTCCGCCTTGTTCTTGGAGATCACGCTGACGTGACCGTCGGTCCAGGCGGCGACGCACCCGCCGGGATGGCGGAAATACTCACGGATCCATTGCTTCTTCTCGTCGCCCGCGACACTGTCGGTCCATTGATCGAGTTGGATCAGTGTGTCGCCGTTGCCGTCGAGCACGACCTCCGAGCCGTCCTGAAACATGATCAGGTCGGCGGGGAACTTGATGGTCGAGATTCGGGTGGGCACGCGCCGGCCGGTGGGGCCCTTCTCGAAGAATGTCGGCGAGCGGCCCTTGGGGATGCTGTCGAATCCCGGCGTTACACCGTTGAAGCAGTACGACGAGTAGAGCGTGTAGGGGTCGTGTCGCAGAATGCCGTTGTTGCGGAATGCCGGCAGCGTGTACTGGGCGTCCGGGCAGCGGGTGTTCTCCCAACCCTTGAGGTAGGTGCGCGAGCCGATGCCCTGTGACGGAATGTAATGCCGCGGGTCGTAGTACACGCCGAGCAACTGGTCGTAGATCGACGCCCAGTAGGCCTGCGTCGCCTGCGGTCGGCCATACTGGTCGATGGTGTAGGGCCGCAGCACGTAGTTGTGGTTGGCGAAGAGCGGGCGAAAGCGCAGCGCGTTGTTGTCCCAGACCGCGTGGTGATAGTCGCGGTTCTCGTCGGCGTAGAGCCGCAGCGCGATGGCGACGTTGCGCTGGTTGGTGGCACACTGGGTCTGCCGAGCGGAAGCTCGTGCCCGCCCCAGCGCCGGCAGCAGGATACTGATGAGGATCGCGATGATCGCGACCACGACGAGCAATTCGATGAGTGTAAACGCTCTGCGCTTCATTTGCTTAACCCCAAGACCGCACCAACAAGCCCGGGCGAAATAGTGATCTGACCTTGTTAAGTGAGCGGTGGTGAAGCGTTAATTTCGTGTGAAATTGCGCATGTCGCAAATGTGACTGTTGTGATGCGGCTGGAGCGTTGCTACTCTCCGCCCAACTTTGAACCACATTGGCGCGGCGTTGGATGAGCCCCACGAGTCCTGGAGGGTGAAGGTGATGCTTCGTTGTCTGTTTGACGCGCGTTTATGCGCGCTCTTGGTTGTGTGTTTCGCGCTGGTGCCCCGGGTTGCCGGGCAGGTCGAGCACGGCTCGATCGACGTTGTCGAAAACGATGGCCAGAACAACCCCTCGTCCGTAACGCTGAGTCGGGCCGGCGGCGACGGCCCCTGGACCATCGGCCACGGGGACAGTAATCGCGGTGACTACTACGTCGACTTCGGCACCGGGAGCGACACGTCCGCGGGCGTGCTCATCACAGCGCCGTACCAGACTGAGCGCAGTGAGCCATCCGTCGCCCAGGACCCGTATTTCGCCACGATCACGACCGCGCCGGGCAGCGGCAACCGCTACTTCATTCCGGTCCACGAGGCGCCAACCGGGGACGAATGCAACTTCAACCCGGCGTTTGCGTGGTTCCCATTGGCCGACGGTTGGATGGCCGGGGCGGGATACAACAGCACGAACAACGGCCCGCTAAGCACGCTTGTCGGTCACCCCGATCTGCGCCTGCGCGATGATGCCACCTTCACCGGGCAGGGCTTCGAATTCCACGACCAGGGCGGCAACAACGGCTTCTACCGCATCTCGCTGCAAGGCTACGACCTGCGCCGCGACGGCGTGGTGCTGGTCTGCGGCGCCAAGAACGAGGACAACCGGGCTGCTGTCCATGTCTCCCATGATGGTACCGCCACCATCAACTGCATCGACAATGGGGCCGAGAGTGGCGGCGAGAACGATCCGGCGGCGTTCGTGCTGATTCCGGAAGGGACGCCGGGCGTCGTGATGGGCCGCGTGACCGGTTCGGCCCGCACGCTGTTCGCACAGGGGGAATTCGACGTCACGCTCATGGGGCAGGCGGGCACGTTTCGTGTGAACATTGCGGGCGAATCTCCGGCGACGGGGACGCTGCTTGCCTGCCCGCACACCGAGTTGTCCGGGTTGACGGTGGACAACGCCTTGTTCGTGCAGCCGGATGGCGACGGCTGGCTTATCCAGACGCGCGACATCGAGCCGTTGCCGGACGGTCTCCAGCTACAGAATCTCGATTCAGGCGAGGTGGCGTTCCACTTCGCCTTCTTCAGAAACGGCGTCGCGATCGAGCCGGTCGAGCCCCCGCGCGAATACAAACGCCGGCTTAACGACCTCGTGGCGGCGCGGATTGCCGTGACCGAGTTCAATGCTGGCAACGGACTGGGTGACATGCGGGCCGAACGCTGCGCGGGCTCGGATGCCATTGGCATCTACGCGGACAATCGCGGTGATGTTGGGCTCAGCTATCTTGGTGCGCGGCCGGCGGCGGAGCTCGACTACGGGCTGGATGCGCTGGAGGGCGTCATCCTCGGCACACCGACCGAGTTCTTCCGTGACAACAGTGCCACGGGCGGCGTCAGCGGTTGGTCGACACTCGGCTTTGACAACGGCCGGGCATGCACGCACAAGGCGCGCGGGACGGCGGAGATCAACAGCAACTTCGCAGTAGCACGTTTCCCGGCATCGCTGGGACTGCTGCAAGCCGCGGACGTCAGTGCAGCCGACGGTACAGCAACGGTCCTTGTCGGTAACGACGCAATGGACGACGGTGTCCTGCTGGCCGTGAACTGGGACAACAACAACCGTGTCGTCAGCGCGACGCCTGCGGGTGATCGCTACGAGATTACCGCTTATGAAGGCGCTGACGGCAGCGTCGCGACAGATTCAGTCGAGGTCGGCTATGTCCACGTGCCGTACAGCCTGCCGGGGGTCGTTGCGGGGCAGATTGCCGCCGACGCGACAATCGTCAGTGGGCGCGGCGTGTTTGCCGCGGCGCCCGCGACGCACGAGCTCGGCTTCGGCGTGACGCGGATTCACATTCCCGGCATCGACGCGCACACCGATGGCGTGCTGCTGGTGACGGCCACGGACGGTGCATATGCGATGGCCTGGGAGCCGGCGACCAGTGGCGGCTTCGACGTTGCAGGACTCAACCTGGTGACCAATACGCCCGAGCGGGCGGGGTTCGCGTTCGTATACGTGCCGTTCGAGCTCGCGTGCCCGGGGTGTATCGGCGACCTCGACGGTGATTGCGTCGTGATGTTTGACGATGCGGCGACGTTGCTGGCAGCGCTGGACGGCGGCGGCGCTATGATCTGTTACGATTGTGACCTGACGCAGGACGGGATCATCGATCTGGCGGATGTCGCGACGTTGCAGGCGCTGGCCGGGGCGGATTGCGACGAGCTGCTGCCCGATCCGCAGCCGCCGACGCTGGTGGCGCCTTACGACGGGGGCACGATTCAGGGGCCGAACGCCAACCTGATGGTCAACGTGACGGACCGGGACGGCGATCCGGTCGATGTACAGTTTTATGGCCGGGCGCTGAACGACGCGGAGCCATTCTCGATTGTCCTGCTGCCGGATACGCAGAATTACTCGGAGAACTACCCGGCGATCTTCACGGCGCAGACGCAGTGGATCGTCGACAACCGTGATGCGCTGAATATCCGGTACGTTGCGCATCTCGGTGATATCGTGCAGACGGCGAACATCATCCCCGAGTGGGAAAACGCGGATGACGCCCTGAGCATTCTCGATACCCAGCCCGACCTGCCCTATGGCCTGTGTGTCGGCAATCACGACCAGTGGCCGATGTGGGATCCCGAGGGAACGCAGTATTACAACATGTACTTCCCCGAGACGCGTTATGAAGGCATGCCCTGGTACGGCGGGCATTACGGCGGCGACAACGACAATCACTACTGCTTCTTCAATGGTGGCGGCATGAACTTCGTCGCGTTGCACCTGGAGTACGACGCGAGTGCCAATCCCGCCTTGCTCGCCTGGGCGGACGACGTGCTCGATCAATTCTCCCACTGCCGAGCCATGGTGTTCACGCACTACCTGGTGCGCACGGGGCACCCGGCGGCGTTCGGTCCCCAGGGCGGGCAGGTCTACCAGGCGCTGAAGGACAAGCCGAACCTCTTCCTGATGCACGGCGGGCATATCTGCGGCGAGGGGCGGCGTGAGGACTTGTTCGAGGGGCGCACGGTCTACTCGTTGCTGGCGGATTATCAGTGCCGCAGCCAGGGGGGCGACGGGTGGCTGCGCATCCTGGAATTCCGTCCTGCCGAGAACATGATTCAGGTCAAGACCTACTCGCCGTGGCTCAATCGCTGGGAGTACGACATCGACAGCGCATTCCTGCTGCCCTACGACATGAGCGGGACCACCTTTGAGCAAGTCGGCATCGCGAATGATGTTCCCAGCGGTGCGAACGCGGTGCTCACCTGGTCCGGGCTCGGCAGCGGGCCGTACGAGTGGTACGTCGTGGCCCAGACCTCGGCCGGGCCGGTGCAGAGCGAGCGCTGGCGCTTCAACGTGGAGTAGGGTCGGCGTTGCCGCGACTCGCGCGACCCGCCGACCAGTGGATCGCGCGCCAGAAGGCCTGCTGAGGACCGGGCCAGCGTTCGCAGTGCGGCGAAAACAGCACCACGCGTCCCTCGCCGAACGGCGCGGCAATGATCGCCGCCGTATCGCGGAGTTCCACGTCGGACTTGCCTTCGCGCGCCAGATCCGCGGCGAAGGTTGCCCAGACCTCGCAATGCGGTGGCAGTTGGTCGACGCGTGTCCTGGGGCCGCCGGACATCTTCGTGTCGCGCGTACCGGAGATACCGATTGCGCCGGCCGCTTCAGGGCGAAACGCCAGCGGTACGACGCCGGAGCCGCCGGTGCCGCTGGGGTTGGTGTCGATGAAGCCGAGATAGCTGTCGCGTCCGGTCATGCCCAGGAAGGCGCCGGCGCAGATGCCGATGTATCCGCCGCCAGCCCGCACGAAGCGATGCACCTCATAGCGCCCCTTGTCGTCGAGCGCCTTGGCCTGGCGCGATGACAGCCCGCCGCCGAAAATGACCACGTCGAACTGCATCAATGCGCCGTCGCGGATGTCGCGCGGGTCGACGAGCGTCACGTCGAAGGGCAGGTGTCGCAGCGAGTCGGCAATCCATGGGGGGCCGTGGCCGCTCGAGCTCGCGCCGCCATCACCGTCATAGATCGCGACGCCGATGCGCTCGGCGTTGCCCCGATCGCGCAGACGGCACGCTTCGATGCTTGCCGGCAGCATGTCGAGGTGTTGCAGCAGAGTGATGGTCGCGCGGCGGAGTTGGCGCGTGCGCAGCGCGATGTGCTGCTCCTTGCGAGGGTTCTTGGTCGAGGTGGTGATGACGAGGATGTTGCCGACCGGCGCCGGGTCCACCGGCAGCGCGTGCGGGTCGAAGCGCGCCAGGGCGGCGATTACCTGCCAGTGCTTCTGGTCGTCGTCGATCTCTGCGTTGAGCGCTGTGCGGATCGCGCCGGTCACCGCCGACGCGGTGGCCGGCGTGCCGATGCAGGCCACGGTGCTGCCGAAGGCGGCGGGAATCATGCCGTGGAAATCGTAGTCTTCGGTGAGCAGCACGAGCCAGTCGGGCTTGCCGGTGCGGACAAGTGCGTCGAGCGAGTGGGCGGTGTGGCGCCAGCAGCCTTCATGCCGGCCGCTGGCGACGCGTTGCTCTGCCACGAAGACGCGCCCGCGCGTGGGGCGATACAGGCGAAGCTGTCGGACGGCGATCGGTGGCGCGCCGGTCGCCGGCAACGCGACGATAGCAACCCGTGGCCCGGGTGCGGGGCCCTCGATCTCGGCGTAATGGACGGCTCCACGCGCCTGCGATATCGCGAGCAACGCTGCCAGCGCGAGGCCGGCGGCACTTGGGCGATGGTGGCTACGGTACGGCGCGGTCGGCATGCCGTTCGAGACGATAGGGGGCTTCATGGGCACCTCCGAGTTTGCGCTGGACAGAACTCGACGCGACGCCGGGATTATACGAGGGGGCTGTTGCGCGTCACGCACCGGCGGGTATACTGCCCCGATGGCGCGACGCATCGAAAACCAGACGATCATCATCAGCGGCGCCAGCTCCGGCATCGGAGCGGCAACCGCGGTGGTGTGCGCTCGGGCCGGCATGGACGTACTCCTGCACGGCCGCAGCCGCGAGCGGCTCGATGCGGTCGCTGAGGAAGTCAGGGCGGCTGGGCGGCGCGCGGAGATCGTGACCGGCGAAGTCACGCAGCCGGGACTCGCGGAGCATCTCCTCAACGTCGCCGACGAGACGCTGGACGGATTCTACGCCGTCTTTGCCAACGCGGGCATCGGCTGGAAGAAGCCCGCGCATGAAGTGTCGCTGGACGAGTTGCGCCAAATCTTCGAGGTGAACTTCTTCGCGTCGTACGACCTCGTATGTGCCGCGGCCCGGCGGCTGGTGCAACGCGAGCAGCCCGGGCATCTCCTCATGTGCTCCAGTGCGTTGGCGAAGTTCACCATGATCAACTTCTCCGCGTACTCGGCATCGAAAGCGGCGCAGAACCACGTCTGCCGGGCGATGCGCATGGAGCTCGAGCCGCACCACATCGAGGTGTCGTCGGTCCACCCCGTCACGACAAAGACGGACTTCTTCAGGCGCTCCGCCGAGTATACCGGGGATCGCACGGACGAAGCGGCGCTCTACGGGCATGTCCCGCGCTGGCTGCTGCAATCGTCCGAGCACGTGGCGAACGCGGTGGTGCGCTGTTTGCGGCGGCCAAAGCCCGAGGTGTGGACGAGCTTCATGGCCCGGCTGGCGGCGGGCGTGGTGACGGTGTTTCCGCGCTGGGCCGATGCGCTGGGGCGGCAGGGGTAGGAAGCACTCTGGAACAGGACAAGGCAGCGCAGTGGCCTGCCAGCGCGGGACGAAGCAATGCGATGTCCGAGCAAACCGAATGGACGACCCGCGGGGCCGCGGCACAAGGAAACACCCGCCGATTGACGTCTGCGCGGCGACCGGGCACACTCTGACCATGTTCAATACCCACACCACCGGCAACCTCTGGTTCGTTCTGCCGCGCATCTCTGCACCCCCCGCCGGCGTCGATCGGCTGGCGTTCCTGATGATGCGTCACCGCGGGCTGATTGAACTGCTCGCGCCAGACGAGCGGCCCTGGCTGGCGGCGGACGTCCGGGCGGAGGGGCGCTCGCTGCTCGCGGGCGCCGTCGGCCACTATGACCACGACTGGATCCCGACCTACGAGGCCACGGCGGACGCACATCACGCAACGCTGACCTGGCTCACGCCGGACGATCATCGCGGAATGGTGGGGAGATTGCGGGTCGAGAACCGCGGCGATGCGCCGCTGCAATTGACGTTGCGTTTCGAACTGACGTGGGGCCGGACGCTCGTCACGACGTACGACTCGGAGCCGCTGGAGGGGCGGTTCGGGCTGCACCCGTGGGGCTGCGGGGCGGGCCCCGCGCTGGAATGGGTAACCGACCGGACGGCCTTTGCGCTGGGCATCGGCCGGCCGGAGGGCGCCGAGCTGCACCTCGCGCTGTTGCACCCCCAGAGCAACGCCGTCGTGTGGGAAGGCGATCCGTCGACCGGCGAGCGCCGGCGCTTCGAGCGGGGCCTGACGGCGGTGGTAACGGCGACACGGGCGATGACCCTGGCGCCGAGGGAATCCGCGGAACTCGACCTCTACCTTTCGGTGTCGCAGGACGCGCAGTCGGCGTCATTCGACACGCGGGTGTTGCGGCAGCGCGGTTGCGAGCGGCTGCTGGCGGATACGCGACAGCGGCTGGCGACGCTCAACCAGGGGCTGCCCGAGTCGCTGGCAACCGATCCACAACTCGGGCCGCTGGTGCGGCGCAATCGCCTGTTCTGCTACTACTACAGTCTTGGCCGCACGCTGGATACCGAGGAGATCTGCCCGGTCACGTCGCGCTCGAGCGATTACTACGTGTCGGCGGGCTACTGGGACCGCGATTCGCTGCTGTGGACGTTCCCGACCGTGCTGGACATGGACCGGGCCATGGCGGAGGAGATGCTGCGCGTGGCGTTCGGCCGACAGGGCCGGAACATCGGCGTGCACTCGCGCTTCATCGACGGCACGATCTACGAGCAGGGCTTCGAGCTCGACGAACTGTGCGCGCCGCTGATCGCGCTCGATCGCTACATCCGCACGACCGAGGACTGGGGGATTCTCGATCGGCTGCCGCTCAACGGCTGCGTGACGCGCGTGGCGCACGCGCTCCAGGCGCGCTGCCATCCGCAGCATCCGCTGGTCAGCACGGAGTACCTGCCGACAGACGACCAGGCCGAGTACCCGTATTGCATCTACGACAACGTGCTGGTCTGGGTTGTGGCGGGCGTGCTGGAGCGCATCGCGCTGAACCGGGACTGGCGGACGTCCGCCAAACAATGGGCGGCATACCGCGACGAAATCGGACAGGCGCTGCGGCAGCACGGCGTCGTGACGGTTGACGGCCAGAAGATGTTCGCGTGGTCGACCGATCTGGCGGGGAATCATCGCCTGTACGACGAGCCGCCGGGGAGCCTGTTGCTGCTGGCGTGGTACGGCTACTGCAAGGCGGATGATCCGGTGTTCGACGCGACGGTGCGCTGGATCTACTCGCCGCGCAACGAGCATTACTTCGCACAGATGGACGAGATCGGCTGCCGGCACGAGCCGCACCCGTGGGTGCTGGCCGTGGCGAACAGCCTGCTCGTACCGCAGCGGCGCGACGCGGCCCTGGCGTTGCTGCGACGGGTCACGATGGACCAGGGCCTGGCGTGCGAGGCGATCGACGAGAACACGGGGGCCGTCGCCAGCGGCAGGCACTTCGCGACCTGCGCTGGTTTTCTGTGCAACGCGCTGGTTGAGGCAATGCGCGGCTGACGCCGTCCGCTGGTGCGACCTGCGGCCGGCCGGCCTATAATCCTGCGCAACGGGCCAGACCTATCGAGACCGCACGGCACAGGATGGCATCATGCTGCAACGTCACACGCTGGGCAAACTCCCGGCCAAACCACACACGACGCTCTACGAGAACGACAAGCTGCTCATGGAGCAGATGATCACGCGCGAGGGGTTCAACGGGCCGTTTTCCATCTTGTACTATCGCCATCCGCCGACGGACGAGATCGAGGTGAGCGACCTGTCGCTGCCCGGATTCTGTCCGTTCGATCTTGCTGATGACCGCACGCTCAAACGTCGCCACGTGCGCTCGCAGGACCATGCGGCCACGGGCGATTCTCTAAGTGGACGGCGCACGCTGCTGGTCAGCGATGACCTCGAGCTCGGTATCTGCAAGCCGGCCGAGGAATCGAAGCGGTTCTTCGCCAACGGCGACGGTGACGAGCTGTACTTCGTCAACAACGGGGCCGGCACGCTGGAGTGCCTGTATGGCCGCCTGCCGTTTGGTCGGCATGACTACGTGTTGATTCCGCGCGGCACGCCGTACCGTTTTACGATTGACGAGCCGACGTCATTCCTGGTGATCGAGGGCCACCCGGAGGTCAAGATTCCGACCGAGTATCGCAATGTCTGGGGGCAGCTCAGCGATTTCGCGCCGTATAGTCACCGTGACTTTCGCCTGCCGCAGGAACTGCTCTGGCCGGATGGCCCGCCCGGCGACGAGCCACACGAACTCGTGGTCAAGCGTGGGGGCTCGTTGACACTGCGGCGCTATCGGGAGTCCCCGCTGGATGTGGCCGGCTGGGATGGCTGCATCTATCCGGTGGCGTTCAACATCCACGACTATCAGCCGAAGACGGGGCTGGTGCACCTGCCGCCGACGATTCACACGACGTTTGCCGGTGGGCGCTTCGTCGTGTGTTCGTTCGTGCCGCGGCTGGTGGACTATCACGAGCAGGCGGTGCCGTGCCCGTATGGCCATGCCAATGTGGAGATGGACGAGATCCTCTACTACGTCGAGGGAAACTTCACGTCGCGCAAGGGCATCGAGGCCGAGTCGATCACGCTGCACCCGGCGGGGGTGGCGCACGGCCCGCACCCCGGTATGTACGAGCGATCGATCGGGGCGAAGCGCACCAGCGAGCTGGCGGTGATGATCGACGGCTACGCGCCGTATCGCCTGACGACCGCAGCGCAGCGCATCGAGGACGACGATTACCACATGTCGTGGGTGCGGTAGAGCTGCTTTCCGATCCGCGACCTGGTCACCAGGTCGTGCCGTCCGGGCCGTCCTTGAGCTGCACGCCGAGTTCGGCCAGGCGGTCGCGCACCTGGTCACTCGTGGCAAAGTCCTTCTTCCTGCGGGCCTCGTTGCGCAAGTCGACGAGGACCTGGATGAGCGCGTCGCGCTCCGACGCGCCCGCCGCCGCTGCGACCGGCCAACGCAGCCCGAGCGCCGTGCCAGTGAGCCGCTGCATGAGGGCGTCGGCCGCCAGCAGGTCTTCCTGACCGGCGCCGTCGCGCAGCCAGCCGTTGGCCTGCTTCACGAAATCGAACACCACCGCGATGGCCGCCGCCGTGTTGAAGTCCTCGTTCATCGCGTCGGCGAAGCGCTGCTCGATCTTGCCGAGCGCATCGCGGATGTTGTCTGACGGCGGCTTGGACGGCGCCTGGGCGACCGCCGCGTTGAGCTCGCGTGTCGCGTCGCGCAGCTTGTAGCAGCCGGACTCGGCCGCCTTGAGGGCTTCGTTCGAGAAATCCGATGGCGTGCGGTAGTGGCTTGTCAGCAGGAAATGGCGGATCACGACCGGCTCGAACGTCTTCTCCAGCAGGCGGTGTCCGTCGTGGAAGATCTCCTTGAGCGAGATGGCATTGCCGAGGCTCTTGCCCATCTTCTGGCCATTCAGCGTGACCATGTTGTTGTGCAGCCAGTAGCGGCAGAACGGCTGGCCGGTGCAGCACTCGGCCTGGGCGATTTCGCAGTCGTGATGGGGAAACTGGTTCTCGAGCCCGCCGCCGTGGATGTCGAGCGTGTTGCCGATGTACTTCTGGCTCATCACCGAGCATTCGAGGTGCCAGCCCGGGTAGCCCATGCCCCAGGGGCTGGGCCACTGCATGATGTGGCTGGCGTCGGCCCGTTTCCACAGGGCGAAGTCCGCCGGGTGGCGCTTCTCCTGACTGACCTCGACGCGGGCACCGGCCTCGAGTTCGGCGACACTGCGGCCACTGAGCTTGCCGTAACGCTCAAAGGAGGCGACATCGAAGTAGACCGAGCCGTTGACCTCGTACGCATGGCCTGTCTCAAGCAACTTCTGCACGCAGGCGATCTGCTCGGGAATGTGGCCCGAGGCCCGCGGCATGATGTCCGGCCGCAGCACGTTCATGGCATCCATGTCTTCGAGGTAGCTGCGCGTGAAGATGTCCACGACCGCCATCGGGTGCAGCCCGCGCCGCCGGGCTTCGGCGATGATCTTGTCCTCGCCGGCGTCGGCGTCGTCGGTGAGGTGCCCGACGTCGGTGATGTTCTGGACGTAGTTCACCTCGAACCCGCTGAAGCGCAGCCAGCGGAGGATCGTGTCGAAGCTGACGTAGCTCTTGGCATGGCCGAGGTGGCTGTGCCCGTACACCGTCGGGCCACAGACATACATGCCGACCTTGGGCGGATTCAGCGGCTGGAATCCCTCGAGCTTGCGACCAAGCGTGTTGAAGACCTTCAGTCCCATGCGCGCACCTTGTTCGTTTCAGGCCAGAGATAGATCCTGTATTGTAGACAATGGGCCCCGCCTCGTCTGCCCCGCGGAGCCGGCGGCGCGGTTTTCATCCGCCGGCCGCCGCGACTATCATCCCACCATGGAAAGCGACCCGACCAACGCCACCGTCGTCGAGCGGACCGACCTCACCGCGGCCCTCAGCCTCGTCAAGATCCGCCCCGACAGTGGCACCATTCCCGGCTTCGTCCCCGGCCAGTTCCTGCGCCTGGGTGTGCCGCGGCCGCAGGAGAAGCCCGGTGGCCGCATCCGCTACACCCGGCGGGCGTACTCGATCGCCTCGTCGCCGCTGACGACCGACCACGTCGAGTTTTTCGTGGTGCGGATCGAGGAAGGCGCCCTCACGCCCCGCCTGTGGGAGATCGAAGTTGGTGGCCGGGTCTGGATGGACGCCGTCGCCAAGGGCGAATTCACCATCGACGCCGCCCCGGCCGACGCCGACCTGGTCATGGTCTCCACGGGCACGGGGGTGGCTCCGTTCGTCTCCATGCTGCGGACCTATCGCGGGCAGAACCGCTGGCGGCGCTTCGTGCTGATCAACGGAGTGCGCTACGCGCCCGACCTCGGTTTTCGCGATGAACTGGACCAGATCGCCCGCGACGACCCGACGGTGCAGTACATCCCACTGGTGACGCGCGAGTCCGCCGGCGGCAGCTGGCCCGGCCAGCGCGGTCGCGTGTTGACGGTGCTGGAGCCCGACGTTTATCAGTCATTGGTGGGCGCGCCGCTTGACCCGGCCCGGTGCCACGTGTTCCTGTGCGGCAATCCGGCGATGATCGACGGCGTCGAGGTGGTGCTCAATGCGCGGGGGTTCGTCACCGACAGCCGCGAGCAACGCGGCAACCTGCATTTCGAGCGCTACTGGTAGGCCCCCGCCTGTCGCCGCCCGCCGGGCCGTGAATTGCCCGTGCCGCGTGCTGCGAGCGGTGGCCCGGCCGCGTACAATAGAAGAGCCGGGTCCGTGGATTGTGGTTCAAGGAGAATTCCCATGTGGCGCACCATTGCGATTTGTACAGTGCTCGTGCAGGCCGGCCTGGCGCTGGCCCAGAACAACGCCATCAACTGGCGGCGCGACCCGCAGCAGGCGGTGGCCGAGGCCCAGCGCACCGGGCTGCCCATCATGGCCTACGTGCGGGCGTCGGAGCGCTACCGTGACGACCAGCTCGACCGCGAGCACAAGCGCTCGTTCCGCGATCCGCGCATCATGAAGAAGGCCGAGATGTTCGTGCCGCTGTTGATGTCACGGGCGCAGCACCGGCAGATCCTGACGCAGTTCGGGTTCTCGGAGCGGGCCAACATGGTCATGTCCTTCGTGACGCCGACCGGCGAGCAGCTGGGCCAGATTTCGGCCCAGGGCATCGCCCAGGTCGAATCACTGTCGCAGAAGCTGACCAAGGTGTACCAGGCCTATGGCCAGCACCTGTACAAGAACGAGGTCAAGCCGCGGCTGGACAAGAAGAAGCTCAAGCCCGGCGAGGTGAAGCAGGCGCTGGAGCTCGTGGCACGCTTTCGCATCCAGGCTGCCGAGAAGGACGTGATCGAACTCCTGGAGCGCGATCGCGTGCCGGCTTCCGTGCAGCGGTACGTCTACGAGACGCTGGCGATCTTGTCGTCCAAGGACGCGGTCGAGAAGTTGATCGAGCTGGCCCGCGAGGACGACAAGCTGGCCCGCCAGGCCTTGGACAAGTGCAACCCGGTGGCGGCCGAGATGATGCTCGAAGGGCTCAAGGCCGAGCCCGGCGAATTCGACTTTCTGCTCTACGAGGTGGTCACGACGATCTGCCGGGTGCCGGACACGAAGCCCGAGCGCTGGTTCGAGAACTCGAACGAGCACATGCTCCGGGAAGAAATCGATCGCGTTTCCAACATCGTCCGCACGGTCGCCAAGCGCTGGAAGGCCCTCAATGAGTAGTATCGTCGACCTGCGCAGTGACACCGTCACCAAGCCATCGGCCGAGATGCGGGCCGCCATCGCCGCCGCCGACGTGGGCGATGACGTCCACGGCGATGACCCAACCGTGAATCGCCTGCAGGAACGGGCCGCGGCATTGCTCGGCAAGGAGGCCGCGCTCTACGTGCCGTCGGGCACGATGGCCAACCAGCTCGCGATTCGCACCATCTGCGAGCCCGGCGACGAGCTGATCATTGACGAGGCCACGCACTGCTTCAATTACGAGTCGGGTGCGCCGTCGGCCCTCACCGGCGTCAGCATCCGCACCGTCCGCGGGCAGCGCGGCATCTTCACGCCGGAGCACGTGAGGGCCGCGTTCCGCCCACCGAGCCAGCACTTCGCCCGCTCGCGCATGGTCGTGGTGGAGAACACCAACAACACCGGCGGTGGCAGCATCTGGCCGGTCGACGCGATGGCGGCGATCCACGGCGCCGCGCGCGAGCACGAGCTGCACGTGCATCTCGACGGCGCGCGGCTGATGAACGCCTGCGTTGCGCGCGGCCACCAGCCCACCGATTTCACCGAGCACGTGGATTCGGTCTCGATGTGCTTCTCGAAGGGGCTCGGCGCACCGGTCGGCTCTGTCATCGCGGGCAGCAAGACGTTCATCGCGCGGGCTCACCGTTTCCGCAAGATGTTCGGCGGGGCGATGCGGCAGTCGGGTATACTGGCCGCGGCGGCGCTGTACGCGTTGGATCACAACGTCGAGCGCCTGGCCGAGGATCACGGCAACGCCAGGCGGCTGGCCGAGGCCCTGGCCGCGCTGCCGGGCGTGCGACTGGATCCGGCCACGGTTGAATCGAACATCATCATCTTCGAACTCGAGGAGCAGGCGGGCACCGCCGCGGCATTCGTCGAGCGGATGAAGGCCCGGGACGTCTGGCTGCTGGCGCTGGGGCCGCAGAAGGTTCGTGCCGTGACGCATCTCGACGTCTCGGCCGCGCAGATCGATCGCGCGATCGAGGTCTTTCAGGGGGTTTGCCGCGGCGTGGCTTCGGCCTGACGTCGCTGGTGGCGCGGGGGTGCCAACGGGCGTGGGGTGGCGACGTGCGGCTCACCATCGGTCGCGATGGTCGCCTCGTCCAGCGCGGCTTCGCGGACCAGCCCCGGCCGCGCTTGCAGCCCGAAGTGATACACCGCCCCGCCGACGAGCCCGCCGATGATGGGGGCGAGGATGTACACCAGCAGGAACCCGCCGCGTGGCCCGGGAATCGCCACGGTTCCCCAACCCGCGAGATAGGCGAACAGACGCGGCCCGAGATCGCGTGCCGGATTCAGCCCGGCCATCGTCAGCGGTGCGATGACCACGATGATGATCGCTACGCCCAGCCCGATAAACGGTGCAAACAGGGTGCCGTGGGGGCGGTTGGCGTTCTGCGGATCGGTCAGGGCGAAAACGAATACGACCAGCAGGGCAGTGCCGACCGCTTCGCCCAGCAGCGCCTGCCAGGTGGTCACCTTGCCGAAGGCCGCTTCGTCCGTGCCGATGATGCCCGGGTTGGGGTAGTAGTCCGCCAGGCACATGGCGCTCAGTTGGCTGCCGGACTGGCCGCGGACGAGTGCTTCCGCCTGTTCGAAGTCCGCCAGGATGTTGCAGAACAGGGCGTAGAGAAGGGCGCCGGCGAGAAACGCCCCGACGACCTGGGCCAGGACGTACGGTGCGATCCTGGTGCGCGGAAAACCGCGAAAGGCTGCGAACGCGGCCGTGACGGCGGGGTTGATGTGGGCACCGCTGATGGCGCTGAACGTGTAGATCGCCAGGCCGATCGCCACCCCCCAGACCAGCGCCACGTCAAACAGGCTCGGCAGTGCGTCGGTCAGTACGCCGACAAACACCGCTCCGCAGCCGAACAACACCAGGATGAAAGTTCCCAGTGTCTCGGCGATGCACTCCCGCAGCAGCGACATCCGGTAACCCACGGCAGAACCTCCTCCCGGTACCCGTCCGACACGACGCGGGGAGTATAGCCGAGTTGTGCGGCCCCGTCGGCGCAGGCGGTGTCCCTGCCGCGACAATTCGCCCCGGCGCCGCTATGCTGCGGACATGATTTGCCCAGTTGAGCCATTGACGATCGGGCGTTTGCCTCATGTTGGGGTGGGCGCATGACCGTGCAGGTGTACAGCGGTTCGCGCCCGGGGCGCCCCTGGCTGTTGCTCGTGCTGGCCTCCGGCGTCTTGATCGGCATGCTCGGCCTGGCGTGGTTTCAGGTCTACATGTCCCGTGCGCTCGGGCCCGAGCGCCAGGTCGGCGATACCCCGATTTACCTGCGGCTGCCGCTGGATTGGCGACCGGACCCGAATCGCAAGAACACGTTCGTTCTGCCGCACGAGGACCGGGGCAGCCGGCTGATCCGTGTCGAGCTGCTGCGGCTGCCGACGTTTCGTTCGCTGAGCAGCGTCATGACGCGGCTGCGGCTGGACGATCCCGAGACACACCGGCGGCCGCCGACACCGGCCCCCATCGGCCGCTTCGGCGGGTACGAGGTGCAGGAGCTCCGCGTCATACGCGTGCGGGGACGGAACACGCTGCTCGAGCGGCTGGTTCGCTTCACGTGTCTGCCCGACGGCCATCTGATCTATCTCGAGTACGAGCCGTTGGGCGACCTGCGACCGGCCGATTTCGACATCATGGACCAGGTGTGCCAGACCGTGCGGGTGGAGCTGCCGGGGCTCGCCGGAACAGCGCAGGAGCGCGTCACGGCGGCGGGGGTCGAGCTGCCGCTGGGCGATGACTGGGTGGTTGTGCGGCCCGGACTCGAGCAGGTGGCGGGCGTGCATTGCGGCGGTGGTGAAGACGGCACGCCGCGCTGGGCGCTCAGCATCTTCCGCACGTGGTTGGCGCACGGTCGCGAGCCGCGCGATCTGCTGGCGGACTTTGCGGCGGAGTTCTGGCTGGCGTGGGAGCTGGACGACCACGTGCGGGAGTCACGCCGCAGTGACGGGACGACGACGTATCTGCTGCAGCATCCGGAGATCGGGCTCAGCGACGAGGCGATTCCCGGCGTCGCGGTGGTGACGGCGCCGGATGCCCCACCCGCGATGGTGTACGTATGCGCGGGGCAGGGGGATGCGCGGGACGCCATCACCATCACCGAGCGCGTGCTGCAGGAGATCGAGCTGGGGCCGGTGGCGGACATGCCACGGATCGCGGTCGCCGAGCGGAGCGGCGTGGATTTCGCGCGGATACTGCGCGAGCACGGCCCGGTGGGGCGTTGGGGACGCGAGCCGGTCGAAGAGGAGTACATCGGCCAGACCCCGTACGGGACGGAGCTGGTGCAGATTCAGCGGGCGGCGGTGGGGCGTAATCCGCGCCGCGGGTACGAAGGATCGCAACGGCACTGGTTCGGCGAGCAGCAGACCCGCAAGCCGGATCGCACGATTCTGTGGATGCTGGCGGGGGATGGCAGCTATCGCTGGAACGCCGAGCAGTTCAGCGGGACACGCGCGTACGAGGCGATTGAACGCCAGACCGAGCCAGGTGGGACGATTCGGCGCGAGGTGGCCTTCTTGCGCGAGGCGCCGCGCGTGTGGCAGTTCGAGCCGGGCACGGGGTTCGTGCCGCCGCCGGTGGAGTCGGTCGTGGTCGGTTGGGTCGCGCGGGAGGAGGCTGTGACGGCAATCATCGAGGTGTCGTCGTCGCTGGGGCCTGGGACGCACACGCTGCTGTTGCGTTCGCTGCCGCCGGACGGGTCTTGGCCGCGGGCCCTGGTGCAGCAGGACTACTGGCCGCTGGGCATGATCGCGGCGTTTGACGACGACGCGGGTGTGACGCAGTATGAGAAGACGCCGACGGCGGTTTTTCGGCGCGTGGAGGGCGATCAGCGACGTTCCGGGCGCCGCAGCCGCCGTTAGCCGGATGGTGGCGACGCTCGCGGTGCATTGCGGAGACATTTACCGGCACCGTACAATTCCCCGTGCTGGGCGGCAGGACGCGCATCCCGCTGGATGCCGCATTCACAGGACGGACTGCACGTGACCTCTTCGACCGTACTGCCGACGAGCACCACCGACCCCCCTGCCGGCGCCGCCGCTGTCCCGGTGGCCGCGTCCGCCGACACTGTCACGGCGGTCTACGACGGCGTTCGCTGGACGCACTGTGAAGCCTTTCGGCGGCTTTTCGCGTCTGCGCCGGCGGCGACCTGGGCGAACCCGGCGCAGCAGGGCTGGCAGCGCGTCAAGCAAAACGCCCGTCGTGAGGTCTGGCGCGGGGATTTATGGGGCGTTTCCTTCTACGTGAAGTACTCGTTCACCAGCCGCTGGCGCCAGGCGGCGACGCGGCTCGTTCGTCCCTGCCCGGCCCGGACCGAATTCGAGGGCGGCGTGTACGCGGTGCGCGCGGGCATCCCGACGGTCCCGCCAATCGCGTGGACGGATGACTTGCGCCGTGGCCGGCGGCGCTGCGCCGTATTGATCACCGAGGCGATCGAGCCGGTGCAAGCGCTGGACGAGTTCTGGCTGGCACTGCAGTCGGATGATGATGCATGTCGCCGGTGTGAGGACGCCACGCGGCTGACCGAGCAACTCGCGCAGATGATCGCGCGGGCGCACCAGGCGGGATTCGAACACGTGGACATGCATGCCGCCAATATCCTCGTGCATCGCTACGCCCCGCGGCGCTACCAGACGTTATTCGTGGACCTGTACAGTGCGCGTCGCGGCGTGCCGATCAGCGATGCGGCGGTCGTCCGCAACCTGGCGCAGCTCAACCAGTGGTTCCGCCGGCACAGTACGATCGGCCAGCGGCTGCGATTCCTGCGTGCCTATCTGCGTTGGCGCAACGAGTACGAGGACCTCGGAGCTTACAGCCGGCCGCTGGACGCCGGCTTTGCCACGCTGGTGGCGGCGTTGACCCGCGCCGCGCGGCGACACGCGCAGCGGCTGGGCACGCAGCGCGATCATCGCGTGGCGAAGGACGGGCGGTACTTCGGGCGAATCAACTTTGGTGGTGGCTGGCGCGGCATGGGGGTATTGCGCTGCAAGCATCCACGGGCGGAGTCGCGCGCGTCGCAGCTGGTTTTTGACGTGGACTGGTGGCGACAGCAGTTTTCCGACCCGCTGCGCTGGTTTGCTGATGAGGGGGACGAGGCGGCGGCGTGCAAGACGTCGCACTCGGGGCTGGTGCGGCGGGCACTGTTCGAGCATCCGGACGGTCCGGTGCCGGTGATCATCAAGCGACCGCGGGCGCGGAACTGGAAGCGGCAGGTGGCACAGTGGCTGTCCGCGTCGCGGAGCGTGCGCGGCTGGCGCGTGGGGCACGCACTGCTGCACCGCGACGTAGCGACGGCGCGGCCGCTGGCGGTGCTGGAGCGGCGAATCGGTCCCGTGGTGTTCGACAGCCTGCTGGTGACCGAGGCGATTCCCGGTGCGATGGATCTGGAGGCGTTCCTGGCGCGCAAGCACGAGGAGCTCTCCCCGACCGCGTGGCATCGCTTCAAGCGGATGCTGGCCGACGAGCTGGCGATGCTGGTGCGACGGCTGCACGAGCGAGGATTCCACCATCGGGACTGCAAGGCCAGCAATATCCTGGTGGTCGAGCATCCCGAGCTCAAACTGCTCTGGATCGACATGGACGGCTTGCGCAAGGCGCGGTTCGAATCGGTATCGCGCAACCTGCACCCGTTGATGCGCCTGCACGTGAGCCTGTTGGAACTGCCCGGCCTGACGACCACGGATCGCGTACGCTTCCTCCGTCGCTACTTCGCGCGATTCGGCGCGTCTCCGTCGCAATGGCGCACCGTGTGGCCGCGCCTGCGCCGTGCCAGCGAGAAGAAGCTGCGGACAGTGGCGGCGCGGCGGGAATGGAAACGCCGGCATTACGGGCGGGAATGAGACGCGCGGTCGCTGCGCGACAACGATCAATCAGCGATGAGCGGTGCACAGGGGTGAAGGACGCGCTCCCGGCCTGACCGGAGATTGTCTCCGACCTGCGAGCATTGTGGCGTGCAACGGGTTACTGTGGTTCTTCGGCGGTAATGAAGTCGAGGTCAAACGGGGCGAAGACCTGCTGGCCGGTTTCGTCGGTCAGGGTGACGCCGCCGTCGGCCGGGCGGATCGACGTGACGTGCTTGAACTCGTGCGGGGCCGACGAGACGCCGAACGCGTAGCGCACCGTCAGCGGCCGGTCGGGCTCGAGCGTGACGGCGGTGGGGTGACCGCGCCGGGCGAGGGGGTTGTCGCCGGTCGAGGCGCGATGGCCGAGGTGGAAGTACGAGGTGGTCTCCTCGACGCCGATGACGTGCGTGTGCCGGCGCGAGAACGGTGGGTAGTAGCGGCCGCCATTGCTGAGCCACAGGACGGTGTTGCGCAGCACGCGAGGATTCTTGATCGCGAACCAGACCCAGCCCTGCTCGGGGGCGGTGACGGCCGACCAGGCGAAGGGCTGCGTGTCGTCGGCGACGAGCATGAGCAGGTCCTCGTGGCCGTGCAGGGTCGGATAGCGCGTGAGGTCGACGAGGTCACCCGCCGCGAGGCGGACGCGCGCGAGCTGCTCGAACTCCTGCGGATAGGCCAGCAGCGAGCGCCCGCGCTGCGGGTCGGGCTCCAGCGGCGTGGGCATTGTCCCGCCCCAGACGAAATCCGAGAAGCTGAGGTGCAGCGTCTCGGGTGTGCGCAGCATGGCGTGGTGTCCGATTGGCAGCCGGCCGGTGCCGCCGGTGAAGGTGTGGTCCTGATAGACGGCGCCGTGGCCGTGCCGGACGCTGATTTCCTTGCGGACGGTGGCGCCCATGACGGGGCGGTTGAGTTCGAGGGTCAGGTTGTCGTTGTCGCGGCTGACCAGGCGCCAGGTGTCGTTGGCGGTGCTGCCGTGCGGTCGCGACTCGTCGGCGATGACGTCGGCGTCCCCAAAGGGGGCACAGAAGAAATCACCGCGGAGCATGCGCAGCATCGGGGGCACGTCGTCGCCGTGCTCCTCGTTGTGCCAGGGGGCGATGTGCATGGGGGCGATGATGCCGCTGGCGGTGTTGAATCTGACGGGGTCGAGCTGCCCGCCCTGTTCGGTGACCCCCACTTCGACGCGATCGCTCTTGAGAAGCCACTGCGACATGTGCCACCTTCCTGCGAGATGCTGGCATCGTTCCGGGCCCCGCCGACGGCACGGCAGCTTAACGCGCCGCGCGCGGGGGCGCCAATCGTGGACCGCGCGGGGCCGGGAGAAATGACAGGGGCGCAAGAGCTGCAGCGGGTCACGGCGGCCAGGTCGCGCGCCGACTCGTGGGGCCCGCTGCCAGCGTCCCATAGAAAAGTCGCGCGTTGATTCGGCCGATGCCAATAGATGGACAACGGGGCGAGCTTGAAACCTGTGCCCGTCAGACGGGCTGGTGTCGCTATGCCACGACCGCACATTCACGTCATTCTCGCGGCCGACGACATCCCGCCGAGCCTGTCCCAGGCGCTGACCCGCACCGAGGCCACGGCGAGCTTCTGGCCACTGGCCGAGGCGCTACGGGCGCCGCGGACGCCGATCGCGGATGCCGTGGTGGTGGTTGTACCGACGTCGCTGGGGGAGACGGAGGGGCCGTTGCGGGTGCTGCTGGACCGGCTGGCGGAGCATCCGCGGGCGACGCTGATCCTGAACGCGGCGGGCCAGCCGATCGCCCCGATCCGTCACGCCCCGACGCTGCCCGTGACGTTCTTCAGCGGCTCGGACGGCCATGAGCTGGCGGGCCGGCTGACAACGATGCTGGAGATGCGGGAGTCGCTGGAATCGCTGTATCTGGGGGTGCAGGCGACGCGGCGGAGCGGAGAGAATCTCGCCAAGCGGTACGTGAGCCAGTTACGGCTGGCGAGCCAGGTGCAGCGGGAGTTTCTGCCTGCGTCGTTGCCGCGGTACGGTCCCGTGTCGTTTCAGGCGGTGTTTCGGCCGGTGGACTACGTGTCGGGGGACTTCTATGACGTGCACCGGCTCGATGAGGAGCACGTGGGGATCGCGGTGGCGGACGCAACCGGTCACGGGATTCCCGCCGCCCTGCTCACGGTCTACGTCAAGCGGGCGTTGCGCGGCAAGGAGATCGAGAACGGGGGCTACCGCATTCTCCAACCGGACGAGGTGCTGGCGCGGCTGAACGAGGATCTGCTCGACGCGCAGCTGAGCGAGTGTCCGTTCGTGGCGGCGGTGTATGCGGTGCTGAACGTGCAGACGCTGGAGCTGACGCTGGCCCGGGGCGGGGCACCGTATCCGATCCACCGTCATGCGGACGGGACGACCGAGATGCTGATGGCCGGCGGGGGCGTGGTGGGGGCGCTGCCGGACGTGCGCTTCGAGGTGCAGACGCTGCACCTGACGCCGGGAGATTGCCTGTTGCTCTACTCGGATGGTCTGGAGCGGGTGGTGGCGCCCGAGAGTTCGGCTTATGACGGGCCAGCGGGGCTGCGCGATGCGGTACGGGGATTGGATGCAGTGGGGGCGGATGGGAACGGCATGGCAGCGGAAGCGGGGGGCGCAGCCGTGGCGACGGTCGTGAAGAGGACATCCAAGGTGCGACGCGGGCCACCGCCGGGACACGATGTCGTGTATGACTCGGCGTGGTATACCACGCTGCAGGACGAGGGGCCCGCTGCAGCGTTGGCGCAGGTGACGCAGCGGCAGCAGACGCTGCGCCGGATCGGGTACCCGCTGGATGACCTCACGCTCTTGAGCGTGCAGGTGGATGAGTTTTCCTGAGGGCGGGTGGGCGAGCGCCGGCGCACGGCTCACAGAGCCGTGGCACACGGCTGCGGCCTGAGGACTCGTCCGGTGTGGAGGCCGAGCGCTACCGTCGGCCCCCGCGTTACTTCGGCCAGGTCTTGTCGGTGAACTTGCCGTTCTTGCTGATGAGCTTGCCGTCGACCTTGACGACGCCGCCTTTGCGCAGCTCGCAGACCATGTCCCAGTGCAGGCCGCTCTGATTCTTGCTGCCGGTCTCGGGATACGCCGCGCCGAGGGCCAGGTGACAGGTGCCGCCGATCTTCTCGTCGAACAGCGTATTGCGCGTGAACTGCTTGATGCCGTAGTTGGTGCCGAGGGCCAGCTCGCCCAGGTAGCGGGCCCCCTTGTCCTGGTCGAGCATATCAAACAGGAACGCTTCGTTCTTGCTGGCGCTGGCATCGACCACCTTGCCCGCCTTGAAGGTCAGCCGCACGTCGGTGACCTCACGCCCGCCGGCGACCGCGGGGAACTGATAGCAGATGGTGCCCTCGGCCGAATCCTCGATCGGTCCGGTGAAGACCTCGCCGTCGGGGAAGTTGTTCTTGCCCTCGCAGTTGATCCACTTGCGGCCCTTGATGCCGAGGCGGATGTCCGTGCCGCCGGGCGCGGTAATGTGCATCTCGCGGCCCTTGTTCAGGAAATCGCATAGCCGCTGCTGCGCGCGGCCGAGTTGCTTCCACACCTGCACCGGGTTCTTCTCGTCAAGCCGGCAACCGCCAAAGACGAAGTCGGCATATTCGCCCAGCGACATCTCGGCGTCCTGGGCATGCGCATTGGTCGGCATCTGGGCGCCGACCCAGCGGACGTGATCGGGATCGGTCGGCTTCTTGGCGGCACGCTTGAGGAAGTTGTTGAGGATCGGCTTGCGCGCCTTGCTCGCCAGCGCCTGCTTGGCGGGGTTGACGTTGGTCAGGGCGCGCGTGTTCTCCTCGCCCCAGAAGCTGATGTAGGCGTTGCACTTGCTCATCATGAACTTCTCGAACGGCGAGGTGTGGCCGAGCTGCGCATCGCTGCCATGCTTGAGCAACACCTCCTGGCTCAGCTCCGACTTGATGCGCACCCACGGATGCCCGCCGGCGCGCAGCACCTCGCGACAGACGGCGGCGATGGCCGGCTCGCTACAAGCCGCGCCGGTGATGACAACCAGATCGTCGGGTTTGATCTCGGTGCTGTAGTGGACCAGGACCTTGGCGAGTTGATCGAGACGTGCGTCGTGCATGCGGCTTCCTCGGTGAAAGGTGGTTGTCTGGATGAGCCCAAGTGTAGGCGGTCGGCGTGGCGGGGACAACTACGCCGCAGCGCCCGCGTGTGCTAAGATGTCGGGCATGATGGAAACGCGGGGCCGCACATTTGCGATCGATGGGTATCGAGTCGTCGGCGTTGCGCTGCTGCTCTGCCTGCTCGGCGGCGCGGGGCTGATCGTGGTCGCGTTCTTCACCCCTGGGCGCTGGGGCGGGCCGGACTTCGAACTCCTTGGCTCGGGGTTCTACGTCGCGTTTGCGGCACTGATTCAGTTGGCCTTCGTCTTTGCCTGGCGCCGGCGGCGCTGGCGCACAGCGGTCGTCCTGGGGACGGCGGCGAACGTGCTGTTCGTGACGGCGGGGCTGGTGCTGATGTGGACTTGGGACCGGGTGTTCGACGAAGAGGTGCTGATTGCTGCTGTGCTCCTCGGCGTGAGCTGGGCCGCCGCGCTCGCCCTCGGTAGCCTGCTCAGCTTTGCCCGGCTGCCGGCGTGGTCGCGCTACGTGCGGCTGGTAACCTGGGTTGTTCTGCTGGCGTATGGCGGCAGCGGCGTGTTCTTCGCGGTGCACGGGCCTGAGTCGGATGAGGCGTGGCGTTGGTGGTTTGCCACGATGACCCTCTCGATCGCCGGCAGCTTCGCCGTGCTCGTACTGCATCTGACAGTCGGGGCACGGCAGACGCCGCGGCCGACGACCTTCGCGGCGTTGCGGATGCAGGTGGTGTGTCCGCGCTGCGAGCTGTCGCAGGAGATCGAGGCCGGCCCGGCCCGCTGCCGCCAGTGCGGTTTGCGCTTCACGCTCGAGATCGAGGAAGAGCGCTGCCGGCAGTGCGGCTACACGCTGTACCAGCTCACGTCGCAGCGCTGCCCCGAATGCGGCCACGCACTGTTCGAGCAACGCGCGGCCGCCGCGGCGACGGCGTCACCTGAATCGGCCACGCCGCCGCCCGACGTTCACCCTACCCCTTGAGCCGCTGCACCTCCGCCGTCATTGCCGGCACGACCTTGAACACGTCGTCGACAATGCCGTAGTCGGCGATCTTGAAGATGGGGGCTTCCTTGTCGGTGTTGATCGCGACGATGACCTTGCTACCGCGCATACCCGCGAGGTGCTGAATCGCGCCGCTGATGCCGCACGCGATATACAGCAGCGGCGTGACGGTCTTGCCGGTCAAACCGACCTGCCGGCTGTGCGGTTGATAGCCCGCATCGCACGCCGCCCGCGACGCCCCGACGGCGCCGTCGAGCACCTCGGCCAGCTCGTAGAGGATCTTGAAGTTGTCTTCGTTCTTCAGTGATCGACCGCCGGAGACGATGATGTCCGCCTCCGTCACGTCCTTGATCTCACCGCCGGTCTTGGCGACTTCCTTGACGGTGATGCGGTCGTCGCCGGCGCCGGCAGCAAAGGGCAGCTCTTCGCGGGCGGCACCACTGCCGCCAGTCGGGGCAGCGAAGGTGTTTGGCCGCACGGTCACGACGGCGGTGCGGTCCTTGGGCAAGGTCACGTGGCAGAACGCCTTGCCGTTGTACACCGGCCGGCGGACATCGAGCGCCCCGTCGCCGGTGAGCGCCAACTCGACCACGTCGGTCGCTGCGGCCCCGCCGCTGCGGGCCGCCACGCGCGGGCCGAGGTCGCGGCCCATGAACGTTGCCGGCAGCAGCACGACCTGCGGCTGCACTTTCTCGATCGCGGCCGCCAGCGCCGTGCGATAGCGCAGCGCGTCGTAGTGCTCGAGGGCGGCGTCCTTGATCATGAGAACGCTGTCGGCGGTGGCCTGTTCGACCGCGCTGGTGGTGCTGTCGACCGCGGCACCGACCACGCAGGCCACGACCTTGCCGCCGGTCTTTTCTGCCAGCGCCTTGGCGGGGGTGATGCACTGTAGTGCCGCGGGGTGCACCTGGTCGTTTCGTTGTTCCGCAAAAACGAGGATGTCGTTGCTCATGTGAATGCTCGCTATTCAGAAAGCGCCGACGGGCGACATGGAACGCGACGCTGCGCGATCCTGGCGGTCCGACGGCGGGGTTACCTAAATCGCCTTCGCCTCTTCGCGCAACAGCCGAACCAGTTCCCTGGCCGCCTCTTCGGGCTCACCGTCGATGATCTTGCCCGGCGGTCGTTCTGGGGGTGGCTGGAAGTCGTGCATCTGGCTGCCGCCGAGCTTGCCGGTGACCTCGGCCAGGGCGGGGACATCGCCCGCGGCGACGGCCTTCACGGGCTTCTTCTTGGCCTTCATGAGGTTGGGCAGTGACGGGTAGCGCATCTCGCAGAGGCCCTTGTCACAGGTGAGCAACGCGGGCAGTGGCACGGCGACGACCTCTTCGGCGCCTTCGATGCGGCGGTGGGCCACGAGTGACTGGCCATCATCGGCGACTTCGAGTTTGACGGTGGCGCCGACGTGCGGCACGTCGAGCAACTCGGCGAGGGCCGGCCCGAGCTGGCCGCTGTCGAGGTCGATCTCCTGCTTGCCGATGAGGACGAGGTTGTAGCCGCCGTCCTTGACCACCGCTGCGATGGCCGCGGCGGTCTGGAGCTCATCCAGGGCGTCGAAGGCCTCGTCCTGCATGTGGATGCCGTCGTCGCAGCCGACGGCGAGCGCGGTGCGCAGCGCCTCGGCGGCCTGTGCGGGGCCGACGATGAGCGCGGTCACGCTCTCGACATCCTTGCGTTTTTCCTTGAGTTGCACGCCCTGCTCGATGGCGAACTCGTCGAACGGGTTCACCACCATCTTGACGCCGGCGCGATCGATGTCCTGACCATCCGAGCGGATCTTGATGCTGGCGGTCGAGTCGGGCACCTGTCGCACCACCACGAGGATCTTCATGGATGCTCCTTCGAGACGGATGTGATGAAGATTTTGCCCAGCAAGTGAACGTGTCGATCATAACGGCTGGCGGCGATGAGGTGAAGTGCTCCGCGGCTGGCATTGCAGGATGGGGGATAAACCGGTTTAATACGGGGCTGAATCCGAGACCGCAGGCCGAGGAGTCACAGCCGACGAATGCGTATCCGAGAATTGCTCAGCACCGGAAGTCCCAGTTTTTCGTTCGAGTTCTTCCCGCCGAAGGACGACGACGGCGTTGCGCAGCTGCGCGAGGCGTTGAATGCGCTGCGTGACCTGTCGCCGACGTTCGTCTCGGTGACATATGGGGCGGGGGGCAGCACGCGGCAGAAGACGCTGGAGCTGGTGGGGCGGATACGGCAGGATTACGGGCTGGAGGCGATGGCGCACCTGACCTGTGTGGGCTCGTCGCGGTCGGAGCTGCTGAACGTGCTGGAGTGTCTCGATGAGGCGGGGGTGGAGAACGTGCTGGCGCTGCGCGGGGATCCGCCGCGGGGCGAGGAGAAGTTCGAGCAGCACCCGGAGGGGTTCGCGTACGCGAGCGAGCTGGCGGCGTTTGCGAGCCGGTACTTCGGGTTCTGCCTGGGTGGGGCGTGTTACCCGGAAGTGCACCCGGAGGCGCCGAACATCGAGGCGGATCTGCTGCACCTGAAACGCAAGATCGAGGCCGGCTGCGAGTTCCTGATCACGCAGCTCTTCTTCGAGAACCAGTATTACTTCGATTTTGTCGGCAGGGCGCGGGCGGCGGGGATCGGGGTGCCGATCATCCCCGGCATCATGCCGATCACCAACGTGAAGCAGATCGAACGCTTCACCAAGATGTGCGGGGCGACGATTCCCGAGCCGCTCATCTCGGAGCTGCGCCAGCACCAGGACGACCCGCACGCCGTGTTGTCGCTGGGGGTGGCGCAGGCGACGGCGCAGTGCATCGAGCTTCTCCATCGCGGGGCGCCGGGCATTCACTTCTACACGCTCAACAAGTCGCCGGCGACGCAGACGATTCTGACGGCGTTGCGGACGGTCTATCCGCCGGCGCGGTCGCCCGCGGGCAGCTAGATCGCGGGTTCCGATAGGCTGGTGCGTGGGTTGGGTGCGGGTGGATTCTCTTGCGCGGGGATTTGGTGCCGTCGTGGCGTGGCCGGCGGTCCGTGGTGGCTTTTCCCGGACGGGCGGGTTTTGGCGGGGTTTTTCTGGTCCGGCGTTTGACGGGGGCGGGGTTTGGTTTGAATGCTGGCAGTGTTGGGGAGCGTTTGCGCGGAGAGCATGAGCGATGGATGCCACACAATTCAACCCGGCGATCCTGGCGAACCTCTTCGCGGCCGCGGGCAACGCGTCCAGTAACCTCTCCAAGCTGATTCCCGGCCTCAAGGACAACCAGAGCAAGTTCGGTCCGCCAACGCAGCTCAGCGTCGGCGGCGGGCCGCTGGTGACGGGGTTCTCGGACTATACCAACCTCGGCAAGTCGGGGGTCTGGCAGTTCGATCTGAGCTCGGTGATGGGGACGGGGAGTGGCAGCAGCGGCATTCCGCAGATGCATCGCTCCAAGGAGCAGCAGGCCGTCGAGGTCAAGGCCATCGAGACGGCGCTGGAGTACGTCAACGGGGGGGATATCGAAGCCGGCCGCAAGCTCATGAACGAACTGCTGGACGAGAACCCGACCAACGCGGCGGCGGTGCAGGTGCTGGGGCTGGCAGCGCAGGCCGAGGGCAAGTACGAGGAAGCCGAGCAGCTCTTCATGAAGGCCCACGCGATCGAGCCGGCGACGGGTTATGACAACGACGCCGCCAACGCGCGCATCCTGCAGAAGAGCGACAGCGAGGTCTACCGCAAGGCGGTGCAGATGCTGGAAGCGCCGTCGCGGAAGGAGGAGGGGATCCGCCTGCTGATGACGCTGACCGAGCGGAACCCGGATCACGTGGCGGGGCGGGTGCAATTGGCCGAGGCGCTGCTGGACCAGGGTGACGGCAACAACGGCCTGATGCAGTATAACAACGCGATCCGGTCGGCGGCGAACGACAGCGAATTGCGACTGGTGGAGAACGGGCTGGATGCTTTGGCACGGGAGGTGCCGAACAGCGCGTACGTGCAGCAGCTGCTGGGCAAAGTTTATCTCAAGCAGGAGCGTTACGACCAGGCGCTGCAGACGCTGACGATGGCGGCGAACATGGCCGACAACCCGGTGACGTACTGGCGTGATCTGGCGACGGCCTACGTCGGCGTGGGCAACGAGCGGCTCGAGCGCGGTGACGTGACGGGGGCGCTGTCGGCGTATGGGCAGGCCAAGGAATACAGCCCGACGTCGACCGAGGTGAAGGCGGCGCTGGCGGGGGCGTATGTCGAGCGGGCCGAGCAGCGCATGCAGCAGCGCAACTATGACGGTGCCATCGAAGACCTGCGTCAGGCCAAGGACATGCTGCGCTACGAGGGGGGCAGCCGCGAGCTGCGCGAGCGGGCGGCACACAGCGCGTATGCCATCGGGCTGAAGTTCCAGCGACAGCGTGAGGCCGGCGGTGGTGAAATCGACGGTGAGGTGCTCGCGTTCCAGATTGCGCACGACCTGGACGAGGACAACAGCACGTACAAGCAGCGACTGGCCGAGACGCGCAACGCGCTGGGCGATCAGCACATGGCCAATGGCGAGTACGAGGAGGCGGCGGCCGCCTACAGGCGGGCGCACGAACTGTACACGTACAACGAGACGTACAAGGAAAACGCCATCAACGCTTACGTTACGTGGGGCGATGAGCGCTTCAACAGCTACAACTTCGACGACGCGGTCGAGGCGTACCTGGAGGCGTTCAAGCTCGATACGAGCAACGATGACAACCGGTCCAAGCTGGCCGAAGCCTATGACCAGCGCGGGTTGGAGCACTTCGAGTTCGAGCGCTACGAGGACGCCCTGGCCGACTTCAAGAACGCGCTGGCGCTGTATCCCGACAATGCGGACTACCAGGACCATTACGACATGGTCCGCGCGTGGGACATGGACTGAGCCGCAGTCGCGGCGCCGGGCTCAGCGCGACGCGCTGCTCGACACCGCGACCTGGGCCGCCTCGGGGCTGTACCCGGGGGGCAGTTCGCCGGTGGCCCGGCACGTCGGGTAGCCACTGCAGCCGAGGAACTTGCCGCGCCGCCCTTCGCGGATGACCATCGGCTTGCCGCACTCCGTGCAGGGGATGTCGGTCGGAATCGGCTTGGGCTTGGCGGGGGCCGGCATCAGCACCTCGGCCTGCTTCTTCGCTTCACCGCGCAGATTCGAGTTGAAGCGGCACTTGGGGAACGTCGTGCAGGAGAAGAAGGGGCCGAAGCGGCCGCGCTTGAGCTCCATCGGATTACCGCACTGCGGGCAGGCAAGCGTGCCGGGCTCGGGCATGACCTCCACGACCGGGCGGCCGGTGCGGGTAAGGGCGAAGCCCGGCGGAGCCGGATCGCCCGGCTGCCATGGCCGGTGCTGGCCAGTGGTGGCCGGGAGGGTCGTGGGGGCGGGCGTGGCGGCGCCGCTGGCCTTGAGCTCTTCGGCCTTCTGGACGGCCATCGTGTGGCGGCAGCGCGGGAAGCCGGAGCAGGCGACGAACGGCCCGCGGCTGCCGGTGCGGACGACCATCGGCTGGCCGCAACGGTCGCAGGCGATGCCGGCGGGTTCCGGCGGCGGGGTGGGCTTCTTTTCGAGGCGCACACCTTCGGGCAGGGATTCGGTGTGCTTGCACTCGGGGTAGCGTGAGCAGCCGAGGAAGGCGCGGCGGCCCTTGCGCTTGACCACCATTTGGCCGTCGGCGCACATGTCGCAGGGGCGCTTGAGCTCGTCTTCGGTCACGAGGCGCAGGGGCTCGCCGTCCTGGTTGCACGGAATGGTGTGGCGGCATTCGGGGTAGCCGCTGCAGCCGAGAAAGTGCCCGCTGCGTGCCTGGCGCAGGACCAGCGGCCGCTGGCAGAGTTCGCAAGCATGGTCGGTGGTCTTGGGGATGATGGGCTGGCCGGCGCGATCGACGTTGAGGGTGCCCCGGCAGCGGGGGTACGCCGTGCAGGCCAGAAAGCGGCCAGCCTTGCTCCAGCGGTAGACCATGGGGGCTTCGCAGAGGGGGCAGGCGAAGTCGCTTGGCTGGCTGCGGGCGGTTTCCATTTCATCCGTGGCGGTCGCCAGCATCTCGCGGAACGGGGTGTAGAACTCGTGCAGCACGCGGACCCAGTCCCGATGGGCCTCTTCGATCTGGTCGAGGGCGTCTTCCATGTCGGAGGTGAACTTGACGTTCATGATCCGCGGGAAGTGCTGGACAAGCTTATCGGTGACCAGCTCGCCCAGCGCGGTCGGGTAGAACTTGCGCTCTTCCTGCTCGACATAGCCGCGGGCCTGGATCGTGTCGATGATGGCGGCGTAGGTGCTGGGGCGGCCGATACCTTCCGATTCCATCACCTTCACCAGCGAGGCTTCGTTGTAGCGCGGCGGGGGCGAGGTGAACTGCTGCCGCTGGTCGAGGTCGATCATGCCGACGGCCTGCCCCTGCTCGAGCGCGGGCAGGAGTTGCTGGTCCGTGGAGATACCGGCGACCCGCAGGTAGCCGTCGAAGGCGAGCTTGCGACCGCTGCCGGCGAGGCGGGCGGTGCCGATCCTGGTTTCGCACGTGACGTTGACCGTGGTCGATTCCCATTGGGCGGGCGTCATCTGGCAGGCGATGAAGCGCTTCCAGATCAGGTCGTAGAGCTTGAACTGCTCTTCGCTGAGGGCTTCGCGCACCAGCTCGGGGGTGTGCCGCGGGTCGGTCGGGCGAATCGCCTCGTGGGCTTCCTGGGCCCGCTGCTGTCGCTTCGTGTAGACGTTGGGCGTTTCCGGCAGGTAGGGAGCGCCAAGTTTTTCGCTGATGTAGTCGCGGGCCGCGCCGACGGCCTCGCCCGACAGGTTGGTGGAGTCGGTACGCATGTACGTGATCAGGCCGACCGGGCCTTCGCCGGCGAGATCGACGCCCTCGTACAGGGATTGCGCTATCCGCATGGTGCGGGAGGCGGAGAAGCGCAAGGCCGTGCTGGCCTGCTGCTGGAGGCTGGCCGTGGTGAACGGGGCGGGCGGGCGGCTGGTGGTTTGGCGCTTGGTGAGCTCGGCGATGGTCAGCGGCGGGACGGCCCCGGGGTCCAGCCGGCCGATCAGGCGCGTCTGGGAGAGATCGAGGTGCCGGTACTCCTCCCACGGCCGGCGGTCGACGCGCTCGATGGCGAAGCCGAGAGCCTCTGCCAGGGCTTGCGCCTGCTGCGCGTTGACGACGCGGAGCGGCTCGCCGCCGAGTTCGACGAGCTCGGCGCGGAAGGCGCCGTGCTGGGCCAGCCAGCTCTGGATGTCTTTCTGACTCGGGTCGCCGGTGGCCTGGAATGTCTGCCAATCGGCGCGCAGCGGGTCGAGCCGGTTCGGGTCGGCGGCGAGGTAGGTGACGAGCTTCCAGCTCTCGACGGGGGCGAAGGCGCGGATTTCGCGCTCGCGTTCGACGATGAGGCGCACCGCGACGGACTGGACGCGGCCGGCGGACAGGCCCTTGGCGATTTTGCGCCACAGGAGCGGGCTGAGCTCGTAGCCGACGATGCGGTCGAGAATGCGGCGGGCCTGCTGGGCGTTGACGCGGTCGCGATCGATTTGGTGCGGGTGGGCGAACGCCTCAGCGACGGCGGTGCGGGTGATCTCGTTGAAGATGACGCGGCGGACTTTTTCCGCCGGCAATTCGAGCGCTTCGGCGAGGTGCCAGGCGATGGCCTCGCCCTCACGGTCGAGGTCTGTGGCGAGGTAGACTTCCGGAGCGCCGGCGGCGATCTTCCGGAGGTCGTTAACCGCCTTGCTGCGGCCGCGGACGATCTCGTAAGTTGGTTCAAAATCGTTATTTACGTCGATTCCGAACTCTTTGGGGGGCAGGTCGCGGACGTGGCCCAGCGAGGCCTTCACGGCGTATTCATCGCCCAGGTACTTGTTGATGGTCTTCGCCTTGGCGGGGGACTCGACGATCACCAGCGTCTTACCGTCCGTTCTGGATCTGGCCATGGCATTCAACCTAAGTTTATGTATTTTCGTTGCTTATGAGCGACGGACGCGGCGCGGCAGCCTGCAACGCCGCATACGATCAAACCCTATCGGAGGAATACAGGCCGAACTTCCCCTCGATGGGCGGACATTGTGGGTGGTGCGGCGGGGTGCACGTGCGGCGCAGTGCCCAAGTTGCGCATTCAGTGGTATAGTCGGGGTGGGCTCTGCGAGAGTGGCGGAATTGGCAGACGCGCTGGATTTAGGTTCCAGTGGGGCGACCCGTGCGGGTTCGAGTCCCGCCTCTCGCATCCGAGGGGGTGTGGGGCGTAACGAAGCGGCGGCCGCCCGGGGGCAGCCGCCGCGTTCGCGTTCAGCGCAACATCTTGCCGAAATCAGAAGTTGCTCAGGTCCTGCTGGTCCGCGTCGTAGGTGGGGGACGCCGTCGAATCGTGGGGTGCCTGGGCACTGCTCTCGGCGGGCTGGCTCCTCTTGGCCGGCTTTGACGGCGCGCCGTAATCGTGGGACGGCGTCGACGGCTTGGCGGACTTCCTGGTAGCGGCCGGGGCCTGCTGGTGGGCGTGGCCGCCGGTGCGCGTGCCGCTGACGACGGCCGCGAGGTCGTCGACCATGCCCATCAGGGTCTGGGACTGGGCGCTGAGCTCCTCGGAGGCGGAGGCGGACTCTTCGGCGCCGGCGGCGTTCTGCTGGGTGACCTTGTCCATCTGCGAGACGGCCGTGTTGATCTGCTCGACGCCCTGGGCCTGCTCGTTGGAGGCGGTCGTGATGCCGTTGAGCAGGTCGGCGACCTGCGCCACGTCGCGCACGATCGACTGGAGGGCGTCGGCGGCGTTCTGGGCGACGTCGGTGCCCTCGCGGGCGCGGGCCACCGAGCCCTCAATCAGGCCGGTGGTTTCGCGCGCGGCCTGGCCGGCGCGTTGGGCGAGGTTGCGGACCTCTTCGGCCACGACGGCGAAGCCCTTGCCGTGCTCGCCGGCGCGAGCGGCCTCGACGGCGGCGTTGAGTGCGAGGAGGTTGGTCTGGAACGCGATCTCCTCGATGACCTTGATGATCTTGCTGATCTCGCTGGACGACTCGTTGATGCCGCTCATCGCCTTGTTGAGCTGGCCCATGGTCTCGTCGCCGCGGCCGGCATTCTCGCGGGCCTGCGAGGCAAGGTTGTTGGCCTTGTTGGCGTTGTCGGCGTTGGTGCGGGTCATGGCGGCCATCTGCTCGAGGGCGCTGCTGGTTTCCTCGAGCGAGGAGGCCTGCTCGCTGGCGCCTTCGGCGAGCTGCTGCGAGGCGGTCGAGACCTGCGCCGCGGCGTCGTTGACCTGCTGGGCGCCCTCGGTCATGCCGGCGACCACGCGGTTGATCGGCTTGCTGATGGAGCGGGCGAGGAACACGCTGATCAGGGTGACCAGAACGGCCGACACGGCGCCGAGCACGCCGATCCAGGTGAACAGGCGCGTCGCGGCGGCGCCGCTGGTGTCGTTCATGCTCGCGACCGCGGCCAAGGCTTCGGACTCGTCGATTTCGGCGAGCAGGGCCCAGGTGGTGCCGAAGACGTCGACGGGGGTGAAGGCGCTGAGCACGGGGTTGCCGTTGTAGTCGGTGATGATGCGCGCGTCGGTCTGACCCTGGAGCGCCTTGCTGGCGGCCTCGGTGTCGACGGAGCCCTGGCTGGGGTTGGCAAAGGACGCGGTGACCGTGTGGTGCGTGGGGTCGAGGAACGAATCCGAGCGCATGAGCTTGTCCGGGCCGACGAGGTAGGTCTCGCCGGTCTCGCCCATGCCGGCGCGGACGCCCATGATCGCGTTGATG
>CAYUZU010000037.1:0-39833 GCA_964448675.1 uncultured Planctomycetales bacterium
AATCCGGCGACGCGCTGGATAACAAGTTCCGCGATATGGCGAGCGATGAGATCGATCGTTTCCGCCGCGAGATAGTCGAGCGTACCGGCGATCGCAGGGCCGCCGAGAACATCTCCGACCAGGATCTTCTCCGGGAGGTCATGAACACAGTCGGCAAGAAAAACCGGCTCGGAGAATCCATCCGATGCGTCGTGTCCGTGGCTATGCTGACCGAAGGCTGGGACGCGAACACAGTAACGCACGTGCTCGGCGTCCGCGCGTTCGGCACGCAGCTCCTCTGCGAGCAGGTCATCGGCCGTGCCCTCCGGCGCCAATCCTATGACCTCAATGAAGAAGGGCTGTTCAATGTCGAGTACGCCGACGTGCTCGGCATCCCGTTCGACTTCACGGCCAAGCCCGTCGTCGCGCCGCCGCAGCCGCCGCGCGAAACGATCCACGTCAAGGCCATCCGGCCCGACCGCGACGATTGCGAGATTCGCTTCCCCCGCGTCGAGGGCTACCGTGTCGAATTGCCACAGGAACGCCTCACCGCCAAGTTCGACAACGATTCGACGCTTGAACTCACGCCGGAACTGGTCGGCCCGTCCGTCACCCGTAACGAGGGGATCATCGGCGAAGGCGTCGACCTGACGCTTGTGCACACTGGCGATCTTCGTCGTTCGACGCTTCTGTTCCACCTGACGAAACGTCTGTTGGAGAGACACTGGCGCGAGCCGGACCAGGACCCGAAGCTGACGCTGTTCGGCCAACTGAAACGCGTGGCCAAGGAGTGGCTCGACAACCACCTGGTTTGCAGAGGTGGCACCTACCCCGCGCAGCTCATGTACCTCACGCTTGCAGACATGGCGTGTGAGCGCATTACTCGTGGCATCGTGAGCAAGCACGTAGGAGAATGCCCGATCAAGGCCGTGCTCGACCCGTACAATCCGACCGGCTCCACGTCGTTCGTGAACTTCAATACGTCGAAGAAGGACCGCTGGCAGACCGATGCCCGCCGTTGCCACATCAACTGGGTCATCCTCGACAGCGACTGGGAAGCCGAATTCTGCCGCGTCGCCGAAGCTCATCCGAAGGTCGTCGCCTACGCCAAGAACCACAATCTCGGCCTCGAAGTTCCGTATCGCTACGGCTCCGAATCCCGCAAGTACCGACCGGACTTCATCGTGCTCATCGATGACGGCCGCCAACCGAATGAGGATGGCGCTCCCGACCTGCTGCGCCTCGTTGTCGAGATCAAGGGCTTTCGCCGGGAGGACGCCAAGGAAAAGGCCGGTACCATGCGGGACTACTGGATCCGCGGCGTGAACAACCTCAAGACCTACGGCCGCTGGGCGTTCGCCGAGTTCTGCGACGTATACGAGATGGAGGCCGACTTCGAGGCGAAGGTCGAAGAGCACTTTGAACGCATGATTGACGAAGCGATCCGGGCCGGCGAAGCCGCGCCCGTTGAATAGGGCCTTGGGACGCATGGCGAAGAAGGTAACCAAGAAGCGAGTAAGGGCCAGAAAGCCCCAGCCACCGAGGCAGCAGTCGCTCCTCGACATGACAAGCGCCCAGGCTCGTCGCTTCCTGCTCAAGCCTGAGAGTTACTGCACCATCGATCTGCCCGACTATCTTCAATTCGGCGGAATCCTCTCAGCGGTTGACAAGGTACTCCGGACAACACCTCTCGACCACAAGCACAGGAAAGCCGCACGGGGACACGAGAACGTCAACTACGACATGCTGTCCAATAAGGACGGTCGGCATGCGTGGCGACCGTTCCAGTTGGTTCACCCGGCGTTGTATGTATCCCTCGTCAACGAAATCACCCAGAAGGACCACTGGGCCACGATTCGTGATCGCTTCGCCGAGTTCGCAGCCGTCGACACGATCAAATGCCTGAGCATTCCGGTAAAGTCGCTTTCCAAGCAGAAGGACAAAGCGGAGCAGATCTCCCGATGGTGGCAAGGCATCGAACAAGGCTCCATCGAACTGGCATTGGATTATCAGTTTGTGCTGCACGCAGACATCACCGACTGCTACGCGGCTATCTACACGCACTCGATTGCTTGGGCGCTTCATGGTCGCGGCGTTGCGAAAGCCAAGCGAAACGACAAGACCCTGATCGGGAACATCATCGACGCGCGCATCCAAGACATGCGGCACGGCCAGACGAACGGCATACCGCAGGGATCGAACTTGATGAACTTGATCGCAGAGATGGTCCTGGGATACGCCGACCTTCAGTTGGACAATCGACTCCAAGATCTCGGAATCACCGACTATCGAATTCTCCGCTACCGAGACGACTACCGCATCTTCGTGAACAATCCACAGCTTGGCGAGACGATTCTCAAGGCGCTGACCGAGGTCATGATCGAGCTCGGCCTGAAGCTCAATGCCGCGAAAACCACGGGGGGTCAATCCGTCGTGGGTGGATCGCTCAAGGCGGACAAGCGAGCATGGATGACCAGCAGGCAAGGTGACGCCAATCTTCAGAAGCACCTACTCGTGATTCACACGCACGGTTTGGCATTCCCGAATGCCGGCAGCCTGGCGGTCGCGCTGACACACTATCACGAGCGTCTGAGCCGGGCAAAGACGATTCAGCACCCGTCGGTCCTGATCAGTATCGCGGTCGATATCGCGTACCAGAGCCCGAGGGTGTTTCCCGTTTGCGCTGCCATCGTCAGCAAACTGCTGAGCTGTCTTGAAAACGCAGCCTCGCGGCGGAAAGTGCTACGAAAGATCCGCGACAAAGTCTCGCAGTTGCCGAACACGGGACACATGGAGGTCTGGCTCCAGCGAATCAGCCACCCCATCGACCCTGCGGTGCCATTCGAGGAGAAGCTGTGCCGAGTAGTTTGCGGCCAGGACGAGCCTATCTGGAACAACGACTGGATCTCATCCAAGAAGCTCAGGACCGCGGTCGCGTCCAAGAACATCATCGACCGTCGGAAGCTGAAGGCACTCAAGCCGATCGTACGGCCGGTTGAGATTAGGGTTTTCGCCTACGAGCGCTATTAACCAGAAGAAGCCGAGCGAACATGGCCAAGAGAACGACCACGAAAAAGAAACGCGGCAACAGCAAGACGCCGAAGACTGTCGAAACCCTCACCCACGACGAGGCCTCGCGGAAGAACATCCCGACGGCCGAGTTTCAGTCGGTGATGGCCAAGGAGCAGCAGCAGCCGATCCGCGTGGCGTATGAGCGGCAGCCGGGCGGGGCGTACTCCGCTGAAAACCCCGATCCGCTGGCCGCGGAGAAGGACGGCCGCAACCGCGACCTCGACCCGCAGCTCGTCTGGCGGGGCAAGGACGAGCAGGACTGGTCCGACCTGGTCACGCACGCACCGCCGCTGTTCATCCAGGAGAAGGTTCACCCCAAGGTGCTGATCGACGACCTGCTCCGCCGCACGCAGGTGGACGAGAAAGCCGCCGATCCGCAGATGGACCTCTTCGCCGACTTCAACGGCCTGCCCGACACGGACGTGAAGACCGAGTTCTATCAGCACGACGCCAACTGGACCAACCGCATGATCCTCGGCGACAGCCTGCAGGTCATGGCGTCGCTCGCCGAACGCGAGGGCCTCCGCGGCCAGGTGCAGTGCATCTACATCGACCCGCCGTACGGCATCAAGTTCAACTCGAACTTCCAGTGGTCGACCACCAGCCGTGACGTTAAGGACGGCAACATCGAGCACATTACGCGCGAACCAGAACAGGTCAGGGCTTTTCGCGATACTTGGAGAGACGGCATCCACTCCTATCTCACATACCTGCGTGATCGTCTCACCGTCGCACGTGATCTGCTCTCGCCAAGTGGCTCCCTTTTCGTGCAGATCGGAGACGAGAACGGCCATCGCGTCCGCAGCCTGCTTGATGAAGTGTTTGGCGCCGAGAACATCATAGCGACGATCGTCTGCAAGAAGACGACCGGCAACACTGGCGTATATCTCCCAACCGGTGCCGATTTTCTATTGTGGTACGGAAAGGACAAGGAACAGACAAAGTACCGCGACCTCTTCGCCGTGAAGCAGATCGGAGGCGAAGGAGGCACCGGGTACACGAAGGTCGAGCTGCCTGACGGAGATCGTCGCGGACTCACCGCCAGTGAACGCAGAGAGCCGGAGTCTCTTCCTGCCGATTGGCGTGTGTTCACGTCCGGCAATCTGACAAGCCAGAGCGTGGGACGTCAGAAAGGCGAGGGCGCTGCATCGTGGTTCCCAGTCCAGCTTAATGGGAAAGAGTATCTGCCGAGCATGAAGGTGCGGTGGAAGACCAACGAAGAGGGTATGGCGCGATTGCTGAAAGCCAATCGCGTGTACGCAACATCGGGTGGGCAACTCGGGTACGTGCGGTACTTCGATGACTTCCCGGCCCAACAGCTCTCAAATGTCTGGACTGATACGGTTGGACAGAACCAGTTCGGTGGAGAAAAGGTCTTCATTGTCCAAACCGCGCTGAAGATGATCGAGCGGTGCGTTCTGATGACGACGGACCCGGGTGACCTCGTGCTTGATCCAACATGTGGCTCCGGATCAACCGCATTTGTGGCCGAACAGTGGGGACGGCGATGGATAACCGTAGACACATCGCGCGTTGCGCTGGCGCTCACTCGCGCGCGTCTGATGGGAGCGCGATACGCCTACTATCTTCTTGCTGACAGCCCAGAAGGCTTAGCAAAGGAAGCAGAACTGGCTGATATCGATGCCGAGCCTCGACACACCAGCCGGAGTGTTAGGCTGGGCTTTGTTTATCAGCGCGTCGCGCACGTAACGCTCGGTTCAATCGTCAGGAATTCAGAAATCGACGTCATTTGGGACAAGTACCAAGACCATCTTGAAGCCACTCGACAGCGACTGAACGCGGCACTAAATACAACTTGGGAACACTGGGAAATACCGCGGGCCACGCGCGATGAGTGGCCCGGAGAGGCGAAACGGCATCATAGCGAATGGTGGCAACAGTGCAGTGCTCGGCAAAGAGAGATCGATGAGTCGATCTTGACCAAGGCCGATTATGAGCATCTCCTCGATCAACCGTACGACGACAGGAAGAAGGTCCGCGTCGCCGGGCCGTTCACCGTTGAGAGCCTCTCGCCGCACCGCACGCTTCATGTCAGCGCGGACGACGAATTGATCGACCCGCTCGACGCACCGGCCCGCACCGGCGACGAAGCCGACTTCGCCAGCATGATCCTAGAGAACCTCAAGACCGCCGGCGTCCAGCAGGCCCATAAGGAAGACAAGATCAGCTTCTCCTCCATCGCCCCATGGCCCGGCCATTTCATCGCCGCCGAGGGGCGCTACGTTGAGGGTAAGAACGGCAGCGAGACCGAGAAGCGCGCCGGTATCTTCGTCGGCCCCGAGTTCGGCACCGTGTCCCGCCAGGATCTGGTCGCCGCCGCCCGCGAGGCCGGCGACGCCGACTTCGACGTGCTGATCGCCTGTGCGTTCAACTACGAGGCGCACGCGTCGGAGTTCAGCAAGCTCGGCCGCATCCCGGTGCTCAAGGCCCGCATGAACGCCGACCTGCACATGGCCGACGACCTGAAGAACACCGGCAAGGGCAACCTGTTCGTCATCTTCGGCGAGCCGGACATCGACATCCTCGACGCCGAGGACGGCCAGGTGCAGGTGAAGATCAACGGCGTGGACGTCTTTCACCCCAGCAGCGGCGAGGTCCGCAGCGACGGGGCCGAGGGCATCGCCTGCTGGTTCATCGACACCGACTACAACGAAGAGAGCTTCTTCGTCCGCCACGCCTACTTCCTCGGTGCGAACGACCCGTACAAGTCGCTCAAGACGACGCTCAAGGCCGAGATCAACGAAGACGCCTGGGCCACGCTGAACAGCGACACGTCCCGGCCGTTCCCAAAGCCCAAGGGCGGGCGGATCGCGGTGAAGGTGATCAATCACCTGGGGGACGAGGTGATGAAGGTGTTCAGGGTGGAGTGATGGCGCTTCTGGATGACATCCTGGCGTGGACGAAGACGCTTCCAGAGTGGCAACAGGATGCGGCACGACGCCTATTTCAGAAACCTGGCGGGCTCTCGGAGCAGGACTACAGCGAACTCTATTCACTGCTGAAAGCATCCCATAACCTGCCAATAGAAGGCAACCCCGCGCCGACGCCCCTGTCCCAGGATCACTTGCCAGCAAGCAGTTCGAGTGGCAGCGGCTTTGTGCTAAAGGGGCTGCGTGACCTGAAGCACGTGAACTGCATCGCGCCTAACCAGGTGCTTTCGTTTGCGCCGACTGGAATGACTGTGATCTATGGTGGCAACGGAAGCGGCAAGTCGGGCTACGCTCGCGTGCTGAAGCGGGCCTGTCGTGCACGCGACAGGAAGGAACCCGTACTTCCCGACGCGACTGATCCCGCCGAGACTAATTCGACGCCGGAGGCGGTGCTTGACATCGAGGTCGGTGGATCGCCGGTGGAAGTGCGGTGGACGGGGGCTGGCGATGCGCCCGCGGCCCTCGCACCAGTCGGCGTCTTCGATTGTCTTTGCGCCCGGCTTTATCTGGCTGAGGATGAGGTTCTGTACCTGCCGTACGGTCTCGACATCGTCGAGGCGTTGGCGAATGACGTTCTGCCGAAGCTGGAACAGCGACTCACCCGAGAGCTTTCGACGCTCAACACCGATGCAACGCCGTTCTCCCATCTTCATGGAAGCACTGAGGTTGGCCGTCTGATTGAGGGGTTGAGCCACCAGTCTGATCGTGAGCATCTCACGAAGCTGGGGACGTTGACGCCGGAGGACACCAAACGCACCACAGCCCTTGAACAGACTCTCGGAGACGCTGACCCCGCAGCCAAAGCAGCCGAGCTGCGCCTGTCCGCTCAGCGGTTGAAGCAACTCGCCCAGCGAGTTGACGATTGCGGGGCACGTATCGACGAAGAGATACTTCACACGCTGAAGGGCGCGGCCCAAGCGTCACTCGATGCCAGAGACGCCGAGCAATTGGCAGCGCAGCAACTGAGCTCGGGTGAGACTCTGCTGCCGGGAACGGGCGAATCGGCATGGAAGACGCTATTCGAAGCAGCCCGCAAGTTCTCGACGGAAAAGGCGTACCCTGACCGGCCATTTCCAAATACCGAGAGGGGTGCCGTGTGCGTGCTGTGCCAGCAACCGCTGTCAGACAATGGAGCGAGATTTAGGCGGTTTGAGCAGTATATCCAGGACGATGTCGCCAAGAACGCTGCCGAGAGGCGACAACAGCTGGCTGTTGCGGTGCAGCGGTTGGAGGCAGCCTCACTGAGCGTAGCGGTTGACGCGGCGCTTGCAAGCGAACTTGACCAACTGGATCCAACGGTGCGGCCGGCCATCGAGGCATTCGAGAGATCACTCGGAGAACGTCGACAGACGGCAGTGTCGGCAATCACGTCCGCTGATTGGGATTCGATCCCTGCAATGCCGGAAAGCCCCCGTACCACAATCCGCCGCTTGGCGGCGAGTCGCTACAGGCGCGCACGTGACTATGAGCGTGCAGCAGACGCAGGATCAAGTCAGAGGCTGCGCGAGGAGCTTAATGAACTTGCCGCTCGGAAGAAGCTCAGCGAGTCTCTGCAACAGGTTCTGACGTTGCTGGACAACCTCAAGCGCGCGCACGCCTTGAACGCGTGCAAAGCCGACCTTGCCACACGGCCAATCTCCATGAAGTCGAGGCAGCTGGCCAGTAACGCTGTCACGGCCGCGCTGAAGACTGCTCTCGATGCTGAGTTCGCAGCGTTGGGGATGAGCCACATCAAGACCAACCTGAAGGACCGTAATGATCGCGGCCGAATACTGCACCAGTTAGTACTCGATTTGCCCACGCGTCACCCGGTCGACAAGATACTGAGCGAAGGTGAACAACGAGCCATCTCTCTGGGATCGTTCCTCGCGGAACTCAGCCTCGCCGATCATTCAGGCCCCGTGATTTTCGATGACCCCGTCTCGTCACTGGATCACAGACGTCGAAAGCTCGTCGCGGCGCGTTTGGCCGAGGAAAGCGCGAACAGACAAGTCATCGTGTTCACGCACGACGTCGTGTTCCTCCACCAACTGCTGCAGGACTGCTCAGAGCGTGGCATGAGTCCCGGTTTACGCTTCTTGGAGAAAATCGGTACCCGGTGCGGTTCCGTTGCCGATGGCCTGCCATGGGACCACAAGAGCTACCGGGAGCGAATCGACAGCCTGGAGAAGGCTCAAAGGCGCCTTGAGAAGCTCCCCTGGCCTCCCGAGCCTGACGAGGCATTGGCAAGGGAGATGATCCAACAGTACAGCTTTCTTCGTGCCACGATTGAGCGGGTCGTCCAGGACTTCGTGCTGAACTCCACCGTGAGGCGGTTTGAGGATTATATTCGAGTCGAGAATCTAATTAAGGTGATTGGTTTAACTGCAGCGGAGGTCGGGGACATCTGCAAACTGTACAACCGTTGCCACGGAATCGTCGAAGCGCACGACCCGGCATCGGCGAAGGAGGATCCGCCGCCGACGGCTCAAGAACTTGGCAATGACATCAACGCGCTAAAAGCGGCAATTGAGGCGATCAAACAGCGAAGAGAGAGTACGGCGTCAGGCTCGTAGAAGGAGACCTTCTTGGAATTTCGCATCGCCGACACATTCACGGATAGCCTCGCCAAGCTGCAGGGCGACGAACAGAAGGCCGTCAAGACGACGGCGTTCGACCTGCAGATGGACCCGGCGAATCCGGGCATGCGGTTCCACAAGCTCGACCGGGCGAAGGACAAGAATTTCTGGTCGGTGCGAGTCAGCAGCGACATTCGGCTGATCGTCCACAAAACCGATGCCAGCCTGCTGCTCTGCTTTGTCGACCATCACGACAAGGCGTATCAGTGGGCCGAACGCCGGCGAATCGAGCGCCACCCGAAAACCGGGGCGATGCAGATCGTCGAAGTTCGCGAGAAGGTGCTCGAAATCGAGGTGCCGAAGTACGTCGAAGTCGAACAGGCGCCGCCGCCGAAACCCGCGGTGCTCTCCGATGTACCCGACGAGACCTTGCTGTCCTACGGTGTGCCGGCGGAGTGGCTGGACGACGTAAAGGCGGCTAACGAGGACACGCTCTTCGACGTCGCTGCCCACCTGCCGCAAGAGGCGGCGGAGGCCTTGTTCGAGCTGGCGACGGGAGGCACGCCGGCGGTTCCAGCACACGCCGCCGCAGATGAAGATCCCTTCACACATCCCGACGCCCAGCGGCGTTTCCGCCTGGTCACGGACAACAAAGAGCTGGAACGAGCGCTCGAATACCCGTGGGAGAAATGGGCGGTGTTCCTGCACCCGGCGCAGCGCGAGACCGTTGAACGGGACTACGGCGGCCCGGCACGGGTCGCCGGATCGGCCGGCACCGGCAAGACGATCGTCGCGCTCCATCGCGCAGCGCACCTGGCGCGGACGCGCCCAGAAGCCCGCGTGCTGCTGACGACGTTCTCCATTGCCCTCGCCCGCGTGCTACGTCGCAAACTCAAGCGACTTGTCGGCGACGAACCTCCGGTGGAGGCACGCATTGCCGTCCGAGCGATCGACGAGGTCGGCATCGAGACGTACGAATCGGCGTTCGGAAAGCCGACGATTCCGACGCCGTCGATGTTCCGGAGTCTCTTGGCCGCAGCTTCGAAATCGGTTGATGGGCACCGCTTCACGTTGCCGTTCCTGGAGTCTGAGTGGCGAGACGTGGTCGATGCCTGGCAGTTGCGGACATGGGAGGAGTACCGCGACGTGGCGCGCCTGGGGCGCAAAACGCGCCTGGGCCAGAAACAGCGTGAGCTTCTATGGGTGATCTTCGACCAGGTGCGTGCGGCGTTGAGTGAACGCGGCTTGATCACGGTGCCCGGCATGTTCACGGCGGCTACAGAACTCGTCGCCAAATGCGAGCTATCACCAGCCGACTTCGTCGTCGTCGACGAGGCTCAGGACATCAGCATCCCGCAACTTCGCTTCCTGGCGGCCGTTGCCGGCCAGAAGGAGAATGGCCTCTTCTTTGCGGGAGACCTGGGACAACGCATCTTCCAGATGCCGTTCTCGTGGAAAGCGCTCGGCGTGGATGTCCGAGGCCGGTCGCAGACGCTCCGCATCAACTACCGCACGTCGCATCAAATCCGGACTCAGGCGGACAGGCTACTGCCGCCCGAGCTGTCCGACGTGGACGGAAACGCTGAATCGCGTGCCGGCACGACTTCCGCGTTCAGTGGTCCGGATCCAGTGATCCAGGCATTCCCGACCGCTGAGGATGAAACGCGCGGCATCGCGGCCTGGCTCAGCGATCGAACCAAGGCCGGCGTCAAGCCGGAAGAGACCGCGGTGTTCGTGCGATCGGATGCTGAGCTGCCACGGTCGCTGGCGGCAATCTCAGCGGCTGGTCTGAAGGCTGTGACTCTTGACGCGAGTACGGACGTGACCGCCGGACTTGTGTCCGTGTGCCCAATGCACTTCGCCAAGGGGCAGGAGTTCCGAGTCGTTGTCGTGGCGGCGTGTGACGACGAGATCGTCCCGTTGCAGGCCCGTATAGAGGCCGTCAGTGATGAAGCAGACTTGGAGGATGTATATAACACGGAGCGGCATCTGCTCTACGTCGCCTGCACACGTGCCCGGGACCATTTGCTGATCACCGGAGTCGATCCGGTATCGGAGTTTCTCGACGACCTGCGGGCTCAGGTGCCATGATCACAGGGACGGCCAAGAAACTGCGTCCAGAGACTCGGATCACGTGCAAGGTGGCCGCTGGTCACGCAGGCGGGGGCCACATCGGGGCGGCATTTCGGAGAAATGCCTGCGGGTGACCAACCCGACGAGCTCGGCGACGTTCACGCATCCACGACGTCCAGCTCACACAGCTGGTAGTCGTGGCCGGAATTACGGTAGGCGCGCGGCGCGAGCCGCGTTTCTCGGACGGAGACAGGGGTTACCGGTCAACGTGAAGTCACTGAGCATTCAATTTCTAACGACAACCACACGGCGACTGACCCACTCAGTGACCCACTTCTGCGTTGATCGTTCCAAGCAGCGCAAACCTCTCGCGCGCATCAGGCGGGCGGACACCGCACTCACCCTTCCTTGTGGTTGCCGATTGCCAAGCTGCAGGGCCGTCTCTCGCATGAGGCCGTGCTACTCGTTCGGTCCGGTCATGGTCTGTGCCCATGCATCGAAGTCATCCGTGTCGACATCATTGTCACCGTCGAAGTCAAACGCGCTGCATCCGCCCGAGACCGGCGACTCGCCGAAGCACTGCTGCAAGCCGGCGAAGTCAGCCAAGTCCAAATCCTCGTCGTAGTCAACATCGCCAAGCATCCCGACATGCATGCAACTGTCTCCTTCAATCGACTGATTGAAGCCGTCGAACGAAACCGCTCCGTTGAAGCAATGTTGGCCCATCGTTCCCAGCGGCGGCAACGCCTCGTAGCCAACCTGTGACGGGATGTTTGGGTAGTAGTACGGCCCCCACTTGACCTTGCCGTGGATCTCATCCCACACGCCATTGTCACTGATGGCCTGCACCTCCCAGCCTGTCGGCGGTTGATCCTCCAGCGCGACGACGCTCACGCCCGGCGGCGGTTCGATGTCTATCAACACCGGGAACCAGGATCCCACGGCGGCAGAGACCGGCAACGTGCGATCCGCCGAGCCATCGCCGCGCAGCGGCTCCAGCCTGCCTTCTTCGCAGCAGCCGGACGTTGACGGCGGACAAGGCACCTCATACCACATTTCGTCGTCGCTGTTCCAGCAATAGCACTCGCCGTGCGTCCAGATGTACGCGCTGCGCGTCGCGCCCGCCATGTCGTCGTTGCAGCCGCTCCTCCAAGCACAGACATAACCACTCGATTCGCAACCCTCGACCTGACGATCCTCGCACGTGGCGCAACTACAATCGCCACAGCTTGGGCAGGGTGGCTGTGGGCTGTCGGCCGGAATAAACGCGCCGGCCGGTCCGTCCAGACACTCGTCTCCGCAGACTGGATCATCGGGGCCACCGTCGATTGAAATCACACCGTCAAAGCAGTGCACACCGGAAGTATCCGGGGGCGGCAGCGCGTCGTAACTCACCTGGTCCGGGAATGTGAGGTCGATCGCCCATTTCACGCTGTTGAAGGCCGGGTCCCAGACGCCGTTGTTACTGATGTTGGAGGCGGTCCAGCCGGTCGGCAACTGATCCTCCAGACTGATCGCGAGTGTGCCCGGCGGCACGTCGAGGTTGATTTCCACCAGCTTGGCGGCTCCATCGCAGTACGAAGGCCAGGTCGCGGCCAGGTCGCGGCTGGCCGTGCACTCTCCGCCCGTGCCGCTCAGCGCGAGCACGCACGGATTTTCGTCCCCGTCATTGCTCTCGATCTCCAGAGTGGCCACCTTCGCACCGACCGTCTGCGGGCAGAACCACACGCCGATGATGCGCTGCGCGCCCGGGCCCAGTCCGAATCCGCCGCCGCCGCGGGTGAACTCGAACTCGTCCGCGTTGTCGCCGGCCAGGAAGATCGTACCGGTTAGGTTGGCCTCACCCTCGTTGATGAGGATCCACGTTTGCTCGACGGTGCAATACCCGACCGTCTTGCTCCCGAAATTGAAGTCGGAAAGGTCTTCGCAGTTGATTTCTGGCACGTTGGGTGGAATACCTTCGCCGTCGAGCGCCAGGTCACACGGGTTCTCATCGGGATCGTTGGAGTCGATGTGCAGCGTAGCTGACTTGACGCCGACACTGTCCGGGCAGAAGCGGATTTCGACGGTGAGGGCTTGGCCCGGGTCCAGGTCGAAGGGGCCATCACCTTGCGTGAACACGAACTGGTCCGGATCGGTGCCCGTCAGGGAGATCGTGCCGGACAGCGTCGCCGTGCCCTCGTTCTCGACCGACCAGGTGTGCTCGGCGCTGCACAGGTAGACTACGATCGACCCGTAATCGTAACTGGCCAGATCCTCACAATTCAGGTCGGGCACGCCGATGCCTGTCCCCTCGAGCGGCGCATCGCAGGGATTCTCGTCCGGGTCGTTGCTGACAATGTGCAGGAACGCGGTCTTCGCGCCGACCGAAAGGGGGCAGAAGCGCACCTTCACATCCTGGCTCTGGGAGGGTTCGAGCGTGAAGTCGCCGCCGCCTTGGGTGAAGTCAAACTGCTCGGGATCATCCCCATCCAGCCAGATGCTGCCACTCAGCGTTGCCGTGCCTTCGTTGGTAAGAGTCCAGGCGTGCTCCGTGCTGCACTCTGAGACATCCACGTCCCCGAAACCCCACTCGGCAAGATCCTCACAGTTCAGGTCGGGCACGAGCGGCGTGCAGGTCGCCAGGAACTGGATGCTCTGGTTCTCGGCCTCGTGGTACGCGTCGACCGTGATCTCGATCGGCGGCGGGTCACCGGGCACGCCGCCGACCACGTGCTCGAACGTGCAGCCGAGCTTGGTCGCGTCCACGCTATATGTCCCCGGCGGCAAAGCAGCTATCTGCCATAGCCCCATCATGCCGGCGGTCGTGGTCTCGAAGTTGCCGTTGTCGCCGTCCACGTTGATTAGAACATCCTGTTCGCCACTATTGAGCGGGTTATCAAGGTCGGCGTACACGGCGCCGCCGATCGTGAAGCCTGGGCAGGTGCCGTCGAGGAGAACCTCACAAAGGCTCTCGTCCGGATCGTCGCTGTCGATTTGAAATGTGGCGCTCTTGGCACCCGGGCTGTCACAACAGAAACGAACGCCGACAGTAAGTTCCTCCGTCGGCTCGAGCGCAAAGCTTCCGCCGCCCTCGGTGAACTCAAATATCTCGGCGTCCGGGCCGGTAAACGAGTTCGTGCCGTTCAGCGTCGCCGTACCCTCGTTGATAACGGTCCAGTACTGGATGTCACTGCACTCGCCGGGGATGGTGCCCCAGTCGTAGTCGTCCAGGTCTTCGCAGTTGATGTCCGGACAGCCCCCTGTGCCATCCAGGGCCAGATCGCAGGGGTCTTCGTCCGGATCGCTGCTATTGATGCGCAGTATGGCGGACTTGCTGCCGAGCGTCTGCGGACAGAACTGCACGCCCACACTCAGGCTCTCGTCCGGGTTGAGGGCGAACGCGCCGTCGCCCTGCGTGAAAACAAACTGGTCGGCGTCCACACCCGTAATGTCAATGCTGCCCGCCAACGGGTCGGCGCCTTCGTTGGTCACGGTCCAGGTATGTTCAAGGCTGCATTCTCCGGTGCAGGCCGCACCGAAATCAAAGCCAGTCAGATCCTCGCAGTTGACGTCGGCGTTCGTTCCGCCCGGCTCCTCCTCAGCCCCGATCGTCATGAACGCGTTCGGGTCATCCATCGTGTTGTAAGAGGTGCTGATCCACTCTGCACTTCGCTCGATCCTCGACATGCGGATCTCGTCCAGAATGCCGTCGAATTTCAGCCAGCCTCCTGCATTGTAGTTGCCTATCGCCAGGTTCGATGTCTGTGTTGTCCTCGGACTGATTGTTTCGAGATTTTCATCTTCGATGACTCCGTCCAGGTAGATCCTGGATCGCCGTGTCTCTGGCAAATCCTGATGTGTGGTTGTTACGCAGTACCACTCGCCTGCGCTAATGGCCGGCGTGTAGACGGTTGCCGAATCGACGCCGTTCTCATCTTCATATACTGCCCCAAAAGTGCCAGCTTCTCCAATAAACAGCGCGTAGTTTCGGTGATCGAAACTATGCACCCCACGCGTTACAATGCCTTGGGAGCTAGCCGCATTATCTGGTTTGACCCAAGCCGTGATCGTCCAATGTGATAGCGCCAGACTGGCATCATATGCCACGCTAAGAAAATCATCAGTCCCGAAGAACTCATTGCCCGTTCCGATCACGGCCGTCACACTGGCCGGCGCGCCCGCTGCAGCAGCGTCATTGGCATAAGATGTAGAGTCCAGACGTGTGGCCGTGCCGTCCTCCGTCAAGTGATGAACCATGATGTAGTCGGCGTCCCAGACGCCGGTGACGTTCTCTTGATTGCCACAACTGGGATTGCCATAGTAGACGTATAGCGTCGTATTGACGCTGGAGCTCAGCGCGGGGACATTAACCCAGGCACTGAGTTCTCCAGTTGGGTAGTCGTATAGCTCTATCTCGTGGTCCAGTGGGGTTGCGGACTCGTCAGTGAACACGAAATCGTCACCATCTTCCTGGGCGTGGCCGGGGAAATCGGCGGATGTGTGGGAAACTAAGACTGGGAAAGACACGAGGTCATCGTCTACCAGCGTGTGATCGATGATAATCTGTTTGCGGTAACCCCAATCCAGATCCCACCAGGTCGGCGTGCCCACGCCGTCCAGATTCAAATCGCAGGGATCCTCGTCCGGATCATTGCTCGTGATGCGCAGCGTAGCGCTTTTGGCGCTTTCGGATGTGGGGCAGAAGCGGACGCCGACTATCACGCTCTCATCGGCTGCGAGGGCGAATGCGCCGCCACCCTGCGTGAACTCGAACTCGTTGGGGTCCGCGCCTTCCAAGGTAATGACGCCCGTCAGGCCCCCCGTTGCCTCGTTGGTGACCGTCCAGGTGTGCTCCGCGCCACACAAGCCGGCAGGTATCGAGCCGAAGTCATGGTCGGCCAGATCCTCGCAGTTGACGTCAGGTGCGGCTTGGGGCTCGGACTTGAACGTCAGTCCGACCGGGCTACTCAGACCACCGCTGCTGTTGGTCACGAAGTCGTCGATGTAGGTCCCACTGGTGCCATTGAAACGGACCACCTTGCTGTAACCATAGCTGCTGAGATACAGGTTGTTGTCCGGACCATACGTTAGGTCATATGTGCTAGAGACATCACCTGAAGTAAATACACTGAACGGCCCGTCCGGCCACACGTACTTAACGGCGCGACCGTTGGAATTATCGGCAATGTACAGATTACCGTCAGGCCCCCAGTCCATGCCACCGGCCCAAGCCAGCTCCGCAGAACTAAGTGTCCGTACGTATGTCCAGTCCGAACCGGAAAAGGTGAACTCCACGATATTCTCCCCGGCGTTGGATGCGAGCAGGTCACCACTTGGCGTGAAGAGCAGCCCTACACAGTGATTTAAGTCGGCGTGCGTGATCGTTCGAACCGCACTTCCATCGGATCCACTGCGCTCCATCACGGAGCCTCCCCAGCCTGCTACAAACAGATTGCCGTTGGGTCCGAAGGCGATGGCTTCGATGTTCCCGAGTCCGGTCGCAAAATCGTCTATGTACTGGCCGGTGTTCCCGTTGAACCGCGCCACGATTCCACTCCATTTGGAGACATAAAGGTGCCCATCCGAACCAAACGTCACGAAGCGTGGAGAACCGCAGGATGCGAATTCGCCAACAGACGTCCCATCGTCACCGTCATACTGGAGTACCCCGCCGCTTCCGGTGCTCGCCACATATAGATCCCCAACCGCACCGGGCGGGCCGGCATGTGCCGAAGTCAGTGACCAGAGGCTTAACAGCGTCACGGCGGGAATGGAAAGTACCTGGTTCATTGGAGTGTCCTTTTATCTGGGCTTTGCGTCTCTTCGGTGAGATTCGCTTGCTCCGATTCCTTTCCGTTCGGTCCCGGCGGTCTCACCCCAGCTACTCTGAAGCGAGAAACTGAATGCTCTGATTGGCAGCCTCGGTCGCGGGACCGACCAGGATTCTGGCTTTGTTCTGCGCCGTGCTGACGCCCTCCCGTGTGTGCTCCAGCACGTAGCCCGGCGCGCTGGCAGCGACGACGTACCAGCCGGGCCGCAGACCGTCGATTTGCCACAGCCCCCACGTCCCGCTGGTGGCGGTCCATTGCTGCTTACCGGCGGGCCCCGGGAATACACCGGGATCCGGCGGTAGCATTGCGTTCGAGGCGGTATCGGCCGTGGACGGAGTCTCGAGCCGCATCACACGGATGTAGACGCCTTCCAACCCGCTGCCGAGCGGGTTATCGAGGTCGGCGTAAACCGCGCCGCCGATGGTGAACGTGCCACGCCGTTCGGGCGGCGAAGGACTGCCACGCGTCTGGCAGTCGCCGAAGTAGACGCAATCGACGAAACACTGCACGTCGCCGATGAGGCTCAGGAAACCGCTGGCGTTGCAGTCGCCCGGACAGATGCAGCCCGGAGCCGGGCAATAGCAATCCATGAAATACACACAATCTACGAACGGCGGCACGTCGCCGATGATGCTGACGAACCCGTCATAGTTCATATCCCACGCCAGCCAGCCATCCAGCGGGCATTCGACCGTCAGCACCACCAGGATCGTCTGCGGGCTGTAGGCGGCGTCGGGGTCGTAGACCGTGATCGTCGCGAAATACTGACCGGCCGGCAGCGTCGAGGTATCGAAGTGCACCGTGATCGGGTCCGACTCTCCGGTCGAGTCGCCGCCGGTCGGATCGCACCACAGCCAGTCGGCGTCGTCCTCGATTGTGTACAGAAGCGTCGTTCCCGGCAAACCGCAGTTCCACACGTCGAAGAACTCGTCCGCCGCGTTTTCGCCGTAAGTGCACACCACCTCCAGTGTCTGCTGGTCACGACAGACGGCGGCCCGGCCGGTTACCTCGAGGATCACGTCGATGGTCTGCTCGTTGTTGCCGGCCCCCGGGTCACTGATCGTGATCGTCGCCGTGTGCTGGCCGACCGGCAGATCGGTCGTTGTGTAGTGGACAGTGTGAGGAACGGGGTCACCCGCGTCCTGCGAAGTCCCGTAGTCCGGCTCCACCCACAGCCAGCAGGGCTCCGGCGAGCAATCTCCCACGGCGATCGTGTAGTCCAGCACGGTGCCCGGCAGGCCGGCGTTCCAGACGTCGAAGGTCTGATCCGGTGCGATCTCGCCGTACTCGCCCTCCGGTTCGAGCGTCTCCGCTGAGCGGGCGATTTGCGGGTCGCAATCGTCCAGGACGTCGTTGGCATTGGTGTCGGCCCACTCGCAGCCGTCCGGCGTGCCGTCGTCGTCACAGTCTTCGTCCATGCGCTCGAACGGCGAGTCGAAGTGCGCGACCACGCGCATGTAGCCGTAGCTGCTCATGGTGATCGTGAGCGGGTTGTCGTACTCGTGGCCGGGCGGGACGTCCTCTCCAGACCAGTGATCGAACTCGCATTCGCCGTAGGCCTCCGGCGTCAGCACGATCGACTCGTCCGTGTCGTACCACACCTGATCCGGAACGCGCGCAATGCTGCCGCTGCCGGGCGGCTCGACGCTGGCATAGAGGTATCCCACGCCGGGCGTGGAGTTGCTGACATCCAGCAGCCGATTGCCGACCGCGTCGTACTCGTACCGAATCCACGCTCCGTCGTCGTACGTGACGTGGATGAGGCGGTGCAGGTCGTCATACTCGTACGTGATCGTCTCAGCGGTGCTGGGGCCTGCCAGACATGCGGTTGTTAATACGAAGAGTATTCGAGTTCTGAGGTTCATGGCCTCACTCCTGTCTTGCCAATTAGCGCGGCTGCCGCGGGTCAAATGTTGCGTCATGCCTGGACTCGAATGCATGAGGCACCTCTACGAACACTAGAAGAGCGGGGGTAGCCCATGCTGGACGCGAATTCTGTTGATGGGGGCAAACAACTTCCGGAGCACGTTTCTCACGTGGTTGGTGCTCGGTGGGCCACCGCCGTTGCTGCCCCCACCGCCGCGGCTGCCCCCTCCCCCGCCGCTGGCACGTCTAGCGGCAGCGGCTTCAGCAGCTGCCTTAGCGGCTCTTTCAGCTTGTATCTTTGCGATCTTGGCGGCAATGCCTTCCTTAAAGGCTTGGACCGTAGCCAAGGGTGAGATGCCACTTGACCGGCCACCGCGTGATTCTACTGTCCCTGAAGGTGCAGTTGCCGCAGAAACCTCTGAACCAGTTACATATACCGGACGGATTTTGTCCTGTAGATATACGTAGACCACGTCCGTTCCAGGAGGCGTGCTGGGGATTGGCAGGAAAACTGAAGCTAGCTGGACAGCGAGTTCTGCCCCTGCTTGAGCGACCTTCGGGACCCACCCCGGTACCAGAGAGCCGCCGGGAGGCCCTAGGTTCTGCAGCTCCTGTGGAGTTGCAGTCTCATACTGTCGCACGTGGTAAGGACGTTCACCATATCCCGCCCCGAAAGTCGTCTCGGGAACTTGGATCTGGTATTGCTGCATATGCTGTTGTGTGTATTCTGCGAAAGCAGGTGAATCATACAGACTTGGAATCAATCCACTCGGATCGTTGGCGAACACAGGGTTAGCTGAAACGTAGACATACCGATTGAGTCCCAAGGGATTCGTCAACACCCCCTCCAGCGGGTCCTTGCCTAGGAACCGTCCCGTATCCGGGTCATAGAACCGTGCCCGCATGAAGTACAGAGCCGCCGGATCGTCGAAGTCCACGTCCTCGGTCATCACACCCGAGGCGCCGACGAACGTGAACGGGTTCGGCGTTGTACCCTCGTGATTGACTGGCAGGCCGTAGGGGTCGTAGGCGTAGCGGTCCACGACGACCCCCGCCGCGTCGGTCAGCGCTACCACGTTGCCAAGATCGTTCGTGTGGTAATAGCGCGGCGTACCGGCATCGTCGATCCGGGCCACTAGCGTCGGGCCGTGGATGTAGTAGGCGGTGACGTTGCCGCTGGTATTCATCTCGCACAGGACGTGGCTCATCGAGCGGCCGCGGTCGAGCACGTAGCGGGTTGTCCCATTGTCGTCAGCTCGGGCGATTCGGTTGCCGTCGCCGTCGTAGACGTGGTCGACCCTGATCGCCGCCCCGTACGGGTCACGAATCTGCGCGGTCAGCCGATCCTCGGCGTCATACTCGAAGTCCGTGGTCTCGCCGCCGATCGTCCGGGAGGTCAGATTGCCGTTGGGGTCGTACTCGTACGTACCCTTGCTGGATTCGGTCAGCCGGTTGTCGTCGTCGTACTCGTAGCTGACGACGCGGATCGGGATCACCGTCGGAAGCGTGTTCGTCTCGGTAGCGGTCAACGGCTCACCCGTGGCGGCCCGCGTCCAGTTGAACCCCACCACCGTCTCCGTGTCCCGCGTCGTGGTCAAATCGATCAGCCGACCGGCGTCGTCGTAGTCGCGCGTCTCGACGGCGGAGTTGGGGAACGTCACGGTCTCGACGAGCAGGCCGTCGTACGTGTACTGCGTGGTCCGGTCGGCCCAGTCGGTGATAGACGTCAGGCGGTTGGCCGCGTCGTAGCCATACGTCAGCTCATTGCCCGGGTCTCCGGGGTGCAGACCGGGATAGACCAACCGCGTGCGTCTGCCCACCGTGTCGTAGCCGTAGTCCACGCGCATCCCGTAGCGGTCCACGGAGGAGGTAAGCCGGTTGAGCGCGTCGTAGCCGAACAGGCTCGGAATGCCCGGATCGACCGACTCGGTCATCCGCTCGCGGTTGCCGTTGTCGTCGTAGGAGAACGTCACCCACGTGCCGTCCTGGTAGTTCATCGCCGTGCGACGATTCACAGCGTCGTAGGTCAGGGTCGTGAGCGGTCCGTCCGGCTGGGCATTGGCGTCGCGGACCCAGGTCTGGTTGCCGACGGCGTCATAGCCGTACGTGTAGTAATTGCCGTTGCCGTCCTCGGCCCGGGTCAGCCGATTGAGCTTGTCGTACTCGCGCTGGCTGATCATGTGCCCGTTGGCGTCGAGGATCTGGAGCAGGTTGCCCACATCGTCGTAGGTGTACTCCGTCCGCCCACCCAACGCGTCCTCCACGGCGGTCAAACGCCCCAGGCCGTCGTACTCGTAGTTGGTGGGCTGATCTGTGGCATCGATAGTGCGCGTGACACGGCCCAGCTTGTCGTATTCGGTGCATGAGACATGGCTGAGCTCGTTCGTCACACTCGTCCGGCGATGCAGGGCATCGTACTCGTATGTCGCCGTAATCCCGCCAGTGGGATCGCTGTCGGACGGCTGGCTCGCTGTCAGCACGTTGCCGTGATCATCGTGCGTGTAGCGCCACTTGTTGTCTTCGGCGTCGGTTCTCTCGGTCAGCCGGTCGGCGTCATCGTAGTTGTAATCCGTCGCGTGGTAGAGGGCGTCAATGACCTTCACGCGACGGTTCAGCTCGTCGTACTGATACTCCGTCGTCCGCCCCAGTGGCTGGTAGGTGAAGCGCAGATTGTTGTTCCCGTCATAGTTGAACTCGGTCTCGTGGCCGTTGCCGTCGATCACCGACGTGCGGTTGCCGACCTCGTCGTAGCCGAATTCCTGGACGATCAGGTGCGACGGGTCGCCGACCGGCGGGCTCTCGGTCCGTTTCAGGCGATCGTCGGCGTCGTAGTACATACGGCTGGTATGGGCTGCGTCTTGCGGTCCACTACCGCGGCCGTCCGTAACCCAGATCCGCCGCCACAGGTTGTCGTACCCATACCACGTGTAGTTGTCCTCGCGGTCGATGGTGTAATCGAGCTGCCCCTCCGCCGTGTAATGCCACTGGTGCGTGTTGCCGCGCTCGTCGACTGCGGTCAGGCACTGGTCGAACTCGTTGTAGGTCCAGCTTTTCTCGACAAACGACGAGCCGGGCGGAACCGTCAGGTAGCGCTTCTCGGTCAGCATGTTGCCGTGCGTGTCGTAGGTCCACTCGATGACATAGCCGAGGGCATCCTCCTTACGCGTCGGCAGATGCGGCAGGTTGGAATCGTTGTACTCGAAGGACGTGACGCCCCCGTCGTTCGGGTCGCCCGGGTCGTCGGGAGCGGTGACCGAGGTCACGTTGCCAAGGTCATCGTAGGCGTAGTTCGTGACGTTCCCGTTGCGGTCCTGCATGGTCACGCGGTTGAAGTCCTCGTCGTACGTGTAGACCACCTCATGGCCGAGCGGATCCCGATCGATCGTCTGTCGCTGGTAGACCATTTCGGACTTGTGCAGCCGCGTGATCTCGTGCCCGTCCACCGTCTGCGTGATCTCGGTCTCATCGTCGCGGTACAGGAAGTCCGTCGTGTTGCCGTTGCCGTCGGTGTAGTGGAACACGCGGCCCGTCCCGTCCGGCGCATACTCATTGGTGATGACCGTGATTTGCGGGTCGCGCTGGTCCTTGACTTTCCCCAGGTAGTCGTGCCCGTCGTACTCGTAGTCAATCTGCCCCCCGAGCACGTCAACCACCGAAGTGAGCAGATCACCCGTGTAGTTGAACTGCACGGACCGCGACGTGTGGTCCGCCACGCTCGTCAGACGATCGTCATCATAGCCCAGATCCAGCCAGTGCCCGGCCGGATCGGTGACCTTGATGAGCAAGTCGGTCCCAACCTCGTAGGTGAGTGAGATCTCGTTGTTACTGTTTCCCACGGGGAGGATGCTCAGCAGGTGCCCGCTGCTGTCGAAGCGGTACTGGTCGAGGCTGGTGCGCGTGACGGTCCAGATACCGCCGGACAGCTCGATCTTGTCGTACAGGTCCCGCGTGGCCGCTTTGTACTCACCAGAGCCGGGAGGATCTTCATTCCAGAAGGTCGTCCGACCGTTTGCCCAGGTGACGGCGACGTAGGTCTGGTCAGGAGGATCGGGCGGCGTGAGCACGATGTGGTACGTGTGACGCCAACCCTTCCCCAGCGGGCCGCTCCGGCCGTCCAGGCTGTTGTAGTGCCGCGCGAAAGCGAACGATCCGCGGCGTGAGGCGATGGACAGGTCCACCTCGTCGTAATGGAAATTGCCCGTCGCCGTGTTGACCTGATGGGCGGCCGAGCCGGACAGCGGTTGATCGCCCAGGAAATACGCCGCTTGCGGCGGCGGCGCGGCGCATTGACACGATGAACAAGTCTCGCCCTCCCGCCAGCTCGCGCCACCTGCCCCCAGACAGTGAGCTTCGGCCATCTCCTGGCACGAGCCGTCCGCAAAGCAGCAAGCCCACTCCGGCTCCAGGTCCTCCCCGTAGTCATAGGTTTGGCGGTTCTCATTGCCGCCCACCAAGCCGCCGAAGAGCAGGACCTTGCCGCAGTAGGCCATTGCGTGCTGGTAGCGGCTGCTGGGGGGGTTGCTGGGCGACTCCTGGGTCCAGGACGCTCCGTCCCATTTCCACGTGTCTTGCTTGTAGGTCGAGTCGTACCCGCCAAAGAGCACCACGCAGTCCCGCCCACTGGTGGCGTCATACGCCGCTGCGGCTCCCTCGCGCGCGCTGGGACCGTTGTCGGTCCGGTGCGTCCATTCGTTGCCGTCGTACTCCCACGTGTCTCCACAGTATGGTTCAGCACCACCCTGATTACCCCCGAAGAGCACGATCACGTCCCGCTGCTCGTCGTACGCCATGGCGGCGTACGCCCTGGCGCTGGGCCGTGACGGAGGGAGGTCAATCCGCTCGGTCCATGTGCCTCCGTTCCACTCCCAGGTATCGTCCAGACGCTCGTTCTGGTTGTCGTAGCCCCCAAACAGCACGACTACGCCCCGGCCGGCATCGTAGGCCATGGAGTGCCCGTAGCGCGAGTATGGGGCAGGCGTCACGCCCAACGAGTTCCACGCGGTGCCGTCCCATTCCCAGGTGTCAGCTTCCCTCCCGGAGGCGTTGCCGCCGAACAGGACGACCACTCGGCGGGCACTGTCATAGGCCATAGCGTGGCTGTGCCGGGCGCTGGGCGTTGGCGCGTCGGGATTTTGCTCCGTCCAGGACTCGCCATCCCACTCCCAAATGTCACCAAGGCGTGTGCTACCGCTGAGACCTCCGAACAGGACGACCCGCCCGCGGGCACTGTCGTAGGCCATCGCATGGGCGTGCCGAGCACTTGGGCCGCCCGATGAACGCAGGGTCCAGACAGGCGCATCCCCAAAGGCCACGCCGGCCGCCGCCCACAAACAGAGCAGCCAGCCCACCGCGAGTGCCTGTGCTGCACCTGCGCGGGCCCACGTGAGTGCTTGATTTCTACTCGTCTCGTTGATTGCTGATGTCCACGCTATCATCTGAGTACCTCCCAACCACGGGGATTGCTTTTTGCGCTATCGAGAATCGTCGAATGAGATTGCAGGAGTTGGGTCAGGACCGAGCGGTGCGCCGGCTGCTCCGAGCAGCTGGGCCCTGGACAACCGCCGTGCGTGCCACTCGCCGGTCTGCTGCAAAGGTGGGTGAATCGCCGCGCAGCAACTCCCCCTGCCAGCCCACCTCCTGGTCCGAACAAGCCCCCAGGCCCTTTCTGACTTACCGCGTCGGCACCGGTCGGTTTGCTCGCCGCCGCTGCCAACAAGTGCCTTCTCATGGCTCGACTCCAAACCTCGAGAGACTGACTTGGACGGCCCCAGACCTGACCCTGTGCGTTCCCGGGGGGCGAGATGTGCTACCCTGCCTCATCCTGCCGCCTCATCCTCCTCCGCTACTCAACGTGCACCACCCAGGGCCCAGCACCGCCCACCCGACAGCACGTGCCGCCAAGTTAACGCGGCCGGGCATGCCCTGTGGCCGCACGCTATCCATCGCTGCGGTGATTGTCCGGGATGTGCTATGGGCGGCGGAGTAGCCGCTGAGACGCGTGTCGGCCCGCCCTCGGGTGCAACTCGGCCCCCGAGCAGGTCAAAGCGCGGGGCCCTCCGCCGACCGGCGCTCACCCCGAGCCACCATCCAGCGGAATGGCGCCATTATACCAAGGCTGAGGCCGCACCGAAAGACCACGAAGCCGGGCTGGCGCGGAACTCTCCATTCCGGCGCCCGGGCACGCGGCGCGGGTCGCCCGGCAGGAGGCTTGGCCCGCTCTCCAGGATGTACGTCCTACACATCCTGCGCTCTGAGTTAGCCGATGCCTTTCCCGCGGGACGCGTCCTGATCCCGCTGTTTGGGGCCGCGGCGGCAGATCTGCTAAACTCACAGGCTGGGTCAGTCGTCCGTGGTGACCTTGGGCCCGTGTGGGCCAGGAGGTGCAACATGGCGACTGAGAAAGTCGGTGTTTACAGGAAATGGCATGGAGCGGTTCCCACGGACAAGTCGGGCGATCCGCTGCCCAAAAGCGAATGGCTGCGACAACGGCCGTTCCGTTGGGCGGTGCGGTGGTTCGGCTCAGACGGGAAGCGGTTCAGCAGGAGCTTCGGCAGCAGAAAGGAGGCCGAGCGATTCGCCGAGGCAAAGCAACTGGAGGTACGAGTGGGCAAGGGTGACCGTCCGCGGACAATCACGATGTCGGAGTTCGCGAGCATGTACCTGGAACTCCGGGGTGATCTCGCCCCGATGACGAGGGTCGAGCACGACCGCACATTGCGGCGACTGCAGGAGTTTCTTGGGAAAGAGATGATCGTTCACAAGGTGACATCCCTCGACGCGCGGCGCTTCGTCGCGTGGTACCGCGAGCGCGAGCATGGCGGCCAGAAGCCGTCGCCCGCGACCGTGAACAAGGTCGTCCGCGAGTGCAAGCGGATCTTCCGCGAGGCCGTCGAGTGCTCACTGATCCGCGAGAACCCGTTCGGCGGAATTCGCCAGGAGAAGGTCGCGCAGCGTCCATGGCAATACGTCAGCCCGACTGCATGCCGCGCGTTGATCGAGGCATCGCCGTCACTCCGGTGGCGTGGGATGATCATGCTCGGCTATTGCTGCGGGTTGCGACTGGGCGAGGTGCTCAACCTGACCTGGTCCGATGTGGACTTCGAGCGGAACCAACTGCGTGTCGCTCGCAAGACGAACACAGAGAACCGCTTGGCGTGGGCGCCCAAGGACAAGGACATGCGAACTGTTCCGCTACCTGACGCGGCGGTTGCTGTTCTCGTTGAGTTGCAGGTGTCCGCGGCCACTGGCGAGGAATACGTGTTCGTCATCTCGAAGGGATCGGCGGCAGGCCAGCGCCTGAAGCGATCGAATCTCTGGCGCGATTTCCAGACGATTCGCGAGAAGGCCGGCGTTCCGGCGTGTTCGTTCCATGACCTGCGGAAGAGCTACTGCACGAATCTCGCGGACGCCGTGCCGTTGCACGTCGTGCAGGAACTGGCCGGTCACGCGGACATTCGCACAACGCGTAAGCACTATCTGAAGGTGCGCGAGGAGCAGATCGACTCAGCCCGTCGCGCACTCGAGGAGGTGATGCGGTCGTGAGGCGCGCTTGTACTGACCCAGTTGTTGACCCACTCGTCCGAGAACGCCCGTTTTGTGCGCGTTTTCGGACCGACAGAAGTGTAGAGATGAAGTTGTAATTCTATGTTGTTGAACGACCTGCAATCCCAACGTCCGAATCACGTCGGAACATGCCACTCTCAGCTCACACAGCTGGTAGTCGTTGGCAGGCCTGCTTGGCTAAGTTGCTATTCGGCTTCCACACGCCGGGCAGTATCGAGCACCTGGGCGGACGCGCGCTTCGCACACTGGGCATTCATACCCCCGCGGCACGATGCGAACGCACCATCGAGACGGCAACAGAATGAGTAGCGCCATGATGACGGTGAGCGCCGTACCGGTGAGACAATCGGCGCGGATTGAGCGGGCGAGCGGGATCAAACCCATGCGGTACAGGGCATTAGTCATGGCAGGCATGCTGGCGACGGTGATTACGCCGACCACAATCGTTATGACGGTGAACTTGCGGAACATGATGCACCTCCATCACTGTCACCATAGCGCGGGTCGGCGCGGGGCGCAAGCTGAATCGCCAGCAATTCGCTGCGACCCAGCGTGACGCGTGTCGTAGGCGCTGCGTTCTCATAGGGCGCGCGGTACACTCGGGCCGTGACGAAGATCAGGAAACGCTGAAGTAGCCGAGAAGATGCCCAAGCGTACGTCACGCAATCGCACACCGCGAGCGGTGCTCTCCGCCATCGACAGCCATCACAATCGTGGAATCTGGGGCGCTCGGGCAGCCATGCGATCTCAGCCTTCATCCCCCAGGCTGTGCCGCGCGACCGCAGCACCGCTTGAACTTCCTTCCGCTCCCGCACGGGCAGGGCTCGTTTCTCGACGGGCGTCTGGCCGTGGATCGCCGACGTCGTGGCGATGTCTCGCTCCGACCAGGTTCGTGCATGGCGTGCTTCGATGGCGTCCCGCTCGCCAGGGCACACCGGATGATTGCCGAGGATAGGGCCGCTTCCTGCTCGTGTGTGAGGTCGTTGAGATCGTAGCCGGTGATCCCTTTGACCCCGTCCTCAAGCGTCCGCGTGATATCCTCAAGCACATCGGCATCGATCGCCAAGGCGGCTCCCGTCGTCATGCTCAACTCCGGCAGCGCCACCAGCCGGCCCGCGACGATGACGCCTGGAACGGCCGTGCTTCCCAGACCCTCATCAACGATGGTGCCACCATCGCCCCGCAGAATGTCGCGACAGTTCACGCCGAGCCCGTTCGCCACGCTCTCGACTTGAAACAGCGAATAGCGGGCCCGCAACATGGCGTCCAGAAGCAGCGCCTCGTCGGTGCCAGCGGCGTAGGGCTGGTTCGCCACGAAGCGCGTCACGGCATTGTGCTGGTCGCTCCACCCATCGTAGATGCAGTAATCCGCCAACACCGACGCTTCGTCTTCGGACTCAAAGACGAGCGTGCCGTCCACGAGGCAGCCCAGCTTTCGACCGCATTCGGTGAACATACCCTTGGGCAGGGTGCGCATCAGCTCGGTGTGCAGGTCCCGCATGGTTGCCCGAAGCTGTCGGTAACGCCTGAGCAGTGCAGCCGGCTCCGCGATGAGGCCCACGTCAATCCTCCACCAACTGATCCCATGGCGTGATTCCCGTGTGTATTGGGCCAGTCGGTTGGCCGCGGCTCGAACACACGGTCACATCATCCATCATCCTCGCCATGCCGGGCCGTTTCAACCACCACCAGCGTGAGCGGTGCCTTAGAAGACGAGCATAGCTATCGCTAGCTCGGGGTGGGAATCGCGGCCAGAAGAATGGCCGCGATAAGAGAGGTGAAATTAGAAGGTGAAGGGCGAACGATCCGATTCATTGCCGAAGTGATCGGTAAGTTGGCGCCAGTACGGGCCTCCTGGCTGGAAGTTCTTGTGCTCCCACGCGAGCACGTGAGCGCGAGAAGGTGATTGATGTACTGCCGGGCAGCGGCGCATGCTTGGCTGAATCGCCGGACGGACAGTCCAGCGTTGGAGCCGATTGTCGAACTCGATGCGGCTCGCACGTTGAACTCGGACCGCACCGAGTTCGCAGAGCGACACGTCATCATCCCACAGGCCGCGGATGCGGCCGTCGGGAGTAATGCGGAGCTTCGTCATCGGGCGGCCTCCCTTCGGTTGTTGGCCTGTGGGGGCAGGCGCTGGGCCTCGGGTTTGAGGCGATCCTCAGTGATCGGGCCGCCGAGGGCGGTCAGGATCTGCTGCGTGGCTTGCGTGCAGGTTGCGTCGGTGAAGTTGATCGCGTCGACAGTGCATGTGCCATCGGGTTTGATGATCATGCGGACGTGTTTCGTACGCATTGTGTTTCTCCTTATCTAATGGGAAAGTCAGGCGGCTTCGCCTACCGATAGCCGCCGATGACGACCTCGATCTCGCCGTTGTCGAGCATGCGGCGTTCGACCGTGCGGCCCTTAGCACGCTGCTGGCGGGCAACGGCGTGGTAGGCGTACTCCTGCTTGATGCGGTTCTGCGTTTCGGGGCGGAAGCGGTGCCGGCCGTCGTACTCGCTAATCCAGGCGCGGTGCGTTCCGTCCGGCAGCCGTTCCCAGCCGACATCGTTGGCCGCCTGGCCGACGTGTTGCCGGCGGATGACGATGTGGGCCCGCTGCGGGCGCTCGTCTCCCTGGTAGCCGTACATCGCGACGGCGTTTTCGTGGATTTCGATCTGGCTGCGGTCGAAGCCGACTGCGACGAGGGCTTCGATCAGGGCCTCGCGGTCCTTGAAGCCGGGGGTGCATTCAACGTAGTGGGACATTGCGTGGTCTCCAGTTTTGTTCCGGGGATAATGGAAGAACTAGGCGCAGGCGGGGCAGCATGCCCCCGTCCGTGCCAACTGTGATGATGATCAATCCAACACCACGCGCCGCTTCAGCCGGCCGGTGAGGGATGACACGCTGCTCGGATCCAGCAATTCCTGCTTGAGGACGGCGCAGGCCTCGCTCAGCTTCTCCGCCAAAGCCGGCTGCTCCTTCAGCGTCTCGCCGGTGAGGCCGAAGATCTGGCTCTTCAGGTCGCTGAGTTGGGCGGCGGTGTCGGCGTCGTTGAAGATGTTCATGGCGTGGAAGTGCTCGATCTTGCGGCGGATGGCCTGCAGCGTTTTGCCGTGGACCTTGCCGCCGGCGTCGATCACCTGGTCGCAAAACTCCGCGACCTCCTGGCGGAATGCGATGACGTAATCACTGGCGAACTGCTGACACTCGGCCTGCAGGTTCTGCTTCATCTGGGTGAGCTGCTCTTCGCGCAGCTGCTGGCTGGCCAGTTCCGCCTGGATGTCGTCCACGGCCATGGCGCTGGCCGCGCCGGCGACCTTGAACGTGTGCCAGCCGAAGCTGAACTTCTTCCGCAGCTCCGCGGCGTCGGGATACGCGGCGTTCGGCACGTCGGAGTGCTCGAACTGCCACTCGGCCCGCAATTGGGGGTAGTGCAGCAGGAAGGCCTCGGCGGCCTGCTCGAACTCGGCCTTGAGCGCTTCGAGTGAGTCGATCAGTTCTGGGGCGTGCTCCCACGGCACGAAGTGAGCGTTCGCCGCGGGGAACGGCTTCGAGTACTTCGCGAGCTGGTGGCGGGCCTTCTTCTCGATCTGCTGAAAGACCTTGCGGCCCTGGTGCGGGTCGATCAGCTCCTTGCTGCCGAACGAGGCGATCGCCTTGCTTTCGACCTCGTGCGGCGAAAGGTGGAAGTCCTGCGGCTCGTTGCCGATCCGGCAGGACCAGTACGACGCCCGGATGACGAACAGGCACCCGAGCTGGAATAGGTTGATGGGCTTCTCGCCACTTACGGAAGCCGGGTTTGCCTGCGGAGCAGGCGCAGTGAGAGTGGTCATGGATTCCTCCATTCACGTAAGGGTTACAGGGTCTGTAGGTCCACCCGCGCGCACGCGCGGGTCCTTGTTGAGCCTTGAATCGCTCCTCTGCCGAGCGGTACAATGGTGCTTTGGCCGCGGTGGGGTCGGTAGACGGACCGCGCGCGTTGGGGCGCCAGGTACTACGCTCTAACACCGAGCCGACGTGAAGCCGGCTGTTGGCGCCGACCGCGACCTCCGTGCAGAAACGTCCACTTCAGGAGGCAGGTCATGAAGGGATATGTCAGAATCGGATTGGGTCTTCTCATTGCGACCGCCAGCTTGGCCCAGGCACAGACGGTGATCTTCGTCGATGATGACGCTCCCGCAGGCGGCAACGGAATTACCTGGCTTACGGCGTACGACGATCTTCAGGACGCCCTCGCGGTCGCGCCGGACGAAATTCGCGTCGCCGAAGGAACATACAAGCCGGGCGCGCAACGCACCGACACGTTCCAACTCATCGCGGGAGTTGCGATCCACGGCGGTTATCGAGGGCTCGGGAGCGGTGGGGACCCCAATGATCGCGACATCGCGGCGTTCCCGACTATCCTCAGCGGTGACATCGGCATACCGGCTGATCCGAACGACAACAGCTTCCATGTCGTCACGGGCAGCGGCACGGACACAACGGCCGTCCTAGACGGCTTCACCGTTGCCAGTGGCAGGGCCGACGGCGTATACCCTCACAACAATGGCGGAGGGATGTACAACTGGGGGAACGGAAGCCCGACGGTGACGAGTTGCGTGTTCAGCGGAAACTCGGCCACTAATGCCGGGGGAGGGATGCGCAATTCCTGGAGTAGTCACCCTGCCTTGACCAATTGCACATTTGCAGGCAACGCAGCCCCCTCGGGCGCAGGTATGTACAACCATCAAGACAGCGCTCCCACGGTGACCAACTGCATATTCATAGGCAACTCATCGACGGAGGCCGGGGGTGGACTGCTCAACGATCACGGTTGCAGTCCCACGCTAACTAACTGCAGGTTTCTCGGGAACTCGGCCCCCCTGGGCGGAGGGATGTACAATTGGGTAGCCAGCAACCCCACTTTAACGCACTGCACCTTCATCGGCAACCTAGCCACTACGGAGGGCGGTGGCATGTTTAACGGAGAGAGCAGCTGCCCCACGTTGATGAACTGCGCCTTCAGTGGGAACTCGGCTGAACATGCAGGCGGGGGGATACGTAACTGCGACAGCAGTCCGCTGTTGGTCAGCTGTACATTCAGCGGGAACTCTGCCGCCAATGATGGCGGCGCTGTCGACAATATCACACAGAGCCATGCGATGTTGATCAACTGCATGTTCACCGGAAACTCATCAACCTATGGTGGAGGGATGCGCAACGACGATAGCAATTCGACGCTGGTCAACTGCACGTTTACCGGGAACACAGCACGTACATGGGGCGGCGCGATCTACAACTGGAACAGCAGCCCCTCATTGGCTAACTGCATAATCTGGGGGAATGTTCCGGAGGAGGTTTACGTCGGCTCCGGTGTGCCCGTCGTGACCTATAGCTGTATAAGGGGTGGCTGGGAAGGCGAGGGGAACGTCGATGTCGCCCCGCTGTTTGCCGGCGACTTCCGAATCGCGCCGGGGTCTCCGTGTATTGACGCGGGCAGCAACGGGGCGGTGCCAGCTGATGCCTGCGACCTCGACGGTGACGGTAACACAGCTGAGCCGATTCCCTTTGACTTGCATGGCCTGCCGCGGTTCTACGATGACCCGGCCACTCCCGACACTGGTTCAGGTGAACCGTGTGTCGTGGACATGGGCGCCTATGAGTACGTGCTCATGGCCCCAGCCGGCTCGGGCGACCTCGATGGCGATGGCGACGTAGACGTGGACGATTTCGCCTCATTTCAGCAGCAGTTCACTGGCCCACTGCCGTAGACGGACCAGCCGATTGTCATGCACATGTGCGGTTCGTTGCCGATGCGGCAGGACCAGTACGACGCCCGGATGACGAACAGGCATCCGAGCTGGAACAGGTTGATGGGCTTCTCGCCGTTGTTGGCGGCGATGTGTGCCTGCGGTGCAGGCGCAGTGAGAGCGGTCATGGATAGTCCTCCAAATGGTAAGGGGTTACAGGTTGTGAGACCAGGAGACGAGAGGGTGTGCGATGCGACGGCCACGCGGCGCGCAAGCGAAGGCGTCGTGCGCCGACGAGGAGCGCGAACGCAGCTCGGAGTATCAACTCGCATTCGGGCCGTTCGCGCTTCTCGCACCCGCGCACGGCCGATACACTAGACGCTGGCCGTTGCCTGGCGTGCACCTTGGCGTCGTGGGCGCTCGCGTGGAGAAGAGCTTGTCGCCCTGTTGCACATCACGTTTTCATCTCATCGCCGAACGTCGGCGCAAGACGGTAGTTGCTCCTATCGCGAGGAGGGTCTTCAATGAAAAGCCTGTTGCTCATGGGATTGGTCCCCGTCCTGGCCATCTCGGCCGTGCCGCTAAAGGCACAGACGAATTGGTGCAAATACGAAGGCAATCCGCTACTCGAGCCCGGGCCTCCCGGCGCCTGGGACGATACGAGGGTCACGCCGGATACCGTGATGCTCGACGGCGGCATTTATCACATGTGGTACACGGGGTGGGACGGATCGCCTAACGGGAACTTCCAGATCGGGCACGCAACGTCCGATGACGGAATCACCTGGACGCGTAATGCCGCGAACCCGGTGGTAGAGGTAGGCGTGGGAGGTGAGTGGGATACGTACGCGGCAGCCCACGCCGTCGTTCTCAAGGACGGAGACATTTACAGGATGTGGTACTCCGGTGGGGATGGCTCAACCGTTCGAGGTGTCGGATATGCCGAGTCACCGGACGGTATCACATGGTCCAAATACGGCGGCAATCCCGTCCTTCAACAGGGTTCCGGCGGGGCGTGGGACAGCTGGTCTGCACATTGGTGCGCGGTTATCAAGGAAGACTCGACCTACAAGATGTGGTACTCCGGCGGCTCGTCGTTCACTTCGCACCAAATCGGGTACGCAACTTCGCCTGACGGCGTTACCTGGTCCAAGTACGCAGGGAATCCTGTTCTCGGATCTGAACATAGTGGAAGCTGGGATGATCAGCAGGTTTGGTTCCCCTACGTCATGAAGGACGGATCGACGTATCGCATGTGGTATGGCGGCAACGATGGGGCGAACAACCGCATCGGTTACGCGTCGTCCGGCAACGGCATCAGCTGGCGGGTGCACGAGTGCAATCCGGTCCTTGACCTCGGTCCCGTTGGCGCCTGGGATGACAACGGCGTCGGAGTCGGATGCGTGCTTCGCGAGGGAGAACGCTGGAGAATGTGGTACAGCGGCGGCGCAGCCGACGCCCCAGACGTCAAACAGATAGGCTACGCCACGAGCGCCAGTTGCAGTGGTGACCTGGACGGCGACGGTGACTTGGACATTGGCGACTTCGCCCTGTTTCAGCTGCGGTTTACCGGCCCGCAACCGTAGGAGCAATGCCGGCCAACTCATTCAGGTAGTGGCAGTTGGATCCCCTGCCCCACCGCGCAGATACGCGCGCCAGAACATCGAAGCGTGGTCAACGCAGCAGTCAGACGGTTACGCGCCGCTTTAGCGGGTTGCCATTGAGCGGCTGCATGGGGTTGTGGCCATTCCCCGCCGGCTTGGTGTGGCTGTCGAGCCACTTGGTGACTTCGGTGACCGATTCGGGGTCGGTTTTCGACAGTGGCCGGATTTCGGGGATGGCGGCGAGGAGGTGATCGCTGGCGAGCTCGGTGCCGGCCTGGAAGGCCAGCTTCAGGCCGAGCTGCACGACTTCCTTGATGTCGGCACCGGTGTAGCCTTCGGTCTTCCTGGCCAGGGAGTCCAGGTCGAACTGCTCCGGCTCTCGCTTGCGCAACCGCAGGTGGATGCTGAAGATCTCCTGCCGCTCGGCGTGCGTGGGCAGGTAGACGCCGTAGAGCTCGTCGAAGCGACCCTTGCGGGTGAACTCGACCGGCAGAGCGCGGATGTTGTTGGCCGTCGCGACGACGTACACCGGGCACGAGCGGTCGGAAAGCCACTTCAAAAAGATGCCGAACGACCGCTGGGCGGAGCCGCCATCCTGCTCGCCGCCGACGCCGCCGAAGCCCTTCTCGATCTCGTCGAGCTGCAGGACGCACGAGCCGAGGCCTTCGAGCAGGCGGATCGCCTCGCGCATGTTGCGTTCGGACTCGCCGACCCACTTGGACATGAGCGAGCCGACGTCGAGCTGGATCAGCGGCAGGCCCAGGTAGCTGGCGATGCACAGGCTCATCTGCGTCTTGCCGCCGCCGGAGATGCCGACCAGCAGCAGGCCGCGGGGGAACTCGATACCGAAGTCGCGGGCCGCCGGTGAGAAGCACGGCTTGTCGAGCTCGACGTGGCGTTTGACGTTCTCCCAACCGCCGATGAGGTCCAGGCCGCCGGCGGGCGGATCGCGGTAGTCCAGCAGGCCGGTACGGCGGATGACCTCGGCCTTCTCGTTGAGGATCAGCCGGGCGGCCTCGCCGTTGAGGCGTTTGAACTTGCGCAGTGCCAGGGCGACACGGTCCTCGACCTGCTGCTGCGTCATGCCGCGGCAGGCGGTGACGAGTGCCGGCATGAAGGCCTCATCGATCGGGTGATCCTCAGCGACATAGCGAACGGCCTTCTCGATCGCCGCGTCGTGGGGCAGTTTGAACTCGATCGTGGTGACGTCGTGCTGCAGCGCCGGCGGGATATCGAAATCGACGCCGACGAAGATGACGGTCCGGCCGGTGTGGGCCAGGACGTCGCGGATCTCGCTCAGCCAGGCGATCACGATGTCGAAGTACGCGAAGGTCCGCGACTGCAGGTAGCAGCCGAAGTCCTTCAGGATGAAGAGGGCCTCCTCCGGCAGCTCCAGGATCTGCTGCGGGGCGGTCTGCGGGTTGGGCGGGCCGAGCTCGGCGCCGGTCTCGGACTTGGCGGGCACGCCCTCGGCGTCCTGCCAGCCGGTCGCCGGCGACCAGACATAGATTGGCCGACCGTCAGGCGGCAACGCCGCAGCGACCTCCTTCAGTTCCTGCACGAAGCGGGTCTTCTCCAGCGTATGCGCGTGCAGGTACGCGTGCCCGGAGAGAATGTAATCAGTCAGTGTCTGTCGAAACGAGTCGTTCATGGTTCATTCCTTGTGTGTGAGATACGACGTTGGCGTGAAAGCGACACCCAAGGGAAATACGGGGCCGACGTTCACACCCGCACTCGATGCGTGACCGGATGCGGGCGTGTATCAGCTGTGGATCGAGCTGCGTCGGCCCGTGAAGGTACGTGTGGGCGCCCTGGGCGAGATCCACTTCGCGCGGGGCACGCATATCTACACCGGGCGTGCGTCACGCGGCTTGCGCGCACGGGTGCTCCGCCATACGCGAGGCGCAGGGCGGCTGCACTGGCACATCGATTACTTGCTGGCGCAGCGGAATGCCCGGATTGAGGGGGTGATCCTGGCGTCCACGAGCCCGGATGATGAGTGCCGCGTTAACTGCAATGCAGCGAACGGCTGGGTCGCGGTGCCAGGTTTCGGGGCCTCGGACTGTCGAAGTGGCTGCCCGGGTCACCTGTGGCGGGTGGGAAGTTAAGGCGGGATTACCAGTCGATCACGGTCGGCCAGGTGTGGCCGTTGGGGCAGCAGACCAGCGGGCAGTTCTCAGGACCTTCAGGCTCGTCATCGCGTTCCAGGATGGTGCGTTGTTCGTCCCACCAGATCTCGGTCCAGCCGCCGTAGTCGACATCGATTCCGGGGCCAGGCTCGATGTTGAAGTCCGCCCGGCCGCTGAGCCGCTCGAGCGTGCCTCGCGCCGGCTGGCCACACTCGGGACAAAGAGGCGCGTGGAGTTTCATGCCGACGCCTCCTCCATCAGGTGCTCCGGATAGTTCGAGCCGAGGTTCGCACGGGTCGGTTCGAGGCCGGCGTTCACCGGCATAATCACCCAGCGGGTGATGGGATCGTGCTCGGCGTACAACAGCGCCGGCTTGCCGAATACGCTGCGGTCGCTGCCGAAGCCGTTCTGATCGACATCGATGACGACCCGGTCGCCGTCGAGCGTCTTCAACGCGTCCAGCAGGTAGCTCGGATTGAAGGCGGTGTGAATCTCGCTGTCACCGCCACCCGGGAACTCAGCGACCAGATCAGCCTCAGCCGTGCCGACACCCGGCGCCGTGGCTGACAAGTGCACACGGTCGTGATACAGGTCCAGGCAGACCATGCGACTTTCCAGGTTTGTTGCCAACGAGACCTCGCTAAGGACCTCGATCAGCGCGACCCGCTCGACGGCGAAGCGCGAGTGCGACCGCGGCATGACGTCGCGGTAAACGGGGAAGCTGCCGTCGCATTCATAGCTAGAGACCAGCCAGTCCGGCCCAGCCACGTAGATCCGCCCGGGCAACTCTTCGCCCTTGTCATTCTTCTCGCGTGAGACAGCGAGCAACAGATGATCCACGTTGCGCTCCGTCAACCGCTCCACCAGTTGCAACAGGCGGCTCGGAAGGATCGCTTTGCCGTCGAGATCGCCGTCGCACATGCGAAGCTCGGTCACGACCAAGCGCCGTCCGTCGGTGGCGACCAGGCGCGTGCCCTTGCCGTTGCTTTCCAGCAAGACGCCGTCGATGGCGTACCGGCTCGGTTCCTTCGCCGTCGCGACCGTACAGACCTTCAGCGCTGCGACCAGTTCCGCCGCGTCCACCGTGATGCCGTCGCCGGCATATTCGCTGGCAACCACCGGGTAATCGGCCGAGTCGTACGTGCACAGCGCATGTTCGACGCGCCCGCCGTTCACGTGCAGCTCACCGGTGTCCTCAGTGACACGCAGCGAGCACTCCGGCGCCTTCGATGCTTTTAGCCTGCGAATGAGCTCATCACACGGCACTACAACCGCGGGCAGATCGCCCTCGATCGGCATGTGGGTGTAGAGCGATAACTCGCCGTCCGTCGCGCACGCGCGCAGGTAGCCATCGGAGGACTCCAATCGCACGCACGTCAGGACTGGCTTGGGGAATCGCTTCGGCACCACACGCTGCGCCCGCTTGAGCAGGTTCAGCAGTACCGCGCGGTTGACGACCAACGCGGCCGTCTCAATAGTGGGCTGCAACTTCATCAACATGATGGGGCTCCTTGTAAGACGCTTGCGGAGTCGGCGCGCACCGGGACCATCCCGATAGCGGCCTGACTCTCTGTCCTGTTTCAGTTTGGAAGGACGCGTCGCCCGGCAACGGACGGCGCGGTGACAGCAGGATGATCAGACGCTGTCTTTGACGCGGAGATGGTGGTTGCGGATCGAGCCGAACTCGGCGAACTCGGGGGCGTGGAACAGCCGGACGAACGCTATGCTGACGTCGTGACCGTCGGCTTCGACGTCGCGCGCTTCGCCGATGATGCGGTCATTCACCACGACCCAGTGGCTGAACGTCGGATCCGAGATCAGCCGGGACGCACCGTCGATTGCGATGGCCGGAACCTGCATTTTGCTGCTCAGCTCGTGCATGAAGGCCGCCATCTTCCGCTGCTGCGACTCCCGCGGGATTGGGTCACTCTCGCATGCCGGAATCGGCCGGGTCAGCACTTCGACCTCACCCAGGTTCAATTCGATCACGACGCGGCCATTCGCCTCAGAAAACCACTCGATATAGGGGTAGTCCACGTAGTCCTGCGGTGGCAGACCGGCAGTGATGTCGCCGACCTCGCCGGCTTGCTTTGATGCGAAGCCGTCCATGTAGCTGGCGGCCTCCGGGTCGTCTTGGCGACTGTTTCCGCTAAGGCGGATACGTGCCCCACGTATGTCGCGATGGCAATTGCCCTTCAGGTCGAACATCACCGTTTCATCCATGCCAGCGAACCGCACCCACCCCGTGACCTTGCCGGGCGTGGTGTTGTCCAGTTCGCCTTCGATCAGATACTCAGTTGGTCTCCAGGCCATTGTGTTACCTCCATGACGTGCGATGGCACGCCACACGTGTTGGGCGTGCCATCTGAGGAAAGAAAACAACCAAACACTTACAGGGTTGGTTAGCGTGCCGCCGCGCTTAGAACCACCGGCGTCCAGGTCCAGCACCGGGCGGTGGAAGCTCCAGGGGATCGAAATGCCCCGTCGCGGCAACTGTCGGCTCGTCGAAGCCAAACGCCTCGTCCTGCAGCACGGTCGTCGCAAGCATCTCGTCCGCCTGCTCGTTGAATGCGTGCTGCGCGCTGTGCCATGCGTCCTCCATCGCACCGTCTTCGACGGGATCTTCGAAACCTGGTGGCGGACCATACATCCCGAACTCGTCCTGGGCCTCAGCTATTCGCGGTGGATCTGCAGCCCCAAGCGCGGGAATGTCCGCGCCAAGCGCATCATTCATCAGTTCGAGTTCGCTCGGGGCCAGGTATTGATCGCTCAGCTCCGGCAACTCCAACGCTGAGGTCCCCCCGGGCGGACCCAGCATCGTCTCGAGCGAATTCCGCAGCGTCTCATCCTCGTCAGGCTCCGCCAGCCGAGCGGCCAAATCAGCCTGCCGCGACGCGTGCTGGCGCGCGAAAGACGCTCCGTCCCAGTCATCGAAGATCTGCTGTACGGCTTGGCGAGACAGACGTTCGTCTTCCCGCGGGGGGCCGGCGTCGAAGACGTCCAACGCCCGGCCGTCGAACATGCTGCCCATCTTCAAAGGGGCGTAATCCCACGACTCATCCGTCGGTGTCTCGTAGCCCGTCGGGTGCAGATATGGTTTGGGATGCGAAACGTCGTACCGTGGCCCCGATCGATACCGGTCGGGCGCGTACGGCCAAGTCGTTCCAGACTGCTGCAAGGGGTCCTGCGACGGCCGCATTGGTCGTTGCTCGACGTAGCGGCTGCCCGGCGAGCGCAATCCCGCCAGTGGTACGGGTGGCTTGGGAGCCCCGACTTTGCCTCGAAATCCGTCTTCGACAATGCGCGGCAGATTGCGTCCACGTCCCACGACCGTCTCCTTTGCTTTTGAGGTCTCGCGGAGCTACTCATTGAGCTCTGGTCCATTGTGGACGTACACGTAAGGCTCGATGCGCTGGCATGGTGCCGTTTGGATGACAACTCGCCGATTGACGGCTTGTGTGGAAAGAAGAGAGGATCACCTACGTCGCGTCGGGCTGGCGGTGACGCCAATCCCGGTTCTCCGACGAGGATCTGCTGCGCGATGAGCTCGGGACAACTCCCGGCTTCTGTCGCGTGGGATAGATCCTCAGGCGGGCCACTTGTCCAGGATGGCTGAACGACCCGCGCAATGCACATGGTGTGCGTATGAGGATTGGAAAGGGCGGAATCGCCCAGTGTATATAAGCCTTGCGGTGCCGGACGAAATCGAGCGCGAACCTGCTGAAGTGCCCAGTTCAATCAGTCCGCGATCATTCTGTTCATGGGAGTCTCCTGGTCTGCTGGACGGGACCTTTCGGCCCCCGAACGGCTACTTTGCGGGCCGCGGCGAAGTCGATCAGGACAGCCGCTTTCTGGGCGGGCATGGGGCCGGTCGCACGCCAAGTCGCCAGCTGGTCGGCCAATTGGCGCAGGCTGCGCTCGAAACGGCTCGAGCGGGTCCAGCCCTCGCGGCCGCCAAAGCGGGCGTGGAAGCGCGAGACCCGCTCGATCAGTCCGAGGCGGCGCAGCTTCGCGCGTACGCGTTCGAGCGTGCGGCGTGAAACGGCGTGGCGCCGGGCCACGTCCAGGAAGTTAGGCACCAGGCCGTCGGGGGTCTGCTGCAGCGCAAACCACAGCACCAGGAAGGCGTGCTGCTGATTCCGGTTGGCCGGAAAGAGCAGTTCCGCCAGATCGGCCGGGTCACTAATGCGAGCAATGTGCTTCGGATTCCAGGCAATGCGCGTGGGTGTCATCGGGGGGTTGCCGATTCAGGGGCGGATTTGGTACTCGGTGCGAGACCCGAGCGGGATGCGCGTGTTAAAGCGCGTCCCCCGTGCGGACCGTCTACGGTGGCCAATCACCGCAAACCGGGTCAATCCGTGGATTCGTTGTCCGCAAGGGCCCCCTCGCGAGTGAATCCTGCGATTGCCGACGCCGCCAGACGGCGTCTCGACGGTCACGGTTCGGAGGGGAGATCCCTTGTCAATGTCGAGTTTCGGGTAATGCGGAGTTCGGTGCTCATGTTAGCCCCG
>CAYUZU010000038.1:0-37069 GCA_964448675.1 uncultured Planctomycetales bacterium
CAGTTAGACCACACGAAGGCCGCTTTTTCAATCCACCGTGAATAATCCGGGTTAGGGCAGGTAGGCCTTGTACCCGAAGGCATAGCCGAAGAAGGGCATCTCTGGCTCCGGGCCACCAGGGCCATCCGGATCATACACGAACGCGGCACATTGAGCAGGCGTCACCACGTCGAACTCCTGCTGCAGGTACACGGCTTCAGCCGGATCCACGACATTGAATTTCCGAATCGTCTCGAATTGTCGAAGATATGCTCGCCCGCGCGTAAGAGCTGCGTCCGCAGATGCCCCAAAAGGCAGCTCCCGAACCGGCGCCAACGCGAGCGTGGTCTGATCGTCCGCGGGCACAACTACCTCTGATACCACCGAGCCGCCAGTGGCCCCGATGGCGAAGCGCATCCCACCCACGCCCGCTAAACCGCACAGCGTCCGGCCCGCCTCCATGGTGTGCGTGCAAGCAATCACCGGCAGAGCGGGCTGCCGAACATCAATCACGACAAACGACGCCGAGCCCCAGCCATGCGCCACCAGCGCCACATCATCGAGCTGGGCCATGTAAATCGCCTCGAAGCCCACATCAATACTCTCGCGCGGCTGCGGATCCGCCAGGTTCGCAACGTCGAACGCATGGATGTCGCTCGTGCCGCTGGTCACGTACAGGATGTCTTCAACTGCCGCCACGCCCATGACGTAGCTGGCCATCAGTTCACTCGGTGGCATTTCGCGCAAGAGATAGAAGTCCCCGGGATCGGCATTATAGACGCTCACCCCGCCGGTTCCCCGCGCCACGTACAGCCTGCCGTTCGCATGGGCCAAACCATAGTAGTCCGCTATTCCGTCGATCGGCATCCGGCTGATCGGCGCCAGCGCAGCGGGGTCAGATACATCACACCAGCCAATGTCGCCGTCAGTCGAGATCGACCAGACTTCGCTGCCATCCAAAACACAGTGCCGTGGCTTGAAAACGAAACCCGGATGCGGCGTCTCGGCCAGAAACTGCGCACCCTCGTCCACGTGCACCGTCTTCGTCACGATGTCCCACTCGGTCCAATCCGCGTTATAGACCGTGAGCGTCACGGTCAGGTTGCGCGAGCACTGGTGGTAGGCGATCGCGTCGTTGCAGTAGGTGCCGTCGCCGAAGTCCCAGAACGTCCAGGCCGGGTTGCCCTGCGTCGGCGCCACAAACTTGATCCGCAGCCCCTTTTCAACCGGGTTGCCAGCGTTGGGCAGCGTGATCGGATCCCAGTCTTCCTCCCAATCCACGTCGCCATTCGGATCCACCAACGGCGTTACGGCCACGAGTTGCTCGATCGTGAAGTCCGCGCTCAACTCCTCCGGCTCGCTTGCCACCACCTCGATCGTGTCGCGGGCCAATCCGACATCGCCGTCCGCGTCGATCACGGCCAGCTGCACCAGGTAGGCCCCCGGCTCGGCAAAGGCGTGCTGGTAGTTCGCCCCGCCGTCCGGCACGAAGACCGGGCTGTCCGGATCCTCGTAGAACCACCAGTCATACTGCAATTCGCCCCCCGCCCCGCGCGACGCCGACGCATCAAACGACACGACCGTCGACCCCGGCGCCTGCGCATAGTTGAACTCCGCAATCGGCCGGTCGCCCGCCCCGTCGCCCGGCTCCAGCGGCTGCCCGGGCACCAGCTCCAGCGGCGGAACCGCTACCGGCAACAACGGCCGCAGGTCGAACGGATTCAACCCCCCCGCCGCCTCGAGCGACCAGTTCTCGACCGGACCGCCGTGCCCCGCCCCCAGCAGCGACTGCCCAAACCCCGGAACCGAAAGAACGACCGCGCACGCGATAAGCACACCGGCGGCGCAACGACACCGTCGCACATACAGTGATACCACGCTGTCCTTCCCTTCCCGGATCCGGTCACGACTTGCGTCGCGTGTGAAGCGGTCCGAATAACGTGACGCTTCACAGCCTAGCGAGTGTCGCTCCCGAATCCTAGCGAATTCGGCGAGAACCAATGCAATGGTGCCAACCGAAAACCGCTCCCGCAAGCGAGAAGGTGACAAATTGGTCAAAATAGGAAGACCGCCACCATGGCCACATGGCAGAGTGGCGATTTTATAAAGTAGTCTGGCTACGAGGAATAGGAGGTCCAGGACCACCCGACCCGCTTCACACGCTCCAAAGCCCCCATCAGCCCAGGACCGATAACCTCCCGCCTTCTTCTCCCCTTCACATCCGGCCCGATTCCAATCCACTGGCGGCGCATAAGCTGAGCGGCGCTCGCCCCACCGAACGCCGGGCCCCCTGGTATGCATGGGACGCCATCTACCCAATGTCCATCCAGCGCCGCGCAACCTGTTGGCCCAACGGTCATTCACATCGGCCAGGCTGCAGTCTGGCTTGAGGCTCGCCCACGTCACCGCCGAAATGCGTCACGGCCGCAGGGCGTGTCTTGTTAAATGTCTCGAAATACGAGGTTCAATACGTCGCCGAGCGGCTTGCGAATCCCTTCCATGCACCAGCTCGGTGCGAACTCCCAGCACACACGCTCGACAACCTGCGCCCGATATCCTCCGCCGGCAGGCAAAGGGTATCGAGCCGACTCGCGTCAGATCATAGTCGCAATGTCAATCCTCCGCACGGCCGAGGCCTTTACGCCCGACACCCACCCCGACCGTGTTCACGGATTATTGATAGCCGATACATCATATCAGGTCAAGCCCCCGAGCGCTCCCCCGCCCGCTGCTGGTCCTGGCGCAGGGCCAAGAGAAGGTCGCGCTGCTCTACCATGCCGATCACACGCCGCCCCTGCTCGTTCTCCAGCACCGCGATCGACCCCAGGTCCGTATCATGAAACTTGTTCGCCAGCTCCTCCAGCGGGGTGTGGCGCAACGCCGTCGGCGTGTCCCCGCGCGCCAGGTCGGTCGCCGTCACCAGGTTGCGGATGTTCGGGATGTAGAGGATGTGCCGCAGGTCGGCATAGTGAATCATGCCGACGTACTCCCCCTCGTCTCCCACGACTGGAAAATGGTTGTAGCGGCTCTTCTCCACGAAGTGCAGCACGTCGTCCAGCTGCGCCGACGCCGACAGCACCTTCACGTTCGACCGCATGATATGCCGCACCTGGAGGTCGTTGCCCGCGACCGGCCGTGGCGCCCGGCCCGGCTTGACCGTCCGCGACAGCGCCTCCCACGCCTGATGCAGGATCGATTCCGACTCGTGCCCCGGCGTCCGCCGCCGGCGCAAGAGCGTAACCGCCTTGACCTCGCCGCTGCGCATCGCGACCTGCTTCAGGGCGATGGGCCCGACCAGTTCGAACACGACGATCGACCCCAGGATAACGGTCTGAAACGCCTCCGCCGCCGGATGCGCGACGAACTCGCCGTCTTGCACCGTGCCCCACGTCGACGTCAGGAAGGCCGCCAGCCCAATCGCCACCCCGGCCTGGCACAACATGCCCAGGCCGATGCTCGGGCTGAAATCAGGATCGTGCAGCGACCGCACCCCCAGCCAGCCGCCGATGGCCTTCCCCGCGATCCGCAGCGAAACATACGCCAGCCCCACCCACCCGATGTGCCACAGGTCGCTGACGTGCAGGTTGAACCCCGCCAGCACGAAGAACAACGCGAAGATCGGCCCCGAGAAGCTCCGCAGTGCGTTGTGGAACGGCTCCTGGTCCGGCGTGATGTTGGCGAATGTCGACCCGATAAACAGGGACACCAGCAAGAAGCTGTATGACAGGTGCAGCGTGTCGGCGAGCGTCTCGCGAAACGCCCCCAGCACCACCAGCGCCCCGATGAAGATCAGCATGAAATCCGCAATCGTCATGCGGATATACAGCACGCTCAGCAGGAAGCCAACCGCCACGCCCAGCCCGATGCTGCCCACGCTCGTCAGCAGCAGGTCCAGCCACAGCCAGCGCCCCGTGCTGTAGCTCGACTCGATCAGCCCCGTCCACGACAGCACCATGAACGCTGCGTGAAAGAGCACGATACAGAGAATGTTGTTGATCGCGGTCATCGTGAGGATCGCGTCGGCGTTGGGTCCCTTGGCCTCGTACTCGCGTAGCACCAGCAGCGTCGCCGCCGGCGCTGTCGCCACCCCGACCACCCCCAGTAGCAGCCCGAACGCGACAGTGGTCCCCGCCGTGAAACCCTGCGTCAGCAGCGCCACTGCCGTACAGCCACCCCCCACCAGCACCAGCACGCACAGCAGCTTGGTCAGCGTCAGCCGCAACACGCGTGGCGCGACGGCGTGAAAGTGCCGCGCCTCGAACACATTGCCGATCGAGAACATGATCAGCCCGAGGGCAATCGACCGCACGCCGTGAAGCTGCCGCGCCGCCCCGCCCAGCGTCCCGGCGGGCGCCGGGCCGAAGGTGCCGGTCTCGACGTACGACAGGAGGTAATGCAGCAGCACCCCGCCGACGAGGTATCCAACGACCCGCGGCAGACGGAAGAGCGCCCCGCCGTAGCCGCCCACGATGGCGGCCAGGAGCATGAGTGCAGCCAGGAGTGCCGGGTCGGCCAGTTTCACAACGCACCGGGTCTGCGGAAGCGGTGGACGGGTCGGCGACCGCTGCCGACCGAAGCTACACCGCGTTATACGGCTGCGGGCGCGCATCTTAGCGGTCCCCGGCAGAAACGAAAGCTCTCGCCCGCGTCGGGGTAGCGCATGAACGGCATTTCAGATGCCGCCGCGGCGATCGGCCGCGGTGCCGGCGGCCAGGGTTCGCCACATGGTGACGCGGCCGGGAATGTGGTCCCGGGTGGGGAGTTCCGCCGCGCCGGGTCCGCGGAGAAGCCGGCATCTTCAGGTGCCAGGCGGTGCGGCGGTCGCCAGATCCTCCCCTGCAGTGAAGGGCACGTCTCGTCCGCCGGCGGCGGCCGGATGGTGCCCCGCGGCGCGGCGGCGGCGACCTTGCCACTGCGTTTGTGAGTGGTATGATGTAGGATTGACTGTGCGGGCGTTTAGCTCAGTCGGCTAGAGCGCATCCTTCACACGGATGAGGTCACTGGTTCGAGTCCAGTAACGCCCAGTGCCTACCGCTGGCCTGCGTCCGTTCCCCGCGGGCCTGTTGCCGCGTCGCGCTTTGCGACTTCCGCGGCGGCCATCACCTGCCCGCATTCCGGGGCGTCGTCCGCGGGCGTTGCGGGCCAGGTGGCAGCCGCAGTGCCGGCACACCCTCCCGGCTCGCCGGATGGCATGCCGGCGCTCGATCCGTTTGGCGACGATGTAACCACCAACCGCTCCCAATACCCATCCCGCAAGGCCGAGTGCGCTCCAATGGACCAGGACCCGCCGCCAGTAGTCCGCGGCCCCGATGGCCGTGACCATCGCCTCCACGATGCCCGCGAGCAACCCGGTCGCGGCGCCCCACAGGACGAACTTCTGCACGTTGACAAGCTTCCCACGACCAACCGAACCGCACGCCGGCAACGCACCTGGTGCGTGTCACATATCACGGACAGGTCGTGTTTTGCAGCGCGACGAACGGATCGATGTCGCGCCAACTGACCGTGCCGCTATTGTCGACATCATTGCTTTCGAACGAGCAGCTCGGCGCGGCGCCGTAGACCTGCATGTGCAGCGCGGTCCAAGCCGACACATTGTCATTCTGGGCGGCGACGAAGAAGTCGATATCGCGCCAGTTGATGCTGCCGTCGCAGTTGCTGTCGCCGGGGCAGAGCGAAGGTGTCGGCGGGGCCGCACCGGGCCAGAAGCCCCCCGTGAGCGACAGCGTACCGCCGCTCAGCGACAACGCGCCGTCCGTGTCCGGCTGACCGATCGTCCCCGAAAGCTCGAGTGGGCCGCCGGCCGTCCACATCTGGCCGCCGCCGTCGATGGTGTACCAATCCATGGTGAGACGCTGTCCGAATGAGGCGTCCCCGGCCCAAATGGCGATGAAGAGAAAGGTCGCCAGAATGTCGCTGATCTGACGCATGGCTGGTCTCCGTCTTTGAGTTTGACGCCGGGCACCCGTGCTCCGATCAGACAATCCATGCACGGGTGCCGCAGCGGGCTTGCTAGTCTTGGGTCAATGCGACGTCACGTGGGGCAGCGAGCGTGCCGGGGGGCGGCACGATGCCGACCCGCTGTTCGTAATTCACGCCGCGATCTGCTGACACGCCATAGGCGTCGGGATGCAGGTACGTGCCTTGCTCGTTCTCGGGCTTGTCGACCTCGACGGGGATTCGGTTGGCATTGGCCCAGGGATCCTGGCGAATACCGGTGACCTGCCAGGAGACCTTGACGCGTGGCTTGTCTGTCTGAATGACGAAGGTGTTCCCGCGGATTTCCTCCGCCACGATCGCCTGCGCGAACTGTCCGATCACCGTGAGCTGGTAGCGAAAGTCTCGGTTGAGCGTCTCGAACCAGTCCGGCAACTTGACCACCGCGAAGCCATCCACATCCGTCGTGACATTGCCGTTGTAGACGTTCATCATGTCCGGGCTCTCGACGAACGAGTGCATCAGGTATTTGTGCTCGGGGTCGAGCGGGTGATCGATCTTGAACGAGCCACCACCCTTGCTGAGCCAGCCCGTGACGTTTACACCACCCACGAAGTAACCCGCGTAGCCGTAACCGGAACCGGCTTCCTGGCCGTAGACACCAGCGACGAGTGGAAATTCGTCAGCCGGCCCGACGTAACCGAGCCGTCCTTCGCTGTCATAGTTGGAGGTGTTCGTCCCAACGACACCCGCGCTGCTGCGGTTACCTTGCGTGAGAAAGTACCCGCCGTAGCCATTGGTGTCCGTCCAGTGGCGACCGTAGACGCCAGCACCACCGTTGCCGTCAGCGAAGCCATGAACGCCCTTGTAGCGATGATGGCCATAGACGCCAGCCCCATTATAGGTACCGTCCGATCTGAAGTACCCGCCGAAGCCTGTCGCGGTTGCATCGGTGCTGACGTTGCTGGACTTTCCGTAGACGCCGTAGGTGATCTCGGCATCAGTGCGCGTGGCCTCGGCGTACAGACCGTAGCCATTGTTGGCATCCAGTTCGACGTGAGTTCCGTAGCCGAGAAACCCCGGCATGGGAGGGGACCAGACGTCGATCTTCTGGCCGAACGCCGTTCCAACCACATGCAGCGTGGCCTCGGGATCATTGGTGTTGATCCCCACGCCGCCCGCGGCGCGGATGAGGAACTGGTTGGGCCCGGTCGACCAGAATTCTTCATTGTGCGAATCCGCCCAGACAAACGTGCCTTCGTCGCCGTTGGTGTCGCCACCGCCGACGGCGTTCGGGTCGCGTACTTTTGCCAGCCGGCCTGCGGCGAAGCTGTACTCACCACCGGCGAGATTATGACTGCCGCCCGGGATCATGGCGTATTCCTGCGTGGCCTCGTTCTCTCGTCCGCCGGCGATGGTCGCCCAGCCGGCGACGTCACCGATCATGTTGTAGTCGCCCCCGGCAATGGTCGCGTTGTACGACGTGCCGATTTCGTTTCCGATGCCTCCACCGATCGTGGAATGCCACCCGTGTACGGAATTGAACCCGCCGCCGCCGATGGTCCCCGCGATGACGTTAGGATCGGCGTGGTTTGTGTAGTGACCGGCGATGAAGTTCGGCAAGTCGCCGGTCGGTTCAATCCGCAGCGCACGGCTGCCGTCGACGTGCAATTCCAAGGGGGTGTTATCGGTTGTACCGACGAAGTGCGTTCCGGGCGTCGTACCCTCATTACCTGTCATCGCCCAGAAATCCCCCTCACCGACATCGTCCACCCCATCCGCAAACCCCGCCGGCATGTCCAGAATGCCGGCCCAGGGGACGGCCGTGGAGAGATGGGCGAATGACGCGTACGGCACCGTCGTCAGCCTTTGCCGCGGAGCCAGCGTCTCCCAGTCCCCCGAACCCGCGGGATACTCGGCCGCCACCTGCAGCCAGAGCGCGGTCCCGTCATAGATCCACCCCTCGGTCATTGAGAAATCGACCTCGACGGTGAACAGCCCGTCGAAGATCGGGTAGTCGCTGGGAGCTTCGAAGTAGGCAACGTCGTTGCCGTCCACTGGGGCATCCCACAGCGAAAACACGAAGTTGGCAGTGCCGGTAACCGGCGCGCCGTTCTGCTTCAGTAAACCCTGATACGTAAATGCTGTTCCAATCGGTTCTTGCGCCAATGCTGCTGCCGTCAGCCCCGCCAGCAACACCGCCGCGATCGCCACGTGCCATCTCATGATCGAGCCTCCATTCAGAGAGCCTGGGTCCTCGGGAAAGCACCCGTGGTTGCTTCCCGCAGCTCTCTTCGCGATAATGAGAGAAGAACACCGACAGGATTTTCGTATCCTTTCGTGGCCTCGGGGTTTATGCACATGGCGGAGTCGGCCGACGTTACCGCGTTGCTCGTTCGCGCGAGTGAGGGCGACTCGCGCGCCGCGGACGAATTACTCCCGCTGGTTTACGATCAGTTGCGGGCCCTCGCCGCCGATCTCATGCGCCGCGAGCGCGTCGACCACACCCTCCAGCCGACCGCCCTGGTTCACGAGGTGTACCTCAAGCTCATTGACCAGACCCGGGCCCGCTGGGAGGACCGTGCGCATTTCTTCTCGGTCGCCGCCCAGGCCCTGCGCCGCATTCTCGTCGACCATGCCCGCGGCCATGCGGCCGCCAAACGCGGTGGCCAGCGCGCCAAGCTCGAATTGAACGAGGGTATCATCGCCGCCTACGAAGAAGCCGTCGACGTGCTCGCACTGGACGACGCCCTGCGACGCCTGGCCGAGCAGGACACCCAGCGCGCTCGCGTGGTTGAGCTGCGCTTCTATGGCGGGCTCACCATCGACGAGACCGCCTCGGTTCTCGACGTCGCCACGCGCACCGTCGAACGCCAGTGGCGCTACGCGCGCGCCTGGCTGTACCGCGAATTGGTCGAAAGCCAACCATGAAGCCATCGTGACATGACCGCGAAGCCGCACGACAAGCAGCGCGCCATCGAGCTCTTCGAAGCGGCAGTCGAACAGACCGCCGGCCAGCGCAAGGCCTTCCTGGAGGCGGCCTGTCGCGGCCAGCCGGCGCTGCGGGCCGAAGTCGAGTCGCTCCTGGCCGCCGACCAGCGCGCTACCGGCTTTCTCGAGCCGCCAGCCCCGCCCGTGCCACCAATGCAGTCCGCCGATGACCCGTTGCTCGGCACGCAGCTCGGCAAGTACCGCCTGCAGCATGTGATCGCGGCCGGCGGCATGGGCACGGTCTACGAGGCCTTGCAGGAAGAGCCGCGCCGCACGGTCGCGCTGAAAGTCATGCGACCGGGGCTGGCGTCGCGCTCGGCCCTGTGCCGCTTCAAGCACGAGTCGGAGATTCTCGGCCGGCTGCGGCACCCCGGCATCGCCCAGATCTACGAAGCGGGTACCCATGGTGGCGAACACGGCGCGCCGTACTTTGCCATGGAGTACATCCCCGGCGCGCGGTCGATCACGCGCTACGCTGCGGAGCAAGGCCTCTCGAGCCGCCAGCGACTGGAGCTCTTTACCCACGTCTGCGAGGCCGTTCACGCCGGGCACCAGCGCGGTATCATCCATCGCGATCTCAAGCCCGCCAACATCCTGGTCGACCAGCACGGCCAGCCGAAACTGATTGACTTCGGCGTGGCCCGGGCCACCGACGCTGATGTGACGATTGCCACGCTGCAGACGGACGTGGGTGAGCTCGTCGGCACGCTGCGCTACATGAGCCCCGAGCAGTGCGAAGGGGACGCGGTCGAGCTGGACATCCGCTCCGACGTATACGCCCTTGGCGTCGTGCTCTTCGAGCTGCTCACCGGTGAGCTGCCTTACGACTTCAGCACCGCCTCCCCGTTCGAGGTGCCGCGCGTCATTCGCGAACAGGAGCCGCGCCGCCTCTCGGCCATCAATCGCACGCTGCGCGGCGATGTGGAGGCCATCGTGCTCAAGGCGCTCGAGAAGGATCGCCGGCGCCGCTACCAGTCCGCCGCCGGCCTGATGCGCGATATCGAGCGTTACCTCCGCCATGAACCGATCGAGGCCAAGCGCGGCCGCCGCTGGTACGTCTTCCGCAAGGCCCTCCGGCGGCATCGCATCGCGGTCGCAGTGGTTGCGTTATTCATGTTGGTGGTGAGCGCGTCTGCGGTCGGCTTGGCGGTGCTGTACCGTGACTCTACGTACGAGCGCGTGATCGCCGAGCGACGCGCGGCGGAGCTGCGACACGCCGTCTACCTCAATGACATTACGTTGGCCCAGCGCGCCTACGAAGCCGGCAATGGCGTGGAGCTCGCCCGGCGCCTGGCCCACTGCCCACCCGATCTGCGCGGTTGGGAGTGGCACTTCTTCAGTCGTTTGGCGGACACCAGTTTGCAGACGCTGGTTGGCCACACCGACAACATCAACGCGCTGGCCGTCTCGCCGGATGGCCGGCTGATCGCCTCCGGTGATTGCGACGGCCTGCTGTGCCTGTGGGACAGCCGCAGCGGGCAGCCCGCGCAGACACTTCAATCGGAGGGATTCGTCGAGCAGATTTCGTTCTCGCCGGACGGCCGCTTCCTGGCCTACGCGGGTCGGGATGTTCACGAGGCGCACGTATGGAACCTCGAAACGGAACGACCGTGCGACCGACTTGCCATTCGGACCAACTTCGCCGTGGCGTTCTCCCCCGACGGCCGCCACGTCGCGGCCGGCGGATTCGCCTACGAACCCCTACGCGTCTGGGACTGGCAGACCGGGCAGCGCCGCCATGAATGGCCGGACGCACTGCGCACGCGTCCCATCAACATCGCCTGGTCGCCGGACGCACGCCTGCTCGCCACCGCACGCGCCGACGGCACCGTCGTGCTGCTCGATGTCGACAGCGGTGGCGTCGCACGCACCCTTACCGGACATACGGCCGATGTCCGGCGCGTCGCGTTCAGCCCGGATGGTCAGCAGCTGGCATCCACGAGCTTCGACAACACGCTGCGCATCTGGGATGTCGCCTCCGGCGCGCAGCGGCACATCTTCCGACGGCCGGGCGAGATGATGGGCGGCGTCAACTTCAGCCCGGATGGCCGGCGCATTGTGGTCGGGGGTGCTTCCGCCGTGCGCGTGTGGGATCTGACCAGCGGCGCAGGCGAGGCCGTACGGCTGGGTCACCGAGACTACGTGTGCACGGTGGTGTTCACACCGGACGGATCGCGAATTCTGTCCTGCAGCAACGATCGGGTAATCAAGATCTGGGACGCCGCACCTGCAGCCGAACCGCCGATCCTCGCGACCTCCGACCACGAGTACGCCAGTATCGCCGTCTCCCCAAGCGGAACAACGGTCGCGGCCGGTGACATTGCCGGATGGCTCCAGATTCTCAGTATGCCGGACCGTGCTGTACTGAGCACCACCCACCCACACCGCGGCCGCATCTTGGCACTTGCGTACTCCCACGAAGGCGGGCGTTTGGCCTCCGCCGGCGACGACGGCGTTGTGCTGATCCATGGGAGTCCGGACGAAGCACCGCTGCTGACCCTGAACGTGCCCGACACCAACACGCGATGCCTGGCCTGGGCACCCGACGACGAGTGGCTTATCTCCGGCCACGGCGATGGGACTGCCCGCATCTGGGCAGCGGCGAGCGGCCGACTACGCCGCACCATCCACGCGTGCGAGGGCGAAGTCTACCGCGTCTCGCTATCGCGAGATCCGATCCGGCTCTTCACGGCCGGCAACGACCGGGCTGTACGCGTGTGGAACCCGGATTCGGGTGAGCTGCTGCGCGAGATACTTACAGGCGCCGCAGAGATGCAGCAGGTGGCGATCTCGCCCAGTGGGCGCCTGATGGCGACCGGCGCGAAGGACAAGTACGTGCGGATGTGGGATCTGGCCAGCGGCGACCTGCTCTGGGCAGTCCAGGGTCACGGAGGCTTCGTGACCGGGCTCGCATTCATGCCCGACGGCCACCGGCTGATCACCTGCGGCTACCACAACCTGATCCGGATCTGGGATGTCGATACCGGCGAGGTGACCCTCACGCTCCGCGGCCATGACGCGGGCGTGCGCGCCATCGCCGTTTCGCCGGACGGTCGCTGGTTCGTCTCGGCCAGCATCGACAAGACACTCCGCCTCTGGACGACGATCCGTCGACACACGAGCACCAATAGCACGGCCCCCTGACACGGGACGTGCACAGCGCCCGCGACTCGCTTCCCGGGTGCGCCAGCAGGTCCTCCACCGCGGCCGCGCTCCCGTCCGGCTGGGCCGTGTCGCGCTTCGAACTCATGAACACCGTTTCCACATCGTGACCGGCCGGCTCGAGATACGACGAGACGTAGCGCAGCCCAAGCGCAATTGGGTGCGCGAAGGTCGAGATCAACGTAACGCGCATGTGCGCGCTCCCTGCGAGTCGCAATACCGCCCCCTCCTTCAGCCCTGCATGCCGCATCTCAAGACTGATTCCGGCCAGAACAATACGAATCGCATGTTTTCAGTGCGATTACCTCCGCCCGCCGGCGGCCCACTCGACACCCAACAATCGCACCATATCGCTGGATTTGTCTTGAAGCCCGGGCCTGGCGCCGCTAGCGTGCCCCCTGGGCCGAGACCTGACGCACAAGAAGAAGTGGAAGACCAACCCCCGTGACCGCGCTAGACCAGTACCGTGAAACCCGCGCCGCCGCGGACGACCGGCTCGCTGCCCGGCGAACCCCGCGCCAGGTCCGCATTCAGGTGGGCTCCGCTACCTGCGAAAACGCAGCCGGCGCCGCCGACGTCCTCGATGAGTTCCGCAAGCACATTCGTGCAACCGGGCGTGACGACATCGTCATTCACCAGACCGGCTGCACGGGGCGCTGCAGTTGTGAGCCGATCGTCAATGTCGCATTCCCTGAGCAGATGCCGGTCAAGTACGAGCACGTCGACCGCGACAAGGCCCACCAGATCTTCACCGAGCACGTCATCGGCGGCCAGCCGCTGCGCGACTATGTCCTGGATGCCGCGTCCGCGGCACACCAGTACGAGTTCTTCTTCTGCGAGGCGCATCGGTGCGGTGCCGCCCTGCCCCGCAGCCTGCGCGACGTCTTCGCGGAGAAGCTCGCCGCCGCGAGCATCCCCGAGCAGCGCGCCGCCATCATGCCGGCGAACTGCTTCGGACTCTGTCGTCCCGGCGGTGAAGGCACGACGACGCACGTGCTCGTCCGGCCGACGAACGTGGTGTACAGCGTCTCGACCGAAGCGGACCTCGACGAACTCATCGCCGAGCACGTGCAGCGCGGCCGCATCGTCGACCGCCTGGTCAAGCACGAGCAGTTTCTCAGCCGCGGCTTCTTCTCGCTTTACGGCGACGTCAGCTTCTTCAATCGCCAGACCCGCATCGCCCTGCGCAACAGCGGTGTGATCGACCCGGAGAGCATCGACGAGGCGATCACCCATCGCGGCTTCGAGGCCCTGGCCACCGTCCTCGACAACGGCGACCCGGCCTGGGTGCGCGACCTGGTCTCGCGCTCGCGGCTGCGCGGGCGCGGCGGCGGCGGCTACTCGACCGGTCTGAAATGGAACCAGGCGGCGGCCGAGCACGCCGACCAGAAATACATGATCTGCAACGCGGACGAGGGCGACCCTGGTGCCTTCATGGATCGCAGCATGCTCGAGGGCGATCCGTACTCGATCATCGAGGGCATGATCATCGCGGGCTTCGCCACCGGCGCATCCCAGGGTTACTTCTACGTCCGTGCGGAGTACCCGCTGGCCGTACGCCGGATCGAGAACGCCTTGCGCCAGGCCCGCGCGCTCGGTCTTCTGGGCAGGAACATTCTCGGCTCGGGCTTCGACTACGAGCTCGACATCCGGCTCGGCGCGGGCGCCTTCGTCTGCGGCGAAGAGACCGCCCTGATTCACTCGATCGAAGGCCAGCGCGGCCAGCCCCGCGTCCGTCCGCCGTATCCAACGACCGTGGGCCTGTGGGGCAAGCCCACGTGCATCAACAACGTCGAAACGCTGGCGAACGTCCCGGTCATCGTGCTATACGGCCCCGACTGGTTCGCGCAGATCGGCACGCCCCAGAGCGGCGGCACCAAGGTGTTCGCCCTGGCCGGCAAGGTCGCCCAGACAGGCCTGGTCGAGATCCCGATGGGCGCAACCCTGCGTGAGATCGTGTTCGACATCGGCGGCGGCGTTCGCGGCGGCAAGCAGCTCAAGGCCGTACAGACCGGGGGCCCGGCCGGCGGCTGCATTCGCGCGGACCTGCTGGACACCCGGGTCGACTTCGACACGCTCACCGCCGCGGGCTCGATCATGGGCTCCGGCGGCATGATCGTGCTCGACGAGGACGATTGCGTCGTCGACCTGGCCAAGTTCTTCATGCGCTTCTCCGAGAACGAATCCTGCGGCAAGTGCACACCGTGCCGTGAAGGCACGAAGCGCATGCTCGAGTTGCTCGAGCGCATCACGAACGGCCAGGGCGTGCCCGAAGACCTGGCCAGGCTCGAGCGGCTCGGACTGCTGATGCAGAAGAGCTCGCTGTGCGGACTCGGGCGCGCGGCGGCCAACCCGGTGCTGAGCACGCTGCGCTACTTCGCCAACGAGTACGCGGTCCACGTAGGGGCGGACAAGAGCTGCCCGGCCCGCCGCTGCCGCGCGCTGATCCGCTACGAAATCAACGAGAAGTGCGTCGGCTGCACGCTGTGTGCGCGTCGCTGCCCCGTGGCCTGCATCGACGGACAGCGGCGCGAGCGGCACGTCATCGACCAGTCCCGCTGCATCAAGTGTGGCCTGTGCCACGAGGTCTGCCGTTTCGACGCCGTCTCCCTGCAATAGCCCCAATAGGTGAACCGTGGCAGCAGCCGAAATCAACCTGAAGATCGACGGGCGCGCGTTGTCCGTCCCGCCGGGGACCACGATCGTCCAGGCGGCCGAGCGCGTCGGCATCCGCATCCCGACCCTCTGCTATCACCCCTACCTCAGCCTGCCCGGTGCCTGCCGCGTCTGCATCGTCGACGTCAAGGACATCGGGCAGCACATGGCCGCCTGCTCGGTCGAGGTCTGGGAGGGCATGGAAGTCGTCACGAACAGCCCGCAGCTGCGCCAGGACCGGCGCGACATCGTCGAGCTGATCCTCGACAACCACTCCAAGGACTGCCAGACCTGCGAGCGCGACGGCAACTGCGAGCTCCAGAACCTGGCCTATACCCTGGGCATTCGTGAACGCCTCTTCGAGGGTGAACGCAAAGACTTCCCCATCGAAGACACCAGCGTCGCGGTCACCCGCAACCCCAACAAGTGCATTCTCTGCGGCCGCTGTGTACGCATCTGCTCCGAGGTCCAGGGCGTGCACAACCTGAGCCAGCAGGGCCGCGGCTTCCGCACGCTGGTCACCCCCGCGTACGAAGCACCCATGGACGATTCGGTCTGTATCCAGTGCGGCCAGTGCGTGGCCGTCTGTCCGACCGCCGCCTTTCTCGAAAAGCGGCATACCGACGACGTGTGGCGCGCGCTCGCCGATCCGGACAAGCACGTCGTCGTCCAGACCGCGCCGGCCATTCGCGCCGCCATTGCCGAAGGCTTCGGCGCCCAGTACGGACGCGTCACCACGGGCCGCATGGTCGCCGCGCTGCGTCTCCTCGGCTTCGATGCCGTCTTCGATACCGTCTTCGGCGCCGACCTGTGCATCGTCGAGGAATCGACCGAGTTCCTGCGGCGGCTCGCAGGCGACGGCCCGCTGCCCATGCTGACGTCCTGCTCGCCAGCCTGGATCAACTACCTGGAGAAGTTCTACCCCGAGCTGATTCCACACGCCTCGACCTGCCGGTCGCCGATGATGATGACCTCGGTGCTCAGCAAGACCTACTACGCCGAAACGACCGGCCGGCGCCCTGAAGACATCTACATGGTGGCGGTCATGCCGTGCGTCGCGAAGAAGTTCGAGTCGCGCCGGCCCGAACACTTCGCCCCCGACGGCCGCCCCTATACCGACGCCGTGCTCACGACGCGCGAACTCATCTGGATGCTCCGCGCGGCCGGCATCGACCTCTGGACCCTCGACAACGTCGACATCTCCGTCTATCCCGCGCAGGACTTCGATGCCCCACTCGGCATCACGACCGGCGCCGGCACGATCTTCGGAGCGACTGGCGGCGTGATGGAGGCAACGCTCCGCACGGCCGCTGCACGACTCACCGGGCGGTCCGATGCCCAACTCGAATTCACCGCGGTCCGCGCGCCGGTCAAGGGGCTGATCGAGGCCACCGTCGACATCGACGGGCGCGAACTGAACGTCGGCGTGGCCAACGGCACGGGCAACGCCGCCCGGCTTCTCGACAAGGTCGTCCGCGGCGAAAAGAAGTTTCACGTGCTCGAGATGATGGCATGCCCCGGCGGGTGCATCGGCGGCGCCGGTCAACCCTATCCGTCGCGCGCCATGCGCCAGCAGTACCAGGAGCTGCTCCAGATGCGCTCCGACGCACTCCACTCCATCGACGCGTCACAGCCCGTGCGCCGCTCCCACGAGAACCCCGCCGTCCAGCAGATCTACGACGACTTCCTCGGCACACCCGGCGGCCCCCGCGCCCACGAGCTGCTGCACACGACCTACGCCCCGAGACTCCCGCGAGGTGTACGATGACGCCTGTGCCCACCGACAACTGGCCCGGCGTGCAGGCCACGGCTGAAAGCGCCCTCACGCCCGACATCGTGGCGTTCATCGCCGAGTGTCGCCAGGACCCCCACCCCGAGGGCCGCCTGATCGCCGTGCTGCACCGCGTGCAGGATCATTTCGGCCATGTCGGCCGCGAGCAGATGGATGCCGTCGCCCAGCTCCTCCAGGTCCCCGCGGCGCGCGTCTCCGGCGTGGCCACCTTCTATCACTACTTCCGCCTGCAGCCGCGCGGCCGGTTCATGATCAACATCTGCATGGGCACCGCCTGCTACGTCAAAGGCGCCGACCGCGTCGCCGCCAAGTTCCGCGAGGAGCTCGGCATCGATTTCGGCCAGACGACCACCGACGGCCAGTTCTCCCTGCACGAGGCCGCCTGCCTCGGCACCTGCGGCCTCGCCCCGGTCGTGATGATCAACGACCAGGTCTTCTCCAAGGTCACCCCCGACCGCGTCCCGGCCCTGCTCGAGCAAATGACGTCCGCCGCCGAGGGCTTTGGCTAGGCCGCACGGCGGTGCGACACGCCGCCCCGCATCACGCATCCCCCAGCGACCGACCGTAGCGTTCAACCCCGAAACACCCCGCGCCCGCAGGTTATGGGCGGTGGGCGACTCATCAGAAAAAGGCTGATCACGCGGTCTCCAACATGGCGCGATTCCTGGTCGATGAGACAGGCGGGTGCGAAGCCGTGACGGCAAACCATCGTCCGGGCCAACGAAGGGATACGGTGATCAACCACACGTCCAGCGCGATCTCCGACACCCTGCACCACAGCGTGGTGGTCGTCGAGCCGTCGCGCCTGATCCGCGACGTGATCCGGGCGGCATGCCGGCAGCGCGGCTTCGACGTCGCGGCGGCACAGGATGTCGCGGGCGCACTCGCACAGATCGCGCAGCACAAGCCGACATTCGTCCTTACCGCCGCCGAACTGCCGGGCCTCGGCGGACCGTCGCTGATCGCGGCCTTGAAGGCATCTTGTCAGCACCGCGCCATCCCGGTCGCCTTGCTGACATCCAATCTCGCAGGCGCCCAAGGCTTACCGCATCCCCACGCCGATACCGTGATTGCCAAGGACACCCACCTCACCGGCAACGTCCTCGCATTCCTCGACGCCTTCAGCCACAACGGCGACGAGCACGGCCCCGACCGGCATGGGCCGCCGCTGCACGGTCGGATCCTGCTCGCGGAAGACGCCACCGTTATCCACAAGCTGATCAGCCGCTTTCTGCATGTGGCCGGCGCCGAAGTCACGGTGGTCGAGGACGGCGCCGCCGCGCTCTGCGCCGGGACCGACACCACGCTCGACCTGATCCTCATGGACGTCGAGATGCCGAAGATGGGCGGCCTCGCCGTCACCGCCAGGCTCCGCGAGTGCGGCGTCCGCATCCCCATCGTCGCGCTCACCGCACACCCCGTGGCGGAGCTTCGCGCCGCGGCGGCGGCCGCCGGCCTGACCGACGTGCTGCCGAAGCCGATCGATCGACACACCCTCATCCGCAGGTGCGCCGCCCTTCTGCCGGCGCCACCACCCGCACCGGTATCGTGAGTCCCGCCCGAGGCCAGGGCCACAACGCAGCACTTTTCATTACAATCGACCGTGGTTTGACCGCCGTTCCCGGCATCGAGACGTGTTACAACGCCCGCTACAGACACCGAACCCCACGGTGAACCATGTCGTGTGCAAGTCGACGTTATGCCTGCTGCCCGGCTGCTCTTGTCGTGCCGATCATACTCGGCATGCTCGGGTGCGCGGCGCCCGATCCGCACGCTGACGCCCCCCTGGGGTACGTAACCAGCGTGCCCCCCGAGCCCCCCGCACAGCGCGCCTGGCGGCTCCGCGTCGTGGCGGAGCGCCGTGCCGGCCTGCCCATCATCGTCCACCGCGGTGCGTGGCAAGAGGCCCCGGAGAACACGTTGGAGGCCTACGCCGCCGCCATGGACCTCGGCGCAGACGGCGTGGAGATCGACATTCGGCGAACCGCGGATGGCGTTCTGTACCTGTTCCATGATGACACGCTGGAGCGGCTCACCAAGGGTACCGGCAGTGTCCGCACACGCACCTACGCCGATCTGCTGCGAATCGAGCTGAAAGAGATCTACGGTCGCGCCACGCCGCGGACACGGCCGCCCACTCTCGCCGCCTTCCTGATCCTCGCGCGGCAGCGCGCCATGCTGATCCACCTGGACATCAAGGAGCCGGACCTGCAGGCGGACATCGCGCGCTTGCTCGAAGCCGCCGATGTCTGGGACCACGTCGTCCACATCAACGACTACAACTCGGACGAGCTGCGGGCGCAGCCGCGGTTTCGGCCGCTGGCCTACGCCGGGTGGGTGCCAAACGACGCCAGCCCGGCAGAGATTCGCCGGTTCTGCGAGCAGGCGCACCGGCAGGGCTTGATGGTTTTCTGTGACGATCCCGGACCGGCGGTTCGCGCACTGGACCGCGACCGGCCGGCGGCGGTGCCGCTGCCGGCGGCGGTGCGGCCCGCCGCCGCGCCATGATGGAGCCTGTTTCACTCATTTGGAATGCCGGGGCCGGCGCGCGCCCCTGGTGCATGGCCGCCAGGCGCGTCGCTGAGCCAGCCGGATATGGTGTCTGTATGAGCGGATTCACCCTGCGACCGATCGGTACCATCCACAGCCCCCACCTTGCGCCCGACAAGACCCCCATTCAGCCTCCGTTCGCCATCGGGATTCCCGGCACCGCCGAGATCGCTGCGGAATACGCCGCCGGGCTCACCGACGTCGAGGGCTTCTCGCACATCTGGCTGGTCTACGTGTTCGATCGGGCACTCGCGCCACAGCTGACGGTGACGCCCTTCCTCGAGGACGTGCCGCACGGCGTCTTCGCGACCCGCGCCCCGTGCCGCCCGAACCCGATCGGCCTCAGCCTCGTGCGGCTGGTCCGGCGTGATGGCTGCACGCTGCACTTGGAGGATGTCGATATCCTCGACAACACCCCCCTGCTCGACATCAAGCCGTACGTCGGCCGCTTCGACTGCCGCGACAACGCCCGTTTCGGCTGGCTCGAACACGTCGACGAAAAAGCTGCCCGGCGCCGCGGCCGGCGTGGCTTTGACGATTGATGCCGAAGGCACCCGCGCGGCGCCGACCGTGACCAGTGCCGCAACGACAGGAACGCGCCGACATGCGCTTTTCACGAATCAACCTCAGCGCCGCCCTTGATCAACGCAGAATTATGGGTTACATTCAAGTCAGCTGAAGGCTAGTCTGGCTTCGGCGCTGGTAGTACGAGGTTGTCCCCGGCGGGCCCCCGACGTCACCAGGCGCCGAGAGACCAACGACCGGGGTCTACAAGCAGAGAATGTCGCAGACCTGGCTTTGACCGCAGTATCGGGCCAAAGTCGCGGAGAAAGCTATGGCTGCGCGCCTGCTACCAGACGCCAAGCTTGCGCAAGCGGTCACCCGCGGGAATTACACCCAGCGACTAATCACTGTCCAGACACCGCGCGGCCCGCGTTTCGCACCGTTCGCTGCGGCCGACCCGCGCGCCCCTGCGCTGCGCTCGCCGCGCGGTCCCGCTTCGCTGAAGAACTGGTGTTTCCCGCCGCGGGAAACGCTGGGGCGCTACACCAGCGAGGTCGCCCCGGACGCGGTGCCGCCCGGCACCCCACTGATCGTCGGCCCGCGCGCGTGCGAGCTGCGTGCCCTGGCCTATCTCGACGCCGTCTTTACCGCGCCGCCGCAACCCGACCCCGTTTACCAGGCGCACCGCGACCGCATGACCATCGTCAGCGTCGACTGTATCGAGCCGGCCGCCGAGTGCTTCTGCAATCTCGTCGCGGGACAACCGTGGGCCGGCGCCGACTTCGACGTCAACCTCACCCCGGTTTCCGCCGGTTATGTGCTCGAGGTCGGCTCCGCGCGCGGCGAAACCTGGCGCAGCCAGGTCGACGACCTGTTGGTGCCCGCCACCGCCGAGCACCTGGCCGAGCGCGACCGGGCGCGCGACGCCGCCGCGGCACAACTCGCCGACCGCAACGGGACACCGCCGGAGTTGCCCGCCCTGGCGCACGAGCTCGCCGCGCACGAGACCGATCCCCACTGGCAGACGCTCGCCGCCGACTGTGTCGAGTGCGGTGCATGCACGCAGATCTGCCCCACGTGCCACTGCTTCTACCTGCTCGACCATGGCGGCGACGGCGCTCCGTTCGAGCGGCTGCGCGCCTGGGACAGCTGCATGTGGAGCGGCTACTCGCGCATGGCGGGTGCCGCCGGTCAGAAACCGAATCCGCGCGCCGCTTTCCGCACGCGCTTCGCCAATCGCTTCATGCACAAGTTCGTCTGGTCCCCGCAGCAATGGGACCGGCTGGGCTGTGTGGGCTGCGGCCGTTGTAGCGAAGCCTGTCCCGGAGGAATCGACATCCGTCACGTCCTGCAGGAGGTCGCGGTTTGATCGCCCAAAACCCCTACGTACCCGTGCTGGCGCGGCTGGTCGACATCATCGACGAGACACCGACAATCAAGACTTTCGTCGTGGAGCCGCCCGAGCCGTTCAAGTTCCGCGCCGGGCAGTTCGCCCAGGTCGGCCTGCCCGGGCGCGGTGAAGCCCCGTTCACTCCCTCCAGCGACCCGGCCGATCCCACGCGGCTCGAGTTCACGATCATCCGCACCGGCCGCCTGACCGAGGCGCTCCACGCGCTCAGCGCCGGCGCGAACCTCACCCTGCGCGGACCGTTCGGCGCCGGATACCCGGTCGACGACCTCCTCGACAAGCACGTGCTCATCGTCGGCGGTGGCTGCGGGCTGGCACCGTTGCGCTCCCTGATCTACACGCTCTTCGCCCAACTGGATCGGATCCGCGACATGCGCATCCGCTACGGCGCACGCGAGAGCTGCGAGTTGCTCTACCGCCGAATGTATGCAACCTGGTCCGACCGCTCCAACGTCGACATGGCCTGCACCATCGACGTTCCCGAACCCGACTGGGACGGGCATGTCGGCGTCGTCACGACCCTCCTGGACCGCATCGCGACCCCCCTCGAGGACACCGTCGCCGTGTCCTGCGGCCCGGAGATCATGCTCAAGTTCGTCACGCGCACGCTGCTCGAGCGCGGGCTGCGTCCGGACCAGATCATCCTGTCGATGAACCGCCGCATGAGCTGCGGCATCGGCAAGTGCGGTCGCTGCAACATCGGTCCCTATTACCTGTGCCGCGACGGTCCCGACATTCACTACGACAAGATCAAGGATCTGGCCAATGTGTTCTGAGGCGGCGGGCACGCCAACATCTCGATGTCTGCTCTGCAGCCTGGGTTGCGCGACACGCCTCGAGCAGTTCGCGCCCCAGCGCTGGCGTCCCCTGTTCGACGGGACCGGGCCTTGTGCCCGCGGCCAGTTGCTGGCCGATCTCGTGCAAAGCCCGACCCGCCTCTATCGCCCACAAACACGCGCCGGCCAGCCCCGACTCGCAACCCTGCTCGATGAACTGCGCGAGCGGCTGACAAGGACCGATTCGCGTACGGCCGTCTGGCTGGACGGCAACGTCGCGCTCGAAGACCTCGCCGCCGCCCACGCTTTCGCCAAAAGCTGCGAAGCCGGATGCGACGTGCTCGTGCATCTCCCGCCCGCCGAACGCGGCGCCGCCGCGGGCCTCACCGCCGCCGGCGTCCCCCAGGCCGACCCCGCCGATTGGGAAAACGCGGACGCCTTCCTGGTCGTCGGCAACCCGCTTGCCACGCACCCGGCTTGCGCCCGCTGGCTCCTGCGCTCCGGCCCCGCCCGTGCCAGGACACCCTGCGTGGTGATCGACGCCAGCGCTGGATTCCTGACCAGTTACGCACAACACACACTGCTGTGTCGCCCCGGTTGCGAAGCCTGGACGCTGGCCGCACTGCTCGCCACCACCGTGCCGCAGCCGCAATCCGCCAGTTCCGAACACTCGCTCGCCGACACCGGCGTGAGCCGCACGGCGCTCGACCAGGCTGCCGAACGACTGGCGACCGCTCAGCGCCCCGCCGTTATCCTCGCGCCCCAAGCCGGCAGTCACGCCGCCTGGCGGACCTTGGCGGAACAGGCCACAACGTGGGCCCGCGACCGCCACGGCACCATCAGCGTGCTGACGACCTCGGCCAACGCCCTTGGCGTTACCCCGCTCATGCACAAGCTGGACTTGCGCGACTGGTGCTCGTCGCTGGCCGCTGACACGTCCACCAGCGCCACGATACTCCTGGTGGTCGGCTGGGATCCAACCAGCGCGTACCCCCGCGCCGTCTGGGAGCCTGCTTTCGCGGCGGCCGAAGAAGTGATTCTCGCCGATACGTTTCCCCCGGCCGACCCACTGCCGTACGACGCCTGGTTGCCGCTGGCCCTGCCCAGCGAGGCCGGCGGGACGTACCTCCTGGCCGACGGCCAGACACACGACATCTCGGGCATGATCGCGCCGCCGGCGGGCGTGCCCACCGTGCGTCAGCTGTTCGCACACCTCGCGGGCGCGCCCGGCGAGGCCTCCGTCTGGCAGCTCCCCGAGGGAGCAACCACCCACCTGGGTGCCGCGCCCGAGGCTGGTCCGCTCGCGCCGCCGCAACCCACGCCGGTGCACAGCTGGCCGGCCGTGCTCATCGCAGACCCCACGCAATACGCCGACGGGCATATGACGCGCCACGCGACCTGGTCGGCCCGCGCCGACCTCCTGCCCGAGCTGCGTATCGCGCCGGCCGATGCCAGACGCCTGAATCTGGCCGACGGCCAGACCACGCTGGTGGCCAACGCCCAGGGCCAGGCCCGGGTGCGCGTGACGTTGGCGGCCCAGCCGGCGGGCGGCGGCTGCTATGGCGATCCCTCACCGGTCACCGGCCAGCGCACCGGCTGGCTGGCACTGCAGAACAGTTCGCCGGAGGTCCGTGCCCTGGGTACCGCCCGCGCCGGACACGCGGATGACAGCACGGACGCCGGGCTGCTCCATATCGACTTTCCCGAATGCGCTTCGTGCGCCACCCCGGAGGAGGTCCGTCATGACCGCGTGTGATACCCCGGTCGAGACGCGTCGCCGCGTGGCGCTCGACCTCGATTGCTGCATCGAATGTCGCACGTGTGCCGCGGCTTGCTTCTATGGGCGCGGCGAATTGCCAACCATGCAGTTCGCCCGCGTCGGGGCCGCGATGCTGCCGGTCGTCTGCCGCCAGTGTGCCGAGGCGCCTTGCGTCACCGCCTGCCCGGTCGAGGCGATGATCCGCGACGAGCGCGGCGTGGTGCGCCGCCTGGTGTTCCGCTGCACCGGCTGCGAATCGTGCGTGCGCGCCTGCCCCTTCGGCGTCCTGACGGGCGAGACATTCGCGGGCGAGATCGCCAAGTGTGACCTTTGTGCGGATCGCCTGTCGGCCGACCAGCTGCCTCGCTGCGTGGCAAGCTGCCCCAGCGGTGCACTGCAGTTCATAGACGAACACGAAGCCGAACAACGCGACCTGGTTGTGCTGGGCAGTCGGACGCTGGGACAGCATCCGACACGCCGGCGTTGAAGGTGCATCATGGCGCTGACTCAGATGGTCCTGGCCTTCCTGGCCGCTACCGGCGGCACGCTGGTGCTCGGCCTGGCGGCGAAATGGGTCGATCGCAAGGTCACGGCCCGCGTGCAGTGGCGCGTCGGTCCGCCCTGGTATCAGCCCGCGCTCGACTGCGTCAAGCTGTTCGGCAAAGAGACGATCGTGCCCAATCTCGCGCGCGGCACCGGCTTCCTGCTGGCACCGCTGGCCGGCCTGTCGGCCGCCGCCCTCGCCGTCACGGTCCTGTGGGTGCTGAACCTGTCCCCCACCAGCGGCTTCGTCGGCGACGCGATCGTCGTGCTCTACCTGTTCGCCGTGCCGTCGCTGGCGACCATGCTCGGCGCCGCGGCATCGGGCAATCCCCACGCCAGTGTCGGCGCCAGCCGCGAAATGAAGCTCCTGCTCAGCTACGAGCTGCCGCTCACCATCGCGCTGCTCGTGGCCGTGGTGCACACCGGCAACAGTTTCCGCCTCTCGCAAATCGTGACCGAACAACAGGCATCCGGCGCCGTCGCCCTCAGCGTATCGGGCGCCCTGGCGCTGGTCGTGGCGGTCCTGTGCATGCAGGCCAAGCTGGGCCTCGTGCCGTTCGATCAGGCCGAGGCCGAGACCGAGCTCATGGCCGGCGTCTACACCGAATACTCCGGGCCGCCGCTCGCCGTGGTCTACCTGCTGCGTGCCCTGCTCTTCGCAGCGCTGCCAATCCTGCTGATCACATTGTTCCTGGGCGGCATCGACACGAGCGGCTGGGGTCTGTTGTGGTCCGTGTTGAAGTTCGTCGCGCTGATCGTCGTGATCACGCTGATGCGCAACACCAATCCGCGCGTGCGCATCGATCAGAGCGTGCATTTCTTCTGGTACGTCCTCACGCCGCTCGCGCTGCTGGCGTTGGCACTGGCGCTGGCGGGACAGCACTACGAGGTAACCTGGCTGTGAACTGGAAGCTGTGGTCACTCAAGAAATCGCTGTTCGTCTACCATGCGAACGTGGGGGCCTGCAACAACTGCGATATCGAGATCGTCGAGCTGCTTACGCCGCGCTACGACGTCGAACGCTTCGGTATCGTGCTCGTCGGCAGCCCGCGCCACGCCGACGCCCTGCTCGTGACGGGCATCTGCACGCGCCAGGCCGCCCCCCGGCTGCAGGAGCTCTACCGCGCCGCGGCCAAGCCCTGCGTCGTCGTCTGCGTGGGAACCTGCGCCCTGGGGCAGGGTGTCTTCGCCGACGCCTATCACGCCGCCGCCCCCGTGGACGAGACGATCCGCGCCGTCGACCCCCACGCCATCATCGCCTACGTGCCCGGCTGCCCGCCCAAGCCCGAGGCAATGATCATGGGCGTCGTGAAGATCTGGCAGAATCTCGAGCAGCTCGCCGGCGCCGCACCAGCCCCGACAGAAAAGGTAATGACGACATGACGGTCACGACCACACCGCCACAGACCTTCGCCCGGCTCGCGCCGGCGGCCGACCCCTGGGTCGCCGAGCTCGAACAGACGCTGTCGACCTTTGCCGCCCCCGTCGAATCCCGCCGCGACAACCAGGGCTGCTACCTCGTGCCGCTGGCGCAGATCGTGCCGTGCCTGAAGCGGCTGCTGCTGCGCGACGACGGCCGCCTCGCCACCGTCACCGGCCTCGACGTGCGCGACGGCACCGAGTTGATCTACCACGTCTGCTTCGATCGCCACAGGTTCACCGCCAACCTCAAGGTCACCGTCCCGCGCAGCAGCGACACCGCCGAGTCCATCACCCCCTGGATGCCCGGCGCCGAGTTCATCGAACGCGAGCTGCACGACCTGCTCGGCGTGAACTTCACGGGCCACCCCCGCATGGAACGCCTGATCCTCGCCGACGACTGGCCCGAAGGCGTCTATCCGCTGCGCCGCGGCTTCAAGAAATCCGACGCCGAGCGCCCTGCCGCCGAACCACGGCCGGCCCCCGCCCGCCCGCCGAGCGACGGCCGCTCGCTGATCACCATCGGCCCGTTCCACCCCTTGCAGGAGGAACCCGAGCAGTACCAGCTCTGGGTGGAGGGCGAGACCGTCGTCGACATGGACGTGCGCATCAGCTACAACCACCGCGGCATCGAGGAACTGAGCTCGCGCCGCACGTTCGACCAGGTGCCCTATCTCGTCGAGCGCGTCTGCGGCATCTGCTCCGCCAGCCACCCGCTGGCCTACATCAAGGCGGTCGAGCAGCTCTGTGAATGCGACGTACCGCTGCGGGCGCAATACCTCCGCACGATCGTCGCCGAGCTCGAGCGCCTCCACTCGCACCTCCTGTGGGTCGGCCTCGCCGGCCATTTCCTCGGCTACAACACGGTGTTCATGTGGGCCTGGCGCTACCGCGAGCCCGTCATGGACATCCTCGAGAAGGTCACCGGCAACCGCTGCACCTACGCCAACGCCAAGATCGGCGGCAGCCGGCGCGACGTCCCCAACGAACTGCTGCCCGAAATCGCCGCGGCCGCCGACGCCGTCATCGGCCCGACCGAGATGCTCACCAACGCCGTCCTCGACGACCCCGTGCTGCACGCCCGCCTCGAAAACGTCGGCGTCCTGACCGAGGCCGACGCCCGCCGCTGGTGCGTCACCGGGCCGACGGCGCGCGGCTCCGGCGTCGCCATCGACGTACGGCGCGACGACCCCTACGAGGTCTACGACCGTCTCGACTGGAACGTCATCTGCTTCCCCGAGGGCGATGTTCTGGCCAAGACCAAGGTCCGCCTCCTCGAGACCCTCGAAGCCGCCAAGATGATCAAGCAGGCCGTCCGCGACATCCCCGACGGCCCCATCGACGCCAACGTGCCCGAAGTGCCCCCCGGCGAAGCCATCGGACACGTCGAGGCCCCCCGCGGCGAGACCTTCCACTACGTCCGCAGCGACGGCGGCCGCCGCCCCGTCCGCCACAAGATCCGCGCCCCCAGCTACGTCAACGTGCCTTCGTTCCGCGCGTCTTGCATCGGCCAGCACATCGCGGACGTCACGATCGCCCTCGCTGCCGTCGACCCCTGCTACAGCTGCACCGAGCGGATGGCGGTCGCCCGCTCGGCCACATCACGCCGCAAGCTTTTTGACGGACGCCAACTGCTCGAACAATCCCGGCAGCGCACGCGCTGGTACGAGCAACAAGCCGGCGTCGAACCGTTCGACTGTCGCTGGGCCTCAAGGCTCGAGGAGTTGTTCGGATGAACGCATGGTGGCAGGACACCTGGACATTGCTGTCACACCCACTGATGGCACCGCTCGCCTTCTCGGCGGCGGCGGGACTGCTGGCCTACACCTGCGCCCGCGGACTGCCCTGGCTCGCGCGCCTGCTGGGCCTCGCGGCGGCCATTGGCACGGTCGTGCTCACGGGCCGGCTCTTCGTGCTGTCGGACGTCCCCGCCTTTCACCTTACCTGGCTGGCGGTCGAAGGCTTCTCGCTCAACATCGCGCTGAGCTGGCAGCCGTTCGGCGGCCTCGTCGCCATCGGCGCCGCCCTCTTCGCCCTCGGCATCGCGATCTACGCCCTGGCATCCGAGCACGGCCAGCGCGACGAAGGCCGCTTCCACGCCCTGCTGTGCTGGACGCTGACCGGCGCTATCGGCGCCGCCCTCGCCGACGATCTCCTGTGGCTGCTCATCTGCTGGGAGCTCGTGTCCCTGGCCCTCTACCTGCTGCTGAACCTGGGCACCGGCACGGCGGCCGCCGGCGCGGCCAAGACCTTCGGCCTGGTCGGGCTGGGCGACGCGGCGTTGCTGCTGGCCGTCGTCCTGCTCGGCGCCACGCAGGGCACCTTCCAGATCAGCCAGCTCGACGTGCAGGTCGGCACCCCGCTCATGTACCTCGTCTACCTGCTCTTCGTCGCCGCCGCCCTCGCCAAGGCCGGCGCCGTGCCCATGCACAGCTGGATCCCGGCGGCCGCCAGCGACGCTTCCGTCGCGACGTTCGCGCTGCTGCCCGCCTCGATCGACAAGCTCCTCGGCATTTACCTGCTGGCGCGCTTCTCGCTGGGCGTGTTCGAGCTCGATGGCGCCATGCGCGTCGTGCTGATGATCATCGGCGCCGTAACCATCCTGGCCGCCGTCTTCATGGCCATGCTCCAGCACCGCCTGAAGAAACTCCTGTCCTTTCACGCCGTCAGCCAGGTGGGCTACATGGTGCTCGGCATCGGCACCGGCACCCCCATCGGCATCATCGGCGGCGTCTTCCACATGCTCAATCACGCCATCTACAAGGCCTGCCTGTTCCTCACCGCCGGCAATGTCGAGCGCACCGCCGGTACCGACGAACTGAATCGCCTCGGCGGCCTCGCCCGCGCCCTGCCGCTGACCTTCGTCGGCGGCGCCGTCGCGGCGCTGGCCATCAGCGGCGTACCGCCCCTGAACGGCTTCGTGAGCAAATGGCTGGTATACCAGGGCTGCCTCGCCGAGGGCTCGCCCCTGGCGCTGCTCTGCCTCGTTGCCGCCGTCTTCGGCAGCGCGCTGACCCTGGCCTCGTTCTTCAAGGTCATCGCGACCGTGTTCTGGGGCCCCCTGCCACACGAGATCCACACCGAACCGGCGCCCGCCCGCCTGGCCCGCGCCACGCCCATCGCCGTGCTCGCGGCACTCTGCATCGCGTTCGGCGTCGCCGCCCAGTGGCCGCTGCAACAGCTCATCCTCCCCGCCGTCGCCGACTACGGCGTCATCCCCGAGCTGCAGGCCACTGCGGCACACCTCGACACCGGCGCCCTCGGCCTGTGGGCGGCCGGGCCCGCCACCATGCTGATCGTTCTCGGCCTGTTGGGCGGGGCCCTGCTGTACCTGCTGACGCGTGCGTTGCGCGTGCGCGTGGCGGACGTGTTCGTCGGCGGAGAGCAGCCGGCCAGCCTGCCCAGCCTCAAGTATCCCGCGACCAGTTTCTATCGCACCATCGAAGAGCTGCCGGGCCTGCGCGGCGCGCTGCGCGACGGCCAGCAAAGCGCTTACGACATCTATCGCCTCGGCGGCCAGTACGGCGGCAGCCTGGTCCAGTTGCTGCGCAACCAGCATACCGGCGTGCTGTCGGTCTACGTAAGCTGGTGCCTCGTCGGCGTCGTCCTGATCGTCGTCTACCTGATGGCCGCCACCTGAGGAGCTTCCCATGGATCCGATCTTCTGGTTTCTGCTCGCGCTGATCGCCTTCATGATCATCGGTTCGCTGATCGCCGCCGAAACCGAAGACCTGCTCTCGGCCGTCGTGTGCATCGGCGCGGTGGGCGCCGGTCTGGCCATCATCGATCTCTTCCTCGGCGCACCGGATCTCGCCATCACCCAGATCGTGGTCGAAGTCCTCGTCGTCGCCATCCTCATCCGCGTCGTGCTGACGCGCCGCGACGAAACCCACGAAACCCACAAGGACACTTTCGCCGTCGGCAGCGTCGTGCTGGCGCTGGGCGTCCTGCTCGTCCTCGGCGGCTGGGCCCTGACCGAGCTGGCCCCCTTCGGCCGGCCGCTGCTTGCCAGCGCCACGCCCGGCGTCGCCCACCAGTACCTGACCAACGGCCTGCGGGAAACCGGCGCCGCCAACCACGTCATGGCCGTGTTGCTGGACTACCGCGCCTACGACACCCTCGGCGAAGCCACCGTCATCTTCGTCAGCGTCATCGGCGCCTACGCCATTCTCCGACACCAAGGCAGGGCCAGAAATGCCACCGGGAATGAGTCTGATCGTTAAAACCGTCACGCGCCTCGTCGCGAGCTTCATCGTCCTCTTCGGCGTGTACGTCGCCCTGTCCGGCCACGTCTCGCCGGGCGGCGGCTTCGCCGGCGGGGCCATCATCGCCGGCGGCCTGATCCTCGTGCTGCTGGCCTTCGGCCGGCACGAGACCCACCGTCTGGTCACGCACCGCATGGCCCTCGCCTGGGATTGCGGCGGCGCCTGCGCGTTCCTGGCAATCTCGCTCCTGGGCTACCTCGCCGGCGGCTACTTCCTCAACTTCCTGACCACCGGAGAGCCCTTCACCCTCGCCAGCGCCGGCACCATCCCCCTCAGCAACGCCGCCATCGGCGCCAAGGTCGGCGGGGCCCTCTTCGGTGTCTTCCTCGCCCTGGCCGTCTTCCGTCCCGCACGCAAGCTGGAGGGCCAATCATGACACTGGGAATGCTCCCCTACCTGCTGGCCCTCGTGCTCCTGCTGATCGGGCTCTACGTCGTGATCGCCAAGAAAAACATCATCAAGATCATTCTCGGCGTGGCGATGCTCGAGTACGCCGTCAACCTCTTCCTCATCCTGATCGGCTACCGCGCCGGCGGCACCGCCCCGATCCGCGGCCCCGAGCAGTCCGACGCCGCCTTCGCTGCCCAGGCCGTCGACCCCGTGCCCCAGGCCCTGATCCTCACGTCGATCGTGATCGGCGTGGGCTGCCTGGCCCTACTCGTCAGCCTGGCGGTGCGGCTTTACGAGAAGTTCGGCACCTTCGATATCACCCGCATTCGCGAGCTGAAAGGATAGGCCCATGGACAGCGTGCTACCGCTCTTCGTGGCCGTGCCGTTGGCCGTCGGATTCGTCGCCCCGCTGCTGGGCCGTGCCAGCGGTCATGACGGCGGCACCCGCTTCCTGGCCCTGCTCGCCGGCGCCGCCCTGCTCGCCGGCGCCCTGCTGCTGCTCGGCCAACCCGCTGCCGCCATGTGGATCGGCGGCTGGCACGGCGGCCAGGCCTCCGTCGGCCTGAGCCTCGTGGCCGACGGCCTCAGCCAACTGCTCCTCGTCACCGTTAACGCGATTGCCTTTCTGGCCCTGCTGTACAGCTGGAGCTACGTCCGCCGCTACGACGGCCAACCGCTCTACTACTGCCTCTTCATGATCATGCTTGCCGGCATGAACGGCGTCGTGCTCGCCGGCGACCTGTTCAACCTGTTCGTCTTCATGGAGGTCGCCGTCATCGCCTCGTACGCCCTTGTCGCGTTCGGCGTCGAGCGCCAGGAGCTCGAGGCGGCCTTCAAGTACGCCATCCTCGGCACCGCGTCCTCCGCATTCATCCTGCTGGCTATCGGCGTGCTGTACAGTCTCACCGGCCAGCTCAACATGGCCCTGGTCGCCGAGCGACTGGCCCAGGTCGAGGCCGGCCCCGCCACCTGGTTTGCCGCCGGCCTTTTCATCATGGGCTTCGGCCTCAAGGCCGCCATGGTGCCCTTCCACGCCTGGCTACCCGATGCCCATCCATCCGCCCCCGCCCCCATCTCGGCCATGCTTTCCGGCGTCGTGATCAAGGCCATCGGCGTCTACGCCATCTGCCGCCTGCTCTTCAACGTTTTCGGCATCACGGCGGCGGACGGCGGCCTTTACGCCAACGTGCTGCTCGCGCTGGGGGCGCTCTCCATGGTGATCGGCGTCTTCCTGGCCGTCGGGCAGTGGGACTTCAAACGCCTGCTCGCCTACCACTCGATCAGCCAGATGGGCTATGTCTTCCTCGGCCTGGGAATCGGCGCCGCCGTCCTCTCCGCCGGCGGTCCTGCCCCGGTCGCCGCACTCGCCATCTTCGGCGGCCTGTTCCACCTCATCAATCACGCCGCCTTCAAGAGCCTGCTCTTCCTCTGCAGCGGTTCGGCCGAATATGCCGCCGGCACACGCGACCTGCACGAGCTCGGCGGCCTGAAACGCACCATGCCCGTCACCGCCGGCTGCTGCCGCGTCGCCGCCTTGTCCATCGCCGGCGTGCCCCCCTTCAACGGATTCTGGAGCAAGCTGATCATCGTCGTTGCCGCCGCCCAGGCCGGCTACTGGACGCTGGCCGGTCTTGCGGTCTTCGTGAGCTTCATGACGCTGCTGTCGTTCGTGAAGGTGCAGCGCTACGCACTCGAAGGCACGCCCTCGGACCGCACCGCCACTGCGCATGAGACACCCGTCGCAATGCAGGCCTCCCTCGTCTGCCTGGCGATCGTCTGCATCCTGCTGGGTGCCCTTACCCCCTGGCATCGCGGCCGCCTGCTCGATCCGGCCGGCCTCGCGCTGACCGATGCGGCAAGCTACAGCCGGCAGTTCCGCCCCGCGGCGCCCCCGCTTCCCGAACCTGACCGTCTTGCGCTGCGTACCGCGGAGGACCAGCCATGAGACAACTTGTCTGCATCTTGCTGAGCCTGCTCGTCTGGCTGCTCATCGCCTGGCCACCCAGCGTGATCGATGCGGGCATCGGCCTCTTCTTCGCGATTCTCGTGGCCACGCTGCTGAGCGAACTCTATCCCGAGCAGCCCCACGACCTCTTCGATCCGCGCCGCTGGTTCTGGGCCCTGCTGTATCTGCCCTATTTCTTCTACTACTGCCTGCGCGCCAACCTCGACGTGGCCTACCGCGTCCTGCACGTCGACGTCCCGGTGCGGCCCGGCATCGTCCGCGTCCCCACTGCGCTGCAGAACGACTGGGCCCGGACGTTCCTGGCCGCCTCCATCACGCTGACGCCCGGCACCCTCGTCGTCGATATCGACGACCACGACCTCTACATCCACTGGATCAACGTGCCGGCCGACGACGCCGAACGCCACGCCGCGCGCATCGTCACGCGTTTCGAGCCGTTCCTGCGGAGGATCTTCGAATGACGAGCGTCCCCTCCATCCTGCTCATCGCACTGCTCGCGGCCGCCTTCATGTGTCTGTATCGCATCGGCCGCGGCCCCAGTGCACCCGACCGGGCCGTGGCCATCGATATCCTCGGCACCCTGATTGTCGCGTTCACCGCCCTGCTGGGCTTCTACACCGGCCAGAGCTGGTACCTCACCATCGCCCTCGCCTGGAGCCTGCTCGCATTCATCGGCGCGATCGCGCTATCCAAGTACCTCGAAGGACGGGCCTACGATGACTGACACGATCGGCATGATCCTGATCGGCACCGGCGTCACTTTTGACGTCCTGGGTTGCCTCGGCCTGGTGCGCCTCCCCGATGTCTACAACCGCCTGCAGGCCGCCACCAAGTGCGTGACCCTCGGCACCTGCCTGGTGCTGCTCGGCGTCGCCGTCGCCGCCTGGGGCGACTCCGCCACCGTCGTCAAAGCCCTGCTCTGCGCGACGTTCATCCTGCTGACCTCACCCGTCGGCGCCCACGCCCTGGCACGCGGCGCTTACCGTTCCGGCGTACGCCTGCACGCCAGCAGCGTCGTGGATCGCTACGCCGCGCACGTCGCCGCAACCCCCACAGCCCGCGACCGCACCAGCACGACACCGCAGGAGACCCCCCATGCGCAAGCCGAAGCTCCGTGAGATCGCCGAGGCCGTGCGTGCCGTGGTGCGCGGCCCCGTCACGACGAAGTTCCCCGCCGAGCCGGTCGACCTCCCCGACGGCTTTCGCGGCAAGCCGGTCTTCAGCGAAACCGACTGCATCGGCTGCAAGGCCTGTGCCGAGGTGTGTCCCGCCCTGGCGATCGAAGTCACCGACGACCTGACCGCCGACCCGCCGACGCGCCGCCTCGACCTGCACTACGACCGTTGCATCTTCTGCGGTCACTGCGAGCTGAACTGCACCACCACCACGGGCGTCACCCTTGGCAAGGAGTACGACCTGGCCTGCTTCGACCGCGCCACTTGTGTCGAGTCCCACGAATGCGAGTTGGTCGTCTGCGAAGTCTGCGGCGCGCTGGTCGGCGCCCGCAAGCACCTGCTCCACGTCGCCGAGCAACTCGGTGCCAAGCTCTACGCCAACCCCACGCTGATCCTGCTGTCCGAGGGCCAGTACGGCCTGACGGCACCCGATCGCCGCCCGGGCGACGGCGACCTGCAGCGCGAAGACCTGCTCCGCGTCACCTGCCCGCGCTGCCGCCGCAATCTCGTGCTGCGCGAACTCTGGGGAGACTCGTAATGCCCACGCTACCCGGCACCAGCAGGGGAGCACTGCGCAAGAATCTGGCCCGCCTGCTGGCCCGGCCCTGCACCATCGTCGGTCTCGGAAACGCCGACTGCACCGACGACGGTTTCGGCCCAGCCCTGGTGGCGGCCCTCCGCGACCGGACCTGCGTGCCCTGCATCGACTGCGGCACAACACCAGAAAACTTCACCACCGTCGTCCTGCGCTCGGCCCCGGCGTGCATCCTGTTCGTGGACGCCGGCGACCTCCAGGCCGCGCCCGGCACCCTGCGGCTCTGCCCGATCGACGCCCTGGAGCACGCGCCCGCCACCACCCATACCGGCAGCCTCAGCCTGCTCGCCCAGTACTGGTCCGCGCGCTGCGGCGCCCGCTGCTGGGCCCTGCTGGCTCAGCCGGCCTGCGGCACGTTCCGCCCCGGCGCCGGCTGCACGCCGGCCGTGCGCAACGCCGTCCGCCGCGCCCGCAACCTGATCCTCGCCGCCGCCCCCGGAACCCGCAAGTCGGCCGTGTCATGATCGTGCCCGACCAGCACGAACCCCACCACGAAGCGCCCGCTGCGCCCGACGCCGCCACCCCTGCCGATCACAACGGCGCGATGCCGCACCTGACCGTTCTGGAGCTGTTCGAGCGCCTGGGCTGGTTCGTCTCGATCCGCTGGTTCGCCGGCCTGGCGGCCCTCCTGCTCGTTCTGCTGGGCTGGTACGGCTTCGACGTACGCGTCCCGGCGCGGCCCGTCGTGCTCACAATCTGCATCGTCCTGACCTACAACGCCCTGTTCCTCCTGCTGGTCACTGACGCCTACCGCCGCAACCAGATCCACCTCGGCTTCGTCAACGGCTGCGCCAACGCCCAGATCATCTGCGACCTCCTCGCCCTGGCCGTGCTCATGCATTTCACCGGCGGCGTCGAAAACCCCTTCATCGTCTTTCTCATCTGCCCGCTGGTCATCGCCAGCGAACTGCTGCCCAACCGCATCGCCTACGGCCACGCCCTGCTGGCCGCCGTGCTGATCAACCTGGTCGCCTGGCTCGAGTACAGCGGCGTGCTGTCCCACGTCGCCGTCGGCCGTGCCCTGGGTTTCGAGACCTATCGCAACCCGGTGTTCGTCGCCAAGTTCACCCTCGCCACCAGCCTGCTCGCCTTCGCCACCGTCTTCCTGGGCGGCAGCATCGCCGGCCGCCTGCGCCGGCGCGAAGCCGAACTCGAAGCCGCCCATGCCAAGCTCCGCGAGCTGGAAGAGTCGAAGAGCTTCCTCATGCGCCGCACCAGCCACGACCTGCGCGCCCCGGTGGACGCCCTCGTCAGCCTGCTGCGCAGTGTCGCCCCGCATGTCCAGCACGCATGCAACTCCACCGTCAGTGGCCTGCTGCAGCGCGCCGAGCAACGTGCCACCGGCCTGACACAGATGATCAACGAGCTGCACCGCTACGCCGCCCTGCGCGACGCCGGCAATCGCCTGCAACTCAGGCCGGTCGAGCTCGGCGACCTCGTGCATCAGGCCGTCACGCTCTACCAGCCCAAGGCGGCCGAGCGTGACATCACGCTGCGAGCCGCGGTCACGGGCCGGGTCGAGGTCTGCGGCCACGCCGAGTCCCTCCACGAGCTGATCAACAACCTGCTGAGCAACGCGCTCCAGTACACCCCCGCCCACGGCGACGTGTCGGTCAGTGCCACGCGTGTTGGCAACAACGTCGAGCTCGCCGTGCAGGACAGCGGCATGGGGATCCCGCCCGAAGCGCGCACCCGCATTTTCGACGAGTTCTACCGCGCCGAAAACGCCCGCACGACGTTTCGCAATGGCACCGGCCTGGGCCTCGCGATCGTCAAGCGCATCGCCGCGGTGCACCACGCGACGATCCACGTCGACAGCACCCTCGGCCAGGGCACCTGCTTCCGCATCCGCTTCGCCCACGCCCCCGCCTGAGCCCGTCAGATTCGCCCTTCGCCCACCGGCGGCAATCTGGTACGCTGGAGAAGGACCTGCGAGGAGGCGGCCGGTGGCACTGGTCATCTCGAGTCGTGTGCTCGGCAAACGCAAGCCCCTGCTGGATGACTTCAGCGTACCGCCTCCCGACGACCTGGGCGACGGCGACCCTCGACGCCTGCGCGACATCATCGAACACGTCGTCCGCCACGAAGTGAATCAGTTCGAACGCCGCCAGGCGCAACGGCGCTTCGACCGCGTCCTCTCCGCAGGACAGATCGCAACCGACGCGGCCCGCGGCAAGATCGACCCGGCCGCCCGCGAAGCGACGCCGCCCGTGGATGCCGCAGCCGCCGTGGCCAACGCGTGGCAGGCGTTTGACGACGGGATGTATCTGGTGCTCATTGACGGCATCGAGCGGAAATCGCTCGATGATATCGTACACCTTACGAGGGACAGCCAACTCGTCTTTGTCCGGCTCACGTTTCTCGCCGGCGCCTGACGAGTTGCGGGAGGACCGACATGTTGGAACGCGAGGAGCTCGAGCGGCAGTTCGAGGCCGTGCGCGAGTCGCAGTGGGTCGACCGGCGCATGCAGCAGTTCGCCCAGTGGTCGAAGCGGCGCCGTACCGGGCTGCGGCAACTGATTGAACCGATCGACGGAAACGGAGAGCGGCTGTCGATACCCGAGCGTTTCAAACGGGCCCACATCCTCCTGAACGAGCTCGACGCAACCCAGCGAGACGCGCTTTGGCAGGGCTTGTTCCCCAAGCTGGCACCCCACCTCGTACGGGCCTGCCAGGAGGTCGGTCGCCAACCCTACCAGGCAGCTACCAGCCGCTTTCCCTTCCGCGCGCCCCACCACGCCGAAACGCTCGCGACCGTACAGGCGCGGTTCTTCGTTCTGGTCTGTGACTCGCTGGGCGACCTGAATCCGGACATCCAATGGCTGGCGACGTTCGCGGCCTACGCGCCCAGCAACTACTGGGAGCCCTACACAATCGGACAGGTGCTGGCCGCCGCGCTGCGCAACGGCGGCCGCGAAGCGGACGCCGTGCGCTCCATCTTGATCGACTCGATCAACGGCGACCACGAAATCGGCATCATGGGACATCACTGCACCGTGGCATTGCTCAACTCCGACGAGCGTTCGGACTGGGAGATCATCGGCAAGTTGCTGCTCGCCGCCCAGCGTCAGGAAGGCCTGCGCCAGGCCATTCTCGAAGTGGCCGACGAAGCCGAGCCCCGCGCCTTCCGCTACATCCTCGGCCTGATCCTAGCCCGGATTATTCATCGGTAGGTTGAAGTTCGGGATTCGGGTGGAGGCGGTG
>CAYUZU010000039.1:0-32407 GCA_964448675.1 uncultured Planctomycetales bacterium
AGCCGCTTGCGGGGGCGGTAGTGTAATCGACCCCGGCCTGCGTGCAATCCGCAACATCTTGATCGTCACCCCGCCGACCGTGTCGAGTGTAATCGACCCCGGCCTGCGTGCAATCCGCAACCGCCGCACCATGAACCCGTCAAACAGCCGCAGTGTAATCGACCCCGGCCTGCGTGCAATCCGCAACCCGCTTTTACTGCTGTTCCTGGTCGGCCTGAGTGTAATCGACCCCGGCCTGCGTGCAATCCGCAACAGCCAAGCTCTCGCATCTTTGCCCGTACCTAGTGTAATCGACCCCGGCCTGCGTGCAATCCGCAACTGACAAACACGGACATCAATTCAGCCATCAAGTGTAATCGACCCCGGCCTGCGTGCAATCCGCAACGTGACAGTGCGGCCGATCGCAATGCGGGCGAGTGTAATCGACCCCGGCCTGCGTGCAATCCGCAACGACGAGTCGCGGGCCGTGCGGCCGGGCTGGAGTGTAATCGACCCCGGCCTGCGTGCAATCCGCAACCCATGCGACGCAGCTTCCGCCCTGTATAGCAGTGTAATCGACCCCGGCCTGCGTGCAATCCGCAACGAGACCCACCGATGCCGCTGATAGCTGACAAGTGTAATCGACCCCGGCCTGCGTGCAATCCGCAACGACGACGCCCCGAGCTGGATCGGCGCGTAGAGTGTAATCGACCCCGGCCTGCGTGCAATCCGCAACGCCCCATCGTGGTACCGCAGCCTCACCTCGAGTGTAATCGACCCCGGCCTGCGTGCAATCCGCAACACCGACAACGGCATCCGTACCGCCGCCGGTAGTGTAATCGACCCCGGCCTGCGTGCAATCCGCAACTGGCGGACGATCGTGCTGCGCAGCGTGTCGAGTGTAATCGACCCCGGCCTGCGTGCAATCCGCAACCTGACTGGGGCGTACGACTACATCATCGCCAGTGTAATCGACCCCGGCCTGCGTGCAATCCGCAACTGCTGGCCGTAATTTAAAATTCGATAACAAAGTGTAATCGACCCCGGCCTGCGTGCAATCCGCAACCTCGCGTCGCAGCTCATGAAATCGCTCGAGAGTGTAATCGACCCCGGCCTGCGTGCAATCCGCAACCTAGCAAGCATAGACCATTTCAACGTAGCCAGTGTAATCGACCCCGGCCTGCGTGCAATCCGCAACTGGCGACCCCACCAGGTCGCCGACCTGCTCAGTGTAATCGACCCCGGCCTGCGTGCAATCCGCAACCTAGCAAGCATAGACCATTTCAACGTAGCCAGTGTAATCGACCCCGGCCTGCGTGCAATCCGCAACCTGCGGGTTGTTAGCGGACATAGTTCCTCCAGTGTAATCGACCCCGGCCTGCGTGCAATCCGCAACGGCCAGGGGCGCGCGTAGTCGCCCGGGCCGAGTGTAATCGACCCCGGCCTGCGTGCAATCCGCAACCCGGGCCAGTTGACGTGGCGACGCTGCAGGAGTGTAATCGACCCCGGCCTGCGTGCAATCCGCAACCACCGTCCGTTGAGCAGGTCGTCGACGGAGAGTGTAATCGACCCCGGCCTGCGTGCAATCCGCAACTGGTAATGCGATCAACCTCGGCGCGAACGGAGTGTAATCGACCCGAGCCTGCGAGCAATCCGCAACTCCACGGCAGCGCGTAGTGCGTGCTGGCCTAGTGTAATCGACCCGAGCCTGCGAGCAATCCGCAACACGGTGGCGTCTGCGTACACGCCAACGCCAGTGTAATCGACCCGAGCCTGCGAGCAATCCGCAACAGTGGCCCAAGGGGTCCGTGACAGCGGTACAGTGTAATCGACCCGAGCCTGCGAGCAATCCGCAACAGTGTTTCCGGGTGATACCCGTATCACAATAGTGTAATCGACCCGAGCCCGCGAGCAATCCGCAACTACGGACTGATCCGCACCCGCAGCGGTCCGTCTCTGCTCCAGCGCAAGCCACGTCATCCCGTCGACTCGGCCTTGCCAGACTGCCGCACCCCCAACCCGATTTTCTGCCTGGCCGCCGCTTCACGACCCTGTTCCTGCCAGGCGCAGAACTGCAGCCAGTGGCGGAGACAGAGCGGTTTGCCGAGGTAGGTGAGTTCGATGTCGCCGCTGCGGCAGCGTTTCCAGGCACAGCGTTCGATACTCATGCCGCGTCCTCGTGACATTCCCTGGCTTCGCGACATGCCGCGGCTTCGTGACGTGCCGTGTCCTCGTGACTTGCCGCGTCCTCCTGGCTACCGGCGGTGGATGGGGCTGACGCAGAGGTGGCCGTGGCCGCGTCGGATTCGGCCGGCCGGTAGTTGGAGCCGAGATTCGTGCGGGTGGGAGCCAGATCGAGGTGCACCGGCATGATTACCCAGCGAACCGAACGATCGGCCAAACTGTACAGCAGGGCCGGTTTGCTGTAGACGCTGCCGTCATGCCCGCAGCCGTTCTGATCAACATCGAAGACGACCTGTTCGCCATCCAGTGACTTCAACGCATCCTGCAGATAATCCGGTTGGAACCCGGTGCGGATGACGCGATCGCCGCCACCGAGGAACCGCGCCGGCAATTGCGCTGTTGCAGTGCCCGTCTCCGGTGATTGGGCCGTGAGCTTGATCCGCCGGGGCGACAGCTCGACCTGCACAGCCCGGGACGCGGAACTCGTCGCCAACGCGATCTCACCCAGCGTATCCAGCAGCGGTTGGCGAGCAACGGCGAACCGGGAAGCACTGGCCGGGACGACATCGCGATACACCGGAAAGCGGCCGTCGACTGCGGGCGTATGGAGGGCCCAGTTGTCTCCGCGGATGAAGAGGCTGGCCGGCGAAGTGTTGTTGTCGGTACTCTCCGGCAACGCGATCGTCAGCTGCAATGAGCCCGCCGAGCGCGTCGTGAACTTCTGCACCAGCTGGGCGATCCGAGCGGGGACAATCACATTGCCTCGGAATGCGGTAGACACATCGGCGAGTTCGGCGATAACCAGGCGCCGGCCATCGGTGGCCACCAGCCGCAGCCCATCGCTGTCGGATTCGAGCAGCAGGCCGTGAATGGCGTAGCGACCAGTCTCCTGTGCTACAGCCGGCAGAACACTGGCCAGGCGATCACGCACGAGCGGCGTGTCGAGACTTATCACGTCGCCGGTGACATGCTCGCGAATGACCGGGAAGTCCTCGGCCGGCCAGACCGGCAACGCGTGTTCGACCCGGCCACCATTGACCACGAGCTGGCGACCGCGGGGCCGGAGCGTCAATGTACAGGCGGCTTCGCGTCCGGCCTTGAGCCGCCGGGTAAGGTCGTCACAGCGCACAATACAGGGCGAGAGCGTTCCAACCGCATCGACCCGGGCCTGCACCTGAACTTCACCATCGGTGCCGGCCAGTTGCAGCATGTCGTCGGTGCATGCCAATCGCACGCCGGTGAGGATTGGCTTGGTGACACGACGGGTCACCACGGCTTGAATGCGATGAAGCGCCGCCAGCAGGGTCTTGCGGTTGACACTGACCGTGTTCGCGGTCGCAGTTGGGGGAGTGGATGTCATGGAGGATCTCCAGGAAAAGAGCACACGAGGGGAAAAAACGCACCGCGCAGCCCGGCTGAAGCACTTCAAACCGGACTCCGCGGTGCACGAGGGGCGAACGTCGATCAGGCAACGTGGCTGCCGGCCGCACCGAAACTGGTTGCCGACGGAATCGCGTCCAGTGGCGGGATCGTTCCGGGATTGGTCGTCTGGTCTGGCCGGTACGCGGAACGCCGCCGGCTGCGGAATCGGGGTTTGCGGCGACGATGGGGCAGGAGCTGCGAGCAGAACAGCAGGTGCCGTTCACGACGGGGCACATCGGATAGTTGCACAATCATGAGCAATCTCCTGGGATCGGCGCGCAGCATGGCATGGCCCGGATGCAGGCCGGGGAATCACTGCGCACCACGGTGAGAAAAAGACGCAGGGAAAACGCCGCGGCTCGGTGTCAGCCTGGTTGAAGGCCGCCCGAAGCCGCGGAGACGAGGGCTTACTTGATTCGGCCTCGGTCGGCCATCCAATAGAGCGTCAGCAGCAGCCCGAGGCCCATGGCGACCGCTCCGCACGGGTCTGCGACCCACACGATGGGAATCGCGAGAAGCACGATCATGACGAGGCCGAACTTGCTATCGCCGGTCATGCCGGGCCTTGCGTGCAGCGTGCCGGCAACGATTCCCGCGGGAACGGCGGGCGCGACGCCGGCGTTTCTGCTTTTCGGTGAGCTGGTCGTGCCGCTGGCCGAGGCTGTGCAGGAGCTGCTCGACCGGCTGAAACACGCTCACATCGAGCAGGTCCAGCCAGAGATCGAAGGCATCGTTGGGGCTGCGGCGTGGCTTGTGGTCGTGCTTGCGAATGGCTAACCCTCCCACTGCTGACAGGGCTGCTGATACGGGCAGGTGGCACATTTCAGCGACGAGGGCGACGGATAACAGGTGCCGGCCGCGATCGCCTGCCAGACGCGTTGGGCAGTGCGTTGGCTGCGTTGGACCTCCTGGTCGGTGGGGCTGTGGCTGTGGAGTTCGACGCTGGGGGCCTTGGTCTTGGTGAGCACGATCCACTGCAGGCGGATGTCGGCCAGATCGAGCGACCGGGCCAGGGGTTGCAACAACGCGGCGTACAGCAGCATCTGGGGCAGGGCTTCCTGGAGTTTGGCGGCGTTCCAGGTGCTGCGGCTGGTCTTGAAATCGGTGATGTGTAACGCGTTACGATTTCGGGTCAGCAGGTCGACCCGGCCCAGGAACGCCGGTCCGGAAGACAGCAACGGCCCGCGGAATTCCTCTTCGACGGCCAGCAGCTCGGTGTCCAATTTGGACAGCGGGCTGTCGCGGTAGGCTTCGAGCATGCGTTGGGCCTGGTTGCGCAGCGTCTCGGGCGATTCATCTTTGCCGAAGCGGACCGGAAGTGTGGCCTCCTGCTGCCAGCTGGTGTCATACGCATGGAGCAGCTCGTCGAGCGACGGTGGCGCGGTCCCCGCAAAGACCGCCTGCCAGTGGTGCTCCAGGGCACTGTGAATCGCTCCGCCAAAGACCAGGCTGCTGGCCTTGAACGCCGGCGGCACCCGGGCGACGTACTGGAAGTGGTACTTGAGCGGGCACTGCTGGAACGTGCTCAGGGCGGTGTACGAGACGTAATCGCGTTGTGTGGGCGACGTCTGCGAGGTTGGCGGCGGACGGGTTGGTCGTGGTGACGGACGGGACGGACGGCGGGCGGAGGTGGTGGGTGTAGCGTGGCGGGTCACTGTTTTCCTCCGGGATGGGCGGGCGCGGCCTTGAGTTCGTCGATGAGCTGGCTGGCCGCGCGCAGGGTGAGTTCGTTGAGGGCGTGGACGCCGAATCGCTCGTGGGCCCGCTGCAGCGCGTTGCTGCCCTGGCGGTCACAGATGGCCTGGATCGCGCGAATCTGGGACTTCGTCGCGTAACGCGGATTGGACGACGGGTTTGACGGCTGGTTGGCGCGATCATTGCCCTGGCGACCGTAGGCGTGCGGGCGGTCGTCGTGCGCATGAGGCGGTGTGTGGCGGCCGTTGTTGTCGAAGCGGTGCGACGCTCGACGGTTGGGATCGTCGCCGGTGGGGATGCTGCTGGCGGCCAATTCGTCGTCGACCGCCTGCCGGGCCAGTTCGAACAGCCCCCGAATCCGGCGGCTGAGGCCTTCGGGATCGCTGATGAGCTGGCTCTCGACCTCGAGTTCGACATTGACCGAGGCACCACGACTGCCGTAGTTGGGCTCGCCGACCTTGCGGCTGAACCCGGCGTTGAGTTTGAGCATGGGGAGTCTCCTTGTGTGAGAGAGTGTGGTTTGCGGGGATTCACCGGGATAAGTACTGCGCTAACCAGGTCGACTGGGGATAGCACCTAAGGGAAAACCCGTAGTGCGTAGGGGCGTCAGTCGTCTCAGACTGGTACTCTTGGCGAATCTCTGTTGCGGGTGGTCGTCGGCGAGCGTAGCATGTCCGCGACAGGCGGGTGCATTATCCGGGCGGGAATCGTCAGCCCCGTGCAAGCCCGGATCAGATCGCTTAGTCAGACAGGAGGGAGATCATGCGGTTGTTCGTGGCAGCAGTTCTCATCGGTGGAATCATCGCCGTCGGCTCCGTTCACGCTGAAGTCTTCGACGATTTCGAGGATGGCAATTACACGGCAGACCCGCCATGGACCGTTGCATACGCTCAGGGTGCGGCCGAGGTGGTGAGTGACCCGGTGCGTCCAGAGAACCTCGTGCTCGGCGGGTACGGCACCGAGACCGGCCACCATGTGCTCCAGACGCCGGCGACGATGCCCTGGACGTCGTTCGATGTGTCCCTGGAAGTTCTGACCCTTAACAACGACTTCAGCCCGGCCGTATTCCTGATGCGTGGGGACGAGCACGTCGGCAACCCGAATTACAGCCTCAACCTGGATGTGCGACGCGAGCCGGGTGATACCGCGACGCTGCTGCGCATTGACGAGTTCGACCAGGATCATCCGAGCTTCGTGCGGCAAATGGTCTATTTCGATGCAGATCCGCTGGAGACCTGGTGGCATGTGCGGATGCGCTATGAGGGCTCGACCCAGCAGGTTCGGGTGGAGATCCGGGACGCAGCGGACGAGGCACTGTTGTTCGAGCATGCATTTGCGCCGGCGATTGACCTCGACGTTGAGCCAGCTTTCGATTATCTGAAGCTCGGTTTCGAGGAGACATCCTGGTCATACATGGACAATGTGGAGCTGATCCCGGAGCCGACGGGCGTGCTGTTGCTGGTGGCGGGCCTGATTGCTCGTCGTTGGCGTTAATAGTGCGCGTCCGCAACTTAGCCGCGGTAGCAGGGCTGAACGATCTCGGTCCGGCGATTCAAGCGGGTGCCAAGCCTAATCAGTGGGCACCGCAAACGACCGCGGCCGAATCGACCCCAGCATCACGGCACCGGTGGGATCGTTGATGGCGAGAAGGCACTCGACGGCCGGCGTTTGCAGCAGCAGGAGATAGCCGCCAATCGGTTCGCGGTTGACCTGGAACTGCCGGATCACGTCGCTGTCGATGCCGGGTAGATGGGCATCCCACGCCGGGGCGCGCAGAACGGACGTGTGGTCACCGCACCGGGCCTTCAGGGCAGCTCGTTCGACGCTACTGAGATGCAGGTCGCAGTGATTGTGGGCGGGTTCGCTGATGATCAGACTCAGGCCGCGCCGCAGGACCTGGCATACGAGCACGAGCTGCGCGCGGGACCAGCCGGGGTAGTGCAGCTGGATGAGCGGGGCCGGTTCGACATCGGGTAGAGCGAGCAGGCCGACGCCGAAGGCGAAATCCTCGGCCGTGGCGTGATAGAGCGGGTCCATGGAGCGTGGGGTCATGGGGGAAGCCTCCGGATAGTGGGGCATGGAGCCGAGTCGATGGCGATCGGCGTTGCGACGTGAGCTTCCGCTGTTTCGCACCGTGGCTGGCGAGGAAACCCGACAGCGCGCCCAGGTTTAACGCATTAAGCGGGGCCGGTACCTGACGTCGCGCGGCGTAAACTGCGGTGCGCAGCGGCGCGGGAAACGCGTGTGAGGGTCTTTTCCAGGCGTGGGCCGGTCTCGTTTCCGACCTGTAACATGTTACGGGTTGTTCGCCGGCATGCTGAGGACGGTGAGGTTCCTCCGTCGGGATGGCCGGGCACGTCAGACCCGATCGGCTTTCCGAGATGATCGCCCGCGCCAATACGTCCCGCCCGGCCCGAAGTGGTCTTCCTCCCAGGCCAGGGCCGCGCTGCGGGTAGGGGCCGCAAAGACGATTTCGCCGAATGGCCGGCCCAGCAACCGCTGCAGCATCCGCCGCCAGAAGGCCCGGGGCTGTCCAATTTGGACAGTCCAGCATTGTCGCCGCGAGCAGAACTCGACATGCGACGCTCGTTCGACGGCGATCGGGCCCATCGTCTGCCAGTCGATCTCGTCGGACCACAGGCCGCGTATCGAGCCATCGGGGGTGATCCGCAGCTTCATCGCGATGGCTCCGGCTCGGCCTGGCCGGGGGTTTCGCGCAGCCGCATCTCGGGCTTGGCGTGTGAGTGTTCAATTCGCCCACCCAGCGATTGGGTGATCTCCGTCGTGGCGACCTGACAGGCGGGGCCGGTGAAGTTGATGGCGTCGACGGTGCACGTGCCGTCGGCGCGGATCGTGATCTTGATGTGCTTGGTGCGGGGCATAGCGGAGTCTCCTTGAGTGCGGGTTCATGCGGTCATGTGAATCGCCGTGGTGGGTGGACTTGACTGGGGTGTATATAATCCTGGCAAAGGCCTGTATCGGCCGAGGGCATACCCGCTTGTGCAAACCCGGGATTTTCCGCCTCGACGACGCCAGCTGCAGGGGAAACCAATAGCGGTTTGCGCGGAAAAAGCGGAGGTTCGTTCATGGTTCGTAGGATTGCAGGCGAGGACGCATGTGTCGTTGACGTCTATTCGGTGAACGTGCCGATATCGCGCAAGCTGGCGCGGTGTCTGCAGGGCACGAGGCTGGCCCGGCGTCACCAGCGGGAGCTGGCGGCCAGCGGGATCAGCAAGGAACTGATCAAAGCAAGCGGCATTCGTACGGTGCGGGGGAACAGAATTGCCCGACTGCTGAATTGGAAGCAGGGCTCACCCGGCAGCATCGGCTGGGCGATCCCGTTTGACCGTCCAAACAGCCCGGATTGCTGCTGGCGGGTCAAGCTCGATACGCCCCGGGAACTCGGGCCGATGTCCCAAAGCTGGCGAATCACGCGCTACTCGCCGGCGCGCTCGGCACCGCTTTGCCCGGCTGCCGGCATCGCCTCTTCATCGAGGATCAGTCCGTCGCGCACCGCGGCGAGGAACTTGCGTGACCACTCGCCGTGGCGGGGCCCGCCTTCTTTGCGGACCTGCACGACGATGAGGTCGCGTTCCAGGTCCACCCGCAGCAGGCACATGCTTAGCGAGCCGTACCCGACGGTGCGGTCGCTGAAGATCAGGTCGGCGGGCTCGTTCGAGAGCGGGTTCGCTCCGGGCCGCCGATCGTTCTTCCAGTGCAGCCCGATCCCTTCGACCTCTTCAATGTTCGGATCCCATTGCTTCAGCGGCTTGGGCAGCAGCTTGTCGAAGGTCCCCGGCCTGATGAACTGCTGATCTCCGTAGCTGCCCCGGTTCGCGATCCATTGGGCCAGCACGCCGAGCTCGTAGGCGGTCATCTTCGCGCCAGAGCTGGCCTCGCTGATCGGAACATCACCGAGGCCCAGCGGCTTGAACAGATGATCGTGATAAAGCCGCACGGCGCTTTTGCCGGTGATCAGCTCCATCGCTTCGGCGGTCAGGTCGTAGCCCATGCCGCTATAAACGTACTTGTTGCCGGGCTCGTTGACGTCGATGCCGTTGAGCACGACGTTGTCGAGATACGCATTCCGGACGCCGCCCCAGCTCCCGTGCCCGGTCAGCCCACTGGTGAACGTCAGGCACTGACGGAAGGTGGGCACGTGCGGGCTGTCTTCGGGAAAGTCCGGGAAGACGGTTGCGATCTTGTCATCGAGTTTGACGAGGCCTTGGTCCAGAAACTGGCTGAACAAAAGCGCCGTGACGGTCTTCGTGATCGAGAACACCGGACACCGGCAATCCCGGCCGACCGGTTCCCCTGTTTCGTCGGTGCCGCTGGCCACGTGCGTGACGACCACCCCCCGCCGGGCGACGAGCGTAACGAACGGAATGCCGGTGTCTTCCGCCCAGCTCGCGCAGATCGCGTCGAGCTTCTCCTTCGTGTCGGGACGGACGCCGGCCTCAGCGGGGGTGCCGGGGCGCAGGACCAGGGCGGGTGGCGTTTGTTCGCGCGGTGAGCGGAGCGGGCGGACTTCGTCGGTTCGGCCGAGAATCTTGAGCTTTAATGCCAAGTGATAATCGTCGTCGCGGACCCGCGCCGATTCGGTGCTCAGCGGCCCGTGCCCCAGCGGCTTCATCTCTGACAGCCCGGCCAGCAGGATCGCACCGGCCTCATCGTCGTTGAGGGCGTTGCGGAAGCGCTCTTGGCTGATCTGCTGGATCTCGTCGGCGTGCTCCTGCCAGACCTTGGGGTCGATGGGAGGCGGCACCTGTGGCAGCGGCAGGGGCTCTTCCGCGGGAAAGATGATCAAGAAACCGGGCGGGCGGCAAAAGAGGGTCAGAGCCCGGCGGACCGGCGTACCGTTGGGAGCAGTCCCCTCCAGATACGCCCCCCAACGGCCCGGCTCGTTTGGCACGGGTACTTCGTTCAACTCGACGTCGAACCAGCGTATTTCGAGGTCTGTCGTGCCGCCCAGCTGGCGGACAAGGTCGGCATCCCGCCAGATGATCCGCGGCGGCGCCTCGGGATTGAAGATGAATCCCATCGGCTGGGACGTCGTCAGTGTCTGGTCCTGAAACCGCCTGCGTTGCTCGGAGAGTGTGCCGAGCGGCTGTTGACCTTCGCCGTCCGTCGGGCCTGGTTCGGCGTCATCCGGTATTGCGGCCAAAGCCGGAGGGTGCAGCAACGCAACCGCCGCGACCGCGACAATCCAAACCAACCTGCCGTTGCCCCAGCGGTATCGCGAAAGGTCGTTCATACCCGCGGATTGTCCGCGGGCACTGCAGCGCTGTAAACCCGGTTTCCAGCGTCTGCGTGGCCGCCCACAAAAAACCACGCGCCAGCTTCGATTGGCGCGCGGCGACAGCTATTCAGGAGGAGCTGTCGGGCGTCCCGAACTGGGCCCAGGAAGGCTGGGTGAACTTGCGGGACTGCGGGGACTTCGTCGTGCCGTCCTCATCGCAGGCGGTGCTGGCCGAAGCCGAGCAGACATTGAGCCCGATCAAGGCGTTTCTGGAGGATTGCTGTGATTTCGACCCCAGCTACCAGGTCGCCGGCAAGGCGTTGTGGCAAGCGTGGCAAGGGTGGTGCCGTGACAGCGGCCATCATGCCGGCAGTCGCGAGAAGCTGGGGAACGACTTGCGGGGCCAGGTGCCGGGCATTGTGCGTCGCCAAGTCCGGGTCGGGAATGCGCGGAACTGGGTGTATGACGGGCTGCAGCTCAACGATGTGGGCCAGCAGATGATTAAAGACAATCAATTGCGGCGGTTTCGTGCTTGATCGCGGCCTGGGCAGAATTCGAGATGATCCATAATGACAGGAGGTCTTCCCGTGGTCGCGGTGCAAGATGATACATAATGATCAATAGGAGCCTGGATTCGCTTCCTGGTCGCGGCGGAAGATGATAGTTATTGATCAGCGAGGCTGTGAGGCTGTTGATGATCGCGGAGGCTGTGGGGCTGTTGGTGATCGCGGAGGCTGGAGCAAGTACTGTCACCAGTGTCACCAGTTCTGTCACCGGTTCGCGCGGGGAGCTGGTGACAGGTAAAGCCCTATATCGCAGGGATTTAGGTGATTTGTCACCAGTGTCACCAGTTCCTTTCAAAAAGTCCCGTAGGGCTCGCGACCAGAGGAGAGCAGGGAATCTATCTCTCTTCCGCGAAGTAGTTTAGCAGAATCGCTGGTGACACCGGTGACACTGGTGACAGTTGTGACAGGGACAGGAGGGCCTCGGTGGCGATTTTGCTTGGCGTGGGACTTGAAAAGGTAAATGATCGATTTATGATCAGATACGGTACAGGTGCCTAGGTGATCGCGTGATGATCGTTTTCTGGGGCTGATGGGGCTTGCATTGATCCCTTACATGGGGCGCGACGATGGGGTCGCTATCTCATTGGTTCGGATGATCCTGCCCTTGTCGCAGAAGCTCAGGGGTTGTGTCTCCCAGGTGACCGACACAGGCTAGGGCTTCGATGGCTCGATTTGATCGGCCCGGCAGGGAAACTGGGGCGCTCGTTCAAACTGGGTGGCCAAATGCGCGGGACGCTTTCTGTTTTCCCACAACCGGCTTTGCAGGTGCGCGGGTGCTGAGTTTCACCGTCTAATGGATAAAGGAGTGCGAAGTGGCTGGGCGTAAGCTCCGGCAAGATCACGGCCGTTGGGCTTTCGATTTGGTGCTGGGAACATACGGGACGATCATGACGGGGCCGCGCGGCTTTACCTACGCGTCAGGCAGGCATGGCCACTACTGCGGCAGTAACAGGCACCATTTTCGGTTCCTCAGCCGGAAACAAGTATGCAAGGAACTTCATTTGCAGGCACAACTGGCGCTTCCGGGCCTCCACTGTCATCTTGCCACGTCAAGCCATCCGAACGTGGGTTTCTTCTACGATGTTGATCAGTTTAGGCAAGCGTATTACATGGGCAAGGCTGGTAAGAACGATTCAGTAATCAAATGGGGCGGAGACAAGTTCCGATATGATCCAGGCGGTAAAGGTTCTCCCGTGGAGTTCCTACCAGCCCGGATCGTGTGTTGTGCCAGGTCAACCTACGTGGACTCTGTGCAGCGGAGAATCATCGACGCTACGCGGCGAACTCGCCTGGCAGTCGCGACAGCAGGGCGGCCCCGGACGCTGCCACGGGGCGTAAGAACCAGTCGGAAGCTGGGGACCTGGGCGTGCGCCGAAGTCTCGCTTCCGGATGGGACGCTGGAGACGCGTGAGGTGCCGCTCGACCTGCTATTCGAAATCGACGTCACCAACGTGTATCGCAATAGGGAACTGAGAACCGGCCAGTGCTAATTGGTGCCGGCTATCGCAGACGCACGCTAAACTCTAGCATCGCGTCAGCCTGCTTCACCGATACCCCGCCACCGTCACCTCGATTTCGCCATTCGCCAAGGTGTAACGCGTTACAGTTCGGCCGCGGGCTTGCTGCTGGCGGCGAATGACCGCGTAGGCGTATTCCTGCTTGATGCGGTTTTGCATTCCAGCGTTGAAGCGATGGCGGCCGTCGTATTCGCTGATCCAGGCCCGGTAGGTGCCATCGGCCTGTTTTTCCCAGCCGACATCGTTGGCGGCCTGGCCGACGTGCTGCCGGCGGATGACGAGATGGGCCTGCTGCGGCCGCTGGTCACCCTGATAACCGTACAGCGGCACGGCTTCGGCGTGCACTTCGATCTGCGACGGTTCGAAGCCGCAGCTGGTGAGGGCCTCGATCAGGGCCTGCGGATCACGGAATTCGGTTTGACATGCGACGAAGTGGGACATTGGGGTGTTCTCCATGCATGCGGAGTCTTCAGGAACAACGAAACCCAGTGAAACTTGCGCTGCGTAAAACGCATTTCTATAGTGAGCGTTGAATGAACAGCACCCTGGCTGTCGGCGGTGGGCCGGGCGGTTAGGGTTGCGCGGGGGATGACGGTACGGGCGGGGTGGACGAGGTTGTCTTCCAGCGATCAGGCAGCCAGTCGTCGACGCGGCTGATCGGCGTGTCGGGCAGGTTGGCCAGGAGTTGCGTCAGGTAGGCCTGCGGGTTGATCTCGTGTCGGCGGCAGGTGCTGGTCAGGCTGCTGAGGATGGCCGCCGTCTCGCCGCCCCGGACCGAGCCGGCGAACAGGGCATTCTTCCGCAGCAGCGCGATCCGCTTCATCTGCTGCTCGGCGAGGTTGTTGTGGAGCGGCACCGCCGGGTCGGTGGTGAACAGGGTCAGCGCCGACCACTGATTCAGCGTGTAGCCAATGGCCTCCGCCAGCGGATGCTTGGGCAGCAGCTTGGCCTTCTGTTCAACCAGCAACACGTGCAGTGTATCGAGCAGCGGAACGGCTTCGGCTTGTCGGCGGCGCAACCGCTCGTCGGCGTCCAGGCCCCCGAGCCGCTTCTCCAGGTCGAACAGGTCTTTGATCAGCTTCAGGATCGTGCGGGCAACCTGGGGCGCGGCCTTCTCGTTGTCCACGAACTTGCGGCGCGCATGGGCCCAGCAGCCCGCCCGCGGCAGGTCCTGCTCCAGCACGATTCCGTCATACCCGCCGTACGCATCCGCCAGCAACGTGCCGCGGAAGTTCTTCAGGAACGCCGCCGGCCCGTCGCGCTTGCGGCTTTCGGTGAAGGCGAACACGTTGTACGGGTGGGAGTCGTCGCCGCGGTAGATCCACATCCGCGCCTGTTTGGCCTTGCCGGGCTGAAGCAGCGGCAACACCGTGTCGTCCGTCGCCAGCACGTCTGACTGCTTCACGCGCTGCACCATGCGGTCATAGACCGGCCGCACCAGCCGGGCCACGTCATGCAGCCACAGGCACATCGTCGAACGATCCAGCTCGAAGCCCTGCCGCGCGAAGATGTGCTGCAGCCGGTGCAGCGGCAGATAGTCACTGAACTTCGCCGTCACCACGTACGCCAGCAGCCCCGGCCCCGGCAGGCCCTTGTCGATCGGCGAGCCGTTGGTCTTCGCGGCCAGTTCGATCTTCGGGTTGTGCCCGTCCTGCTCGCAATGACGGCAGGCGTACTTGTGCTGGATGTGCTTGACCCGCACGAACGAGCCCGGCAGGTATTCGATCGTGTAGCTGATCGCCTGGCCGATCTTCTCGCGCTGCTGCTGACAAGTCGGGCACTGGCACAGCTCGTCGGTCAACTCGTAGACGTGTTCGATCTGCGGCAGATGATCCAGCTGACTGAGATCACGGCGACCACGCGTCCGCAGCCGGCGCGAAGCGCGGCGTGGTTGGGATTGATCATCATCTTCCGCGCCCGGCACGTCGGCGGCGTCAATCGGCCGCCCGTCGAGCAACCCGCCGAAGTCCAGCAGCAACTGGCCGGGATCACTGAGCCGATCGGCCCGCGGACCGTAGGCCTGCTTGAGTGCCTTGGCCAACCGCACCTCCAGCCGCAGCTTCTCGACGTGGTACGCGTCGCGCTGCTCCGTGACCTGGGCGATCGTCTGCGTCTGTTCCTGGATCGTGGTCGTCTGCCGGGCCAGCGCTGTAGACTGCTGTTGTATGGTCCTTTGGTGTTCGCTGATGACCTGCTCGCGCGCGACGAGCAAGCGCTTCAGCTCATTCACATCGTCAGGCAGGGAGGTCAGCGGCGACGTGTCATCCATGACATTTGAAGTATGCCTGCGCAATCCGCGATCGGCAACTTTATCTGCGATTGTGGATAACCCGGCGTTGATCCCGCCTCAGCCATGCTGGTAACGCTTCACGCGTTTGATGCTGCCCAGGTCGATGCCATCGAGCAGCATCGCCAACTCGCTGGCCTTCAGCTCCACCGACACCTGCGCGGCCGCCAGCTTCGGCAGCTTGAACGTGCCCACCTCGAGCCTTTTGTACCACAGCACGTAGCCATCCTTGTCCCAGTACAAGGCCTTCAGTCGATCGCCGCGGCGCGAGCGGAACACGAACAGGTGGCCCGACTGCGGATGCTGCCGCGTGACCTGCTGCGCCTGCTCGGCCAGGCGGTCAAAGCCCCGCCGCATGTCCGTCGGCCCGGTACACAGCCAGATCCGCGTCTGCGCCGCGCCATCCAATTGCGCCAGCGACGGCAGGTGGATCACACGCCCGCCTCCAGCGACGCCATCAGGTCCAGCAACGTCTGCCGGTCGAATCCGGGACGCACGACGATGCCGCACCCGCGCGGCAGACGCACTTCGAGAGCACCGTCCGACGTCGACATGTGGCCTGCGCTACGCGGCGCACCTGACGGCGCAACCACCCGCACCTCGGCGAATGTCGCCTGCGCTCCACCTTCAGCAGGTGTCGCGGCAGCCTTCAGCTTCCGCCGCCAGGCGTAGAAGGAGGATTGCGGCACACGCGCCCGCCGGCAGTACGCCGCCACGGACAACCCACTCGCAACATGGCCCCGCACGATCTCACCCCACCGCGCCGCCGCGGCCGATTCCATTCGCTTGCTCATGCCCCCCAGCATCACACATCGACTATCCCGCGCGAAGACGCGGTTCATTCAGCGGACACTTTCTATACTGAGAGGATGCGCGCGTGAAGCGCGAGATGTACTGGAGATCCAAATGACGATAACGGAACTGGAAGTGGATTGTCCGAACTGTGGCACGGGCGCGGCGGTGTTGCAGCTGTGTGCGCATACGAATGACGAGTGGCTGCGCTGTGCGCAATGTGGCTGGGGTTATACGCGCTCGGCCCGGCGGTTTGGCGGAGAACTGTTGGCGCAATTGCGGGCGTTGCTGGCACGGACTGTGGGACAATGCCGCTGGTCGCTGGTGGACGGGATACTGCGTTTGCTGCTGATCGAGTGCAGCACCCACGGTCGCGACGAGAAGGACGGCATCGTCCAGGATATGCGGCGTGTGCTTGAGCTTCCTCGCGAGAAACGCGGCCCGGCCGAAGCGACCATCGTGCGGGACCTGGCGGCGTACGACGCGTTCTACGTGATGGAGAACGGGCAGGTGGTGTACGATTACGCGGAGTACGACGGGGCTGAGCTGGACGACGCAGACGGGCGAAATACGTCAGGTGAAGCGGACCGAGAGGCTGAGATTACGCAGGCCTGATATCACGCGTCCATTCATGGCCGCACCCACAGACCCACACCGGCTTATCGTCACGCAAGACGAGTGTCTGGCTATCCCAGCACATGCCAGTTTCGCCGGCGTAGGTGATCTGGCCGGTCTCGGCGTCGAGTTGGACCAACGCGACTCCGTGCACCACTTCGAGCGTTCCACGGGCCATTTCGCCGCAGGCTGGGCAAGTGGGGATTGCGGGCGCGACGCGCGGCGGTCCAGCTTCATCTGTGTTCATCGTCGAGTGCTCCTGTCATTGCGGGCCATTCTACCCCGTGGCTGAGCGTCGTCGACCGCCGTGGCCGACTTCCGGAAGGTACGTCTGCTGGGGCGAGCAGTGCCCTCGGTTGGGCTCGGGAGATACTGGCGGCCTGATCTGTTGTCCGCCCCCGCGATTTACGACCGGAGCCCTCTGCGTTACCGGTGCCCGCCAAGCTGCCACCACGCTCGTGCTGAATGTACCGTTTCACGCCTGCGGTGCAGTCCAATTACCGTATCATGAGGCGGGGGCGCTTATGGGGGCGACAGGGGTGAGAGTGCGCGACGTGGACAGGCGTGCTCGGGGGAATTCTACAGGTTGTACCGGAAAGTCGACGGGAGTGCCTTGCATTCGTGTTAGCGGACGTTATACTTCCCGAGTCCGTTGATCGGAATAAACGTGGGGCATCGCGGCCACGCCATGAGGTGCCGCCGGACAGGGGGAAAGGGCTGTCCAGCCTGCTTCTAGCTCGCCGTCTAACCTCCGCGCTTAACCAACGAGGGTAGTCCCTGCGCGCAGCATGTCGCCCACGAGTGTAACTGCGCGCTGGCAGATTGCCGCACGAGAAGTATGTGTCGCCGTAACACCGGGCATCAGAGTCGGTTGCATGCATCGGTACCGAGTGCGGCCGGTGTGACGGCCCGGCAGTCAGTTCGGGTGCGCGGAATTCTCGGAAAAAGGTCGCTTTCGCGCGAGGGCGCGGGAGGTCGTTTTGCGATCTGCGTAGTGGATCGATCCGTTTATCGCCGCAGATGTCATGGCTGCCGAGCTTGTCGCGGGAGGCCGGGGCTGCGGCATGGTGCCGCGAGACTGAGAGAAGCGTTGCTTGCTTCGATGAAACGTGGACGTCTCGTTCGACCTGAGCGTGACACAGACCGCAGATGCGGCCGTCGTTGTTGGTCGGGCTGAAGCGTCGCTAACGCGAGGAGCGAATGATGGCACGGAGATTCTTGGCGTACGGGCGAGCCCTGGTATGGGTCCTGGTCAGCACTACAGTCCTGGTGGCTATCGGTATCGCTGTGCTGGTCAAAGCTCAGCCGCAGGGCCGCGACGACCCGAACGGTCCGGGTGATCCGAACGACCCGAACGCGATCGTCCAACAGATTCGACACCTGTGGGAAGATTTGGCGGACTACGCGGGGGCGCGTGCGCTGGCCGAGGATTTCCTCATCGCCAACCCGGTCCTCACACAACTGCGGCATCGCGTGGAGTTTGAGTACGCGATGACGTATTACGGGGAGCAGAACTACGCGCCGGCGATTCCGCTGATGGATGAAATCGTCGCAACGTACGGGGCCGCCGACTTCGTGATGCCGGAAGGCGCACTGGCCGACCCCACGGTGGTGGTGGATGACGCCCAGTACTACGGCGCGTTTCTGCGGCGGGAGACGGGGAACGTTGGTGGTGCGGTTCTCGCCTATGAGGCGCTCCTGCTGGATTTCCCGGGGAGCAACCGAACCACGGTCAGCCTACTGGAGGTTGCCGGGCTCTATGAGCAGATCGGGGACCTGCCCGCGGCACTGGCCGCGCTGCAGACGCTGGTGCAGGACTACCCTGATACCGACCTGGCCCCACAGGGGCAGCTACAGATCGGCCAGATCCATCGGGGATCGCAGGCGTTCGATGACGCGCTCACTGCATTCCTGGTTGTCCCGGTCACCTGGCCGGAGAGCAGCGAGGCTCCACTCGGCCTGTTCTGGGCGGGGGTGACCTGCGAACAGATGCAGGAGCCGGCAAGTGCTCTGGCACATTACCAGGCACTGCAGGAGCAGTATCCGGAGGACATGACGGTGGCGCGCGGCCAGATCCGGGTTGGCCATATTCGGGTCCAGGCCCGCGAGTTCGCGGAAGCCGTGGCGACGTTCACGGACATCATCAGCACTTGGCCTGATTCGGTTTACGCCCCGAATGCAGCTCAGTGCGTGGGGCGAGCTTACATCCATGAGGAACTCGCCGCCCGTGAGCCCGAGCCGGGCGTCATCGTCGAGAGCGACGTGGACCGCTCCTCGGCAATCGCGAACAACCTCCAGCAGATCCTGGAGCAGTACCCACAATCGGATGCGTGCCCGGGTGCCCTGCTGGACGCGATCAATTACTGGGCCGAGCGAAGGTCCGCGGGCGTCACGCCGCGCGAAGAATGTCAGGCGAAAACGCTGGCTCTGGTCGAGACAATGCGGCAAGTCGCACCGGACGCTTGGGAGACCCAGCGCGCGACGCTGGATCAGGCGGGGGCCTTGTTCGCGACCGACCCGGATCGTGCCTGGACGCTGGCCAATGCTGTGGCGACGTGGGCCAGCGACCGCGAAGAGCTGCAGCTGCTGAATGATGCGCAGTACTTGATGGGCCGACTCCACAGCAACAGTGGCGAATACGCTGAAGCGCGGGCGGTATGGCAGTCCATCCTGGCACGCGAACAAACGCCGTTGTTTGAATCCGAGGTGAGGCTGGTCAGCGCCATGACCTACGTTTACGCCGGTGACTACGAAGCCGCGGAGGCGGCGTTGTCGTCCGTCACGGAGAACGAGCAGTACCCTGCGGACGTGCGCGCCAGCGCTTTGGTCGAGCAGGCCCGCGTTCTCAAGCGGTTGCACGACACGGATGGTGCGATTGCCGCGTTGGAGGCTGCCATGACATTGCAGCCTGAGACGCGCACGGCGGCTGCGGCCGCTCGCCTGCTGGGCATTTATGAGCGGCATCGCCTGCCCTAAACCGGGAACTGGACGAAGATCAGCGAGCAGCGAGCAGCGAGCAGAGGGTCAGTACATACGCGCGGCACAAGCCGTATTGGGAGCATAGACCGATGACAAATGAGCGCATGAGCCGGCAGTTGGGTTTTTGGGTTGTGGGGGTGCTTCTGGCTGTTCAACCGGCCGCGTGGGCGGCGGACTACGGCCCTGGTGGCGAACCGACCGTGATCGTTCCGGGCGAGATCGTTATCGGCCAAGGGCTGGGGCTGGAAGACGGTGCGGAGGATACGGACATATGTCTCGACGGAGGCGGTGAGAGCATCAACGACGGCAGCAATATCGATGAGGTCGTGATCATCGACCCTTGTGGGAACCCTGAATTCTTCGATGGTACCGACTGGCCAGAGTGGACGCCCAAGTCCGCCGGCACACACCATGTGCAAGTGACTGTCGATGACGACGGGACCTACTACGATGATCCGCCGCACAAGATGCACTTTACAATCAACGTGAAGTCGCCCGCAGGGGGCTGCGCAGGTTGTGGCGGCGGCAGCGGGCGTTATGGCGGATCAGTGGCTTTGGGCAGTGTGTCGATGTCCTTCGATCTCGGTACGACGACAGACGGCGAGTCTGCCGGGGCCCTCTGGATTGACGAGAGCGTCCCACGCTGGGAATTGACGCAGCCGGTCAGCGTGCACTACGACGTGGAGGCCCGCGACGTCGACGTCCACGAGTATGGTACGGACGGCGAGTTCCAGGTCGAGACGCCGGACATGATCGCCGACGTCGTCAAGACTGGCACCTACACCTATGAAATCCGCTATTACGCGTACACCGATATGTGGGATCCGTACTGCCCCTGCTGGGACTTCACGGAAGAAGGTCCCTTCCGCAAGTGGGTCATCGCGGACGTCGGCGGCGGCGGCAACGGCCAGCAACTGCACGTGACCGAGTACGTCGACAACGGCGCCGGCTTGGTGCAGCGGGGGAAACGCGAATACACCTATCAGGGCTCGAGCAGTTGGAAGCTGGTCACGAAGGACGCCTCCGCTAATACGCTGCAGACTGAGGAAATCTCCTGGACGACGCCGGATCCACCCGACGATGAAGATGACGAGGGTCGAGCGATCAAGGTACGTTCTTACACTCGCAAAGAGGGCACCACCGTCGTCTACAGCGAGGACACCGCGTATACCGAGTTCACCTGGGGCTGGCGGCCGACCAAGAGGGTCGTCGATTCCAGCGGTGCCAACCTGCAGACGATTTGGACCTATGTCGACGATGAAGACGATGGGGTCTATCTGCGGACCGAGCAGCGCCCGGACGGCTCGTGGACGTGGTACACGCTGAACGACAGCGCGGGCGACTTGGTGATGACCGAGACCAGCGGCTGGCTGGACAAGACGTTCCCGTCGACCGTCCCGGCCAAGGGCGCCAGCGACGTCCGCTCCGTGGAACTGACTTACGATGACGGTGACGACTATCACCTAGCGCGGGTCAAAGAATGGGTCGCCGGCAATGTCGTGCGCGAGGCCGAATACACGCACACCGTGCACACGCTCAGTGGCTTGCTGGAGAGCACGACGGTCGAGCGCCATCTGGACGACTCCAACGACCCCAACACGCTCGAAACGGTGACGTACTATGTCGATGACGCCGTCAACAAGGACCGGGTCGATTGGATCGTACATCCAGATGACCGCGTGACAGATCCCAACTACGACGACTCGATCAGCTTCACGGCCGGGACGCCGCCTACGTACACCAGGAGTGGGAGCAGTGGCTACCGCTATCGCGAGGTGGTGCACGGTTACGTCGACGGCGGCTTCCAGAGGGTCACCGGCCAATCCACGCGGGAAGTCACGATCGTCGATCCGGCTGGCAAGCCCTGCCTGGTCGAGAGCTGGGTGTGGAACGGCACGGCCTGGGTTCGCGTGGACTGGACCAGCTACGTCTACGATGATCAAGATCGCTTGGTCGAAACGCATCACGCCGACGGCACCAGCGAGACCGTCAACTACACCAGTTGCTGCACGAAAGCAGTCACCGACAGCACCGGTGTCGTGACGACCTACGCCAGCGACGCCTTAGGCCGGCCGACTACGATCGTCCGAGGACCGGTCACGACAACCAACTACGGCAACCAGGCCGCAATTACGACCAGCTACGATTACAGCACGCCGCTGGAGGTTCGGGTAACGGTGCACGAGGGCCAACCACCGCCTGACCAAGGTGCCTTGACCCAGAAGACCATCCGGAAGTACGACACCGCCGGCCGGCTGGTCAGTGTCGAGACTGACAACGACACGGGCGATCTGGAAACGATGTACCTGTATCTGGACCCCAATGGGGGAAACGGCCGCCAGCTCATCGTCTACAACGACTATCCGCCCGGCACAGGCGTCCCGGCCGAGGAGGATGCTCCTGATGAACCAAACTACCCGCGCCATCGCATCACCGCCTACTACCTCGATGGCCAGGTGAAGAGCGTCACCGGCCCGACGGTGGTGGATCAGCATTACACCTACAGCGCCGCCAGTGGCCAGCGGTCAACGCTCGTGTCGCAGGTCAACGCCGTCTCGGGCACCCCCGGCACGACTGACCGTTATACGAAGTCTACTTACGACATGCTGGGTCGGGTCTACCAGGAGCAGCGGCCCGGCTGGGCTCCAACCGACTCCGCGATATTGACGACGACCTACCACTACGACTCGACCGGCAGCGACGCCGGGCTGCTCAAGCGGGTGGAGCGTTCTGACGCTGCCGATACCTTGTATGCCTACGACAACCTGAGCAACGCGACCTACGTGGCGACCGACGCCGATGGCGACGGCACCATCGACTACAGCAGTGACGACCGGGTCACCCACACGGTGAGCCAATACGAACAGCTCAGTAGCGTCTGGTGGCACGTCAGCAAGACCTGGGTACTGCCCAACGAGAACAACAGCAACGAAGTGCTCGTCAGCGAGCATCGACGCCGCGTCGCGACGGCGCTGACCGGCAACACGATCCGCGAGGAAGTGGCCATCGACGTGAACGAAAACGAGACCACGACCACCGCCACACTCCACGCCAGCGAGCCGATCGTCACCGAGACGGTCGACACGCCGGACTCGACCACCGACGCCGTGCGAATCTACGTCGGCGGGCGGCTGGTCGAAAGCACTTCGTCAACCGGCGTCGAGACCACCTACGCTTATGACGGCCTCGGCCGCCGCACGGACGTTACCGATGGCCGCAACAACACGACCACCACGCACTACGATGCCGCGGGCCGTGTGGATTGGGTCGAGGACGGTGACGACAATCGGACGGAGTACGCCTACTACGGCGACAGCGCCGCGAACCCCGGCATGCTGCAATCGGTTACGATCCCGGATGTCGGCGCCAGCACGGACAAGGAAACCTACTACGCCTACAACGCTCGCGGCCAGATCACCCACGTCTGGGGCGACGTACCGTATCCGACGCTGACCGAGTACGACGATTTCGGTCAGCGGTACAAGCTCACGACGTTCCGTGATGAAACACTCGGCTTCACGGGCAGCACTTGGCCTGCCGGCGTGTACAACACCGACGGCGATACAACCATCTGGGACCACGATGCCGCCACCGGCCTGCTGGAAACCAAGACGTACGCCGATAATGAGTATGTGGAGTACAGCTACACGACTGTCGGCCAGATCTACCAGCGCACCTGGGCCCGCGGCACGACCACCACGTACGGCTACAATGACGGCACCAGCGGCCGGCCGTATACCGGCGAACTCATCAGCATCACGTACAGCGACGACACGCCGGACGTGGCCTACGGCTATGACCGCATGGGCCGCCGCACCTGGATTACTGACGGCGCCGGCAAGCGGACGCTCACCTACGACGCCAGCACGCTCGTCCTGGACGACGAGGAATTCGTGAACGCAGCCGGGTCCCCCAGCCTATTCGTCGGGACCATCATCGGCCGCCTCTACGAGGACGGTACCGAGCCCAACGGGTTGGACGGTCGCTTCAAGGGCCTGCAGGTCGGCACGACCGGCGACCCCGACGAGTCCTATTACGCCGTCTATGGTTACGACGCCTACGGCCGGATCAGCACCGTCCACGGCGACGGCCTGCCCACCGGCGGGGCGACTTACGGCTATTTGGACGCCGGCGGCCACAAGGCGGACCTGGTCACCAGCCTGACGTTCAAGACCGGCACGACGAAGCGCTTCGAGTCCACTTGGGGCCACGCGGACAACCGCGACCTGGTGGCGACCGTCACCAACACCTGGTACGACGGCAGCGGGACCAACCCGCAGACCGTTTCCACCTACAGCTACGGCTACAACGCCCGTGACCAGCGCGAGTACAAGCAGCGCGAGGGCGCGGCTTTTTCGAATGCGTACTACAGGCAGTACAGCTATAATGACCGTGGGGAGCTGACTGACGCGGAGTACCACCAGGCCGTGCACCCGAACACGAACCACGTCGCTTCGCAGGATCGCGCTTACGGTTACGACCCCGTCGGCAACCGCGAGACCTCGCAGGGTGCCGGTGCCGTGGAGAAAGTCTACGCCGCCAACCAGCTCAACCAGTACCACCATGTCAGACCCGCCACGCTCTCGGCCGGCGGGCTGAAACTCAGCTACGATGCCGACGGTAACCTCGTCGAGCAACTGCTGGCCGGCGACATGAACTGCGACGGCCGGGTGGACTGGCGTGATAATGACTGCTTCGTCGCAGCGCAGAATAACTGCCCGCCGGACCCGCCGAATTACCCGTGCGATCCGTGTTCGTGCCTGAACGGCGATCTCAATGGCGACGGCGTGGTCAATTGGCGCGACATCGACTGGTATTCGGCCGCGCAGAACACCAGCGGCGCGCTTCTGTTCGAATACGACGCCGAGAACCGCCTGACGGCCACCTATCCCCTGTCGCCGAGCAGCGGCAGCAAGAAGATCGTCTTCAGCTACGACTACCAGAACCGCCGGGTGCGCAAGCAGGTCTTCGTGCACAACGGCAGCGACTGGCCCGCCAGCCCCAGCGAGGACTGGCGGTTCGTGTGGGCCGGCTGGCGGCTGCTGGCGGAGATCGACGCCCTGGCCACCGGCGACGCCCCCGACGCCACGCGGCGCTTTGTCTGGGGCCTGGACCTCGCCGGGCAGCTCGGCCTGCTGAACTCGATGGAGGCGGCCGGCGGCATTGGCGGGCTGCTGGCCGTGTGCGACCCGAACGACATGAACGATCCGGCCGACACGGCGGGCGACTTCGTGTACACTTATGATGCCAACGGCAATGTCGGGCAGTTGATCGACCGGACGCCGACGAATTGGAACGCGAGCACGGTGATGGTCGCGCGGTACGAGTACGACCCCTACGGCAAGGTGACGCAGTCGGCCGGCAGCTACGCCGCCGCCAATCCGTTCCGCTTCAGCACGAAGTGGTTCGATGACGAGACCGGCTTCGGCTACTGGGGCGAGCGGTACGACTGGCCGGAGCTCGGCCGCTGGCTCAACCGCGATCCGATCGAAGAGGCGGGTGGGTGGAATCTGTATGGGTATGTCAACAACAATCCCGTTGATCGATACGACGCCCGCGGGCTAATTGGCGACTGGGCGCCGCCGTGGTTGCCCGGGGAGAACCCTTTTCACCCGTGGAATTGCCCGAAGGCTAAGAAGCAGAATCCCGACTGCAGTGACTGCTGGGACACATGTACGTCGCCAGAGGGTCAAGCAGCGCTCGGAGGCGACAACGGTGGTGTCTTGTGTCGTTCAGACGGCTGCGCCTGCGCATGCATCGCCAATGACCTCTTTCCCGGGGATGATCCAGGCTCGGGCATCGCGCGGCGCTGTGCGCTGGCACACGAAGAAACACACGTAAACCAAGTGCACAATTCGTCGTGTGTGTTCTGCCCCAGCGTTAAGCCGGGGGAAGTGAAGCGATCCAAGAAACGCAACAGCTTGGGATGCGGGGGAGATTGGGATGAATGCGAAGCTTATCAGAAGGAGATTGACTGCCTCGTGCAGGGGGCGCGAGAGTGCGCTGGTGACAGCGCGTGCATTAGGGAGGTGTTCAACGCACTGAACATGGCGTTAAGTGGCGGGTGCGGTTATGAGGACTGTGGACCCTTCACGCTCGGCGATCTCCGCGGGGCTGGTTTCGACGATTTTCGGGTTGGCATCCTGGAAGATCAAGCAGGCTGCTTGCGCGATTAGAACGCGTCTGGTTAGCGCCGGTGGGCCACGTAGCGTCGATGTGTCAGCGCTGAACTGACGCGTGACACCAATAGCTGGCGCAGGTAGCTGGCATTCATGAAAGAAGGTGAAGCAGCACGTGTTCAGGACCGTGAGATTTGCCGTCTGGGGGAGCTTCGGATTGTGCGCCGTGTTGTGTGTCCTTGGTGTGTACTGGGCGCGAGATCGGATTCAAAGTTCGTGGCCACCGCACTACTGCTGGAATTGGGCCACGCTCGTTGTCTGCGGCGCGGCGGCCGGGATCGTAGCTATGCCTGGAGTGTACCTGCTGTTGCGCAGAAGCCATCATCCGCCAGGCCAGTGTCGGTGCTGCAACTACAACCTCACGGGCAACACGAGCGGCGTGTGCCCCGAGTGCGGCACGCCGGTCCAAGAACATGACGCGGCCGGCAACGAGAGCGTTCCAATGAAGGAAGAGGACTGATGGAGGCCGCCGGCGGCATCGGCGGGCTGCTGGCGGTGTGTGACCCGAACGATCCCTGCGATCCGGCCGACACGGCGGGCGAGTTCGTGTACACTTACGACGCCAACGGCAACGTCGGACAGTTGATCGACGGGACGCCGACGAGTTGGGACGCGGGGACGGTGATGGTCGCGCGGTACGAGTACGACCCGTATGGGAAGGGGACGCAGTCGGCCGGCAGCTACGCCGCCGCCAACCCGTTCCGCTTCAGCACGAAATGGTTCGATGACGAGACCGGCTTCGGCTACTGGGGCGAGCGGTACTACTGGCCCGAGCTCGGCCGTTGGCTCAACCGCGATCCCATCGAAGAGGCCGGCGGGGTGAACCTGTATGGGTATGTGGGGAATGAACCGATCTCTGGCCTTGATGCTCACGGCGAGAACGTCTGGCTGGAGAACACAAAGCACTTAGGGGGGTGGCATATGCGGATCTGCGTCACGACTCGTGATAGCGAGTGCCAGCCCACTGGAAAGGCGTGTTTCACCTTTTACGACAGCAACGTAGAGTGGTGGAACGATGGTGAAGTACGTGAAGAAACCCCTGAGGCGGACGACGGCGATGTTCACTCAGTGCCGGCACTTCTGCAGACTACATGCAACCAAGACAAGAACATCCTGAGGTACCTTCGGGCAATGGTGGATCGGCGAGCGAATTACTGGATACCAGGAAACACGTGCCGGTCATGGTCACAGGACCACTTTCGCTTCATTAGGGATCGCCTGTGGGGTTTTAATGGCCCTGCTGGCATCCGTGCCCTGATTGGCGGCACGTGGGACTACGTGGCTCCTCCAAGAGAGGTAGAGTACTGGGATTTCTACTATGCGTGGCATCCATATCCGTGGTGGAATAATGCCGCGTGCCCGTCGCGATTGCCGAGGACGCCATTATGACTAGGCGCAAGTGGCTCTTGGTTGCGGCACTCGTTTCCGTGTTCGCGGCACTTGGGCTACTTGTCCTAATACAAGCAGTGTGGCCACCACCACCCAATCCGGCTCTCGTCCGGGGTGATGGACAGCTCGTGGTATATGGTGAACAGTCGAGTGCGCAGCTTGTGTGCGCGCTGGACGAACTCCAGGTCGCCGAGTACGCTCATTCACTGCGGCTGAAAGACCGCTCATGGTCAATTGTTCTTACGGATCTTGCACCTTACATTCTATTGCGCGGAGACAACTACCACGTCGATCTCCACCCGTCGCGAATAATACTTCAGGCGCACGAGGAGGTGTGGTGGCCTTACGAGACACCGATCACGTCTGAGGAGTACGAAAATCTTAGCTCACTAGTAATCGGACTTGCTGAGAACGGCGAGAGAAGTCACAGTCAGCCGGCACACGCAGGAGATGGCGGGTAGCCGGCAATCAGTATTGCGGCTGTTCACGTAGGTTGTCAGGGCCTATAACCCATGAAGATGCCGCTTCGCAAGTGGCTGAGGTACGGCCACTCTTGCTCGGTTCCTTGGTGGATCTGGTGGGCAGCCAGCGCCCCGTGCCTGGCACTCGGATGGATCTTGCTTCAGGGACCTGTGAAGTGGCATGGCCGCGTTGACGCTGCTATCTGGATCACCGCCGGAGGCGTCCTTTTGGCTGTTGCGCTGGTCCAGGGCATGTCCCGCTGGTTCACGCGGGTGCGCGCAATAGAACGACAGGCGCAGAACCGCTGCCAAGGCTGCGGCTATGACTTGACTGGCAACGTGAGCGGCGTATGTCCGGAGTGTGGGACGGCGGTCCAAGAACACGACGCGGGCGGCAACGAGAGCGTCCCAACGAAGGAAGAGGACTGATGGAGGCGGCCGGCGGCATTGGCGGGCTGCTGGCGGTGTGTGACCCGAACGACCCGTGCGATCCGGCCGACACGGTGGGCGACTTCGTGTACACTTACGAAGCGAACGGCAACGTCGGGCAGTTGATCGGCCTGACGCCGACGAGTTGGAATGCGAGCACGGTCATGGTCGCGCGGTACGAATACGACCCCTACGGCAAGGTGACGCAGTCGGCCGGCAGCTACGCCGCCGCCAACCCGTTCCGCTTCAGCACGAAGTGGTTCGATGCCGAGACCGGCTTCGGGTACTGGGGCGAGCGGTACTACTGGCCCGAGCTCGGCCGCTGGCTCAACCGCGATCCGATCGAAGAGGCCGGCGGGGTGAATCTGTACTTTTATTGTTTCAACGATCCGGTGGACCATTATGATTGGCTAGGCACTTGCGTCATCGGACCAGGCTACAATACCTGTGAAACGACGCGATGTCCCCGCACACCTGCGGAAGACTGGGAGGGGACCGTTGGCATAGCCGGCGAGTGCATCAAGCGCATGCCCGTCCCTGGGCCGATCAAGAAGGCGGCCACGGGCTACATCAATACCGGAAAGATCATAATCCAAGTCGGGCAGCATCTGGACACGTGTCAGGCTGCGGAGGAGGCGCTACGCCAGTACGCAGAATCGACTCCGCCACCGCCAGCCGAAAGCCGCGGCGTGAATATGTCGCACGGGGGCACAACGTGTGCTATTAAGTGCCAATGCAGCGGTAGAATGGTGAAGGGCGTAAAAGTATTCTGTCTCGGCCGAGACACGGACAAGACTAACCCTTGGAAATGGTGTTCCGGTGCTGGCTCGAACCACTGCCCCCGATACTGCCGATGGAAGTTTAACGAGCTATCTTCGCGCAACAAAGCACCTAGTAATTTCGTGTCAGCCAACTTATCTCGCGAGGTATACGGCTTGTTCGGACCCGATTCTGCCGAAGCAGAAGCGCGAAGGATGCGTGGTTTGGACCCGCTTTGTGAGTGACACTGGTGAGGGGCAAACGGCGCCAGTGGAAGGTCCCAGCCGTCCTCATAGCATTGCTGCGGTCAAGTGAGCGCGCAGCTTGTGGGGGCGGCGGAGCGCGCCGATTCGGGCCCGACGCACTCGGCCGCCGCCGTCCAAATACTGACGGCCTCACAACTGAGTTCGTTTAGCGGGCTGCTTAACGCAACCTGCACCGCGGAGGTCGCGAAGACGAAGTTGTGCGGGGCAGCTAGGAATGAGCTCGCAGCGTATAATGGGGAGCGAGCGGCGAAGTCGAGGCCCCGCACGCGTGATGATGGCGTCGCCGAAATGCCGGAGGCCCCATCGGACAGGAGCATTTGAGGATGGTGGCATGTAATAGGTCACTGGTGATTGGCATGATAATTGTAGCCGCGAGCGTGCTGAGTGGCTGCAGGCAACAAGAAGTGAACCGGCTTCGACAGGCGGCCGAGGCCGGCGATGTCCGCGCTATGGTCGAACTCGGCGAGATGTACGCCGAGGGTCGCGGCGTCGAGTGCGACCCGCACGCTGCCGTCACGTGGTGGCGCAACGCGGCCGAGGCCGGCCACCTGGACGCCATGTTCGCATTGGGCGGCATGTACGACGACGGACCGGCGGCCGTGCGCGATCCAGGCAAAGCCGCTCATTGGTACCGCAAGGCGGCCGAACGCGACCACCGCGACAGCATGAACAACCTCGGCACCATGTACTTCGAAGGCCGTGGCGTCGAGCGGGATCCGGCCGAGGCGGCCCGCTGGTACCGCTCGGCCGCCCGCGCCGGGAACACCACCGCCATGTACAACCTCGCGGCGTTGTTCGAACGGGGCGAGGGAGTCGAGCAGGATCCGGCCGCGGCCGTCCGGTGGTACACGCAGGCGGCGGAGGGAGGTGATGTGGATGCGATGTTGCGGCTGGGGCTGATGTACGACCAAGGCTGGGGCGTCGAGGAAGATCCGGCCGCGGCGTCGCGGTGGTATCGCAAGGCGGCGCACGGGGGAAACCGCGAAGCCATGGTCAATCTCGGGGTCGCGTACAAGACGGGGGATGGCGTCGACCGGGATGTCGAGGAGGCCATGGTCTGGTGGCAGCGGGCCGCCGAAGCGGGCAACGCCACCGGCATGTTCAACCTGGGCTTGCTTTATGACCAGGGCACGCGGGTGCAACGGAACCTGGAGAAGGCGGTGCGGTGGTACCGGTCTGCCGTGATGGCCGGGCACGCGGGGGCGATGGCCAATCTCGGCGCGCTGTATGCGCAGGGTGCCGGCGTCGAGCGGGATTACGTCGAGGCGTACGCGTTGTTCAGCGTGGCGACGGAGCGCGGCTTGGCGGCGGCGCGGGCCTCGCGCGAGCGCGCCGCCGGTGAGCTGTCGCCGGAAGAGCTCGAGTCAGCCAAGGCCCGGGCGGAGGAGATCGACGAGCTGGTTCGATCGCTGGAGTAGCGGGCACGGTGGGTACGCGTCAGAACGAGAGTAACCGGGCGCACGCGGGGGTCGGGGCGAGGCCGCGCACCCGTAGCAGACGTATTCTGTTGGTGCTGACGCTGGTTACTGGCGTGCTCGCCGTGCTGCGGGGGGTGGAGCTCACGGTCTGGCCGACGCGGGAGATCGAGATCAGTGCGCACAACGGCGCGCTCAGCCTGGACTACGTCTGTGAGGGCGGTGTTCTCGCCGATGAGGCGGGGTGGCGGTGGGACAGCGAGCGCTATTCAGTCTGGCGCTGGCGGCCGGAGGTGCGCATTCGTGGCAGTCACTTGAGCGAGCTGCTGAACCCGTTTGTCCACCACCCGCCGCGCTTGTATGGTTCGCGGCTTTATATCGTTCTTCCGTTCTGGATTCCGTTCGCTCTGCTGTCGCTCGTGACGGGCCTGATATGGTGGCGGGTGCGCGGACCGGCCGGTCGCTGTCGCAACTGCAACTACGACCTCACCGGCAACACGAGCGGCGTGTGCCCGGAGTGCGGCACGCCGGTCCAAGAACATGAAGCGGCCGGCAACGAGAGCGTCCCAACGAAGGAAGAGGACTGATGGAGGCGGCCGGCGGGATCGGCGGCCTGCTGGCGGTGTGCGACCCGGACGACCCGTGCGATCCGGCCGACACGGTGGGCGACTTCGTGTACACTTACGACGCGAACGGCAACGTCGGGCAGTTGATCGACGGGACGCCGACGAGTTGGGACGCGGGGACGGTGATGGTCGCGCGGTACGAATATGACCCGTACGGCAAGGGGACGCAGTCGGCCGGCCGCTACGCCGCCGCCAACCCGTTCCGCTTCAGCACGAAGTACTTCGACGACGAAACCGGCCTGGGTGCGTGGATCTACCGCTACTACAGCCCGAGCCTGGGACGGTGGATCTCGAGGGATCCGATTGGGGAGCGGGGTGGGCTAAACTTGTACACATATGCTGAGAACTGCCCACTGACGCAGGTTGACCCTGGCGGGTTGTCAGCGCAGGTCAGTATCAGTGTGGTTAATGACCAGCAACACAGAGGACATATCAACACGACCATAACCGCCGATGTGCGAGCCCCAAGCAAGTGCGATCACGTCCATTTTGCTCAATTGGTGCTGTATGAGGCGATTGTATACTGGGGCGTTCTGGGCAGATCCACGTCTGGAGCATTGGATAACTCGATCTGGCTGTCGCCGTGGTACACTGAGCACATCGATGGCCCGGCTGCACTGTTCGGCAACACACCGGGTCAACGCTGGACCATGTATGATAACCCTGGACTCAATGGTAGCTCGATCATTACATCGCTGACTCAGGAATTCGAAACGTGCGCGATCTGCCGGAAGGGTAGGCAGCTGTGCCTACTAGGCTGCACAGAATGGGGACATACGTGGGTCAAAGGAGCCACACCCGCGTCAGACTTTCACTCGTGGTATGGTTTCACGACCTCAGCGCCAACAAGTACGATGAAGCTCTTACTCGGGAAGCTCTTCCGACTATCGTACCTTGACAGCGCCGACGATCCATGTGGTTGCCCGTAGCGAAGCAGTGACTCATCATGTACGTGGTTATTGAAAGACCGGGCCTTGTTCGCCGACTCCCGACGGCAGCCGGGCTAATTGGTATACTGCTCAGTGTCATCCCCATCTACTCCGGCGAGCACACTGTTGGTGTCGCCTTCGTTGTATTCGGATTCGTCGGCGCAGTGGTGCTGGAAGCGCTATGCGTCATATTCACGAGTCCCGCGCGGCACTCTCTGCGAATCCGCGTGGTGTCTCGCATTGTGCTGGTGACTAGCGTTGTCGTGGCCGTTGCATGGCCATCCCCAGTCCGCGCATTTGGAAATCAGGCGTTTGAGAAGATGTTGATTGGGCTGGCCAGTTGCCTGGGCCTCACAGTAGTGTCCCTGATGTGGTACCCGCTCATCTCATGGTTAGTGCGCCAGCATGTCGAGTGGCCTACCGGGGAGAACATCTGCGACAGATGTGGTTATGACCTCCGCGGACTTACGGACCGACGATGTCCAGAGTGTGGTACCCCCTTCATGAAGACAGAACATGAGGGCGGGCCAATTGAGCAACAGCATTGAGGGGCGAGCAAGTGCCAGCAACGCATGCAAACGGCTGCGTGACCAGCATGCCGCCCAGAGCTTCGGCTACAACGACCGCAACGAGCTGACCGGCTCGACGCGGGACGCCGACCCGAACAACCTGGTCTGGA
>CAYUZU010000040.1:0-31126 GCA_964448675.1 uncultured Planctomycetales bacterium
GAATCCGGGCGGGGGACCGTGCTAGGTGGGCAGTTTGACTGGGGCGGTCTCCTCCCAAAGAGTAACGGAGGAGTGCAAAGGTCGGCTCAGCACGGTTGGCAATCGTGCGCAGAGTGTAAAGGCACAAGCCGGCTTAACTGTGAGACATAAAGGTCGAGCAGATACGAAAGTAGGCCTTAGTGATCCGGTGATCCCGTGTGGAAGGGTCATCGCTCATCTGATAAAAGGTACTCCGGGGATAACAGGCTGATGACTTCCGAGCGTCCATAGCGGCGAAGTCGTTTGGCACCTCGATGTCGGCCCATCGCATCCTGGGGCTGTAGGCGGTCCCAAGGGTTCGGCTGTTCGCCGATTAAAGCGGTACGCGAGCTGGGTTCAGACCGGCGCGAGCCAGGTCGGTCCCTATCTGCTGTGGGCGTACGAGTCTTGAGGGGCTATCTCTCTAGTACGAGAGGATTGGGAGGTACGTGCCTCTGGTGTACCTGTTGTCGCGCTAGCGGCAGCGCAGGGTAGCTAAGCGCGGATTGGATAACCGCTGAATGCATCTAAGCGGGAAGCCGTCCCCAAGATAAGGACTCGGTGCTCCCTTCGGGTGAGCTGAAGACCCCTGGTAGACCACCAGGTTGATAGGCCGGGTGTGTAAGTACAGAGATGTACTCAGCTAACCGGTACTAACGGTCGATCGCTTGACCGCATTTATGAATCGCTGTGCTCGATTCTCAATCGCACCACGAGAGACCGGTGCGATACCTGATCACCCCCCTATGAATCTCCCGCGAGTGCGACCACGCGGCGCCCCCCGGCCCGCGTGCACACGAACTGCCGGTGACTTTACGTGCGGGGAAACACCTGATCCCATCCCGAACTCAGAAGTGAAGTCCGCACGGCCGATGGTAGTCCTGATCGGGCGAGAGTAGGTGATTGCCGGCTTTTTCGGCCCGGCGCCGCATACCCGCGACGCCGGGCCTCCTTTATGCGCTCGCCCGCCCAGAATCATCCCGTCTACGTTTCCGCCAGCGACCGCGCCAGCCCGCGCTGGTGCGTCAGAATACACCGCGCTGCCGCGTGCAGCGGGTCGCCGCCGTCGTGCGGGTCCACCTCTCGGAAACGCGCCCCATGACGATCCCAGACCCATACGCGGATGCCCCCCGCCACCGGCGAGGTGTGCGTCGGGAGCGGTAGCGACGACAGCGTGATCTCGCGCAACAGCCGGTGCATGACATGCCTCCCTCGCAAAGTGTTCCAAACACAGGGTTTGTGGTTGCCCTTCTCACACAGGCCTGCGAGAATCACGTATCAAAACCTTGACGCTGCCACGCGAATTTTCTGGGGAGGCGACGGTGGAACGAACGGCGTCGAAGACAACGCATGATGTGACGACGCTGCTGGGCCGCATGCAGCAGGGGGACGCCGCCGCGCGCGACCTGCTCATCGAGCGGGTCTACGGGGAACTGCACCAGATCGCGCGCGGCCTGATGGCGGGCGAGCGGGCCGGCCACACGCTGCAGGTGACGGCACTGCTGAACGAGGCGCTGGTGCGCCTGCTCGACACGGATGGGCCGCTCGACCTCAAGAACCGTTCGTACTTCTTCGGGGCCGCGGTGCGGGCCATGCGCCGCGTGCTGGTCGATCACGCTCGGCAGCGGGCGACCCTGTCCCGCGGTGGCGATCGCCAGCGCGTGCCGCTGGACGAGACGCTGGAAGACTTCGAGTCGAGCAACCCGCCGCTGCTGTTGCTGGACGGCCTACTGGACGAGCTCGCCGTTCACCGGCCGCGGGCCTACGAGGTCGTCATGCGGCGGGCGTTCGGCAAGCGCTCCATGCAGGAGATCGCCGACCAGCTGAACATATCGCTGTCGACCGTCGAGAGTGACTTTGCCTTTGCCCGGGCCTGGTTGCGCAGCCGGATCGCGGCCAGTACGTGACCGGGGACCGGTTGCGCCACCGCAGGGATGTGTCTGATGTCAAGTGACAAGACCGCCGAAGCCTGGAAGCGCGTCGAGCACGTCTTTCTCGAAGTCGCCAGCGCCACGCCGGCCGAGCGCGAGAGTCGGCTGCGGACGTTGTGCGGGGACGATGCCGCGCTGCGGGCCGAGGTGGAAGAGCTGCTGGGGGCGGCGGAAACGGTCGGCAACGAACCGCCGGACGAACTCGGCCCGATGCCGGCGGCCAAGCGCCTGCTCGAGAGCCTGCGCGACTACATCATCATCGGCCGGCTGGGCGACGGGGCGCAGGGGATCGTGTATCGCGCTATCGACCGGCGCACCAAGCGCGAAGTGGTGATCAAGATGCTGCGGGCCGGGCGGCACGCCAGCCTGGCGGAGCGGCGGCGGTTCCATCGCGAGGTGGAGCTGCTGGCGCGGCTGCGGCACCCGCACATCGTCTCGGTGCTGCGCTCGGATGAGACGGATGACGGGGCGCCGTTCTACGTGATGGACTACGTCCCGGGGACGCGGCTGGACCGGCACGTGCGCGAGCACCGCCTGCCGCTGGCCGATGTGCTGCGGCTGTTCGCGAAGATCTGCCGCGCCGTGCAGTGTGCCCACCAGAACGGCATCATCCACCGCGACCTCAAGCCGTCGAATATTCTCGTCACCGCGGATGGCGAGCCGTGCCTGGTCGACTTCGGCCTCGCGCGGATGCTGTCGGAGCCGGCCGATCAGCGCGTGTCCGTAACGCAGCAGTTGCTGGGCACCATCCCGTACATGGCGCCGGAGCAGGTCCGAGGCCGTAACGACGAGGTCGATACCCGCACGGATGTCTACGCCCTCGGTGTCGTGCTGTACGAACTGCTCACTGGCGATCTGCCGCATCGGCCGAGCGACAACATCACCGACCGGCTGCGCTCGATCGCCGACGGTGAGCCGATCCGTCCGCGGCGTCGCTGGCGGGCAGCGCGGGGCCTTGCGCGCGACGGGCGGCGGCGCTTGTGGCAGCGAGCCTGCCCGATCGATCACGACCTGGAGACGATCGTCATGACGTGTCTCCAGAAGGCGCGTGACCGGCGGTATCAGTCGGCCGGTGAACTGGCGCGCGACCTCGACCGGTACGTCGCTGGCGAGCCGCTGGCGACGCGTGGCCCGAACCTGCTGTACCTGCTGCGCAAGCGGCTGTGGCGGCATCGGGTGGCGGCAGCGGTCGTGCTCGTCGTGGTCGGGCTGGTGACGGCTGCGGGTTACTATCGCATGCGGGCGGCCGCGTATGGCCGGCGCCACGCGGCGGTGCTGGTACGCGAAGCGCGGCTGATGGGCATGCTGGATACCGCCGGCGCGCTGGCTCACCTGGAACAGGCGATCGCGGCGAGCCCCGACTGGCCCAAACCGCAGATTCAGCGGGCGTACCTGTTGAGTCGCATCGGCGAGGAGGCGGCGGCGCGGACCGCGGCGGAGACGCTGGTGCAGCGCTTCCCCGAGCGCGGCGAGCCGCATGTGCTGCTCGCGGCGCTGACCGAAGAGAGCGGCGCGGCGGACCGGCACATGCAGCAGGCGCGGGCGCTTCTGCCGCACGAGGCTGCGTATTATCGGGCACTGGCCATGCCGGTGGCGGAATCGGAAGCGGCGCTGGCGCTGTTGGACGAGAGCCTGGCGGCCTTCCCCTGGAACTTCGAGGCGCTGGTGGAGCGGGCGATGCGCTACCACGACCTGGGGCGCTACGAGGAGATGCTGGGCGACGCCAAGCTGCTGGTGCGCGTGGGCCGCGATCTGAGTTTGCCGTGGGGGCTGCAGGGGACGGCGCTGCTCAACCTGGCAGGCGCGGCAGGGCGGCAGGGGGAATGGGAAGAGCGGGCGGCGTTGCTCGACCGGGCCCTGGCGAGCTTCGATCGGGCGATTGAATCTGCGGGAAGCGCGTGGCCGTGGCATTACAACCGCGCGCTGGCGCGCTACGGCGTAGGCGATCTGGCGGGTGCGGTGGCGGACGCGCGCCACGTGACGGTGCGTCATCCGCATTTCCCTGACGCGTGGGTGTTGTTGGCGGACGTGCTGTTTTCCCGGGGGGACTGCGCTGGCGCGCTCGATGCTTACAGCTCGTGGGCCGAGTTGAGTGACTCGCCGATCGCGTTTCATCGGCGGGCTTTGGCACAACTGGCCTGCGGGCGGCCCGCTGCGGCGGAGGACGATCTGCGGGCGGCGATCGCGCGCGACCAGGCTTTTGGCATGGCCTATCACGACCTGGGCAACCTGCTGTTGATGAAAGGGGCGTGGTCGGCTGCGGCGGCGGCCCATGAGCGGAGCTACCGACTGGACGCCGACGATCCGTTTGCTCAGCTGGGCCACGGCATAGGGCGCTGGTGCACGGGTGATCATGCCGGCGCGGTGGCGGCGTTCGAAGCGGTGCTGGCGGCTGAACATGCGCCATCCGAGGACGTGGCTGCGAAACAGGAAGCGGACTTCGCGTCGGTGTACTTCTGGATCCACGAGATTCGGCGTGACCGTGGCGATGTTGAGGCGGCCGAGGCGGCGCTCGACGCCGCCCTACGCGTGGCGGATGATCGCCTCGGTGCCATTGCCGCGCACTTCCGCGGGCAGGTCAGCGCCGACGACGTGCTGGGCCTGTGCGAATCAGCGGTGGAGGATTGCGAGGCGTACTACTACCTCGGGACGGCGGCGCGGCTGAGTGGGCTGACGGACGACGCCCGCGTGTTGTTCAATCACTGCATCGACACCAACGCGACGCATTGCCTGGAGTACTTCCTGGCGCACCGTCAGTTGAAGCTCATGAATGGCAGCACGCCGGTGCAGGACTGAACCGGCGGGGGGTTCTTGTCGATCGCCGTGGGATACAGCGTCCAGCCCGTATCGGGCGTGGCGCCGCCGTCATGTCGCAAGCGGGCTTTGATCAATACCTCCTGGTCCTGCAGCGCGTCAGCTTCGGCGAGGAGATCGTCCTGACCGGCGAAGTCGAGCGGCACCTGTAGCGCCCCGATCACGAGGCGGGGCCGGCCCTGCGCATCTGCCACGAGCTTGCCGCGGTATTCGAGCACCTTGTCGGGCCCGAGGAACGTGAGATCGAGGGCGCGGCCGTTGAACTGGTCGGGATCCCACGGGCCGGCGACGGGCTGGGTGTGGTCGTCGGCACAGAGGGCGTCCTTGATCTGGCAGTAGTGGGCCTGATGATACGCGGGGTGGCTCCACACCAGCGCCGCGGCCCCGGCGGTGAGCGCCGCCGCCATCGAGGTGCCGCTGGCGAAGACCTCCTTGCCGTCGCGGTCGAGGCAGGGGATGCTCACGCCCGGCGCGGCCAGGTGCACCGTGTGGCGGCCCTGGGGCGCGCTGGTCGCGAGGTGGCCGGCGTCGTCAACACTCGTCACCGTCAGCAGGTTTTCCAGGCCGCTCGCGGCCGGGTGGATCGTGTGGACGTCGGCGTTGTCGACACCCGCGCCGGCGGCGCAGACGACGAGCAGGCCGCGGCTGCGCGCCTGGATGATGGCGGTCTCCAGGCAGGCCTTGGGGGCGCCGAACCCGCACGTGAGCAGGATGACGGGACACTGGCGTCTGGCGGCATAGCTGATGCCCTCGGCGACGTGCTCTGCGATCGCGTCGGTATCGCCACGAAGGACGACGCCGGTGTCGTCGCTCTCCTCAAACACGCGCACCGGCACCAGGCACGGCGCGGTTGGCGGCACCAGGCCGTGACGCGGCCAGTCGGCGGCAGTCTGCACCACGCTGGCGCATTTGGAGCCATGCCCGTGGAAGTCGGTGGGCTGGTTGACGCAATCGCCCTTGTGGGGTGCGCAAACCACCGATGCGCCGACGTGGTCATCCGCCCACCCGTTCCAGTCGTCGTCGTGGCTGACGGCGGGGTCGCCGCCGAGGGTACCCGGCGGGTCAGCCGTGTTGAAGTGGATGCAGCCGGCAAAGCACTTCTCATTGTACGACAGGCCGGTATCGACGATTGCCACCGGTACGCGCGCCGCCGGCAGATTGGCCCACGCCGCCGCAGCGTCGATGTACTCGAACGCGCGGTTGTGCTGATCGCCATTCGGCGGCTGTCCGCTGATCAGCACCTTGCCGAAGGCGTTGGATTCGATGTACTTCACGCCCGGATGAAGGAGCAGCGGCCTGATGTCGTCGAATGTAAAGCCCTCCAACTGGCGCCAGACGATGAAGTCCTCCGCATCCATGGGGCGGTCGGGCTTGCGGCGGCGCCAGCGCTCGGCCATCTCCTTGCCGCGCTCGGCGTCCTGGAGCCGCTGGACGGTCGGGGGTGGCTGCCGGGGGTCATAACCGATGATCAGCTCGGCGCTGCGCAGCGGCTCACCCCGGCGCAGCCCGCGCGAAACGCCGTCCGGGAAAGGGGGCTCGCGCAGCAGCCGTTCGGCGCTGGTGGTGTCCGCCTGCCAGAGCGTTTCGTTCTTCGGCGTGAGGCCGTAGTAGGCATGCCCCGGGCGCAGAAGGTACGCGAGATCCGCCGACAGTTTCGGCAGGCGTCGTTCCGCCAGGCGCTCGCGCAGCGGAGCGGCGTCCTCGGCGGGCAGTTGCGCGAGGGCGCGTTTGATGGCCGCCGCCGATGTCCAGTAGTCGCTGCCGGGCGCCGGCTTCAGCGCGACGACCTGGGTCCTGCCGCGCGCGACGGCGCCCGCCGGCTTTCGCAGGCGCTGCTGTGTCGGGGTCTGGGTGGTTTCCTGGCAACCGACCATGAGGATCAGCAGGCCGCATGGGATAAGACGCCACATGACGCGCTCCTGTTGTTAGAGATCGGGACGCCCTGGGGCCGCCACCGGCTGGGGCACGGGCACCGAATCGCCGGGGCTCGGCGCCTCGGACGGACGGATGCGTCGCACACGCGTGCCGGGCAGACGATCGCGGCCGGAGCCGGGGTGGACCGGGGAACTGCGGGTGGGGACATAGCGCTGGAAGCCGCGCGCGAGGTTGGGTACCCAGCGCATCTCGAACTGGACGCCCCAGACGGCGCGCGATTTCTCGTAGTGCGAGCCGTAGCGGTCGACCACGTTCGAATCGACGACGTCGAACCAGGCGCCGCAACGGACCTTGGTCTCGATGATCTCGGCCAGCGACACCTCTTCCGGCAGTGTCCACGTGAGCACCGCGGCATAGCGCTGTGCGAAATTCGAGGGTGATCGTTGCCACATGTCGTAGTAGCTGGGATTGTCGTGCTGTTGCCAGTGGAAGGCGGCGTCGATATCGAACGAGAGCCGGCAGCGCAGCGGAACGTGCGTGCCGATCCGGAGTTCGTGTCCGTCGTGGTCATACTCGCGGCCGTCGGTGCGGGCCCAGTGGTAGGCGTAACCGCCGTACACCGACCACCATTCGTGCGTGTAGAAATAGCTGCGGAGCTGCTTCGGGTTGTCCTTGAAGTACTTGTCCAGCCAGGGCAGGTCCTGGGCCTTCCGAATGTACCAGACGTGCTGGAGGCCGATCGTGTGATAGCGGCCGTCGCGGTCGAGCCGCGGCCACCGCTGCGCCGTGCGGTCGTCGCGCCAGTCGTGGGTGTAGTAGAGCATCGTACGGTCCAGTTCGTTGTCCCAGCGGCGATCCAGCACGTCACGCCGCCAGAGGAACGTCAGCGCCGGCGTAAGGCGGTCGCTGCGAAGCGACGGCGACCGGTCGAAGCGCCATTCCTCGTGCTCGTACTGCAGACCGAGGTAGAGCCCGCTGCCCTCGCCGGTCCAGCCCTTCTGCGGCCAGGGCGGCAGGTCCACGTCCGGCTGGTAGTCCAGCCAGACACGGCCCGCATACAAGCTGTGATCTCCCGTGGACAACGCCGGGTGCCAGCTGTGGCTGGTGGCGGCGCCCCCGCCAATGGTCAGGCTGCGGCCCATCGCCGCGGTCGGCGGCAGGTCGAAGGTGTGACTGAGACTGAAGTCGCCGGACGCGCCGAACCAGCAATCGCTGCGCCGGTCGACGTCGCGCGGCCCGCGCATCGCGCGGCCGAGGCGCAGGACATTCGTGTCGTAGCCCGCGCCGAGCCGGAAGCCGCCCTCCAGTCCGGGATTGAGGTTGGTCAATAACCACGGCTCGGGCGGTGGAGGTTCACCTTTGGACGCGCGCATCGTCAGTAACGCCAGGTAGGCGCGCAGGACGGCGTCCGTGCGGCGGCGGTGGAGCCGGGCGGTGTCGTTGTCGTCGCGGACCAGGGCGGCGAATCGCTGGCTCGTGCGGATGGCTTCTTCGGTGGCTTTGATGTGCGCCTGCAGTCGCTCGTTGAAGTCGATGCGCTCGCGGGGCTCCTGCGCGGCCTCCGGCAGCAGGTCCGTCAGCCGCCCACGGGCGAACGCCAGCAGCAGCCAGGCGTCCGCCATCCGATTGGCGCGCACCCAGCCGTGCCGCTCGTCGCGCAGGATCCGCTCCTCTCCGTGTTCGAGGCGATAGGCCGTAATCGGGATTCTCCGGTAGAAACCGAGCACGTCCGCCATCGCCGCGAAGATCCCCTGCTGCACGTCAGGGGTGTAGCCGAGCGTTTCGTCGCTGTGGGGGATGATGTCGAGCAGCACCGCGACGCTCGCGGCGCGGGCTTCGACATCGGCGTCCTCGACTTCGTTGCCGTTGTCCTCCCGGGGGGGGCGCGTCCGGGCAGCTTCGATCAGGGCACGCATGTCGTCGGCCGCATGCTCCAGGTGCTGGACCCGCTCGGCCTCGTCACGCCACGCCAGCCACAAGTCGCACACGGCGGCGTAGTAGTAGCACGAGACGCGAATGTCGCGCCGAGCAGCATTCTCCGCCTGAGCGATGAGTGTCCTGCGCGCATCCGCCAGCTTGGGAATCGCGGCGTCGGATGGACTTGCGCTCGCCATGGCCAATCCCTCGGCCGCCGACTTGATCGCGGACAGCGCGGCGCCGGATGACGCGCGTCGTGTTGTCGGTGCGGCTTCCGTGCCGACCTGGCCCCAGGCGGACACGCTGCCGACGACGAAGACGGCGGCGCTCAGAGCGCAGCGGCAGCAACGTTTCTGTGATGCCATGATGTCTCCCGCGCGCAGCCGCTGCATGTGACATGACCCCACTTCGCGCGCTGGCCGCGCCGACCCGTGAGGGAGGATACCAGATGGCGACCATCAGGCAATGATTTTTTCGGACGTGTCGCGGCCGCGGCGGTTGACGGCGTGGTCTCAGGTGCGCTGAAAATAGTACTTGCTTTGTACGATTTGTGCGGTACACTGTCTAGCGACGCTGAGAGGTTTTCCAGGAATGGACCGCTATCGCACGGACAACTACGAGCTTTCCCGCCTCGGCGGCTGTTGCAGCCGCCCGTTCGGCTGCGCCTGTTGTTGCTGTTGTCGCAACGGGTGCTAGGCGAACCAATCTCCGTTCTTCACCAGCCAGCACAGTTTTACCCTCAATCTGCGTCCCGTTGTGGACTGGGAGTGTGAGAGATGTTGCACCAGCAAATCGACTTTGAGCTCGCTGACAAGGAAGCCTGGGCCCTTCGCCGGCAGAAGGGCATCCCCAACAACCGTCGCCTCTGGGTGCTCGCCTGCATGGACGAGCGGCTGCCCATCGAGGCCGCCCTCGGCATCCGCGAGGGCGATGCCCACGTGTTCCGCAACGCGGGCGGGCTGGTCACTGACGACGCGCTCCGCTCGGCGATGCTGACCACGCAGTTCTTCGGCACGAAGGAAATCGTCATCGTCAACCACACCGAGTGCGGCATGATGACCGCCACGGGCGAGGTGGTGACGGCGGCGCTGCGCGAGAAGGGGATCGACGTGGATAACACGCCGCTCGATCCTGACCTGCCCGAGCTCAAGCTCGACAAGGGCGCGTTCGGGCGTTGGATCAAGACGTTTGACGATGTGGACGCCATATCGGAGCGGCAGGCTGAGCTGCTGCGCGCCTCGCCGTTGATTCCCGATGACGTGACCATTACGAGCTATGTATGGGAGGTCGAGAACCGGCGCCTGCGGCGCCCGAAGGGCCGCCTCAGCGAACGCGTCAACACTGCCCGAGAGATGGGCAAGCGCTGATGGCGGTAGGGCATTGCTGTGCTTAGCCCCCTGGCTGCAACCCGGCGCCGGCCAGTGACGAACAAGCTTCCAGATTGCTTTCTTACAAGAATGCCTCCTTTGAAGTGTGGCCCCCGCAGTTGCCCGCTGCGGGGGTCGTTCTTTGGCATCCGCGATCAGCCGGAAGGGGTGTCGCCGCTGCGCGATGCCGCCGGTCGCGCCGTCACCCCGTCAAGCGCTCCAAGCTCATTTCCATTACCGAGACCGGGTGTTTCAGCCCGTAGTTTTCCAGCACCTGCGGATGCACCTCGCCCATGCGGCCGATCTCGTTGCCGTGATCGTCGAACAAGGCCGCCACGCGACCAGCGATGAAGCCCGGGTGCTCGGTCGGCCGGACGGCGTACGTGGCATCCATCTCGTGCACGAACGCGTCTGCGACGGCGCGAATGTCCGCATACCCCACGTGCGTGCCGATCATCACCGCCGCGATGTAGCGTTCTTCGCGCGCCCCGGTCTCGACGGCCTCGTCGACAAAGCAGCAATCGCCGACTTCGAACAGGTATTGCGGCAGATCGTATTGCTTGTTGATCGCCAGCGTCTCCAGCAATCCCGGCAGCATTGATACCCGGCACATCGTCTGCTCGACGCTGATCGGGTTGTCGATCTGCACCGCCCGCGGGTCCGGCTCAGCGCCCCAGCGCTCGAACGCCGCCGAGCCACTCGTCAGCACCAGCGTCATCACCTGGTGAAAGCCGAGCCCCGTCATGATCCGCCGCGCGTCCCGGCTGCGCTCCTCGATCTCTCGGGGCGAGCCGACCGTGAAGGTCGGCACGAGCGCCGGCGTCAGGTTCTCATAGCCATACGCAATGGCTGCGTCCTCGATCAGGTCGACCGGGTGCATCACGTCGTTGCGAAACGCCGGCACGAGCACCTTGAGCGAATTCGCCCGGCCTTCCTCCTGCACGCCGTGGCCCATCGCTTCGAGCAGTTCGGCGAGTTGGGCCGCATTCAGCGACACGCCGATCGTCGCCGATGCCTGCGCGACATCCAGCGACATTTCCGCGGGCGTCAGGTCCGGCGTCAACCGCGCCGCTCCGTTGCGCCCTCGGTCCGTCGCTTCGTCGGTTCCTTCGATCATGACCTGCTCGACCTCGACGGCCGGCAGAATCTCCTTGAGGCTGGTCACCACAATGTTGAGTGCGCGATCGACGGTGCGCTGTGACAGGCCGGTCACGTCGACGAAGAAGTTCTTCGTGTCCATCGTGACACGCGTCGCCTCGCTGTTGATGATCGGCGGCATCGACAGCACCGTGCCGGCCCCGTCCCGCAACAATGGGTATTTCTTCAACGGCTGCAGCAGATGTGCATACGCCTGCCCGGTCTTGTGCCGGTCGAGGATCTGCGCCGGCGTCATCTCGGCGTCCGGGTCGTTCGGCGAATAGCCCAGGGGGACGAACGCGAGCTCGTCCGGCGCGACCGCGTCGTAGCGGAACACGTCGCCGCGCAGCGTGTCGAGATCGTACACGCCGATCGACGCCAGCTTTCGGTCGCGCCCCAAGGCCCAGTGCAGATCCTCCTGGAGATTCATCACCATCTTGATGGTGTTGCTGTCGAGCTGCACGTTCCGTATGACCGCGCACGAGATGTACGGCCGCCGGCTGTCGTCGTGCGACAGGGCCGGGTCCACCTTGACGCGAATCTTGGGCGCCGACAGGACGTACTCGGGCAGCCCGGTCTGCACGCCGAGATACCCCCGGATGTAGCGCGCCATGCCGCCCGGGTCGAAGATGTCGGGGCGGACGGCGAGCATGTCGAGCCGCAACACGCGGTTGGTGCCACGGCTCTCGAGCTCTTCCGGAAAGGTGCGGAAGTCGGCCCCGCAGTTCGAGCAGTGCAGCGGCGGCCCCTGCGCCTCGGTGCGGTCGTAGATCTTGCCGCAGACCTTGCAGGCGAACTCCTGCATCTCGGCAATCTCTTCAACCTCGCAGCCGAGCTTCGGCAGGATTTCCGCCAAATCCTCGGCGGCGACCCTGGGGGCGTCGCCGGTGACGGGGATTCGCTCCAGGAGCATGTCCACGGGCATGTCGATGATGGGCACGGCGGTTTCTCCCAACCACGCGATCCGGTGCGAAACCCTGGAGTATAGCGGGTCGTGGGGGACGTGGGAACGCCGGCCACTGGGCTCCACCGAGCAGTTGGGGGTGAGCGGTCGGCATCCCGCCCGCGGGTGGGCCACGGCGCTGTGAGCCGTGCAGTTGCGCGGGATGGTGATAAGGTGGTTAGGTGCTAAGGTGAAGGGCGATACGGGGTGCGGTCGGGGCGGCTTATTCACGTCGCAGCGGCGAAAGGCAAGGGCATACGAAAGGTGCCTGGCAGCAAACCAGGGCCGGGGCTGCCCGCTCCGGTTCCTCAGCCCCTTATCAGGCCTCGACGGCGGCTACTTCAACGCCTGCACGTTCAGGACGTACAGGTGATCCGCCTCACCGCCCCAGCCGTCGCGCGTCGCCGCCTTGTAGAACACGAGCTGCTGACTGTCGGCGGTCCAGTGCGGTGCGTACGCCGCGTGCCGGGCGATGTGGTGCATCGTGCCGTCGCGCAAATCCACCACATGCAAGTCATCCGCCTGCAATAGCGCCAGGTAGCGCCCATCCGGGGATACCTGCAGGTGCCGCAGCCGGCGGACCTGGCCCATCTGCGCGGCGTCGAAGCGAGCGATGCGGCGCTCGCGGCCGGCGGCCACGTCGCGGGCGAACAGCCCGAGCGCGAGCCCGAGCTGCTTCTGGCAGTAGATCGTCGCGCCGTCGGGCGACACGGCGACCTCGTCCAGCTTCTCGGCCGCGGTTCGTGATGGCTGCGTGGTCGGGGCGAAGCCGAAGGGGGCACCGAGATGCTCGGCGATGAGCCGCCAGTCGCGCTCGGTGTCGGTGCAGTCCGAACAGGTGTAGCGCCCGCCGGCGAGCTGGTCGTAGGTGATCGCGGCGGCGCCTTGGTCCGCCGGCTGCCCGTGCAGTTGCACGAAGAAGGCCGGCTCGGTCCCGCGCAGCCGAATGGCGATGTCCGGGGTACTTGCGTCGTCCGCGTCGCCGGGGGGCGGCACGACGAACGCCTTGCTGTCGGCCGACCAGCCGGCCGCGGTGGCGCGGGCCGTCAGCGTCGCGTAGGGCACTGCGGCCAAGGTCTCCGTGGTGAGTGTCCTGGCTTGCAGGTCGAGCACGGCGACAGCGCCGCCCGGCGCGCGGCCGTTCTCATTGCGGCAGAAGACCAGCCAGCGATCGTCGGGGGAGATCGAGAAGCTGAGCCGATCGGACATGTGGATCCAGCGCGTTTGTGGCAGGGGGGTGAGTGGCACGTCCGGGGCCGGGGATTGCTCGGGCGGCGTCCCGGCCCGGGCTTTTTCGATCCGCTGCTTCATGGCCGCCCGCATCTTCGCCACGTCGGCGACCACAACCCCCGCGGGGGGCTGGTACGTAAAGCGCTGGGGATCGATCGGTTCGTTGACCGCGAGTTCGACGGCCTGGGTCACGCGCTCGCTGAGCGTGCGTTTGCCGCCGCCGCCGCCGACTGTCTCCTTGGTCTTGACGAGCAGGCCGTGCTCCTTGCTCAGCCAGTAGATCACGTCGGGCTCGCGGGCGTTGGGCTGCGTATTGATGATCTGAAGCACGGCGCATTCGTGCCCGTTGACGGTTTCGTCGGGCAGGCGGCGCGCCACGTTGCCGACCAGCCGGTCGCGGATCTGGGCCAGCGAGAAGCCGGTCGGCGGTTCGGCAGTGTCGCTCTTGAAGACCTCGATATCCACGCCGAGCTGTCGTTGCATCCAGAGGTGGGTGCCGTCGTAGACGGCGAGCTGTTCGAGCGCCGCGTTGCTGCTGTCGGCGAACTGGTGTTCGCGGTCGGTCCGCTCGTGACGCCGCAGCTTCAGCCCGGCGTCGGCCTTCTCCTGCCAGAGTTCGGTCACGGTGCGGCTGGTCATGGTGCGGGTGGCCTGCGTGGTCTCGGTGACCTTGTGCAGCGTGCGGACCTCGCTGCGGGCCGTCTCCAGCGCGGACAACAGCTCGTCGATCTTCACCAGGTCGGTTACGAGGGCGCCCTCCGGCGGGGCATAGAGAAACATGTGCGGGGCGAGCCGTTCGCGCGGGTCGTGGTGCTGGACCTCCATGATGATGTGAGCGTCGCGCTGGCGCGCTTCCTTGCGCAGCACCACCCCGAGCTTCTCGCTCAACCAGAAGCGATGTCGAATCTTGCCGCCGCCCGCGTCGTCACGCGGAACCACTTCGACGACGATGCACGGCTGGCCGTTGAACGTTTCGCGGCCCGCGACACGCGCGGCGAGGCCGCTCGGCAGGCGCTCGAGTTGCGGCCAGTGCGGGTCGACGTCGAGGGGGACGTCGCACGGTGGCGACTCGGGCCGGCGGCGCACCACGCGCATGACATTGTCGGCCGCGATCTCCTCCCATAGCACCTGGCCGTCCCATACGCGGAGAACGTGCTCGGCCGCCGGAACGCCCGCCACGTTCTGCGCGTTGCTGTAACGCACGTGACGGCGGCAGCCGTCTTCGGTGGACTGGTGCAGGAAGAACGTCTCGCGTTTCTCGGCGCTGGCGCCGCCCTCCCGGGTCCAGACAGCTTGCAGGTCGAGCCGGGGAATCTCCTGGCGTGTCCGGGCCATCTGTTGCAGGACGGTGTCGAGCTTGTCATCGCCGTGCGCGTGCGCCAGCGGCAGAACCGCCAGCAGCAGGGGCAGCAGCGACCTTACGTGGATACGATCAGGGGTGAATACCGTCGGCATGTGTGTGGATCCTGAACCGAGCCGATAGAGTCTGCGGATACGTCCATTGGAGCCATGTTAAGCGACCTTTCCGCCAATACCAACGCCGGGCGGGCCGGCGAGCGCAGCACAGCGGGTGTGGACGCGGCGCCGCGCGATCCGGCCGCCGAGTCGAGCCGCAAGGTGCTGCACCTGGCCAGTGCGCTGATCCCGCTGGTCTACCAGTTCGTGGACCGGCCGCTGATGCTGGGGCTGCTGGGGGCGTGTGTGGCGATTGCGGTGGCGGTGGAGATTCTGCGGCAGCGGCACGCAGGCTTTCGGGCGTTTTTCCGGCAGACGGTCGGTGTCATGGTCCGGCGGGACGAATGGACGCGCGTTTGCGGGGCGACGTACGTGCTGGCGGGCTGCTGGTTGACGGTGGCGCTGTTCCCCAAGCCCGTGGCGACGGTCGCGATGCTCGTGCTGGCGGTTTCCGACACGGCGGCGTCGACGGCCGGCCTGCGCTACGGCCGTACGCGGTTCCTGGGCAAGAGCCTCGCGGGGAGCCTGGCCTTCTTTCTGACGGCGTTTCTGGTGGTCTGGCTGGGGCTGCCGGCGGCGAAGGCCCTGGCGTTCGTGGTGGCGCTGGTCGCGACCCTCACCGAGGCCCTGCCGTCCCCCCGTCTGGGCATCTTCGAGCTGAGCGACAACCTCACCATTCCGCTGGCGACGGCGGTCGCCATTGTGGTGCTCCAGTGAGGTGCCCGGCGGCGGCCGGTGGCGATCCCGGCTGCGGCGGTCAGCGGGCGGGAGGGGGACATATTTCTCCGCACTTTTTGCGCTGGGAAGAGGCCCCCTCGCAGGGTAGGCGGAGGGCCACCGATAAAGATTGACGGTGCTGACTTCGAGTGAGTCACACAGCCGGGCGCGAGCACGTCTGGGCGAACAGCGGTCCCCGCGGCAGCGCTGGACATGGATGTAAGGAAACGAATTACCATGGAAAAAAGCACTCCCCGCGCAAGACGGAACGGGAACGGCCCCGACAAGGACAGCGACAACAGTGCCGACAAGACGCGCGGCACGTCGAACGCGGCGTCTTCGGGCGGCGGCGGGGGCACGACCGCGACGGCCCAGCAGGCCAAGCAGCGGATCCAGGAGAAGGCGGGTACGACCCCGCCGGTGGGGCTGATGCGACCGCTGCCGCCACTGGAGGACACGTTCGTGGACGAGCGGAACGACGTGCTGACGGTGATTAACGAGCTCGAAGACCAGCTCGACCGCCAGCAGGAGATCCGCGAATCGCTCGAGCGTGAGGTGACGAGCAGTGCCGAGAAGCTCCAGTCCGCCAACACCCGCAACCAGGAACTCGAGTGGCAGATCGTCACGCTGCAGACGCGCGTGGATGCCCTCGAGCAGGTGCGGCAGCAGGCGGCGGCCCTCGAGGAGGAGCTCACGGACGCGAACGGCCGCGTCACGCGGCTGAAAGACCAGCTCTCGGACACCGAGAAGGAGCGCTCGCGCCTGAAGAACGACCTGAAGGTGGCGAGCAAGCAGGTGGACGAGCTCTTCGGCGTGCGCAAGGAGCGCGACGGGCTGCGCAGCGACAACAAGACGCTCTCGGTCAAGGTGGAGGAGCTGGAGCGCAATCAGCGTGAGCTCTTTGAGGAGCGCGGGCAATTGCAGTCGGAACTGCAGGAGACCCACGCCGCGCTCGAGCAGGTCGTTGGCGAGCGCAACCAGCTGCAGATGACCCTGCGGGCGACCGAAGATCGCATCCGCGAGCTCGTCCAGACGCAGGAATCACTCACGGACAAGATCGACTCGCTCCGCGGCGAGAAGAAGAACCTGCAGGTGCAGATCACGCATCTGGAGCGCGAGAACGCCCGGCTGGTGGAACAGCGCCAGTTCTACGAGTGCGAGGTCACGTCGCTGCGGAACCAGACCAAGACGGCCGAGACGGCGCTGGCCAGCGTCAAGAAGGCCTTCGGCGAGGTGCGCTCGGCTCTGGCCGAGACCAAGGATCGCGCCCGCCGGCGTACGGTCGACACGTGGCCGCGGATCGGCTCGACACTGCGCAACTTCGGGCCGGTCGAGCAGGACCAGGTCACCGATGTCGGCGATCCTTCGGTGATGGTCGGTGCCGATGGCGAGACGGTCGCGACCGACAACGTCGCAGACGCGCAGAACGACGAGACGTAGTACCGGTACGAAACGAAGCACCGTGATACAGGGCCGCGGCGACCAGTGGTGTCGTCGGGGCCCTGTTGCATTTGGGGGCTGTCCGCGTGGGACGGGCACGTTTACAAACAAACGTCAAAGATCTAACAGCATTTGGCCGGCAGAAGCGAGACGATGGGTGAAACGCCTGTTATGCTAAGTACGGTCGCCGACCGGAGGTTGTGCCCGTGTGCCCGAAATGTAATGAGCCCCTGTTGATCATGGAGCTGCACGGTGTCGAGGTGGATCATTGCCTCGAATGCCGGGGGACGTGGTTCGATCACGGCGAGCTGGAGTTGATCAGCGAGCTGGCGGGCGTGGCCCCGGGGCAGGTGGAGGCCGCGGTTCACGCCGCCGGCCAGGGTGCGAAGACGCGTTACCGCTGTCCGCGCTGCGTGAAGAAGCTGCGGGCGGTGAACATCGGGCAGCCGCCGATCGAGGTGGATGTCTGTCCCGATGGCGAGGGGATCTGGCTGGACGCGGGGGAGCTGGCGGACATCGTGCGTCTGCTGTCGGATGGCGGCGATGACGCGGCGATCGCGGAATTCTTCGGCGACTTGTTTCGCCATGAGCTGACCGGACAAGCGGAGGAAGAATGATCATGGGATACTTACTCGTCGCACTGGCCGTCCTTGTCGGCATCGGGCTGGTGGTGGTGTTCTGGATGGTCGGCATCTACAACGCGCTGGTGCGCATGCGCAACGAGGTCAAGAACGCCTGGGCGCAGATCGACGTGCAGCTCAAGCGGCGGCACGACCTGATACCGAATCTCGTCGAGACGGTGAAGGGCTACGCGTCGCACGAGAAGGGCACGCTGGACGCCGTCGTGCAGGCGCGATCGAAGGCGGTCGGGGCCCAGGGGGTGCCGGACCAGGCGGCGGCGGAGGGCGAGTTGAGCCAGGCGCTGGGCCGGCTGATGGTCGTGGTGGAGAGCTACCCGGACCTGAAGGCAAACCAGAACTTCCTGTCGCTACAGGAAGAGCTGACGTCGACCGAGAACAAGATCAGCTTCGCACGGCAGTTCTACAACGACTCGGTCATGAAGTACAACACGCGCATCCAGTCATTCCCGCAGAACATCGTCGCGGGCATGTTCAGCTTCAACGAGGCCGATCTGTTTGAGCTGCAGGACCCGGCCCAGCGCGAGGCGCCGCAGGTGAAGTTCTAGCGATCAGCAATCGGCTGTCAGCCAGAGGGTATCCGGACCGATTCTGCCTGATGGCCGCGAGCTGAGAGCTTTCCGCCCCTGACCACTGAAAACTGAGGACTGACGACTCGCTCGCCATGTGGGAAGCCATCGAAGCCAATCGCCGCCGTTCGCTGTGGCTCATCAGCCTGATGGGGGCGCTGCTGGTCGTGCTGGGGGCGCTAGTCGGGCTGACGGTCGTGCTGTCGTTCGGTTACTACGAGATTCAGCAGAGCGATGCGCAGGAGCTGCCGCCGTTCTGGCAGCAGGTGCTCGATGCGCAGGCCGGCATCTGGTTCGGGATCGCGGTTGCGCTGGTGATCTGGTTCATCATGTGGATCTCGGCGATCACGGCCGGCGATTCGATCCTGCTGCGCAGCGCGAAGGCCCGCGAGATTTCGAAAGAAGATGCGCCGCAGTTGTGGAACGTGGTCGAAGAGATGACGATCGCGTCGGGCATGGGCAAGATGCCGCGTGTGTTCATCATCGACGATTCGTCGCTCAACGCGTTCGCCGTGGGCTACAAACAGGAGAAGTGTGCCGTCGCCGTGACGGCAGGGCTGCTCAAGCGGCTCAATCGTGACGAACTGCAGGGCGTGATCGCACACGAGATCGGCCATATCCGCAACCAGGACGTCAAGTTCATGACCACCGCCGGCGTGATGGTCGGGGCCATCGTGCTCATGTCACACATCTTCCTTCGTGGCATGTTCTACAGCGGCGGCGGGCGGCGGCGCTCGTCACGGGGCGGCGGCGGCTACGCCCAGCTCATCATCCTTGCCATTGCGATTCTCATGGCGATCATTGCCCCGATCGCGGCCCAGATGCTGTACTACGCCTGCTCGCGGCGGCGGGAGTTCCTCGCCGACGCGAGCTCCGCCCGCTTCACGCGTTACCCGCCGGGGCTGGCATCGGCGCTGGAGAAGATCTCGCGGCGATCGGGAATGGCGGCGGCGGACAACAAGGTCATCGCGCCGATGTGCATCGTGAACCCGCTGCAATCGCGGGCCGCATTCAGCCTGTTCTCCACGCACCCCAAGACCGAGGAGCGCATCCAGATCCTGCGCAGCATGGGCGGTGCGGGTTTCGCCGCTTACGAAGAGGCGTTTCGGAAGGCCCAGGGGGAGAAGCAGCACTGCATCGGCGAGCGCACCCTTGCCCAGGATGAGCAGGTCGGCCTGCGCGAGCCCACCCCCGAGCCCCAGCGCAAGGAAGACGCCGTCCAGCGGGCCGAGGAGGTCGAGCGAATCCTCGATCACGTCCTGCCGTTTGCGATCATCGCCTGCGCCTGCGGTGTGCGGCTCAAACTGCCGCCGAACTTCAAGCGCGACCAGCTGAAATGCCCGCGGTGCGGGCGGGCGCACAGCACGTCGGAAGCGAAGAAGCCCGACCAGCGGGACGCGGCGGCGTCGGGCGGTCCCAAGCCGCCGATGCGTTACCGACGGAAGGGGACGGGCTGGGAAACGTTTCAGTGCTCGTGCGGGCACCCGATCCAGCTCAGCCCGAAATTCAGCGCATCGTGGACGGATTGCCCGAAGTGCGGGCAGCACATCGACATCGTCGGGCAGTAGCGCTCTTCCGCGAAGCGGGCCGTTGCGTTACAATGTAGTGATAACGCACAATCAAGTGCGCAATTCTACCTTTCAACAGCCTGTTGACGGACGCGACGATGGAATTTGACCTGCCTGAGGACCTTGTCTCCCTACGAGATGTCGTAAGAAAGTTCGCCGCCGAGCGAATCCGTCCCCACGCCCGTGATTGGGATCGCGAGCAGAGACTGCCGGATGAGCTTGTCGCCGAGCTGGGTGAGCTCGGCCTGATGGGGATCCTGACGCCCGAGGCGTACGGCGGCGTGGGTTTGGGTTACCTGGCCAATGCCGTCGTGATGGAGGAGTTGGCACGGCAGGATGGCGGTGTGGCGCTGCTGGTGGCGGCGCACAACGGCCTCTGCCTGTCGCACCTGAACCTGCACGCCAGCGAAGAGCAGAAGCAGCAGTACCTGCCGAAGCTGGCCAGCGGTGAGTGGATCGGCGCCTGGGGGCTGACCGAGCCGGGGAGCGGGTCGGACGCCGTCGCCCTGCGGACGCGGGCGGAGAAGGACGGCGATGGCTGGCGGCTCAACGGCAACAAGATGTTCATCACGAACGGGGCGCGGGCGGAGGTCTTCGTCGTGATGGCCCGCACCGATCCGGAGAAGAAGTCAAAGGGCATCTCGGCGTTCATCGTCGAGCGCGGTGACGAGGGGCTGTCGATCGGCGCCAAGGAAGACAAGATGGGGGTGCGATCGAGCGACACCGTGCCGCTGGATTTCGACAACCTCTATGTCGGGCCCGAGCGTCTGGTCGGGGCCGAGGGGGCCGGGTTCGTGGGGGCGATGAAGGTGCTGGAGCGCGGCCGGGTGGGGATTGGTGCGCTGGCGCTGGGCCTGGCGCGTGGTGCACTGGAGGAGTCGATCGCGTATGCCAATGATCGGCAGGCGTTCGGCAAGCCCATCGCGGCATTGCAGGCGATCCAGTACAAGTTGGCGGACATGGCGACCGCGCTCGAAGCGGGGCGGCTGATGGTGCACCAGGCGGCGGCGGCGCTGGACGCGGGTGAGGATGCACCGCTGAAGGCGTCGATGGCCAAGCTGTTCGCGACCGAGCTCGCAACGCGCGCCGGCCTGGAGGCGATCCAGGTGCATGGTGGCTACGGCTATACCAAGGACATGCCGGTGGAGCGCTACATGCGCGATGCGAAGCTCATGGAGATTGGTGAAGGCAGCAGCGAGATTCAGCGGATCGTGATCGCCCGGGAGATTCTCGCCCGCGAGTAACGGACAGGTGGAAGTAACAGCAACACGCAGTACAAGGACCAACGCGGTGGATTTCCAACTCAACGAAGATCAGCAGGCGATGCGCGAGGCCGTGCGGGATTTCTGTGCCAATGAGATTGCGCCCAAGGCGGCCACGCGCGACGAAGAGGGACGCTTCGAGGAGGGGTTGGTCGAGAAGCTCGGCGAGCTCGGTCTGTTCGGGACCTACATTCCCGAACAGTACGGCGGCGTCGGACAGGATTGCATCACCTACGCCATGACCGTCGAGGAGCTCTCGCGTGCGTGCGGTGCGACCGGCATTCTCGTGTCGGCGCACCATTCGCTGGCGGTCGACCCGATCCTCAATTACGGCACCGAGGAGCAGAAGCAGAAGTACCTGCCCAGGATGGCCACTGGCGAGTGGATCGGCTGCTACTCGCTGACCGAGCCGGGGAGTGGCTCGGACGCCGGCGCGGCGACATGCAAGGCGGTCGAGACCGACGACGGCTGGCTCATCAATGGCACCAAGAACTTCGTGACCAACGGCAACGACGCGCACGTTGTCGTTCTGTTCGCGGTGACGGATGCGGACAATGAGCGGCGGCGCATGTCGGCCTTCATCGTTGAGCGCGGCACGCCCGGTTACTCCATTGGCAAGCTCGAGAAGAAGCTCGGCATCAAGGCCAGCAGCACGGCGGAGTTGATCTTCGAGGATTGTCTGGTTCCCAAGGACGCGTTGCTCGGCGAACGCGGCAAGGGCCTGCACATCGCCTTGGGCACGCTGGACGGCGGGCGGGTTGGCGTCGCGGCGCAAGCCGTCGGCATCGCCCAGGCCGCCCTCGATTGCAGCACCGACTACGCCAAGACGCGGGTGCAGTTCAACCGCCCAATCGCCGATTTTCAGGCGATTCAATGGAAGCTGGCCGACATGGCAGTGCAGATCGAGGCATCGCGCCTGCTGACCTACCGCGCCGCCTGGCTCAAGGAGAACAAACGTCCCTATGGCCCCGAAGCCGCCATGGCCAAGCTCTATGCCAGTGAGATGTCGAACCGCGTGACGGACATGGCGATTCAGGTCTATGGCGGTTATGGCTATTGCGCCGATTATCCCGCAGAGCGGCTGATGCGCGACGCGCGCATCACCGAGCTCTACGAAGGCACCAGCGAGATCCAGCGGCTGGTGATTGCACGTCAGGTTATCAAGAACCCCGAGTGGGTAGCGAGAGGTTGAACGCATGGCAGACAAAGTGGCCTATCTCGTAGCAGCACAACGCAGCCCCGTCGGGCGCTACCTCGGCAGCCTGGCGAAGCTGTCCGCGATGGAAGTCGGGGCGCAGGTCGCCAAAGCGACGATCGCCAAGGGCCAGGTCGATCCCGCCGCGATCGACGAGGTCTACGTCGGCCAGGTGCTGCAGGCCGGGTGCGGGCAGAATCCCGCGCGGCAGGTGGCGCTGGGCGCCGGCATTCCCGACACGATTTCGTGTGCGACCGTCAACAAGGTCTGTGGCAGCGGGCTTCAGGCCGTCATGTTCGCCGACCAGGTCATCCGCGCCGGCGATGCCGACGTCATTCTCGCCGGCGGCATCGAGTCCATGAGCACGGCACCATTCCTCACGCGCACCATGCGTGCCGGGAACAAGTTCGGCCACACCGAGCTCGTCGACGAGATGCTCTACGACGGATTGACAAACGTGTATTCGGGCGAGCTCATGGGGGAGCTTGCCGAGTACACCGCCGAGAAGGCTGGCCTGACGCGCGAGGAACTCGACCAGTGGTCGGCACGCAGCCAGCAGCTCACGGCACAGGCATGGGAGGGGGGCAAGTTCGCTGACGAGGTGACGCCGATCGAGCTCCCCCGCGGCAAGGGCACATTCGACAAGGACGAGACGTTCCGCGCGGACACGACCGTCGAGGCGCTCGCGGGGCTCAAGCCGGCGTTCAAGAAGGACGGTGTGGTGACCGCCGGCAACGCGTCGCAGCTTTCCGATGGCTCGGCGATGCTGGTCGTCACGAGCGAAGTCGGCCTGAAGAAGTGTGGCGGCACGCCGATCGCCCGGATCGTGGCGCAGGCAACGGCGGGAGCGGCGCCGCGGGAGCTGTTCTTTACGCCGCCGAAGGCCGCGACAATGGTGATCGAGAAGGCCGGCTGGTCGCGCGAGCAGGTCGAGTGCTGGGAGCTGAACGAGGCCTTTGCATCGCAGACGATTGCGGGCCTGAAGGCGCTCGAGCTGACCGGCGACGACCCGGTGAATGTGCACGGCGGCGCGATCGCGCTCGGCCACCCGATCGGGGCCAGCGGCGCGCGGGTCCTCGTTACCTTGCTGCACGCCATGAAGCAGCGTAACGCCAAGCGCGGCGTAACGGCGGTTTGCCTCGGCGGCGGGAACGCGGTCGCCATGGCGGTAGAGGCGGTGTGAAGAGGGGAGCGTCGTGAGGGATTGGTGAGTAGCGCGACAGACGGGCAACTCGCTGGCTGCTGACTGAAGGCGAACGGCTGTAGCGCCTGACAACGGACCATTGAAGACTGACAACTGAAAACCGAGAGCTTCAAAGCCATGAACATCCGCACCAACATCAAGACCGTGGGCGTCCTCGGCACCGGCACCATGGGTTCCGGCATTGCCCAGACCTTCGCCCAGTCCGGCCGCAAAGTCCTCATGTACGACAGCGACACGGCGGCAATCGATCGTGCTATGGGCGTCATCGAGAAGTCGCTCGACAAGCTCGTGCAGAAAGAGAAGATCGCCAAGGATGCCGCGAAGTCGACGCGCGACAACCTCGCGCCAGCCAAGATGAGCGACATGGGCAACGTCGATCTGGTTGTCGAGGCGGTGTTCGAGGACATCGCCGTCAAGCACACCGTTTATCGTGAGCTTGCGAAGACTGTGCCCGACGATGTCATTCTGGCGAGCAACACATCGAGCATCTCCATCAGTGAGCTCGGCGCGGTCAGTCAGCGCCCGGCCCAGTTCATCGGCATGCACTTCTTCAACCCGGTACCGATGATGAAGCTGGTCGAGGTTGTGATTGGCCTACAGACGGCCGAGCCGGTGGTCGACGCCATCAGCAAGCTCTCTGAGGAGCTCGGCAAGACCCCGCTGCGCGTCAAGGACCATCCTGGCTTCGTTTCGAATCGCATCCTGATGCCGCTGGTGAATGAGGCCATTGCGTGCTACGCCGATGGTGTGGCCGACGCCGCCACGATCGACGAAGTCATGAAGCTCGGCATGGCCCATACGATGGGGCCACTGGCGACGGCAGACCTGATCGGCCTCGACGTCTGTCTCAACATCATGGAAGTGCTGCACCGCGATCTCGGAGAGGATCGCTACCGCCCGACGCCGTTGCTGCGCACGATGGTGCGCGCCGGCATCCTCGGCCGCAAGAGCGGCAAGGGCTTCTTCGACTACAGCAAAAAGTAGGGATCGGCATGTCTCACGAGAAATCGCAAACCGAGGTCCACCTGGACAAGCAGGGCGACGTTGCCACCATCCGCTTCGTGTCTCCCGCCGGCGTGAACATCTTCTCGTCGCGCGTCATCGGCTCGCTCGGCACGATTGTCGAGCGCGTTTCGGTCGACCCGCACGTGCGCTTCGTCGTCTTCCGTGGCGACGGCAAGGTCTTCCTGGCCGGCGCCGACATCAGCGAGATGTCCACCTTCAACGAAGACAGTGGCCGCTCCTTTGCCATGAATGGCCACCATGTCTTTGACCGCATCGAGCACCTGCCGCAGGTGACCATCGCCGCCATCAACGGGCATGCGATGGGGGGCGGCTGCGAGCTTTCGCTGGCCTGCGATTTCCGTCTTATGGTGGCCGGCGCGAAGATCGGCCAGCCCGAGACACGGCTCGGGTTGATTCCCGGGTGGGGCGGCACGCAGCGCCTGCCCAAGGTGGTGAACCTGGGCGTCGCCCGGCGGCTGCTCTTCTCGGGCGACTCGATCAGCGCCGAGGAGGCCCAGCAGATCGGCCTGGTCGACGCGGTCGTGCCCTCGGTCGACAAGCTCGATGACGCGATTGTCGACTGGTGCAAGAAGCTCGCGCCGGGCTCGCCGGCGGCGATCACGCGCATCAAACGCGCCCTGCTGAACGAGGACGAGATTGGTGAGTTCGCCAAGTGCTTCAGTTGCGACGACGCGCGCGAGGGCATGAGCGCTTTCCGCGAAAAGCGCGCTGCCGAGTGGTCGTCCTGGAGCTGCGCGAAGGACAAATAGGGGGAGAGTGCAACGAATCAGTGCGCTGGAGGGAAGGTGGTGCGCGCTACCTGTGCCGTCCGCCCGGCGGCGGAAGGTCTCAATCCGGTAGAACGGCGGTGGCGGGCACCATGCGCAGCAACCATTGAAGGGTAGCGACACAGGGGAGGACGGGCTGCCGTCGCCCCTGTGCCGCTGCGCTTGTACTCAAGCGCTTTCGCCTGTCGTCGACTGCGAATCGGCATGTGACCTCACGCATCACGGCGCGAGCAATGCAACGAACGGGTCGACATCACGCCAGTTGACCATGCCGTCGCCATTGACGTCGTTGTTCATGAACCCGCAGCGCGGCGCTGCCGGGTCGAACATGGCTTCCCATTGCGCCACATTGTTGTTCATCGCGGCGACGAAGTAGTCGATGTCACGCCAGCTCACCGCGCCGTCGCAGTTTCCATCGCCGGGACGCAGGCCCGGGGCAGCGTCGTACCGGGCGACGTAGAGCTGCGATGGCAACTCAACGCTGCCCGCGAAGTAAACGTCACCCGAATCGTCGACCGCGACAGTCTCGCCGCCGTTGGGCGTGAAGGAGTCGTGCGACAGGGTGAACTCCACATCCGACCCATCCGCCGTCAGCCGCACGGCGAAGAACTCGCCGAACGCGGCACCCGGAAAGTCGTTTGAATAAGTGTAGCCCGCCACGTGCGCGCGACCCGCGTTGTCGACCATGACATCGCGTACCGCGTCCACATTGTGCCCGGCGAGGAACGTGCTGTATTCCAGCGTGCCAAGGTCGGGGTTGATTTTCGTGATGAACGCGTCGCTACAGTTGTGCAGCGGATCGAACGGCGGGCTGCCACAGCCGTTGATCTCGCCGACAAACGTGGGCTGATACGCGCCCGGCGTCGTCGGGTAATCTTCCGATTCGGTAGTGCCGGCGACGTAGATCTTGCCGGCAGCATCTACGTCGAGGGCCCAGGTGTGCTCCCAGCCCGTACCGCCAAGATAAGTAGCGAAATCAACGGCGCTGCCATCGGCCGCAAGCCGCGCTACCACGACATCCTCCAGCCCGCCGGCGAAGTTCTGAAGCGGGTTGACCGTCGGGAAGTCGTGATATTCCGCGTTCGTCGCGACATAGATGCGGTCCTGATCATCGAGCGCCAGGGCCGCAATCCGCTCATCGTGCGAGCTACCCAGGTACGTGCTGTAGAGGATCTCGCTGCCGTCAGGGGACAGCCGCGTGATGAAGAGATCGGTGTACCAGTAGGGCGGGCTGTTCAACTCCGCCTGAATCGGATTCACGGTCGGGAAATCCGTGGACGCGGTCGTGCCGACGATGATGATATCGTCGTTGCTGGCGATCGCGATGTCATAGCCGGTGTCGGTGTAATCGCCGCCGAGATAAGTGCTGTATGTGATCGAGCCGTCCTCGGTGGACAGCTTGGTCACGAACGCCTCGCGGAAGTTGGCCTGGTATGGCTGGAGTGCATTGACCGTTGGCCAGTCGGCGGAATCGGTGAATCCCGTGATGCAGACCTCGCCCAGGGAATTCAGCGCGATGCCACCCGCGTTGTCATGGTCTGAGCCCGACAAGTGCGTCACCCAGAGGGGCTCGCCGGCGGGGCCGATTTTGGCCACGGCCATACCGAGATTTACGCCGTCATCGTCGCGATCCTGGGACAGGACATAGGCATTTCCCGTGTCGTCGATGACCATATCCCAGCCGGCCCCTTCGTTGAACCCCGTGACGGTGGTCTCATAGACGAGGCTGGGCGTGTCGGCCTGGAGTGGCACGGTCGCCGCGAGCAGGGCGATGGCGAAAGCGGTCGTGCGGCATTGGATGATACTGCCTGGTGAGAGTTTGTTGATGGACATGGCGTCTCCTTCTGGCGTCTTGCCGTTTGGGCGCGATTGCGCTGCCTGCGGGCCCACCGGCCCTTCAAGCGTGTTGGTCGCGCTACGCGGCGATTGATCACAGAAAAAAAGCACGGACGACCAGCGCGCCGCGCGGCGCAGCTTGCGCGCCGGATGTGAAGAAATGTTCAGTCTTGGCGGCAGATGGTGGAGAAACCAGCGGCTCGCGCTGCCTGCGCGGGGGGGGGGCGAGCCGGCGGGGCGGCTACGGTTGGCCGGCGTCCTCGGTGAGCAGCATCGCCTTCTTCAGCGCCGCCGACAGAAAGAGGTCGAGCGACGAGATCGTAGCGTCTTCGGCCAGGCGCATGATGTAGTCGGTCGACAGTCGGGCGAAGCGCCGTTCCATCAGTTCCTGTCGCAGCTCGTCCTGCACCTCGACGAAGCTGCGCTCGTCGGCGGGCGTGATCGCGCCGCACTGCACGATACACCAGCCTTCCTCGGTTTCGATGGGCTCGCTGTATTGTCCTTCCTGGTACTCGAAGATGAGTGCGCTGGCTTCGTCCAGCGGCGGCTGCAGCGGGCGGCCGATCATGCCCCACGAGCCGCCTTTGTCGGCATTGATGCCGCGCGAGTACGCGCGGGCGACGTTGGCGAAGGGCTGTTCCGCGAGGGCTTCGTAGGCCTGCCGCGCCTCGCGCGCCGCGGCCACCTTCGCCGCTGCCTTGGCCATCGGCGCCGCATTGCGCCACGTCACGTCGTCCGGCAGGAACGCGGCGAAGGGCAGCTCGATCAGCAGCAGCTCGCGCGTCTCCGGCGTGCGATACTCGTCGATCTGCCGCTGGTAGGCCGACCAGAGTTCGTCGCGCCGGATCTGGATCTGCGGGCGGAGCTTCTCACGCGTGTATTGGCGCACGACGATGTCGCGCCGCACCTGCATCAGGAATTGCTCACGCGTCAGCCCCCACTGCGCCAGGTGCGCGTTGAGGCGGGCCGTGCTGCCGCCGAAGGCGCGCGCCGTGAAGTTGTCGACCTCCTGCTCGACGGCCTTGTTGAGCGCCCCGCGCCGCTCCTCGGCGATGCGGTCGATGGCCTCGGCGTAGATCAGCAGCGAACCGACCTGCCGCTGGGTTTCGCTGCGAATGGCCTGGCGGGCCCGCTCGCGGAAGCCGGTGGCGGTGAGTGTGTCCCGCATCTCCAGCAGCTCGTCGCGAATGGGGTAAAGGACGTCGGCGACCGTGAGCACCGCGTTGTTGACCATCAGGATGTCAGCTTCGATGGCGTCCGGGCCCGGTTCCAGAGGGCGGGGCGGGGCCGTCGGCAGCGGCCGGGCCGGCTCAACCTCGATCTTTGGTGAGGGGGCCGGGACGACCTCGCCGCGGGTGACGCGCTCCTCGCGCTCAGCCGCCAGCTCGGCCTCGCTGCGCAGGACGGGTCGGCGGGCGTCCGGCGGCGGGTCGCGCTGTTCGCTGGTCTGGCAGGCGGCGAGCAGGCAGGTTGCGGCGAGAAGTACGAGGGCTGGAATCCGGGTCGTTTTCACCATACCGCTACTATAGCGTGGCCGCGATGACGGCGGTAGCGGCTGGGCCGGGTCGGCGGGACCGGGGCACGGGGGGCATGGGGGTACATTGGCGGGTAGGGATCTTGACGTCGGTGCGGTGCGGGTCTACCTTACATGATCCAGCGGAAGCCACGGCCCCCGTAGCTTGCCCGGATGGCGGAATTGGCAGACGCGCCAGGTTGAGGGCCTGGTGAGGGTTAAACCTCGTGCTGGTTCGAATCCAGTTCCGGGCATTGTCGCGAGGTGACTGCGCCGCCGGCGCGGTGGTCACGGGCGACGCGTTTGCTGTTTGCGAGCGCCGCTAGCTCAATTGGATAGAGCATCGGTCTACGGAACCGAAGGTTCCAGGTTCGAATCCTGGGCGGCGCGTCAAGCCTAAACCTCGCGGACGTTTCGGGTCAGGTCAGAGGGCGTCCGCCGGGGCTTGCGAGAGGGTGTCTCGTTTCTGCGCGGCGATCACCGCGCAACCGAAGGAGGCACCGCATGTCACGCAGAGCATCGCTGCCCAACTGCCGCAAGCGCGGTACGCGGGCCCTGGTTACCCTTCGCGACAGCCAGACCGGGGGGCCGGGACGTTCGCCTCGGGGGATACGACGCGCCCGAGAGCCGGACGCGGCGCGCCGAGGTCATCGCCGCGTGGGAGGCGCGCGGCCGGCGACTGCCCGAGGAAAAGCAGTCGTCGTCGTCGCCGATGGGCGGGCCGACGATCGCCGAACTGTGCCACAACTGGCGCGATATCGACTGGTTCGTTTCCGCCCAGAACACGCGCGGCGGGGCGCGGTACACGTGGAACGCCGAGAACCGGCTGATCGCGGTGGAGCCGATCTCGCACCTCGGCGGTGTGCCGCGGGTGGAGTTCGCGTATGATTACCAGGGGCGCCGGGTCGCCAAGCGGGTGTATGATTGGGACCCGGGTGACCCGAACGACCCGAATGATGATGACTGGGCCAGTACGCCCAGCACGTCGCGGGCGTTTGTGTGGAGCGGGTGGTTGAAGCTGCTGGAGCTGGACGTGGATCCGAACGACGCCAACGATCCGAGCACGCGGCGGGCGTATACCTGGGGCCTCGACCTGGCCGGGCAGCAGGGCTCGGTGAACAGCCTCGACGCCGCCGGCGGTATCGGCGGCTTGCTGGCGATCAGCGACCCCAACGATCCGAACGACCCCAACGACCTGTTCGGCGACTTCGCCTACACCTACGACGCCAACGGGAACGTGGGCCAGCTCATCGACTGGGCACATGACCCGAACGACCCCAACGGCGCGATCGTGGCGCGGTACGAGTACGACCCCTACGGCAAGGTCATCGGCCCGGACGATGATGACGATGGCGACTGGCGCGACGACGCCGGTCCCTATGCGACCGAGAACCCCATCCGCTTCAGCACCAAGTACTTCGACGACGAAACCGGGCTGGGTGCGTGGATCTACCGCTACTACAGCCCGAGTCTGGGGCGGTGGATCAGCAGGGATCCGATTGAGGAGTTGGGTGCCGTTTCCATTCGAGGATTGTTCAGCAGAGTCGCGTCCGTCGCGCCGGATTCTGCTGATCGGCAAACGGTTCGGGCCCCATCGACAAGCGACATGAACTCCTACACCTATTTGGCTGGGAACCTATCACGGTCCGTTGATCCTTTTGGCTTATGTGAAGAGTCCATCACGTTTCGCGGTCACGGGCTCTTTGAGGAGGACCCCACGAAGAACACAATACGTAAGGGCGAGACAATCCCCGTTTGTATGACGAACGGAATCAGGAGTGATGCCTGCTTGACGAAATGGGATGTTGAGAAGCACTGCAAGGACCTGTGCTGCGATGCCACTCTAGTTTTGAGAGGATGTGGGATTGGGCACAATGAAGAGTACATGCGAGAGCTCGCCTCGCGGTGCCCCCGCATCACACGCGTGTGCGGAACATTGCCGGCAGTCAAGTACATTCCTTATACCAACATCACCATCCCCGTGTGTCCTTGGAACTGGAACTGCATCGATGTCGAAGATGCTAAGTAGGTCGGGCGCGAAGTTTGTCGCGCGTCGCGGAACCGTGATTTCTGTTAGTGTATTGGTCTTGGGCGTCCTCGGTGTGTGGGTATGGCAACGTAGCACATTCCCAACGACGAACCAGTATCGCGAGCTAATTCGGACAGCTGACCATGTGGAGATCAGAGCATTCTTGGTGGGACACGTTGAGAAGGGGCATGACTTGGCCGTGCTGAATACCCCAGGCGACCTCGCAAGCCTGGCAGATAGCCTCCGGATAACCGGACCATGGTTGCCACTCGATGAGCTGACCGCGAACTCGTACCGCCTTCGGATAGTGAACTCAGGTAGAGCAACTGACATCGTGATTCGCGGTGGCGATCGAATCCGGACTGGGACGGTCTGGCATGCAGGAGTTTCCCCTGGCGTAGTCGAGACGATCCGCTCGCTCGTGCACAAGAACGGTGGCGAGATGCCAGATTGGAGGAGTTTGGCCGGGGGGCGCGAGGGCCTGTAGCGCGAAAGAAGGTCTCAGGCGGGCGGCACTGCCGGCGTCGCGGGTGAATCAGACGCGGTGTGCCACGGGCGTGCCAGCAGTGTCTTTCGCGACGGCGGCTTGCGACAGTCGTACGACGCGGACGGCAACCTGGTCGAGCAGGTGCTGGCGGGCGACATGAACTGCGACGGCCGGGTGGACTGGCGTGA
>CAYUZU010000041.1:0-27024 GCA_964448675.1 uncultured Planctomycetales bacterium
CCCTCTGTGCTATGGCCCTTTTTCCCTTTAGATCCGAGCGTAGCGAGGATCGATTCTTGAAAAATGCCCCAGCGCAGAGCGCAGCACGGGGCTGAGCCGCCTGGTCCTGCTGGTCAAGTGGTACGACGTAACGAAGTGGCTCCTGGATCGGGTCGACAGCTTCCCGAAGAACCAACGCTTCGTGTTCGGCCAACGAATCGCCGACCGAACGCTGAACATTCTGGAGGCCCTCGTGGAGGCCGCGTACAGCCAGCGCAAGGCCGACCTGCTGGCCGTGTGTGACCCGCACGAGCCGTCGGCCACTGCGTCGTTCCCTTCGTCGCCGCGTCGCTTCGTCGCTTCTCTTCCCGGACCCCGGCTCCCGGATCCCGCCTAAGGACAGGTCGTGTTCTGCACCGCGACGAACGGGTCGATGTCGCGCCAGTTGACGCTGCCGCTGCCATCGACGTCGTTGTTGGCGAACGGGCAGTCGGGGGCCACGCCGTAGACCGCGAGGTGCAGGTCCGTCCAGGCCGCTTCGTTGTCGTTCTGGGCCGCGACGAAGAAGTCGATGTCGCGCCAGTTGATCGAACCGTCACAGTTGCTGTCGCCGGCGCAGCCGGTCGGGGCGGTGACGCTGAACGTGGTTTCGCTCTCGTCCCAGCTCGAGTAGTTTCCGCTGCCGAAGTGCGTCCGCACGCGGACCTTGTAGGCATCGCCCGGCGCTGTCGGCGTCCAGTCGGCGGCAGTCGCACCGATCTCGGTCAGGGCCACGACATCGTGCCACACCGTCGCGTCGCCGGTGAAGGAGATGTCATCGATCCAGATGGTATCTTCATAGCCGCTGACGCCCTCGTCCTTGGTGTATTCCCACTTCAGCTCGTGCGTTCCGGGCGCGAGTGTCTCGCTGTATTGCGTCCACCACACGTTGCCCGAGCGGTGCACGCGCAGGGCACCGTCCACATAGAAGTTGAACCAGTCGTAGTTCGGCTCGCTGCTGACGCGGTACCAGAAGCTCATCGGTCCGCCTTCGACGGTGCGCGTCATGACCGTCGTCTGCTCGTGCGTGATCGCACCGCTGCGGGCGGCGTAGACGCCCGAGTGCTTGCTCGTGTCGGTGATGTACCAGTCGCCGTCGCCGGTCATGGTGTAGCCGGGGCCGATGTCGCCATCCTCGAAGTCGTCGGTCGTGGCACCGGTCTCGCCGTAGTTGGCCGTGTATTGCACCTGGAACGCAGTGGTCGGGGCGCCGTTCCAGGTGATCTCGGCCACCTGGTTGGCGGGCAGCGTCTCGCCACCGTCCGGACCGATCAACTCGGGTGGCCCGCCGAGGATCACGTCGAGCCGGGTCGCGTCGCCGGCATTCACCGTCACGGGCAGGATGACGGTTTCGTAGCCGGCGGCCGCGAAGCGAAGCTGGTACGTGCCGGGCAGCAGCATGCGGTGATAGTCGCCCACGTCGGGGTCGGTGTAGATCGGATGGTCACGCCCGACGACGGTGATGGTCGCATAGACCGGGTCGCCGGTCATGGCGTCGGTCACGATGCCGCGCACGCCGATGAGACAGGTGGCCATGTACGCGAGCATCGAGTCCCGGTTCTCATCCCAGAACTGGGGCATGAGCGCATAGGACGGCCGCTTGGTGTCGCTGAGCTCGAGGGTAACCTCGTTGCAGCCCTGGTAGCGGTAGTGCCAATCCTGCATACAGCCGGTGGTGCTGTACCACGCCGCGCCGTTGGTGATGCCGTGGAACCAGTCGCCGTTCCACATCGGCAGGTTGTGCTGCGAATACTGCTCGCTGATGTAGACGAACAAGTCTTCGTCCGGCGTCGGCGAAAAGACCGACCCCATGTTGTCGTTGTCGAACGGGTAATTCACGACGAGCGCCCCGGTGTGCATGTTCGCCGACAGCGTGAACGAATTGGCGAAGGTCCAGTTCATGACGGCGGCGGTCTCGGCCTCGCGGCCGGTCGTGGTGTTGGGGTCGGGATTCGGCCCGGAGCCCTCGGGGAAGTTGCGGTTCAGATCGACATAGTTCGCGTTGGTGCGCTGTACCGAGACGTAGCCGTCGGGGTTCATGATCGGCATGACCCAGATGTCGATCTCGTCGACGTAGCTGGTGAGGGTCGGGTCACTGCCATAGTTGCTCAGCAGCAGATCGATGAAGTTCAGGCACATCACCATGCAGGTCCACTCGTCGCCGTGCATGGTCGAAACGTACTTGAACTCGGGCTCGTCCTCTTCGACGCCGGGGTTGTCCGTGATGTTCAACGCGAGCAGCGGGCGCCCCTGGACGCTGGCCCCGACGATGTGCAGCTCGCAGATCGACGGGTAGTCATTGGCCCAGTCGGTCATCATCTGCTGCACCTCGCTCCAGCTCGGGTAGCTGCCGCGATCAGTCAGCGGGTCCGCCGGCGGCCCGTGCAACGCCGGCTGGCCGGCCTGATCGGTCAGATCCGGGTCCGCCCCGGCGTCGATCAGCAGCCGTGTGAACAGGTCCCACTCGGCCAGCACGTGGCCGCGGTGCCGCGCCGTCTGCCCCAAGACATGCAGCGGCGTCCGCCCCGTGGCGTCGCGCGCGTTCACGTCCGCCCCCGCGGCCAGCAGCGCCTCGACCGGCGCCCGGTGCATCCGTCGAGCGGCGACGTGCAGCGGCGTCCGGCCATGGGCGTCGCGGGCGTCGAGATCGGCGCCGGCGGCGACCAGCAGTGCCACCATGCGTGCGTCGCTGGCCGTCGCGGCCAGGTGCAGGGCCGTGCGCCCCTGGGCGTCCGCCGCGTCGAGCGCCACGCCACGATTCAGCAAGAGCGCGACCACATCCGCCTGATGGCCGGCAGCGGCGAAGTGCAAGGCGGTCTCACCCGCATCGCTGCGCGCGTGCAGCATGGCCGCATCTGCGTCCAGCAGTTTCGCGACGGTGTCGACCTGGCCGAGGCGGGCGGCGGCGAAGAAGTCGGAGTTGGTGCCGGCGGCCGCGAGCGAAGCGGCGCAACAGAGAATGGCGGCCCCGACCGCAAACTGACGGATGGTGCTCATAATGTCCCTCGAAAGGTACAATGTGACGTTGATTGTCCTTGGATGAACGCTCGCGCGGATCCTTCCCAGCAAACCTCAAACTACCCCGCGCGGGTGATCAAAGCAATCACTTATTGCGATCGCCCGATAATCCCCACGTTTTGGGCTCAGCGGAGCGGTCCCGGGATGCCGCGTGCGACAAGTTGCCGCAACTCGAGCAGGTCACCAACCTCGTAGTCGGGCTTCTCGGTGCCGATGTCGTGGATGCGGTGCGCCCGGTTGACCCACGCACAGCGCAGGCCGGCCGCGCGGGCCCCGCCGACGTCGCTGTGCAGCGAATCCCCGACGTGCAGCACGCACTCGCGGCGCCAGCCGGTACGCCGAAGTGCGAGCTCGAAGATCTCCCGATCCGGCTTGTAGGAGCGCGCGTCCTCGGACGTGACCGCGGCGGCCACGGGCAGTTCGTGCCGCACCAGGGCCGCCGCCAGGTCCGCGCGGTCGGCGTTCGACACGACGCACACCGGCACGGTCAGCCCGTCAAAGAACGCCGACACCTCGGGCTGCAGCGGCGGGTCACGCCAATAGTCGACCAGCCGCTGCGCGAAGGGCGCCGGGTCGATGGTGGCGCCGAGCTCGCTGATCGTCTCGTGCAGCGTGTCGCGTTCGAGCTCGTACAGCGTGCGAAATCCGTCGTGGTTGCCGTGCTCCATGGCGGCGAAGAACCGATCGCCCCAGCGGATGCTCAACTCCTGCGCGGTCAGCGGCACACCGGTCGCGCGGATGACCTGGCGGCAGGTGTCCTCGACGGCCGCGCGGTCGCCGCCGACGATGGTGCCGTACATGTCCATGAAAATGCCGTCGAGATTCATCGGGGGAATTCCGCGCACCAGCGTCAGAAACGCGCACTCACGGTTCGGCGACCGGCTCGTTCTCGGCCGCGTCGGTGAGGGCCTCGGCGACGCGCCGCCGCTCGGTGCTGTAGTACACATGCCGCAGCTTGCTGGCGATGTGACGCCGCGTCTGCGTCGTGCAGCGCGGGTTGTTGATGAGCGTGATCAGGGCGTCGGCCTGCTCGCCGCCGATGCCGCCGTGACAGATCGCATTGACGAGATAGATCTGGTCCACCTGCGACAGGTCGTCCCGCCCGGCGATACGCTCCAGCAGGATCAGTCGCTCGCTGGACAGGTTCACGGTCAGCGCAGCCTCGATGGCGTCCGCCGCCGGTCCTTTGGCCTCCTTCGGCCGCGTGACACAGCCGGCCCCCGTCATGGCGCCGGCAAGGAGGACCAACGCCAACGCCCGGCTGCGGACCCGATTGATCTTCAGGGACATGAGCTCTCCACAAGTCTGCACACGGTTACTGTACCCGAGTCGCCAAGCGGGGGCGACTCGGGCCGCCGGGCGGCTCAAGTTTGGTACGCCGGCCGGAACACCAGTCGGCCACCCCGGCCGCGTCTGATCTCGTAGCGGCCGCGCAGCCGCTGGCCGGCAAACGCGGCCACCAGTTCGCCCTCCGCCAGCCGGAGGACGTCGATATCACCGGCCGCCACTTGCCGCACGAAGCCCCGCCCACCGCTGATCTCGCCCTCATAAGTCAGATACAGCGAGCGGTGATCCTGGATGCGTTCGGCGGCGATTTCCCCGCGCTCGACCAGCGGATCGCGCAGCAGCCGCCAGGTCGGATGGCGCTCCTGGCCGGGGGCCTCGACGATGAGATCCCAGTGGACGTCGCGGTCGGGTGGCGGCGGGCAACAGGGCTGCGTCGTATCGTGCTCGAGAAGGACGAATCGTGCCATGCTGTGGACCTGTACGCGTGCGGGCGACTCCGCTACCCTGCAGCCCGTTCATCGTAGCTTACGGGAGTCCCCGGCGTGCCGCTGGATCGCCTGCAGACATTGTATCAGGCTCGCAAGGCCCTGCTCGTGCTGGCGCTGGCCACACCGGTGGTGGTGCTGGCACTGGTGTGGTTCGTCGTGACGCAGGTGCTGATGGCCCCGGCCGTGCCGGACGCCGATGCGCCGGCACACCGCGTGGCCCGCTTCGTCATGCACGACAAGGGCCTGCCGCGCATGGCCGACGACGACGCGCGGCGGCTGTTTCACCAGATTGTCGGCCGGCTCGGCCGCGACCCGACCTACCAGCAGGCCTTCCTCGCCGAAATCCACACCGCCAGCCCCGAGATGCAGCGGGCATTTCGCCGGCACCTGCTGAGCGTGTTCAAGCCAATGCTGATGGGCGACATCCACGACTTCGAAGCCTGCGCCGGGGACGATCGCCAACCCTACCTCGATGCGCGGATCATCGAGTACAACCGCATCGCGCGGGCCCTCGGCAAGACCGGGATCAATGCCGACGCGGTCGGCGTGCTCGTGCCCGACAAGACCGAGCTGTTCGAGTGGCTGCTGCAGAACACGACCGAGGCCGAGCGCGCCGCAGGCATGGCCTACTTCACCGCGATTCGACAGCGGGTCGAGGAAATCCTGGCGGATCCGGCGCTCCGGGATGAATTCGAGCAGGAAATCGCACGGGGCGCGTAACCTCCGCGATCGACGGCCGCACTTGGCCCCGGGGCCGGGCCTCGTTCCGGCGTTGCCCGCGCGCCGTTAGACTCTGCACCCGAACCGATGATGCTGACCGCCGACATCCTGGCCGCCGCCGAGCTTTCGTGGGCGAGCGTGGTGTTCAACATCGTGCTGCTGCTGGTGCTGGTGACGCTCTCGGGTACGTTCTCCGGCAGCGAGACGGTGCTGTTCTCTCTGTCGCGGCTGCAGCTGGAGCGCGCCGCGGCCAGCCACAACCCGTTTCGCCGCCTGGCGGCGACGCTCATGCAGCAGCCCAAGCGCACGCTGTTGACCATCCTGCTCGCCAATACCGCCGTCAACGTGCTGCTCTTCGCCGTGTCCTACGTGTTCTTCCACCGGCTGGCCGCGCGGATCGATGCGGTCTGGCTCACGCCCGTGACCGGTGTGGCGAGCATCCTGCTGGTGGTGGTCTGCGGCGAGGTCGTCCCCAAGGTGGTCGGTGTGAGCCTCGCCGACCGGCTTGCTCCCGTTTCCGCCGGCATCGTGCGTTTTGTCGACGTGGTGGCGGCCCCCATCGGCCGGGCAATCGATTTTCTCATTGCCGAGCCGTTCCTGCGGATCGTGCTGGGGGGCCATCATCAGAGACGGCCGTCCGACGCCGAACTCAGCGCCACCGAGCTCAAGACCGTCCTCGAGATGAGTCGTCGCAGCGGCGGGCTCAAGGCGCTGGAAGACACGTTCCTGCGGCCGATCGTCGACCTCGGCACCACGCGCGTCGCGGACGTGATGACGCCGCGCGTGGACATCGTCGCCTACGACGTCAACCGTCCGCCCGCGGGGCTGCGTGACCTGATCCGCGAGACCGGCTATCGCAAGGTGCCGGTCTTCGAGTCCGACCTCGACAACGTCGTGGGCCTGATCTACGCCAAGGTGCTGTTCCTCACACCCGACCGCCCGCTGCGCAGCTTCGTGCAGCCGGTGCATTTCGTGCCGGCCCTGGCCACCTGCGAACACCTGCTGCAGCATTTCCGTGAGACGCGCTCGCAGATCGCGATCGCCGTGGACGAATACGGCGGTGTTGCGGGGCTGGTCACCCTCGAAGACGTGACCGAGCAGATCGTCGGCGAGCTGTACGACCCCGAGGACGAGCCCGAAAGCCCCGACATCCAGGCGCTGCCCAACAGCCAGTACGACATCAGCGGCCAGCTCGGCGTGAAGTACTTTGTCGAAGCGTTCAAGCTGCCCGCGCGCGTCGAGCGCGTCGCCACCGTCGGCGGGCTGGTGATGGCGAAACTCGGCCGGCTGGCGCGCGTCGGCGATGTCGTGCGCTTCGGCAACATCGAGCTGCGCGTGACACGCCTGCGGCGCCGCACCATCGACCGCCTGCACCTGCGCCTCATCCACCCGCATGGCGCCGAGGGGGAAGGGGGCGCGTCATGACCGTGGCCCTGCTGCTTGTCGGTCTGCTGGCGGCGATCGTGCTGAGCGGGTTCTTCTCCGGCTCGGAAACGGGGATCTACTGCCTGAACCATGTCCGGCTGCGTGTCGCCGTCGACCAGGGCCATCGCGGGGCGCGCAAGCTCGAGTACCTCATGCGCCGCCCCGAGGACCTCGTCATCACCGCCCTGCTGGGCACGAATGTCGCTGATTACCTGGCCACCGCGTTCGCCGCGGCCCTGTTCCTCGAAATCGCCGTCACACCGAGTTTCGCCGAGGTCTATGCCACCGCGCTGGTCACGCCGCTGATCCTGGTGTTCGGCGGCATCGTGCCGAAGGACTGGTTCCGGCGCGAGGCGAATCAGTTGATGACGCGACTGAGCCCGGTGGTGCTGGTCTGTCTGCGCGGCGCGCGGGCGACCGGGCTGGTGTGGCTGCTGCGCAACCTGACGCGGCTGCTCGTCCACTGGCTCAGCCCCGGCACGGCGGAGGCCGAAGCCGAGCTGCTGCCACGGGCCCGCACGCTGCACCTGCTGCGCGAGGGGGCGGCGCGCGGCGGCCTCACGGCGCTGCAGCGCGACCTGATCGAGCGCGTGTTGAACTTGTCGGAGGTGCGGGTCGCTGACGTGCTCGTCCCGCGGCACCGCACGATCATGATCCGGCGCGAGATCGAGCGCGACGAGTTCCTGCGCATCGCGCGGCGCACACGTTACTCGCGGCTGCCGGTGTATCGCGACGACCCGCGCCGCATTGTCGGGGTCGTCAACGTGATCGACGTGCTGGCCGATCCGGAGGAGCGGCCGATCGCGGCGTACGTGCGGCCGCCGCTGACGCTGGGCTCGCAGACACGCGTGTCCAGCGCGCTGCTGCGCATGCAGAGCCAGCGCGAGGTGATGGCCGTCGTCGAGGATCAGGCCGGGCAGTGCCTGGGCATCCTCACCCTCAAGGATCTGGTCGAGGAGATCGTGGGCGAGCTCGAGGCGTGGTAGGCGGCGCGCGGATTTTTGGCGGGGACACTTGGGAACGGCTATCATCCTGTTGCGTGTCGCGGATCGCTGGCCCGACACGCCGATTCAACGCCACAAGCGGAGCCACGGGCTCGATGTTGTGGGTCTTGTGGCAGCGCTGATTGCGTTCCGCACATCTCGCGGCAGGTTGAGCGGCCTGCCTGAGAGTGCTCTGGGATGGGCGGTACGAGCGGGCTTCGCGCCATCGCGCACATCATCGACCCGCTTGCCATTCCGCCAGACAAGACAACGTTGGGTAAGTCTCCTGCTGCGGGCGTGGTGATGCTGGTCACCCGCTTGGGGAGCACTGCGCTGAATCCGCGCAGTGGTGGCCGGCTTCATCGCGTCCGGCAGGCGGAGCAACGTGTCCCCAACGAGAACGGCGGCGGGACGTGCAGACCGTGGCTCGCGTCCCTGACAGCGGCCCGACTCGGGTCCTGTGCCCTCCGGCTGAAAGAAGCCTGTCCGACCGCCCGAGCTGGGCGTTCCCGCCGCCCGCGGATCTCAGCCGCAGCCGCTTGACCCCGGTGCTGCCGGCCCCCGGCAAACACCGTGCGGGTCGCGGCGCGGTGCTGAACGTCGCGGAGGGAGTCACCGACTGCCTCCGAGGAGGGGATTGCGTATGGTGCCGACGGCGACGCCTCCTGCCGCCGTCGGCCCATCTCTTTTCATGCCCTTGCACGACAAGGTCAGGGGACGATGATCAATCACCATTGAGACTGCGGGCCTCGTGCGTGGTGGTTGTCCTGCCGGCGCGGGCGAGGAAACGCTCTGTCCGATCACCCTGCACCCGGCACGTGATCGCCGCTTCGCGGCGCCGCGCGCCTACAATCCCCCAAGACGTCATTGAGATCGCAACGCGACCAGAGGGAGGTCATCATGCGCATCGCCATCACCGGGGGCACCGGGTTTCTGGGTCGTTATCTACTGCGCGAGCTCGCCGGCGAACACACGCTCCGGGCCTGGCATCGGGCCACCAGCGATCGCAGCGGGCTCGAGGATATCGGCGACCGGGTCGAATGGGTGCACGGCGAACTCGGCAACGATCGCGACACCGCGGCCCTGGTCGACGGCTGCGACGCGGTCGTGCACGCCGCGCTGCATCGCCCGGGCGCCGGGTTCCGCGGGGCCGAGGGCAACATCGTCACATTCGCCGAACGCAACATCCTGGGCACGCTCAAGCTGATCGAGGCGGCCCGCACAGCCGGCGCGCAGCGCTTCGTGTTCATCTCGACCTGCGCCGTCCACGAGAAGATCCTGGACGACCGGCCGCTGGACGAGGCGCACCCGCTATGGCCGACGTCGCACTACGGCGCCCATAAGGCCGCGATCGAGAAGTTCATTCACAGCTACGGCCTGGGCGCGGGCTACGCGGTGTGCTCGCTGCGGCCGACCGGCATCTATGGCCTGGCACACCCGGCCAACCAGAGCCGCTTCTTCGACCTGGTGGCCGCGATCAAGCACGGCGACGATATCACGGTCGAAGGCGGCGGCAAGGAAGTGCACGCGGCCGACGTGGCCCGCGCAGTGACCCTGCTGCTGCAGGCCGACGGGATCGGGGGCGAAGCGTACAATTGCTATGATCGCTATATCTCACAGCATGAGGTCGCCACCATCGCCAAGCGCCTCAGTGGCAGCTCGTCCCGGATCAACGGCGCGCCCAAGACACCCAAGCACCAGATTCAGACCGGCAAGCTCGAAGCGCTGGGCATGCGCTTCGGCGGCGATGACCTGCTCGAACGCACCGTCGGCGAGATACTCGAGCACGCATGAAGGTGTCCCCCGCACACCGTCGCCCGGTTGCCCGGGATGGCCTGGACTGCGTGAACGCTGGTGCCGCCGGCGGTTCCGGGTATAACACGCACCCATGAACCACAACGACGACCGGCAGCCGATCCTCGGCGTCGATATCGGCGGCACCCGCATCCGTGTCGGCCTGGTCACGCCCGCCGGCGCAATCCTGGCGCGCGAGGAAGACCTGATCCCCAACGAGGGCGACCCCGAGCCGCTGCGCCAGGCCGTTTCGGCGCAGGCGGCGCGCGTCATCGCACAGGCCGGCGTGCAACCCGCGCGTGTCGGCGTGGCCATCCCCGGGGTGTGGAATGACGGCGGCGTCATGCAGAAGGCGGTCAATCTGCCGCGGCTGGAGGGGACCGACCTGTATGCGCTGTTTCGCGAGGCCACGGGGCACGACGTGCACCTCGACGCCGACGTGAACGCGGCCGCCTGGGGCCAGTATCGCCGACTCGACCCGCGCCCCAACCGGATGCTCTACATGTCCCTCGGCACGGGCATCGGCGGCGCGGTCATCCTCGCGGGGGAACTCATCCGCCACACCCGCGGCGGGGCCGGCCATTTCGGCTTTTTGATCGTCGACACGACCCCCGGCGCCCCCGGCGGCCGCAACAAGGTCCCGGGCTGCCTGTCGGCGCTGGCGTCGGGCCCATCGCTGCACCTCGCCGCGACCGGCAGCGAAGACAATCGGGCGATCGGTGACGAGCCCTTCTCCACCATCGTGATCAACAACGCCGCCAAGGGCCTGGCGGTCGCTTTCATGAACCTCGTGCACATCTACGCCCCGGACACGATCGTCCTCGGCGGCGGCGTGATCGACCACCATCCCGAAATCGTCGAGCGGGCCCAGGCGGCCTTTGCGCAGTACAGCAGCAGCCTGATCCCCCCCGACTTCCGCATCGTGCCCGGCCCGCTCACGACGCACGAGTCCGGCGTCATCGGGGCAGCGTTGCTGGCGTCCTAGCCCCCGCGCAGTGTCAATCCACGTCGGCCGGCGTGAGCCCCTCGGCAACGGCCCGCAGCCCGCCAGGGTCCAGCACGCGGTATTTCTGACTGTCCGACATCGCGATCAGGCCGCGCTGCACCAGCCGCCGGAGACAGCGCGACAACGTCTCGCTGGTAAGATTCACGTGGCTGGCGAGGTCCTTCTTGAGCATGGGTAATTCGATCACGGCACCAGCAGCGGCTCCTTCAATCGCCAGCAGGTGACGCGCGACGCGACCGAGGGCATCGCGCAGCACGACGTCCTCCAGCAGGTCGACCAGTGACCGCACCCACAGGGCCATCCCCTGCAGCAGCCGGCGACAAAGCGCGTGATTCTCGTGCAGCAGCCGCCGCAAGGCGTCGGCCGGGATCAGCACGCAATTGGTCGGCTCGGTTGCCTCAGCGTGGGCGGGCGCGGGAAAGTCGCCCATGACCGCCACCTCGGCGAAGGTCCGACCCGGCTCGGCGAAGTGCAGCACGTGCTCCTTGCCATTGGGAGCCACCTTGAATACGCGCACGAGCCCGCTGGCGACCACGTAAAGGCCGGCGCAATCGTCGCCCTGCGAGAACACGCGCTCGCCACGAGCAAAACGCACGGTGCGCGCCACGCCAGCCAGGAGCGAGAGGTCCGGCCCTTCCAGCCACTTGAAGAGCCCGCACCGCTGCAATGTGTCGACCGTCGAGGCCATTCGCCCCACTCCGCGAAAAAACTCGGCCCGCTTGACCCAGGTCAAGGCCCGGGGCGGCCCATTGTCCGACACTGGCCGCAACAGGGCAACCATGGACCAGTTGCGGCGGTCGCCGCGCAAATGAAAGGACAAGCGATGTTCTGTAATCAGTGCGAACAGGCGTTCAAGGGAACGGGGTGTGTCGAGGTCGGGGTGTGCGGGAAAGACCCGGACGTGCAGGCACTGCAGGAGACGCTGCTGTACGGCATCAAGGGCATGGCGTCGTACGCACACCATGCCCGGCGGCTCGGCGAGACGGACGAGGCGGTGAATGCGTTCATCGAAGAAGCGCTCTTCGCCACCGTCACCAACGTCAACTTCGACATGGACACCCTGCTCCAGATGGTGCTGGAGTGTGGCAAGCACAACCTGCGAACGATGGAGATGCTCGACGCGGGGCACGTGAAGACCTTCGGCCAGCCCGAACCGGCCACCGTCCGCGAGGGCACGCAGGCTGGCCCGGGCATTCTCGTAACCGGGCACGACATGGTCGACCTGCACCACCTGCTGGAGCAGACCAAGGGCACCGGCATCAACGTCTATACCCATGGCGAGATGCTGCCGGCCCACATGTACCCCAAGCTGCGGGCGTATGACCACCTGGTGGGCCATTTTGGCGGCGCCTGGCAGAAACAGCGCACTGAGTTCAACACCTTTACCGGCCCGGTTCTCGCCACGACCAACTGCATCCTGATCCCACCCAAGACGTATCGCGACCGCGTCTTCACCACGCGCGTGACCGCGGTGCCCGGCGGCAAGCGCCTGACCAGCGACGACTTCACGCCGGTGATCGAAGCCGCCAAGCGCTGTGAGGCGCTGCCCGACGCGCCGGTGCGCGAATCGACGATCGGCTTCCATCACAGCGTGGTGTTGGGACTGGCCGACAAGATCATCGACGCGGTCAAGGCGGGCAGGCTCAAGCACTGCTTCGTCATCGGCGGCTGCGACGGAGCGGAACCCGGGCGCAACTACTTCACCGAATTCGCCCGCAACACGCCGCCAGATTCCATCATCCTGACGATGGGCTGCGGCAAATACCGCATTCGTGAGCAGGAGTTCGGCACGATCGAACTGGACGGGGCCGGGCCGATCCCGCGGCTGCTGGACATGGGCCAGTGCAATGACTCGTTCGGTGCGATCCAGGTGGCGGCGGGGCTGGCCAAGGCGCTGGACTGCTCGGTCAACGACCTGCCCCTGACGGTGGTGCTGTCGTGGTTCGAGCAGAAGGCCGTTGCGGTGCTCCTGACGCTGCTGTACCTGGGCGTGACGGGGATCCGCATCGGGCCGGCGGCACCGGCGTTCCTGACGCCGAACGTGATGAACGTGCTGCGCGAGAAGTTCGACCTGGACCTGATCGGCAGCGACCCCATGGGTGACGTGCGCACGGCCATGGCCGCGACGGCGTAGCAGGCGTGACAAGCTGGCAGATGCAAGGTGACAGGGCGATCCCGCCCGCGGCGGGCGCCCGCGGGCGGCCCCTGCCGGTGTCTTCGGCGCCCGGCTACAACGGCCGGAGCACCAACGCCGTGCGTGACGGAATGTAGATCTGGATGCTCTGTTGACGGTGGTCCCACGGCGTAGTCTGGCGCGGGTAATGCTGCCCGGTCACGACCTCGCCGTGGCCGCCGTACCACATGTCATCCGTGTTGAGGACCAGCTTGTAGTCCTGCGGGTCGGGCACGCCGACCCGATAGTCCGCCAGCGACCGCTGCGGGTGGAAGTTGAAGCAGAACACGAGCGGCCCCCGGCGAAACGCGAGAAACTTGTTGTCCTCGTGCACCTGGATCTGCTCCTGGAGCGGGTCGCTGAGCAGGTCGTGCTTACGGTCGAGGGCGATCATGTCGCGGTCGAACGCGCCCAGCGCGTGGTAACGCAGCAGCGGATCGTCCACCAGCGACCACTGCCGCCGGGCATACTTGTACGAGTAGTCGTTGCCCTCGCGCGGGAAGTCGATCCACTCCGGGTGGCCGAACTCGTTGCCCATGAAGTTCAGGTACCCCTCGCCACCAAGCGCGAACGTAATCAGCCGGATCATCTTGTGCAGCGCCATGCCACGGTCGATGACGAGGTTGGGCACGCCCTTGCTCATGTGGTAGTAGATGTCGGCGTCCATCAGCCACATGGCGATGGTCTTGTCACCGACCAGGGCCTGGTCGTGGCTTTCGGCGTAGGCCACGTGCTTCTCGCCGTAGCGGCGGTTGGTCAGCGTGCCATAGAGTTCGTCCATCTGCCAGTCTTCGTCGCGGCGTTCCTTGAGCAGCTTGATCCAGTAGTCCGGAATCCCCATCGCCAGGCGATAGTCGAACCCGATGCCGCCCTCGGCCACCGGCCGGGCGGTGCCGACCATGCCCGAGACATCTTCGGCGACCGTGATCGCCTCGGGCCGGAATTCGTGGACCAGGTCGTTGGCCAGTTGCAGGTAGGTAACGGCGTCCTCGTCGACGTGCGGCGGAAAGTAGTCATCGTAGCTGCTGAACGCCCGCCCCATGCCGTGATCGAGGTACATCATGCTCGTCACGCCGTCGAAGCGGAACCCGTCGAAGCGGTACTCGTCCAACCAGAATCGCACGTTACTCAGCAGGAATTGCAGCACCTCGAGCTTGTTGTAGTCGAAACAGAGCGAGTCCCACGACGGATGCTGCCCCCGGCCGCCGCCATGAAAGTACTGGTACTCCGTCCCGTCGAAGCGGTTCAGCCCCTCGTGCACGTTCTTCACGGCGTGGCTGTGCACCAGGTCGAGCAGCACCACCAACCCCGCGCCATGCGCCGCGTCGATCAGTTGCTTGAGCTCTTCCGGCGTACCGAAACGCGACGACGCGGCAAAGAAATTGCTCACCTGGTAGCCGAAGGACCCGTAGTACGGGTGTTCCTGAATCGCCATGACCTGGATGGCGTTGTAGCCGCCCTCGACGATGCGCGGCAGCACCTGCGCGGTGAACTCCTGATAGGTGCCGACGCGCTGCTCCTCCGTGGCCATGCCGACGTGCGTCTCGTAGACACGGAGATTGCCGTTCAGTGCCGGGGGGTCATGGCGCCACGGAAACGGCTCGGGCGGCCACCAGTACTGCCCGACGAACCCCTGCGAGTGCTCGTCCTTGACCACCCGCCGGATATAGGCCGGCAGGCGGTCCTTCGGGCCGATCGCGCTGTGCACGTGCACCTTGACATGGCTGCCATGGGTCAGGCGCCCGGCGTATTCGGCGTCGGGCAGGAAGATGCTCCAGACCCCGTCGGCGCCTTTCTGAAGCGGGTGCGCCAGCCGGTCCCAGTCGTTGAATTCGCCGATGAGGTACAGCGCAATCGCGTTCGGGGCCCATTCGCGGTACCAGACTCCCGGCACGCCATCCCGCTCGCCACGATTGAGGCCGAAATACTCGTGGCCGCGGCTGAAGTCCTGCAGGGTCCCGCCCGCCTGCTCGATGCGGCGGCGTGTCTGCTCGTAGCGCTGGTAGCGATGCCGCAACGCGTCGGCGTACGGCTCGAGCCAGGGGTCGAGCTGGATGAGCCCCATGCCGTCCGGCTTGTCGGTCGTGTCGCGCTTGGCCATGCGGGCACACTCCTGACCTGCGGCGCGCAGGTCACCCTTCGGTTCCATGTGCAATCCGGTGAATCGTCGTCCACAGAATCGCACATGCTGCGCCGCCGCGTCAACCACAGAAAGCCGTCGGGCGCGCCGCCGCACACTTTTTTCCGACGTGAAGCGGCGTTAAGGTACCCCCGCGGGCGGCTGTCTCTTCGCCGCCCCGTCCGCGGGACCATGCAGCAGGCAGGATGCCGCCGTCATGACGGAGATCGACAAGGTTGCGATCATCGGCCTCGACGCCGCCGACCCGGTGCTGGCGTTCGACCAATGGCTGGACGACCTGCCCCACCTCAAGCAACTGACGGAGCAGGGCTTGTGGGGGCCGCTGGAAAGCTGCGTACCGCCGGTGACCGTCCCCGCCTGGGCCTGCATGGCCACCAGCAAGGACCCGGGCAGCCTCGGCATCTACGGCTTCATGAATCGGCGCGACTGGTCGTACGAGGAGCCCGGGCTGGCAACGAATCTCGAGGTGCGGCACCCGCGGTTGTGGGACCACATCGCCCGCGCCGGGCTGAGCTCGATCCTGCTCGGCATTCCGCAGACCTTCCCGATCGTGCGGCCGCCCAAGGGCACACTTGTCACCGGGTTCCTCACGCCGAGCACCGACAGTCCCTACACGCATCCGCCGGAGCTGGCCGAGGAGATCCGCGGCTGGGTCGGTCATTACCTGCTCGACGTGCCCAACTTCCGCACCGACGACAAGCAGAGCCTGCTCGACCAGTTGCGTCGCATGACCGAACAGCGCTTCGAGGTCGCGCGCCGACTGGCCACAGCGCGTAAATGGTCCCTGTTCTGGATGGTCGACATGGGGATCGACCGCGTGCAGCACGGCTTCTGGCAGTACATGGACCCGCAGCACCGGCTGTATGACGACGCGAGCTATTTCAAGGACGCGATTCACGAGTACTACGTGCTGGTGGATCGCGAGCTCGGCCGCCTGCTCGACTGCTTCGACCGCAAGTCCACCGCGGTCCTGGTCGTGTCGGACCATGGCGCCAAGCGGCTCGACGGCGGGTTCTGCATCAACGACTGGCTCATGCGCGAGGGGCTGCTGACAATGAAGACGCCGGTCGACGGCCCACGGCGCTTCGAGCTGCGCGATGTCGACTGGTCGCAGACGCACGTCTGGAGCGAAGGCGGGTACTTTGCCCGGCTCTACATCAACCGGGCCGGCCGCGAGCCGCAGGGCATCGTGCCGCCGCTGCGCTACGAGGCGCTGCGGGACGAGCTGATCGAGAAGCTCGAAGCGCTGCCGGGGCCGGACGGGCCCGCGTTGCGCAATCGCGTCTACCGCCCCGAATCGATCTACGAAGCGATCAAGGGTGTGCCGCCCGACCTGGTGGCGCTGGTCGGCGACCTGCACTACCGCAGCGTGGGGCGCATCGGCCAGGCCGAGCTCATCACGTCCGACCCGGGCGTCGGCCCCGACGGCGCGAACCACGCCCTGCACGGACTGTACGTGGCCGCGCACCCCGCCCTGCCACAGGATCACCGGCCAGCCTCCCTGTACGACATCGCACCGACCGTGCTCGAACTGCTCGGCCTGCCGCTACCACGCGGCCTGTGCGGGCGGTCACTGCTGGTCGGTTAGCCCCCTTCCCACACCCCAGTAGAAAAAACGGGCACACCCGACATCCTGGTGCCTGCGGGAACCGGTCGGGCGGATCAGCGCCGACGACCGATGGCCGAGACCAGTGTGCCGCGTGTGCCCGTTGGATTGCGGACGCGCCGGTCGGCTTGCCGACAGCCTGGTGGGCCCGAGGCGCCGTTTTTGCGCGTTCGGACCATACCAGCAGTGCTCACCGACGGGCAGCCACCCGCATCAGGCGACTAGCAGCTGCCGCCGACCGCCGGGGCCGCCGGGGCCGCCGTGCGCTTGGACGCCTTGCGGCGGGTGCGCTTCTTGGCGGTCTTCTTCTTGGCGGTTTTCTTCTTGGTGGCCTTCTTCTTGGTGGTCTTGCGCTTCTTGGCGGTCTTCTTCTTGGTCGTCTTCTTCTTGGTGGTCTTGCGCTTCTTGGCGGTCTTCTTCTTGGTCGCCTTCTTCTTGGTGGCCTTCTTCTTGGTCACCCGCTTCTTGGTGGTCTTTCGCTTTGTCGCCTTCTTCTTGGTGGTCTTCTTCTTCGTCGCTTTCTTCTTCGTAGCTCGTTTCTTCTTAGCCATGGCGCAACCTCAGTTAGAAAGAAACAGGAAACACTCACGCCACTTCGGGCGTTTGCACGCGATCATCGAACCGGACGCTCACTCGTTTGCTCACGCCCGGCTCCTCCATCGTAATCCCATAAAGCACATCCGCACAAGCCATCGTGCGCTTACTGTGCGTGATCACCACGAACTGCGTGAACGACAGGAACTCCTGCAGCAGCATATTGAACCGCTCCGTGTTCGATTCATCAAGCGCCGCGTCGACCTCATCCAGAATCGCGAACGGCGACGGCCGCGTCTTGAACACCGCCATCACCAGCGCCACTGCCGTCATCGTCTTCTCGCCACCGGACAACAGTGAAATCGACTGCGGCTCCTTGCCCGGCGGCCGCGCGATGATCTCGATACCACACTCGAGCGGGCATACCGGGTCTTCCAGAATGATATCGGCCTTGCCGCCCCCGAAAAGTTTACGAAACATTTCCTGGAAGTTGCTGCGGATCTGCTCGAACGACTCGGCGAAGCGCGTGCGCGACTCTTCATCCAGCTCACCGATCAGCTTCTCCAGTCGTTCGATCGAGTCGACCAGATCCGCCTGCTGCTGCTGCAGGTGCTCGTAGCGCGGCGTGAGCTCCTCGAGCTCGGCGATCGCATCCAGGTTGACGTTGCCCAGCCGGGCGATCTTGCCGCGCAGCTCCTCGATCTCCGCCTTGATCTCCTGCCAGTCCTGCTCCGCATGCTCGTACGTCGCGTAGCACTCCGCCAGATCCAGTTCGAGCTCCTCCTGCACCCGCGCAACCAGCGTCTCGCGGCGTACGTCACATTCCCGCAGCGACATCTGCTTCTCGTGCAGGGTCGACTCGGCGGCGTCGATCCGCTGCTGCACCGAGCGGCTGGCCTCGCCGCACTCTTCGATCCGTTGCCGCAGCCCCTGCCGCTGATCGCGCAGCGTCATCACTTCACGCCGCCGCTGCTCGCAGGCCAAGGTGCGCGACGCATGCTCGCGCTGGGCCGCGGCCGTCTCCTCGCGCGCAGCGTCGATTTCGGCTTCGGCCTCGTCCGCCTCCTGCCGGGCCTGCGTACACTCGGCCGCCAGCGCCGTGCGCCGCGCGGCCAGGTCGCGCAAACTCTGCTCGGCCGCGGCACGCTTCTCGGTCACGCGCCCCGTCTCGACCCGCGCCGCCGTGCGTTCCTCGCCGAGCTTTTCCACCTCCTGCTCCAGCGCGGCAACCTCGTGCGTGAGCTCGGCCACGCGGGCCTCGTGCGAGCGCTGCGACGCGTCGACCGCCTCGGTCTCGCCCGCGACGCGGCGTTGCGCTTCGAGCAGTTCGTCCAGGGCGCGGCGCTGCCCCGCCAATTCGCTGGCCGTGACACGCGCTTCGCGCTGCAGCCGCTGCCGCTGGTCGTCCGCCCGCGCCAGGGTACTGCGGACTTCGCCGTGCTCCCGCTGCACGCCGGCGATCTCCTCGAGCAGCGCCTGCTTGCGCAGCTGAAGATCGGAAATGGCCTCCTCGACTTCCATCCGCCGCCGTGTCAGCCGGGCCAGGCGCGACTCGACCTCGTCCTGCTCCTGGCGCAGCTGCCGGATTTCCGCCTTGCGGCTGATCAGACCGCGGGCCGTCGACGCCCCACCCCATGCCAGCCGGCCGTCGCCATGCACCGTCCAGCCGTCCAGCGAAACGAACACGTAGCCGGCCAGCGCCTGATCCGCCAGTCGCAGCGCCTGCGCCGCCGTCTCCACCACGATCACCCGGCCGAGGACGTGCTCGGCGAGCGGGCGGTACGCGTCCGGACACGTCACCCAGTCCGATGCGCGGGCCACGAAGCCCGGCGTGCTCTCGTAGCCGCTGGCCAGCGGCCGCGCGTGCAGGCGATCCAGCGCCAGGACACGCACCGAACCCGACACCGCTTCGCGCTGCTGCAACTCGGCCAGAAACGCCGCCGAATCCCGCACCACCACGTGCCCCTCGAACGTGCCCAGGATCGGCTCGAGCAACGCGACGCGCGGGTCGTCGATGCGCAGCAACTCGGCCGCCAGACCGATCACACCGGCCGCGTTGCCCGGGTCGGCTTCGCGCCAACTGAGCACGGCACGGGTGCCCTGGTCGACCCCTTCGAACCGGCGTTCCATGTCTTCGAGCAGGCCCAGCCGCGACAGCAGCGCACTGCGCGCTTCCTTGGCGGCGCCGATGTCGCGGTCCAACTGGCCGGCTTCCTCGCCGAGCTCGCGCAGCGCCGTCTCGGTCTTGCGGATTCGCTGCCCCAGCTCGTTGGCGGCCTGGTCCAACTCGTCGACGCGCCGGCCGAGTTCGTTGCAGCGCGTGTTAACCTCCGCCAGTTCCTTGGCGACGTCGGCCTGCCGCTGGTCCAGTCGATCGACCTGCGCCTGCAGCCGCGTCCGCTGCTGGTCCAGGTTGGCCCCCTCGCTCTGCAGTTGCGTCGCGCGGCGGACCGCCTCGAACGCTGCGGTGCGCTCCTGCTCGAGTGTCTGTTGCGCCGCGTCGTAGCGGGCCTCGGCCGCCTGGCGGGCTTCCTCGATCTCGGCGATCCGCGCCGTCCCGTCGCACTCGGCGGCGCAGAGCCCCTCCAGGTTCGTGCGCTCCTCCCGCTCGCGCTGCTCCAGTGCCGCCTGCCGGTCGGCGATGTCCTGCGCCTGCGCCCGGCGTCGCTCGCGGGTGGTGGCGAGTTCGGTCGCCCGTCGCTCGCCCTGGGCGATTCGTTCGGCCAGGGCGCTCAGCTCGTTCTGAATCGCCTGCAGTTCGGCATCCGCCGTCTGGATCTTGTCGTCCTGCGCCTGCAGGTTGCGGCTGAGCTCGGCCGCCGAAGCATCCGTCTGCGACAGGCGGGCCCGTTCTTCCTGCAGGGCTTCCTCGAGCGACTCGATCTCGCGCCGCAGCCGCTGGTGCGACTGCTCGAGCTCGTGGTATTCGGCCAGGCTGAAGGACGAACGCAGCTCGCGCAGCCGCGCGTCGTACTCCTGGAAATTGCGCGCCTTGCCCGCCGCCAGCCGTACGCTGCGCAAGCGGCGCTCGAGCTCTTCGATGATGTCCCGCAAACGCAGCAGGTTGTTCTGCGTGCGATCGAGCTTGCGCTGCGCCTCGGCCCGGCGGACCTTGTAGCGGCTGATGCCGGCGGCCTCCTCGAAGATCTCGCGGCGTTCGATGGGGCTGGCCTGCAGCAGGGAATCGACGCGGCCCTGCTCGATGACGCTGTAGGCATCGACGCCCACGCCGGTGTCGAGCAGTAGCTCGCGAATATCCTTCAACCGACACGATTTGCCGTTCAGCCGGTATTCGCTGTCGCCACTGCGATACAGCACGCGGCCGACGGTCACCTCGGTGTCGTCGCTGCGCAGCACGCCCGCACGGTTGTCGAAAACGAGTTCGACCTCCGCGAAGTTGGCGGGCTTGCGGGAGCGCGATCCGGAGAAGACGACATCGAGCATGCGGTCGCCGCGCAGGCTGCGGGCCGACTGCTCGCCCAGGACCCAGCGAACGGCGTCGAGAATATTGCTTTTGCCACAACCGTTGGGACCGACGACGGCGGTGATGCCGGAACCGAAGGTGAACTCGGTCCGGTCCGCGAAACTCTTGAAGCCGGTCATGACCGCCCGTTTCAGAAACACTACACGATCTCACTTCTTGGACGTGACTTGAAATATGGACGCGGCGCGCACCGCGCGCCCACGGCAGGCCGCACCACCGAGAGTGAGCGCATCCGTCGTGCGCTTCAATATATTGTGTTCAACGCGGAAGCGTACCACAATGGGTGGATTATAGCAACCCGTCGTGCGTCCACATCGCCAGCGATTGGCGATCGCGACTATATTATTCCGTCGAACAGCGTCGCCAAGCCCGCGCGCGGCTTTTTGATCGCGTGCACAGGCCTGACGATCGAGCGTGTCAACCGCCGGCGGGACCGGGCGCCGGTGGGGTCCGACGGGTGCGGCCAAGATTATTCGGACGTTAGAAGAAAGATTTCGTCCGCCGGGACGACGGGGCTTCTCTGGTACCGGTGCCGGGGGTCCGTAATCGCTAACGAACGGCACGCTGGTGCGTCCGAAACCGCGTGCGACCCCCGCTCAGAGAGCCTCAAAGGCCCGTCCAAAAAAGAGCCAACTTTTTGCCCGGGGCCAAACTTGCCATTCGAGATTTGGGGGGCGTAGAAGTGGGTGTGAGAGGAAGGGTGAGCGTCACCCAGCATGGAATAGGTCTAAGGAGGCCGGAAGCACCTCCGCTGGCACTTTGTTTTTCAAGGGAGATTGGGATCATGAAGAAGGCACTTGTTCTTTTGGCGATGGTGTCGTTGGTTGCCGCCGCGAACGCCGAAGTCCGCTTGTTCTTCACGGCGAGCACCGTGGACGGCTTCATTCCGGGTACGACGGATCCGGCCCCGGGTCTGGACAATCGCGAGCTGTGGGACAACCCCTCGACCGCGATCACGTCGGACGACCTGGTTCCTGATTTCAGCAACAACCTCGATGCTGCCGACTACGGCATCAGCAACTGGCCGGTCTATGACGGCTCGATGCCGACCATCAACCCGCTGGGTGCCGACGGCGTCGCGGGCACTGGCGACGACGAGTTCGTCTACATGTGGATGCAGTACTACAACGAGTCCAACGGCGCCAAGCTGATCTCGGCGACGCTGGACCTGACCGGCCCCGCCGGCGACGACGTCAACCCCGTCTACTACAAGTTCGACGACAAGGGTGGCCCGGCCGCCAAGAAGCGCTGGGACGGTGCATCGGACGAGGCTGACAACTACGCGACGTTCCGCCAGGACCCGCAGAACCTGACCGCCGTCACGGCCTACGGTCTCGTCAACACTGCCAGCAACGCGCAACACTTCCCGGCCGGTCCGGGTCTCTATGGTCACATCTTCAGCAACCCGGACGCCTGGAACGGCTTCAACGCTGACGGCGTGGCCGACTTCTACACCACCCCGAACGAGACCGAGCCCCCGCCGCTCGAGGGCGACGCGGCCCGCATCGGCCTGTTCAGCTCGTACCAGCCGCTGGTCCCGGGTGAGTACACCATCACCATCCCGCTGGACGGCGTCGATGATCCGCTGTTCGTGATCGACAACGTTCCGACCATGCCGGTGACCGGTTCGTTCACGGTCGTTCCGGAGCCCGCCAGCCTGCTGCTGATCGGTCTGGCCGGCCTGATGATTCGCCGTCGCTAAAGCAGCGGCCCGAATCTGATAGCGAAATGATAAGAGCCGGGTCGAGAGGCCCGGCTCTTTTCTTTTTCCCCGCGGCGCCATCCCTTAGGACGATGCCTTGAAGCGTCCGAATAGCACCTTGGTCTTGGATTTTGGGCCAATTTGATCTTGCAATGCCCTCGGGGCCGGAGTATAAGAAAAGCATGTGAGGAAGAGGGTGAGCGTTGCCCTTGCGTGGGATAGGAGTATCTCAGGAGGACTGGAAGCACCTCCGCTGGTCCACAATTCAACTAAGGGAGAATTCGGATGAGGAAAGCAATCGTTCTGCTGGCTGCGCTTTCGCTGGCTGTTGCGGCGAACGCCGAAGTTCGCCTGTTCTTCACGGCGAGCACTGCCGATGGTTACATTCCGGGCACGATGGACCCGGCCCCCGGTCTGATGAACCGCGACCTGTGGGACAATCCGTCGCAGGCCATCACGTCGGACGACCAGGTGCCGGATTACACCAACAACCTGGACGGCAACCACTATGGCATCGAGAACTGGCCGGTCTACGACGGCTCGACGCCGACCATCGACCCGCTGGGTGCCGACGGCATCGCGGGCACCGGCGACGACGAGTTCGTGTACATGTGGATCCAGTTCTACGACGAGAACGACAACATCAAGCTGTTCTCGGCGACGCTCGACGTGGCCGGCCCGGCTGGTGACGACGTCAACCCGGTCTACTACAAGTTCGACAACCGCGGCAACAACAACCTGAAGCGCTGGGACGGTGCCTCGACCGAGGCCGACAACTACGCGACGTTCCGCCAGGACCCGCAGAACCTGACGGCCGTCACGGCCTACGGTGTCGTCAACAAGCCGAGCACTGCTCAGCACTTCCCGGCCGGTCCGGACCTCTGGGGTCACATTTTCAGCAACCCGGATACCTGGAACGGCTTCAATGCTGATGGCACTGCCGACTTCTACACCACGCCGAATCCGACTGAGCCCCCGCCGCTTCAGGGCGACGCGGCTCGCATCGGCCTGTTCAGCTCGTATCAGCCGATGGTCGAGGGTACCTACACGATCAACATTCCGCTCGAGGACCCGGATGACGCCAACACCCCGCTGTTCGTCATTGACGGCGTTGGCCCCGTCATGCCGACCATCGGTTCGTTCGTCGTGATTCCGGAGCCCGCCAGCCTGCTGCTGGTCGGTCTCGCCGGTCTGCTGATCCGTCGTCGCTAATCGCTCGATTACGACGTACGTAGATTGACCATGATCGAGGAGCCGCGTTGCTTGACGCGGCTCCTCGTCTTTTTGCGCGCGTGCCGCGCAAGGCAACACACCACGTACTCGTTAACGATCGAGCCCCCATCCGCCGTACCCGGCGTCCCCGCGCCGCGCGAGACCGCTACAGCGGCAACGGCTCCAGTGAGCGCACCCGCGCCACCGCCGCGCCCAGGTCGCGCGTCGTGGCCACATCCCGTTCGAGCTGGGCCACCAGTTGCACCGCCCCCGCGAAACGCTGCTGCTCGCGCAGCCGCGTAATGAAATGCAGGCCCAGCCGCCGCCCGCGCATGTCTTCGTGAAAGTCGAGCACGTGGGCCTCGACCCGCGAGGCGGTCTGCTCGAAGGTCGGCTGCGGACCGACATTCACCGCCGCCATATGCAACGAACCGTCGCCCAGCTGCGCGACGGCCGCATACACCGCCTCCTGCGGCAGCATGTGCGGGATGTCGTCGAGATTCGCCGTCGGGAAACCCAGTCCTTCGCCCCGGCCGTAGCCACTCCCCGTCACGCCCACGACGCGATACGGACGCCCCAGCATGACGTCGGCATCGTCAACACGGCCGTCCCGCAACGCCTGCCGCACCGACGAGCTGCTGATGATCGGATGCGTCCGCAGTTCCTCGCAGCGAACCGCCGGCACGACCTCCACGTCGTAACCCCAGCGCTCCGCGTGTGTGCGCAGCGTCTCGATCGAACCGCGGCGGCCACGCCCAAAGTTGAAATCGGGGCCTTCGACGATGGCGCGCGGCCGCGCGTGCGCGACCAGGGTCGCCAGGAAGTCCTCGGCTTCCTGCGCCAGAAAGGATGGATCCGGCCGCAGCACGACGCAGGCATCGACACCGCAACGCTCGATGAGCTGCAGCTTCTCGTGCACCATGGTGAGCTGCGCCGGGGCACGCTCCGGCGCCAGCACCTCCAGCGGGTGCGGATGGAACGTCATGACGATCGTCGCGGCCTTGCTGCGCGCGGCGATCTCCTGCGCGCGCCGGATGATCCGCGCGTGCCCGCGGTGCACGCCGTCGAAGTTGCCGATCGTCACGACCGCACCGTTGGCGGGCGGCGAGAAGCGCTGTAAGCCGTCGAAAACCTGCATGGCCTGAGAATAGCCAGCCGCGGGCCGGATGTCGATTGCCCGCGAATGCGCCGCGGCAGCACCGCAACGGCAGCGCGGCTACGGGGCCTGGTCGGCGACCTGCTCTGCCGCCAGCAGGTCGTCGTACGTCTCCCGGCGGCGAATGAGGCGGGCCGCGCCACCGTCGACCCACAGCTCGGCGCCGCGCGGGCGCGAGTTGTACTGGCTCGCCATCGCCATCGCATAGGCCCCGCAAGAGAAGATCGCGAGCAGGTCACCGCGCTGCACCGACGGCAGCAGGCGCTCCTTGGCCAGGAAGTCGCCACTCTCGCAGACCGGCCCGACCACGTCGCAGCGCTGCAGCCCGGTAAAAGGCTGTTCCGGCGCCCAATCGGCCGGCACCCGCTCCCCGGCATCCACCGGCCAGATGAAATGATACGCCTGGTACAGCGCCGGTCGAATCAGGTCGTTCATCGACGCGTCGGTGACGACGAAGCGCCGCGTGCCGGTTTCCTTGACGTGCAGGACGCGCGTGACGAGCACGCCCGCAGTGGCGGCAAGCGACCGGCCGGGCTCGAGGATAATGCGCAATCCGCGTTTGCGCAGCAACGGCACGATGACGGCGGCGTAGGCCTGCGCCGGCGGCGCCTCGCTGCCACGGTAGTGCGCCCCAAAACCGCCGCCGATATCGAGCGTGTCCACCGTGTGGCCCGCCGCCCGCAGTTGGTCGACCAGCGCCAGCGCCCGTTCGATGCTCGCCACGTACGACTGCGGGTCATAGACCGGCGAGCCGATGTGCAGGTGCAGACCGCACATGTGCACGTGCGGGTGACGCGCGTACTGCTCGTACAGGGCAGCGGCGTCGGCCAGCGGAACGCCGAACTTGTTCTGGAGCGTGCCGGTGGTGGTGTAGTCGTGCGTGTGAGCGTCGACGTCGGGGATGATGCGGATGGCGACACGCGCGGCCTGTCCGCGGCGCCGGGCAACGCCCGCCAGCAGCGCCAGCTCGGACGCCGACTCGATGTTGATCATGGCGACCTCGGCCTCGAGCGCGGCGGTCAATTCCGCCTCGCTCTTGCCGACGCCGGCGAACACGACGGTCTCGGGCGCGGCGCCGGCCTGTTGCGCGCGGTAGAGCTCGCCGCCGCTGACCACGTCGAAGCCACAGCCTTGCGCCGCAAGCCAGCGCAGCACGTGGACGTTGGGGCAGCACTTCACCGAGTAGCACAACAGCGGATCGAGCTCGGCGAATGCCGCGCGCAGGCGCTGCAGGTGGAGCGCAAACGTCCCGGCAGAGTAGACGTAGAGCGGCGTGCCGAACTCGGCCGCCAGCCCGGTCACCGGTCGGTCCTCACAGTGCAACGCGCCTTGTCGATACGCGAACAGGTTCATCGGCCGCAACCCCTCTCCCGTCGTCCGTCAGCGCTGGTCGGCTGCGAGCTGGCCGGGGACGACCAACCGCAGGTCGGGTGCCAATCTGGCGAATTCATCCTCGTCAATCCAGCGGACCTCGTACTGGCCGCGCTCGGTGTCCAGCACGATCACGTTGCGGCCGCTGGCACCGATCAGCCGGGAATGCGGCCAGCGACAACAGCATACGCCGATCACGGTCTTGCCCGGCGACAGGTGGTCATGCAACGCGTTGTAGTAGGCGTGGTGCCGCAGCGCATTCACCCCCAGCCGCTTGATCTGCGGGTCGGACGTGTCCGGTAACGGCAGCCGCGGCGCCGGGGGCAGTCCGGCATCGTACCGGGCCTGCAGCGCCTCGCGGGCAACCTCCATGCGGTGACGACACGTGCGGATGGTCGCCTCGTCCCGGTTGGCGGCGAACAGGATGATAATGAACGCCGTGGTCACGATCACCAGAAAGATGTTCCGCCACACGCGATAGCGCCGCTCGCGATACGTTCGCCGGCGAACGCGATCGGCGGTCTCCGCAGTGGTTTGTGGCGGGCTGGCAGGCGGTGTGGGTCCGCTCATGGTCATTCCATTTCACTGGCTTCTGCTGTAGCTTCCGGGCCGTCCGGATTCTATCCTGAGCAGCGCGGCGACAAAAGGAACGGCCGCCGCGAGGAGACGCACGCAATGGACGGGTCGCTGGCCGCGATGGATGAGGTCGGCTGGGTCGTGGGCGGTGCGGTGCTGACACTGCTCATGGTCATCGCGCTGACGGGCTGGACCACCGCGGAGCTGCGCCAGCGGCGCGACGCCGCACCAACGCCCGCCGAGGACGGGGCCGCGGACGACGGCACGACCGACTAGCCCGGATTATTCACGGCTGAATTGAAAAAGCGGCCTTCGTGTGGTCTAACTGGTT
>CAYUZU010000042.1:0-26960 GCA_964448675.1 uncultured Planctomycetales bacterium
GCCGGCGTGGGCGAACGCACGCGTGAGGGCAACGACCTGTGGCTCGAGATGCAGGAAGCCAAGATCGGCAACACCGGCAAGTCGGTGATCGACCAGACGGCGATGGTCTTCGGCCAGATGAACGAGCCGCCGGGTTCGCGTCTGCGGGCGGCGCTGAGTGCGTTGACCATGGCCGAGTATTTTCGTGACCAGAGCGGTACCGACACGCTGCTGTTCGTCGACAACATCTTCCGTTTCTCGCAGGCTGGCTCGGAAGTTTCCGCGCTATTGGGCCGCATGCCGTCGGCGGTGGGGTACCAGCCGACACTCGGCACCGAAATGGGCGAGTTGCAGGAGCGGATCACCTCGACGCGGGCCGGGGCCGTCACGTCGGTCCAGGCGGTGTACGTGCCCGCGGACGACCTGACCGACCCCGCGCCGGCCACGACCTTCACGCACCTCGACGCGTTCATCGTGCTGGAGCGCAGCATTTCGGAGAAGGGCATCTATCCCGCGATCGATCCGCTGGCGTCGTCGAGCCGCGCGCTTGATCCCGGCGTCGTGGGCGAGCGACACTATGCCATCGCGCGGCGTGTGCAGGAGATCCTGCAGCGATACCGAAGCTTGCAGGATATCATCGCGATCCTGGGTGTCGAAGAGCTCAGCGAAGAAGACAAGCTGATCGTCTCGCGCGCCCGCAAGATCGAACGCTTCCTCAGCCAGCCGTTCTTTGTCGCTGAGACGTTCACCGGCTTCCCGGGCAACTACACCAGTCGCGAGGACACGCTGCGCAGCTTCGAGGAGCTGTGTGACGGCAAGTGGGACCACTTGCCGGAGCAGGCGTTCATGTACGTCGGCTCGGTGGAGATGGCGGCCGAGAAGGCGGAGCGCATGGCGAAAGAAGGCTAGGCGGCCAGCCGCTCGGCGGCAGGAGGGCGGTGCTCGTGCCGGCTTCTGGTGGCGCCGCAATGCCGGCACGGCATGCCGGGGCGGGCCCACGGGCCGCAAAAGGGGTTGTGGTGGGCCCCGGGAGGTTGCCGGCGGGGGGCGATCGTGGTATCATTAACGGTCTGTCTTCTGGGAGGTCGCTGATGTCGATCGATCGGTCATTGAGAGTCAAGAGTTCGCTGCAACGCCACCGCAACGTCCTGTCGCGGGCCGAGCGGGTCGCCAAGCTGATGGACGAGGATCGCTGGGACAACGTGGACAGCCCGCTCGGGTTGCCGAAGGTCTCGCATCGCAAGCCCAAGGCCGGCGGCAAGAAGAAGGCCAAGGCCGGCGCCAGCGAAGAATCCTGAGCCCGGCGGCCGGGTGGCTGGGGCCGTTGGCGCGGCGTGTGTTCCGGCTGGAGGCCCGGGTGCGGGGGTGCGTTCTCGGACGCGCCGATTCTGGTGCGGTGTGCGGCGGCGGCGCGAATTCGTGCGGCGCGGCCAATTCCCAAAGACAGCCATTCACTGAATCTTTTTTGATCGAGGCCGAACCGCGACCTTTGCGGCGGCGTATAGAGTACCCGGCGAGCGCCCGGTCACCGTTGATGGGCCCGAGTTGACAGCCACCGGCCCGTGCATAGATTGTCGCACGGTGAGGCCGGCCCGGCGCGGGAATCCGTCGGCGCACCATTCGACCACGAAACCGACGAGAAATCGAGCATGGCACACGATCACCTGTCCGTGAAGGCGGAAACCGGGCGTGCAACCGCGAAGCTGATCGCGACGATGCTGGGTGGGGTGCTGGTTCTCAGCAGCTTTGTCGCCAGCCTGGTCTTCCGCGACTACGCCAGCCCTGACGGCAAGAACTTCTACAGCGACGTGCCGGCCCTGATCGGGGCCCTTCTCCTGGCGGTGCCCCTGTGGATCCACGCGGCCAAGTCCCTGCTCACCGGGCACATGCACATGGACGAACTCGTGTCGCTGGCGATTCTCGCCGCGATGGCGACCGGGGACTACCAGACCGCGGGCGTCGTGGCGTTCTTCCTGCTGATCAGCATCCTGATCGAAACGCGCACCGCCCTGGGGGCCCGCGCCGCCATCGAGGGCATCGTCCGCCTAACGCCCACCAAGGCTCGGCGCGTCAAGCCCGGCGGCGGCGAAGAGGAGATTGAGGCCCACGCCCTCAACCCTGGCGACACGGTGCTGGTCCTGCCCGGCGACAACATTCCAGCCGATGGCGAGATCGTCTCCGGCCAGTCGGCCATCAGCGAGGCCAACGTCACCGGTGAGTCGCTGCCGGTCGAGAAGTCGGTCGGCGACGAGGTTTTCGGCGGCACCAACAACACGAGCGGCGCGTTGCAGATTCGTGTGACCAAGGTCGGGTCGGATACGACGCTGGGCCGCGTGCAGGACCTCATTCTCCAGGCCGAGAAGACCAAGATCCCGCTGATGCGGCTGATCGATCAGTACGCCGCGTGGTATACGCCGGTGACGCTGATGGTGGCGGGCGTGGTGTGGTTCTTCACCAAGGAAATGGACCGCACGATCGCGCTGCTCGTGATCGCGTGCCCGTGTGCCCTGATTCTGGCGACGCCGACGGCAATCGTGGCAGCGTTGTCGGCGGCGGCCCGGCTGGGCGTGTACATCAAGGATGTGACCAACCTGGAATGGGCCCGGAAGCTGACCGCCATCGTCTTCGACAAGACCGGCACGCTGACCACGGGCGAGCTCGCGGTCACGCGATTGACGCCGGCGCCGGATGTCGACGCGGCCGAGCTGATCAAGACGGCGGCGTCGGTTGAACGGCTGAGTCGCCACCCGGTGGCCCGGGCGATCGTCTCGGTGGCCGACCGGGCCAAGGTGTCGCTGGACGAGGCGGCGGATTTCGAAGAGGTGACCGGCAAGGGCGTCAAGGCGAATCTCTGGGGCAAGCCGGTGCTCATCGGGCGGCGTACGTGGATCCAGGACGCGGGGGTGGACCTGAGCCCGATGCAGGGTGAGCAGTACGCCGAACCCGAGGGTCTCAGCACGCTCTACGTGGTATATGGCGACCGGGTGCTGGGTTGGATCGGGCTCGAGGATCGGACGCGTCCGGAGGCCCGCGCCGCCATGGACGAGCTGCGGCAGCTCGGCATCCGCGACCTGATCATGGTTACGGGCGATCGCTGGTCGGTGGCGCGACGTGTGGCGGGCGAGATGGGCTGCTCGGACGTGCAGGCCGAGGTGTTGCCGCAGGACAAGCTGGCCCTGGTTGACGCCCTCAAGAAGAAGGGGCACTCGGTGGCGGTCGTCGGCGACGGCGTAAACGACGCGCCGGCGCTGGCGGCAGGCAATCTCGGCATCGCGATGGGGGCGGCCGGCAGTGACGTGGCGATGAACACCGCCAGCGTGGCGCTGATGAGCGACGACCTGCGGCGGCTGCCCTTCCTGGTCAGCCTGTCGCGGGCGACCACGCGCGTCATCTGGCAGAACCTGATCTTCGGCGTGTCGTTCATCCTCGTCGTCGAGGTGGCGATCGTGTTCGGCAAGGTCGACCCGATGCTGGCCGCCCTGCTGCACACCGTGTCGTCGGCGGCGGTGGTGTTCAACAGTGCCCGCATGGTGAGATTCGGCGAGCATATCGAATCGCACGTGGCGGCGCGGCGACGTGCGGAAGCGCCCGAGGCGGGCAAGGTTGCCTTGCAGGCCGTTTCATGAGGGGGTGGCCGGACCGAATGCACAACGGATTGATGCAGGCAAGTGGAACGGCGACGGCGGCGCGCGAGCCGGGGTTGTGCCGGTGCGCGGTGGCCGGCCCGGCGAGGCGCGGGTCAGCTCACCTCGCGGGTCTGGAACAGGGCCACACCCAGCGCCAGCACTCCTGCGGAGTAGAGCACCGCGTAGCCCGCGACCTGGAGCACCTGCGAGAAGGGAATGACCAGCTCCTGGGTCAGGGCATCACCGGCCCAGAAGAACTGGAAGTTGGGCACGATCTTGTACAGCAGGGTGTAGAGCCACGCCGTGCCCGCGACGGCCTCCTGGCCCAGGTAGTAGTCGGAAAGCAGCCCGAGCACGTAGACCCCGACACACAGCATCAAGGTCGACACCTGGCTGAAGCGCGTGGCGAGCGCCACGGCGAAGGCCGTCAGGATGAGCACGCCGCAGAAGATCATGGCCACGGCGTAGACGAGCTGCAGGTCGCCGAAGTCGGTGGCGGGCGACTGGAGCTTCCACTCGGGCGAGACGAAGAGCACGGCGAGCAGCGCGATCGAACCGAGGGGCACGACCCACGCGAGCAGCGTCGAGGGAAAGTGCCAGCCGTAGAAGTAATTGCCGAAGCCGGCGGCCAGCACGCTGACGAGGACGGCGATGGCGGAGAAGACGATCACCGGCATGTCGTACTCGTCGGACGCGGTGGGCATGGTGCCGTGGCGGATCGTCATGAACAGCACCATGGCGAGGAAGAAGAAGCCGACGAGCACGGCGAGGCTCACGCCGATGTACTTGCCGAGCAGGAAGATCGGGCGGCTGACTGGCTTGGAGACCACGGTCAGCACGGTGTGGGACTCGATTTCGCGCGTGATGACGCTGGTGGCGCTGAACACGCTGGCGAGCAGACCGTACAGCAGCAGTGTGGCAAGGCCGACGTCCATGGCCATCTTCAGGTCGCCGTCCGATTCGAGCGTGAAGCCGACCAGGGCGGTGTTGAGCATGATCATGCCCGCCCCGACCCACATGAGGACGGCGTAGATCGGCTGGCGTACGGTTTCGCTGAAGGTGTTGGCCGCGATGGCAGTGAGCTTGGTCATGCGGGGCTGATGTGCTCGCGAAAGATGGTGAAGAACTTGGAGACGCATCCGGCGGGCCCGTTGCCCGGGAGCGGCGCATTATGCCGCCCGGGATCGTCTCGGACAAGCGATGATACGCAGGATGAGCCGGCCGGTTCGCCGGCTCGCGGCGTGGGCCTACGACAACGAGGTGTGTCGTGACGGAAACGTCCCATACGCGGAGTCGCCGGGCGGCCCTGGGCGGCCTGATCGTGCAGGTGGTCGCCACCGGCGTGACCCTGGCGTTGAGTTTCGTGCTGCTGTCGCCGGCGACGTCGGCGCTGGCCTGGTACCTGCTGGGCGGCGTGCCGATCTGGTTCGTCGCGCTGCTGGTGTTCCGCCAGCGCGAACTGGCCGATCTCGAGGCGATGGATCTCGAGGAGCTGCGCCGCGAGCGCAAGGCGAGCGGTGGCGGCGAGGCGATCTTCGACTCCGAAGGGGGCGCGGGGCTGGCGTTCCGCATCGCGCAGGCGCGTCTGGAGCAGATGCAGAAATGGGTCGTGCCCGGCCTGTCGCTGCTGACGGCGCTGTATCTCGCGGCGATGGGACTGTTCCTGTGGCGGCGGATGCTGGTCTATCCGACGTCGTTCGGCGGCCCGGAGGGTCCGGGTTGGGACATGATCCCGATCGCGCTGGTGGTGCTGGCGATCATCATGCTGGGGACGTTCCTGCTGGCGCGCTACACGTCCGGCATGAGCCGCAACCGCGAGTGGCAACTGCTGCGGGGCTGCGGGTCGTACATGCTGGGCAACGCCATCATGATCATGTTCCTGATGGTGTGCCTGGGCGTGGCGGAGTACACCCGGGTCGTTTCGTGGGAGCGCACGCTCGCCTACATCATCCCGATCGTCATGGTGGTCCTGGCGGCGGAGATGGTGATCAACTTCGTGCTGGACAGCTACCGCCCGCGGGCCCCGGGGATCGAGGCGCGGGCCGCGTTCGACAGCCGGCTGCTGGGGCTGATCGCGGAGCCCGGCGGTATCGCGTCGTCGATCGCCGACGCCTTGAACTACCAGTTCGGCTTCCAGGTGTCGCAGACATGGTTCTACCAACTGCTGGAGCGGACGTTCGTGCCGATGCTGGCGACGGGGGCGCTGGCCTTGTGGCTGATGACGTGTGTGGTGATCGTGCAGCCGTACGAGCACGTGATCGTCGAGCGTTTCGGGCGTCAGCTCAACCCCGGCGGTCCGGCCGAGGATGGCGGCCCGCCGCCGGCAGCGCCGCTGGGCCCGGGCATTCACTTCAAGCTGCCCTATCCGATCGATATCGCGCAGGTGTACAACACGGGGCAGTTGCACCAGTTGAGTATCGGCTGGCAGGAATTCAGTGCCGTCCCGCGCTACGACGAGCACCAGACGGAGGTGCTGCTGTGGACGGATCCCAAGCACCTCGGCCTGGAGCATTTCGATTTTCTGATGAACCCGGTGTCGTTGGATGCCGACGACCGCGTCGGGCCGGCGGGCGTCGACCGCGAAGAGGGGGAAGCGGTTGCAGTGCACATGCTGCGGATGGAGGTGGCGGTGCAGTACCGCATTCGCGAGGACATGCTGCATCGCTACAGTCAGCGGCTGATCTCGCCGCACCGCACCGTCCGTGACGTGTCGTGGGAAGAGGTGGTCGAATTCAACGCCGGCTCGACGGTCGAGTACCTGCTGGGGGAACAGCTCAACCAGATCGGGCACATTCTGCGGCAGCGGATTTCCGAGCGACTGGTCGATTACGGCATCGAGGTGGTGTACGTCGGCGTGACGAACGTGCATCCCGAGATGACCGTGTCGCAGGCCTATCGCGAGGTGATCCAGGCCGAGCAGGAGAAGCTCGCCTCGATTCGCGAGGCCCGCGTGACCGAGCAGCAGCGGCTGTCGGCGGTCGCCGGGGATGCCGAACTGGCCCGCAGCCTGGCGATGGCCGTGCGACGCCAGCTGGATGCCGACCGGGCGGCGAACGGTGCCCTGCGCGGCCTGCGCGAGCGGGGTGTCGCGGCGGAAGACGCGATGGCGCGCCTGTTCGAGCTGCGCGAACTGTTCCAGGCACGGATCGCGGCGGCGGCGGCCCTGGCGGACGCGCGTGAGCGCCAGCGCCTGGCCGAAGAGGATTATCGCCTCGGGCTGGGCGAGACCGCGCGGTCGGTACGACGCGTGCAGCAGATGGCCGCCAACGCGCAGGCAGCGTACGAGCGGGCCGAAGCGGCACTCGCGGAGGCGCTCGAGCCGATACGCACGGAGCTGCAGGCCGAGCACGATGCGGCCGTGGTGGACCTGCTGGTCGAGGGGGCCGAGGCGCAATTGGCCGCCAGGCACTGGAATGACGAGCTGAACGAGGGCTTCACCCAGACCCGCCTCGGCGGCGAGGCGGCGGCCCAGTTGGCACAGGCTTCGGCAGAGCGCTGGGACATCGAGATGGACCAGGCGGCCAAGCTCGTGCGGACCCAGAACGAGCAGGAGGCCTTCCGGGCCGCGCCGGACGTCTACAAGACGCGGCGGCTGGTGGATGTGCTGGTCAACGGCCTGAAGAACTCGCGCAAGTTTTTCCTGGCGTTCGACCCGGGCGACCGGGTGGTGCGCGTGCGGTTCGTGGCCGAAGACGAGTATCAGCCGGGTATCGACGATGCCCTGCTGCCGAATACGGAGCGAGAGTAATCGTGTTTCGCCGGGCGCGGCGCCGCCGGCCGATGCCGCGTCCGTTGCCTGACGCAAACCGCGGGCGGCGCTGCCGCCGCGGCTGAGGAACGCTGTTCGAGGAAGCGATCATGAGCAAGGTTTCCATCCCGACGCTGGTCGTGGCGCTGCTGGTTGTCGCGATCTTCATCACGTACATGTGCACGTTTCAGGTCGCCTTCTACGAGAAGGCGGTGAAGGTGCGCCTGGGCAAGCCGCTGGACACGATCCCGGATCCCGGCCTGAAGTTCCGCTGGCCGTGGCCGATCGACGTGATCGAGCGATACGACACGCGGCTGCGCACGCTCGACACGCCGGAGATGGAGGTCAAGACCGCCGACGGCAAGAACGTGATCGTCGGGACGTACGCGCTGTGGCGGATCCAGGATCCGTTGAAGTTCTACAACCGCGTGCGGCTGGTGGGCCGGGCCGAGGATCACATGCGCTCGCGCATCAGCCACGTGGAAGCGGCGGTCATCGGCCAGAAGACGCTCAACGACTTCGTGAGCCCCGACCCCGAGCTCGTCGAGCAGAGCTACGAGCAGATGCTGCAGGACATGCTCGAGGAAGAGCAGCAGGTCGAGGGCGAGGAGGGTGACATCGGTCTGCGGGCCGGCTTGGCGCGCGACTTCGGCATCGAGCTGGTCGACCTGGGGGTGCGCCGGATCTCGCTGCCCAAGGAAGTATCGCAGGAAGTCTTCAAGAGCATGCGGCAGGAGCGCAAGACGCTCGCGGCGCGCTATCGCGAGGAAGGCAAGTCCCGGGCCGCCGCGATCAAGGCGCGGGCCGAGGCGGACGCGAACTCGATCCTGTCGTTCGCCGAAACGAAAGCCGAGGAGATCAAGTCGTTCGGCTACCAGGCCAGCGCGCGGATTCTGGCGAAGATCCAGGAGACCGACCGCGAGCTGTTCGAGTGGCTGCGCTGGCTGGATGCGCTCGACGTGGCGCTCAAGGAGCGGGCGACGATCTTCCTCGACAACAACTGGCCCTTCTTCGAGCCGTTCGTCAATCCGCCGATTCCGGCCGAGCCGAGTGAATAGGGCCCCGCGGCTTCGCTTTGAGGTTCAATCATGAGCAATCAACCCATACCGCCGAACGAGCAGTCGCCGGACGAGCAGGCGGCCCGGCTGGGGGCGGATCCGGCACAGCAGTCGCTGGTGCAGGCCCTGCGGGCGAGCTTCAACATCCTGCGCGTGCTGATGATCGTGCTGGTCGTGCTGTACATCTTCTCCGGCGTGTTCCGGGTCGAGCCGGGCCAGCAGGGCCTGGTCGCACGGCTGGGCAAGCTGCTGGAGAACCCGGCGACGGAGAGTTACGTCTTTCGGCCGGGGTGGCACTGGCGCATGCTGCCGGACCCGTTCGACCAGAAGTACATCGTGCCGGGACAGGTGCAGACGGTCACGATCACGACGTTCATGTTCCAGCATCCCGAGGCCGGGACCACCAAGGACCTCGCCGACATCATCCGCGCCTCGGGCGAGCTCGAGCCGGGCCGCGACGGTGCCATGCTGACCGGCGACAAGAACCTGTCGCACGGCCGCTGGCAGGTGCAGTACCAGATCGACGACGCGGCCGACTTCGTGCAGAACATCGCGGATACGCCGGCGGACTTCGAGCCGCTGCTGCAGCGCCTGATCGAGACGGCCGTGGTACGCGAGGTCGCGGGCCGCACGGTCGAGGAAGTGACGCGCGAGGCGGTTGATGCGGTGCGGCAGGGGGTGCAGCGTCGCCTGCAGCGCGAGCTCGACGAGCTGGACACCGGCGTGCGCGTGGTGCAGATCGTGGCAAACACGATCGAGCCCGGGCCGGTGCGCGATGCGTTCGTGGACGTCAGCCGCGCGGAGAATGAGCGCCAGCGGCTCATTCGCGAAGCCGAGGAATTGGCCACCGAGATCCTGAGCCGGGCTGCGGGTGACCAGTATACGGAGCTGCTGCGGCTGATTCGCGCCTACGGCGATGCGCAGCTGCGCGGCGAGGAAGAGACGGTGCTGACGCCGTTGCGGGCCGCGATCGACGCGGCGCTCGAAGAGGCCGAAGCGCGGGAAGCCGGGCAGGTGGCGGTGCGGATGCGCGAAGCGCGGGCCCGCGCCAACGAGATCAACAAGCGCGTCGAGAGCGAATACCAGGAGTTCATGAAGCGGCGCCAGGAGATCGCGGCGCAGCCGCGGATCGCGCTGCTGAGCCAGTGGGTGCAGGTGCGCGAGCGGATCCTGACCAGCCTGGCGAACGAGATCTTCTTCATTCCGGATTCGGATGAGATCGAGATTCTCATTAACCGCGACGTGGTGCGCAAGCGGCAGCTCGAGCAGCAGCGCGTGCTGGAGCAGCAGTTGCGTGGACAACCGCGGTAGCGAACCGGGACAGCCGCCGTTCGTAGAGGAACATCGTGAGTGCGCAACCGGTCATCAAAGCTGTCGGCCTGACGAAGGTCTTCCGCGACTTCTGGCGGCGGGCCCGGGTGCGGGCCGTGAACGATCTCGACCTGGAGGTCCAGCCGGGGGAGGTCTTCGGCCTGCTGGGCCCCAACGGCTCGGGCAAGAGCACGACGATCAAGATGCTGCTGGGGCTGCTGCATCCGACGCGCGGCCGCGTGTCGATCTTCGGGCGGCCGCCGGATGACGTGCGCATCAAGTCGCGCGTCGGCTACCTGCCTGAAGAGTCCTACCTGTACCGCTTTCTCAACGCGCGCGAGACGCTGGACTATTACGGCACGCTGTTCAAGATCGAGCGCCCGGCCCGCCGCCGCCGGATCGAGGAACTGCTCGAGATGGTCGGGCTGCGCTCGGCGGCGCGGCGCCCGGTGGGGGAGTATTCGAAGGGCATGGCCCGGCGGATCGGCCTGGCGCAGGCGCTGATCAACGACCCCGACCTGCTCATCCTGGACGAGCCGACCAGCGGCCTCGACCCGGTCGGCTCCAAGCTCGTCAAGGACATCATCGTGCGGCTGGGACAGGTCTACAAGAAGACCGTGCTGCTCTCCAGTCACCTGCTGGCCGACGTCGAGGAGGTCTGCGATCGCGTGACGATTCTCTACGGCGGACTGGTCCAGGAAAGTGGCGACCTGGAGAGCGTGCTGAGCCGCCGCGACCAGGTGCAGCTGACGACCGATCGGCTTTCGCCCGAGACGCTGGCCGAAATCGAAGCGCTGGTTGCGCAGCGCGAGGGCAAGTCGCTGTCGGTGTCCGTGCCGCGTGATCGGCTGGAATCGCTGTTCCTGCGGATCGTCGAGCAGGCCCAGAGCCGGCGCGTCGAGACCGCCGGCACGACCGCATCGGGCGACATCGCGGGCTTCCTCGGCGAGCAGGAAGGCGGCGCGGACGTGCTGGAGTCGCTGGTCAAGACGGAACCGGTCAGCGGCTCCGAAGAAGAGACACCACCAGTCGCCGCGCCCGAGGCACCCGAGACAGCCGCGGCGTCGTCCGAGGTGCTGGGCGACCTGGTGCGTGGCGCGTCGCCGCCCGCGGCTGCAGACGAGGCCGCGAGCGCGCCCGATGCGGCGACGGAGAAGAAGCCGCCGCCGGCGCCGCGCCCGCTCGAGAAGCCACGGGATGTGGATCGGAACGTGCTGGACGAGTTGACCGGCGGGCGTGAGGACGAGAAGCAGGAATGAAGCAGGTCTGGTCCATCGCGCGGCTCACGTTCCGGGAAGGCATCCGCATGCGCGTGGTGCTGGTCTTCCTGATCGTGCTGGTGTTCCTGGTGCTGCGGATGCCGTTTGCGCTGCGCGGGGACGAGACGCTGGCGGGGCGGCTGCAGAACTTCCTGGCCTATTCGCTGGGCGCGCTGAGTCTGATGCTCAGCGTGGCGACGGTCTTCTTCTCTTGCGCGACGCTGTCGAACGAGTTTCGCGATCGCTCGCTGCACATGGTCGTCACCAAGCCGGTCAGCCGCTTCCAGATCCTGCTGGGCAAGTGGCTGGGCGTGAACCTGCTGAACCTGCTGATCCTGCTGCTGTGCGGCGGTGCCATCTACGGGTTGGCGTATTACGTCCGCACGCGCCCGGCGGAGTTCGTGCGCGACCGCTACGTCGTGCGCGACGTCGTCTGGACGGCCCGCGCGGTCGCGACGCCCGCGGTGCCGGTGGAGGAAATCACCGAGCGGGCCGAACGGCGCGTACGCGAAATGCGCGAGACCGGCGAGATCGCCCCCGGCCAGGAGCACCACGCGCTCAACGAGCAGGTCAAGGAAGGTATCCAGCGCTGGCGGCTCGTGCCGGCGGGCTACAGCACCCGCTTCCGCTTCGAGAACCTCACGCCGCCCGAGACCGACGACGCCATCTTCCAGATCCGCTACAAGATCATCGGCCAGCCGCTGCCGCCGGACGAGATGCTCACGGTCGGCTTCCGCTTCATTGATCCCGAGACGAACATGCCGCTGGGGATGGGAGAATTCAAGGAGCAGCGTTCGACGAACGTGCACCAGTTTCTGGTGCGGGCCCAGCCGGTGATCAAGGACGGCGTGGCGATCCTCGAGGTGACGAACCCGATGGTGGATCGTGGCACGGGGATCCTCTTTGACGGCACGCGCAGCCTGCTGCTGCTGTATCGCGTGGCAAGCTTCGAGCAGAATTACCTGCACGCGCTGCTGCTGATCATCATGCGGCTGGCACTGCTGAGCGCGCTGGGGGTGTTCTTCAGTGTGTTCGTGTCGTTCCCGGTGGCGTGCCTGTGCACGGGATCGATCTACGTAATGTGCCTGGGGCTGCCGTTCTGGCTGGACTCCATCGGCGCCGACATCACGGGCAGCCTGCCGTCGATTGATCCGTTCGGGACGTGGGGACCGGCGATTCGCAGCTTCCTCGTGCCCGCGGTGAAGTTCCTGTTTCCCAATTTCGGCCGCTTCGACGGTGCCGAGCCGCTGATCCAGGGCGAGTACATATCGCCTGTCTTGATTGGCCAGTGCTTCATGCATACGGTCCTTTACGGCGGGCTCATCCTGCTCGGGCTGGGCTGGCTGATCTTCGAGCGGCGCGAGGTCGCCGAGGTCCAGGTATAGCGTGATGTTTGCCGCCGCCGGCGGTGGCCGGTGCGGTGGCTGTGGTTCGCCCGGCGAACCCGGATGAGTGCATGCAAAGTGGCAAGTGGATTCAACTCGTCGCCCTGCTCGCCTGTGCGGGGCTGCTCTTCGCGGCGTCGACGCGGATGGGCGCCATCAACGAGGGCCGCAAGCAGCTCAACATGATGGCGTCGACCTCGCCGATCGAGAACGCGCCGCCGGAGTACGCCTTCGCGATCCAGGCGCTGGGGGCGTTTCGCGGGCTGATCGTCGACCTGGCGTTCATCCGCGCCGAGAACTACAAGGAGCAGGGGCGTTATTACGACGCGATGCAGCTGGCCGACTGGATCTGCAAGCTGCAGCCCTACTTTCCGACCGTCTGGGAGTTCCACGCCTGGAACCTGTCGTGGAACATCTCGGTGACGACCTACACGCCGGAGGAGCGCTGGAAGTGGGTCTACAACGGCGTGCGGCTGCTGCGGGACGAGGGGATCCCGTTCAATCGCCGCGCGATCAACCTGTACAAGCAGCTCGCCTGGACGTTCAACAACAAGATGGGCGAGGTGACCGACGACTATCACTATACCTACAAGTGCAACTGGGCGTGGCGCATGCACCTGCTGCTCGGCCCGCCGCCGGATCCGCTCGACCTGGTCGATCCGAAGGAAATCGCCGACCGGATCACCCGGGAAGACGAGGTCAACGAGTTCCTCGAGGCCGCGCGCAGGAATTGGCTGCGCAACGAGGAGAAGCGGCGGCAGGCGGCGCTGGCGCGGGGCGAGGACTACGAGATGCGTTCGCTCGACGACGTCATCGTCGAGACGGACGACCTGGCGGGGGTGACGCCGTACATGATCGCCAAGCAGGGCGCTTACGAGCGGCTGCGGCCGATCCTCGACGCGCCGGACACGCTGGCGGCGCTGTACGCGGCGGTACCGAGGACGCGGGCGCTGGTCGAGCAACTGCGGCAGATCGGCATCGCGCTGACCGATGACGAGCTGAACGAAGACATCTACTGGCGCGAGGGCGGACTGGCGTTCACCTTCTTCCAGCCGTATCGCGAGCTCAAGCAGTCGGCGACCGTGCTGCAGCAGGTGCTGCGCGACGACGTGCGGGCCGACGTGATCGACGAGGACGTGCTGGCCCTGGCCGAGGAGATCGATCGCGTGCTGAAGGTGCGTGAGGGAGACCCGGCGGGCCAGGCGCTGGTGCACTGGCTGCAGCGGAAGGTGCTCAGCGAGGTGTACAAGCTGGCGCCCGAGCACATGGCGGCCGTGGTGGAACAGTTCGGGCCGGTCGACTGGCGCTCGGTCGATTCGCAGAGCCTGTACTGGGTGACCAAGGGGCTGATCGAGTCGGGCGACACGATGCAGGGCTGGCGCAACGACAAGGCCAACACCGCCCGCATCATGTTCTTCAGCCTGCGCAACCTGTTCCTGCGCAACAAGATCACCTTCGAGCCCTACCCCGAGAAGATCCACCTGTCGTACCTCAACTTCGGCCGCGACCTCAATTTCATCGAGCCGCTGCATCAGGCCTACATCGATTTCGGCCTGATGTACGACCCGAAGGAGGGCGAGGCCGGCCAGGCGGGCGACACCTTCCGCATTGGCCACCAGAACTTCCTCACCGAGATCGTGCGCCTGTTGTACATCTCCGGTCGGAAGACGGAGGCGGCCCACTACTACCGCTACATCCAGGAGCACTATCGGCTGGATGACACGGGGCGCCCGAACCCCGCCCTGGCCAAGACGCTGCACAACTACGTGTGGGACGACCTGATGGAGGTGATGGACTATCCGTCGGTGCGCGAGGCCCGCCTCGCCCTGGACGGGCTGTTCTTCGCCGCGTTCGAGGCGCTGGCCGACGGCGACGCCACGCGCTACGCCAGCCAGCACGAGACGGCGCAGGAACTCTACCGGCGTTACATGGCCGACAAGCAGGAAAAGCTCATGGCCAGCAAGCGCCTGCCGCCCTTCCTGGATGTCCAGGTCGACGCGTTCGCGCAGTGGTTCGTGCAACGGCCGCCCACGTCGCCCAACCAGACGCTGCGCAAGATCCGGCTATGGTGGGCGGCGCCGCTGTACCTGCGCCAGGCGGTGTACGACGACCTGCTGCCGCTCTTCAGGAACGAGTGCAGCCAGTGGCGCTTCGACGTCACGCGCGCGTTCCCCGAGCCGCCCGGCATGGACGTCTACCGCGAGCAGAAGGGCGATCGCTACAAAGACGAAGAGGACGAAGATCCCAATACGATCACCCTGCCGCAGACTGTAGACACCTAGCTCGCGACCACCCGCCGCTTCCCCTCGGCCGCTGCCCGGCGCATACTGGCGCCGCCGTACGAGGAGAAGCGCCGTGGCCCGTCGCCGACCGTTCGATCCGAGCCGTATCCGCAAGCCCGCCGACGCCGTGCCGGCCGACTCGGGCCGCACGACGCTCAGCGTGCGCCAGGTCAACGAGCTGGTGCGCGGCGTGCTGGCAGCGCACGTACCGGCGACGCTGCACGTGGTGGGTGAGATCAGCCGGCCGACCCGGGCCGCCAGCGGACACCTGTACTTCACGCTCAAGGACGAGCACAGCGAGCTGCGCTGCATCCTGTGGCGCAGCAGTGCGGCCGGACTCAAGTTCGAGCCGGAGAACGGCCTCGAGGTCGTCGCCAGCGGCCAACTCGAGGTCTACACGCCGCGGGGGACGTACCAGCTTATCGCGCGCAAGCTCGCGCCGCGCGGCGTCGGGGCGCTGGAGATCGCCTTTCGGCAACTGAAGGCCCGACTCGAAGCCGAGGGGCTCTTCGCGGACGACCGCAAGCGGCCGCTGCCGACCATCCCCGAACGCGTCGCCGTCGTGACCAGCCCCACCGGGGCGGCCGTGCGCGATATCCTGCACACCTTGCGGCGGCGCTTCCCCGGCCTGCATGTGCTGCTGTTTCCCGTACGCGTACAGGGGGACGGCGCCGCGGCGGAAATCGCGACCACCATCAAGCAGTTGAACCGACATGCCGCGGCGCTCGGGGGCATCGACGTGGCGATCGTCGGACGCGGCGGCGGCTCGCTGGAGGACCTCTGGGCGTTCAACGAGGAGGTGGTCGCGCGGGCGATTGCCGCCAGCCGGGTGCCCATCGTCAGTGCGGTCGGCCACGAGGTCGACGTGACCATCAGCGACCTTGTCGCCGACCTGCGGGCGCCGACGCCGACCGCCGCCGCCGAGCTGATCACGCCCACCGTCAGTGAACTGCTGGAGCGTCTCGATACTTGGACGGCGCGGGTGGGGCGCCTGGCGGCCCACGGCGTGCAACTCGGGCGGGCCGAGCTGAACACGCTCTTGGCGGCCGAGTGGCTGGCGCGGCCACTGGCGCGCTTGCGCGAGCGGGCCCAGTTGGTCGACGAAATGCAGCAGAGCCTGCGCCACGTCGCCAGCGGCTTGCTGCACGCGGCCCGTTTGCGCGTCGGGGCGGCCGAGCAGGCCCTGCTCCGGTTTCGCGCCGGGGCGCGTTTCGTGCAGGCTCAGCGTGACATCGAGCGCATCGAGCACCGCCTGGCGACGGCGTGGCAGCAACGGCGGCATGATGGCCAGCGGCGCGTGGCGCACGTGCTGGCGCGACTCGAGGGGGTTCATCCGCGGCGCGAGCTGCGACGGCAGGCGGAACGCCTGCGGCGGTTGCCCGGCCGGCTGGCGGTGGCGGCACGCGTGATGCTCACGCATCGGCGGCGGCTGCTCGAGGCCCGGTGGCAGGTGGTCAAGGCGTGCGACCCGCGCGGGGTGCTGCGTCGCGGCTACAGCATCACGCGCCACGCGCAGACGCATAAGATCATCCGCAGCATCGACGAGATCCGCGACAAGGGCCGCATCATCACCGAGGTCGCCGACGGCAGCTTCCGCGCGACCACCGACGACCCGCGTCAGCCGGAGTTGTTTGACGAGTGATTCGCGTCAGGCACGGTGTGGTGACGACTCGACGCCATGTCGCCGTGGGGGAACAGGGTAGCGGTGTAGCGAGGCATCAAGGGTGCGCACGGCGGCGAGCGCGAACTGGGGCGCCCGTTGATCCTCTGCTGAATCACCGATCGCTCTTCGCGATGACGAAATCCGCCCCGCGAACTCACGCGAAGTCGGGAAAGTCCCGTAGCGGCGGAGCGATTTCGGGCTTGCAGTCGTCCCCCAGCGGCACGAAAACCGACCAGTCGTAGCGCAACATGCACAAACCGTGACGGAAGCCTGCGAACTCGATCTCCGGCGTTTGCCCGAGCAGTTCCTGCATCAGCCACGCAGGGAAGTCCGCCCCGGCTGCGATCGCCAGCGGCGCCCCGCCCCCGAAGCGCGGGTTGATCTCGATGAACCGGATCTGGCGCTGCGGCGTGACAATGCACTGCAGCGTGACGACACCACGTACCGATTGGCCGAGCGTTGTGACGAGTCGGCGGCCGGCCTCCATGATGTCGAGGTCGCGGACCACGACGCCCTTGCAGACCTCGCCGGTGCGCACCTGCCAGCGGGCGCGGGGTACGACGCAGCGCGGCACACCGTCGAGCCCGACGTAGACATCGAGTGTGTGCTCGACGCCGTCGGCGAATTCCTGCACAATCGGGTCGGGGACGTGCTGCAGGTAGTAATCGAGGTCCACCTCGTTCTCGATCTTGTGCACGCCGAGGCTCGCGCTGCCGGTGCGCGGCTTGATGAACAGCGGGAAACGCAGCGCTCCGCCGGTGTGCAGCGTCGCGGGCGTCCAGGTTTCGGGTGTGTCGATCTGGTGCTGCCGCAGGTGCTGGTAGGTGTTGGTCTTGTCGCGACAGATGCCGATCACGCCGGCGTCGGCGATGAGCGGGACACAGCCGGCCTGCGCCAGCTCGTCGCGGTGTTCGGCGATGAGGACGAGGTCGGTGTCGGTGACGGGGATCAGCGCGGTGACCTGCTCCCGGCGGATCGTGTCGAGCAGCGTCGGGATGTACTGCGAATCGCTGGCCCGGGGCGAGATGATCGGCACGTCGACGCACGCGAGCCCGGGCGCGGTTACATCGCTGTCCACCCCGATCAGGCGCAGCGATACGCCCAGCCGCCGGGCCGCCGCCCGAAACGCCTGCAACAGCTCGATCCGCCGCCCCACGCAGGTGAACAGCAAGGTGACCGACCCGAGATCCCGTGAACCGCCGCTCATTCAGACTAATGTCCCTTGCCGCGAGCCCGGCGCCAAGCCCCCGGCGCACGATTGTGCCCGGTGGCCGGTGTTTGACACGTTTCGCACCGCCCGATAGCTTGCTGGCAGCGCGACCCGCGTCGCGCGGCGCAGTATCACGCCCGGCGGTGCACGCCGGCGCACCGTCGGTGGCGTTCTGACTCGACGAGATTCGCACCGGCTCCTGGAGCCATCGGCAGGCATTCCATGCAGCTTCTCACAAACGTGCTTCCGCGTCGTCGTCTGGCTTCCTACCGGACGCTGGCCCTGCTGGCGGGGCTCGGCGTTGCGGCTGGGGGGCCGGCGTGGGCGCAGTCACCGACCACGCAGTCCTCGCAGCAGGGCTACTGGCTGCGGGTCACCGCGGACAAGCTCAACGTCCGCTCGCGGCCGGACGGCAACAGCCTGATCGTCACCCGCGTGCCCCAGAACACCGTGCTGTGGGCTGCCGGCAGCGAGTTCGGCTGGCACAAGGTCGCGCCACCGGCCGGCTGTTTCGCCCTCGCGTCGGCCCAGTACATCCAGCGGACCGGCGACGATACGGGCGTGGTCAATGTGCAGACCCGGCTGCGGGTGCGCTTCGGCAGCACCGTGCGGGAGATCGACCCGTTGCGCAGCGAGGTCCAGACCTGGCTCGAGAATGGGCAGCGCGTCCGGATCCTCGGTGAATACAACGACGACTGGCTCAAGGTTGCGCCGCCGGAGGACGCGTACGTCTACGTTTCCGGCGATCATGTCGATCGCATCAGCTCGGCGGTCGCCGAGCGCCTGCGCGCCAAGCGGGGCACTACGACGCAGCCCGCCGAGGTGTCGGCCGCGACCACCCGAGCCGCGGCGACAACGCAGCCGGCGGTGGCCACGACGCAGCCTACCGAGAACCCGTATCTCCGCGGCGCGTGGGGCCAGCGGCTATTGGTGGTCGAGGCGGACATCAAGACCGAAGGCGAGCGGGATCCGCTCGAACGGGACTGGCCGCCGCTGATCGAGCGGCTCGAGCCCATTGCGGAGCAGATTGCCGAGCCGGTGGCGGCGCGGATTGCCCGGGCGTGGATCGTGGATCTGCAGAAGCGGGTGACCTTCCAGGAGGCGGCGCGAATCGCGAACGAGCTGCGCGCGGAGGGTGAGCGGGAGCGGGTGCAGTACGCCAAGGAGCTCGAGCGGATCGAGCGGCTGCGGAAGCTGGCGGCCACGCGGCCGGCGTTCGTCGCGCGGGGCCTGCTGCTCGAGAGCGACACCATCGATCAGCGCCAGGGACAACACTGGTACAAGCTCCAGAATCCCTTCACCAACCGGATTGAAGCCTATCTCGTCATGGATCCCGAGGCCGGGATCGACGCGGCTCCGCTGATCGGAAAATACGTCGGGGTGCGTGGGGTGCGGCGTTTCGCCGGGGACGTGGGGGCGGATGTTGTAATGGCCAACGAGGTGGTGGTGTTGCGTCGCGAATTGTCGAAGCCGCGACCGACTCGCCGCGAGCCCTGACCCGTGGTAAACTCCCACCGTTTCATTCAGTTTCACAGACGGAAGGATGCTGTCATGAAGAATTGGTCCTGGCGCGTACGGTATGCGAGCCTGCTGTTGGCATCTGGCACCCTGTTTGCGTTCAACGGCTGCGGTCTGAGTGATCGGCAGCTCACCACCGTGTGGCAGTCCGTGCTCAGCACAGCCTTGAACAGCATCGTCACCAACGCCATTACCGCCGCAGCCGGCAACGCCGGCGCCTAGACGCCGCTCGAACGCGGTCGAAAGCGGCGTAATGTCCTCCGGCCGCGGCCCGGCACCGGGAGGAGTCTCTGTCCATGCGCACCCGCACCATTGCCACCCTGGTTCTGCTCGCTTCTCTTGGCGCCATGCTCGGTTGCGGCGGGAAGACGGTCTATGTCACGCGCTACCCGGACTGGCCCTATCAGCACTACGAGCGGGTGGCGGTCGTGCCGGGGCGGCCGGCGACGCCGGAAGCTGCCCGGGATGCCCATTACCTTGCTGATCAGTTGACGAATCTGCTGCGCCAGAACGGCAGCTTCGAGGTGCTCAGCCGCAGTGAGCTCGCGGAGATCACCGCCGAGCAGGACCTGTCGAAGCTGGCGGACGCGATCGATGAGGGGACGGCGCTGCCGGCCGGCCGGATCAAGGCGGCCCAGGCCCTGGTGGTGCCGCGCATCACGCGCTACGAGCTGATCCGCGATCAGCAGAGCGAGCGCGTGCCGCGTTATCGTCTCGACCGCAAGGGGCGCGTGATTCTCGACCGCAAGGGCAAGCCGATTATCGACGGTTACGATACGGTTATCACCTATCGCCACGCGGCTGAGGTCGAAGGCAGCGTGCGGGTGGTTGACGCCGCCACGAGCAAGGTGCTCACCAGCCACGCGTCGCCGCCGCTGGTGGCCCGCAAGGTGCGGCGCAACCGTCCGCCGAGCGAGACGCCCGAGCAACTGGCGGCGGACGCCGTGCGCGAGCTGGCCACATCGTTTTATGTGAATATCGCGCCGGTGCAGATCGAGGTGAAGGTCGACAAGGACATGCTGATCGTGGCCACGGACTACTTCGACGGCAGGTACGAAGAGGCCAAGAGGATCTCACCGCGGCGCGAGGACTTCATGGTCGTGGTCCGCGACCTGCCGGTAGAGTGCCAGCGCAATGCCTTTCGGATCGCCGTCGCTCCCGAGGAAGGGCGCCAGAACCTGTTCGAAGAGGAGTTCGTCTGGACGGCGGGCGTCGGGCCGGAAGGGCTGGTCTTCCGGGTGCCGGTGGCCCCGCTGGCGGCGACGCAGGCGCAGAAGTTCGTCGCCAAGCTGTACAGTGCCGGCGATCCCGAGCCGAAACTGGAGCGGAGTTTCGAGCTTGATGTCGAGGAACGCGACGACTGAGCCACGACAGGCAACCGGCCGCCGCGTGGTCCGCTGGGGCGATGGCAGAGAAGAAGACACACAGTTGCGAGAAATGCCGTTGGCGCAGCTACGCCGAACGCCGACCCGAGACCATTCTCGCGCGGCTCTGGCGCTGGCACACGCGCTGGTGCCCGGGGTGGAAAGCCTACGTGCGCTCGCGTGAGGAAGAGGCTAAACCCGAGCGCTGATGAACTGGCCGTTGCCGAGTGCCCGCGGTTTGGTGCCGGTCGGCAGGTGCCAGGCGTTGGCCACCGTTGCGGCCCCCTGGGCATCGAGTGGGCCGGTTGCGTTCTCGCCGCCGATCAACAGGGGCGCGACGTAGACGTGAAACTCGTCGGCCAGCTTCTGATCGAAGAACCGCCCCAGCACGCGCCCACCCCCCTCGACCAGCACGTTCGTCATCTCGCGCCGGCCGAGCTGTGCCAGCACCGCCGGCAGCGAAAGCCCCCAACGTGTCGTTGGCACGCGCTGGATGACACAACCGGCAGCTTCCAGCGGGCGCACGCGCCGCTGCTGCACGCGCTGGCCGCAGAAGATCCACGTCGGCACCTCGCGGGCGGTCTGTACCAGGCTGCACGTGGGCGGCGTGCGCAGGCGCGTGTCGAGCACGATGCGCGTCGCGACGCGTCGCGGCCGCTCAATCCGGCAGGTCAACGCCGGATCGTCACGCAGCACCGTTCCCACGCCGACGATGATGGCATCCATTCGGCCGCGGGTCTTGTGGGCGTGGGCGCGGCAGGTTTCATCACTGATCCACTTGGAATCGCCCGTGTGCGTGGCGATCTTGCCATCGAGGCTCTGGGCCCACTTCAGAATCACCCACGGCCGCCGCCGCGTGACCAGCTTGGCGAAAGGGGCGTTGACCGCGCGGGCCGCGCTCGCGCAGACACCCACCGTCACCTCGATCCCCGCCGCGCGCAGCTGCGCGAAGCCCTTGTCCTGTACATCAGGATTGGGGTCGGCCAGCGGCGCGACGACCCGCGCCACGCCCGCCGCGATCAACGCATCGGTGCACGGCGGCGTCTTGCCGTGATGACAACAGGGCTCGAGCGTGACGTACACGGTCGCGTCGCGCGGCGACGACGTGCACCGCTGCAGCGCGTCGATCTCGGCATGCGCCGCGCCGAAGCGCCGATGATAGCCCTCGCCGATGACCCGGCCCGCATGCACGATCACACAGCCGACCATGGGGTTTGGCTCGACCCGCCCCTGGCCGCGGAGGGCCAGTTGCAGGGCCCGCCGCATGTGGCGCTCGTCATCGGACCCCCGCGCGGTCATAGCTCTCGCGCGTCCTCCGTGTCCTGCTTGCCGGAGGGCGATTCCGCGACATCGCCGCGCTCGGCCTCGAAGCGGAAGTCCTCGTCGGTCAGCGTCACATCGGGATCGAGATCCAGGTAGAAGTACGCCGCATCGATGTCACCGTTGGGCAGCTTCAGCACGGTGCCGGCCGGGAGGTCGGTCTTCACGTTGATGTAGAGCTCCTGGATGGGCACCGGGTAGCGGCTGGCCGGGTACTCCAGGTGGACGTGGTGCACCGTCGGCCCGTCCCCGTGCAGCCGCACCGGCTCTTCATATGCCACGATCACGTCGTCGCCCGCGTCCTCGACCGAAGCGAGCGTCCGCTCCATCATCCGCTCGAGGCCGAAGTCCGTTACCGCCCGTTTCGACTCGCCCCACTTCACGGGGGTCTGGATGTCCACGACGTTGACATGCGGCGGCGGCTTCAGCGGTGGCGTCCACCAGCGCGTGATGAAGCGCAGCTTGTCGTCGTGCTTGCCGCGCACATACACCGTCTCATCGTACTTGAGGTTTTCGTCGGTGCACTTCATCCGTACGCTGAACGGCTCGCGCCGATACCAGCATTTGAACGTCTCCGGCCCGTGCATCTGTCGGAACAGGCCGCGCCGCTCGTGCCGCGTGAAGGTGAGCGTGTACTGGTCCAGGTCGCGGCAGTTCTCCGCCACCTCGCGCAGGTACGCCACCGGGGCACGCCGGATCTGCTCGATGCGGTCTTCGAGCTCCGCCGGCACGACATCGGTGACCGGGCCACGTTGCGGCTCGATCTCGGCCGTGCTCGTGGCACACCCCGTCAACCAGATCGCCAAGGGCAGCAGCATGCCGCCAATCGCTTGCATTCTGTTGCTAAGTGTCAAGTATTTCGCTCCTTTGTTCGCTGGCTGCGTCGCCGTGCAGTCGGCGGCTGTACGCGCGTTCATTGCCGTCGCGTTGTGCCGCCAGGCCACCCCCTGAGTGTATATCGGTCGCCGGCCGGCTTCAGCCTTCGCCAGACGGATTACGGCCAGGGACGACCCGCGAGCGAGACGGCCAGCCGGGCCGCCTCCAGGTAGTCCGGCTGCCACCCGACCCAGACACCGCGCACGATGCCCGCCGCGTCGATCACCCGCACCACGGGCAGTTCGGGGACGGTCTCGACCTGTAACAGGGGGGCGGCGAGCACGTGTCGCAGGTCGTCGCCGCAGGCCGCGATGGCCGCCCGCGCCCGCATCGGATCGCGGTCGAGATTACAGCAGAGCAGCGTGACGGCCCCGCGGGGCATGGCGGCCTGGGTCTGCCGCCAGGACTGCAGCGCGAGAAGCCCCGGGGCGGCGTCCGCGGACCAGAAGCACTCGATGACCACGCCGTTGCGCAGGTCCTCGCAGGGCACCGTTTCGCCAGCCGGATCCTGAAGGGTCCAGGTGCCGGCCGGGCGATTCAGCCAGCGCGTCGCCAGGGCGGCCCGGGCCCGCAACGCCGGCGTCGCGTGGCGGACATACTGCCGGTGGGCGTCGGCCAGGGTTGCCAGCGGCGAGTTGGCCCGCGAATCGACGTCGGAGCGGAACCCGGCCCAGAGCTGATCAAGCTGCTCCAGCCACTGGTCCAGCTTCTCCGGCCGATCGAGGATGCTGCGGTGCAGACGCGACTCGACGCGCAATGCCTGTAGATAGCGCTGGACCTCGTCAGCGCGCCGGGCACACCACGGAGCGCTGTGATCGAGCACGTCGCGCAACTCGGCGACGACCTCCGTTTCGGTGCCGGCCCGCGCGTCACTGGCGTGATACGTTGCGCGGCGCAGGCGCCCGCGCCGCGGGTCAAACCAGAAGCGGCCCGCTCGCTGGCGGCCCAGTACGTCCCAGGCGTTGAGCGGATCGCGGATGTCCACGTCGATGGTGAGGGTGCCGCCGCCTTCCGCCGCCGGGCCGACATTGCGGCAATGCCAACGGCGACCGTGAATCGTCGGCGGACTGACCCAGGCGGTGGGCTGCTGGGCGCCGACCGGCAGCACGGGCAGGACATCGAGCGCGGCGAGCAGCGGTGCGAGGCGCGGCGGCATCTCGTCGGGCCAGCGGCGTTCGCCGCGACTGGTGACGTAAAGGACGGCCCCGCGGGCCGGATGCACCTCGGCTCCCGCTTCCCGCACGAGCTGGATGAGCAGCAGCTTTTGTCCGTCCTCCTCCGCCAGGCACCAGCACTGCACGTCGTCGACGATGCGCTGCCGTACGGCGCCGCTGTCGTTCGCTCGTACGACCGCCTCGCGGCGATACACCAGCCGATCGCCGACCGCGAGCTGATACGTCAGCGACGGCGTCTGGGCGGCCGCCGGCAGGGCCGCAGTGAGTGCGACCAGGGCCGCCGGGATCGCGCCGCACAGGTGCCGCGGGCGGGTCGCGGGATGGTGTTGTTGCGTGCCTGCGGTCATGGGGTCCTTCGTGGCCGGCGGTGCAACACGGCGGCGTTGGACGCGAATGCGCACCTCGTACGTGCCATAGCGTAACCGCGTCGCGGGCGCGTGCCCAGGGGGGCTTTGCCGCGCTGGGTGTACGGTCACTGCGGACGCCGTACAATGCGCCGGAGCATAAGGAGAGGACTCGTGAACATCCTGCGTGAACCACGCGTGTACCTGGTCGGGCGGCAGGCGATGGACCAGGCCGTGATCGACCAGTTCGTCAGCGATGTCGGTGCCACCTGGGAGACCGACACCGCGGTCGGGGCCGAGCAGCTCTGCGAGGCCGCGGGCCGACTCTGCTACATGTCCTTCGGCAAGGGCCGCAAGACCAACGCCGAGTATCTCTCACACATCATCGCCTCGGCGCACGGGTCGGTGCTGGAGCACGTGACGTGGAACTTCATCATCGCCGGCGTGTCGCGGTCGTTTACGCACGAGCTGGTGCGGCATCGGGCGGGCTTCGCCTACTCGCAGCTTTCGCAACGCTACGTGGACGAGTCGACCGCGGACTTCGTCGAACCGGACTGCATCGCCGACGATCCCGAGCTGCACACGATCTGGGAAGAGTCGATTCGCCAGTCGCATGACGCGTATTGCCGCCTTGTCGAGGGCCTGCTGCACAAGTTTGCCGACGAGCCGGACAAGACCATGCGGCGCAAGATGGCGCGCCAGGCGGCTCGCAGCGTGCTGCCCAACGCGACCGAGACGCGCATCTTCGTGTCCGCCAACGGCCGCGCGTGGCGGCACTTCGTGGAGGCGCGGGCGAACGAGCACGCCGAGGTCGAGATCCGCCGCGTGGCGATCGCGGTGCTGCGTGTGCTGCAGCGTGAAGCGCCGAACATCTTCGGCGATTACGCGATCCGTTCGCTGCCCGACGGCAGTGAAGTCGTCGAGGCGACCCATCGCAAGGTCTGAGCCGGACCGGCCGCCGCCGGTCGCTGTCCGCGGACGAAAACGAGGTTGACATGCTCAAGTCGATGACCGCGAACGTGTACCTGGTCACGGCCCTGTCGCTGGCACTGCTCGCGAGCGTCGCGGCGCAGGCCGAGCTGGCCGATGTCTACCTGCGCGACGGGCTGCGCCTTCGTGGCGATGTGACGGAGGCGGATGACGTCGTGATCCTGCGCAATGCGGCGGGCGAGCTGCGGCTCGATGCGACGGACGTTGAACGCATCGTCGTCGTCGAAGCCGCCGCGGCAGACGCCCCGGAGCCCGAAGACGCGGCCGAGGACGTTGCCGACGAGGATGCGCCGGCGGTGCCCGAGTTGCCCGGCCCGGACGGCCAGTTGATGCCTGCGCCGCCGTTGTCGAAAGAGGATATCCAGAAGCTGCGGCTGCACGAGTTGTTCCTCACCGGCCCGCCCGAAAAGGTCCAGGTCGAGTTCGAGCGTCACGGCCGGCAACAGGACCTCTCGACCCAAGTGCTCGAGGAGCTCAGGAGGCGCGACGACTTCCGCGACACCTGGGAGCAGGTCCTCACCCGCGGTCAGCCACACGAGCGCCTCCAGCTCATCCTGCGCGAGACCGGCATGGAATACGCCGACCGCATCAAGGTCCGCAGCGATCCGACGGTGTTCGCGACCTTTCGGCGGCGGGTGTTGCCGCTGGTGCATCGCGGCTGTGCCCGGTCGGGCTGCCACGCGGGGACGGCCGCCCGCGTGTTCCGCTTTCCGCTGGGCTCGCGCAACAGCGAGACGTACGCCTACACCTCTTTCGTGCTGCTTGACCAGATGGTCAGCGAGCAGGGTCGGTTGATCGATCGGGACGTGCCGGAGGACAGCGTGCTGGTGCGCTATATGCTGCCGCCCGAGAGCATCGAGGACGGCCACCCCGACCCCGGCCGCGGGCCAAGCTTCAAGCCGATGATCCGCTCGCGAACCGATCCGAGCTACGCGCTGGTGGTGGAGTGGATACAGTCACTGGTCGTGCCGCGTCCGGATTATGGGCTGGACTACGAGAATCCGTATGCCGGCCGCGTGCAGGCGCCGGCCCCCGCTGAAGAGGACGAATAGGGCCTGTTGCGAGCAAAGCGCCGCGGCGTGCTCGCGGCGCATGTTCTCGGACGAAGTCCGAAAGCGGCCCGGCGGCGGCCGCGGTGTTTGCTGCCTGTCCGGACCCTGCGCGGATTTCGCTACCTGGTGCCGTTCTGCCCGCCTATCGTCTGGTAGGAGGCTGGAAAGATGGCCCAGGACTACTTTGCCACACTCGGGCTGCGCCCGGGGCGCTACTCGTCCCGCGAGGTTGCCCGCCATTTCGTCACCCAGCGCCGCCGCGTGCTGGGCGAGCTGTACGACGCCGACCGGCACCACAGCTCGCGCGAGCGGCTCGAGGCCTTGCACCAGGCGTATCGGACACTGTCCGATCCCAAGCGCCAGGCCGCGTACCTGCGCCAGTGCCGCGACAGCGCCAGCCCGGTCGAGGAGATGCGCGGGTTGATCGCCGCGTCGCTCGAGGACGGCCTGCTGCGCCAGTCGCGGCGGCAATGGCTGGTTGAGCGCGCCGCCGCGCTCGGCTTCAACGAGTTTCAGGCGCAGCTGCTGATCGCGCAGGTGCAGTTCGGCGACGACGAAGTGCCGGCCACGCCGCGGGTGCCGTCCGCGGTCCGGGCCGCTTCGTCGCGGGCCTGGGCGCGGGTCGCCGCCGTGGGGGTGCTGGCACTGGCGATGTTCGTGGGGCTCGTGCAGTGGGTCGGGGCGTGACGGTCGGGCGGTGGGACGCGCAGCCATTTCAGGTTTCGTCTTCAGCAAGCCCTGCTAACCCGGATTATTCATCGGTAGGTTGAAGTTCGGGGTTCGGGTGGAGGCGGTGGGGT
>CAYUZU010000043.1:0-24768 GCA_964448675.1 uncultured Planctomycetales bacterium
CTTGGATTAGCCGCTCAGGTGGCCTGCGCTGACGACGTCCAGCTGTGTGAGCTGGGAGTCGTGGGCCGGCACCTTCGGCGGAACTCGTCGGCTTGGTCACCCGGTTCTTTGCTGACCGCCACGGCCGGGCATCCGTAGCCCCCGCTGCCCGCCGCTGCCACTGCGAGCCTTTGAGCCCAGTGAGACCACTTTCCAGGCTCGCCCATCCATGAAGAACCCTGCGGGGCACTCGACCCGACAGGCCCGCCGAACCGGTTGACAGTAACCGCCAATAACTGTGAAATAGCAGATGCTCAACGGCGGGGCCCCGCAAGCTGGCCTCCCCCTTTGGATTGCGATATGAACAAAGACGGCGACAGCGTCATGACGATCACCGAGCTCTCGGCCTACCTGAAGATCTCGAAATCCACGCTTTACAAACTGGCCCAGGAGGGCAAGCTGCCGGGGCAGAAGATCGGCCGGCACTGGCGGTTTCACAAGGTGGTCATTGATCGCTGGCTCGGGGACAAGGAAGAACGGACATGAGGAATTGGAGCGTCTGCAACTCACAGTCGACAGCACCGTTTACGCAGCCGACGACGATATTGGCTGCGCAGCGGCATCCCGTACGGCTGCGACCTGATCTGACGTGCCCACCGGCCATAATCAGGGATGTTCTGCGCGATTCGTGGGGCGAAGCCTTCCGCGGCGCGTCGAGCAGCCGTTTGAGCGCCAGTACTGGAGATCAGCAGGAGCAACGCGTACAACGGGGCTGAATCATGGCTCGACTTGAAGACTTGACCAGGGGGGCTGTCGTCAGAGGCATTTTGCCTGACGGCTTCGTGACTGTCATCGATATTCGCTGGATCGGCTCGGTTGCCGTCGAGCTGACGTACAAGGACAGCGCCGGTCAGCTCGGACATGAGTTGATTTACCGCGACCGCGAGAGTGAGATCGAGATCCAGACAACTGGGCGGCCCTGGAGTTTCGATGGCGATTCTGAGCTATTCCGCCTTGTGTCGGAGGCGCACCGAATTCGCTTAGCATACCTGTTCGATCCACTCCTGGCGGTGCACACCTCATTGGTTGAGCCACTTCCGCATCAGATCACGGCCGTCTACGAGACCATGCTCCCGCGTCAGCCGCTTCGATTCTTGTTGGCTGATGATCCCGGGGCCGGCAAGACAATCATGGCAGGCCTTCTCATCAAGGAGCTCACCTCGAGGGGCGACCTGCAACGATGTCTCATCGTATGTCCGGGAAACCTCGTCGAGCAGTGGCAAGACGAACTCTATCGTAGATTCCATCTCCCCTTCGAGATTATGACGAACGACAAGTACGAGTCGGCGCGTACAGGCAATTGGTTCCACGAGAATCCGCTTGCCGTCTGCCGTCTCGACAAACTCAGTCGCAATGAGGACGTTCAGGACAAGCTGCGCGCAACAGATTGGGATTTGATCGTCTGTGATGAAGCGCACAAGATGAGTGCATCGTTCTGGGGCGGCGAGATCAAACGCACCAAGCGATACCAGCTGGGCCAGTTTCTCTCGTCGCTAACTCGGCACTTCCTACTCCTGACCGCGACACCTCATAATGGCAAAGAAGAGGATTTTCAGCTGTTCATGGCGCTGCTGGACGGCGACCGATTCGAAGGCAAATTCCGAGACGGCGTGCACTCCGTCGACGTCTCTGACCTGATGCGACGGATGATCAAGGAGGACCTGCTCAAGTTTGATGGCAAGCCGCTTTTCCCTGAGCGACGAGCGTACACGGTCGAATATCGCTTGTCCGATGCCGAAGCCGAGTTATATGCGAAGGTCACGGAGTATGTGCGCGAGGAATTCAACCGGGCGGAGCAACTCGCAAACGACGGCCGAAAGGGCACCGTAGGATTCGCCTTGACGATTCTGCAGCGACGCCTCGCCTCTTCCCCGGAAGCCATCTATCAATCGCTACGTCGCAGAAGAGAGCGGTTAGAGAAGCGATGCCGTGAGACTGAACTGCTGAAACGAGGAGCCGAGGTCCGGCTGGAATGGGGTAGAGACATACCGAGTCTCACATCGGATGACCTTGACGACCTCGAAGATGCACCGGACGACGAGGTTGAGGCGACGGAGGAGCGCGTCGTTGATCAAGCCTCGGCGGCGAGGACGATTGCCGAACTGCGAACGGAAATCGGGATTCTGGCCGACCTGGAACAGTTGGCGTTACGCGTAAGACAGTCTGGGTGCGACCGCAAGTGGGACGAGTTGTCTAGGCTGCTGCAGAACCAGACCGAGATGTTCGACGCGCATGGCCATCGCCGAAAGCTGATCATCTTCACCGAGCATCGCGATACGTTGAACTACCTGCGTGATCGCATCGGCTCGCTCATTGGCAAGCCGGAAGTGGTGGTCACGATCCATGGCGGCATGGGTCGTGAAGAGCGTCAGAAGGCTCAGTCGGTGTTCACGCAAGACCGGGACATCGAGGTGCTGGTTGCGACCGATGCGGCGGGGGAAGGTATCAATCTGCAGCGAGCGCATCTGATGGTGAATTACGACCTGCCTTGGAATCCGAACCGTCTCGAGCAGCGTTTCGGCCGTATTCACAGAATCGGCCAAACCGAGGTCTGTCACTGCTGGAACCTGGTTGCTTCTGAGACCCGCGAAGGTGACGTGTATCGACGGCTACTCGAAAAACTCGATCAGGAACGGGAGGCACTTGGCGGTAAGGTATTCGACATCCTCGGAAAGCTGACGTTTAACGATAAGCCACTGCGACAGCTCTTGTTGGAGGCAATTCGATACGGAGATCGGGCGGAGGTAAAGGAGCGCCTCAACACGGTTGTTGATAAGTCCCTTGATCGTCGGAAACTCCGGGAACTGATCGACGAACATGCGTTGGCGCACGATTCAATGGACGCAACGCGAGTACAGTCGATTCGAGAGGAGATGGAGCGAGCTGAGGCGAGAAGGCTCCAGCCGCATTTTATCGCCACGTTCTTCCTGGAGGCCTTTAAGCGTCTTGGGGGCGTGGCTCGGGAGCGGGAACCGAAGCGGTTTGAAGTGACGCAAGTACCGGCCGTCGTTCGCAACCGTGACCGCGTGATCGGGATGCGAGATCCAGTCCTGCAGAGGTATGAGCGGATCACGTTCGAGAAGGAGCTGATCAATATCGCTGGTAAGCCAGTTGCTGAGTTTCTGTGTCCCGGTCACCCGCTTCTCGATGCCACGATCGATCTCGTACTAGAACGGCACAGGGATCTGCTGAAACAGGGCGCTGTGCTCATAGATGATACTGACGCGAGCGACGAAGTGCGCGCGTTGATATACTTAGAGCACTCTGTACAAGACGCGCGCACCGATCGCAGTGGGAACCGCCGGATCGTCTCTCGCCAGATGCAATTCGCAGAGGTATATCAGGATGGCTCCGTACACTCTGCAGGCTACGCACCGTACCTGGATTATCGACCACCCACGGATCCTGAGCATGCCGCGATGCGTAACCTCGCGGATATGGGATGGCTCCGTGCCGGAATCGAAACGCATGCGTTGGATCACGCTGTAGCGAATGTGGTGCCTAGACACTTGGACGAGGTGAAGTCACGGAAAGAGGCACTGGTCGACAAGACAGTCGCGGCGGTAAAGGCACGATTGACGGCGGAGATTAACTACTGGGACCACCGCGCCGAGCAACTGAAACAGCAAGAGCTGGCCGGGAAACCCAACGCGAAAATCAACTCCGGAAAAGCGCGGCAGCGGGCGGACGATCTCACAGGGCGCCTGCAGAAGCGCATGGACGAACTAGCACAGGAGCGCCGCGTTTCACCGTTGCCGCCAAACGTAATTGGCGGGGCGATGATTGTCCCCATGGGGCTCCTGCGCAAGCTGCAAGGCATATCAGAGAGCGCAGACCCAACCCTTGGCGACAGGTCGCGAATCGAGCTTGCGGCCATGACCGCGGTCATGGCAGCCGAACGGTCACTCGGACACGAGCCGCGTGACGTCTCGAGTGACAATTGCGGATACGACATTGAATCACGGGATGCAACTCACGCAGCGCGGCTGCGTTTCATTGAGGTCAAGGGACGTGCGAAGGGCGCAGAAACGGTGACGGTTACCAAGAACGAGATCCTCACTGCGCTAAACAAGCCGGAGCAGTTCATTCTGGCAATCGTCGAAGTTGACGGCGAGACGGCGGTTCCCACTTACGTGCGTCAGCCGTTTGCGCGTGAGCCAGACTTCGGCGTAACGAGTGTGAACTACAAGCTGGCAGAGCTGGCTGCACGCGGGGAGTCGCCGGCGTGATGAAACCGCCCGAGTATTTTGAGAGCGTCCGGGCTCGGGCCGCGAGACGATGGGAGCAACTTGAGCGCGATCCGGAGCTGGCCGGCCCCTGGCATCAGCTGTTCAAGCAGGTCCAAAGCCCGCGCCACGTTGTTTCTGAGCTTCTACAGAATGCTGATGATGCTGGTGCCACTGCGGCAAGCGTCTCGATTTTGGACGACGAGTTCGTGTTTGCGCATAATGGCGATGATTTCACGGAGGAGCACTTCGCGTCGTTGTGCCGATTCGGCTACTCAAACAAACGGGCGCTGCACACGATCGGGTTTCGGGGGATTGGCTTCAAGAGCACGTTTAGCCTTGGCGATGAGGTCCAGCTCTGCACGCCAACGCTCGCAATACGATTCCATCGCGATCGGTTTACACAGCCCGAGTGGCTTCGTAACACGAGCGCCAGTGGTACAGACACCCGCGTTCGAGTAGCGATTAAGGACGAGCACCGAAAGAAGGAATTAGAGAAGAACCTCAAGGAGTGGATTAAAAGCCCTGCCTCTCTGCTCTTCTTTCGGCATATACGCTCCCTTCGCATTGGGGATGACGAGGTGAGCTGGCAGTGTTCCGGCCGGGGCCCGATACCCAGTTCGGAGTGGATGGCCCTTTCGACTTGTCCGGACGATGAGTACCTGCTGATTCGCTCAGAACCAGAGCAGTTTCCCGACGATGCACTGGAAGAGATACGCCAAGAACGTATGCTCAGCGTGGACGAAGACACGCCGCTTCCGCCTTCGCATATCGAGATAGTGCTGGGGCTCGAAGGGCGTCTCTACGTGATCCTCCCGACCGGCGTCACGTCGGCACTGCCCTTTGCATGCAATGCGCCATTCATCCAGGATCCAGCGCGCGTCAAGATCAAGGATCCTGAAACATCACCGACCAATCGGTGGTTGCTTAGCCGGGCTGGCAGGCTTGCCGCTTCTGCCATGATGGCATGGCTGAGTAACCAGTCGGCGAACCTCGCTGATCGCTGTCGCGCATACCAGTTGGTGCCCGACGTAGACCGTGATGATGATTCTCTTGAGGGAACTTGTGCGACGATCAGCGAGGAGTCCTTCCAAGAGGCGATTGAAAATACGGTGTTTCTGCTGTCCGATGAGGGGGACTTGAGGCCATGGAGAGGCTGCACCAGTGTTCCAGAACAACTCCTCGACATCTGGTCAGCTGAGCAAGTAGTGGCGCTTTTCGGTGACGATGAGCAATTAGTGCTTTGTCGCAAAATCCAGGAAGAGGACGTTCAGAAGCTTGAGAACTGGGACTGTATTGAGAAGGTGGACGCGGAACAGGTCATACGGACGCTCGAGTCCGATCATCTGCCTCGGCCTGATTCCTGGCGTAAGCTGCTGCAACTGTGGACGTTCGTATCCGAGCATGTCACAAGCCCGTATCGCTATCGACAGCACCTGAGCGTACGCATTGTGCCCGTTCAGGGGGCCGACGTGCTTTACGCTGCCAAAGAAGTCGTGCGACTGGGTGAAAAGAAGCTGCTGCAGTCAGAGGACGACTGGAAGTTCTTGTCGAGCTATCTTCTTGTTCTCAACCAGAATTGGACACGCTATCTCGCGGAGCAGCGACGACGAGCGGAAGAGAATGACGACGACGAGTTGCGAGAGCAGGTGGAAGCCGCGTACGCAGTTTTGGAGACGCTGAAGCTAACGGAAGCGAGTGATGTAACGCGAGTGATCGAGCAGGTATCACAGGGTGTTTTTGCGGAGGACGACTGCGAATTGGAGGACTGCGTCCGGCTAGCCCAGTTAGCCGCTACTCTGGGTGCTGCGGTACCACGCGGTTTTCAGTACGTGACGCGCGATTGCTTTCGGACGCCAATTTCGGACGTCATCGTTGTCGACGAACAGGGCGATCTCGATTACTACCTCCCCGCGAACTGGCACGAAGATCATGTTCTGGATGAGGCATACACACAGCGCTTCACTTCGTGCGACGAAGACGAGTGGTGGCAATGGGTGCGATCGGGGCGAAGTGGCCTGCTGGTGTTTCCTCCGCTTCGCCAGTCGCAGCACGACATCTGGGGCCGACATTCTCTGCGTGAGACGCTGTGCGAAAGGGGCTGCAACAGTGAGCCGTACTACCCGTACAAGCCCAACCAGTTCCGCATCGACGACTGGGACTTCGACGATGCGCTGTGGAAGCACTGGCGTGACTGGGCCAAAGAGGATGAGTCTTACTGGGGAGCCCTATTCACGCGAATTCTCCAACTTCCGTCGAGTTTCTGGTCGCGAGCTACGAATGCCCGAGCGCTGCAGGTCGCCACGACAGGCAGTACGCAGCGCGTGACGCATGAGCCCCTTCTGTCCGCCTGGATCATGAAGTTTCGGTCGTTGCCCTGTCTACCGGACACGCGCGGCCGCTACCGCTTGCCTGCCGAGCTTTTGCGTCGTACGCCCGACACCGAGTCGCTGCTCGACGTTGAACCATTTGTGCGGGCGGAGTTCGACACGGAGGCAACGCGACCGCTGCTGGACTTGCTGGGTGTGGGGAGCCGCCCGACCGGGCCCGACCGTCTGCTAGACCGCCTTCGGGCACTGGCAAGCGTCGATGATCCGCCCGTTTACGAGGTCGAAAAGTGGTACCACCGGCTCGATCAACTCATCGACAAGTGCTCGACCGACGAAAGTGAGGAAATCCGCCAGGCCTTCACCGATGAGAAGATCATTCTCACGGAGGACGGCGAATGGGCCAAGGCCGCGGAGGTCTTCCTCGCGGCCGATGACGAAGACGTACCCGACGTCGCGCTCGTGCACGCGGCCGTGAGGCATCTCGCTCTTTGGCACAGAGTCGGCGTAGCCGACCGTCCGACGGCCGAGCGGATCATGGACTGGCTGGCCGATCTGCCATCAGGCGAAAGCCTTGAGCCGGATGAGTTGCGGCGTGTGCGATCCTTGCTGCCACGCTATCCCGAACGGATCTGGACCGAATGCGACCACTGGCTAAACCTCGAGGGCGAATGGACGCCGGTCGGCGACCTCAGCTATTCCCTCACGATGCAGTCGCTCGTGGCGTGGAAGCACTTGTTTCGGCCGATCAAGCAGAAGACGGCCGACTTCCAGAAGCTGTCGGCCGACGTATGTCAGCAACACCCGTTTTCACAGCTCCGGCGGCTTGCGGATTGCATTGAAGATCGCTTCCAGGAGCAGGTGTTCGGCCTGCCCGAGCCCACGACCAAGCCGTGGCTGATCGCGCTGGGCAATGGACTGCGGCGGGTCAAACTCGACGACGAGGAAGAGACCCAACGCGTGCGGGAGTTGGCCAGCCAACTCGTCACGACCGGCTGGCAGGTGGCCACCGGCCTCGAAACCGTGCCCTACGTGGACGGCACTCCCGCAGGCACGCCGCGCCGCATCGACGTGCTGTGGAAAGGCGCCCTGCTGTACGTCGAAGATCGCTCGGCGGCGAAGATGGCCCGCGCCGTCGCGCTAGAACTCGGACGCGTCTTTGGCCGGCAGGAAGTCACGGACGCGATCAAGCTGTGCTACGACCGCTCGCCTGACTTCGTGACCGAGTACCTGGAAGAGAACTTCACGCTCGTCTCCGCCGCGGAGGCCGGTCCGCTCGAGAGACCGGCCGAAGCGTTGGCTGGGGCGACTTCGGTCGTAACAGATGGTGCCTTAACCGAGGTCAAGCGAGGCGAATTCAATGCGAATGACCCGATCGCGATGTTCGAAGCGCTCCTCAATGCGAGTTCTGGCGACGATAATGTGGACGAGGTAGAGCAAGCTGAAGAAAGCAGCTCGCTCGCGTGCGACGATAACGGCATCACTGCGGTGGATGAGGATGACTTCGACGCTGAGCTCGACGACGAGCCGCAACCGCCCCCGAAACCGAAGCCATCCAAACCCGCCAAGCCACCTCTGATCGAGCGTTTCGCGCGTTGCGGCGGCTACTTGAAGGATGGCGACGACCGGTTCTATCACCCAAACGGCGCCTGGATCGAGAGGGTCAGCGGACATGCGTTTCCGTGGGAACGGCGGTCGGCCTCCGGCGAGTTGCTCCGCTGCTACTGGCTCAAGGACCACTGCATCCAACGCGAGCCTCTGCAACTCGACGCCGAGGTCTGGGAGCTGTGCAAGAACCAGCCCGAGAAGTACGCCTTACTGCTGGTCAACGGGGACGGCGCCCCGTTCGAGATCACTGGAAGCCGCCTGAAAGCAATGTGCGACGGCGGTGAGTTGCTACTATATCCCGCCAAATACCGCTTAGTATACGGAGAAGGCACGTCGCCAGATGTTTGAATTCCTTTACAGTGTGGCGTCCGTGGTTCCATATAGGAATGGTGGTTGTATACGCCGAACGCGGATCCTGGAAATAGGAACGGCGCGATGAAGCTCAGCATCTATCTTTTCCGAAGCGACGTAAAGTCGTTCGACGGCCTGATCCAGGACAAGCATCTGTCCGGCTCGGCCAAGTATCGTGAGCTTGCGCTGCGCAAGAACAAGACGCTTCCCTTCACATGCCAGGCGTACGTGCAGTCCAACAAGCAGACCGAGCCGAAGTGGGCAGGATTCCTCGGCGGCCATTTTGACATGTCCAAGGTCGATCTCGTGAACGCTACGAGCTCATTCGTTTTACTCCTGAAGGCCTCGAATCGCTACTTTGCTGTCACATTCGGGTACGGGTTTACGGCGCTCGACCGCTCGAGGATCGAGCCACGGTTCGGGCTAATGGTGGCGCTGAATGAGCTCGCGGCGAACGAGATTCGAACGCTCGACACGCACACGTCGGACATTGTGACACGCCAGCGGCGCACCCACGTCAGTGTTGCGAGCCCGGTATCTGAATTCGGCATTAACACGAACATCGACTGGGTGCGTTTCGTCAGCGGCAAGCCGAGCACAGCGAGCCTGGCCAAGAATGTCTCTGGCGCTGACTCGCTCGCGATCAACTGCGATTGCCAGCTTCAGGACGTCGCCGGCAAGTGCAAGGAACTCCTCAAGCGATTCTCGAGCACGGACTATCAGAAGAAGTTTCCCTTTGTCGACCACTTTCAACCGGTGCCGAAGGACGATCCCGTCACGAACGTCTTGGAGGCCGCTCTCGATACCGCCATTGCGAATCGCTCGACCGAGCGGATTTCCGTTACTTACCCAGACCTTACACTTACGGACAACGACCAGCTTGCCGTCTATCGAATGGGCTGCGGCCATACGCAGCGTGACGTCGAAGAAGTTACGCTTCAAGACGTTTACTCCTTCTTTCACGACGATGTCCCAGGCGACAAATCGCTCGACCAGGTCTGGATCATTGGCCTGAACGATCAGGATGCGGCCGTCTCGAAGAAGTACAAGCTGCGCGATTATTTCGTATTCGAGACCGATCACGACGGTCATACCTACCTGCTGTCGCTTGGCCACTGGTTCCGCGTCAACAAGGATTACATCGCCGAGGTACGGAAACGTGTCGCCGCTCTGCCCGATGTGTCGCAGGCGCTTGCTCCGGTGCCGATTAAGCACGGCGAGGATGAAGGTGACTACAACGCACGGCTCGCCACCGACAAAGGCTGGCTCTTGCTCGACAAGGCAAACTTCCACGTCGGTTCGTACGACAAGATCGAGATCTGCGATGTGCTTACCAAGGACCGGCAATTCATCTCCGTAAAGAAGATGAAGAGTTCGGCGACGCTCAGTCACCTCTTCGCCCAAGCGAGCGTGTCGGCCAGCATGCTCCGCCGATCCCCGGACTACATGGCAACGGTTTTGAAGCAGGCCGGCAAGCAATGGTCGGCTGTGAGGAAGGACGCCGATTGGGCCAAACAAGGCACGTTTGTCTACGCCATCCCAACTGAAAAGGCCGGCACGCTGTCTGACTGCATGTTCTTCTTCAGCCAGGTCAACCTGCTTGAGCACGTCGAGACGATCAAACTCGCCAATTACGATGTGGCGTTGTGCAAGATCGAATACGACCCAGCATCATACATCGCGCCGACGGTGCCAAAGAAGAAGACCGGTTCCACGAAGAAGATAGCGAAGAAGAAGAAAGCGAAGGCGTCGTAAATGCCACCACGCAGAAAGAAACTGATCGAAGTCGCCCTCCCGCTGGAGGCGATTAACAAGGAATCGGCGCGGGAGAAGTCGATTCGGCATGGGCATCCGTCCACGCTGCACCTGTGGTGGGCACGGCGGCCGTTGGCGGCGTGTCGGGCGGTGCTGTTTGCCCAGTTCGTCGACGATCCGGATTCGGATCCGGCCTATCGCAGGGCCGATGGCTCGGTGGACGAGCAGGCGGCCGGGACGAAACGGGCCCAGCTCTTCAACCTGATCGAGGAGCTGGTCAAGTGGGAGAACTCGAACAACGATCGGGTTATCAATGCCGCCCGGGCCGAGATCGCCCGTTGCGTGGCCAGCCGGCTGATCGAAGAGGGCAAGCTGAAGAAGGAGACAGTAATCTGGAGTCAGGAGCCAGGAGAAGAGGGGCAGCCCCATCCGAAGGGGCCGCTCTCCGGGGAGTTCCGGACCGCCTGGGAACTGGTCGTCCATGGCCACGGCGACCTGGACAGCCTGCAGCAGCGCCGGACGCGGCTGTGCCCGCCCGCGGTCGTGAACCACTTCCTGGCGACCTACGCCCCACCGGTGCTGGATCCATTCGCGGGTGGTGGGAGCATCCCGCTGGAAGCCCAGCGGCTGGGCCTGCGCGCCTACGCCAGCGATCTGAACCCGGTACCGGTGCTGATCAACAAGGCCCTGATCGAGATCCCGCCGAAGTTCGCCAACCTGCCGCCGGTGAATCCGGAGTGGCAGAGTAAGTCACCGCAAGAACGAGCCGCGTCCACATGGTCCGGCGCGCAGGGCCTCGCGGAGGATGTTCGCTATTACGGCAAGTGGATGCGCGACGAGGCTGAGAAGCGCATTGGGCACCTCTACCCCCAAGTCACGGTCACCGAGGACCTGGTCCAAGATCGGACCGATCTTGCTCGCTACACGAACACGACACTAACGGTAATTGCGTGGCTTTGGGCGAGGACAGTCACATGTAGCAATCCCGCATGTGGCGCAGACACTCCGCTCGTCAGCTCGTTCGCGGTATCGAAGAACGGTAAGCGCAACGTCTGGTTTGAACCGACGACCGACCATTCTACCTCTCCCCCCACTGTGCACTACGCTGTGAAGGTGGGACCCGATTCTCCACCACCCCCTCCCAAGCTTGGACGTGGCGCCAAATTCAAATGCGTGGTCTGTGATACGCCTATGGACATCGAGTATTTAAGAAGAGAGGGGCGTAGCGGCAACATTCGGTGTCGGCTTACAACGATCATCGCCGAAGGTGACCATGAACAGGTGTTCCTCAGCCCGGTTTCTCAGCATGAATCGGTGGCGTTGCGTGCTTCAGGTGGCTGGCACCCCGAGCTCGAGTTGCCCGATGGCGCGCGCTACATGACCCCGACACTTTACGGTCTTGCGACACAGGCAGATCTCTATACAGCGCGGCAGCTGCTCGCGCTAACGACATTCAGCGACCTCGTAAAAGACGTAGAGAAGACCATACTGCAAACGTCCCAGCGGGGCGGTCTAAGTCCGTCTGGTCCTCTTGAAGAGGGCGGCGCTGGGTCGAATGCATATGCACAGGCAGTTGCGGCATACCTTGCATGTGCGGTAGGTCGCTGTGCAGATTACTGGTCGTCATTGACGATATGGGCTCGGACTTTTGTGGCGCATACGTTTGGGCGAAACGCTTTGTCCATGGTGTGGGATTTTCCTGAAGCCAATCCATTCTCCTGCAGTACGGGCAACTGGGCTGGCGCTATCGACTGGATCGCCCGCGTACTTGAACGAGTACCTGCGCACGGTTGCGGAACTGCCAAGCAGCTCGATGCGCGAGTGCACCAATCGGATCCCTGTGTTTTCTCCACGGATCCACCGTACTATGACAACGTCCCTTACGCCGATCTGTCGGACTACTTCTACGTGTGGCTACGACGGTCCGTGAACACGGTGTTCCCGCTGCTAACTTCGACAATGGCAACACCCAAGACGGAGGAGCTCGTCGCAGATTCCCGTCGGCAAGGCGGAACGCGCGCCGCGGCGGAGTATTTTGAGCACGGCATGCGCGAGGTATTTCGCCGGTTTCGCAATGAGCAAGTGAACGGCGTTCCACTAACGGTCTATTACGCTTTCAAGCAAGCGGAAACAGCGGCCGACGCAAAAGGTAATGCGGGGACCGCGTCGACAGGATGGGAAGCGATGCTGTCGGGCCTTATCGAGTCCGGCCTTGCGGTGAATGGTACGTGGCCACTCCGCACGGAACGTCCCGGACGTTTAAGAGAGACTGCCAGCAACGCGTTGGCCTCCTCTATCGTCCTTACATGCGTTCCTCGTGGGCGTGATGCCTCGATGGCGACACGACGGGAGTTTGTTGCCGCGCTGAAGCGAGAGTTGCCGGAGGCAATGAAGAAGCTCCAGAGCGGGAATATCGCGCCCGTAGATCTGGCCCAGGCGGCGATCGGCCCAGGCATGGCAGTATTCAGCCGGTATAGCAAGGTCATCGAATCCGATGGCGAAGCGATGACCGTTCGTGCAGCCCTCACGCTGATCAACCAGATACTAGACGAAGTGCTGGCTGAGCAGGAAGGTGAGTTCGACGGCGACACACGCTGGGCCGTGTCGTGGTTCGAGACGCATGGCGTGCAGGATGGCCCATACGGCGTGGCGGAGACGCTCAGCAAGGCCAAGAACACCTCGGTACAAGGGCTCGTTGAGGCGGGCGTGATCACGGCCCGCGGCGGAAAGGTGAAGCTGATCGCACGTGACGACATGCCGGACGATTGGGACCCCGCGACGGATAAGCGTGCCACGTGCTGGGAGGCGACGCAGCATCTGATCCGCCGCTTACAAAACGACGGTGAAGAGGCCGCCGCAGAGCTTCTAAGGCGTCTCGGCGGCGATTACGGCGAAATGGCCCGTGACCTCGCGTACCGCCTGTACAGCGTGTGCGAACGCAAGGGCTGGGCCCAGGAAGCCCTGGCCTACAACAGCCTGGTCATCGCCTGGAGCGAGATCAGCAAGCTCTCACGGTCCGTTACGGAAACCAAGCCGGCACAGGCAGACCTCTTTTCTGAGTAAGTACGGGACGAGAATATGGCGAAGTCGAATCACGCACGCGTCGGCGATGGACTGGAACTGCTCAACGAAGGGCTGAAGCCGTTCGTCGAACGGGAGATGAAGGCGCAGTACGCCGACAAATGGACTGGGATCGTCCAAGGCATCCTCGATAACAAAACCCGCGGCGGCAAGAAGATCCACTGGGACACGCAGGCCTTGCTGACGGTCATGTGGGACCAGTGGAACGCGGTCTTCCGCAATACGCTGGGGCCGGCCGAGCGATCGCTGGTTTCCGAGCTGCGCGATGTCCGCAACCGCTGGGCGCATCAGAGCACGTTTAACAGCGATGACGCCTATCGATCGCTCGACAGCGTGGAGCGGTTACTCCTGGCGGTCTCGGCCGGCGACCAGGCGGAAAAGGCGAACGCGATCAAGCACGAGTTGATGCGCACCCGCTACGACCAGCAACGTCGCGACGAGAAGAAACGGATGCTGCCGATCGAGGGGCAGCCCTCGGCGAATCTGCGGCCGTGGCGCGATATCGTCGTCCCGCACAAGGACGTGGCCAGTGGCCGGTACCAGCAGGCCGAGTTCGCGGCCGACCTGTGGCAGGTCTACCAGAAGGAAGCGGCCAGCGAGTATCAGCATCCGGTCGAGTTCTTCCGCCGGACATTCATCACGGACGGGCTGCAGAAGCTGCTTGTGAATGCCCTGCGACGGCTGAGCGGTGCCGGCGGGGACCCGGTGATCGAACTGCAGACCAACTTCGGCGGTGGCAAGACGCACTCGATGCTGGCGCTGTGGCACATGCTGAGTGGCACGAAGCCGGGCGACCTTGCAGGCGTGGACCAGGTGATGACCGAGGCCGAGGTGAACGAACTGCCGAAGGGCGTGCGGCGCGCGGTAGTCGTCGGCACGAAGATCTCGCCCGGTAAGCCAAGCAAGAAGCCGGACGGGACCGTCGTTCATACGCTGTGGGGCGAGATCGCGTGGCAGTTGGGCGGAAAGAAGGGCTACGAGATGGTCCGTGGCGACGACGAGAACGCCACGAACCCGGGCGACACGCTGAAGGAGCTGTTCAACAAATTCTCGCCGTGTCTGATCCTGATCGATGAGTGGGTGGCCTACGCACGGCAGTTGCATGAAGGCAGCGACCTGCCGGCGGGCACCTTCGATACGCAGTTCACCTTCACGCAGGCGCTCAGCGAGAGCGCCAAGGCGGCGAAGAACACGCTGCTGGTGGTCAGCGTGCCCGCCTCGGACAACGAGATCGGCGGGCAATGGGGCCAGCAGGCGCTGTCGCGCCTGAAGAACGCCCTGGGTCGCGTGGAGTCGTCCTGGCGGCCGGCGAGCCCCGACGAGGGCTTCGAGATTGTGCGGCGTCGGCTGTTCGAGCCGATCATGGACAACAAGCTGTTCGCCCAGCGTGACCACGTGGCGCGCACGTTCGTCGAGATGTACGGCACACAGCAGAACGAGTTTCCGTCGGAGTGTCGTGAGGCCGAGTACGAACGCCGCATCAAGATGGCCTACCCGATCCACCCGGAGCTATTCGACCGGCTGTACAACGACTGGTCGACGTTGGACAAGTTCCAGCGCACCCGCGGCGTGCTGCGGCTGATGGCGGCAGTCATTCACGCGCTCTGGGAGCGGCAGGACAGCAACCTGCTGATCATGCCGGCGAACGTGCCGATCGATGATCCGAATGTGCGGTTCGAGCTGACGCGATATCTGGAGGATCAGTGGGACGCGGTTATCAGCAAAGATGTGGATGGCGAGCAATCGCTGCCGCTGGGCCTGGATCGCGAGAATCCTGGCACCCTGGGGCGTTACTCGGCCAGTCGGCGCGTGTCGCGCACGATTTACATGGGGTCGGCCCCCATCCAGAAAGCGGCAAATCGGGGGATTGACGAGCGACATGTTAAGCTTGGCTGCGTACAGCCGGGTGAGGCCGTGGCGACGTTCGGCGATGCGCTGCGCCGGCTTACTGACAAAGCCACGTACCTCTATGTTGACGGGAATCGGTACTGGTACTCGACGCAGCCGACCGTGACGCGGCTTGCGGACGATCGGGCGACGCAGCTGCATGAACACGACGTGATCGATGACATCGTCAAGCGGTTGCGCAAGGAGGCTGCGTATCGTGGCGACTTCAGCAAGGTGCACGCGTGCGTTTCGAGCAGCGACGTACCTGACGATCGGGAAGCGCGGCTCGTCATCTTGGGCCCAGAGTTTCCACACACGAAGAATCAAGACGACAGCCTGGCCCGGCAGGAAGCGCACGCAATCCTCGATATGCGTGGATCCAGCCCACGCAACTACCGCAACACGCTCGTCTTCCTGGCGGCTGATGCGACGAGACTCAAAGAGCTGCAGCAGGCGGTTCGCCATGCGCTCGCGTGGAGTTCGATCTGGACGGACCGCGAGCAGCTGAACCTCGATAACTTCCAAACGAGGCAGGCCGAGACGAAGTCGCGCAACGCGGATGAGACTGTGAAGGCCCGCATCCCGGAGGCCTATCAATGGCTGCTGGTACCGAGTCAGCCGGATCCAAAGGCGCAGCCGGAGTGGATCGAAATGCGTCAGCAGGGGCAGGAGCGGCTCGCAACGCGCGCGTCCAAGAAGCTGACGAACGAAGAGCTGCTTCTCGTGCAGCTCGGTGGCACGCGGTTGCGACTGGAGTTGGAGCGGGTGCCGCTGTGGCGCGGCGATCACGTTGCGGTTAAGCAGCTTCTCGACGACTTCGCGACGTATCTTTACTTGCCACGGCTTCAGAACCCGGACGTGTTGATCGCGGCGATCCGCGACGGAGTGGGACGCTTGACGTGGCAAACAGACACGTTCGCGTATGCGGATGAGTGGGATGGCAAGGGCAGCCGATACGTCGGACTACAGGCCGGTACGTCCATCCGCGTGATCGCCGACGGCCAGAGCGTACTCGTCAAGCCCGACGTCGCCCAGGCCCAGATGGATGCTGACGCCGCGAAGTCCGCCAGGCCATCGCCTGGTGGTCAGACGGAGCCGGCAGCAGTTGGAGGAGCGGAACCGTCGGCGGCAGGCACCGAACCCGGAGGGACGGGACCCGCGACAGGGACGGAGCCATCTGCAGAGCCCGCGAAACCTGTCTATCGGCGCTTCTACGGTTCAGTCAAACTGGACGCGCTGCGAGTCGGGCGCGATGCGTCCCGGATCGCTGATGAGGTGCTCCAGCATCTAACCAAGCTCGTTGATGCGGACGTCGAGGTGACGCTGGAGATCCAGGCACGCCTGCCCGACGGCGTATCTGACAAGACGGTTCGCGATGTGACCGAGAATTGCAGGACGCTGAGGTTCGACGGGTTTGGGTTTGAAGAGGCGTGAACCGCGAACTGCCTGGCAATGCCGACGAGGAGCCGGCGTGTCTCCGGGCTCCTCGTCAGGCCCTATTTCCACGAGGACAGCAGACACTCTGACACAGATCGGCGTCCACCGACAGACGCGCTGATCGCGCTTTGCCGTTGCACTGTCTCGTACCAAAATCCGCTGTACAAATCGATAACCTCAACGTGATCAGCGCAGCTAACCAGGACGTGTACACCGCGATCCGCCGCGCGCTTGCAGCTCTCCGCTAGCCTGACCTGGTCCTCCCATGAGAAGATACGTTCGTTATAGCGCCGGAACCCATTGTTATTGTGATGGGTCACGTATGGCGGGTCGACGTATACAAGATCGCCGGGCCGGGCGTGTCCAATCGAAACCGCGAAATCCCGGACGTAGAGGCTCGCTCCCTTAAGCCTGTCTGCGACGCGCTGCAGCAAATGCAGGTCCGGAAGCGTAGTCGATGGTTTGCAGCCAAACGGGACGTTGAAGACGCCCTCGCGATTGACGCGGTAGATGCCGTTGAACGCCGTTCGGTTCAGGTAGATGAACCGTGCGGCGCGCTCACAGGAGGCCGATGGGTCCGCGCGTCGCACGCGGTCGTACGTGTTCTGGTTGATTCGGAGCCGGCGAAGCTGGTCCGCAACCTGTGCCGGCCGATCCCGAATCGCCACGTAGGCATTTATGAGCTCGGGATTGATGTCCGCGAGGGTGGCTCTGCGGGGCTGGATTTCGAAGAAGAGCGCCGCTCCGCCAGCGAAAGGTTCCTGGTAGCGATGGAAGGAGGGCAATCGACTCGCAGCATAGGGTGCGAGCCAGCGCTTGCCACCCGTCCACTTGAAGAGCGGCGCCACCGGCGTCCCGTTTGATCGATGGTCTGACTGCATGCGCGTTGTGTCCTGGCAAAGCAACTACTGCAGGGCCGCCTCTGTAAATCGCTCCAGGATGTTGTTGCTGGGATAGAAGCTCATCGAGGCGATGCGGTTCACCGCCACGACAGGCATGACCGCGTTCTCGTGCTGGTGCGATACGACCGTGCGTAGCGTCGCCAGTGTGCGCTTCAACCCGATGAGTTCCTCCAGCACAGGGTTCTCGTCATAAGTCGCAGCGCTGAACGTTCGGTTTGGGACATTGACCACCAACACGTGTCGGCGGTCAACCCGGTGATAGAGCTTCGATCCATACAGGACCTTCTCTCCGTAACGTGTCGTCGGCCCGGACGCGTGCTTGATACGACGGAGGATGAAGTTGTTATCTGGCAAGAACGTCAGGCCATCTTCCTGGAACCACGGCTCCATCTCGGGCACGTAGTCGACGAACGCGCCACCTTTCTCAATGCCAGCCATGTGAACGTCGAAGCCCTCTGCGTGCAGGAAGTGAAGATACTCACGCATCGGATCCACGAGCCGGGAGTATTGTCCTCGCAGCATGAGTGGCCCGTCTCGCACCAGCAGCACTCGGCGGAGAAATGACGGACCGCGTTCGACAAGCCATCGCAGATAGCTGAACAGCGTCAAGTGCTCCAAGACACCCATCAGATTGAACGCTACGGTCTCGTCGTTGCTCTCCTCATTGACCTCCATCAGCAGGCCCAGGTAGTCGGCGAGCGTGAGAGATTGGCTGCAGGATGGGCAGACAAAGGCCGTTTCGCTGCGTGGGACAGGCACGTCGCCGCGACAGAATGGGCAGGCAAAGTGTGGACGCTGGGTGGATCCAGGCGACCAGGTCGGCGAGTTAGGGTCCCATTCGTGGCTCACAAGGAACCGAAGACACTCAAGAAGGCGACCGTCACCGAATCGCTCAAACGTGGCGCGGACGGCTTCCCGAATCGTGTCTCTCAGCGTTTGGCCGGGAATGCGGACATTCGCGAGGGGAAGGACTGTACTCTCGGTGTCGGCGTAGTCGCAGAGCAATCGTGACACCTGCTCTGGGTTCACGATTGGCGCGCGGACTCGCTGGAGTTCCACGAGGCTCATGTTTAGCGCAGCGATCTTGATATAGCTGAGCATGCGATGTGGAGCGAGCGAATTCGGCACCGAGGACAATGCGCCATCCACGGCGATCACGAAGTCGAGGGGCGCTACGTCGCCCAAATCGAGCTGATGCAGTCCAGTGTCCGGCGTCGCGGCGGGGTCTCGTTCGATTCGCTGGAAGGATGACAGCATCTCCTGCACAAAGGGGCTGTTGATGATCGAAAGGTGGCCGAGCTTGGAAGCCGTTTCGAACGGAAGATGCTTCGATGCGCCGTAAGCCACTGCGTAGGACTCCTTCAGTTCGCCGTCCGAGCCTGGAATTTGTGAATCTGCACCGGCAGTGCGAACTTGTGCGATCGCGTGATCATGCGAACGAAGCCCTTTGCCTTCGTTCGCTGCACATCCGCGCCCACATCACGAAACTCATGGAACCGGGTGAGGGCCTTGATCTCGCGCTCATCATTGAGGTGCGCAATGAAGAAGTTCTCTGTGTTCTTGAGCAAGTCGGCGCTCAGGCTCTCGATGCTTTGGGTCGAGTAGATCAGGCCGATGTTCAGCTTCGCGCCTTCTTTGGCCAAGCGGTTGTATATCGACGTCAGGTCACGATCATCGCGCGGGAACAGATTGTGCGCTTCCTCGAAGTAGAACTGGACGTATCGGTTCCCAAGCTCGTTCGCCGTGAACGAGTCCATCTGGCGATTGAAGACCGAACGAGACACAAGTTCGCTGAAGAACGTTGCTAACTCCGCTGGAGCATTGCTCAGATCAATGATAACGGTCTTGCCGTCGGCCACAGCCCGCTGAATCCCGGCCAGTAAATCGCTCGCGTGTGGTGAGTGGTAGCTTCGATAGGGAACGAACTTCTTGAAACCGCTGCGTGTTGCGCCGCCGCCGGGGCCGCGTCCAGTCAGCACGGTTAGCATGGCCTCAGCAGTATCATCCAGGTACTTGGTGCCAGTACGAGTCTTGAATGGTGCTTGGTCCGGATCGTAAATCTTCCACAGTGCAGACCACGCGTTAACCGCATCATTCAATGGCAGCCTCTTGGGAATGGCCTGGTCACTCCCGTCTGGCTGTGCGAGATCTGGAGCTTCCGCCGCGGCTGCGACACGCACTTCTTTCTTCAGATCGAACTCGCATTGGATTCCGACTGGCGGCTCAAATCCCGCACGTTTCAGGATACAAAAGTAAATACTCCGGTGGCGACGGTAGTGCTCGTATGCGCTACGGTCCTCGCGCATGAGCGTGTCGAGCTCATCGTGATCAAGCGGCTGCCACTCGAAAAAGGGTTTCAGGTAATCCGGTGGCCGGCCCTGCTGCTCGACAAATAGGTCGGTGAGAATCTGATGGCCCAGTTTCACGTCTTGGTAGAAGTTGGCCTTTAACGCCTGGACGCCCTGCGGGGGGGCGGGACGGAGCGTGTATCGCAGGCACCGCTCTTTGAAGAGCTCGTAGAGCGACGTCTTGTCCTGTTCATTCGTGTAGGCGTATTCGCCGTTCAGGTCGAAGATGATCTGGCCCACCGGTTCGTTGGAATCCATAATCATCTGCGCGATTATTTTGACCGTATTGCTCTTCCCCATCCGCGTCTTGCCGAAGAGGGCAGTTCGCGTCCCAACAAAGTCGCGAGGACTGACGCGGACCGGTACGCGTGCTATTGGATCGGGCGGTTTCAGCAGGCTCTCCGTGAGGCGGATCCAGCCGATTTCGCGTCGCCCCGGTGCCTCTTCGTCGACCAGGTAGTTCACCAGCGTTTCAAGCATCTCGGGAGTTGGAACGTGCACGGTATACATGTGCGGTGACAAGAACGACTCGATGTCTCCGCCGAAGCGAATGTGTCCGTTGTAATCGAAAAACGTGCCTAGTACGGTGGCGCGGATCGCCCCCCATTGAAGCTCCGCCTTGGTGAATACGTCGAGTTCCGGCATGTGGCTCTTGTGCATCTCGAAGTACGTGCGGGCAACATCTTGAGCCAAGGGCGTGGGTGCAGGTTCTCGTACGCGAATCAGAATGAGGTGGGCGGGCTGCGATTCGGGAAAGGCAGCGGATGCGCGGTCTTCCGGGGCGATGAGTCGGTCGAGCGACTCTGGCCGAATGAGCAGGAAAGAGTTTTTTGATATGCCGCCGGCACGGATCTTGTAGAAGTCGTTCGTGACGATGATGGCATCGTCGTAGCCGAGCTCCATGGCGTATCCAAGCAGCCGCTTTGATGTACCTGCCGCCAGCTGTGTATGAAACTCCTCGATCTGGCGTGCCGAGCGTTCAACGGCCTCCACCACACGCCCCGAGAAGAGCCCCCCGCTTTGCCTGTCAGTTGCCTCGCCGCGCTGTTCCGCATTCGACATGCATATCTCCCGGAGCCCGATTCGCTAGATCAAGCGGGACCAGCGTTCTTCGTGACCTGGCTCAATCTCGGTAGGCCTCAATTGCCCGTAAACGGTACCATAGAAAGGGGTTCTGTGAAATGACCCCGCTATATGGGCGACGAGAGCCGACTTAGGCCGTCGCGGCGAGCGGCCGTCAGCATGAAGCGACGCGGGTGCCCCTTATCGCGAGCCACGTGCCCACCTTATCCATCGATGCTTGACCTCAGAGTCCCATCTATGAGCGAGTCTCTGTCAATCCCACCGGTGCTCTCCGGCTGGGGATTTGAAGCCAGGGTTTCAGGGGCAGAGCCCCTGCCGGGCGTTTGTTGAAACACGTCTCCGTCAAGCGGTCGGCGGGAGTCCTTCGGGATTGTCCAACCATCTATTCGGCATCGTCCTGCTGAACGCGCCATGAAGTATTTGCGGTCGGCCTCATTCATGCCCGCGACGGATCCGGCCCACACGAGCCGCCTGTCATGGGACCACGGCGAGGTTCGACCAATCAATCCCGCATCCCGCTGACGGTCAGCGGTCCTCACACGAACCCCAGGGCGGCTCAGGCCGCCTCGGTTACCGCCGTCTCTTTCGATACACGCCACACTTCGCCGGTGCGCAGCATCGCGTGCATACACCGCACCAGGTAGTGGTACGTTGCCACCAACGCAATCTTCTTCCGACCCGGATCGCCATGCTGAACACGCTCGAAGTAGGCCCGCACCCGTTGGTCGCGACGAATGCCCTGCCACGCCGCTTCGGTCAACAGACGCCGAACCGTTGCTGGCCCTTCACGCGTGATGTGTCCCAAGCGATTGCGATCGGCGCTTTGATCCTGCTGGGGAACCAGGCCGAAGTAACTCCCCACGCACCGATTGCGACGGAACCGCCGAGGATCGCCGACATACGCCACGACTGCTTCGGCCGTGCGCGGGCCGACACCGGGAATGGTCCGCAGCAACTTCACCCCAGGGTGCTTCGCGCCGATCTCGTTGAGACGACGCTCGACACGCCGCAGCGTCGCTTGCTGACGTTCCAGATCATCCAGCAGCAGGTCGCGATCCAACTCGGCCTCTGCCGTCGGAAAGGTCAACTCACGCAGCCACGCCAGCCCCTTCCCCGTCCACAGTCCGAGCCGATGCGGCGCCGCGACGCCCTGGCCACGCAAGAGTCCTCGCAGCCGGTTCTTCGTGCGTGTCCGGTCGGTCAGACGACGCTGACGCATCTCGATCAGTCGTCGCCAGTTGCGATAATCGAGGCTGGGCACGTAGACGGTCGGCACTTCGCCCAGATGCAACAGCAACGCCAGCTTGCGGGCGTCGACTCGGTCGTTCTTGCGTTTACTGCGGAAAATCAGCCGCAGATGCCCCGGGTGGGCCACCAGCACACGCCGGGCAACCTGGCTGAGCTGGTCGTAGAGCGCCCCGTAACCCAGCGACGCTTCGTAGCAGATCTGCCGCGGACCGGGCTGCTGCTCGAGAAACGTCACCAGCTCCGACGTCTTGAGCCGCACTTCGTTAATCCGTTGGCCTTGTGGGTCGAGGATGCACACGTTGGAATACCGATAGTGAACGTCAATGCCGATCGAATACATGTGGGTCTCCTGTGTTGATCTGGGGCGACCATATGCCGACCCCGAACGTATCTCACAGGAGACTCGCTTCATAGCTTCATGCCCGACGAGCTTCCCGTGACCACCACGACTGCCAGCCTTAGCATCTTGACATATGTCCCACCGCCAGCACGCTGCGTTTCATCGTGGATGAACGCAGGAGGTGAGACGAATGTCGATTCGTAATCCAAAGAGAGAGGAGCTGCGGCGGCTGGAGAGCAAGACGCTCGACGCCCAGTTCAAAACTGCCATCCAGGAGGGGCTCAACTGCTCCCCCTTCGAGGCCGAGGCGGTGCTCGGCGTCGTTCGGGAGGTCTATTTCCCGTTCATGGAGCCGTCGGCGGGAACTGCTCCGCCCGGCAAGGTGACACTCGTGGCGGTCTGCGCCGACGAGCCGGCAGGTAAGTCGGTAAGCGATTGCGCAAAACGCTCGGTTTGCCTGACCGTTCATCGCGGGATTGAGGACGACCGATTGATGCAGGCCGAGGGGCCGGCGGCTTTTCGACAAGCGCGTATCGTGGATCTGTGTCAGGAAGCCATGAGCCAGGGAGCGTTGCTCACTCGAGAGGACCTGGCTTATCGCGTCTTCTTTGTCAACGTCCGCACGATCTCCCGCGATCTGGATGTTCTGCGTTGCGCTCAAGCCGACGTGCCGATTCCGCTACGCAGCACGGTCCACGACATCGGTCCGGTCTTGACCCACCGGGTGCGGATCGTGCGTCTGGCGCTGGAGGGGCACACCACCACCGAGATCGAGCGACGAACGCGTCACTCGGTGTCGGCCATCGCCAACTACCTGTCGACTTTTACGCGTTGCGCTCAACTCGCTCGACGTGACATGCAGGCCGGACAGATCGCCTTCCTGCTGAGGCGAAGCCGGAAGTTGGTGGAGGAGTACATCGACCTGCTGCACGCGTGCGAGTCGGACAAGAACATGGCCTACCACCTGGAAGAGCTGCTGCATCTGGGCCACGGGCGTGGGGAAAAAAACGGAGGAGGACGCCATGCTGATTAATCCGAAGCTTGACCGCGTCCGCAAGATGTTTGGCCCCCTGCGAGAAAAGAGCCTGAAAAACGCCTTGGCGCACGTGATCGGCCGTGATTTCCCGCGCATCGGAGGTGATCGGATCCGGGTCTTGTGTGCGGAGATGATTCTGGAGGTCGTGGCCGAGCACCTGCGTCCGCGCGAGCATCTTCGTCACGGGCAGGTTCTTTGGTTGGGCGTGGATGTCAACGATCCGCCGGCCCGCAGCAAGCGCATCGCGGATACGAATCTGATCCCGGTAATCCTGGACGTCAGCACCACCGAGGACATCGAGGCCCGATTGAATCGCACACCTGCGGAAGAGCGTTTGCAGGCCAAGGCCATTCGCCTGTGTGAGCAGGCCTATCAGCAAGGGGCGCTTTTGTCGAACGCCGACTTGGCGGAACTCATGACGGGCGACGCCTCCCGGATCGCCAGCGCCCTGGTCCGGCACGAACGCAAAACCGGGAAGGTCATCCCGCGGCGCGCGACGGTGCACGACGTGGGCTGCGGGATCACCCACAAGCGGATCATCTGCTGGAAGCGGTACGCTGAAGGCAAGCCGTCGGACCAGGTCGCCCGCGAGACGTACCACACCGTGGAGGCGGTGGACCGCTACCTGGGCCAGTTCGATCGGGTCCGTCACTGTCGAACGCAGGGGATGACTACCGCCGAGACGGCCTACGCGTTGAACTGCAGTTCGAGCTTGGTCGAGGAGTATCTACAGATCGACCGCGAGCTGACGGGGGCCGTGGAGGACGCTCGCGGGAACAGCGGAGAGCAAGAATGCGATTAAGATCGATTGACGTTGGAAGCTATGGTCGGACAATGGCTGATGCCGGCGGAGAGGATAGGGCTCTGCTGAGGAGCAACCCGAGCGCTCGCGTCGGTGCCGGGACGCGGGCGGAGGTCTGCTCACACGGCAGTCCTCCGCCTCCCCCAAAACCCCCAACGCGTTCTGGCTACAAAGCGATAAACCTCGGGGTTTGGGGCAGAGCCCCAAGGAAACACCCCGGACCGGTGGGACATATGCCACTATTTCCCGGCTGGACGTCGTCCATACTGTTTCGGGTTCACCTCGGCGAGTGGATCCC
>CAYUZU010000044.1:0-24364 GCA_964448675.1 uncultured Planctomycetales bacterium
CATTCAGGCTACCTGGATTCCTTAATGCATTACAATGAATAATCCAGGTTAGAAATATAATGTGAATAATCGAGGTTAAATAGAAAATAGTTTGAAAATCAAAAAGAGGGTGAATATGAATCAGGTGGCTTTTCTGAAAGACAGGCTAAACTGGCAGCGACGCAATAAAATCAGCAATCGGTTGGTGAGTATTCTCAAACGATACGGATTGGATAATCAGCGGATGATCATGGCGATTTTTCATTACCTGAAAACTGTGACAAAATACGGCGGTGTGCCAACGTTTCCGGTGACTGCGCAGGTGGTCGCCAGACATGCGGATACCATCCGAAGATTTCAGGATATGGGCGTTGAATTCGCGATTCACGGGAATACCCATGTCGATTATACCATGTTATCGCAAAAAGAAGCCAACAAACAATTGAGCCTGGCAATTGATATTTTTCGCAAGCATGGCATTCGGTTCTCCGGTTTTCGATTTCCTTATCTGAAACGGAGCTCTGAATTATTCGGTCAGCTCACCTCGCTGGGGTTTGAATATGACAGCAGCGATACAACCGATTTCGATGTGATGAAAAAAAATGATTTTTCAGAGCGCAAATGGAAAAGTTTTGAATTTATGCGTCATGATTACATTGACACATTTATGGTTACCCATACAGCGCTTCCGATGATGAAAAATAATGTGGTAGAAATCCCGGTCGCTTTGCCGGATGACGATTTACTGGTGGATAGATTGCTGATCAATGATGTTTTTCACATTGCGGCGATCTGGAAAAATATGCTCGTCCGGAATTTTGAGCGGGGCGAAATTTTTGTGCTTCAGCTTCATCCTGAACGATTTTTTATTTGCAGGCAGGCACTGGAAGTGCTCCTGGATACAGCGTTCAGGGCCAGGCCAAAAATCTGGATGGCAAGTTTGAAGGAGGTCAATGATTGGTGGCGGGAGAAGGGTAATTTTCGGGCAATGGTTGAGAAAGTATCAGATTCCAGATATTTTGTCAATATTCTTTGTTCGAAGCGCGGAACAATACTGATGAAAAAAGGGGAGAATTTCAGCAGGTGTAAGCCGCTGATTGAAAATTACTATCCAATAAAGGCAACGGGTTTTGAATTAAAATCCGATGTTAAACCGGTCATTGGAATTCCAAATGATTTCTCCGAAAATTTGACTGAATATCTCACTGAAGAGGGCTATGTGTTCGAAGTCGCAAAGCCTGATACCCAATACGCAGTACATTTTTACGGAGAAGAAAAACTGGACATTGATTTACTGGAGAAACGAATTCGTCGATCGACCCATCCGTTGCTGCGCTTCTGGCGCTGGCCAGATGAGGCGCGTTGTGCGCTATCCATCACCGGTGACATTGATTGTCTCACGCAATTTGATTTTTACACACGCTTATGGGAGCAAGGATCGTGAAAATTGAGCGCATAAATCCTGTTGAAAATAAAGAATGGGATGAATTTGTAGAACAGCATCCGCTTAGTTCATTTTATCATCAGTCTGCATGGGCAAGAGTCATCGAAGAGTCATTCTCTCATGCGCGGTCATGTTATTTTGTGCTGCGTAATTATGCAGACGAAATCGATGCCGGGCTGCCTTTGTTTCTTGTAAGAAGCAAAATTCTCGGCGACAGATTGATCTCAATTCCATTCACACCCCACTGCGATCCGTTGGTTCGATCAGAATTACAGTGGGAAATATTGCTGGATGCGGTCATCGAATATCAGGATATGATGGGGGCTGAATTTCTGGAATTACGTACATTCGCCTGCTCGAACCACATTTTTAATGGACGACTCAAGGACGACGGTAAATATCAAACCTATGAATTAATGCTGAACAAAGCTCCGGAGATTCTTTGGAAGAATTTTCACAAAAATTGCGTGCAGCGTGCCGTGAAGAAAGCAGAAAAAAATGATTTGCAAATTCACTGGGGAAAAGATGAAAGAGATCTGTTGACATTTTTCCAACTGTTAGTGAAGACCCGTCGAAAGCATGGATTCCCGCCACAACCCTACCGATTTTTCAAAAATATGTGGGATGAATTCTTTCCATCCGGAAAAATTGCGCTTCCATTGGCGCTTCACAATGGTCGCGTGGTGGGCGGAATATTACTGTTCAAGTATCGCAACAGAATCCATTATGAGTTTGTGGCCTCGGATAAAAACGCATTGGCTGTTCGCCCCAACCATTTTTTAGTATGGGAGTCCATCAAACATGCGATTGAAAAGGGATTTCAAATTTTTGATTTTGGAAAAACACCGGTGGAGAATCCCGGACTAATTCAGTTTAAAGAGCGATGGGGGAGTATTGCAAAACCGTTGGCATATCGATATTATTCAAAAAAAGCCGGTAGATTATCCGAGCAGGGCAGGGCATATCGATGGATGAAAAATTACTTTCGATTCGCGCCCATGATGCTTTCGAAATTGGGTGGCGAACTGGTGTATCATCATATTGGTTAAAGGAAAATTCAAATCATGGTAAGTACAATGACACATGTGAAGGCAAATCAGGCGGGAGCGGTTGTTATCGGTGGACACTTCCAGGGACTGGGCGTCATCCGCAGTCTGGGGAGACATGGCGTTCCTGTTGTGCTGATGGATAACGAACTGACCATCGGGCGATTCTCCCGCTATTTGTTGAAATGTTACAGTTGCCCTGATATAAAAAATGAGAGCCAATTTCTCCAATGTTTAATCGATCTTGCTGTGAAACATGGGAAAAAGGGATGGGTGGTTTTTCCAACAGATGATGAAACTGTTTATTTTCTCTCGCGCTTCCGGCATGAACTGGCTGCATATTTTCGGATTACCACGCCGGGATGGGAGGTCATCAAGTACACGCACGATAAAAAAAATACCTATCACATGTCAGAAGCAATTGGTATTCCGACACCAAAAACGTTTTATCCCAAAAATGGAAGCGATTTGTCACATATTCCTTTCGATTTTCCCGTGGTGTTAAAACCCTCCGTTGTGAAGAATTTTTTCAATGTGACCAAAACGAAGGCATATATAGCCTGTAATTTTGAACAATTGAAAAACATGTACGGCGAGATGCTGAAAGTGATTGATCCTTTTGAGGTGATGGTTCAGGAATTCATTCCGGGCGGGCCGGAGCATCTCTATTCATTTTGTCCGCTGGTAAAAGATGGAGAGATCGTCGCGCGGGTGATGGCTCGCAGGGCGCGTCAGCATCCCATGGATTTTGGGCATGCCAGCACATTTGCCGAAACCGTCCACATCCCTGAACTGGATGTGTTAAGCCGAAAATTACTGGATCGAATTCGGTACGAAGGATTGGCTGAAGTGGAGTATAAATATGATCCCGGCACCAACGAATACAAGCTGCTGGATATTAACGCGCGCGTCTGGGGCTGGCATACGCTGGCAATTCGAGCCGGGATTGATTTGCCATATTTGCTCTTCCAAAACATGCTGGGGGAAAATGTTTCGGGAAGTGACTTCCGAGATGGTGTGAAATGGATGCGACTGATGACTGATGTGCCCACAGCTCTTCTGGAAGTCATTAAAAAAAGAATGAAGCTGGGGAGTTATTTGAAATCGTTTATCGGACCCAAGGAGTTTGCTGTCTGGTCGAAAAATGACATGCTCCCGTTTTTGGCAGAATTGTTATTACTGCCTTACCTGTATCAGAAAAGAGGTTTTTAAAATGAATGTTTTAATTTTCGCTATCAGTTTTTTTACCGCAGCGCTTATTGTTGTTCCGCTTGGTATTGCCTGGCAGCTTCCGCCGCGGAAATTATGGAAATTGCTGGTCGCTGATGTTCTGGTCTCGGGAATTATTTTGAATATTGTTTCACATGTGACTGGAACAGCACCTGGGTATAGCATGGCTCTGGTCAGTTTTTTTATGAATGGAGGGCTGACATTAGCGATTCTGGTTTTTTTGTTTTTTCGAGATCCGGAAAGAGAGAGCCCGAATCGCAGGGATGCGATTTTATCACCGGCCGATGGACGAATAGTTTATGTAAAAAAGATTGATCCTTCAGGGATTCCTGTTTCAGAGAAAAGGCAGAAAGTGATGGTTCTGCGCGAATTAAAGGATAGTGATTTTTTGTCCCGGGGGGGGTATCTCATCGGTATTGGCATGAGTGTGATGAATGTTCATGTGAACCGCTCGCCAATTGCCGGAACTGTGGACATGATAAAACAGAGGCCGGGCAAGTTCTATTCATTAAAAAAGGAAAAAGCCATATCAGATAATGAACGCGTGATAACGGTTGTAAATAATGGCTCATTCAAAATTGGAATTATTCAAATTGCATCTCGCCTGGTGAGAAGAATTGTATCCTATGTGCGGGAAAATGACCGTGTCTCATCCGGTCAGCGAATTGGTATGATTAAATTTGGGTCTCAGGTCGATGTAGTCATTCCGCGAATGGATGATTTATCTCTCAAAATAGAGCCGGGAAACGATGTCGTGGCCGGTATGACGATACTGGCAACACACAATATGAAATCACAGGTGAATGTAGAACTTGAAAAAATGGCGGCAGAGGAATGCTCTCAAATCTGAAATTGAATCGACGAAAATTTATTAAATGTGTAGGCATCTTACTGGGTGGAATGTCAACCGCCGGAATGGAATTTAACCCGCGGCCGGGATTAAGGAATTTCAACGTATCTCTGAATAAACAGGGACATCCACTTACTAGGAAAAAATTCTCAAAGTTATACAGGGCAAGCGGTCGAAGTCCTGAAGAAAACATTTTTCACGTAATTGAAATGATGGGCGGAATTCAAAAAATAATACAAAAAGATGATATTGTTGTTCTGAAACCAAATGCTCAGTGGAGAGGTCATGGGGGCAGCAATACCAACACCATCAAAGGATTTATCGAATTGGTGCTTGGCATTCCCGGTTTCAAAGGGGAGATTATCATTGCAGAGAACCACCATGCTGCGGATGATAATTGCCTTGGCTGGACAACAACGCAGCGGAATGGCGATTTTAATTTAAATGAGCTTGTCGCGTTTTTCAACGAAAGAGGGCATCTCAACGTGAGTAAATATCACTGGCACGATGCCGGGCCCAATCCGTTTCCGCTCCAGTTTCCAGGAGGGTACGGGAAAAGGGTGGAAAACCCGGATCAGGGCGATGGCTATGTCTGGACTGACGAGGAATACGAATGCGAGGGACGGCGCTCGAAAATGACCTATCCTATTTTTACTTCAGCTTACAGTAAAAAGACAATTGACTTGAAAAACGGGGTATGGCAAAACAGTCGTTACACCGGCCAGCCACTGAAGCTGATCAACTTTTCCACGCTGAATCACCACTCAAAAGTTTTTGGTGTAACAGCCTCCATCAAAAATTATCTGGGTATTGTGGATATGACCTGCGGCGTTCACGGCACAGAGCCTGATGGGTATTACAATTTTCATTACATCAGTCTCGGTTGGTCCAGGGATAATCAAATCGGCCGGTTCCTGGAAGACAAATTGACGAAACCCACAACCCAGCAATTTAAACTGATGATGAAAGCAATCCGCCATTTCGGGCCGAGCAATGGCGCGACCGGGGGCGCAGTGGGGCGTTTCATGAAAACCATTCGCAAGGCTGATTTGAACATCATTGCCGCAGAATACACCGGCTACGAGGGCCGGCTGGAACCACCGATTCAGACGAAAACCATTCTGGCATCGGCGGATCCGGTAGCGCTGGATTATTACGCTGCCAAGCACATCCTGTTGCCACTTGGCGGCAGCAAAGCCAAATACAACGATCCTGACTGGCGGGAGGGGCCGTTCAGAAAATTTTTAGAGCGCTGTCACACAGAGGGAATTGGCACGCTGAACGAGAGTGAAATGGAAATCTATCAAATGCAGTGACCTTAATTGGAAATACAAAGGAGAGGGCTGAGAATGTAAAAAATCGGGTTAATCAATTCATGGCTGTTGAGACAACCCGGCATGACCACCCTGATTCCCGGCCTTCTCTGTTATTTTGAGGATGTGAAATATTTGTAAACAGTGCATATTTTATCTGTTTTGATGAGAGGTGTGAGAGGATTAATTGCTCTTAGAATATAGAAACAGCTGCGAAAATTGATTCGAAAAAAGTAAACATTCGATCATTCAAACCTGGACACAGATCGTCGCTGATGAACACGGATTTTAAAATGAAAGCTAATGAATTGAGAAATAATACTACACAGTCAGATTAACTAACGCCTGTCATTCCTGCGCGTTTTTTGCAGGAATCTCATTCTTAATCGCGAGGGGATTCCCGCCAAAAACATGCGGGAATGACAAAGACGGAGGTGATTATGTTTTGTATTTCGAGACATTTTTTAATTTGACTATGTAGAAATAATCTTTTCATGTTTATCCTGTTATCCTGTCTAAATATAAACGAAAGGCGAATCATGCGATATAAACGAGTGTTACTGGTCAATCCATCATTTCCAAAAGAAGGAGGCGAACGGCTGAGACCTTCGGCCGGACTTGGGTATCTGGCCGAAGCGATTAAAAGCAATGGCGTTGATTACGATGTGATTGATTTAAACCTGGGCTATCGATTCAAACATCTTGCTCAAAAGATTCAAAAATTTCAGCCCGATCTTATCGGGATAACGCTGTTATCGCTTGGGTATAAGAATGTTTACAATATAATGAACCGGTTGAAGATTCTTTTTCCGGAAATTCCAATTGTCACCGGCGGGCCTCATGTTTCACTGTTGAAAGAAAAAGTACTTGCCGAGTGCGAAGCCATCGATTACGGGGTTGTGTTTGAAGGAGAAAAAACGCTGGTTGAAATGTGTCTCGGGCAACTGGAAATTTCGGAAATCAAGGGATTGATGTATCGGTCTGGTGCAAATATTGTCTATAACGGTCCGCGAAAAAATGATTATTCGCTGGACGAACTTCCCTTTCCCAAATATGAAAAGTTTGAACTTCACAAATACGTGCACGAGCGCGTCATCATTTCCAGTCGGGGGTGTCCCTATCAATGTATTTTTTGTCCCAATCAGTTGATTACGCCGGCGTTTCGAATGCGAAGTCCGGAGAGCGTGGTGGAGGAAATTGAATATTGGTACAACAAACGCTACCGACAATTCAATTTTGATGATGATAATTTCAATCAATCGCGGAGCCGTGTGCATGAAATATGCGATTTGATTGCGGAACGAAATTTGGAGGGCATGCTGCTTCGCTGCTCTAATGGTTTGCGGGCAGACCGTCTCGATCGGGATGTGTTGTTAAGCATGTGGAAAGTTGGATTTCGATATTTGGGAATAGGCGCAGATGGTGGCAATGACAAAGTATTGAAGAATCTGAAAAAAGGTGAGAGAGTCGAGCACATCGAAAACGCAGTCAAGTTGGCTACGGAAATTGGATTCGGCGTGAAGTTGTTTTTCGTTGTTGGCACGCCCGGAGAAACATGGGAGGATGTCATGGATTCGGCGCGCCTCGCGCAGAAATATCCCATTCAGCGGGTTCATTTCTACAATTTAATCCCGTACCCGGGCACAGAATTGTTTCAATGGGTGGAAATGAATGATGCATTCCTTGTTCCGCCGGATGAATATTTGAACAGCACCTCTGACCTGATTTACGAACCGCTGTTCGAAACGCAAGAGTTGTCGCGCGAACAGCGGATCGAAGTGCTTTATGAACTAAAAAAGGTATCAAAACAGATCACGAAAAATGCAGTGCTGCGGTTGTTCGAAAATTACAGGGGAGTCAATCTGGTGCTGGCAAATTTATTCACGACCGATTTGATGCAACGCTGGATTTTTCAAAATGTATTTTTCAGAAAGATCGTCGAAATAGTTCGTTTTCAGAAATTAATGAAATAGGAAAGTGAAGCCATGTTGCAACCACAGGAATATATGGAATTTTCTCAACAAAATTTTTTGGAAGTGGTTTTGAAACGTCGGTGGATTATCGTGATCCTTTTTTTTATGATTGTTTTAACAGTTGGCGCTGGCACACTTCTAATGACACCGGTTTATAAAACCACCGCTAAAATTATCCTGGAAAAGAAATTGGAACAGGAAAAATACAGTCTGCTCAATTTACCGGGAATTATTCGCGATCCGTACGATTTCATTGCATCTGAAATTGAAATTATCAAGAGCCGGCCAGTGGCCGAGAATGTGGTGGAAAAATTACAGTTGCATCGAAAGAATTCGATCAACCCGATGGAGGAGGTTGACGCAAATAAGAAGTTTCAGTTGGCAGTCAACGACCTGATTGAAACGCTGGACGTGCAGAAAATTAAAGACACAAATGTCATCACGCTGAGTTATTGTTCGGAAGACCCTGATCTGACTGTTGCGGTGGTCACGGAAATTGTTGAAGCATACAAATTGGAACGGGCCAAAATAAATGAGCGCGCGGAAAATTCGGACTATCTTGAAAAGCAGATTAAAATTTATGATAGCAAAATTTGCAGCCTGGTGACGCTTTCGGCAAAAGTCAAGGAAAAATGGGAGATGCATTCGGCCGAGCAAAAGGCGCAAACGCTTCAAAATAATTTAACAATTTTTCAGGAGAAGCTCAGCGAAACGCAATCCCAATACGACGCCAAAAAATCGAGACTGGATAATTTAAGGCGGCAGATAATGGCCGGGAATAATTTTTTGGCGCTGGATGAAGAGGTGAGTCCCAGCCTGGTCAATCACATTTCTAAATTGAAAGAGCAACTATTGGGACTGGATGTGGAAATAAAACGGGCATTGCAAAAATACACGCCGAAAAACAAGCTGGTCATTCGAATGAAGGAAGAAAAAAAATATCTTTCGGAACAGTACCGAGGCGCGTTGATTGATTACATCAAAAGCGAGGAAGGCTATCTTCGCGCGCTGGATCAACAGATAACAAGCTACCAGTCCCGCTGCAATGCCATCTCCCGACAGGTGGCTGCGCTTTCGGAGCCGGAAAAGATGCAGCAAATGATCGATCGGGACCTGCAGAGCAACCGCGAGATATATTCCATGCTGGTGAAGCAGCGTGGTGAAAACCAGATTTCCAATTCAAAGAAAGACCGGCAAATTAAAATCGAAATGGTCAGTCCGCCGGATCGACCCCTGAGGCCGGTGAAACCCAATAAACGGCTGAATTTTATGCTCGCCGGCATTCTTGGACTGCTGGTTGGAACCGGCGCGGCATTTGGCTTCGAGTACCTCGATCATTCATACAGGATGATTCAGGAAAAGCGGTTGGCCCAACGATTGCAGGGGAATTTACTTCCGCCGGGCATTCTGCATCAAATGCTGCATAGAGATTATTATCAAGTTTCGGACCGCGAAGTTGTTCCGAAGCGCCGAAGATTTAGTTTGCAACCCAAAGGCTGGGCTTTGTCTCTGCTGGTGGTTCTTTTCTGTTTGCTGGTGACAGGCTCGGTTTTGTTAGCTCTGAAATTCACCCCACGGGATCGGGCGAGTGATTCAAACCCGATTTCAACGCAAATGAACATGGGAGAATTGACCGGAGAGAAATTTGTTGAAATCAAAAAAAGAACCTCGATCCATGAATTCATGGTGAGGGAATATGGCATGATCAATCAAAGTTTGATTGAGGAAGTTTGCAGTGCGAATCCCGGTTACGATGCATCGAAGCCTCTGAACGCCGGAGAAAAAGTATATCTTCCGCTGCTCAAGGGTCAGGATGCTGCCAGGCTCGGGCGGTTCGCGATACATGTTTTTTCACTCCGAAAATTCAACGAAGCTCTCGATCGTTATTCGAATTTGAGCCAGAAGGGGTATAATGCCGCGCTCATTTCGGTTCGAATTCCCAATGAGGGGCAGTTTTACAAAATTACCGTGGCAACGTTCAATTCCGAAACTCAGGCGGAGAAATACCGCCGGAATTTGCTGAGGCAGAAAAATTTTAATCACGCCAACCTGTGGGATTTGGGTGAAGTTTTTAATGCGGATAAAAGAAGGATGGCGCTATGCAATGTTGTGCAGTAGCTTACTCGATTTATGAATACGATGGCCGCGTGAAACGGGAGACCGAAGCGCTTTTGAGCGACGGCCACGAAGTGGATGTGATTTGTTTGGGTGAGAAGTACAAACAAGGCCAGGCTGTGGTGGATGGCGCTCGTTTGCACCGCGTGCAATCCCGGGATGTGAATGAAAAATATTTGCTGCAATATGTGTATCGATTGATGAAGTTTTTTATTTTGACTTTTTTTAAGCTAACATGGCTCTTTTTCAAAAAGCGGTACCGAATTATTCATGTGCATAATTTGCCTGACTTCCTGGTTTTCACAACCGTGATTCCCAAACTGTTCGGCGCGAAAGTCATTCTGGATATTCACGATGTGCTGCCGGAGTTTTATGCGCGGAAATTCAACGCAACCATGAATCACGCCTGCGTTCGGCTGCTGAAAATTTTGGAGCGAATTTCCACAGGGTACGCGAATCATGTGATCACAGTGACGGAAATCTGGCGGGAGCGACTGTGCGAGCGGGGCGTTCCATCGGGAAAATGCTCGGTCATTCTCAACGCCCCGGACGAGCGGCTCTTCCCCGGAAATTTTCCGGCGATACGCAATAACGGCGCGCCCACAAAATTGATTTATACAGGCACATTGAAGGAACACTCCGGCATCGATGTAATTCTCGAAGCGGTACGAAAAGTGAAAATGACAGGAGCAAACCTTTGCCTCGATGTGTATGGCATGGGCGAAGAAAAAGCGAATTTGCTGAACCAGGCCGAATCGCTGCAACTTCAGGATTTGGTTGAATTTCACGAAGCAGTGCCCATAGCGCAAATGAGTGAGGTGTTGGCCGGTTCGGACATTGGCATCGATCCGAAAAAGGATGGCGTGTATTCCGGCGAAACGCTGAGCGTTAAATCCATGGAATTTCTGGCTACAGGACTGCCGGCGATTGTTTCCAAAACAAAGGCCGCTGCGGCTTATTACGATGATTCCATGGTCTCATTTTTCGAACCTGGCGACGCCGACGACCTGGGAAAATTAATCATCGAATTGAGCCGGAATCCCGAGCGCAGGCAAGTCCAGCGCACCAACGGTCGGAAGTTTTTCGAGCGACATAGTTGGAAAAATTATCGACAGAAATATTTGGAAATAGTCCATAGTCTTTCGCCTGAACAATACTGATGAAATTGCTTGCCTAATTGAGGTAATAGATTTCTCTAATATATAATTTTTAACGACGAGTTCAGGTGTACTGAAAAAATCGGTTTGCATATGGAGTGCATCGCCTTTATGCGATGCACCTGCAATGCATAAAGGCATTGCACTCCGAGCTCATTCAATTTAGCGGTTTTGGCAACAAACAAATAGAGAACAGATAAAATGATCCCAACGACTCCGAACATATCCTTTTTCAAATTGCAAAATACACTGTGGCTGGGGACCGGGCTGGTTTTGGGCCTGGGTATTTTAACTATTCTAAAATTCGATGCAGAGTGGAGAATGTTTCTCACTATCGGCCTGGCCATTCCGTTCGTTTTGATGATGAGCCGAAATATTAAGCAGGTCTGCCTGGCATTGCTGATTTTGAGCATTCCCATCAACGCGGATGTGAATTTCATCTATCGGCCCCATCACGGCGGGGCCAGCGGGTTAGGCATCAACCTGATCGACGTGCCGCTGCTGTGCCTGTATTTGCTCTGGATTATCGAACGGGCGCGGGACAGGAAAACGCTGACGGAAAAGGCCACCCCGGCGATGTTCCCATTGGCTGGATTTTTTATCATCGTTCTCCTGTCCATGTTGAACGCGACCGACATCCAATTCAGCCTGTTCGAAGTGGTGCAGATGTTCAAAGCGATTTTGATTTTCTGGTTCATCGCAAGCCAGGTGAGGGAGGAAAAAGAGGTGCGCATCATCATTACTTTTTTATTGATTGGCCTGTCGATAGAATGCGCGATCTCGCTTTTTCAGGGTTTTTTGGGACAGGGAACCGGTCTGGCGATTTTAGGGGAGAGCGAAAAGATCGCTTCCCAGGAACTGGATTCGGTGGGACAAGTCACCCGAATCTGGGGCACGTTCGGTTCGTCAAATATCTTTGCTTTTTATTTGCAATTTATTTTGCCTGTGCCCATTGCACTGCTGTTCTGTAATCGCGCGAAAACTAATCGGCTATTCATGCTTGTCGTTTCGATTGCCGGGACAATCGCGCTGCTGTTCACGCTGTCGCGAGGCGGCTGGCTGGGATTTGCGGTTTCAATGGTTATTGTACTCGGATTTTATGTTTTCAGAGGCTCTCTGAGCATATCAAAAATCGCTGTCATTTTTGTTGTGATTCTTATCGCCGCGTTGGTGCTGTTGGGATTTTCAGATATTATTCTGGCGCGCATTCAGTCCGATGACGGGGAGTCCGCTTACATCCGAATCCCGATGATGCAGGTCGCCTGGGCGATCATCAAGGCGCATCCATTTTTGGGCATCGGAATCAACAATTACACCGAAGTGATGCGGACCTACGATCCAACCTCGTCGCGAATTTCGTTCTGGTTCGATTACCCGGTACACAATCAGTTTTTATTCATAGCCGCGGAGGTCGGTGTGTTCGGATTGCTGTTTTTTTTGATTTTCATTTTTTTTCTTTTCAGAACCGGAGTGTTTGTGGTGAAACGAACGTCGCCTGACAGTTTTTACGGTCAATTGGCGATTGGCATAATGGCAGGTTTTGCCGGATTTTTGGTGCACTGCCTCGGTGACTTCCCGCTGCTGAGCTATTTTTCGTTATTCTGGGCGCTGACCGGATTGTTGTGCGCTTTGGGCAATCAAATACAAAAATCACAATTCCATTTGAAGAAGAACGCTTTTGTGAAATTTATAATCAACTACGAACTATGTCATCAGCAAGTAAAATAACAAAAAACTCGGCCATCATCTTTTTCAATCGGCTGATCAATCCCGTCATCGCCATGGTTTTGGTGATTTATGTTGCGCGCTATCTCAGCGTGGAAGACATGGGAAAGTATTCGTTCATTCGATCCTATTTTTCCATTTTTATGGTGATCGCGTCGTTCGGATTGCAACGGCCTTTGATTCGGGATATCGCCAAAAATCAAAAATCAGCCGGGATTTTCTTTTTCAATTCCGCGCTGCTGGGTTTGGTTTCTTCGGTAATAATGATTAGTTTGGCTGTCGTGATTGTCAATCTCGCCAACTATTCGACAGATGTGAGAACCGGGGTTTACATCATCAGTTTTTCGCTGCTGGCAACAACCCTGAATGAATACTGCCAGGCCGTGTTTGCCGCGTTCGAAAAATTCGGGCAGAATACGATCATTATTTTAGTGTCCAGCATCGTGAGGACGGTTGCAGCGATTTTGTTTTTGATTACTGGTTATGGACTATTTGCATTAATTAGCGTCATTTTAGCGGTCAACTTTCTTGAACTCATGTTGAAGCTGATTGTTGTGAAAAAAATGGTCGGGACAATTCCTCTGAAACTGGAACCGGCGTTCCAAAAGAATCTCATCCGGATGATTCCCACGTTCACGCTTATTTCTGTCCTTTCGGTGATTTACTGGCGCATCGATATTCTGATGCTGTCCAAAATGACGACGATGGTTGAGGTTGGCATTTACGCAGCCGCCTACCGGTTGATGGAAACGTGCAAAGGCCTGCCGTTGAGCATTGCCCGGGCCATGTTTCCCGGGCTGTCGCAAATGTGCAGTTCGGATAATGGCAGGGCAAAGGAGATGGCGGACAAAATTATTAAATGGACGGGGCTGATGATTATTCCGATGGCAGCCGGGACATCCATGCTGTCCGGCGAAATCATTTTCTTTTTCTACAAAACCAAATTTATAGCAGCGGTGCCAGTACTGCAAATTTTAATCTGGACGATTGTGCCTTATGGTTTTGCCATGATCCTGGCCAATTTATTGGTCGCTAACAATTTGCAAAAATATGATTTGCGGGTGAATTTGTTCGCGTTCGGAGTAAACCTGATTTTGAATTATTTTTTCATCAAAAAATTCAGCTACCTGGGCGCAAGCTACGCGACAATAATTTCGATCATTATATTTTTTCTTTTGCAGAATTATTTTGTCAGGCGGCATTTGTTCTCAGTTGATTATTTCAGCCTGTTAATGAAGCCTTCTATTGCTGCATTGGTCATGGCGCTTTTCCTCATTGGTTCGCATGAATTTTACTTGATTTTACGGGTGGTGCTCGCAAGCTTCATTTATTTCATAATGCTGGGACTATTGAAAACATTTACGCATGATGAATTAAATCGATTGGGTTTCACAAAATTTAAAGCCGGTATAAAATTCAAATTGAAAAAACAAAAATTAAATATGAGGATCGTGGAATGATTTCCGTCATAATTCCGGTTTACAATTGCATTCGAACGCTGCCGAACGTGTTGAACGGATTGTTAGAGCAAACGCCCGGCGCCGGCCCGTTCGAGATAATCGTAGTGGACGATGGGTCCACAGATGGGTCAGGTATCTTCGCTAAAGAATTCAGCAAGAAGTCTCCGGTGCGAACGCTATTTTTGGCGCAATCCAACCAGGGCGCGGCGGCGGCCCGTAATGCGGGGATTCAACGTGCCCACGGCGACATACTCGTGTTTCTGGATGCGGATATTATTCCGACGAAAACACTGCTGGAAGAGCATTCGAAATTCCACAGTATTCATCCCGAAGTCACAGACGCGGTGAGAGGCCGAGCCATCCTCAGCCCGGAAATCGACGCGTCGAAACAGGTGGTGTTGGACCAGACTTATCTTAAAGATGAAAGCCCAATGGAGACGCGCATTAGCTGGACTGATTTTGTGACCAACAATATTTCAATGAAGCGAAAAGTGCTGACGGGCAACGAGATATTTTTCGACGAACAAATGCTGCGTAACGAAGATGTGGAGTTGGGCTATCGACTCACGCGAGTGGGATTGCGGTTGTTCTATCATTCCGGCGCGGTGGGCTATCACTTTCACCCGCTGAATCTGAAGAAGCATATCGAGCGGGCGAAAATCCACAGTCGTTCCTATGCGATATGGTTCAAGCGAAATCCGGCGTTGAAAAACGAACTGGTCAAAATGGGCAAAGAAAGCAATTACGGCTTTGTGACCGGCCAGAGCCGGAAATCGAAGATTTTGAAACACTACGCGAAAGTTGCGCTGGTGAACGGCGTTTCAGTCCACCTTGTCAAAGCGCTGGGCACATCGATGATGGCTTTCAACCCGAATGTGGCGAGGCAGTTTTTCAGGCATGTGTACCAGTATTATTTCAGAACCAATTTGAAGCGACAGTCGCGTTTACTGGCGTAAATAAATATTAACCACGAAGCGCTCGAAGAACACGAAGGGGGGGATACTGGTAAGTCCCACTTTGAAAGGGGATTTAAGGGGATGTTTCGTGGATAGTTATACAACGTATTTAAAATTCTGTGCCTGGCTGAATAAAGATAAATAAAAGGTACCAGTTGAAAAAAAAAGCTCAGAAAATATCCGTTTTAATGCTCCTTCCGTATTTCCCACCGGATTATTCCGGGGCCGGGGCGCAAGCATTGAAATTATCGCTTGAATTGAAAAAGCAGGGAGTCTCTGTTTCGGTGATTTGTACGGGAAAAAGCATAATTCCAAAATTTGAAAAAGTAGGAGGAATCAACGTGATTCGCGTCCCTGCATTTGGACAGGAGGTGTTTCGGACCTTGTTATTCAATATTGGGGCGCTGCTGTTTTTATTGTTGAAAATGAAGCAATTCGACATCATTCACCTTCACAGTTTGAACGGTATGTACAGCGCGGTTTTTCTGAGATGGTTAGCCGGGAAAAAAGTGGTCTTCAAAATGACCAATTTTGGAATGGACGATCCGCTGTCGCTTCAAAAGCAGCCGGGCGGAAAATTGAAATATTTCTTTTTCAAGGCTGTGGACAAAGTCGTCGCCATCAATTCGGATTGTTTGAACGCCTATCTGAAAGCGAATCTGCTCTCGGAAAAGTGTTCGTTCATTCCCAATGGCGTGGATGTGGAGAAATTCAAACCTTTGAATATTCAGGAAAAAATCGCTTTGAAAAAAATGATGGGATTGAGCGAAGATGAATTGGTGATTTCGTTCCTGGGACAAATCAGCCGAAGAAAAGGTGTGCATAAAATCGTCGCTGCGCTGAAAAACTTGGCGACAGAATTACCTGATTTCCGATGTTATCTTGTCGGGCCGGCTGCGGAAAAAAATTATTTTTCCGAATTGAAAAAACAAATCGGGCGGGATAATTTTGAAGACCGATTTGTGTTTCCGGGAGAGGTGAAAGAGAGCCAGAAATATTTACAGGCGTCAGATATTTTCGTTTTTCCCTCGGAAAAGGAAGGCTTGCCCAACGCGCTGTTAGAAGCCATGTCCTGCGGATTGCCCTGTGTTGCCAGCAATATCAGCGGTTGCGCGGATGCTATTCAGCAGGGGTTTAACGGATTTTTGTTCGAACCGGATGATATTTCCAGCCTGTCGAAATGTCTGGCGAAGCTTGCGGGAGACGAAAATCTGCGTCAAAAAATTGGCGCCAATGCAATACAGACCATAATCGAAAAATACTCGCTTGAAAAAATTTCGAGCTTTTACCTGAATTTATATTTTGAACTATTCGAATCAAGGCTAAAGGCTTTAGAAATTGAACTAACGCCTAACTGCTAATAACTAATCCCTTAATAAAACTGGAGTGAATCATGAAAGTAGGAATTGTCGGAGCCGGAGAAATTGCACAATATCATATTCCTTATAGTCAGGAAGTCGGACAGGTCGAGGTTGTTTCCGTGTGCGATGTGGATGAATCGCGGGCAAAGGACTTGGCTGAGCGATTCAGTATTTCGAATGTGCACACGGACCTGACCAGAATGCTGCAGCAATCGGAAATCGATGTCGTCCACATTTTAACACCGCCGAAAACGCACGCGAAGCTGGCAATCGAAGCGATGAACGCCGGCTGCCACGTGCTGGTGGAAAAGCCGATGGCCATGGACGAGGCTGAGGCCAAACAAATGATCGACGCGGCGAAAAAGAACAACGTGAAACTTTCCATCTGCCACGTCTATCAATTCGATCCCATGTTTCTCAAAATTATGGATTTTTTCGAATCCGGGCAAATGGGCGATATCGTTCATGTCGAGGGATACTGGTTCAACAATCCGGATTTTGATGGATCCAATGCCTACTCGCTTCGCAATCAAAGCACCGGCTGGGCATATCAGTTGCCGGGCGGCGTATTTGCCAATTTCCTCGATCATCCCATTTATCTTCAAAAATTATTGTTGAAGAAGATCAACGGCGTTTCGGTCACGACGCGAAAAATTGGCGACAATCCGTTTGCGCCGTACGACGAGCTTCGCATCCATTTCGAAGGGCAGAATTCGACAGGATCGATTGTTTCGTCCATGAATATCAAACCGAACATCAACATGATTCGCGTGTACGGCACAAAAATGATTGCCACTGCCGACATGACACACATGACGCTGACCACCCAGCTCACGAAAAGCCTGCCGCACATGGTAATGAAGCTGTACAATAACATCAATATGGGCAGGCAGGTGCTTTCGGACACGGTGAAAAATTCATTCCAGATTGTCACAGGCAAAACGAAACCGCGGCAGGGGCTTCGGACATTTCTCAGGCTATTTTACGAATCGTTATTGCGGGATGAAGAGCTGCCGGTTCGCCCTGAAGAAGGACTGGAAAATGTGAGCCTGCTTCACACAATCTGGGGACAGGCGGAAACGTACACCAAAAAACATGTGGCCGATGAATTTTCGGTTCAGAAAGAAAAAAGCGCGGCAAAAGTTACCACGGCGGAAAAGAATACGAAGAAAAAATCCACCGTGTTCGTGACCGGGGCAGATGGCTTTTTAGGCAGAAACCTGGTGAACCGTTTGCTCCTGATGGACAAAAAGGTGCGTGTGCTCGTCCGGCGGATCAACAAAGACTACGCCCATAATCCGGATATTGAAGTGGTGTACGGCGATATTCGCGACGCGGAACTGGTTCGGCAATCCGTGGCCGGCGCGGATGCGGTGTTTCACCTGGCCGGCAAAGTGACCAATCGCGGCGATTGGCACGATTTTCAGGAAGTCAACATCGAGGCCACGCGTAACCTGCTGGATGCTTCGCGGGAGGCCGGCGTCAAAAAGTTTGTGTATGTCAGTTCGGTGGTGGTGTATGGCTTTCATCAAAAAAACGGGACCAATGTTATCAAAGAAAAGGATGCGTACGCGGATGACCTGGGACGGTATCATCATTACGCCAAATCCAAACAGGAAGCGGATAAGCTGGCGCTGGAATATTATGCGACGCACCAATTCCCGGTCACCGTTGTGCGGCCCGGCATCATTTACGGCCCCATGGGCGGCAACGTGTTCAATGGCAGCAAAATCGTGTTTGGCCAGAAGAAGAAGCTGCTGCCATACACTTATGTGAAAAATGTAGTGGACGCCATCATTGTGGCCTCGGAGAAAGACGTGTCCAACGGCCAGGCTTATAATGTTGTGGATGATAAGCCGCTGACTCACTGTGAATTTCTGCATAAAATCGAAGGAATTCTGGGCGCGAAAAAGAAGGCGGTTTTCGTCCCGATGGTGGTGACCGAATCGGCTGCAAAATTATTCGAATACATGGCAAAGCGAAAAAACTCCGATGTGTCGCCGCCAATTTCCATGTTCACGGTGGATGCCATTCGTCGAAATCTGATTTATGATACATCAAAAATAAAAAACGAACTGGGCTGGAAACCTTCCTATTCCACGGATGAGGGCTTGCGGGAGTCGTTTGAGTGGTTCAAAAATTAGAGCTGTCAGCGTTCGGCTTTCAGCCTTCAGAAAAAAGAGAGTGTAGCTAAAACGACTTTGTCCAGTCAAGAAATGTCCCAAAATAGCGGACGATTTTTTACAAACAATTGTCATTCCCGCATGCTTTTAGCGGGAATCTCCCTGCGAAATATAATGGGGTCTTTGCAAAAAAAAGCGCAGGCGACCGAAGGAAGTCCATCGGAAATGACAGACGAATGACAATCCAAATAAGTAATACTAAACACAAGGGTTAATTTGTATTTGGAGTTAAAATGAACAACGCGATTATTCAAAAGGGAATTTTTCCTTTGCTGGAATTGGGCAATCGGTCGAAAATTCAGCGGCGGCTTCGATTCCTGCGGGAAAGCGAGCGCTGGGATTTGGGTGGGTTGCAGCATTTTCAGGAAGAGAAGCTGCGGCAATTGCTGGAGCACGCTTACGAGAATGTGCCCTATTACCGAAAGGTTTTCCGGGAGCGGAATCTGCTGCCAAAGCATATCGATCCGTCAAATCTGGATAAGCTTCCGATTCTGGATAAGGACACCATTCGAAATCGCGAGCTTGTGGCAACCAACATCCCGAAATCCAGATTGATTCACTCGACGACGAGCGGCTCCACCGGCCGGCCGCTGGAATTCTACCGCACCAAGCAGCAGGAAGACTGGTACTGGGCGCTGCGGTATCGCGCCTGGGCCTGGGGCGGTTACGAATTGGGCGATCCGTACTTTCGTGCGGCGTGGAAGCAGCGGCCGCTCAAGAAAAAAGTTCAGCATTCTTTAACGCGGTGCCATTTTTTGAAATTCGCCAATGTGGATGAAAAATTATTGGATCAGTACATTCAATTCATTCGCCAATCGAAGATAAAAAAGGCCGAGGGCTTCCCGTCCACGTTTTACCTGCTGGCCAATCACGCGCGAAAGCACGAAATCAGCGACGTGAAGATCGATTCCATTATGACGAGCGGAGAGATGCTATTCCCGCATTATCGTGCGTTGATCGAAGAGCAGTTCGGCGCAAAAATATTTGACAACTATGCGGCCGGCGGAGAAGGGTTGACCATGGCCGCCCAGTGCGAAAAACGCGATGGCTACCACATCAACATGGAAAGCGTTATCCCGGAATTTTTGATGAATGAGAAGCAGGTCGCGAACGGTAAGGTTGGGAAAATTTACATCACTGCGCTGGATAATTATGCCTTCCCGCTAATCCGTTACGACATCGAAGATGTGGGCAAACCATCCGGCAGAAAATGCGCGTGCGGCCGCGAATTGATTTTGATGGACGCGGTGGAAGGACGAACCGCGGATATCATCATCACGCCGGAAGGCTATTTCATCGGGGTCAGTTTTTTGATGGCGATTTTCAGGCAGGTGAAGGGCATCAGAACATTTCAGGTTGTCCAGGATCGGCGCGACCAGTTGCAGATTCGTATTGTGAAAAACGGTGCATTTCAGTCGGATGGTGTCGAGTTTTTGAGAAAGAAAATTTCCGATATGTGCTACGACTCGCTGAATATGAAATTCGAGTTTGTGGACGACATTGCGCCGGCGTCTTCGAACAAGCGGCGGTTTGTCATATCCAATGTTTCGCTTTAAGTTTGGACACAGATCTACGCTGATTTTCACGGATGAAAAGATAGATTTTTGATAAATCACCAAATTTAAAAAATCAAAAGCCAAATAAATTCAAAAATTCAATTGCCAAATTCCCAAATGGTTTTTGGAAGTCAGAATTGGGAATTTTGGATCATTGAAGATTTAATCCCACTCAAATCAGGGCGAGTTTGATTCCTTAAAAAACGTAGAGCCTTCGAGTCTTGGTGGCAATGGATAAAATCGAATATCTAATTAACTGAACCCAACCGAGGTCGCTTTGAATAAAAATACTAAACCGAAAATATTACTCGTTGGCCCATCGCCGCGCGCCCAGGGCGGGATTGCCGCGCTGATGGGGACGTATTTAAAATCAGGGCTGGTGCGGGAATGTGACGTTCTTCCTGTGTTTACCCGATTGGAAGGCTCAAAATGGCTCAAAGCGAAAATGTTGGCGCAGGCAATATCCCGGTTTTTGTGGCTGAGCTTTATTCATCGGCCCAAAATTTGTCATATCCATTTTTGCTCGCGAGTCAGTTTTTACCGCAAGTCGATGTTTTTAATTGGCGCGAAAATTCTTGGACAGCGAATTGTTTTTCACGGGCACGGCGGGAGCTTTCAAAGTTTTTTCGCGCGAAGCGGCAAGCTTTCGAAAATATACATTCGGAAAATATTGAGCGCGGCTGACCTGATCGCTGTTGGTTCGGAACACGCGAAAAACGTGATGGCGCACATCACCGATCGAAGCGATGTTCGGATTGTGAGCAATTCCATTGCGAATGAACGGATCGTTGGGCTGGCTCATGACGGACAAAAATTTCGGAACACAGAAAATTTCAGCCTGCTTTTTTTAGGGCGAATCGAACGAGCAAAGGGCGTTTACGAATTGATCGACGCTGCCGGAATTTTGAAAGAAAAGACGTCCGGAATAAAAATAATTTTTGGCGGTGACGGCGATATCGAAAATGCCCGAAAAATTTGTCGGGAAAACGACGTGGAAGACATGGTGCACTTTTTCGGTTGGGTGGAAGGCGATGATAAAATTCAGCTTTTCAAGGAAGCCGACTGTTACGTGCTGCCGAGCTATCGCGAGCTTCAATCGGTGTCCGTGTTGGAAGCGCTGGCGGCCGGACTGCCCATCGTTGCCACGGATATTTCAGGCATCAACGAAATGGTGGAAAACGGCGTCAACGGATGCCTGGTTCCGGTGGGAGATCCCCTGCAATTGGCAGAGAAGATTTTCCTGCTTTCGCAGGATAAAAAGCTTCGTCAGCAAATGAGCGAGACCAATTGCCGCAAGTTTAAGAATTTATACGATATAAAATTTGTGGTTCAGAATTTGGCGCATATTTATCAAAATCTGATTTTCGATCCGAAAAAAAATCATGTCCCGCACAGTTGGTTCAACGCTCTTTTTACCAGATTGCGCGCCAGGGGAATTTTGTAATCATTTTCCTCCATGGGCTCGGCGTCCGCCAAAACCTGTTGCGATAATTGAGCGATGCTTTCACTGTCCGTGGAAAGCCCGGCCAATTTTGCACTGATTTCTTTTTCGAGCCAGGGAATGGGCGCGACGTCGCCAAGTGCAATTGTCCCGGATGAAATTTTCGCGCCATTTTTCCTGACCACCGCTGCCACGCTTGCCATGGCAAAGTCCCAGGTCGCGCGTTCTTTCATTTTTAGATAGCTGCTTTTTGTGCCGCCGGGTAATTCGGGAATGAAAATTTCTGTGAGGATTTCACCGGGGGCAAGTGCGTTCTCTCGTTCCACGTTGACTTCAGGCAAAATGAAAAAGTCATGAATCGGCAGGGTGCGAGATTTTTTCCTGGAAAAAATTGTGAACGACGCATTCAGCGCTGTCAACGCCACAGCGGTATCTGAAGGGTGCACAATAAAACATGGCCCACCGCCGATCACGCAATGATATTTATTTTTCCCATCCACGGCAAAACAGTCGTCGCCGCCCTTGCGCAGGCAGTGAAAATCGCCGCGAAAGTACCAGCAACGCGGGCGCTGGCAGATATTGCCGCCAAGGGTTCCCACGTTCCGAAGCTGGGGCGAAGCAACCTCCTGCGCAGCTTCGGCAAGCACGGTGAACTTATCTCGGATGATTTGATGCTCAGCAATTTCTGTGATCGTGACCAGCGCGCCAATTTTTAATCCCTTTCCCTGCATGTATGGATTGAAGAGCTAAAATCCAAAATAGCTGAATTAGAGGGAAAGGATAAAAAATCTGGAAAAGATTGCTTCTCTTCAGTATCAAATAGAGGAGCTTCAAAGGCGGATGATCTGAAAAATACAAAGGATACGTTCGCAAATCCGAATTTTGTGGAGCTTCTCACTAATGTGAATGAGTCGCTCGAAAAAGAATATGTGGTACAGGAAGAATCCATTTCCACCCGCGAAAAAGAGGATGGCGCCGTTTCATTTTTGGAAGGTATTGCATCGTTGACGAAACAGATCACACAGCTTCGCTTGTTTTAAGCGCAATTATGATTTGGTCAGCGTTTAAAATTGAATATGAACGCAACTACATGAATATGGAACCAAAGGGACTGACGTCCATCGCCCTGTCCGATGCCATCAATGAAAAATTCGATTTGAGCATGGAATATGCGCTTTGCCTGACAGATGACGTTGAAGAGTCCCGGGAGTTGGCGAAACAATTTCGTGATCTGGGCACAGTTTCCATGACAGAAGATATTTCAGCGTACCTGCCGTCCGCACAAGAGCGGCAGGAGAGGATTTCATTTATTCGCGAGATTGAAAAGCAAATGCTGGGATCACGGATAAAATCGAAAATTTTTCAATCCGACTTGGCCAAATTTAGTGAAGAAATTGATCGGCTTGAAATGAATGTCATGGAAATGCAGGATATGGCATTTTTGGGCGGCCAGGATAAAGTGGATTATAAATGCAAGCAGCTTGTTGGTGATCCGGAAAAAACGAACTCACTGAGCATCTTTCAGGATTTATTAGTCGTGTTAAATGAGGATGAACAACGCGCTGCAAAAGGGCTGACGCACCTGCAGAATATTTTTGCGCCGTATTTTCAATCCAGTGTGTTAAAAATTGCCGCTCGCGATGGACGAGATGCAATTCTCCTGACGTTGCTTATTATGGCTCGATTTTCGCAATATTAAATATGCATTGATTGCCATGATTTCTCTGGCATTAGGCGTATTTTGGATGGTCGGCATTATGCAATTCGCCGGAATATTGCTCAGTTTTATGACCATGATGGGCCTGCCATTAATAATCGGGATTGGAATAGACGATGGCGTGCATATCACGCATCGCTTGCAGAATGAGGGCAACGGAAGAATAATAACAGTATTTTCCAGCAATGGCATGGCTGTGCTTCTAACATCACTTACAACCATGCTTGCTTTGGGATCGATGGTATTTTCTGTATTGCCGGCATGGGCCTGGTTTGGAGAATCGCTTTTCATTGGAGTGGGAGCATGTTTTCTGACAACAGCGCTAATTTTTGCCAGGAATTTTGGGCTGGATAGAAAAACATGAACAAAATTGATGGACTATAAAAACAGATGTTTAAAAGATGTGAGACCGATATGCCGAAGCACGTATTTTGACGGGCTTTGCTATTTAAACGCCCACAGGGAATCGAACCCCGAACCTATCCGCCTGAGGCGGATTGCTCTGCCAGTTTTTCGTTGAGCCACAGCCTTCCCTGACCTGATTTGAAGAATTTTTCTCGCTTCATCGCCTTTGCACGGTTAGGAAATTCTTCAAAGTAAACGAGCTTCTTCATGGGATTTTTTCGAGTGAAGGGACTTTTGCCGTAGCAATGTTCTTCGAGTCTGCGTTTGAGGTTGTTGGTGTGACCGATATATTTCTTCCCGTTGTTCAATTCGAGGACATACACCCAGAATTTATCATCCATTGGTGCTCCAATAAAAAGCCCATTTTACAAAGGGCTTAAGTGGTTGATTTATTTGGTACGCCCACAGGGAATCGAACCCCGAACCTATCCGCCTGAGGCGGATTGCTCTGCC
>CAYUZU010000044.1:24464-24551 GCA_964448675.1 uncultured Planctomycetales bacterium
GGCTTAAGTGGTTGATTTATTTGGTACGCCCACAGGGAATCGAACCCCGAACCTACTGATTAAGAGTCAGTTGCTCTGCCAATTGAG
>CAYUZU010000045.1:0-22170 GCA_964448675.1 uncultured Planctomycetales bacterium
CTCGCACAACCGCACTACCCAAACTTCAACCTACCGATGAATAATCCGGGCTAGGTGGCCGTGCGCGATAACGGCCATTGCCTCCGGCCGCGACGCTTGGTAGCATCAAGCCAGCCATATAGGGGATAGAGATGAGAGCGAATACAATATATTGTGGCGACTCGATCGAGCTGCTGGCCAAGTGGAATCCCGGCTGCGTCGACCTCGTCTTCGCGGATCCGCCGTTCAACATTGGGTACGTCTACGACAAGTACCACGACGACGTTCCGAACGAGGAATACGTCCAGTGGTCGCGCGACTGGATGGCGGCTTGCTATCGCGTGTTGAAGGAAACCGGCTCGTTCTACATCGCGATCGGCGATGACTTTGCGGCGGACATCCGCATGATCGGGCGCGAGTTGGGCCTGCACCTGCGTAACTGGATCATCTGGCGCTACACGTTCGGACAGAATGCGCGGACGAAGTTCGGCCGCGGGCACACGCACATCTTCTACTTCACCAAGCACCTGACGGATTTCACGTTCAACGACCACCTGCTGCGCTACCCGAGCGCGCGGCACACCGAGTACCAGGATCTGCGGGCCAATCCGCAGGGCCGGCTGCCGGACGACGTGTGGGACGAATTCCCGCGGGTATGTGGGACGTTCCGCGAGCGGGCGGGTTTCCATGGCTGCCAGATGCCGGAGGCGTTGTTGATGCGCATCGTCATGGCCAGCAGTCATCGCGGCGAGATCGTACTCGACCCCTTCATAGGTAGCGGCACCACCGCGGTCGCCGCCAAGCGCACCGGCCGGAAGTACGTTGGCGTCGACCTCTCCCAGGAATACGTCGCGCACACGAAGAAGCGGCTGCGCGGGGTGACGGACGAGAGCCAGGCGACGCCGGGCGACCACGGCTGGCCGGCATTGCACGTGGATCACCTGATCCTGCTCTATCGCGAGACCAAAGTCACGATCGACAACCTCTTGCCGAACGAGGTGGCGTTACGCGTGATTGCCGGGTCGCTCAGCGAGCGCAGCGGTCACCCATATTCGGTCGCGGACGTGCGGGCAAAGCTGGCGGCGCTGCAGGCTGACAATGAGCTCCCGAAACTGCCCAACGACACGAGATTCGCCCAGCGCACGCACGTGAAGAAGGAGGGCAAGCGGTACACGCGGCGGGTCATGCGGCAGCGCGGTCGAAAAACCGATAAAGCACGCGCCGAGCCGAAGATTCGTCAGGTGGGGTAGCCGTCGCGGGCGTCGGCCGGAATAATAGGGCGACTGGAGGTCGGCGCTATGGCAGATATGTACGAAGACACGGATGTGCAGGAGCCGCTGAACTCGGGACGCCTGGCTGCGGCCGGCATGATCATCGGCGGCACGCTGCTGGCGGTGGTGACGACGGTCTGGTGCCTGGTGCGCTGCTGGCAGCTCAGCCAGATGGAAGCGCCGGTGGCGGCGGACTTCTTCGCGACGGCGGCGTTCACCATCGCCGGGTGGACGGTGGCGTTGCTGTCGTGGGGTGGGGCGGCGCTGTTGCGGCGCCTGGACGAGATTCACATGGTCCTGGCCGAGGGGCGCCCGGCGGCACCGGTCGCCGCGCCGGGCCGGCAGGTCAATCCGGCCGCCATCGAGCAGCTCAATCGGCGAATTGATCAATTGGCGCAGCTGGCGCTCGAGACGCGTGACATCGCACTGTTGACCGAAGAAGAGCGGCGACAGCGGGCGGAGATCGAAAGCCAGGCGCTGGCGGGGCAGCTCGACAAGGACATTCCGGCGCTGTTGCGCGAGCACAACTGGCAGGAGGCGCAGCTGCGCCTGCAACGCGCGCGGACGCGTTTCCCAGCGCTGCCGATCTGGGAACGGCTCGCCGAGCAGGTCGAGCAGGCCCGGATCAAGTTCGAGAAGCACGACGTCGAGACGACGACGCGCGAGGTGGATGAGCTGCTCGCGCTGGGCGAGCTCGATCGGGCGGCAACGCTGGTGCGCGATCTGCAGCGGCGACATCCGGATGCCAGGGAGGCGGTCGAGTTGGGCAAGCGCGTGGCGACCGCCCTGGATCGTGCCTCGGCCGAGGAGCGGGCGGAGCTGATGGCCAAGGCGCAGGAGGCGACGGACCAGCGGCGTTGGACGGATGCATTGCGGCATGTCGAGGAGGTGATGAAGCGTTTCCCGAACTCACCCGAGGCCCAGGACCTGCGCCAGCAGTTGCCGACGGTGCGTTCCAATGCCGAGATTCAGACGCGGCAGCGAGCCGAGACCGAGATCACCGAGCTCATTCGCCAGCATCGCTACGATGAGGCGCTGGAGCGGGCACGGGCCTTGATCGACCGTTACCCGGATTCGCCGCAGGCCCGTGCGCTGCGCGACCAGATCCCGCGCCTGCAACAGCGGGCCGAAGACATGGGCCAGCGGCGGCGCCGGTGAGACACGGCGGCCGGCGGTCCGGGCGTGTGACGATTTCGGGGGCTATGTGATGGCCGATTCATGCCACAGACGGCCTGCCCTGATCGAGCGCATCCCGTCGCCGGACGGGGCGCGAATCGCGGTCAAGCGCAAGGTGCAGCCGAACGGGTCGCCGGTGGTCTTTGTACATGGCCTGGCGGTGAATGCGGATCTTTGGGATCTGCCGGATGTGCAGGGGCGGGACTTCCACTATCGCAGCCTGGCGGCGCTGCTGCATGAGGCGGGCTGCGACATCTGGCTGATGAACCTGCGCGGGCACGGTGCGCCGCACATGCTCAGCGAGCCGCCGTCGGGGCAGGACGACTGGTGCGTGGATCACTTCGTCCTGTTCGACCTGCCGGCGGTGGTGGAGCACGTGCGGCGGGCCACCGGGCAGCGGCCCGTGATCATTGCGGCGAGCATGGGGGCGATCACACTGGCGGGTTATCTGCAGGGGTCGCGGCTGGTGGCCAGTGCGAGCGGCGAGCGGATCGTGGCGGATGCGGCCCTCGCGCGGCAGCGGCAGGCCGACCTGGCGGGGTGTGTTTTCGTCGAGTTCCCGGCGGCGCTGCGCTGGCCGAGCGGGTTGTACGACGCCGAGGGGCGGCTCGACTGGCAGACGCTGTTGCGGGACTGGTGGCGGAAGGACGGCACGGCGAACTTCCCGTTCGAGATGGTCTCACGCTGGGGCTGGCTGCAGGCACTGGTGAGCGCGGTGGGGGAGGTGCCGGTGCAGTGGGTGAAGGGGAACTCGGCGGCGGCGCCGTGGTATCGGCGGCTGCCGGCGCCGCTCGCGGATGCGGTCGAGCGGCTGGAGCGCGGGGCGGTGCAGGCGATGCTGCATATTTCGGGGACGTTCACCGGGGCGACGAACCACCGGGCGGAGGTCATGCTGCGCGGGCGGCGCTACGTGTTTGATCACATGAAGGCGGGGGTGTTGCGGCAGCTGGCGCAGTGCGTGCGGCGGCGGGCGCTGGTGAGTTTGCTGGGGGATGAGGAGCACGTGTACTCGGCGCACTACGACCTGGTCGCACTGCCGCTGCTGGTCGTGCAGGGCGGCCGCGACCGGATCGCCAATGCGGCGACAACGCGCGCGGCGTTCTTCGAGCAGGTGGCCAGCAGCGACAAGACCTGGCTGTTCGACGAGCAGATCGCCCACGGCGAGATCGAAGCCGCCCCGGCGGCGTGCGAGCGGCTTTACCCGGCGATTTGCCGCTGGGTCGACGCGCACCGCGGCGCGGCCCCGGTCTAAGTCGCATGGCCTGCCCGGCGGCATTCGCCAACGCCGGGGCGGGGGCTTACAATCGGTGACGCTTGCCCATACTGGAAGGACCAGGGGCCCCGGTCGCCGGGGCTGGCTGCGAGGGAGATGCAGATGGCCGGTACAGAGACCGCGGTCGAACAGCAGGTGGCGGAGTTTCAGACGCAGTTCAGGAAGCTGTCCGACGAGGTCGGCAAGATGATCGTCGGGCACCACGACATCGTCGAAGGCGTGCTGGTGTGCCTGTTTGCGGGGGGGCACACGTTGCTGGAGGGCGTGCCGGGCCTGGGCAAGACGCTGCTGATCCGTACGCTGTCCGAGGCGCTGAGCCTGCAATTCTCGCGGATCCAGTTCACGCCGGACCTGATGCCGGCGGACATCATCGGCACGAACATCATCACGGAGGACCAGCAGACCGGGCGGCGTTATTTCGAATTCCAGCGCGGGCCGCTGTTCTCGCAGATGGTGCTGGCGGACGAGATCAACCGCGCCACGCCCAAGACGCAGTCGGCGCTGCTGGAAGCGATGCAGGAGCACTCGGTGACGGCGGGCGGCGTGCGGTACGCGCTGGAAGAGCCGTTCTTCGTGATGGCGACGCAGAACCCGATCGAGCAGGAGGGGACGTACCCGTTGCCCGAGGCGCAGCTCGACCGGTTCTTCTTCAAGTTGATCGTGGGGTATTCGGATCGGGAGGAGCTCAAGACGATCCTGGAGCGGACGACGACCGGGTACAAGCCGCAGATTCAGCCGGTGCTGACCGGGGCGCAGATCATGGCGGGGCAGCAGCTCGTGCATCGGGTGGCGATCGCGCCGCACGTGCAGGACTACGCGATCCGGGTGGTGCTGGCGACGCACCCGAACGGGACGTTCGCGACGGACGTGGTGAACAAGTACGTGCGCTGGGGCAGCAGCCCGCGCGGGGCCCAGGCGATCACGCTGGCGGCAAAGATGTATGCCATGCTCGACGGCCGCTACAACGTGAGCTTTGCGGATGTGAAGAAGGCGACGCTGCCGGCGTTGCGGCACCGGCTGTTGCTGAACTTCGAGGGCGAGGCCGAAGGGCTCAGCCCGGACTACGTGCTCGAGGAGATCCTCGAGAAGTTGCCGACGGACGTGGGCGTGGCGGCGTGACGAAGCAGGGATTGGGGGATGGAGGAACAGTGACGAAGCGACGAGCCGTCGGCCGCTGCAGTCTGAGGCGTGATTGAATGGCCACCGTTCCCCGACAACGTGAGCGCGATGACGACAAGGAGCTGCTGAGCCCGGACTTCATGACCCGGCTCGAGCAGCTCGAGATTCTCTCGCGCAAGATCTTCATCGGGCGGATGAAGGGCGAGCGGCGCAGCAAGAAGAAGGGCGAATCTGTCGAGTTCGCCGACTATCGCAATTACGTCGTCGGCGACGACCTGCGCTTCCTCGACTGGAACATCTACGCCCGGCTCGAGCGGTTGCTGCTCAAGCTGTTCATGGAAGAGGAAGACCTCAACGTCACTGTCCTGTTCGATGTCTCAAAGAGCATGGACTTCGGCGACCCGCACAAGGGGCTGTATGTCAAGCGCGTTGCGGCCGCCCTGGCCTACATCGGGCTGGTCAACTACGACCGCGTGAGCCTCTACGGCTATTCCAACAACCTCGTGCACGAGATGCGTGCCGTGCGCGGGCGCCGGCTCGTGTCACAGGTCATCCGCTTCCTCCAGGGCCTCACATTTGACGGGCCGTCGAACATGACCGCCGTGTGCAAGCGGTTCGCGCTGCGGCACACGGGCAAGGGCGTGGTCATCGTACTGAGCGACTTCATGGACAAGGGCGGCTACGCGGATGGCTTTCGCTACCTGCTCAGCCGCGACCTGGATCTGTATGCGATTCAGGTCCTGTCGCCGGAGGAGATCGACCCGACGTTGGTCGGTGACCTGAAGCTGCGCGACATCGAAGATGATGACACGGCGGAGATCACGATCAGCGCTCCGCTGCTGAAGAAATACAAGTCCAACCTGCAAGCGTATTGCCAGGAGCTGAAGGAGTACTGTACGCGGCGGGGGATCACGTACCTGTTCAGCCCGACCCGCGTGCCGTTTGACACGCTTGTGCTGGCCTACTTGCGACAGCGAGGATTGCTGCGGTGACGTTTCTGAACCTGTGGGCCTTGTGGATCGCGGCCGCCGTCGTTCCGGCGCTGCTGATCCTCTACTTCCTCAAGCTGCGGCGGCGCGAGCAGACCGTGCCGTCGACGCTGCTGTGGAAGCGGGCCGTACAGGACCTGCAGGTCAATGCGCCGTTCCAGCGGCTGCGCAAGAACCTGCTGCTGCTGCTGCAGTTGCTGATCCTCGCGCTGGCGATCCTGGCGCTAGCGCGCCCTATCGTCGAGACGACCGTGGCGGACGAAGACCGCGTGGTGATGTTGATCGATCGCTCGGCGTCCATGAACACGGTGGAGGAGGACGGTCGTACGCGGCTCGAGCACGCCAAGGAGCAGGCCATCCGCCTGGCCAAGACGTTCAACCGGCGGACCAGGAGCTGGCAGTCGTTCTTCAGGCTGGGCGGTGCCGAGGCCCAGACCAAGGTGATGGTGATCGCGTACGCCGACCGGGCGTCGATCATCTCGCCGTTCACCACGAACACCAGCGAGCTGGAGGACCTGATCAGCCGGATCGAGCCCAGCGACGGGCGGACGGACCTGACCGAGGCGCTCGAACTGGCCGAGGCGTACATGTCGCCGCCGATGCTGACGCAGGGGATGGAGGGTACACCGGAATCGCCGGAGACGCCGTCGAAGCTGGTGCTGATCTCGGACGGGCGGATCGGCGCTGCGGACGACCTTGTGCTGCGGCAGGGGTCGATCGAGCATCTGCCGATCGGGGCTGCGGAGGACAACGTCGCCATCACGGCCCTGCGGACGCAGCGGAACTACGAGGAGCCGGAGCGGCTGAACGTCTTCCTGACGGTGCAGAACTTCGGCCCCGCGGCGGCGGACGTGGATGTCTCGCTGTACATCGACGGCGTGCTGGAGGAGTCCGCGTCGCTGCCGACGCTGCAGCCGCACGTGCGCGAGCCTGATCCGACGGCCACCGCGCCGGCCGAAGCGCTCGAGACGCCCGGGGCCAGCGTGCGGTCGCTGAGCTTCCGGTTTCCGCTGAACCGGGCGGCGGTGATCGAGGCGCGGCTGTCGCGCTCGGACGCGCTGATGGTGGACAACTCGGCCTATGCGGTGGTGCCGGCGCCGCGACGGCTGCGGGCGCTGGTCGTGACCGAGGGCAACCGCCTGCTGGATACCGCATTGAGCGGCCTGCCGCTGGAGGAGTACCCCTTCATCACGCCGTACCAGTGGGAGCAGGATCTCGATGGCGAGTATGAGCAGGAAGGGCAGAGCACGTTCGACGTGGTGATCTTCGACAAGGTGCAGCCCGAGCGGCTGCCGATGGGCAATTACCTGTTTGTCGGGGCACTGCCGGATTTCGAGGTGCTGTCGGCGGGTGAGCCGCGGAAGAACCACTGGCTGATCTGGTGGGATGAGGCTCATCCAATTCTGCGTCACGTCGCGCTGGAGTATGTGTTCATCGGCGAGAGTTTCGGTGTCGAGCTGCCGGAGGAGGCGGAGGTGCTGGCCGAGGGGCCGGACGGACCGGTGATGTTTCGGTATGCCCAGGAGGGGCGGCACTGCGTGGTGTTGACGTTTCCGATCGAGCGGACGACGTGGTGGAGCAAGCAGAGCTTCCCGATCTTCGTGTACAACGTGATTCGCTACCTCGGCGGTGCAGGCACCGAGGGAGATCAGGGGCCGGCACGGCCGGGGGAGACGTTGCGGATCGTGGCGCCGGCGGGGGCGGACCGCATGAAGCTGGTGCGGCCCGACGGCGAGACCGAGACGGTGGTGCCGGACGACCTCGGGATCGTGCATTATGGCGGGGCGAACGTGGCGGGGATCTATCGGGTCGAGGACGGTGTGGCGGGGCGCGACCGGTTTGCGGTGAACCTTGAGGATCCGGCCGAGAGTGACATCGCGCCGCCGGAGGGGCCGATTCAGACGTCGGGGCTGGGGACGATCGAGCAGGTCGGGGCGATTCAGACCGCGACGCCGGAGGTGTGGCGCTGGTTTATCGGGGCGGCGCTGGTGCTGGTGCTGCTGGAGTGGTGGATTTACAATCGGCGGGTGATGATTTAGGCGGGTGCCACGGCGTTCGACCGACGCGCCGTCGAATGCTACTTTGCGGGATGTGTGATGACGATTGAAGACTGCAAGCCCGGACAGCGTGTTCGTTTTCGGCAGACGATCGATCGCCGCGAGGGCGACTGGCACGCCAGCGTCGAGGGCGTGATCGAGCAGATCGAGCTCCAGAAGACCGGGAGCTGGTACGCCCACAGCAAGGACAACAAGTTCTGGCTGCGGCGGGTGCGGCTGCGGAAGGACGACGGCGAGATCACGCTGCTGAATGTGGACCCGCGGACCGAGATCGAGCTGGTGTCGGACGCGCCGTCGAACGCGTGAGCGAAGCGGGCTTCTCGGACCCTGAACCGATTCTCCCCCCAGATGCTGCGCGAGTTTCCGTGCAGGTGCGCTAATCGTTTCGTAGGTTAGTCTCCGATAGGGCATAAGGTGGATGCCGCGCGAGCCGGCAACCGTCCCATATGCCCGAGTGGCGGGGGTCAGCGCCTCGGGTTGACGGAGACTGAGCATGAGCGATCGCATGACCAACGCGCGGGGGGCCGTACGCAGTTCGGCCGTCGGCAAGCCGGCGGCGATGGAGCCGACCGTAACGGGCGTCGCAAGAAACACCGGGGCCAAGGTGGCGGTGGCGACGGCGCAGCGTCGTGCGACGCGGCGCGTGCCGCACCGCGTGCCGTGCCGCGTGCACCTGATCGATGCCCGCACCGGAGCGAGCCGGGCGCTGGTGGGGGAGACGATTGACCTGTCGCCGGCGGGGGCGGCGATTCGCGTAGGGGTGGATGTGCCGGTGGGGACGTGGGTGGAGACGCTGGTGCCGCACGCCCATGGCGACCCGCTGTTCATCTGCGGGGTGGTGGTGCGGAGCCGACAGGCGCTGCACCAGCAGTACGAGATCGGGATCGAGATCGCCCCGGACGCCACGCCGGACTTCCTGTAGACCGAAGACCAGATCCCAAAACCAACAGCCCCGGGCAGCGGGCCGTATCTGCGGATGCGGCCCGTTTCGCTTTGGCGGTCGAGTCGCGGAGCGATCGGTTGCGGGCGTTGCCCGGCCCACCGGCCCGGGACCCACCTCGTCCGACGGGTCGGCGGCCGCGGCGAGCGGAGGGCAACTCGGCTTTGCTTCGTGCGGTACGGTGCCCAGACGCTACTCGGTGTCGGGGCGGACGGCCTGGCCGAAGATGTCGGCGGCGAGGCCGACGCGGTCCGACGTGGCGCCGTCCCAACGGTGGGCCGAGAGCGACGCGACGACCTGCTCGGCCAGGCGCACGGCGGCGAGGCCGTCTTCGCCGGTGACCGGGGGCCGGTCGCCGGTGCGGATGGCGTTGAGGAAGCCCTCGAGCTCGGTCCGCAGGGGGTCCTGGTCGTCGATCTGGAGCGGTTCGACGTGGACCATCTTGCCGAAGTCGAGCCCGGCCATCTGGGAGAGGTCCTCGATGTTCTTCTCGCGGGCGAGTTTGAGGATGTCGAGGTTCTTGTCCAGCGTGATCGCCACGCCGACCTTCTTCTGGTAGTCGAGCGAGACGTAGGCGTTCTCGGCGAAGACGCGCAGCTTGCGCTCGGTCTTCAGTGCGAGGCGCGAGGCGGTGAGGTTGGCGACGGCGCCGTTGCGGCAGCGCACGCGGGCGTTGGCGATGTCCTCGTAGCGGGCGAGGACGTTGACGCCCACCGCGTCGACGCTGGTGACCTCGTCGCGGACGAGGTGGAGCATGATGTCGATGTCGTGGATCATCAGGTCGAACACGACGCCGACGTCGGCCGAACGAAACGTGAAGGGGCTGATGCGATGGGTCTCGACGAACTTGGGGCGCAGGCCGAGGCGGTCGACGGCGCGGACGGCCGGGTTGAGGCGCTCGGTGTGGCCGACCGCCACGACGACGTCGTGCTGCTTGCCGAGCGCGACGATCTGCTCGCCGTCGGCGGACGATTGGGCCAGCGGCTTCTCGATCAGCACGTGGATGCCGCGCTGGATGAGCTCACGGCTGACGTCCAGGTGGGCCAGGGTCGGGACCGCGACGCTCACGGCGGTAACTGCGCCCATCTCCGGCGTGAGGGTGGGGCCGAACTTGGCGCCGACGGGCTCGGCCAGCTCGCGGGCGCGGTCCACATTGGTGTCGATGACGGCGACGAGACGGGCCTCGGGCATGTCGTGGTACTTCTTGACGTGCCACTTGCCCATGTGGCCAGCGCCGATGACGGCAACAGGAATCGGGTCGTTCACAGCGTTTCCCCTGTGTTGTTCTCAGTTGAGTCCGGCGAGGGGACAAAGCAGAGCAATGTCCGACCAGGGACCAGGCAGAGCCATATCCTATCACATTCGTCGTGCCACGGCTCTGCGAGCCGTGGAGTCCATCCGGTGCGGAGCCCGGCGGCGACCGCCCTTTCCCGGGCCGTGCTGCGCGCTGCCGCACCATCAGCCCCGCGACGCGCGCCGGCGGACGCTGCGGGCCGGGCGGCACTGCACTAGCGCTGCCGTTCGTAGAACGCGGCGCGGTCGGCATCGGTGTCGTTGCGGTAGTGCTCGCGGACGCGGCCGAAGATGCCGACGTCCAGCTTGCGCCGCAGGAAGTCGACAAGATAGCGTACGTGCTCGTCGTGAATGAGGCCATCAGCCTCGATCGCGCGCAAGGCCTCGCGCGTGCGCAGCGGCGAGCGCTCGCCGTGCCGGGCGTACAGGAGGCGCGCGGCCTCCTTCAGGTTGGTGATGTTGTCCTGCGAGAACTGCCAGCGGCGCAGGCCCTCGACGTTGGCGCCGCGGACACTCTGGTCGTAGCCGAGCACCTTCATGTAGGGCGGCACGTCGTGGGTGACGCGCGTCATTCCGCCAACGTAGGCGTTGCGCCCGACGGTCACGAAGTGGTGCATGGCCGACGCGCCGCCCACGGTGACACAGTCCTCGATCCGCACATGACCGGCAATCTGCACGGCGTTGGCAATGACGACGTTGTTGCCGAGCTCGGAGTCATGCGCGACATGGACGCCCACCATGAACAGGTTGTGGTTGCCGATGCGCGTGACGCCGCCACTCTGGCGGTCGACCTCGGTTCCGCGGTGAATGGTAACGAGCTCGCGGAACATGTTCTCGGCCCCGACGACGAGCCTGGTCGGACCGCCCTTGTACTTGAGATCCTGCGGCGCCGCCCCCAGCACGCAGCCGGAGAAGAAGACGTTACCCGGGCCGAATTCCGCGGGGCCCAGCAGCGTGACGCTGGGTTGCAGCTTGCAGCCATCGCCCAGACGTACGTCGGCGCCCACGTGGCACAACGGGCCGACCTCGACGTTCTCGCCGATTTCGGCTTTCGGATCGACGTGCGCGGTTGGATGGATCTTGCTCATCGTGCTCAACTATGCAGGTTCGGCGTCCACGAGCATGAAACGGATGGTGGCTTCGGCCACGAGTTCGCCGCCGACGGTCGCGCGGCACTGGGTCTGGCCGGTACGCGCTTTGACGCGGACGGCCTGAGATTCGATCAGCAGTTGATCGCCGGGAATCACTGGCCGGCGGAACTTGACCTTGTCCAGACTGAGCAGGACGGCGACCTTGCCGGTGTGCTCCAGCTTCTGCGACATGAGGATGCCGCCGAGCTGCGCCATCGCTTCGATGATCAGCACGCCGGGCATGATCGGCTGCCGCGGGTAGTGGCCCTGGAAGAACGGCTCGTTGATGGTGACGTTCTTGATCCCCACGGCCTTGCGGTCGCCGTCGACCTCGATCACGCGATCGATCAGCAGCATCGGGAAGCGGTGCGGCAGGATGCGCTGCACGCTGCGGATGTCGAGCTCGGGCACGCCAGTGAGGCGGCGGTCAAACGACTCCCGGCTGCGCGCATCGAGCAGGCGGCGTACCAGCTCGTGATTCAGGTGGTGACCGGACTTGCGGGCGTACACCTTGCCACAGACAAACGCCCCTGCGAGCATCAGGTCGCCGACGAGATCGAGAATCTTGTGCCGGACGCACTCGTCGTCGTAGCGGTAGTGGTTTTCGATCGGCCCGTCGCGGCCGATGACCAGCACGTCCTCGTAGGTCAGGTGCGTGCCCAGCCCGGCGGCACGGAGCTGCTGCGCCTCTTCCTCGAGCACGAAGGTGCGAGCCGGGGCGATCTGATCGATGAACCCGTCCGGGTCGAGCTCGAAACGGTAGATCTGGTGACCGATCGGCGTCCCCGCGCCGTAGTCCAACTCGTAGATGATCTCCAGCCGATCGCCCTCACCCGGCCAGGCGACGACCTCGGCTTCGCCCTCGGCCACGCGGGTGGGCTGGGAGATGCGGAGATACTGCCGCTCGGCTTCGAGATCATGCAGACCGGCCGACCGCAGTGATTCGACGAACGGCATGCTGCTGCCGTCGAGGGCGGGGATCTCGGCGTTGTCGAGCTCGACCACGAGGTTGTCGATGCCGAGGCCACGGATCGCCGCCAGGCAATGCTCGACGGTCTCGATGGCGGCGGTGCCATTGCGCAGCGACGTGCGCCGGGCGCGCTTGGTGAGATTGTCGACGTGGGCGACGATGCGGGTCGGCTCGGGCTGGTCGGTGCGCACGAACGTGATGCCCGCGCCGGCGGCGGCCGGGCGGAAGCGCATGGTCACCGGGAAGCCGGTGAACAGACCCCGGCCGGTGACCTCAGCGTCGCGTTGTATCGTTCGCTGCCGACTCAAGTTGCTCGACTCGCTTCGTCAGGGCCCGGATCTTCTGGATCAGCTGTGGCAGCCGTCGCACGCTGACCGCCTGTCGCGCGAATTCGCGATGGTCGATCGCCGGGTTGCCGCGGATCATTCTATCCGGCGGCACGTCGGAAGCCACGCCGGCCTTGGAGGCACACAACGCGCGATCACCGATGTGCAAGTGATCGCCGACGCCGACCTGGCCGCCGAGGACCACGTGGGTACCGAGCGTGGTCGACCCGGAGATCCCGGTCTGGGCCACGATGATGCAGTGGTCGCCGACGCGGACATTGTGGCCGATCTGCACGAGGTTATCAATCTTGGTACCGCGCCCGATGCGGGTCTCGCCACTGCGGGCCCGGTCGATGCAGACGTTGGCGCCGATCTCGACGTCGTCTTCGATGACGACGTGGCCGATCTGGGGGATCTTGATGTGGCGGCCGTCGCGCACGTGATAGCCGAAACCGTCGGCCCCGATGGTGGCGTTGGGGTGGATGATGACGCGGTCACCGATGGCGGTGCGCTCGCGGACGACCACGTTGGGCCACAGGACGCAGTCGCGGCCGACACGGGCGCCCGGCCCGATGTAGACGCCCGGATGCAGCTGAGTCCCGGGGCCGATCTCCGCCCCCGCGGCGACGTAAACGTTGGCGCCGATGCCGGCGCCGTCGATCTTCGCGGCTTTGCTGACGCGGGCATCGGGGTGGACGCCGACCGGCACCTCCGGCAGGGGCGGGGCCAGCGCGGCCAGGGCGTCGCACAGCGCGAGATCCGGGTCGGCGACCCGGATGACCGTCAGGTGCGGCGGCACGTCGCAATCGGTTGGCACGAGCACGATGCCGGCCTTCGTGGTGGTGAGACGGGACAGGTACGCCGCGTTGCCGACCCAGGAGAGGGCGTCCGGGCCGGCCGCCGCCAGCGGCGCCACCGTCGAGACGACGCGGTTACCGTCGCCGGCGAGTTCGCCGGCGAGGCGTTGAGCGAGTTCAGCGGCCGTCATCGCAGGCATGGTTTGCCACTCCGTCCGCCACCGTGTGCCACGGCTCTGTGAGCCGTGCGTTTCGTCCCATGCGGCGCTCGGACGCCACTTCGGTCCGCGCTCAATCGAGCTTGAGCATGTCGACTTGCGGTTGGGACCGATACGTCTTGTTGATCTCGTCCAGCACTTCCTGCGTCAGGTTGGCGTGGTCCGCGCAATACAGCACCTTGTTCCGGCGCACCTGCTCCTGAATCTGCTGCGGGTCCATGGATTGTGGCGTGAAGTCGCCCAGGTACAGCACGACATCGTAGCCCTTCTCCTGGGCGACCTTTGCGACCGCGTCCTGCACCTCACGGTAGATCTTCACCGACCAGCGGGCGATCTCGGCGGTCATGTCCGTTTCCTTGACCTCGCCCCAGACCTTGTACTCGATCGTCATCTGCCGCAGGGCACGCATGCGCTCCGCCCGGGTCGGCTCGTCGGCGTCAAGCTTCTCCACCGCGGCCAGTCGCTCGTCGATCTCCGCCCGGCGCCGCTCGTTCTCGGCGTTGAGCTCCTGCTCGGTGGCCGCGATTTCCTCGCGCAGGTCCTTCGAGCGCTGATACTCGTTGATGACCTTCATCACGTCGACACACGCGACGCGAGCCCCGCCCGCGCCGCTCTGCGCCTGAATTCGTTCCGTCATCGCCAGCGCGAGAACGCTCGCACCCGCCAGACCCAGAAGTACGGTAAGCGCCGAATTCCTCATTACACACTCCTCATGCTGTGGTTGATTGCACGGCCTACTGCCCGCGGCCAGGGGGACCGCTCCGCCCGTCCGCTCGCTCGATGCACCATTGTCGCCGGTTGGCGCGGCTTCACAAGGGCGCCGCGCGGGTCACGGCGCCGCCAGCAACGCCAGACACACGTCGGTCGGCAGCGAGCGGCTGGCCCGGCCGTTGATGAGCAGCGCAAACGCAAGCACGTCGCCGTCGGGCCGCTCCAGGTAGCCGGCCAGCGCCCGCACCCCCGCGATCGTGCCGGTCTTGCCGTGCAGTCGGCCCCGCAGGGGGGCCTTGTTATACCGGCGCCGCATGGTGCCGGATTCGCCCGGTTCGGCGAGGCTGCTGAGGAACACGTCGGCGTGGGGGTGCTTGCGCATCTGCACCAGCAGCCGCGCGACCTGACCGGCGGTGACCCGGTTGGTGTGACTCAGGCCGCTGCCGTCGCGAAAACGCCCGGCCGCCGGGTCGACGCCGAGATCCAGCAGCGTACGCTGCAGCACCGCACGGCCGGCATCCCACGAACCTCGGGTGCGCGCGCGGCGGCCGTCGGGGCCATAGGCCGCCAGGGTCTTGAAGAGGCACTCGGCGAAGAGATTCTGGCTGAAGCGGTTGCAGCGCCACAGGACGTCGCGCAAGGAAGTGGCGTGCGTGGCGAGCAGGGCACCGCTGGGGAGGTCCTGCGGCAGGCGGCCGCGCCGGACATCCCCGGTGATCGCGATGCCCCGCCGGCGCAGCCCTTCGGCGAGTGCTGCGCCGAAGAACTCGGTGGCGTCCAGCGCGCTGACGGGGGAAAGCGTCGTGTCCGCCCGCACCGTGCCGGCGACTTCGAAGACGCTGCTGTCCGGCGGGCGGCGGGTGATGGGGCGCTGCTTGCCTCCGACACGAACGCTGGCGCGGATGAAGCGGTCCGGGAGCGCGGGGTCGGTGTGGACAATGGTGCGGCCGTCGCGGACAGCGACCCTGACATCGAGGCAGTTGTCGTTGTAGTTCAGTCCGCCGACCGGGGCCTGGTAGTAGCGGTCGGCCTGGTCGTCGGGCCATTCCGGGTGGCGGGCGGACGGCTCGAAGACCGTGTCATCCAGCACGATGCGGGCAAGCCGCGTCTGCCCGCGCCGCTTCAGCGCGTCTGCCCACGTGTCGAGCAGGTGATCGCGGGGCTGCTCGAGCCGGCGGGCGACGCGCTCGTCGCCGAGGGACGGGTCGCCCGCGCCCGCGACCCAGAGTTCGTCGCCGCGCAGGTAGGCGCGCGTCTGGTACGAGAAGGTGTGGCCGAAGCGGTGCAGGGCGGCGGCGGTGGTGAAGAGCTTCATCACGCTGGCAGGTTTCAGCGGCGTGTCCGGCAGGTGGGCGTACCACAGCTCACCGGTGGCGGCGTCGGCGACCACCAGGCCGACCTCGGTCGCGGCAGGCACCGCAGCCATGAGCTTCTCGAGCTGCGCGTGGACGGCCGGCCGGGCCGCGGTGGGGGCCGCGGCGTGGCCGTCTGATGTGCCGCGCGCTGCGCCCAGCAGCAAGATAAGAACGAGAACCCACCGGTAACGCGTCCATGCGTTTACGAATCGCGGCAATTCACTGCCCTCCGCGGTTGCGCAGACATTCGACCGCCCGCTTGAACGGCGGCGGAATCGGCGCCTCGAGCTCCATCGGCTTCTCGAAAATCGGGTGGCGGAACGAGATTTTCCATGCGTGCAGGGCCTGGTGGGGGAACAGCGGCTCGATCGAGCCTTCGCCGGTGAGGTCCCACGCGCTGATGACGCGGCCGCCGTACATCGTGTCGCCGACGATCGGGTGCTTGATGTACGACATGTGCACGCGGAGCTGGTGGGTGCGGCCGGTCTTGGGCATGAGCTTGACCAGCGCAAAGTCGCCGTAGCGCTCGAGCACCTCGTAGAACGTGACGGCGCTCTTGGCGATGTCGATCTTGTTTTCGCGCACCATGACGGCGAACTTTTCGCGGACGACGGGATGCACGCCGATGGGCGCGTCGATCGTGTCGCCGTCGAGGTGCGGGTCGCCCTGCACGATCGCGAGGTAGGTTTTCTGCGTGGTGCGTCGCTCGAACTGGAGCGAGAGGCGCCAGTGGGCCTCGTCGGTCTTGGCGACCAGCATGATGCCGGTGGTGTTCTTGTCGAGGCGGTGCACGATGCCGGGGCGGAAGGGGTCCTCGCCATGGCTGAGCTGGTTGGCGTAGAACGCCAGGCCGTTGACGATGGTGCCGGTCTGGTCGCCGCGGGCCGGGTGGCAGATGATGCCCGTGGCCTTGTTCAGCGCGAGCATGTGCTCGTCTTCGTAGACGATGTCGAGCGGGATGTCCTCGGGCACGACCTCGCGCGGCTCGGGCGGGGGCAGCACGAGATCGACGATATCGCCGCCCGACAGCTCGTAGCTGGCCTTGGTCGCTTCGCCGTTGACGGTAATCGCGCCTTGCTTGATCAGACGCTGGATGGTCGTGCGCGAGAGGCGGGGAAAGCGCGAGTGGAGATACTTGTCGAGCCGGCGGCCGGGAAGCTTGCGCCGAATGCGCAGCTTCACGCGCTCCGCCTGGTCATCGTCGATGGGTACGGGTCGTTCGAGGATATCCTCGCGGTCAGCAGTCACGGTGAATCGTTTTCGTCCCCGTCGTTACTCTCGGGTTGATCCGGCTGCTCCGGGTCGGCCGGGGCGTCGTCGTCCGCTTCCTGCGGCGGCGTGGGCTGCGGGGTTGGCCCCGGCAGCGGCGTCGGCGCCGTGTTGCCCGTGGGCATGCGCGGCGGAGCGTCTTCGCGCGTCCGCATGCGTTCCCGCTGGAGCAACTGGTTGAGCTGCTCCTGGGTCAGCTGCGACGGGTCCTTGGGCAACTGCATCGGCGGCTCGGTACCGGCCGGCGGCGTGCCTTCGGCCAGGGCGATTTCCTGCCGGAGCTCGTCGATGTTTTCGAGCCGCGAGGAGGCGAGGTCCACGTAAGGCGAGCCGGCGAAGCGCCGGTTGTCGGTGAGGTCCTTGTAGAGCTCCCTGGCCCGGTCGACGTCGCCCAGCGATTCGGACACGGTCGCCAGGCCGAACTGGGCCGCGGCCTCGAGCACGGGTGGCGTGTTCTTCGAGTCGACGATGGCGGCGTAGGCATCGCGTGCATCCTGCAAGGCCGCCTCGCGGTCGTTCGGGTCCTTGACCGCCTGGTCAGCCCGGACCCGCGCCAGCCACAGGCGCGCGACCGTCTTGAGGCCCGGATCCGACACGGTATCGATGAATTCGCGCAAGTCAGGGATGATCGCGGCGATCTGGGCCTCGTCACCGGCGCCGATCACCGCTTCGAACTCGCCCAGTTGCGCCGTGGCCTGTTCCTGGGCGTGCTGGCGCGAGTAGCTCCAGCCCTTCCAGCCGGCCACGAGCAGGACGATCGCGATCAGGCCGAGCAGCGTGTAGCGCGTGGTGGGATTGTCCCAATCCCGCAGCCGACCCAGGGCTTCGGCCAGTTCGTTCTGTTTGAGCTGATGTCGTGTGTCGGCGTCCATTCAAGCACCTCTACTCTGTTGAATCCGGGTCGTTACGGTTGCTGGGCGGTGGGCGGCGAACTCGGCTGGCGCTCTGCCGAGCCCCGGGGTAGCGGCCCCACGTCCAGCACCAGCACCGTTCGGCCGCGCGCTTCCCGCACGCGGACGTTGCATTCTTCGTCGTTACTCTCGAAACGCAAGGCATACTCGCCATTGTCGAAACGCTTCTTCTTCAACGTGAAGTGCGCCGAGGGCATGTAGTCGACGTAGAACCGCGAGACCCGCTCGGGATCCGTGCTGCCCTCGAATTCGCACTGCGCGACACGGAAGCGGCCGCTTTCGGTCGCCACGCTCCGTTCCGGCACCATCCGGAAGCCGACTGGCAGCGGAATCCCACGCAGCAGCGTGTGTTCCCGGGGGGATGCCGGCGGCGGCTGGGTGTCCGTTGTGTTGCCGCCCATGCTGTAGCAGCCGGTCAGCAGCAGGCCCGTCGCCAGCAATCCCGTTGCCGCGGCCAGCGACACGCACTGCATCCTCGCGCGTCGTCCGGGAAGGTTCATCGGCCAATCCTCCTGATAGCGCTGGAAACACTGCATTCTGACGATCCGATGCCGCTTCGTCAAATCCGACAAGTCGCGACGCTCAGCGATCTTACCGGCCCCTGAACGGACGGGCCCGCAGCGATACAATATCCCGTATGGCTGGTCCCGCAGATCCATCCCCGACCGCCCCCACAGAGCCCACGACGGCCCAGGCCGAGTCGCTGCTGTTGCGGGCGATCCGCCGTTATCAGGGCCAGCTCGCGCTGCGCACGCTCGCCACGCGGGCGGTGCTGCTGCTGGCCGCCGGCCTGGCGATGCCGTTGCTGGTCGTGGCGGCGGACCACTGGCTGTCGGGTGGCGTGCCGCAGCCGCTCCTGGCCGCGTCGCAGGTTGCCTGGTGGGGGGGCTTGACGCTGAGCTTCCTGCTCGTGCTGGTCTTGACGCTGTTTCGGCGACTGAGCCCGCTGTTCGTCGCGCGGCAACTCGAGCGCTTCGCCGAGATCCGGCACAACTCGCTGGTCAACGCGCTGCTGCTGCGCCGCAGTCCGACCCTGACCTACGCCCAGGGGGCGGCCCTGCAGCAGGCTGCCCAGGACTTGCGGCGGGGCGACTGGGCAGCGACCGGCCCCGGCATCGCTCGCGGCTACGCCCTGGCGCTGCTGGCGGTGGTGGTGCTGTGGGGCCTGTACATGTTCCTGGCGCCCAAGCCGGTGGGGCCCTCGGTACAGCGATTCCTGGGGGCCGACCTGGACGCCCCGACGGCCACCCGGCTGGAACTGGTCCAGCCCGGCCCGGACGAGGCGCCGCACGCTGGCGAGGCCCTGACCATGGCGTTTGCCGTCCACGGCCGCCCGGTCCGCGAGGTTCGCCTCGACATCCTGGACGAAGACGACCCGCACGGCCCGCCGCGGCGGCGCTTCGTGTCCACCGAGTCGGTCGGCGCCATTGGCGATCGGCGGCAGTTCGTGCTGGCGCCGTTCGACGTCGACGGCGATGTGCTCTATCGCTGCACGGCGGGGGATGCCGAGTTGGCGGGCCGCATCCCGGTCGAGCCCCAGCCGGCACTGGCGGGGCTGGAAATTCAGCTCGACCCGCCGGCGTACAGTGATTGGCCGCGGAGCGAGCCCGACGAGCCCGACCTGCAGGTGCTCGCGGGCACGCGGGCGACGTTCACGATCACTGCCAACACGCCCATCGCCGAAGCGGTGTTCATCTTCCGCGAAGCCGGTACGGACGACGAGACCCGCACGCGCATGCGGACCGACGCCGACGATACGCGTCAGGCCCGGTTGTCGCTGGTGCTGCTCAAGGAGGGCACGTACGCGTTCGCGTTCAGCGATCCGTGGGCGTATCGCTTCGAAACGGCTGAGGTGCACCATATCGAGATCGTGCCCGACAACGCGCCGCGCGTCAGGATCACGGTGCCGGATGTCGAACACGTGCCGGATGACCGCGTCGATGTGCAGCAGTGGCCCGCGGTCGTGGCTGTTGCGGCCGATGATCTCGGGGTCGATCGCGTGATGCTCGTTACGCAGCAGACCGGGCCGCCGCGCCGGGTGGCGTTGGCGTTGCCGGCCGGGCTGAACCGGACCGAGTTTCCGGTTCGGGTGCGGCCGGCGGTGCTCGACGTCGACTGGACGGCGCCGGTCCGGCTCTGGTTCGAGGTGGCGGATGGACGGGTGCTGCCGGACGGGCGCCCCGCGCCGCAGGCGGCCCGCAGTCGCACGCTTACTCTCGTGGGTACGCCCCGGCTGACGGATGCCGACGCGACGGGCGAAGGCAACGCCGGCGGTGAGCAGGGCACCGGTCGCGAGGGGGGCTCGGCCGAGGGCGATGCGGGCGGCGGCGAGACCGGCGTGGACGTGCAGGGGGTGAGCGACGAGGGCGGTGGCCAGCAGGGCGACCGCGAAGGCGACGGCGAGGACGACCGTGCCAGCGGCGAGCAGGCCCCTGAGGAAAGCGACGCGCCTCAGCAGCGCGATGGTGTGGGGGATGCGGCCGACGAGCCGACTCGGCCGGAAGACAGTGACGGGGCGGGCGATGCGGCCGACGATGCCCGGCGGGAACTCGACGAATTCGTCCGCAAGCACGGTGACGAGGCGGCCGAGGTCTGTCGCCGCAAGGGCGAATGCGAAGGCGACGGCCAAAGCGAGGGGGAGCAGGGCGCTGGCGAAGGTGCGGGCGGCGGGGCCGACGGTCATCAGGAGCAACAGCCGGGACAGGGGGCCCCCGCCGAGGACGAGGCCGGCGATCAGCCCGGGCAGGAGAACGAAGGTAGCGACCCGCAAGCGGGCGCTGAGGCCGAAGAACCGGCCGACGAGGGGGCGGCCGACAACGGTGGCGCGACCGACCAGCCCGGCGCGCAGGAAGCCGCTGATTCGTCCGGCAAGAAGGGTGCTGACGCCACGCCGGGCGAGCCGCAGGATGGTGGCGGGGCGCAACCGGGCGAGCGCGAGCAATCCGGGGACGCGCGCCAGCCGGGGGCCGAGAACCAGGGGGCGGACGCGACCGACGCAACGGCGCCCACGTCGCAGCCGACGGATCCCGCAGCCGCAGGCGAGCGTGACCCCAACGAGCCGGGCGACCGCGGGGCGGTGGACGAGGATCACCCGCCGGCCGTAGCGGAAGACCCGTCCATGGACGACCCGCAGGCTCCGCTTGCCCCGCCGCCGGCGCCGGACGCAGGGGCCGGGTTGCCGGGTTCGACGGGCATGGCCGAGACGATCGATCTGCTGGAGATGCTTGACCGGGGCGAGTCGATCGACGCGGCGATGCTGATCGAGATGGGCTGGCCCGCAGCCAAGGCGGCGGCGTTCGTACAGGCGCTGGCGCGACTGCATGAGGCGACGCAACCGATCGGCGGTGCCGCGGCGCTGCGTCGGCTGGATTTTGACACGCGCGTCGGCGACGCGGCGCGGGCGGTCGGACTCGGTTTCTCCGCCGAGCTGCAGCGTGCCCGCGAAGCCGCGCGCGGCACCCCCGACGACCTGCGGCGCATCGCGCCGCCCGCCGAACAGCACGTACCTGCCCGCTTGCGCGCCTTGCTCGATGCGTATTACCGCTCGGTGGCGCAGGCCGCGGGCGCGGCCACGTCCGACGAGGACGCGGACGAGCCAGTCCCCTGACGCGGTGACGCCGAGCGGTTGGTGCGGGTTCTGATCGCCCCTATAATGGTCGCGATCAACGAGGAGTGTTTGCATGGCTGTCGACAGTATGCCGCCGATTGCGCAGCTCAGGGGGCGGCCCCTGGGTCGCATCCTGATCAAGATGGGCAAGTTGTCTCGCGCGCAGGTGTCCGAGGCGCTCGAGCTTCAGAAGAAGAAGCGTGGGCCGCTGGGCCAGTTGCTCATCGAGATGGGCTACGTCGACAAGGAGGACATCAACCGCGCGCTGGCCGCGCAAGTCGGGATGGAGTCCATCCGGCTGGCCGACATCGATATCGAGAAGACGGTCGTCGACATGATTCCGGCGCAGATGGCGCACGCCTACCGCATCGTCCCGACCGAGTACGACCGCGACACGAACACGCTGGGCGTTGCCCTGTCGCATCCGGACAACTTCCACGCCACCGACGATCTCAAGACGCTCATGGGCTTCAATGTCGTCGCCCGCATCACCGGCGAAGACGACATGACCGAAGCGCTGAACCGGTATTACCCCGAAGAAGCGGTCGAGAGCATCAACGACCTCATCGGCGACCTGTCCGACGACGCGGTCCTGTCGCAGCTCGAGGGCCGCGGCGAGAGTATCGACCTCGATTCGCTGCGCGAGGCGGCCGACAGCAGCCCGGTCAAGAAGCTCGTCAACCTGGTGCTGCTCCAGGCGATTCGCGACAAGGCCTCGGACATCCACTTCGAGCCGTTCGAGGACGAGTTCAAGATGCGCTACCGCATCGACGGCGTGC
>CAYUZU010000046.1:0-21115 GCA_964448675.1 uncultured Planctomycetales bacterium
CGCTGCGGCGTAATGCAGTTCACTCACACTTGACCGACGTCGTCCGCGATGGCATCCTGCGCCTCCCACGGCACGATGACGATCCGTGATCTTCGACGCGGCCACGGCTCTGCCGCAAACCATACCTTCCCGCACTCTCCGAACCCAATAGACGAGGTCCCGACATTATGGACCTGCTCCCCGTGGACCCGCGCGGGCAAGGCCCAGCCCAACACGAAGCTGATGGAGCTGGTCTACGACGAGCTGCGCGCCTTGGCCACTTGCGCAACAGGCCATTCGTATACACGCTCTCCGCCGGCCGAGCGGCGGGTGACATCATGAGGATTTCCCACTGCTGCTCTGTTCTTTGTTACGGGTGAAGGACCCAGGTGTCCCTCAACGGTGATATCGACCCATCCACCGCAAAGCCGCCAAAAAGCAAAAGTGATTGTCCGTTCGGCCCAGGGGCCAATCCCGCGCTCGTGCGTGGTGGCGGTGGAGGTGGAAGTTCCTTGATCCAGTCAGTGCCGTCATAACGCCAGGCATCCGCACTATAGACATCACCGTTCCAGCCGCCGACGAGCACCAGGCTGGCGCAGCCGGCGTCGTAAGCCAGACAATTGCTGCGAATGGGCCCACCGGGGAAGTCCGCAACCTGGCTCCACGCCACGCCATCCCACTCCCAGACGTCTCTTAGCGCGGACACGCTCTCTCCCCAACCGCCGACCACGACCGTGCGCTGTCGCGTCTCGTCGTACGCCATGCCGAAGTAGTAACGTCCGGGTGGACCAGCGGCGGCGACCTCTTCCCAGTTTGCGCCATCCCATTCCCAAGTGTCGGATGCAAGACCATCGTGTTTGATGCCGCCCCACAGCACGAGACGCTGGCGCGCCGTGTCGTAGGCAAGATGGACGGAGAATCGCTCCCCAGGCGGTGCTGCAGCGTCAAGTTCAGTCCATGTAGCACCATCCCACACCCAGAAGTCGGAGTACTTCGTCGCCCCCAAATCGCCGCCGCCGTATAAAACGATGGCACCGAGTTCCGGATCGTATGTCATGCCGGCGCCTCGGCGGGGAGGTGGTCCCGTGGTGGACTTCAGTTCCCATTCAGCGCCATCCCATTCCCACGTATCGTTGAAGTACACGTCATCGGGGACGTCCTGACCGCCAAACAACACCGTTCGTTGCCGCACAGGGTCGTACGCCATCGCGGGATCCGCCCGTGGCGCAGGGCCCGTCGTGCTCGCTTCCTCCCACCATCCGCAGGGGAAGGCGTATTCGAACAGCCGTGACCAAATCGCGAAATCCGCCAGATCGGTATCCGAGTCGTGATCGAGGTCGGTGTCAGTAAAAGTACTCTCATCGCAGCCCGGCGGCGGCGTGCTTATGTCAGGCCCCGCCATGCATCCGGCAAAGAGCTCGAAGTCAAGCAGATCAACAACCCCATCGTCGTTGAAGTCGCCTGGCGGGCTTCCGCTCTCGCACTCGTCGGGGATGCCATTGCTGTCCGAGTCCAGAGAGAAGTCGGCGAAGGCCGCGGTTCCAGGCGAAGTCTCTCCGCCATTGCCAACGTTACCGACACCGGTGACAACGCCAAAGACGCTGCAGGACCAGTTAAATGCCGCCGGCGATGCAATCTGGTCGTGCGTGAGCGTGATACGTGCGGAACTGCCGTCGACCTCCCCGACGGCGGGGCCACCTCCAGGTAGGCCCCCGGTGATATCGATGTAGGTGCCGCCGTAGTTCTCGCCGACCACCGTGCGGAGGTTGAATTCGCTGCCGATGGGACCGTGCGGCTGACCCGTGTCCGGATCCTGATCGGCGTCGATCAGCCAGATGTACGTGATGTAGTCGGTTGGTTCCGGCAGCACCTCCGGAATCTCTCCGCGGACCTCGATGACGAATGTCAGGGTGTCGGCCGTCTGCTCCACACGGGCGGTCAGAATGTCCGCGAAATCCTGTGCGGCGGGATTCTCTGGGTCGGAAACCGTGCTCAGCGTGACGCCGGATGTACCGACCGCGATATCGCACACGTCCAGCACGCCGTTCGCATTGCAGTCGCTGCACCATGGGCTACCGTCGCAATCCGCAAGATCCACCGCATCCGGGATGCCGTTCTCGTTGCAGTCCTGGCCAGCAAATTCGTAGGCGCCCATGTCGACGAGCGGCCCCGGCGGGCCGGGGTTGCCGGTGTCGGGGGTGTCGGGGTCGTCGACGAACCGCGGGCCGCCAGTAAGGTCGAATGGGATGGGTTCGGTGGTGTCTCCGTCGCCGTCGAGGTCGAGCGAGTCGGGTGGTACTGCTGTGTTGTCCGCCGCATCGATGCATGGTGAACCGCCAGAAAGGCGGAAGTCATTATCCTGCCAGGTGTCGGGGTCGTTGTCCGGTCCGTCCGCGTCGGCGAACAACGGGTCAGTGTCGATGCAGCCACTCCCAAACCAAGGCTCGCCTGCGGCAGCTTCTATGTTGCTGAAAACCGCATACGGAGATCCGCTGTACACATAGACGGCAGAAGGAACGTTGCTCCACAGGACGCAGTTCACTATCGTCGGGCTGCTATCGTCACAGTAGATGCCGCCACCGCGCCCCGCGAATGCCACATTGCCACTGATGGCGCAGTTTGTGAGTATTATGTCGCTGGACTCACAGTAAACGCCGCCGCCACCGTAGTAGTAGCCAGAACCACCAGACGTGTTCTGTGTGATCAGGCAGTTCGTGAATAGCGGCGTGCTGTAGCGACAATACACACCGCCGCCAACACAGTGATCGTCTGGCGCGGAATTGCCGCTTATGCGGCAGTTCGTGAAAGTTGGGTTGCTGAAGCTACAGTACACGCCACCGCCGTCATCGAAACGAGCGAGCGTATGATTATCTCCAATTGTGCAGTGCGTGAACTTGGCATTGCTGTTTAGGCAGTACACGCCACCGCCGCCACTCAGATAGTCGTTAATTCCGGCGCCGTTCTGGCGGATGATGCAGTTGGTGAACTTCGGGCTACTGAATAGGCGGCAGTATACGCCACCGCCGTGAGCTCCGCCGGGACTGCCGCCGGTAACATGACCGTTCGTGATGGACAGCCCACTCACCACGCTGTCCTCCGCCTCTCCGTTGCGGAAGTAGAATCCGCGGCCATCGCCCTCGCAGTCGATCATGCACGCACTCGGATTGCCGCTGGCGCTACGAACGGTGATCGCCTTGCCGGCGAAGTCGAGGTTTTTGTTGCCCACACCCGTGTAGGTGCCGTCCGCAATCGCGACCTCGTCGCCTTCGGTTGCATGACACGCATCGATCGCTGCCTGAATCGTGGCTTTCGGACCACAGGTGCCGCCGTCCCACGTTTCGCATAGTCCGTCCCAGGTGTCGTCGCCGTCCAGGGCTACGTGGAATACGCGAGCTCCAACGAGCGGATTGGATCCAAGGCTGTACTCTTCCAGGTTCAATCGGCCATCGCCATCCTCGTTGCCCGCCGGGTCGCCGGCGGTCGGCGACTCGAAGTACAGCCACTCCCACCAATTTGGCAGGCCATCTGTGTCAGTGTCGAGCCATTCATCGGATCCCATGTCGACGAAGTCACCCACAACGCGCGGTTCTCCATCGATGTCAACCTGGCCAGCGTAGACTCCGTTCGGGTCGCCAGAGTCTCTGCAGGGTGAGTCGATGGATAGGTGCAGCGCTGGTGTGAGCAATGGGTCCGAATCGATGCAGCCGATACCGAACCATGGCTGCCCCGTCCCCGATTCAATGTTGCTGTAGGTGACAAGCGGGGCCGCATTAAATAGGTCCACGGATTGAGGAGTATTGCTCCAGACAACGCAGTTCGTTAGGGTTGGATCGCTGTCGCGGCAGCGTAGTCCGCCCCCTCCGAACTCAGCCGCGTTGTCGCCGACAGTGCAGTTTGTTAGTGTTGGGTTGCTGAAATAACAATACACGCCGCCACCGCGCGTTTCAGCATAGTTCGCACCGATCGCGCAACCTTGCAGTATCGGGGCGCTGAAAGAACGGCAGCATACTCCGCCGCCCGACTCCTCGGCGCCGTTCTGGCGGATGATGCAGTTGGTGAACTTCGGGCTACTGAATAGGCGGCAGTATACGCCACCGCCGTGAGCTCCGCCGGGACTGCCGCCGGTAACATGACCGTTCGTGATGGACAGCCCACTCACCACGCTGTCCTCCGCCTCTCCGTTGCGGAAGTAGAATCCGCGGCCATCGCCCTCGCAGTCGATCATGCACGCACTCGGATTGCCGCTGGCGCTACGAACGGTGATCGCCTTGCCGGCGAAGTCGAGGTTTTTGTTGCCCACACCCGTGTAGGTGCCGTCCGCAATCGCGACCTCGTCGCCTTCGGTTGCATGACACGCATCGATCGCTGCCTGAATCGTGGCTTTCGGACCACAGGTGCCGCCGTCCCACGTTTCGCATAGTCCGTCCCAGGTGTCGTCGCCGTCCAGGGCTACGTGGAATACGCGAGCTCCAACGAGCGGATTGGATCCAAGGCTGTACTCTTCCAGGTTCAATCGGCCATCGCCATCCTCGTTGCCCGCCGGGTCGCCGGCGGTCGGCGACTCGAAGTACAGCCACTCCCACCAATTTGGCAGGCCATCTGTGTCAGTGTCGAGCCATTCATCGGATCCCATGTCGACGAAGTCACCCACAACGCGCGGTTCTCCATCGATGTCAACCTGGCCAGCGTAGACTCCGTTCGGGTCGCCAGAGTCTCTGCAGGGTGAGTCGATGGATAGGTGCAGCGCTGGTGTGAGCAATGGGTCCGAATCGATGCAGCCGATACCGAACCATGGCTGCCCCGTCCCCGATTCAATGTTGCTGTAGGTGACAAGCGGAGACCCGCTGGGCACGTACATAGCCTGAGGGCCGTTGTGCCAAACGACGCAGTTGGTCACATTGGGCGTCGGACTGGTTGAGTAGCAGTACAGGCCGCCGCCGTTGGTTTCGGCGAAATTCGCACTGATTGTGCAGTTCGTAAGCGTCGGGCTGCTGGAGGGGGGGCAATAAATGCCGCCGCCGTGATGCTCGGCAATGTTATTGGCGATAGTGCAGTTTACGAACGTCGGACTGCTGTTTGCACTGCAATAGACGCCGCCGCCATCGTCATCGCCGTCGTCGTATGACGCCGTAGCTGCGTTGCCGCTTATCGTGCAATTGGTGAGCGTAGGGTTACTATAGGGGCTGCAAAAGATACCACCTCCGTCGTTGGCGGCTCTGTTCCCGCTGATTGCGCAGTCACTCAGAGTTGGGCTGCTGTGGTCACAGTAGACGCCACCCCCGTCGTCCTCCCCGGGATTGTACTGGCCACTAGCTAGATTGCCGCTGATGATGCAGCCCGTCAGTGTAGGGTCGCTCGAGGTGCAGTACATGCCCCCCCCGTTTTCGTCCGCGGTGTTCTCGTTGATGGTGCAGTTGTCGAGCGTCGCGTCGCCGGAGGAGTCGCAGAAGATGCCACCGCCGTTGGCGGCCCTATTCCCGCTGATTCTACAGTCAGTGAGAGTTGGGATGCTCTGGGTGCAATACACCGCACCGCCATTTGAAGCGCCTGGATTCCACGGGGCGTTTCCGTTCGTGATGGTCAGCCCGACGAGGGTACTGCCCGTTCCTTCGCCGCTGTGGAAATAGAACCCACGACCACTGTTCTCACAGTCGATGATGCAAGCGCCGGGGTCGCCATTGGCGCTTCGAACCGTGATGGCCTTGCCGCCAAAGTCGAGGTCACGGTTCCCGACACCCATGTATGTCCCATCAGCCAGTACGACTTCGTCGCCGGGTTGGGCTGCATCCATACCCTCTTGGATGGCGTCAAACGGATGGGCAGCGGACCCGTCCTCATTGGGATCGCTGACCGTCGGATCCCCCGGTCCAGGGTCATTGGGGGCATCGTCGTCCACATACCAAGTGTCCGCGAAGACTCCGGCGGTGAATAGCAGCACCGCGACCAGCGGGAGTGCTCGGTTAAGGGTGCGATGTTTCCGAACTACTCGACTCGACATGTTCCTGCCCTCCAGAACGGTGAATTCGACGGGGGTTGACAACGCCATCTTACCAGACCCGCAGCGCCGGCTTGCGCCCTTGTCGGGTTGTTTCCGCCAATCGAATTGGCGAAAATGGGCTTGGGAACCTGCAAACAAATCCCGACGATTTTCGGGGCCCCAGAATCCGGATCAGAATGATGCCCAAAGAGCCGCCGCACGAATCCGAGCTGACCGTCACCTTCAATGGCCAAACCCAGCCCAACACGAAACTTATGGAGTTGGTGTACGACGAGCTCCGCGCTCTGGCCGGAAGCTATCTTCGCAGCGAGCGTCAGGGGCGCACGCACATCCTCATTCGGGCGAACGATCGGATGGCGGCACTCTCGGCACGTTAAAGCTTAGTTTGGTCCCAGGCAGCCAGTCAGGGAACCGCCATAAACGCCTCCTGAAAACCGGCGACATCGTGCAGGTCGATGTCCGGATCGAGATCGAAGTGGCCGCGAGCGCAGGGCGGCGACACCTCCGGCACCTCGGGGCCGTGCATGCAGTCGACGAACAGTGGGAAATCGAGGACGTCAACGACCCCATCGTCGTTCATGTCGCCGGGAATGATGTCGCGCGACGTGCCCGTGGCATCGCCCTGAGCAGGAATCGCGCGTGCCGACGCAAGTGCCAGCGTAAACACGCCGGCCGCGATCAGCATTGCCCAGCGTCCAGCGTTCATTTGCGCGTTCCGGGGTGATCTCACGGCATTGGCCCCGTGTATGCCGCCTGAAACTCGGCGAAGTCGATCAAATCGAGATCGCCATCGTCGTCGATGTCTCCCGCCGTGGCGCAGCCGGCGAGCGTGCCGGCCGGCCAGGGCCCCGGGCCGGTCATGGCGGGAGCGATGATCTCGAAGTCGTCCATGTCGATATCCCCGTCGTGGTCCGCGTCGCCGGGCAGGTACGGGGTGCCCGTGATCGGGTAGTGATAGCCCATGTCGACCAGGCCGCCGTCGCCGGCTTCGTCGCGGCGTGTCGTGAGCGTATCGAGGCCGAGATTCGCAGCCGTGTCACTGCCCGCGTCGAGGCAGGGGCTGTCGAACGGCTGCCCGGCGGCCGTGTGGCTGAGGTAGTAGCACCCCAGCGGGCCACCGGCGAACAGCGGGGCGGCGTCGATGTTGCCCGTGCCGGCCCCTCCCCAGCCGCCCTCAATATCGCAATACGAAACCACAGTGGAAGCCGGTCCAGTGAGCTGGTCCCCGCTATTTCTCCAGAAAACCGAGTCTGAAATGTCAGGTGGATTCGTGTAGTTGCATGCCAATCGCAGTCCACCGGTCGAGCCGGACGTGACGTTATCTGCGACCGTGCAGCCGCGCATCTCGAAGCTCGTCAGGTTGCAGGGTCTTAGCCCGCCGCCGTCGGCGTCCGCCGAATTCGCCACCACCAGGCAATTCTCAAAGAGCACTTGCCCAACGCTCGCCCCGTCATAGCCCCCGCCCTCGTTCGCCTGGTTCAGGGAGAAGGTGCAACCGTTGAAGGTGAGGTCACCCCCATTAACATGACGAACGCCGCCCCCGTTTTCGGAGGCTGTATTGCGTTTGAAGATGCAGTCGGTGACCACGGCTGTGTCACCCCAAACGCTGAGCCCGCCACCAAAGAGTGCGTCGTTGTCGGCAAATACACATTCAGTAAGAACCGGAGGATTGGTCGAGCCAGCAACGTAGGCACCGCCGCCATCGCCGGCAGCTACATTCTGCGTAAACGAACAGCCGGTAAGCGTGGGGCCGCCCTGATTCTCCGTATAGAAGCCGCCACCGTTGTCCTGTGTCGAGTTCCCGACAAATGTGCAGTCGATAAGCGTCGGCCGGCTTACGTTGATGCAGCCGACACCGCCGCCGCGGCTGTTCGATGAGTTGCCGACGAATGTGCAGGTTTCGATGGTGGCATCACCACCGTTATTGCAGGCGAGTCCGCCGGCGCGGTCGGCTTGGTTGTTCTCAAACGTGCAATCGGTAATCTGGGCGTCGTTACCCCAGGTGTGCAGTCCGCCGCCGGAGTCGATGGCGAAGTTCTCGCTGAATGTGCTATTGGTGATTGTGGCATTCGGCGAACCGTGTAGGAACACCCCGCCGCCCCGCACGGCAACATTCTGTGTTGCGGTTATGTTGTCGACCACGATGCCCGCGCCTGCCTTCACGCCGCCACCCTCGAGAGAGGCCTGGTTGAGGAGAAACGTGCTGTTCGTAACCTGTGTTCCAGTTGTTCCGTCCAGTCCGCCACCGTGCTGGGCGGAGTTCTGCTGGAAGTTGCACTGATCGAATACAGCAGGAGATGTGACGATTGCGCCGCCGCCACTGTCAGCGGCGATGTTGCCGATGAATTGACAGGTAGAGAACTCAGCACTGATTGAGCCTCCGATCGACACACCGCCGCCGTGCTCGGAAACCTCGTTGGCTTGGAAGGTGCAACTCGTAAACATGGGCGCACAATCGTCCCAGCAATTGATGGCTCCTCCGTTGAAGGACGAATTACCAATGAAGGTGCAATTGAAGAAACTCGGTGCAGAATTGTTGATGATTCGAATGGCACCTCCATAAAGACCGGCAGTGTTCTCCTCGAAGGTGCACTCGTTGAACTGGGGCGCGGATAACCTGCAATAAAAGGCACCAGCGTCCCGCCCAGCGGAATTGTGCTCAAACCTGCAACGCGTTAACACCATGGTACCATTGTCGGTGTAAACTGCAGCACCAAGCCAGGCTTGATGGTCGCGAAATGTGCAATCGATGTACGTGGCTTCGGAGCCGGCGTCGCGCAAGCCGGCCCCGCTGTCATGGGCCGTGACGCCGGCGGTATTGCCGCTGGCGATCGTGAGGCCGTCCAGGGAAACTCCGGTAACGCCGAGCGTCGTCATCACGTGATAGCTGTTCTCTCCGGTATTTGCGAAGTCCGGCCCGTCATCGCCGACCAAATCACCGGAAAGCACGGTCTCGTACGCGATGAGGTCGCGGGCATCGGGGGCGTTGGGATCGGCGAGCCCTGCGAATCCCCCCATCAGCGAAGCCCCGTTGCCTACGTTGAATGAGGCATCGCGATCGCCGGGAGTAACGCTGCCGGCCTCGTCCAGATCGGGTGTATACGTGCCACCGGCAATACGGATTTCGGTCCCAGGAGTGGCGAGCGTGAGGGCATCTTGGAGATGGCGGAGCGGCGAGGTCCACGATGATCCATCGCCACCCAACGGGGCGTCGTCATCAACGTAGATTCGAGGTGGTGGCGGGCCACCCTGAAACTCGTATGCGCCCATGTCCACAATGGGCCCCGGCGGTCCTGGATTACCAGTATCCGGAGTGTCGGGGTCGTCGACGAAACGCGCGGCGCCATCTAAGTCAAGCGGCATCGGCTCTGTCGTGTCGCCGTCGTCGTCAAGGTCGAGCGTGTCGGGTGGTACTGCTGTGTTGTCCGCAGCATCGATACAAGGTGATCCGCCGGCCAGACGAAGATCATTGTCCTCCCAGGTGTTTGGATCGCCGTCCGGTCCGTCGGGGTCGACGAACAGTGGGTCGAAATCAATGTTGCCAATGCCGGCGTAGCCACCCTGAATGTCGCAGTATTGAGCAGCTACCGTAGCGGCGCCGTTGATTAACAGCCAGTCCGGACCATCCCAGATGATACTGTTCAGAATCGAGAGCGAGGGAGAAGAACTGGTTTCGACTAGCGTGATAGGGGCGACGCCATTCTGGGTTAACGTCGATCCGTGAAGTTCAGCGTCGCCCGTGATATGTAGGGCGCTGCCGCTCTCAGTGGCATTGTTGCTGGCGAATCGGCAGTGAACAAACGTCGCTGTGCGCACGTAAACAGCTCCGCCCCGTCCGCCACCGCCGACGCCGAAGGCGTCGTTACCAACGAAATCACATCCGACAACAGTCGCCCCGTCACCCAATAGGTAGAGCGCTCCACCATCCGCTAGCCCGCGGCAATCCTCGAAGCGGCACTGCACGATAGTCGGAGTTCCGCCGAACTCGGACGCTAGCCCGCCTCCCGACCAGACGTCACCGTCGAAGCCGAGAGAAGCTTCGCAGTTAATGAAATGGCAGTTGATGATCGTCGGGCTGCTGTTCCAGCACCAGATTCCGGCACCGTCGCCGTGAAAGTTCGTGGCATTCGCGATGGTCAGGCCGCGCAGGACGCTTGCAGGACCCTCCCCAGTGTTGAATGAAAATCCGCGCTCACCACTACTAACGTCGAGCACGCAGCTCGTCGGTTCATCGTTCATGGAACGCACGACAATTGCTTTACCATCATATCGAAGATCTCGGTTCCCTTCCCCGATGTAAGTCCCGTCAGCCAGCAAGACCTCGTCACCGGTCTGGGCCGCATCGATGCCCTCCTGGATGGTATCGAACGGGTGGGCGGTAGAACCGTCCTCATTGGGATCGCTGACAGCCGGGTCGCCGGGGCCGGGGTCGTTTGGCGCATCGTCGTCGACGTAAATGTGCGATGCCGATGCCTCTGCCTGGAATTCGTACGCTCCCATGTCCACGATAGGGGGAGTGCCGTTGCCGGTGTCCGGCCTGTTAGGGTCATCCACGAACCTCGGATTGCCATCGAGGTCAAAGGGAATTGGTTCGGACGTGTTGCCGTCGTCGTCGAGGTCAAGCAAGTCAGCCGGAACTACAGTGTTGTCCGCAGCATCGATGCAAGGCGAACTGCTGGACAAGCGAAAGTCATTGTCGTCCCACGTGTCAGGGTCATTGTCGGGTCCATCGGGGTCGACAAAGAGCGGGTCGGCGTCGATGTTGTTCGTGCCGCCTCCTGTCCAACCGCCCTGGACATCGCAGTACGACAAGATCGGTGCGCCGCTTTGTACGTCCAACTCTATTGAATCGCTGTTCCACAAGATGCAGTCGTGGAACACTGGGTTACTTTGATAGCAGTATATCGCGCCCAGGTCATTTCCCGTCGCATTGGCGGCAAGGGTGCAGCCATATAGCGTGGGGTTACTGTTTGCGCAGAATACGGCACCGCCCCTGTATTGTGCTGTGTTCGTCGTAATGGAGCAGTTGATGAGTTGTGGGGTGCTGTTCGATTGACAATATAGCCCACCGCCACTAGCTGGGCTCAACTCGGCGTAAACGGCAGTATTATTAGAGATATCACAGTTGATGAATGTGGCCGCGCAGTCAGTGGTGCACGCCACTCCACCGCCAACGGCCGTGCGTTCCGCGTCGACTGTGTTCATGGTAATCTGACACGAGAGCAGGACGGGACTGCTGCCGCTGCAGAATAACGCCCCACCCCATGCATCAAGGCCTTGCGCGCTGTTCTCCTCAAGCACACAAGCGAGGAGCCGCAAATTGCTGCCGTCGTCACACGCAACGCCGCCGCCATACGAATAGGTCCCAGCAGCAAAACAGTTTGATATTGTGCAATTAAATAACGTCGGACTACTCGCCGCAGTACAGTAGACGGCCCCGCCTCGGCTGAAGCCAGGGGTAGCGCCAGTTACGCGTCCCGCTGTGATGGTAAGGGAGTCAACGCGAGAAGCCATCGTTTCGCCGCTGTGGAAATAGAACCCACGACCACTGTTCTCACAGTCGATGATGCAAGCGCCGGGGTCGCCATTGGCGCTTCGAACCGTGATGGCCTTGCCGCCAAAGTCGAGGTCACGGTTCCCGACACCCATGTATGTCCCATCAGCCAGTACGACTTCGTCGCCGGGTTGGGCTGCATCCATACCCTCTTGGATGGCGTCAAACGGATGGGCAGCGGACCCGTCCTCATTGGGATCGCTGACCGTCGGATCCCCCGGTCCAGGGTCATTGGGGGCATCGTCGTCCACATACCAAGTGTCCGCGAAGACTCCGGCGGTGAATAGCAGCACCGCGACCAGCGGGAGTGCTCGGTTAAGGGTGCGATGTTTCCGAACTACTCGACTCGACATGTTCCTGCCCTCCAGAACGGTGAATTCGACGGGGGTTGACAACACCATCTTACCAGCCCCACAGCGCCCGATACCGGCCATACGGATGGGATCGCGGTCACGGTGTCGCCCCAGTAAATTCGCGCTGAATCACAGCGAATTCGCCCAGATCAACGTCGCGGTCAGCATTGAGATCGAGTAATCGACAGTCGCCGTCCACGAAAACGCCTGGACCACTCATGCAATACGCAAAGGCCGCGAAGTCCTCGCCATCCACGTCGCGATCGCCATCGTAGTCGCCTGGCACGGCCAGTTCCCAAGTATCGCCAAACACCGCAATGTCAGAACCGCCACCAACCAGGACGACACGATCGCGATTATCGTCGTAGACCACCGCATGTCCCCGGCGGGCGGGAATTGTCGCGGCCAGGAGCGACCACGCTGAACCGTCCCACGCCCATGTATCACCGAGATAGCCGTCGTCGTTGTGGCCACCCGTCAGGATGATGCGGCCATCTTGCTCGTCGAACACGAGCGTGTGCCCCCATCGGCCCGCGGGTCCGGCGGCGGGTACAAACGTCCATGTAACGCCGTCCCATTCCCAAGTCTCGCTCGAAAACTCGTACGATTGGTCCCTCCCACCAAACAGAACACTCACGCCGCGAATCGCATCATATGCGACCGCTGCACGAGACCGTCGTGGTGGCCCCGCGACGGACATCAAGGTCCAGTTGACGCCGTCGTATTCCCACGTTGCGCTGTCGCCGCCATCCGCCGTGACGAGCACCGCACGGTTTCGCCCGCGATCGTATGTCATCGTGTTGAAAGTCGGGCTCATGGCCGGCGGTCCAACCACGGCTATCGGCGTCCAGGTCGTCCCGGCCCATTCCCAGAGGTCATTGCTCCAGCCACTACTGGCCCATCCGCCGAAAAGCACTGTAACATCCCGCCCAGTGTCGTAGACCATTTGGGTGTACGTCATGGCCGGCGGCCCATCGGTTGTTACAAGCGCCCACGCGAGCCCATTCCACTCCCATGTTTCCCCGTCGCGACCCTCATCGGTGTTGCCACCAAACAACACCGAAACCCCTCGGGCGGCGTCGAACGCCATGCCGTGGAGGGCGCGCGTACGGAGCGGACTGGGCGGTGCAACGTAACTCCACTCTGTGCCATTCCATTCCCATGTATCTACGGGCACATTGGCATTGCCGAACAGGACGGAGACGCCGCGCTGCACATCGTAGGCCATGGTGTGGTCGTAGCGCCAACCCGGCGTCGTGGTTGGCGACGCTTGCGCCCACGAGCTGCCATCCCACTCCCACGTCTCATCAAGGGGACTTCCCCCACCTCCCGGCACACCACCCGTCAGGACAATCCGCTGCCGAGTCTCATCATAGACAACCGTGTGGCCGAAGCGAGCCGAGGGTCGCGACAAAATTCGCTCCGTCCAAGTCGTACCGTCCCACTCCCAGTGCTGGTCGGTGGCCATGCCGAAAGCGCCGCCGGTCGTATTCCCGCCGACGAGGACCGAGACGCCCCGTGCGCTATCGAAAGCCATGGCGTGGCCCTCGACGGCAGCCGGACCGCCCGTGGCTGCAGGTGTCCAGGAGGCGCCATCCCATTCCCATGTGTCGTCGATAAGTCCACCGCTCACGTACCCCCCAAAAAGGACGGTGACCCCTCGTGTGGCATCGTAGTTCATCGCGTGTCCGAAGCGCGGGGTAGGGCTTTGGTCGGACACACGCTGCGTCCAGGACTGGCCATCCCATTCCCATGTTTCTCCCACGGGATAGATTGTGCTGCCAATAATCTCCCCGCCGCCAAAAAGGACACACACGGCGCGCTGACTGTCGTAGACCATTGCAGATCGCTGTCGTGGCGATGGTCCCTCTGTTGTTCGAAGCGTCCACCAATTGCCGTCGTACTCCCAGGTAGACGATCCGATGAAGAGCACAGTGACGCCACGCGCTGTGTCGTACGCGGAAGCGTTGTGACTGGGGGAGCCGGGTGCGACACTACCGACGTCACGGGGTATCCAGGCGAGTTCAGCGGCCGTGGTCGAAGCCTGCGTCCCGATCAGTGCTGCTGACGCGATTACGAGCATGCTGATGGGCCTGTAACTGAGTTTCATGATGCGCTCCAAGTTCTGTTCACTCTGGCAAAGCTGTGTGGCTGGGTGGGGAACACTGGTTTCCCGGGCGGCAAGTCCGTGGCGCCACGCCGCCTTGTTTCCGCCAATCGAATTGGCGAGAATGGACCTGGGAACCTGCAAACAAATCCCGGCAATCTCCGGGCCCCCAGAATCTGGATCAGAGTGATGCCCAAGGAGCCACCGCGTGATTCCGAGCTGACCGTCACCTTCGGCGGGCAACCCCAGCCCAATACAAGACTTATGGAGCTGGTCTACGACGAGCTGCGCGCCCTGGCCGGCAGCTACCTGCGCAATGAGCGTCCCGGGCACACGCTTCAGGCCACGGCCCTGGTACATGAGGCGTACCTGCGAATCAGCCCGGTGACCGGCGTGCACTGGGAGAGTCCGGCCCATTTCTTCGCCTTCGCGGCCGAGATCATCCGGCGGGTGCTGGTCGACTACGCCCGCCAGCGGAACGCTGTGAAAAGGGGTGGCGGGAAGGGGCCAGTCGCACTAACGCCCGACATTGCCGCTGCGGCGGATGGGGTGGGCGTGGATGTGTTGGACCTGAGTACGGCCCTGGACGACCTGGCCCGCGCGGACGAGCGCGCAGCGCGAACGGTTGAACTGCGCTATTTCGGCGGGCTTACCGTTGACGAAATCGCAAAGGTGCTCGACGTGAGCCCGCGTTCGGTGGCGAATCACTGGACCTTCGGCAAGGCGTGGCTGTACAAGCGGCTCAAGGGGGGCCAAAGCGGTGGGGCCTGAGCGGACCGAACGTGTTCGGGAGCTGTTTCTCACGGCGCGGGCACTCGACCGCGGCGAGCGGACGGAATTCCTGCTGCGCGTCACCGGAGGCGACGCCACCGTTCTGCAGGAAGTCCGGGAGTTGCTGGCCGCCGAGGAGGACGGCGACCACTTTCTTGAGTCTCCCGCGCTTGGCCACGGCTTTCGTGATGAGGCCGTCGAGTCGATCGTCACCGAACACGAGGAGCGGCAGCTCGAACGGATTGGACCTTATCGGGTCGCAGCGCTGGTCGGCGAAGGCGGCTTCGCACGGGTGTACGCCGCAGAGCAGGAAACGCCGGTGCGCCGCCGCGTGGCGATCAAGCTGCTCAAACCCGGTGTGGCGACGCAGCAGGTGATTCGCCGCTTCGAGGCCGAACGCCAGCATCTCGCCAGCATGGACCACCCAGCGATCACGCACGTGTTCGACGCGGGCACGACGGAGGACGCCCGTCCATATTTCGTCATGGAATACATCGACGGGGCGCCGATCACGGACTTCTGCACACGGTACGAGTTGGGCCACCGCGCCCGCGTAGACCTCGTGTGCCGCGTTTGCGAGGCGGTCCAGCACGCCCACAGCAAGGGGGTGATTCACCGGGACTTGAAGCCGTCCAACATCCTCGTCGGTAACACCCCCGCTGACCCGCACATCAAGATCATCGACTTCGGCATCGCGAAGGCGATTCACGAGAGTGCCTCAGAACAGAGCATGCACACGCGGACGGGCCAGATTGTGGGAACACTACCCTACACCAGCCCGGAACAGCTTGCGCAGCATGCCCGCAGCCTGGATACACGCTCCGATGTCTATGCCTTGGGTGTGATGCTGTACGAGTTACTGACCGGCAAGCTGCCCCACGATGTCCGCAAAGACTCCATTGCCGCGGCGGCGCTGCGGATCACCCGCGACACGCCTGCGCGACTAGGCAGCATCGACACGAGCCTGCGGGGCGATCTCGAGACGATCACCGCGAAGGCGCTCAACCACGCGCCGGACGAACGCTATCAGTCCGCCTCTGAGCTCGCGGCCGACCTGCGGCGCTTCTTGCATGGCGAAGCCGTCCTGGCGCGGCCACTAAGCCTATCGTACCAGCTGCGCAAACTAGCTGCCCGCCACCGCGGCGCGACTGTGGGGGCAGTGGCGACACTGATTGTCTTCGTCGCCGCCTTCGTGTGGGTCGTTGCGGCCGAACAGCGCGCCCAGCGTGAGTATGAGAACGCCCGGGAAACGGCCCACTTCCTGCTCTCCCGGGTTATCGACGACCTGGGTAACGTCACCGGGAAGATGGAGACGCGGCAGGAGTTGCTCGACAAAGTCCTCCCGTTCGTCGAACAGCATCAGGACAACCCCGACGTCGCCCGCGACTACGTGCGCGCCCTGTGGGCCGCGAGTGACCTCGCAATGGAGCAGGGCAAGGTCGACGAAGCCAGTGCCAAGCGCAAGCTGGCCTTGACGGTGTTGCAAGATCTCGCAACCCGGTTCCCCACGGACCTCGCCCTTCAGGGATCGCTGTCAATCGGGCTGGTGAAGCTTGGGGATTCCTACAAGGCGACTGGTGACTTGGACGCCGCGGAGTCCCACTATCGACAAGCACTGGAACTGGATGAAGGCCTGTTGGCGGCAGCGCCGCGTAACCAACGCTTCAAGAGCAACCTCGCCTGGAGCCATCAGCGGCTCGGGGCTCACGCTGCGCGACGGAATGACCTGGAAGCGACGCGTGGCCATTTCGACCGTTACACCGATTTGGCGAAGGACCTGCTGTCGGAGGATCCTGCCTATCACACCGCGTTGTATGGCTTGTATGAATGCGATGCGATTCTCAGTGACTTATACTGGCGTCTCGGGGCGCCGAACAAGGCGGGGGAACGCGCGCGGGCGGCGTGGGAGCACCTCGGGCGGGCGTTCGCAATCGCGCCCGAGAATCGGCGCTACCGCCGCGCAGTAGGTATCGCGCTGCGCCACTTGTCGCGGGTAGCTTGGCGCCAAGGAGACTTGACTGAAGCCGCGCGGCTGATGGATGAAGCATTGCAGCGGCTCGAAGGCGCCCGGCGGCTGGAGCCCGGAAACGATGAGCTCCGTTACCTCTGCGGTAGTCTGCTGTGTGAGCGCGCCGCGGTTGCGCTCGGCGCAGACGATCCAGGTGCCAGCGCTGAGTGTCTCGCTTCTGCGAGCGCGCTGATCGATGCCGCTCTCGCGTCTGGCGATGCGCAGCTTCGCTGGCGTTACTTGCAGATTCGACTCCTGACACATCAAGAGCGCTTGGCCACGGCCCAGGGCGCGGACGAGCTTGCGGCGAACTTTGCGAAGAGCGCCTGTGAGGCGTATGGCGAGCTCGCCCAATTGGCAGATGCGGACGTTCTGGTTCTCCGCGGTTACGCCGACTGCCTGCGAACGACTGCTCGGGGCAGCGACGCCGCGCTGGATTCGGCGTTGGTCTACGCCGAGAAGGCCAACGCCGTGGGCGCCGGTCGGGATCCTCACACACTGAAACTTATTGCGGAGATTCAGCTTGCCCGCGGAGAACATGAGGTTTCACTTGCTGCGATTCAGCGAGCGCAGGAGCTCGTTGCTCCGGATTCGGAATTTGCCGAAACGCTCAGCAACTTGCAGCAGCGGGTGGTGCCCTGAAGGCAGCCGATTAGCTAAGCGAGCTGTTCGTCCAAGCCGGTGCACCTCCGTGACCGAGTCGATAGCCGCGTACCACCCTTGAAGATGATCTGCTCGCCCGCAACTTCGGCCAAGGCCCGTAGCGCCTCCGTCACGTAGTAGTCCTTCTCAATGATGGCGGGCCGCAAGCCCCGGGACGCGAAGTGCTCAGCGGCACGCAGGACGGCCTGCTCGAAGTCAGGATGCTCGCACAGTCTCATCTCAGCGACGCTCCTTTGCTTGCCAGTCGCGGGCGTGGTCCAGCCCGCTGAAGGCGCCAAAATTGAAGCGCGACAGCGGGTTCAACGATTTGCGCAGAGTATTGAGTTCGCGCGCGGGTAGTCCCAGTTCTGCGCCCAGCGCCCCGAGCATGGCGCGCACCCGGGGCGGCTCGGTTCGGGCCACCGCGAGCAGTCGGCGCCAGCGGTCCCCATCGGCCAGTAACTCCAGGGTGCGTCGCACGGTCTCCGCGGGCGACAGCTCGCTGGTGCGGCCCGCCCGGCGGAGGAAATCGAGCAGGGCCGCGTCCATTTCGGAGAGCTTGGCCCAGGCCTCGGGGCGGCGCGCATGCACGATAGTGTCCTGCCCCACGAGCTTGCGAGGCAGACTCAGTGCGCTGGTGGCCAGTTCCTGCTGACGGGCGGTCTGCGTCGTGAATCCGAGCATGCTTGCGGCTGCCACGCCGGCGGGAAACATGGTCTTGCGGCGTTCGGCGAGCTTCTGGATCGCGCTTGGGTTGGGTCGGCTCCTGCCCAGCGTAGTTTGGCGAGCCCGGTAGTACACGCCTTTGCTGAGACGTTCGATCTCTCCCGACCTGGCTAGACGGGACAGGGCCTGAGCGACGGCGCTGAATGGGAGATCGCCGAAGTCCTCAATCCGCCACAGCCGCTCCCCGCCGGCCTCGATGCGGCGGCGCACGACGGCGGCGGTGGTCTGCGGTTTCTGCACTTTCCGAACTCGCTTCGCCATGCTCGCAGTGTCGGTGCCGGGGCCAGCGTCGTCAGGTTTTTTTGCGAAAAAGCGTGACAGATGGCGTGTCAGACGTCACTCACCCGGACGAGCGCGGCGAGCGGGCGGTGACCGAGGGGCTGCGTCGCTGGGCCGGCGTGGTGACGGGGCTCCAGAGCCCCGATCGTTTTCGCCCCGCTGGAGAGGGCACCCAGCATGGGGCGATAACTTGGTTGCCTGCTTCACTTGCCCATTGACAATGCGCCAGTCGGCGCATAAACCTTCAAATAATTTGAAGGTGTGCGCATGTCGTATCGAGACGCCCAGCAAGCGCTGCAGCGGCTTACCGCTGTCGCCGTCACCCAAGGCGGCTACTTCACGGCCCAGCAGGCTGAGCAGGCGGGGTACGTCTACCCGCACCTGACGTATCACGTGAACCGCGGCAACTTCGAGCGGGCCGGCCGCGGGCTTTACCGAATCCCGACGATTCCGCTAAGCGAGCACGATGATCTGATCCGTCTGACGCTCTGGAGCCGGGGACGGGATGACCTTCCGCAGGCGGTCGTCTCGCACGAGTCCGCCCTCAGCCTGCATGGCCTGAGCGATATGCTGCCCGGCAAGGTGCACCTGACCGTGCCACGATCGTTTCGACGCGCTGCTCCGCCGGAGTGCACGCTGCACAAGGCGGACTTGGAGGAGGCAGACAGCGTGGCTTGGGGCGCCTTTCGCGTGACGACGCCGCTGCGTACGCTGACGGATGTCGCCTCGGAGGATGCGGTGCCGACCGAACAGCTTGCGCGTGCGGTTCGCGAGGCCCTCGAACGCGGACTCATCGTGCACTCGAAGCTGCGTGCGGCGGCGGAGGCGGCCGACCCGCACAGCCGACTGGCTAAGCTCGTGGCAGAATCGTTGTGATGGTGAAGCAGTACGACAATCCGGAGGCGTTCAAGCAAGCGCTGATGATGCGGCTGAAGACCGCAGCGAAATCGCGCGCCCTGTCCGTGCAGGACATGCAGATCAAATTCCTCATCGAACGGCTGCTAGCGCGCCTGTTCGCCAAGCCGAACCCGCCATGGGTGCTGAAAGGCGGCTTCGCGATGGAGCTGCGGTATCGCCCGAAAGCACGAACCACGCGTGACGTCGACCTGACGGCCGCATCAAGCAGCGATCTCGCGCAGGTCCGCGAGTTGCTTCAGGAAGCTGCCGCGCTCGATCTGGGGGACCACCTGGAGTTCCGGATCGGGACCGCTCGTCGGGAGCTTCCCGGCGCCCCCGAAGGCGGGGCACGGTTCCCCGTGGAGGCACTGCTGGTGGGCAAGGTCTTTGGTCGGTTCCACGTCGATCTCGGGATTGGCGACTACGTTGGCAGAGAGCCGGAGGTCCTCGTCGGCGAAGACCTGCTGGGATTCGCCGGAGTCGAGCCGGCCCGCGCGCTGGCGATCCCGAAGGCACAGCAGTTCGCCGAGAAGCTCCACGCCTACACGTTTGCGTGGGATGACCGCGAGAATACGCGGGTCAAGGATATTGTCGACATGGTGCTGCTCATTGAGCGCGGCGAGCTTGATGCTGATGAGGTTGCGGCCGCGATTCGCGAGACGTTCATGCGTCGCAATACGCACGTCGTCCCCAATCCGCTGCCGGCCCCGCCCACCTTGTGGGTATCTGAGTTCCCAGCACTGGCGCAACAGGCAGGGCTCTCAACACCAAACCTGGAGGCGGCCTTCGAGGCCTTGACGATGTATTTCCATCACCTCAGATTGTGATGCACTGTGGCGTCTCCGCCATCGGTCGGTGACGAGGCTCAGAGTCCAAGGTACTGACGCGACCTCAGACGAGTTTGAAGCGCGCCGGGCAGTCAGCGACAATGACAGATGCGACCCTGAGCAGGTCTCGGAGTGGCGAGGGCGAGCGGGGACAACCATCCGCCGCTTATGCAGTTGACATGATTGGGTGTTGTTCGCAATCGGATTTGCGTCAGATTTGCGTCAAAACGATGGTGGAAACAGGTCAGAAATCAGGTCGGGGGGCAGTCTGGGATCAGTCGCTAAGCCTCGCCCCCGCAGTGCCTTAGTCCTTGTCCGTACCGGGCTTAGGATCCGACTGCGATCTGTTCCCAAGCTGGACGTCGTGGGTTCGAATCCCATCGCCCGCTATCTTCCTATTCTGCAATACTTTACGTGTATCTGCGCGAAGCGGCCACCTAAGCCCGCCTATTGCTGAAACCGCATTTCTGGCCCAAGAACGGCGATTCATGACGTCCTGCCCCGTAAGCTGACAGTCGTGCCGAGGCCTATCTTCGATTGGGCCGTAAGCCTTTGCAATCGAACCATTTAAGTGAATAGGATCTGTTCGAGGCTTCGGCAGTTGGTCATTAGTTGGTCACTCGGTCCGCCGTCCAGTCAGAGTTGGTCACTTTGGGCTTCGGGCGGAGAAGCAGTCGACAGGTGAGCTCTTCCCGAAACGCCGCTCACGGCCTCGTAAGGGGCCTCAACCTTCGGCGCCACGCCCCGGCGATCCGGCAGCGGTGGGCGACTGTGCTTTGCATTCGCGGGAGATTTGGCCCGGGTTTAGAATCGGGTGGCCGCAATGGCGGGCGCGTCTGCGTGGGAACCTCGTCGTTGCGAAAGAGGCGATGCAACATGCCGAGAGGCCCAGACAGCCGAGCGGGCGCACCGGAGCCACACGCGTACGAGGTCATCCTCGATTCCGTCGCCGACGGTGTGTTCACGGTCGATCT
>CAYUZU010000047.1:0-20452 GCA_964448675.1 uncultured Planctomycetales bacterium
CCTCCCGCAATGGCAGCTCGGCCGCCTGTCGGCTCTTGGCGTCGGCCGCCGCGACAAAGAGCCACGCATTGCCCGGCGTCAGGTCCGCCGCGCCGATTCGCAGCGTGCGCGCCTCGTTGAGCCGCAGCCCGGTCAGCACCAAAAAGCGGTAGAGCTGCACCCGGTCGCGCCCGCGCTGCTCCAGCCGCGCGATCAACTCGGGATTCTCTTTCAGCCGGCGGCGCGCTTCTGCTTCGGCCGCATCCAGCGTGTCCGGCGTCAGCGGTGCCGCTTCCCAGTGGTCGCGCTTCGCTCGCTCAGCCTTTGTGGCGCGACTGCGCGGCTTCATCCCCGGTTTGTCTTTCTTCGGCCGCCCGTAGTCCGCCAGCGGTCGCCGCCGCGCCGCGTCGAGCAGCCGCAACAGTTCCCCTTCGGTGAGCCCGAGCCGCTTGCGGCGCGGGTCTGCCGCCTCACTCGCCTTGGGTAGTCGCGCGAACGGGTTGGCCGTCAGGCGGTGGGTTTCAAGGCACCAGTTCGCGAAACTCACCCAAGCGGCGCCGTAGGCGTTGCGCGTACGCGCAGAGCTGCCCGCCCGCTCTCGCCGCAATTGCCAGCTCTCAAGCTCGGAGCGGTCCAGCTCGCCCAAACGCGACCACCCCAGGTCCGCCGCGACGCGGTGCAGCCGGTCGCGCGTGTTCCGCCGGTGCGCAGGCGTGCAGCCCTTCGCCTGTAGGTGCTCGTCATACGCGGTGAAGTGCTCGGCCAGGGGCACGGGTTGGTGATCAGCACACCGCGCCTCGCTGGCCGAGAGAATACCGCTCCGCAAATGCTCGGCGCGTTGCACGAGCTCGGCGAGCACCTGCCGCGCGCCAGTTTCCGTGCGGCACCCGGTCGCAATATCCGTGCCGATGCCCTCCACCTTCGCGTACACGGTAGCGCTTTTCGTTCGCATCAGCGGCCGGCCGTCGGCGCCGACCTTCGGCCGGCCGTCATCGCCCAGCACGAGCGGCGCCGTTCGCCGCTTGCCGTTCCGGTCGCGCCATACGGCCACCGGGCCGCCCTTACGGTCTTCGATCGTCGCGTCTTTCGGCACCGGGCGGTTGAGCGTCTTCCGGTACAAGCTCGCCATCAGGCACCACCCTTCTTCGCGCGCCGCTTCGGCGGCGCGGTGATCTTCACCCCAAAGTGCGCAATCAATGCGTCGGCAAACTCTAGCCGCAAGCTCTGCCGGCCGTCACGGAAGCGGATCAAGGACGCCCGCTGTACTCCGGTCGCGTTCGCCACGCCCAGCAGCGAGTCAGCGTCACGCAAGCAGCGCCGCAGAATGCTTGTCAGTGTCGTGTGTGTTTCCATAATGTGAGCATCCTCACATAATCCGCGACGTCCGTCAACCCGTCCCCGGGGATGAGCCCCCGGCCGCCGGTTCAATCTGCTCCCGAAGCCACGCCCCCGCATCGCTCGGGGGGCACGCCAAGTGCCGAAAGTCGTCCAGCAGGTCGCGCAGGTCATCGAACGCGGCGCAGGCCGACAGCTCGTGCGCCTCTGATTCCGTCATGCCCGGCACGGCCGTCAGGAGCCGGAAGCCGGCCCAGCGCCGCACCTCGGGCACCTCGCAGCGAGGAACCCTCTTCGCGACCGGGATGATGCCGCGCGTGTCGATCGGCTTCGGCGTCCGCTTCGAGCCGCGCCACGCCGCAGCCGCCCGGCGATTGGCGACCAACTTGCGAAACTCGTCGGGTATCATCGTGGCACCTTCGCTTCGAGCTTCACGCCGCCCCTCCTCAGGCACGTGCGAAGATGCGCGCTAGGATTCGCCCGCGCCTCTCCCGACCGCCAACTAGCCAGGCAGCCGTCAACCACCGCGTTCACGTGGTCAGGATGCTCTTCGACGTGTCGGCCGACGGCCGCGGCCAGCGACTCGTCCGCCCCGGCGCGTCCGGCGATCAATTCGGCCAGGGTGCTTGCTCGCTGCCGCCCGTAGAACTCCGCCCCTCGTGCCCAATCGCAGGGATCATCGCCGACCAGTAGCCGCATCAGATCCTTCTGATTCCTCCCCCTCAGAAATTCAGCGTCCTTCCTCCTAGAAGATGAAGAACATCCCAAGTCTCCCGCTGGACGGGCGTCGGCGGATTCGGCGGGGACGGCCGCGGGCTGGCGTCGCTCTCTTTCAGTGTCTTGGTGTCTAGTTACTCTGGTTTTCTGATTAGTATAGTTAGGGGGTACTGGCGCGCCGGTATTCGCGCCGGTATTCGCGCCGGTATTCGCGCCGGTATTGCTCGCCGGGTCTTCAATACCGGCGCCGGCGCGCCGGTTTTCCTCGACGCTATTGCTCGCCGGGTCTTCAATACCGGCGCCGGCGCGCCGGTTTTCCTCGGGGTCATCGAAGACGACTTCGACCACTTTCGCGTTGCCGGGTCGGCCGCCGCCGCGGCAGACCATTCGCAGCATGCCCCGGTCTTCGAGGTCGCGGACCACCCTTCGGGCGTAGTCAGGGTCGAGTCCGCACTCCCGGCCGAGTGACGCCTGGCCGGCAAGCGCGCGCTTAGCGGCATCGGCTCGCCAGCAGAGAGCGAGCCCGACTCGTAGATGCGCCGCCCCCAACTCCGCCAGGGACGAAAGCCACCAAGTGGGGACCTGGAACCACGTCCCCGGCGCAGGTCCTGCGGCGTCCGTGCCGCTCGTGCTGGCCACGCTCAGACCCCCTCCTGGAACAAGCTCGGCTGCCTCGGCGCCGCGCCGCCGGCCGGCGCCGGCTCGGCCGCCGCGTGCCGCCGCAACCACGCCCACGCCGCCGCTTCGTCGCGCACGCGCCACACGCCCACCGGCCGGCCGTGCGCCTCCGGGCGTGTGCACTCCGCGTAGCCGGCCTTCTCGATCAGGCCGGCCCGCCGCAGCCCGTGCGGCACCGCCCCGAGCCAGCGGGGATTACCCCCGCTAATCCCGAGCTCGGCGCGCACGCGGTCGGTGGTCGTGGTGCCGTCTCGCAGCGCCAGCCGCAGCAGCGCCGCCTGCGCTTCGGCCACCCGGGCACCGTTTCGGGCCACGTGCCCGAGCAGGGCGCTGTCGCGCTGCAGCCGGCCGAGCTCTGCAGCAACGGCCGACTTACTTACTGCGCAACCCTTCCAGGCGGCTGGCTGATCTAGGTTTTTGCGGTTGCCTTGCGAGTGAACCCCTGCTAGGATTTCCGCTGAACACTCTTTGTTGTCGTTTGTCGTCTCGGGGCCGGTCTCTCCGCCGGCCCGTTTTTTTGCGCTCACGGTCATCCCCTCGCCCCGGCGCCAGGCCGGCTCACACGCGGCGCCCCAGCCGCCAGCCAGTCGTCAAGGTCCGCACGCCGCCACTTCACCAGCGATCCGAGCCGCAGGGGCCGCGGCATTTGCCCCGAGTCTGTCATCCGGAAAACGTGGGATCTGCTCACCCCCAACAACGCCGCCACCTGGTTCACGTCAAGCAACACCGGCCCGCCGCCGCCCGCCTTCATCTCATTCATCATCATGGTTCCGCTAAGTTTTCGGCGCCGCTGATCCCAGTGATCAGCTCACACCTAAAACATAGCACAGGACGCGGCGCGCATCTGTGGCGCATCTGTGGCGCATCTGTGGCGCATCTGTGGCGCATCTGTGATCCCGACCTAAGCGCGTCGCGTGGCGGCGCTGGCGTTGGAGCTTCCAGACGTAGCAGCGAGTCGCTGGCCATCTTCGGTCAGGCAGTAACCGCGCTTGCTCGAAGCCAGCCAGCCATCACCGACTGCGGCGCTCAGTAGCTTGCGCAGCACAGAGGGGTCAACTTTCATCCAGTCGGCGAGCTCTTCACTTGTCCACGGCCGGCCACTTTCACCATCCTTGGCCAGCATGGCGATCACGCGCTGCACCCGCAGATTCATCTTGCGCCACGCCGCCAGCAGCTCCGCGCCGCGATCATCGGCAGCCGCCCCCGCTGCAGTTCGCTGCAGCAGCGCCACCACTGCCGGCGCGCTCAGCGCTGCCAGGTCGGCCTGGGTGTGTCCGCGCGCGACCAGCTCGGCCTGCACCTGCTCCCACCGCGGCCGCCCGCCGGGCGCCACCAGCCCGGCCGCCTCCAGTGCTGCCAACTCCGCCGGCCGCGGGACGTAGCACCGCATCGGGCCGGCCGGCCTGAGCTTGCCGCCCGCGCGGGTGTAGCCCGGGCACGAAAACGTTCCACCCGGCGGCGCCCACCGCCCGCGACCGACCACTTGCACGAGCTGCGGGTTTGAACCGAATGGAAATAGCGGCCACTGCTCTGGCTTGTCTGCGAGCATGAATGCGCCTTTCCGCGGGCAAGCCCTGCCCGGGCCGGAACGGAAAGACGCCACCGTTGCGGGCCCGGGCAGGTCGGCGCGCTGCGCACCGTCCCGCTGCGCATTATTCTGCCGCGGCGGGCCGCGGTTTCAACCCGCTTCCCCCAGATTCTGCCGCTCAGCGCCGCCGCGAACGTCCAGCTCGCCGAGCAGCGCCGCCCGCCGCCCACGCAACGCGGCCACCAGCTCGGCCTGCACCTGCTCCCACCGCGGCCGCCCGCCGGGCGCCACCAGCCCGGCCGCCTCCAGTGCTGCCAACTCCGCCGGCCGCGGGACGTAGCACCGCATCGGGCCGGCCGGCCTGAGCTTGCCGCCCGCGCGGGTGTAGCCCGGGCACGAAAACGTTCCACCCGGCGGCGCCCACCGCCCGCGACCGACCACTTGCACGAGCTGCGGGTTTGAACCGAATGGAAATAGCGGCCACTGCTCTGGCTTGTCTGCGAGCATGAATGCGCCTTTCCGCGGGCAAGCCCTGCCCGGGCCGGAACGGAAAGACGCCACCGTTGCGGGCCCGGGCAGGTCGGCGCGCTGCGCACCGTCCCGCTGCGCATTATTCTGCCGCGGCGGGCCGCGGTTTCAACCCGCTTCCCCCAGATTCTGCCGCTCAGCGCCGCCGCGAACGTCCAGCTCGCCGAGCAGCGCCGCCCGCCGCCCACGCAACGCGGCCACCAACTCGGCGGCGGCCTGCTCCACCGCCCCCATCACGCCCCGGTCGCGCACCAGCGACGCCACCCGCTGCGGCAAATCGTGGACGTGGCCTTGCGCGACCACCACCAGCGCCGCTGTGGCGGCTTTCACGTCGAGCCGCTGGGCGGCCAGCTCACCGCGCAGCCGCTCCAGCTTCTCATGCTCGGGGGGTTCGGCCGGCTCGGCCGGATCGCAGTAGATCACCTGCTCGGCAAAATCGAGCCACGCCGCCCGCTCGCCAAATTCGCGGCGCAGCTCGGCATCGACGGCCCAGCGGGCCGCCGCCTCCCGATAAGTCCCGATCTGCCGCGCCACTGCCGCCCCATACCCGCCGCCACCCGCCGCCGCGTCGCTCATAGCAAGTGCCTCCACGCCAATGGGTTACGTGAAGTCTAGCATGTGTAGTTTTCGCGTGCAAACCCACGCGATCCAGGATGTGCGGCCGCGGCCGCCTGCGCGAAGAAAAGCCGCCCGCGCCGCGTCGGCCGCGACGCGGGCCGGTGAGGAGACCGCGGCGGTTCGGCCCCGCCGCGATGCGATGAACGAAGAGTGTTTACGCGCCGGCCGGCATCAGCCCCGGGCCAACTTGGCCGCGTGCCTCCGCCCGCTTATAAGCGGCGCGATCTTCTTCGGTTTCGGCGGTCGAATCGGCCAGCAGCGTTCGGAAGTCTTCCGCCACCAGCCGCCGCGCGGCCTCCAGCCGGCGCTCAATCACCGCGTCGCCGCCGCTCGCCCTGGTCGCCCTGGTCGCATCCTCGATGAGTGTTTGTACTTGCCCCGGCCCAGACAGCTTAGCGTCGCGGATCGTTCGGCCGGCGATTTTCTCACAGAACCCGATCGCCTCCTCCAGCGTCGCGAAGCCAACGCCCACCTCTATGGCACGCAGCGGCACCGGGCGGCCCGGGTCGTGCAGCGTCGCTGAGAGCAGCCGCTCCACCTGCTGCGGCGTCGCGGCGCCGTCAAGCACTAGCGTGCCGATCTTCGTGCCGCGCTGCAGCACGCTCCCGCACGAATGCCGCGTGGCGCGCATCACCAGCTGAAACCGCGCCGTCTTCTTGTGTTGCGTCATGTATCAATCTCCATCGCTTCCTCGTCCAGGTCGGCCGGCACACCGCGCGCCGGCTGCGTTTCCTTCTTACGCGCTTCCCCCTGCCGTCTTCTCTGCGCGGCTGGCACTCGTCCAGCTCGCCACCCACGCCACAGTCTGCGCCCCGCCGCCGCCTTGCATAACTAGCGTACCAGGTAGCGCCGGATTGTCTATTCGCGCGCCTGTTGTGCCAGGCGGTGGACACCCGAGAGTCAGACCCGCCGCGACCACACCGCCCACCGTGTCTGCTGCTGCTCACCACCGCCCCCGGCGCCCAGGCTCGCTCATGATCCGGGCCCCAGCCCGGCCGCTTACTTACTGCGCAACTTTTCCAGCGCGCACAAAACCCCCGCTCGATATCACGGGCAAAGCCCCTACCCCCACCCCCGTACAGAAGGACCCCAGCGGAAACACTCGTTTTCGGCCTAAGAACCACGATTCATCTCCGCCAAAGCGGGCGGCCGGCGCCGAGCCGGCCGCCCGCGCGTCACGGGCTTCACCAGCCCGAACAACTCCACCACATCAGCGCCACCGGCCGCGCCGCTTCCTCATCCGGCGGGTGCGGCTTGTCCACGCCCGGTGCCGCCGCGAACGCCGCCAGCTGGTCCGGCGTGCTCAACTTGAACACGGAGCCGTTGTGGTCATGTCCGTGCAGCCTCTTTCCCCTGAACCGGTGCAGTTCCTGCCCGTTTTCATCCTGAATGACCACGTCCATTTTCGCCCAATCTGTCTCGCTCATCGCTCGAATCTCCTCTTACAGAAACCGGCGGCGCCACACGCGCCGCGAATCACACACCCTTGCCCACGTCGCGCAGCTCGGCCGCCACAGCCGCGGGGACGCTACACAAGCCGAACAATGAGAGCGAGCATTCATGGTCGCCAATGGGAAGCCCACCAAACCGCCCAGGCCGACAAAGCTCTAGCGCCATCGATCATCCTCCGTGAAGATCGTGATTTTCTCGCAGTTCTCGCCGCCCTTGCGATTCTCGCTGCCGTAGAAGCCCGCCACGGCCACGCAGCCGCCGCCCCTGTAGGTCGGGACGCCCCAGCGGCGCCACGGCCAGCCAGGGGCCCGCATTCGTGTTTCTCGTGGTCCCCAGCTCACTCGCTACCCCCGCCGTCGCCGAGCAGCAGCCGCACCGCCTGCGCCCGCTCACTGTCACTCAGCCCGGGCAGCGCCATGACCGCCCGCACTGCAGCGGCGAAGCCCCCAGGTCGCCCCGATTCCGCCTGCGCGGTGCAATGCTCAGTGCAACCGGACTGCGCATCGGCGCGCAAGTCGTTAGTGGCACTTGAGATAGAACCCGACGCGCTCTGCATGGGGTGCAGAAGGTCGCAGGTTCGAATCCTGTCGCCCCGAATGAGCTAAAGCCTGCCGAACGCGTAACTTACGCGTACCCGCCTGCGTCGGGCGGTGCGGCCAGAGAAGTGGCAGATTCGGTAAGTACCGGATTTCGCCCCCCTGGAGGTCGCACCATGCCCCGTAGAACCCTCAAGAACACCGATCCGAGTATTCCTGGAGAGCCGCGCTATCGCCTGCACAAGCGGAGCGCTCAGGCCGTCGTCACTCTGTCCGGGAAGGACATCTATCTCGGCCGCTACGGCACCCCCGAGAGTGCGGACCGCTACCGCGCCGCTGTCAATGAGTGGGTCGCACGCGGCCGTCGTCCGGCCGAGCCCGAAGCCCCCCCGCTGAGCGTGGCGGAGCTTGCCCTGGAGTACCTCAAATGGGCCACGGGCTACTACCGTGACCACCACGGCCAGACAAACGAGAAGGAGCTTTGGAACATCAAACGCGCGTTCCGGCCGCTTCGTGAGAGTTTCGCCAAGACGGCGGCGCGCGATTTCGGCCCCCGCAAACTGGAGCTTGTCCAGCAACGTCTGATTGCCGACGGGCTCTCCCGACCGACGGTCAACCGCTACGTCTCGCGCATCAAGCACCTGTTCAAGTGGGGCGTGTCGAAAGAGATGCTTCCACCTGCGGTACATCAGGCGCTGGCGTGCTTCGAGGGCCTGAAACGCGGCCGTACCGACGCACCCGAACCGGAGCCTGTCCGCCCCGTCGCGGACGCCCTGATTGACGCGGTGGAGCCGCACGTCTCGGCCCAGGTGTGGGCAATGATCTCGTTGCAGCGCTGCACGGGAATGCGCCCCGGTGAGGTGGTCATCATGCGCGGCTGCGACATCGACATGACCGGCCCGGTCTGGCTCTACCGGCCCCAGCATCACAAGACCGGCTACCGCGATATTGCCCACACCGTGATGCTCGGCCCGAAGGCCCAGCGGATCGTCCGGGCGTGGCTGAAGCCCGACGTTCACGCGTACCTGTTCAATCCGGGCGAGGCTGAAGCCGAGCGCCGCGCCGCCGCCACGAAGGAGCGCAAGACCGACCGGCGTTGGGGCAACCGGCCGGGCACCAACCGGCGCCGCAAGCCGAAGCGCCGCCCGAAGGAGTGCTACACCACCACGAGCTACGCCCGCGCCGTCGCGCGTGGTTGCGATGCGGCGTTCCCGCCACCCGACGGGCTGACGGATGAACAGCGGGCGGCATGGCGGCAGGAGCACCACTGGTCACCGAATGTACTCCGGCATAATTTCGGGACGACCGTGCGCCGTGAGCACGGCTTGGAGGCATGTCAGGTGCTACTCGGTCACCAGCGCGCGGACATCACGCAGGTCTATGCCGAAGCCGACGCGGAAACCGCCGCCCAGGTCGCATTGAAGATCGGGTAGAAGATCGGGTAGAAGATTGGGTAGAAGGAGTATGATGGAATCATCATGGTTCCATGATGGAATGGCCGGGTAGCGCCCGGCTATCGGCTCGGTGCCCGTGGGCGGACGGTGCGACCCCGCCTGCGGCGCCGAGCCCCCTGGAGGTCGCACATGAATCTCTCGGAAGCAATCGCCAAACTCGCGGAGCGGCCGTACTGGTCGCAGTTTGAACTGCCGGTCGGCTTCGGTGAAACACTCGCCCTGATGCAGTCGGGCAAGCTGGAAGTTTCTACATTCGGCCCGGACGATGGGTACCGCTCGTGGTGCGAACTTGACGCCGATGAACAGCGGTGGGTGAAAGCCCGGCGTGAGCACTTCTCGTGGTGGGTCCGGATCGGCAGACAGGTACCCGAACAACCGTCCGGCGTACGCGGCCAAGGGCGCCAAGGGTGCCAAGGGAAGGCGCTCAAGCCATCTGAGAAGCGGGCTTATGAGCAATTCGAGGCGGCGTGCGCCAAGGCCGGACGCGAACTGACCCCGGACGAAGCGTATGCCCAAGTCCGAGAGTATGCCGACAAGATGCCGAGCCGCGACACTTGGCTTCGACAACTGCGGGCAGGCCGAGCGGCCGTCAAGTAGCCCAAGCCGAACCAGTCGGACCATTTAACGATTCACACCCGTGAGCGGATCACACGCGGCGCGGACCATCTGCGGATCGCGCCGCTTTTTTTTTATCCCCTCTGCAAGCTCTTGAAGCCCAATTCAAGCGGTCCGCGCCCGGTCCGCGCCCCGTAGGGTGAGAGGTTCGCGAAATCCTGCGGAGGTGTGCGATGATTGATCCCCACGCAGAGACTCTTGTGCCGCTCAACGGAGCGCGCATTCCCGGAAATCCTCATATCGCGACGCGTTGGCGCTGGGCGATGTCCGGCATTCAGGGTGTACGGCTGGAGACCGTTAAAGTCGGTGGCCGCCGCTTCACGACGGACGCCGCGATTCGCCGGTTCCTGGCGGCTTTGAACGCAGACCACCAAGGGGGGGTGCCCGATCCGCCGGATCGCCGAGCGGAAGCGGCCGAGGCGGAGTTGATCGAGCGCGGCGTGTAAAGATGGCCCCTGGTTTCCTGCAACTTCCTGAAGCGCTCGCACGTCGCCCGGACCTCACGGCGGCGTCGAAGGTCGTGTTCGCATTTTTGCGCGACCGCGAGGCGCGCGGGCTGGCGGTGCCCGGCGTCCGAGGAATCGCGGCGGCGTGTGGGCTCGCAACGAACTCGGCACGCCGCGCGCTTCAGGAGCTGTCTCGCGCGGGGCTTTTGGCCATCGAACACGCGCCGGGGCGGCGCGCTCATTACTGTGTCAGGATTGACTGCGCCTCAAGATCTGAAGCGCCTCAAGATCTGACACGCGCTGTATCAAATTCTGACACAGAAGCGCCTCAGAATCTGACGCGCCCAATAACAGACCAAACTAACATACAAACAAAGAAGCGCGCGCGCAAGCCGGACCCGCTGACCTGGAGCCCGGACGCGGGCTGGCGCGGGGTGAGCGAGGCCGACCGGGACTCCTGGCGCGCCGCGTACCCGAGCGTTGACCTGAATCGCGAGTTTGCCGCGATGGCGGCATGGCTGGGGGCGAATCCCTTAAAAGCGCGCAAACGATCTTGGCGGAGATTCATCACAAATTGGCTGAACCGCGCGCAAGATCGCGCAGCCAACGGACGACGAGAACGGCCCCGGTTGTGCGAGCACGTCGTGCCGGAGGTGTTGAATGGCTGATAACAGCAAAAAACCGCAACCGCTGGACATGCCCAAGGCGTTGGGCTCAACCGGAACCGGCTCGCATCGGTGCCCGCGTTGCGGGGTGACCTACGTCAACCCCTTCCCGGACGCGGCTTGCTGGACCTGCGAGCAGGGCGATCGTGACGCGGCCCGGCGTCGGGCTGACCGGCGGCGCGTGTCCGGCATTGCCCGTCGTCACGCGAGGTTTCTGCACTGGGACGATCTCAGCGGCCCGCCCAAGTACCTGGAGGCGGTAAGGCGAATCCGGGCGTTTGTGGAGCACGGGGATTCGGTGCTGGCCACGATCGGGAAGCGCGGATTGGGGAAATCACAAACCTCGGCCGTTGCCGTTTGGCAAACCATCGAACACGACCGCCCGGCGCGAGTCATCAACGCCAGCGAACTGCTCGCCGATCTGAAACGGCGCTTCGACGGCGGCGGCGATGCTGAGGGTGCATGGCTCGCGGAGTGGACTGCCCCGCAGCTTCTATGCATCGACGAAATCGCGGAACTGGTCGCCGGCGAGCACGGGCGGGCGATGCTTGCCACTCTGGTCGATAAACGCTACGGCGAATGCCGCCCAACCATCATCAGCGGCAACGTGGATCCGACGCAATTGGCCGACGTGATTGGCGATTCGGTCACGTCGCGATGCTCCGAGGGCGGCGGGGCCGTTGTTTTCGAGGGTTGGCCCACCTTCCGCTCCGGGCGCGCGGTGCAAGCATGACCGTGCCGCAACACAGCAAGCCCGAGAAGGCCCCTAGCAGGCCCGCCATTGAACGCAACGCGGACGGCGTGGGTGAGGGTACTGAGCGTACTACCCAAGAGCATACAGAGGCTCTACGGCCCCTGGACGGCCCGAAACACCTAGTACCACCTGATAAGACGGAGTGCGTAGGAATGCGAGAGACTGCGACGGATCAAGAGGTGGGGGTGGCCCCTCTGTTGCGCACGACAGAGGACGAAAACCGACCGGTGTTACGCGACGATCGTGGGCGGTGGTTACCGGGTACGCGGCCGGGCCCGGGGCGGCATCCGATGGTCGCGGTGCGGGATCGGATGAGCAAGGCGTTGGCGAAGCACGCTCACACGGAGCATGCAATCCTCGCGTACGACACACTCGTGACGCACATGAAGCGAGGCAGTCTGCGGGCTGCAATCGAGTACCTGCGCGTGTTCGGTGGCATGGTCGATCAGCAAGCGCTGGGTGCGCACGTCAACGCGACGGCAATCAAGGTGGTGGTCAACGTCGATGAGGGGCAGTTATGAGTATCCCTCGCACGCAGACGGTCATGGGTCCGGGGCCTGTTCGTAAACGACGCAGCCGCAGGGTTTTACCGTGTGCCCTGCGGCCCCGCACCCGTCAGCGGGCGTCGGTATGTACCGGACGGGCACCCCGGACCCCTTCTGACGGGCTGGAATCGACGGTCTTGCCGTGACCCGATGGGCGGGCACGGATGCTACAGAACTCTGATAGGGAGGTAACGACGTGGCCGATCCTTTGAACTTCACCCCGGCGGCGCTCTCGCGCACCGTGCGGCACGCGGGCGGGGCGTTCACCCCGGAGAGCGTGCAGGCGGAAGCGGGCCCCGAGCCGTGCGGCCAGCCACAAAGCTACACCGTGGCCGTGACGGTAGAAGGTGAGCCAAGCGTTGCGGGTGACATCACGCTGGCGAAGGTGGGCGGGGCGTCGTGGCTGACGGTCCCGGCAACGTGCGGTGACGGTACGCCCTTCGACGTGATGATTGACGGCTCCGAGTTGGCGGCAGGCGACTACAGCGAGACCATCCGCGCGTCGGCGGCGGGTTACGACGATGAGGATTGCGTTGTAACGCTCTCTGTCGATCCGATGGGGCCGGACGCGTGAGCGGTGGGGCCCGACGTATGACCGAAGCCGTAGCGTCCAACACAGAGCCCGGAACGCACGTCTACGAGCCCCGTGGTGGTGCGCGTGACCTGTTCGAGACCCGCGCCCCGGAGGTGCTGGTGTGCGGCCCGAGCGGCACGGGCAAGACGCGCGCGGCGCTGGAGAAGGTGAACGCCCTTTGTGAGCTTCACCCCGGCATCCGGGCCTTGGTGATCCGCAAGACGCGGCGGGCGTTGAGTGAGTCGGCCATGGTGACGTACGAGCGCGACGTGTTGCCCCCGGGCTCGCCGATTCTGAGCGGCCCCGACCGCAGCAACCGCAGCCGGTACAACTACCCCAACGGCTCTGAGATCGTGCTGGGCGGGCTGGACGACATCAGCCGGATCTTGAGCAGCCAGTACGACGTGCTATTCGTGAATGAAGCGACGGAGGTGACGGAGGACGAATGGGAGCAGCTACTCACCCGCCTGCGCAACAGTCGGTTGCGGGACCGCAAGACCGGCGCTGTTTGGCACCAAGCGATTGCCGACTGCAACCCGAGTCACCCGCAGCACTGGTTGAAGATCCGGTGTGACCGGGGGCAGATGCAGTACGTGGCCAGCACCCACGCCGACAACCCGACGAACACGGCCGAGTACCTGCAACGGCTGGCGGCGTTGACGGGCGTGCGGCGTAAGCGGTTCTTCGAAGGTGTGTGGGCGGCGGCCGAAGGGCTGGTGTATGACGCATGGGACCGCGACCAGCACGTATGCGACCCGTTCGAGCTTCCTTCGGAGTGGCCCCGGTTGCGGGCGATCGACTTCGGCTACCGGGACGCGTTCGTGTGCTTGTGGCTGGCCCTCGCACCGGACGGAACGTTGTACGTATACCGCCAGTGGATTCGCACCTGCATGTTGGTGGAGGACCACGCGGCGATCGTGAAGGGCTACAGCGACGGCGAGCCGATCATCGGCACGGTGTGCGACCACGCGGCGCAGGAGCGGGCGGTGTTGGAGCGGTGCGGTGTGTCGAGCTTCCCAGCGCAAAAGGAGGTACTGGTGGGGATTCAAGAGGTGCAGTCCCGGTTGCGCCCTGGCCGCGACGGCAAGCCCCGGTTGCAGGTGTTTCGGGACAGTGTAGTGGAGCGGGACGCGGCGATGGTGGCCAGTCGCAAGCCGATTGGCGTCACGGAGGAAGCGGAGTCGTACTGTTGGTCGGACCCCCGCCCCGGTGGGCTGATGAAGGAAGCCCCGCGCGACGGCAACGACCACGCGTTGGACGCGCTGCGGTACGCGTGCATGGCCGTGCGACTGGTGGAGTACGTGCAGAGTCAGCCGACGCCGACGGTCATTGTGACGAAGCCGCACGACCCGCGCCACGACCCGCGCCACCAGTTGAGTGCCGACGAGCGTGCCGACCTGCGCGAGCGGTTCGCGTCAATCGGACGGGACGTGTCAAACAGACGGGACGTGTCAAACAGACGGGATGTTTTCAGGGTCAAGAGGCAACACGGCAGCGAGGTGCGAACATGAACAGGCGAGGCAGCAACACAGTGATTTTGCAGGGCTCCGACGGCCGTCGTATGGCGGTCTCACGACGCGAGTACGAACAGGCACGCGGCATTGTGCAACGCCAACAACTGGAACGTATGGCCCTGCAACGCTACCAGCGGCTTGAGCGTTTCGAACCGCCCGACCCGCCCAACGGGCGTGACCCGCGTGCCGGGCGCACCGGGCGCACCGGGCCGGATATGGCGGACCCGAAGCAAGCGAAGCGGGCGAAGCAGGCTACGCGCGACTTTGTGCAGTGGTTGCTTAAAGCCCGTGAGAAGCTGGTGCGCTACGACCGGTACCCGATCGGCAAAAGGCCCCCGGTGACACCCGAACAGTACGCCGAGCGTCAGCGGCAAGCGCTGCGCGACGGTGCCGACGCGGGCATGATTAAGCGGCTCGAACTGCGGCCCCCGAAGGAACTGGTGGCGGTTGAAGCCGAGCGGCGGTTGTTCGAATCGTTGGGATTTCCCCGGGGCACCCGGGGCACCCCGGGCACCCCGCGCAGCGGTGGGCGATTCAGCGCGCAGTTGACGATGGCGGACCTCACCGGCGACGAAAATCTTGCGCACATTCCCGCGCATGCACCCCAACCAAGGCGCTCACCGTGGCGCCGCGAGCAGGAGGACGAGTTGGCGCGTGAGTTGGCGCGTGAGTGGGTACGGCAGGGGTTGGCGGACTTGGGCGCGCACCTGGGCAAGCAAGGTGAGAGCGTGTTGGCCCGCGACGCACGCAAGCGACGCGAGGCGCGAGCGAAGGCGGCGCAAGCGTACCGGAGGTGAGCACAAAGGTGAGTACCGGAGGTGAGTACCGGAGGTGAGCACAAAGGTGAGTTATGGCGACGCACGAGCAACAGCACTTGGTTTTCACCGGGTTCAAGCTGGCGCAGTTGAAGCAGTTGATCGGTGTTACCAAGCGTATCGAAGCAGACGACGTACTGACGAGCATCGAAGGCTTGAAACAGTCGGCGGCGGAAGCGACCGACCGCGAGGTTGTCGGGCTTTCGCGCGGCATGACGTACCACGGGCAGCACGGCAACTACGGCAACCACGGCAACCACGGGCAGCAAGGTGACAAAAGGAGATTGGACAATGGGCGCAACGGCAAACCGAAACGACAGCGGCCCCAGCGGCCCCAGCGGCCCAAACGAGCGCAGCACGCGCAGCGGCGCACATAACGAACCGTCGGTGCAACAACTGGTTGACTTGATCGGCCGGATCAACGATCGGCTGTACGCGGCCGAACAGCGTGTAGCCGATTGCGAGCGCGTTACGCGGCTTGTATCGCAGTCGTCGCTTGAATCGGAGTTGCGCTTGCTCGAAGCGAACGAGAAGCGGCGGCTCGCCAGAGAAATCGCCAAGCGTCGGGAAGCGGAGAAGCGGCGCCGCGCGACCCCACAGCGCGTACTAGCGTTCAAGCGGTTCGCGGCGCAACGGCTGGCGGTGCATGCGGACCTGACGGCTGAGGCGCGCAAGCTGTTTGCAGCGTTCGTGACGTGGTGCAAGGCGGAGCGTGTTGATTGGTTGGCGCAGTGTGAAAGCTTGCCCGAACTGCGCGAAGTGGTCATGCAGGCGTTGCCGGACGTGGCGCACGCCAGTGTGCCCGCCGATGGTTCACCTTCACCCCGGACCACGACCCCGGGTTACGTGGGCATCGGACTGGTGCCCGACGGCCAGACCCCGGCGGAGTTTCTGGCGGCGTTGCAGGCCATGCACGCACAAGACACGCGCGACGCTGAACAGCAAATGCGGCGCCACGCGCGCGAGTCTGAAGTCGAACAGGCGATTCTGCGGCGTCGCATGATGCGCGACCGAGCGGCCGAAGTGGCCGTGCAGGCGGCCGAAGCGACCGTGCAGGCGGCCGAGAGCAACACGAGCGCGTGAGTGTAACTGAATCTGCGTCCGTGTGGCGCACCGTGTCGGGTGACGGGCTCATTCCCCGAGTCGCGCGGCACGCGCCCCGCCTTGGCGGCCGGCTGAGGCGGGGCAACCTTGAACAACGTACGGCCGAGCGGCCGAATGAGGGACAATACAGTGAGGGACAACACAATGAGCAGTGAGACCAACGACACGACCAAGACCAACGACATGACCGAGACCAACGACACGACCAAGACCAACGATATGAATGAGACCACCACCCTTGAATTGGCGGGTGAGACCTTCACGGCCGAACGGTTTGGCTTCGCCGAGTGGACGGAGTTATTAAACTGGGCGCGCGAGCGCTACATGCACAACGTGTGCCAGCGCGTGAAGGCGCTGAAGCTTGGGCAGGACGAACAGGTTGAGCTAATCTGGCGCGGCATCGAAGAGAGTGCGAAGATCCGCATGGGGCACCCGTACTTGTCGTGCGCCATGGCCGAGCACGACGGGACCGCGAAGGTGCTGCACCTTTCGTGCCGCAAGCACCACCCGAAGCTGACGCTGGAGCGAATCACCACGCTACTGGCGCAGGACGCGGCGCAGAACGCGACGGCACCCGCGAAGCTAAGCGCGGCGCTGGCCGACCACCAACGCGAGTAAGCGTAGGAGGGCGACACAATGCCCAACCCAAGAGCAACGATCGACATTGTAGCCGACGCCGATCAATTCCAGAGAAGCATGAAAGGTCTTGATAAGGTTCTACATCGCACCAAGGCCACGATGCAGGGCATGGAGGGTACGGTAGAGCGCTTGAACCGGAGTTTCGGCGAGGGTTCGACTTTCTACAAATTCGCGCAAGTGGGCATGGGCGCAGGCGCGATTGCGGCGGTGGCTATGGTCATGCGCGCAGTTGTCGGGATTGCCGAAGCGGCCGAGAAGTACTTCGAGGCGTCGCGAAAAGGTGAGGATGCTTGGGAAACCGCCGCCAGTCACATGGCCACGAGCATTCCAATCCTCAGCGATATGGACGCAATCATCAAGTCGATTGCCAACATCATCAAGCCCATCGGCGAGGACTTGAGCAAGCAAATCACCGCGCAAGGCGAATTGCGGACGAAGCTGGCGAATCAACTTGAGCTACTCGAAGCGCAGGACGACGCGGCGCGCCAGCGGCTTCAAATTGAGCAGGAGTATCAGCAAACCCTGAGTCAGATTGCCAAGTTGCAAAAGGACGCGGCTGGTGCGCAGGGTGATAACGCGTTGACGGCGGCCAAGGTGGCGGAGCAAGCCGAGCGCTACGCCATTGCGATTCGGGACGCGAAGCTGTCCGCAGTCGGCGCAGCGGAGGCGACCGAGCGGCAAGGTGAGGAAGTCCGGCGGATGCTGGACAAGCTGCGCCAAGAGGTGCAGACCTTCGGTGAATCTGAAGGTATGGTCATGCGCATGGCGTTGTCGGCGGCTGGCGCCACGCAAGCTGAGATGGAGGAAGCCGTACGGCTGATGAGCGAGCTAACCGACCTGAAGCGCGCGGCGTCACGCGCCACTGAGGCGCAAGCCAAGGCTGAGGCGGAATTTGCGACCGCGCAGGCCAAAGCGCGGGACGTTATTCAATCGGTGCTCACGCCGATGGAGAAGTACGAGCAGAAGTTGGGTGAACTTCGCGAGCTACTGTCGGCGGGCTTGATTGACGAACGGGTATTCAAGCGCGCAAGCAACATGGCGCTGGGCCTGTTGGACACGATAGAGGAGAAGATAGTCAGCATCGGCGGTGGCTTCGAAGGGGTCTCACAAGCGTTCAACCGGATCGCCAATGCGACGGCAACGACCAATGTGACCGTACGGACGAGTGATGAGCGCGCAATTATGCAGCGGCAGGATATGGTCGAAGCGCAGCGGGAAGCGAACCAGTTGACGCGGCGGCAGATCGAAATGCTCGAAGCGAACTTCGGCGCGCTAATCAAGCGGCCCGAACCGGTCGCACGGTTACAATGACATTGGGTTCATGGTAGGTTGAGTCCACACGAGACCCTTCCGAACCCCCTTCCGAAGTCCCTTCCGAACCCCGTCGGCGGCGCTCGATTTCATGTGCGTCAGTTGAGCCCGTCGGCGGGGGTTTTCGCACCGAGCGTGCGGCCCGCAACCCGGTGCAGCCGGTTCAACCCGGTCCAATCACTCCAACGGCGCAGCACTCGGTATCTACCGGATCGCCTTAACCGAACCCGCGTTTTTACTGCCTAGAACCGCGATTGTGTGTGTACACTTGCAAAGCGTGCGAAGGTGCTGTAAACTCTAGTATAGCAACGGCTTCTCTGGCTTTTCGGTGCGGTTTCAGCCGCGCATGGGGTGCAGAAGGTCGCAGGTTCGAATCCTGTCGCCCCGATTTGGTTTACCCGCGACCGCCTGCTTGGGCGGTCGTTTGGTTTCCAGAGGGGTCCGGCGGCGGAGTCAGATGCACAGGGCTGTACGCAGATCACCGCAGCGGCGCTTATTCTGTTCTCATCGGCAGTTATCGTTGCGATGTTCGTTGCCGGGCGCTTGCAGGTCGATCGCCGGCTTCATCGAGACCGCTGCGTGCGCTGCGGCTACGACCTTACCGGCAATGTGAGCGGCCGGTGTCCGGAGTGCGGGGAGGCGATCACTTGATGAAACCACATCACAACGGGCTCGAGCTCCTGTTGGTCAGCGAGGCTTGCGCGTTCGTTTTCGCCATCGTGTTCGTCATTACAATGACGCTGAGCCTGCCCCTGACGGACGGGGCGCACGGGCAGCCGCCGTTCGCCGATCCACTCGTCCTACCGGTGATGTCCATCTTCGCCGGCCTGGCCGGCCTGCTGGCGTGGCCCTTCGTGTACCTCGTGCTGCGGCGCCGGCGACTCCGCTCGTGTCTGCCCGTGATTCTGTGCCTCACGCTGATCTGGATCGTGGCCGTCACGCCGTTTCACGCCGGTGCCGGCTTCCTCGGTTCGTTCGGCGCCTTCGCAGTGGCGCTGCTCCTTTGTCGGCGCTTCATTCGAATATGCCAACCGCCGGGCTCCTGCCAGCGGTGTGGCTACGACCTGACCGGCAACGTGAGCGGACGCTGTCCGGAGTGCGGAAAGCCGCTGTCCAGCACGATGAATGAGAGCGGAGCATGACGGCCGACGCTGATGAATCCACCTTGATCACCGAGTCGCAGCCTGGACCGCCGTGGCGCGGGCGAATCGCGTCCGGGGCTGTGCGCCTGCTGGCGGTCCTGATCGCTGCGGCGTGCGCGTTGATTGTCACGAACAACTGGTGCTTCGTGATCATCCCGGCGGTGCTAGCCGCATTGGTGGTTGACTACATTGTGTGCGCGATCCGACCGTGGTTCATTCTGCGTGTACCGGTAGCGGCGGCAGTCGGCGTCGCCGCCGGGATGCTGCTCAGTGTCGAGCCGGATTGGGCCTTCCGCGAGGCGTTCGAAATGGCGCCACCGGACGGCGTTCACGATGTGCGTATCTGGAGACACTACGTGGGCGGGCCAGGTGAGCACGTGCTGATTATCGAGTTCACAGCAGACGCGGGCGCATTTCAGGCACTCGTGCAGGCGCATCCGTCTCTGTCCGACAGCGACAAAGTGAAACGATGGCAAGCTGCCGGCGGGGGCTGGGCGCAGGCATTCGACATCTTCGCCGGACCGGGCTTGACGAGCTTCGCAAACTCCTCGTGGAAGCGAATTCGACCGTTGGAGCACCCCGAGGCTCTCGATCTGGGCGAATCGAATAGCGGCAGCCTCATGTTGCTCCACGAACCGAACACGGGACGTTGCGTCGCGTTGCATGTGAGGTTTTGATGCGCCGCGGGTGACCATCGAGCCGATGTCGGTTCTGGTGCACCGATCCGCAGCGTGATACAAGAGATGGAGGGCTGGGCGTGAACTTGGCCTGCAAAGTCGTGTGGCTTCTCGTCGCGACATTGATGGGCGTCGTGTGTTTCGGCTGTGTCGCGGACCCCATCGTCTACCACGTGCGCATGCGCCCCGAGATTGTGGATGTGGGGGACCGCGCGATTTCGTTTCAACTGATCACGCCGAGCGCCCCTGCTCCAGAGCGCGTCATCTACCAGGGTGTCCTCGTATCAGCGTTGCTCGAAGCCTCGTCTGACACGCTGGATGAGTTCGGCCTGGGATACATCACGTCCGGCGAGTGGAACCGGGGGCCGATCAAGGTGATTATCCAGGAGTCGGGCGAATCTCAGGTCTTCTCGATCGGCGCCCCGCCGTCGAGCAGGGACGGCACAACGGTCTACGTAACGGCCTCGGTCCCGCTCCTCCCGGATAAGGCTGAGATCCGTTGGCAGGCCCGGCCGCGGTAGCAGACGTCGCGGCGCCGCCCGCGCGTCATGGTCCTACGGAAGACCAGATCGCTGTCAGTGCAGGCTGTTTTTGGCGCGTCCAAGACGAAACCTGTCGTCATAGAGCGTCCTCGACGCCCCCCGGCCCCCAGCGGAACGCGAACACGGGCGGGTTGGGCACCGCCGGGGCAACCACACCGGCCGCCTTCAGGCCGCGATTGGACGCCCTCCGGCGGGGTGGTTTACTATCAACGCTTGTCGCCCCGATTTTGCGAACGGCTTTCACGAAGTGTCAGCCGTTCGCTTCTCGTTTCAGCAGCAGCACT
>CAYUZU010000048.1:0-19996 GCA_964448675.1 uncultured Planctomycetales bacterium
GCGGCATCGAAGACGGTATACTGCCCCGACGAATGTAGTGAAAACGTCAATGGTTTTGTGCGCAAGATGCACGACATGCACAACATGCAGACTTAGCTTCGTCTCTGCGGGAAAACGACTTACATGCAAGTGCCGGTATGAGCGGGAGTTACGGTTTTCGCGTTCATCATGCTCATAACCCGGAGGTCGTAGACCCAATTCTCGGCATCACCGTTCTCGTTAGCGACTCGGAGATAGGCACTTAGTCATCCTCCGGCCTACCGCTCGCGCGTCGTCGATCGTCAGAATGTAGTGATATTGCAGTGATCAACCACAGGTCAGGTCACGGCGGCTGTCCGGCAGGCGGCGGGCGAAGCGCCGCGCTTAGAGTCCGCAGAACAAGCGCGCGGCGGGGCCGGGGGTGCTCTTCCCGACGCCCCAAAACCCGGGCTCGCGGGCCGCGTTTTGCTACTGAATTGCAACTACGCTACGTAAGTTGCCTGCAAGACGTGGCGCTTCATACGTGGTCGGCAGGTGCGCCACTTAAGGTCGCGCGTCGCGGATCCCGATTCCACTCGCATGAACGAGTTACGCGACCTGCAATACCTGACTTCGGCAGCCCGCGTCAACAGCGTCCGCGCCATCGCCCCTCAGCGTAGAGATCCAGCCGCCGGCGGAAACCGCGTTCCTGGTCCCGCAAGTGGCCACAACCTACGGGTCCAACACCGAAAGACTCTCCAGCGTTCGACTCAATCAGGCCGCGGAGGCTGCGCAGGCAACTCAGCTCCCGGGCATGGGTTCCTCATCGCCCCGTTCTCTATCACATCGTGCTACCGGCTCGCGGCCGAAGCACGTTCAGGATGCTCGTAAAACGGACCGGAGCCGTTGCTCAAAACCGCCGTCGATCGCTCGGGCCAGGCGCGCGAACGCCGCAAACCGGCAGAATCTCAAGTTTATTGTGGTCCGAAAATCCGCTTCTCGATCGACATGCCAAGCGGTACAATGGCCCCGTGAGGGGGCATGTCGCGCGCCCCCTGAACCGAGTCACAATCGTAGCAGCTGTGCGAATGGCGGTGCGACCGCGCCCCGACGCAGTTCCATTGGCGGGGTCGTTAAGTTCGCGGTTCCTCATCTGCGACATGGAGGCCAGCCGTGCATACTCGTCGACGCCCGCAAACCGGCTTTCTTGCTGTCTTTGTATTGTGTTTCTGCGCGATAGTCGTCGCAACCGCCAGTCCTGCCCGGGCCGAGACCTTCACCGAAGATGCCTACATCGCGGCGGACGACTTCACGTACGACGGCGACGACATCATCGTCGACGGTTGCGTCGTGACGATCGACGGCGCGCACAGCTTCGCCAGCTTGTCCGTCATCAACACCGGCACCGTGACACACACGGCCGAAGTTGCCGGTTTGCAGCTGACGATTACGGGCGATGTGACGGTTGATGCCGGCGCTGCCGTCTCCGTCGACGGCAAGGGCTATCCTGCCTTGACCGGACCGGGTGCCGGTACGCCCGTAGACGCCGGGCGCGCAAGCGGCGCCGGTCACGGTGGAGAGGGCGGTGACGGAACGCCCGGCGGTCCGCCGCATCCGGGCGGTGGAACCTACGGTTCCGCGACCGAGCCGTTGGATCTCGGGAGCGGCGGCGGCAACTACTCGACGCTCTTGGGCGGCGCCGGTGGTGGAGCCATCCGGCTCACAGTGGGTGGTACACTCACTGTGGACGGCAGCTTGACAGCCAACGGCGGTGATTCGACGCATATCGCGGCAGGTGGCGGGGCCGGCGGCAGTGTTTTCATTGCGACGGACGTGCTGACGGGATCCGGCGTGATCAGTGCGAACGGCGGCAACGGAGGGGCTCCAGGGGATGACGGCGGCGGTGGCGGCGGCGGTCGCATCGCGCTTCACTACGCGTCCGAGAGTTTTTCCGGGACCGTCGAGGCTTGCGGCGGCACCGGCTACGAGTTCGGCGGGGCGGGAACGATCTACCGGCAATCCGACTCACAGCCCAATGGCTTCCTGCTGGCCGACAACTGCGGTAACGCAGGGGCCGCTACGACGCTGGTGGAAACCGCGTACACGTTCGACGACCTGCAGATCTCCGGGGCCGCCGAGCTGATCGTTCCCAGCGCGTGCACGCTTAGCAGCGCAGCGCAGACGCTATCGCTTGCGGGCGACGGCGCACTTGCGATCGCCGGTGGGCTCGTCATCGGCGGAGGAGCTGGCACAGGCTCCGCGCTGCATGTCGGTGGCAGCGCATTCGCCACACTGGAAGCCGGGGCCAGTCTCGATTGCGCGGATCTGGAAGTGCTGGACGCGGGCACGTTAGCACTGAACACCGCGATCACGCTCAACAGCGTCCATATCGGTTTCGGCGGCCTGCTGACGCACACGGCGGAGGAGGGCGGCTTTAACCTGACGACCACGGGCGATTTGACTGTTGACGCCGGCGGTGCCATCGCCGCTGATGGTAAGGGCTATCCCGGCAATGAGGGTCCTGGGGTCGGAGCTCCCGGCGACGTCGCGTACGCCGGAGGCGGTGGGTACGGCGGGTACGGTGGCGAAGGGTGGCCGCCAGGCAGCGGCGACCCGACGCTTGGCGGTACGACCTACGGATCAGTGACGACGCCGAACGACTTTGGCAGCGGCGGCGGCTACTACTACGAGCCAACTGTCTATGTCCCTGGCGCTGGCGGGGGCATCATTCGCATCACGGTGCAGGGTACGCTGCTCGTGGACGGCAGGGTCAGCGCAAACGGCGGGCACGCCGAGCACCCTGCCTCCGGTGGCGGCGCCGGTGGAAGCATCCTGATCAATGCCGAGGCCCTGACCGGCACGGGGTTCATCACCGCCAACGGTGGAGACGCGGGAACCGTCGAGCCGGGCAGTCCCGCTGGCGGGGGTGGGGGCGGTGGTCGCATGGCCATCTACGCGACCGAGGTTACGGGCGAGATCATTCAGAACCTCAGCGTATCCGGCGGCTTGGGCTACCGCTACGGCTACACGGGGACAATCTATCCCTACGCTCCGCGGCCGGAGAACAACCCCTCACGAGCCGGAGCCGGGACTGAGGAGGGCGGCAGCGAGGACATCGTCTACTCGCATTCCGGGGAGTATTCTACGACGATCGAAGACATTCGCATTCCCGCGCGTGGAATGCCCATCTCCATCCGCCGCACGTACAGCAGCCACAGCGCGCCCGTCAACACGCACTTCGGCCACGGCTGGGATCTCAACGTGAACAAGAAGCTCGAAGAGGGCGAGCTTTGGACACTCTGGTTGCACACGGGCGAAAACCGCAAGTTGCAGTACTACGAGATCGGGGACGACGAGTTCTGGTGCCCGGGGCGGTACGGCACGATCGTCCGGAACCCGGACGGGTCTTACACGCTCACCGGCAAGCACCAGGACCGGCTGGAATTCGACGCCAATGGCGATCTGGTCGCGGCGGTGGACCGCAACGGCAATATGATCACGCTCACCTACGACGCTCCAGGAGCCGGTCCGGCAACGCTCACGGACGCCACCGGCCGGCAGATCACGTTCGCGTACGATGACAGCGGCCTGCTCACCAGCATCACGGACTGGGCCGGTCGCACGTGGACGTACAGCTACGACCAGAATGCGGCGGACCTGCTCAGTGTCACCGAACCGGCCACGCCGGAGTTCCCCGCCGGCACAACGACGACCTACGGCTACGACCAGTATCACCGCCTGACGTCGATCACGGATCCCAAGGGTCAAACCTGCCTTACGAACGGCTACGACAGCTACAGTCGTGTGATCACACAGACTCACGCTGAGAATGCCTACATATTCGACTACGACGCCGACAATCTCGAAACGACGATCACCGACGGCCGCGGCATCCAGCGCGTGATTCGCCACAATGGTCCGGGCAATCCCACCGAGCAGATCCTCTACACCCAGGGGATCCGGCCCGGCGACCCGCCGTCGTACACGACGCTGAACGGCTACAACTCGGACATGGAGGGCACGGAGGTCAACCGCCCGCGCGGCGACCGTGAGATCCGGACGTACGATAACCGCGGCAACCTGCTTAGCTTGCGTCAGATCGCGGCCCCGGGCTTCTCCGACCCCGATCTCGTCACGGCCTACACCTACAACGAGACCTACAACTTCGTCGAGACCATCACCGATCCGCGCGGCTACGTGACGACGCACCAGTACGACCCCGCCACCGGCGACCTGTTGTCCACGACGCAGCCCCAGGTCGGCGGCCAGACGCCGGTGACGACGTACACGTACAACGCGTATGGCCAGGTCGAGACGATGACCGACCCCGAGGGCAAGGTCACGCTGTACGAATACGACGCGGCCACGGGCTACCGGATCCGCCAGACGGACAACTTCGGCGGCGCACCGGGCCAGGTTGCGGTCACCGCGTACACGTACGACGCCGTCGGCAACCGCACCAGCGTGACCGACGCCAACAACCATACGACGACCTACACGTACAACGAGCAGAACCAACTTACGCAGGAGGTGTCGCCGCTCGGGTACGTGACGCGATACAGCTATGACGCCAACGGCAACCGCATCATGGTGGAGCGCGAGAACCCCGCGGCGGCCGACGGCTGGCAGACGACGACCTACACGTACACGATCCGCGAGAAGATCGCGACTGAGACCGATGACCTGGGGCACGTCAAGACGTATACGTACGACGTGAACAACAATCTCGTCGCGGTCGAGGATGCCGAGCATCACACCACTAGTCACACCTACGATGAGCGCGACCTGCTTTACGAGACGGTTGATGCGCTGGCCGGCACGACCGCGCTGGGTTACGACGATAACGGTGTGTTGGCCTACCTGACCGACGCCAGCCTGAACACCACGACGTTCGCCCAGGACGGGTTCGGCCGCCGCTGGACGACGACCTACCCCGACAGTACCACGGAAGTCCGTCTCTATGGTCCCGCGGGCAACCTGACGGCTCTCACGAATCGTCGGGCCCAGACGATTCTCTACTCGTACGACCCGCTCAACCGAGTGAGCACTCGGAACCGGCCAGATTACAGTCTGGCGACGTACACATACGATCTGGTCGGCCGACTGACGACGTTAATGGACGCGACCGGCATGACCACCAACTCATATGACGAGCTGGGGCGCTTGGTGCAGGTCACCGACACAAACAGCCGCACCATCGACTACGAGTACGACCCGGTGGGTAACCGTATCGGCATGACCTACCCCGACGGCCTGGAGTTGGTGTACGAGTACGATGCGATGAACCGGTTGACGCGCATCGGCCACCCGGTACCCGATTGGCCCACAGATCTCGACGGCGACGGTGATGGCGATCTGGTTGATTTTGCCACCTTCCAGGGTTGCTTCACCGGGCCGGACGTGCCGCCCGCGCCGGAGTGCGCCACCAGCGACTATGACGGCGATAACGACGTGGATGGGGACGACTTCGCGAGCTTTACCGGCCAGATGAGCGGGCCGAGCACGCTCTCGCCGTTCGACACGCGGGTGGTCGAGTATGAGTATGACCCGCTGTCGCGGCGTATCGCTTCCAGTCACGCGAACGGCACGGAGACAACGTACACCTACGACGATGCCGACCGCCTGACCAGCGTGTTCCACCAGTTCGTGCCCGATGCGCTGAGCTTCACCTACACCTACGATGCAGTCGGCAACCGCCTGACCGCAACGGACAACACAGGGACCAGCACCTATGGGTACGACCTGATCTATCAACTTACCAGCGCTGAGTATCCGCTGCTGACCGATACGACCTACAGCTACGACCCGGTCGGCAACCGGATCGCCGTGGTCGGTGGTGGCACCACCACGTATGTATCCAACAACCTCAACCAATACACGACGGTCGACGGTGTCGCCTACGCGTACGATGCCAGCGGCAACCTCTCCAGCGACGGCACCAACGTCTACGCCTACGATTCGGAAAACCGGCTGGTCGCCGCCACGACGCCCGCGCACAACGTGGCCTATACCTGCGACGCGCGGGACCTGCGTCTGGCCCGCGACGTTGATGGGACCGTCACGACGTTTGTGTATGACGGCAACCGCGTGATCGCCGAGTACGACGGCGGCGGACAGCTCGTGCGGCGCTACGTCTACGGTGTGAGCATCGACGAGGTACTGCGGATGGATGTGCCGGTCACGCCGGGCGGACCGGACATAGCGCGCTACTGCTATCACGCAGACGCGCTCGGCAGCGTCGTCGCGCTCAGCGGCGTCACCGGCGCGTTGCTGGAGCAGTACGGCTACGGTGTTTACGGCGCGCCGACTGCGGTGAGCACGCTCGGAAACCCGTTCCTGTTCACCGGCCGGCGGCTGGATGCGGAAACCGGGCTGTATCACTACCGCGCCCGGGCTTATGGACACGCCATAGGCCGGTTCCTCCAGCCGGATCCCGTGGGCTACCAGGATGATCCGGCACTGTATCGTTACGTGAAGAACAACCCCGTGAACCGAGTCGACCCACTCGGGTTATACCTCTCGGCCCCCGCATTGCCGGATTTGATGAACGATCCCTGGCTATTCTCGCTGTTTCCACCGGGCTATCTGGAAAAGAGCGAGCGCAGGTTCCGGCGCAACATTGAGAGGGAGCAAGATTATCTGGAGAAACGACTCGAAGATCTGCCCCGCAACCCCGGTGTCCTGGAGCTGATCCCGGAGACGGAACAACGCATCATGCAACTGATCGAGGATTACCGCAAGGCGCGCCGGGAGGCCTTCCTCGGTGCCTACCAGCGATTGCATCCCGGGCATATAGAAGACGCCCCCTGGTACTGATGGGCCCTGAGTCTGCGTTTGCGGCAGAAGTTGGCGAAACTGAGAGTTCATGGCTCGGGGTGTGCTGGTCCACCGATCTTTGCGCACAGCACTGGGACGCCGTCCCCTGCCGAACAACAGCTCATCCCCGCGAGATTCTGCATACGACGAACGGCGTGAGCGTTTCTTCACCGATCCGTGACCGCATTCTATGGCGTCGAGACTTATCGCGCGCACCGACACCCCGAAGCTGCGGAGTACCAGATGCACCGTGTGCGTTGAACGAACCGCATCCTCACGCGTTGTGGGCGATGTGCGCTGTTGGGAGGCATGAGCAATCGAAAAAACCGTCCGGACGCAACGCGGTTTTCTGCGGGCGTATCCGGGATTCAGACGAGAAAGCGGCGAGGCGTTGATCACGCACAGGGCGGAGGCCCCCGCCTGTGCCGAGGTGTCCGGCACGATCATGCCCCCAAGCACCGGAACAGGAGGGCCGTTATCTCGCGTTCGGGCATGAAGTTGCGGGAGCCGTGCAGCGGTCTTGCAGACCGCGGCTCCGGGCGGGGTTGCTCTTCCCCACGCCTGCACGGCCGCCGGGATGATTGCCAGCTGAAGTGGCGGGCATTGCAGTGGGCGAACGACACACACCTGCTTTTTGGGTTGGGCCAGTTTTCGCCACCCCTGCACTCGCTTCCGCGCGGTGCCATGCCGGCAGCTGTGAGACGCTAAGAGCGCCGTCGTCCCTCGCAGGCTCTCATCGCGGGCAACGCGCACCTGTGAAGCTCGTCAGCGGTTGGACGCGACGTATGAGCCATGTCGGACGCTGTAAGTGGTTCAGTCGCAAGAGCATAGCGCATGAGCTCGTCCTCAAGGTCGAGCGGTCGCGCCGTACTCGAGTTTCCCCTCGCGAAATCGCGATAGATGCGATAATCTCAGCTTATTCGCGGTGTTTGCGGCAACCGAGTTCTCCTGTCTGACCCGTTGATGCGGGGAACGCATGGGCAATTCCAAGCCGAGCTCGAAGCCCTGTGTGCGGCGTGACCGCGTAACCCGGTGCGTGCGCGCCGCCTTTCGCATTCCCCTTGGTTTGATCCCACTTCCAGCCGCAGATCCGGAGGAACTCCGATGCGCGCGTCTCAGAATGGCACCGCCGTACTCTCGTCTTCACTGACGTTCTGCCTGACGGCATTCGCGATTACGTGCATCTTGGCCGCAAACGCGCTTGCGACCACGACGTTCACAACCGACACGTACATCACAGCGGACGACTTCACGTACGATGGCGACGACATCATTGTCGATGGCTGCGTCGTGACGATCGACGGCGCGCACAGCTTCGCCAGCTTGTGGGTGATGGCGGATGGCATGGTGAGTCACACGGCGGAGGTGTCGGGTTTCGACCTGACGGTGACGGGGGATGTGACGGTTGATGCGGGCGGAGCGATCTCGGCGGATGGCAAGGGGTATCCAACCAGCACGGGACCGGGTTCTGGAGGCGGTGGCGCTGGTGGTGGCGGTGGTGCTGGTCACGGGGGACGTGGCGGCGGGGGTTACAATGGCACAGGGGGAGACCCCTACGGGGCGGTAACGGCGCCGACAGCGTTTGGCAGTGGTGGTTACCACGTTCACGGGCCGCTGGTACCGGAGGACGGTGCGGGGGGCGGGGCACTGCAACTGACGATTGGCGGGGTGTTGCTGGTGGAGGGTATGCTGTCCGCGCAGGGGAACGCGGGTTCGGATTACAACTACTACGGCGGTGGCGGCGGTGCTGGCGGCAGTATTTACGTCAGCGCGGTGGCGCTGGCTGGCACGGGTGTAATCTCGACGGAGGGTGGTGCTGGCGCCGATATTCCGCAGTACCAGTATGCGGGCGGCGGTGGTGCAGGTGGCCGCATTGCGCTTTACTACACCACGAACAACTTCAGCGGGAGCGTCTCGGCGTGCGGTGGCGACGGTTACCAGTACGGCGGGGCCGGGACGATTTACGTGAAGTCCGCGGCGCAGTCGTGGGGGGATCTGCGGGTGGATAACTGCGACCATGGCGGGGCGGACACGCCGCTGGTGGAGCCGAGCTACACGTTTGATGCGCTGGACGTGGTCAACCAGGGCCGCCTGCATGTTCCGGACGGGATCGCGGTGAGCGTGACGCCTGAGACGCTGACGGTGAGTGATGCTGGCTGGCTGGCGGTTGCGGGCGAGTTGACGGTGGGCAGCGGTGGCAGTGGCGGATCCACGATTGCGGCGTCGTCGGGCGGGATTGTGCAGGTGGAGGCTGGTGGGCTGCTGGATGCGGCGCATGTGGAGCTGCTGGATGGGGGGTTGTTCCTGCTGGATGGGGCGGCCACGTTCAGCAGTCTGCACGTGGCCAGTGGTGGCATGGTGAGTCACACGGCGGAGGTGTCGGGTTTCGACCTGACGATCACGGGTGATGTGACGGTGGATGCGGGCGGGGCGATCTCGGCGGATGGGAAGGGCTACAGGCCCGGCGAAGGACCGGGTGCCGGAACGAGCGCGAGTTACGTGGGAGGCGGCGGTGGTTTTGGTGGCAAAGGAGGGGATGGACTTGGGAACTACGGCCTGGGAGGTGACGCGTATGGGTCGATTGCGACGCCAAGTGACTTCGGCAGCGGAGGATTCCATACGTACGGGCAGCTCGTTGCTGATGCGGGGGCGGGTGGTGGCGCGTTCCGGTTGATTGTCAGTGGCGCGCTGGTGATAGAGGGCGTGTTATCCGCAAAGGGGCACCAGGGCTCGAATGCCTACACATACGGTGGCGGAGGTGGCGCCGGGGGGAGTCTTCACGTCAGTGCTGGCACATTGGCGGGCGCGGGCGTGATCTCGGCGGACGGGGGCGCGGCTGGCGTGGCGCAGTACGCGGGCGGTGGTGGCGCAGGTGGCCGCATTGCGCTTTACTACACCACGAACAACTTCAGCGGGAGCGTCTCGGCGTGCGGTGGCGACGGTTACCAGTACGGCGGGGCCGGGACGATTTACGTGAAGTCCGCGGCGCAGTCGTGGGGCGACCTCCGAATCGACAATGGGGGATTCGATGGGGCACCGACGCCGCTTCCCATAACAGCCTATACGCTCGACAGTGCGCACGTCGCTGGTGCGGCTGATGTACGGATTTCCGACACCGAGATGTTCGTTAAGACTACCACCACACCGGCCGCCGACGATGATTTCGTCGTCGGAAGCCTGATTGTGGATGCTGCCATCAGCGGTCTGGATGGAACGACGCTAACACAAATCGAAGTCTCGGCTAGTGGAGAGCTGCGACTTAGCGCCACTGGTACGTTGCCCTGCGTGCATTGCGAGCTACTGTCAAATGGCGTGTTCACTCTGAATAAGCCGTACGACTGTGAGAGTATGCACGTAGGCGACAACGGATTGCTTACGACCGGTACCGGGAGTGTGCAGCTATCCTTGATCGGCGCTCTGCTGATCGACCCCGGCGGCACCGTGTCCGCCAGTGGAGATGGTCACCCTCAAGGTACGGGCCCCGGAGCAGGCACCGAACCTGACGGCGGAGGCGGGCACGGCGGCTGTGGCGGACAAGGGGCATCCGGCTTGACGGGGGGCGCCGGATACGGCGATGTCGTTTCACCCATTGAGCCTGGTAGTGGCGGAGGTGGGCCCGGAGGCGGTGCCGGTGGAGGGGCAGTCCAGCTAACGGCGGAGAGCATCGTGCTCGACGGTTCAGTCATCGCCGACGGCCAAGGCGCCGATCCCGCACTCGGCGGCGGCGGGGGAGCCGGCGGGAGCATCTACCTGGTAGCGGACACGCTTGGCGGCAGCGGCCTTATCTCGGCGAACGGTGGCGATGGCGCGAGCGGAAACGGCGGAGGAGGTGGCGGCGGTAGGGTCCGCCTTGCGTACCAGAACGGCACGTACACCGGGAGCCTCTCGGCGTGTGGCGGAGCCGGAGTAGAGGCCGGTGGCGCCGGCACCATTCTCGATCAGCCATTGTCCGGTTCGGGAGGCACGCTCCTCGCCACGAACTGCGGTCAATCGGGCGCCAAGACGCAGATTCTGGATACGTCGCTCACGATCGACGCTGTTAATGCGGCGGGCGGTGGAAGACTTGAGTTATCCAATGCAGACATGCACGTCTTGGCTGGCGGACATTTGGAGGCCACAGCGATGGAAGTGCTGTCGAGCAGCGTGCTGACGCTCGACACGATAGGCACGCTCGCTGAGCTGGTGGTTGGATCGGGCGGGAAGGTGACGCACAGCCAAGGAGTTGACGCGTTCGACCTCAACGTCAGCGGAGATGTGATGATCGATCCGGGGGGCACTGTCTCGGCGGACGAGAAGGGTCACGGACCGCACACTGGACCGGGGGCCGGCATGGGCTTGAATGGCGCCGGATACGGTGGCGCCGGCGGTGACAGCGGAGGAAGTGGAGGTCAGTCATACGGTTCGGTCACGATGCCCAACGAAATGGGCAGTGGCGCTGACGCTGCCGGTGGCGGCTTCATCCGAATGACCATCCTGGGAACGCTCGCCATACACGGCACGGTCTCTGCCAACGGCCGGTCCGGCGGGAGCGGGGGCGGCATACGTCTGACGGCTTCGCTGCTGACGGGCGACGGTTGGATTCGATCGGATGGAGGGGACGGGTGGGAGAACCAAGCCGCTGGTGGTGGAGGACGGATCGCCGTCTTGGCCTCTGAGATCTCGGGCAAGGTCGCAAGCAACGTCTCAGCCGAGGGCGGTATTGTCCCAACCCAACCGGAGGTCGGGCCCTGGGATGGCGAGCCGGGTACGATCTATCCCATCACGCCGCCCCCTGAGAACAACGCCTCGGTCGACGGCGCTTACGGCGTCTACACGCATTCCGGAGAATACACGACCACTGAAACCGACGTGATGATACCCGCTCGCGGGCTCCCCATCGTGATCGCGCGGACGTACCGCAGCCACGCTGCCGCGTTCAATACACATTTCGGACACGGCTGGGATTTGAATATCAACCTCAAAATCGAGGAGATTGATGATGGCGACGTTCGCCTGCACCTCGGACAAAGTCGAAGCAGGCCATATCGCTCATTGGGCGCCGGCACCTACCAGACCCCGCAGGGTCGCTTCGACACATTGGTGAAGGACGCCGACGGGAGTTTCACGCTCACAGACAAGCACCAAACGCGGATGGAGTTCAACGCTACTGGTGACCTGATGGCCATTGTGGACAGAAACGGTAACGCGCTGACCTTCACGTACCAATTCCCAGGCGGCCCCCCAGCAACGCTCACCGATGCGACGAACCGGCAGGTGGACTTTGCCTACAACCCTCAGGGGCTCCTGTCGCAAATCACTGATTTTGCCGGCCGTACCTGGCAGTACGGTTACGATCCGACCACGAACGACCTGACCAGTGTAACAGCACCGGCTACGGATGCATTTCCCAATGGTACCATTACGACGTACACCTATGATGCACATCGGCTCTCGACGGTCACCGATGCAAAAGGCCAGACGTTCCTGAGCAACACGTATGACACGGTTGGGCGCGTCATCAACCAGGTTTACGGAGGCGGAACAAGCGTGCTCGACTATGACGCCGAGTCGGGCGAGGCAACAATGACTGACGCGCTGGGCAACCAGCGCGTGATTGGCCACAATACCGGAGGTAACCCGAACCAGATCGCTGAATCTGCTGGTCGACCCGACTCCGGGGACCGCTCCGAGTACGTCCGTCAGACCGAGTATACCGACAATATGCAGGTCGCCCGGATGGTGCATCCTCGGGGCAACAGTGAGGAGTTCGTGCATGACGGTAAAGGAAACCTGCTCACGCGTATCCGAATCGCGGCACCGGTATCGAATGACCCAGACGTGGTCTGGACTTACACGTATGATACGACCTTCAACTCCGTGACGTCGGTGACGGACCCGCGTGGCAACACGACGACGTTCAATTATGATTCCGTGAACGGGAATTTGCTCTCCATCACGCAACCGACCGTTGATGTTGGGACGCCGGTAACGACGTTTACCTACAACGCGCACGGTCAGGTCACGTCGGTCACTGCCCCCGATGGCAAGGTAACGACCTTCGACTACGCCCCGGCGACCGGCTATCTGATTCGAGAAACGGAGAACGCCGGTGGCACGCCCGAGCGCATCACGGAATACGCGTATGACACGGTCGGCAACCGCACGAGCATCACCGATCCGAACGGAAATACGACGACGTTCGTGTATGACGCGCAAAACCGTCTTGTTCAGACCATTTGCCCACTGGACTGCCTTACAGAGTACACCTATGACGCGAACGGCAACCGCATTATGGTGGAGCGCGAGAATCCCGACGCAGCGGATGGCTGGCAGACGACGACGTATACGTACACAGCTCGCAATCAAGTAGAGACCGTAATAGATGACATGGGCCATACCACGACGTACACGTACGACGACAATGGTAACGTCACCGGTGTCGAGGATGCTGAGCACAATCTGTCCACGCGGGTCTACGACCAGCGAGGCCTGCTGGTTCAGACGATTGATGCGCTGACTCAAGTTACGGAGCGCACGTATGACGCAAACGGCAATCTTAGCGGCCTGACGGACGCTAATAACAACACGACGACGTATTCCTATGACGGCTTCGATCGACTGATGACCACGATATTTCCTGATAATTCCACTGAGATGCGCGCGTACGATGCCGCGGGCAATGTGACGGGGTTTACGAATCGACGGGCGCAGGTCATCACGTACGGGTACGATCAGCTTAACCGCCCGTCGACAGTCACAAGGCCGGATTACAGCCCGGTCACGTATACGTATGACCTGGTCGGACGCGTCCTCACGATTGCAGACGCGACGGGCACGATTTCGAGGCAATACGACGAGTTGGGTCGGCCAACTGCAATAACCGACACCGCTGGCCGTACCGTCGCTTACGACTACGACGTCGTGGGCAATCGAACAGGCCTCACGTACCCGGACGGGACACACATTGGCTACCGCTACGACGCGATGAACCGCCTCACTGACCTGACCGATCGAGCGCCACCCCATCATGCTGCTGATGTGGACGGTGATGCAGATGTTGATCTGGCCGATTGTGCCGTGTTTCAGGCTTGTTTCAGCGGTGAGGGAAGTCCGCCTGCGTCGCCCGGTTGCGCCGGCGTGGACTTTGACGGCGATGACGACGTGGACGCGGACGATTTCAGTGTGTTCGTGATCGGATTCGACGGCCCCGACGAGTTGCTTGAGCCCGCCATAATTGCGCATTACGACTATGATGCACTTTCTCGCCAGGAAGGGAGCAGCTTCGCCAACGGCACGTCTAGCACATACACGTACGACGATGCAGACCGGATCGTCGGGGTGTCGCATCAGTGTCAGCCGTCAAGCGTGAACATCACCTACACCCACGACGCCATTGGTTCCCGGCTGTCCAAGACTGTTAATGGCACGGCGACCGCATACGATTACGACGTGACGTACCAGCTGACGGGTGTCGACTACTGGACGCTAGAGGACAAGGTGTTCGACTACGACGCGGCTCAAAACCGTGCAACGGTCACGGGTAACGGGACCACGACGTACCATGTAAACTCCTTGAACCAGTATACGGATGTTGGTGGGGTACTTTACGCGTATGACGGAAGCGGCAACCTCACGAGCGACGGCGTAAACAGCTATTCGTATGACTCCCAGGACCGCCTCGTCGCCGCTACAACGCCGCATCATTCCGTCACGTACGTATTTGATGCCCGCGGGTTGCGCGTGAAGACCATCGTCGACGGCGAAGAGCGAGATTATACGTATGACGGCCCGAGCCCGATAGCGGAGTACGATGCGACCGGGCAGCTGGTGCGACGGTACCTCAACACCGGAGGAATGGGGGCGCCCGTCCGGATGGACGTGCCTGAGCCGAGGTCTAGCAACACCTACGACTCTTACTACTACCACTTGGATTCGTTGGGCAGCGTCGTGGCGCTAACGGATTCCACGGGCCACCTGGCAGAGCAGTACGGCTACGACGTATATGGCCAACCTGCGAGTACCAGCGTGGTGGGGAACCCGTGGTTGTTCACGGGGCAGCATTTCGACGCGGAAACCGGTCTGTATCACTATCGGGCCCGTGCGTACGATCCGGTCATCGGGCGCTTCCTGCAACCCGACCCGATTGGCATGCGAGGGGGCGTTAATCTGTACGGCTATTGTTCGAACAATCCGGCGAATCGAATCGACCCAGAGGGACTTACCGATCGGGGCTGCCCGGCCTTTACGTGCGATGCGAACTGGGCGGGCTGGGCAGCGGCTTACGAGGCGCTGGGAAAGCACGAGGATGCACGCGTAGCGCGACAGGCTGCACAATGCTGCGCGCAGTTTGAGAAGAAGTCACCGCCGCCGCGACAGCCCCGAGAGCCGGAGGATGGCGACAAGACGGCTAAGCCAACAAGGCGGCGCAGCAAGACGACCGCGACAAGCGCACATCGAATCCACGCTTCAGGTGATGTGGGTGACGCCGGCCAGGAATGGATCCCGGACGACGCCATTACGTGCGAACTGATAAAGGACCGGGTTTTCTTCAAGCAGCTGCAGAGTTTTGCATGCGTGCAGGTACAGATACTTAAGGAGAGGATTGGCAGCCCGGGGCCGGACTGTGGCAAAATACAGCTTGAACAACTACAGTTGGAGCGGGAGCATAAAGCGTGCATGTTCCGAGTGTGGGGCGATAGCGGTCGGGATCGGTGTCCATATGGGCCGGCGGGACCGTGCATGACGCAGTAGGGCGGCGGTGCATTGGAAGGCACGCAAGAATGAAATGTCCCACAGCTTTGGGAGACCGGCTTCCCGTAGGGTGCCAATACTCAGCCTAATATCAAACGGCCCGGTCGCGGGGCGATCCCTCAAGCTTGCGTTAGAACTGCGACTTGATCTTCCCCTTGAGCATGTCCCAGACCATCGTGGACACTTTGCAATCGAACCACTCGCGGAACATCTCCTGCGTCAGTTCCGGCGGCCACGGTTCCGGATCACGCATCCAGGCGTTGAGTTGCTCCCGAAAGATCCACTCCCAGCAGTCGGCGATGAGTTCGGCAGAATCGCGCGGGTCGGAGACTTGCGAGCGGCCTTGGGACAGGTCATTCTCGGGCACGTCACCTGATGCCGAGTCGGTCAGTCCGGCACCGTCGTCACGCGACCGCATCAGTTGATCCAGCGCGCTATCCGAACCGGCTCCTGACACGCCGCCACTTCTTCCGACCAACATCAGCGGGATAGTGCGGGGGAGCCTCTCCCCCCGCCCCGGGGGTACTCACACAGTACTCACCAGAATCGGTCTTCTGCGGTGCTCGATGGTCACGAGTGGTCAGGTAGGGCTTCTCGAAACCTCGGCAGAATCCGCGTTTATGGCGTTTCCAGCTCGTGAGGCGGGGTGCCTGATCACATTCGATTCCCCCCGCCTCCAATCATGAAGTGCTTTATTGACAAGCACTTACATCCCGCTGACCCCCCATTACGGGAACTGATTGCGGGAACTGCGGTTCAAATGGGGTGCTAACAGCGCCCAAACGAGCGCCGTTTCTGAGCCAGAAACACGGTACCGCTTGGGGGCGGCGGGGCCGGATCCCCCCGCCTCCAAACTCGCGCGGTTGAATCGCTATGACGGGGCGATGACGTCCGGCTTGGGAATTCGGTGCTCGGCCCGCAAGTGATTATAGCGCAGACACTGATATCGCGTTTTTCGGCCAAAAACGTGGATTACAACTGAGTCGCAAGTCACTGAGAACTCGATAACAAGTCACCACCAAGTGGCGACTGACCAGTGACCAACACTCGGAAGTGGCCAGAACCCGAACACATCCCTAATTGGAGGCCCGTCCGAGCGGCCCGTGGACTACGAACATCTGGAGAACACTACGCCAAGTGACCGCCGACGGGCACGACGTCCATACTACCGAGCAGACAGTCGTCTGGCTGTGGAGGCTGGCTGGGAGCCAGCATCCTGGGACGTTGCGGACTGGGGGGTATCTTGTCGAATCACGGTCCAGCTGCCCATCGGAGTCTGGCTCGCAGCGGGCTACCGCAGGGTGGACGGGGGCGCCCTCCGTCATTCGTACGATGCCAATTTCCATCTCATACAGAGTGTCGAACACATCCAGAGCGCGATGATCGTGCGTGTGTCGTTGTTGTGGGCGATTTTGCGGAACAGCTTTATGACCTGCCGGCCACGGAGACTGTCGAGGGCGGGGCTCGGTTCGTCGGCCAAGACGACTGCTGGTTTGTTGGCCAACGCCCGGTTGACGGCCACGCGCTGCTGCTGGCGGCCGGACAGGGCTGTCTGAAGTCGGCCTGATTGGCGACATCGACATCGTGCACACCGAACCGACCGTTGAGGCGTTTTTCACGTTGGCCGCCTCACCGGCGGTTCTCGGTTGCTCGCCCGGTCCATCCGGTTCAGGTTACCGACCGCCAAACTGCTCCGGACGCGGATTACGCGTGAACAGGGCATATAAACAGGGCATGAAGAACAGGGCAACGACCGCCTCGGTGGCCAAGCCGCCGATGGCTCCGAATGCCATCGGTTGCAACATGTCCGCCCCTTCCCCCAGGTTGAGCGCCAGGGGTACGAAGCCGATCATCGTCGTGATCGTGGTCATCAGCCGGGGGCGTAGGCGAATCTTCGCGGCCTGAAGCACAGCATCGCGAGCCGGCACACCGTGTCGCCGGCGCAGTTCCTCGCCGAACGTCATCAACAGCACGCCGTCGTTGACGGTCAGCGCAATGACCACCAAGACGCCGATGAGGACGGTCGCGCCGAAAGCCAGGCCAGAGACGTACAGGCCGAACACGAGGCCGGACAGACAGAACGGGGCACTGCCCAGAATCAGGGCCGGGAGCTTGAGGCTGTCGAATTGAACGGTCAGGACAATGAACGAGAAGAACACGGCGAAGGCGAGCACGGCAAGGACGGCCTGTCGCATGTCGGCCATCAGCTCGGCCTGCCCGCCGAAGTCGAACTCGTAACCGGCCGGGCGGTCGAGATCGTTAAGCGTCGTGCGCAGGCTGGCCACGGCCGTTGCCAGATCTACTCCGGCGGTGCTGGCTTCGACAGATACCTGCTTCACCTGGTTCTTGCGGACGATTTCCAATGGGCCCACCGCTTCCGCGACCGTCGCCACGTCACGCACCCTGATGGCCTCGCCACCCGCCCCGGACACGACCAGGTTCTCGACCCGCTGACGAGAGGTCAACTGGCTCTCCGGCACCAGCACCCGGATGTCATAGTACTCGCCGGCCTCACGGAAGCGGCTGACGACCGCTCCGGTGATGAGCGCGCGCAGCGTGCCGGAGATATCGGCGACGGTTACGCCCAACTCGGCTGCCTTGGTGCGATCGACCTGCACCTGGTACTCGGGCTTGGTGATGTCCATTGATACCGACACATTGCGGAGCAGCTTCATCCCTTCCATGGTCTGGGCCGTTCGTTCGGCAATGTCGGCGAGTACATCCATCTCCTGGCCGCGGATCTCGACCACCACGTCGGCCGCGCGCAGGCCATGAATGCCTTTGATAGGCATCTGGCGGGCCATGATCTTGCCGCCGAACGCGGCTACCTGGCCGACAATCGGCTGAAGCCGCGCCACGTAATCGGTCGTGCCGATGTCGCGGCGGGATTTCGGGACGAGCTGGATGTCGACCTGCCCCTGGTTGGCGACCTCGTAGGTGTACAGGCCCATGACCTGGCCACCCGCCATCGAGAAGGTGCTCTCGATCAGCGGGTCGTCGGTGAGGCGCTGCTCGATATGCCGCAGAACCTGGTCGGTCTCCTGCACCGAGGCCCCGGTCGGCATCATGACCTTGATCATGATGCGCCCGTCATCGATTGGCGGCAGAAACTCGCCGCCGACTCGGCCCATCGCCCAGATCGCCGACCCCAACACCGCGACAAACACCAGCGTTACCGCCCAGCGCCCGCGCAGGGCGAGATCGAGCAGCCAGCCGTAGCCGTCGGTGAAGCGGTCGAAGAACCGCTCGAAACGTGTGGCGCTGCGGCGCTGTGCGGCCCGACCGAAGAAGATTGTTACGAGCATGGGCGTCAGTGTCACCGCCACGGTCAGACTGATGATGACGATGCCCGCGATCACGAGGATCAGTTCGCGGAACAGCAGGCTGGTTAGGCCGGGCACCAGCAGGAACGGAACGAACAGAGCCAGGAACGAGACGGTAGCGGCGACGATCGCCGGTCCGACCTCGGCCGAGCCGCGGATAGCGTGCTCGTCCGATGCTCCCTCGGGCCGTTCATGGCGCAGTCGGCTGATGTTCTCGATGACGACGATGGAGTTGTCCAGCACTACGCCGATGGCGACGACTAGTCCGCCGAGGGAAAAGATGTTCAGCGAGAATCCGGCGACCTTCATCAGGCCGAAGTTGATGATCAGCGTCAGCGGCATTGCCACGACCATGACCAGAACCTGGCGGAAACTGCCCAGGAACAGCCAGACCACGATCACCAGCAGGACCATCGCCCCGATGGCCGCGTCGCGCACTCCCGCCAGCGCCCCGGCAACATATTCGGCCTGGTTCTCGACAAACCCAAGTTCGAGTCCTTCGGGTAGCGCTTCGGCCAGTTCGTCGAGTTGGCGCTGCACTGCGAGGGCGACCTCGACCGTGTTCGCCTCGGCCTCCTTGAAGACCGACAGCTTGACGCAAGGTTCGCTATTGAAGCGCGTGATGATCCGCTCGTCCTCGTGCGAATCGACGACTCGGGCGATGTCGCGCAGGTAGAGCTGGTTACCACCCCGGCGGGCGATCACGATCGCGCGCATCTGCTCCAGATCGTCGAACTCGCCCATGGTACGGGCGATGATCTCGCGCCGCCCGACGGTGACGCGCCCGCCGGTCTGCTCGACGTTCTCATCGGCCAGCCGCTTCATGACCGTCTCGAGCGGTATCCCGTGCTTTTCCATCAACAAGGGATCGAGCAGGATGCGGATCTCCCGTTCGAGACCGCCGACGATTTCGGTGCCCGCCACGCCGCGCACCGCGAGGATGCGGTCCTGCAACCAATTGTCCGCCCACTCGCGCAGCTTCACCGGGCCCCAGCGGTTGGAGCGGATGGTCAGTTGCATTACGGGGAGTTGTGAAGGGTCGGCCTTGAAGACGTACGGCGGGTCGATGTCGTCGGGCAGGTCCTGCTCGGCGCGGGTCAGGGCGGCGAGCACGTCCTGGAACGCCACATCCACGTCGGCCCCATACTCGAAGCTCACATCAAGCGAGT
>CAYUZU010000049.1:0-19663 GCA_964448675.1 uncultured Planctomycetales bacterium
AACAAGTTAAACCACACGAAGGCCGCTTTTTCAATTCAGCCGTGAATAATCCGGGTTAGCGCCTACACGTCGCGAATCCGGCGGGCGACGGGCGCCTGGCGCATGCCCGGCGCCCGCCGGGGCGTCCGATACCCGCACCGTACTTACCCTGCCACCGTCGCTGGTCGATGGACACCGATAGCGCTGCCGCCGGCAGCGTCCGACCGGGCCGGGGCGGTTCCGCTCGGCGATTCGACTTCGATCGACCCTGGCAAGGGGTGTGCGAATGAGCGACACGGGTAAGTTTCGTGAGGGACCGGACTTCAGTGTAGCGCGGCTCGGTCCGCGCAAGGTTGCGTCGCCCTACCGCGCCAGCAGCTTCGTGACCGACGACGAGCTCATCCTGCACCACACGCGTGTGCAGTGCGCCACGGCTGAGGCGACGTCCGAGAACAGCCGTGCCGACGCCTTCGAACTGGCCGGCCCGCGGGAGCACATTTACTTCGATCCCCCGAAGACGCGTTGCGGCATCGTGACCTGCGGCGGCCTGTGCCCGGGGCTCAACAATGTTATCCGGTCCATCGTGCTGCAGTTGCACTATTCCTACGGTGTGCGGCTGATCCACGGGTTCCGCTACGGCTTCGAGGGCCTTGTGCCGCGGTTCGGCCACCAGACGCTCGAGCTCAACCCCGCCAGCGTCGCCCATATCCACGAACAGGGCGGCTCGGTGCTCGCGTCGTCGCGCGGGCCGCAGGATCCCGAGGAGATGGTCGACGCCCTCGAGCGCATGAACATCCAGGTGCTGTTCTGCATCGGCGGCGACGGCACGTTCCGCGGCGCCATGGCGATCTGCGAGGAGATCAAGCGCCGCAAGCTGAATATCAGCGTCATCGCCGTCCCCAAGACGATCGACAACGACATTCCGTTCACCGCGCGCACCTTCGGATTCGAGACGGCGTATTCGATTGCGGCCGACGCCATCCGCGGCGCGCACGTCGAAGCACTCGGCACGCCCAATGGCATCGGGCTGGTCAAGCTCATGGGGCGGCACGCGGGCTTCATCGCGGCCCACGCCGTGCTGGCCAATCGGGATGCAAACTTCGTGCTGGTGCCCGAAGTCGAATTCGACCTGGTCGGCGCCAACGGCTTCCTCACGCACCTGCTGCGGCGGCTGCAGGCGCGCGGGCACGCGGTCGTCGTGGTGGCCGAGGGTGCCGCGCAGAATCTGTTCGATCGATCGGATGAAACGGATGCCTCCGGAAACGCCAGGCTGCACGACATCGGCCTGTTGCTCAAGGAGCGCATCAGCGAATACCTCAAGCTGATGAAGATCCCGTTCAGCCTCAAGTACATCGACCCGAGCTACCTGATCCGCTCGGCCCCCGCGACCGCCAGCGACGCCCTGTTCGCCGGCACGCTGGGGCAGATGGCCGCCCACGCCGCCATGGCTGGCAAGACCGGCATGTTCGTCGGCTACTGGAACGACCAGTTCACGCATGTGCCGCTGGCGGCGGCGGTGACGGCGAGCAAGCAGCTCGACCCCACCGGCAACTTCTGGCAGAGCGTGCTCGAAAGCACGGGCCAGCCGCGCTGCATGCGCAACGGGTCGGACTGCGAGCACGACATCGACGAGACGCTGCAGGTCGAAGCACTGGCCCTGGTGTAGCCACGCGCCTGGCTCGCGCGGCACGCCAAAGGCAGGAGGCCGGGCGGCGGGCACCCGGCCTCGAGGGGAGAGGGTTGGGAAGTGGTTCAGCGGCGGCGCACGAAGCCCAGCACACCCGATGCCAGCAACCACAGGCTGCCGGGCTCGGGGACACAGATCGTGTCGATCACCAGCTCGTCGACATAAATGTCACCCCAGATATGCACCGTCTCGAAATCGGGATTGGGGTGCAGTTCGATCAGGAACGTCGAGTATTGCCAGTCTTCGGGGCCGGCGAACTGACGGTCAATCTCCTCGCCAGGATAGGGACCGCCAGGCGTGAATGTCTCCTCCACGCGCGGGAACGGGTTGGGTTCGTTCCACATGGGGGCCCAGGTCAGCTGAATCCAGATGAACTTGTCGGGGTTGGGCTCGGGGTAGTTGTAGATGTCCACCCAGATTTCGCCCGACAAGGTCCACACACCCGGGCGGCCCTGGTAGTCCGGCAGCCAGCCGTCGCCAAACGGATTCACGAGCAGCGCGGGCGGGCCGAAGGGATTCTCGAATTCGTCCGGCGGCGGTGTGGGATTGAACGGCTCGAAGAACTCCCAGCGGGCGTAGGTGGTGCCGGGTTCGCCGCGCCAGGGCGGCGGGTTGTAGTCGTCGGCAACCGCCGCGGTGACCATCAGGGTCACCAATGCCAATGCAGTCACGTACGGTGCGGATCTCATGACACTCCTCCTCTTGGTATGGCGTGATCCGAAAACGTGAAGACCCGATGTCGGTTGAACGGCCTTGTCACGCAGTGCCCAGGCCACAAGCCGCGGCACAATCGCGTCGTCGTATGCCGTCAACCACCATCAGATAGACGGCATGGTCCTGCAGTTGACAGCGAAATGGAGAATCGTGCGGCTGAGGAAACGCGCAGGGCAGGGCTTGCCTCCCCCGTTGACATCGCGGCCGCAGTGCCTACAGTGGCATGCGTATCCCGACGACTTGATCCGGTCGGACCACGGGCGTGGTTCCCTTCGCGCAGTTCAACGGAGGTTCTCCATGGAATGTGACGTACTCCTGGCGCGCACAACGCCTGCCGGCACGTGGCTCGCCCTGCTTGCCCTGCTTGCAACCCCCATTCTCACCGGCTGCATGACGGCGCATCCGCGTGGCCCCGCCATGCCCGTCATCGTCACACCCTGGTGGCAGGTGGCCGGCAACCCCGACCTCGGCGAGCTCACCGGCCCCGAGGAGGATAACCCCAACGGGCGCCAGGAACCGGTCGACTTCGGCGTCTGGCAGGCGGCCGACGGGACCTGGCAACTGTGGTCCTGTATCCGTCACACGCGTTGTGGCGGCAACTCACGCCTGTTTCACCGCTGGGAAAGCGACCGCCTGACCGAGACCGACTGGACACCCAAGGGCGTCGCCATGCAGGCCGAGCCCAAGTACGGCGAAACCCTCGGCGGCATGCAGGCGCCGCACGTCGTTACCGTCGACGGCGTATACCACATGTTCTACGGCGACTGGAACCACATCTGCCTGGCCCGGTCCGAGGACGGCAAGACGTTCGAGCGCTGGGTTTATCCCGCCGGCCATACCGGCATGTTCCACGAGGGGCCCGACGCGAACGCGCGCGACGCGATGGTCATGCAGGTCGGTGACGAGTGGTACTGCTACTACACCGCGTTCCCGGGACGTGTCGGCGCCGTGTATCTGCGACGTTCGACCGACTTGCGCAACTGGAGCGCGTCACAGGTCGTCAGCCGCGGCGGCCTGACCTCCAGCGCATGGTACTCGGCCGAATGTCCGCACGTCGTCCAGGTCGGCGACTACTACTACCTGTTCCGCACGCAGCGCTATTCGCATCCGCCAACCACTTCGGTGTACCGTTCCAAGGACCCGACCGACTTCGGCATCGACACCGACGACAAGTTCGTGTGTCTGCTGCCGGTGGCAGCGCCCGAGATCGTCCATCACGAGGGACAGTACTACATCGCCGCCCTCGAACCCGACATCCAGGGGATTCGTATCGCGCGGCTGAAGTGGATCCCGGATCCGACACGGTGACGGCACAGCATCGGCGATGACGATCTCCGTCCTCGGCATCCTGGTCGCGGCCCTGGTCCTGCTCGCGGGCTACGGCAGGATCGGTCGCCGCCGCCGCAGCACGGCATTGATCATCACGGGGTGGGTCCTGGCGGGCTTGCAGGTCGTGATCCTCCTCATGCTCGGAATGCCGCTGCTGCGACAGTGGAACGACACGCCTGGCTTCTGGCCCAATGCCCTGCTGCTCGACCGCGCAGCGTCGAACCGCGCATCACGCGCGGTCTATCGCGAGTTGTTCCGCCGCATGGATACCGGCACCATGACCCCCTCCCAGAACGAGCAGTTCGCCAGGATCGTCGTCGACCAGGTGACCGATCCGAACGGACATGCGTCGGCCGACCAGATATGGGCGGTCCACCAACTGCACCGGCGCGGCCGGCTCTCGCACAAGCAGACGGAAGCGTTCTTCAGGAGCCTCGATGCCCGCCAGCCGGGCGGGGACGGCTCCACCGCGCCCAACCGGGACCGGCGTGTGCCAGCTAGTGCACCCGCCGGTGACTGACAATGGTCCCCGATTGCACCGTACGTCCCGCGGGACGCAGTTGCGGCAGCGGCATGCCCGCGGCCGCTTCGACTTCAGGCTGGTCGGCGCTGTGCGCCAGCGCGTGGTCCGCCGCCATCCCCACGACGTTCCGCATGGGAATGCGGCTCGCCGGCGGCGCCGACTTGCGCCGGATCTTGCCGAAACGCAGCCGCACGGCCCACCCGATCGTTCGTCGAATCGTCAGCAGCAGCCCCTGCATTCCCAGGCCCTGGAGCGTGGCGTCGGCGAGGTAGAGCCGGCTCTTGGGGCGCACCAGCGCCCACAAGAACCGCAGTGGGTTATAGAAGTAGGCGTACGCCGTCAGGATATTGAGTTGCTTGCGCCAGGGTTTTGGATGGTGCGATGCGACGACATAGTTGCCGCCGAGCATGTATTCCTCGACACGCCTTCCTGCGACGCTCTCATACGCCATGCCCGACGTGTAGGTCCCCGTGTACAGTTGCGAGCCCGTGGCGGGCACGAGCATCAACACCTGCATGCTGACCGCGCCGGCCTTGCGCAGCAACCGCACCTGGTTGAGCAGGCCATAGGGCTTCGGGCCGCGACTGACCAGCGGCTGCTCGTCGTGGTGCATCATCATGGGCATGGCACAGATGCCGTGCTTGCGCAGTAGTTGCAGCGCCTCGGTCGTCTTGCTGACGCTCTGGCCCTTCTTGACGAGTGTCGCGGTCATGTCCTCGACACCCACCCACAGTGCCCGCACACCCGCCTTGCGCACCGTCGGGAGATGGTCGCGCAACTGCAGCGTGTCGTGCACGGTCACCTCGGTGCCCCAGCGGATTCGCTTGCGGATCGGCTTGCCGTCGAGTGTCGTCGCCGCCAGCGCTTCGACAATCTCGAGCGTCCGTTCCTTCTTGTTGAAGAAATTGTCGTCGGCGCCGAAGTAGCTGCGGATGCCGTATTCCTCGAACAGCCGGCGGAATTCATCCGCGATGCGGGCCCCGCTTTTCGTGCGGAACTGCCGCTGGTTGTACGCCGGAATCGGGCAGTACGGGCAGGCAAACTTGCAGCCGAAAGTCAGCACCAGCGAGCTGATCGGGCTGTGCCGCGCGACGCGGTTCGCCGGGAGTGCCTGCGGGCCGAGCGTCGCGCGCCGGCTGGGTGGCTCGAGAATGCGGTAGCCCAGCACCGGGTGCGGCAGCTCGTCCAGATCGCCGAGCAGCCGCTGCATGCCCGTGTCGATCAATGTCTCCGGCAAACCGGCACGGTCCGTGCGTGCGTACACGAGACCCGGCACTTCATCAAGCGCACCGGCTTCGCGAGCTCGAGCGAACGTCGCCCGCAGCGATTCGCCGCGGCCCCGCATCGCCAGCAAGACCTCGAGCAGGTGCAGCAGCACGTATTCTTCACCAGTCACCGCAACGTCCGCCGTCCACGGGTCGAACGGATCCGTACTGAAAACGTCCCACGGCTCATAGATCGTCTTCGGTCCGCCGGCGATGATCAGCGGACGGTGGGCGGGGTCGATGCGACAGGCATCGCGCAGCAATTCCTGGCAGGCCGCGCCGTGCAGCTGCATGCTCGAAACCATGAAGATGTCGGGGATGCGCCCGTCGAGCCGCATCTGGGATGGGCGGAAGTTGGCATTCCACTGCTGCAGGACGATGCGGGTCTTGTCGAAGCCGGCGTCAAGCATGGCCGAGCCGATCGCCCGCACGCCGGCCGGGGCCATGCGCGTGGCCGCATAGACGAAGGGGAGCATCTGCGTGCGCCAATCGAAGGCGCAGGCGATCACGGTGGTCAGGTCGTGCGCCCCCGCCACGCGCCGCAGGCGTTGCCGCACTGCGCGCAAGGCCCCCGGCGGCAGCAACTCATCACCACGTGCTCGGCGGGGCAACTCCATTTTCTGCTCCCTCCAACCCGGGACTGCGGCTGAGCAAATGCAATGCCGCCGTCACTTCCAAACCGGTGATACGGGGCGGCCAGCCGCACGCCACCCAACGGCCGCTGATACCGCGATCGAACTGGCCGGACAGCACGCTGGCGCGCTGCCACCAGAGGAGCGGATCCAAAGCGCCGGTCAGATCCCGGTCGATCGCCGCATGGTTATCGTAGCACGCACGACGGTCGCTGGCATCATGCGCCCAGGCGTCACGACACCAGCGGCCCTCGTGCTGCAGCAGTGCGGTGAGCTATTGTGTCTCGTCGACAAGCAACGCCGACGCTACTCGTCCTGCTGCGGATGGTGCAACGTCAGACTGGCACCGTCTACGTCGAGTGTGCCTTCGTTGAGCAGTTCCGACATTTGGGGGTCCAGCAGCAGCACCGTGCGGTCCTCGTGCTGGAACTTCGTGTCCCCCGGGCGCTCGCTGTCCTGTTGCAGCGCAATGCCTTCGTTTTCGTAGACGAAACGAACGGCGACCTCGTCGGGCAGGTTATGCTGCTCGAGCAATTGCGCCAGATGCGCACTGGCTGCTTCTGTGACGGTGAGCATGTCAAGCTCCTCGGCGGCGAACCACCTTTCTGAAATCCATCAACGTTGTCGTCGGTTGGCAACGAGCGGTGCTTACCAGCGCCCGCCCCGACCACCACCGCGACCGCCACGACCACCGCCACCGCCACCGCCGCCGGCGGGACGAGGCCGTGCCTCATTTACCTTCAGCGTGCGGCCGCCATGCTCCTGGCCGTCCAGGGCCGATATGGCCGCTTCCGCTTCCTGATCCGAGCTCATCTCGACGAAGCCGAAGCCCTTGCTCCGACCGGTTTCGCGATCATTGATCACGGTCGCGCTCTCGACCGTCCCGTGGCTGGCGAACAACTGCTGCAACTCGCCACTGCTGACGTCATAGCCCAAGTTTCCAACGTACAGTTTCCGACCCATCATGCATCTCCTGCCGGCCCGTAGCCCTGTCTTGTCCCCTTCGCGCACCGCCCGGCGGCCGTGGTCAGCACCGGACGCGTCATCGGCGTCCGTTCCTGGATGCGATCGCGCGTCGCGAGCACAACGCCCGTGACGAGATCTCGTTTCCAAGCGGGAGCTGATTGAGGCGCAAGCCACTGCGCTGGGGAAGGGTGAAAGTGGATTCTCGGGCTCTCTAAGTGTACGTGCGGCCAATGCCGCGGTTCGTTCCCTGACGCCGAACGTCAGGCCAAAGGTCGAGCCTTGACGACCATTCCATCCAGGAGAAAACGCCTGCGACCACAGGCGCGTCCTCAGGAAGAGGAAAACGCAGCCAAGACTTCGACTGCGATAAGCCTAGCCGCTGACCGGGCGGCTGGCAACTACATTTCCCATGAATCGCGCACGACGCGCGGGTTTTGCGCGGAATGAGGTCGTGCGCCCTGTTCAGGAACGGCCGGCGCCGGACGGTCTTACTCGCGCGTAATGCCAAGCGTCGCATCCAGGTAGTCCAGCGTACGCTCGATCGCGATGCCCTGCTGCTCGAAACGCGTGAGGCTCGACACAGGGTCGGTGGGGTTGTCCGCGCCGGTCGGCTGCTGAAAGTACAGGTGCAGCCCTTCGGGAATGATGTACTCCGTGATCGCCGATTGCGCCAACTTGGCCTGCAGCTCTTTCGGAAAGCCGCTCGGTGGCTCCACGTGATCCAACTCGGCCAGCAAGAAGTAGCTCGGCTGCATCATCTGCGGCCAGAGCACCTCCGGATCCACGCCGGTCCAGAACGGCGAGCTCGTCGGCGCCCACAAGACCACGGCACCGATGCGCGGCTCCTCGGCGGCCGCAAAGGTCGCCATCGTCGCACCGATGCTGTAGCCGCCGATGCCGACACGCCCGGAATCGATCTCGGCATCGAGGTCGCCCGCCAACCCCAGCTCGAATGCCTGCAGCGCGAGGTCGACGTTTCTGCGGTGATACTGGAAATCGGTAAACGTCAGCGGCCGGGCTTCCGGGACGATGACCACGTAACCCCAGCTGGCCAGCGTCTCGTGCAGGCTCTGGTGATAGTATGGCTGCACATTCGAGCCGAGGACCCAGATGAACGCCGGCCGCGGGCCGCTGGCATCAGTCGGGGCAATGACCGTGACCGTGAAGGGTTGGCCGTCAGCCCCATCGGCAATCTCCACTTCATACTCGGTCGTGCTGAATGTGCCGAGCTTCGCCGGTGGCACCTCAAAGTAATTCGCCGGCCAGACGGGGAAGATGTTCGCCCCGCAGCCCGACAGCAACACACCGCCCACCGCGACCGCAACCAGACCTGCATACCTTGATAACGACAAAATGGCGTCTCCCGCGTCGATCAACGGCCCGCACGAACTGCCGAATTATAGCCGTAATCGCACCGAAACCGCCACCGGCCGCCACGCCTTCCACACCCGTCACGAGCCGGACGGCATGCCGCCCGCCGCCAGCGCCAGGACCTCCGCGAACGGTGCCGCGTTGAACATCCCGAAGTCGGGGTGCCCGCGCAGCTTGGCCCGCGTTGTCGCCGGCGAACTCAGCCCGCACAGGAACCGCGCCATCTGTCGCGGCGCGGCCAGCGCGGCGTGGCCGGCCTGACGCAGGCAGTGCAGCCGCGCGAGCTGCGCTTGATCGGGGAACGTGCGCGGGGCCAGCGGCAACGGTTGCGCCCCCTCCCCCGCGCAGCGCGAGCAGTGTCCGCAATCGCCCATCGTCTCGCCAAAGTACTCCAGCAGCCCTTTCGTCAGACACCCGTCATGTTCGGCCCACGCGCAGACGCGGCGGATGCGCTCGATGTCCTGGGCTTCACGTTTTGCAAACCGTTCCGCCAGCGCCGCTTCCAGCTTGCCCCGCGCGACGGCGCGCCGCAGCCGACGATAGCCCTGCCGCAATCCCGACACCTGCACCACGAAGTCGCCCTTCTCTTCGAGGTAGGACAGGGCCTTGACGATCCGCGCGCGTGGCTCGCCGACTGCCCGGCTGACCTCCTCCACATCAAGCGAATACCATGCCCGTCCTTTCCGCGCGTGCTGCAGTACGGACCGCAGAAACGCGGCCCGCGTCGGGTCGAACTCGCCCAGGATCTCGCGCGAGGAGCGCCGTGGCTGGAACTTGAACCCCGCATAGAACGGGCCCGTGGCCTGAATAACGCCGTCGAGCTCGAGGTAGGTCAGCAGCGTCTCGACCACCAGCGGCCGCACGTCGTGCCGCCCCGACAGGTCATACACCGAGACATCGAACGCCTCGGCCTGGTCCAGAATCTCGGCCAGCAGCGCAGCGACCGCCTCACGCGTCGGTGTGTCGCCGTAAGTGAAATTCTCCAGCGTGACCACGTCATCTGCACACGCGAGGAGTTCGCACACGGCGGGCGCCCCGTCGCGCCCGGCCCGGCCGACCTCCTGCATGTAGCTTTCCAGGCCCTTGGGCAGGTTGTAGTGGTACACGTAACGGATGTTCGCCTTGTCGACGCCCATGCCGAATGCGATCGTCGCCACCACGATCAGTCGATCAGACGCCATGAACGCGTCCTGCACCGCGCTGCGCGCGTCGGATTCCATTCCCGCATGGTAGGCCCGCGCCGCGAAGCCTCGCTGGTCGAGAAACGCCGCCACCTCCTCCGCCGTTCGCTGCAGCGTCACGTAGACCACCGTCGATCCCGCCGGCCGCTCTTGGAGGCGCGACAGCAGCAGCGCCCGCCGGGCATCACCCGCACACGGCGTGACACGCAACTCCAGGTTGGGTCGATAGAAGCCCGTGTGCACGATGTTCTCGGCGGCGATGCCGAAGCCACGCGCGATATCGCGCGCGACCTCCGGCGTGGCGGTCGCCGTGAGCGCCAGCACGCGCGCGGCGCCGAACTGCTGCGCCAGCCGTGCCATCTTCAGGTAGTCCGGCCGGAAGTTGTGCCCCCATTCACTGATGCAGTGGGCCTCGTCCACCGCCAGCAAGGCAATGCGGCGACGCTCGATCATGTGCAGGAAGCGTTCGTTGCCCAGCCGCTCGGGCGAGATGTACAGCAACCGCAGGCGGTCGGCCGACAGTTCGTCGTATACGCGGCGCGTCTCCGCCGCATCGAGGCTCGAATCCAGCCGTGCGGCGGGCACGTCGCGCTGCCGCAGGAAGTCCACCTGGTCCTTCATGAGCGCGATCAGCGGCGAGATGACGACGGTGAGCCCGTCGAGCAGCAGTGCGGGCAGTTCGTAACAGAGGCTCTTGCCGGCGCCAGTGGGGAAGATCGCGAGGGCGCTGTCGCCCGCGAGCAGTCGATCAATGACCTCCTGCTGACCGGGACGGAAGCGCTCGAAGCCAAAGACGCGGTGCAGAATGTCCTGCGACGTGGCGCCAGCTGTCGGTCGGGCAGCACCGGGCGCGGGAGGCACCATGTCGCCAGACTTGCTACCTGATGCCGACGCCCTCGACCGCGCCGCACTGCGACGCCCGGCCACGATCGCTGCTTCACCCGCCATCGCATTCTCCCCGTGCCCGCGGCGCGTCGCTCGCGCGCCGGCCGGCCATTGCCTTGGTCCAGGCACCTCGAGGATCGCCCGACACCGCCGCACCGCAGCCACACCGCCAACGACCGCCCGCTACCACCAGGGGGCAGCGCTCGCCATCAAACCAGAAAACCGGGCTTTGTTAGGTACGAACAAAAACCAAATATAGCATAGGAATTGGCGGTGTCAAGCGGAAACCAGGCCCGGTGCGGGCTCGCAACTCGGGCGTCAACGTTGAATCATCGCTGATGTCAGCCAGCCTTCGCAAGCCGTCAACGAGCATCTCCACGTCCGTGTCCTCCGAGAACTCCGCTGCCCTTCCAGCGCCGTTGTGGCATCCGCCGCAGCGGCGAATCTGATCCCCGATCTCGGTACGCCCAATCGCCGTCAAGATGGTCAGCCGGGCCTCGTGCATCGAGCCTGTGGCGGGGTCGGTCAGCTTCGCTTCCCTGAACATGAAGGGACGTTTCATTTCATTGCTGCTCACGCAACCCACTGGCAAGAACAGTGGGACGATCAGGAGGAGATAAACGGGTCGCGCGCGAAGTCCCCACTCCATAGCTGCCTCGGATCCACCGTGTTGGACATTTCGTCCAGCCGTCAGGAGGTTGACGCGTCTGCCTGGGGGCGAGCGCTATAGGCAATGCTGTACAGCACCGGCACAACGATCAACGTAAGCACCGTTGCGAAGCTGAGCCCGAACATGATCGCGATGGCCATGTCTTTGAAGAAGACGTCCGTCAGAAGCGGAATCATCCCGAGAACGGTCGTCAGGGCCGCCAGTACGACGGGGCGGGCGCGACTGACGGCACTCTGCACCACCGCCTCGTAGGGCGCGGCGCCGGCCGTCAATTGGGCGTTGATCTCGTCATTGAGCACGATGGCGTTCTTGATCAGCATTCCACTTAGGCTCAGCACTCCCAGAATCGCCATGAATCCGAACTCCGCTCCCGTCAGGAGCATGCCGACCGCGACGCCGATGATGGCCAGAGGCACCGTCAGCAGAATGACGAGCGGCTGGCGGAGATTGTTGAATAACATGATGAGGACCAGCACCATGCCGCCAAAGCACAAGGGCAACAGCGCGGTCAGACCGCGATTGGCCTTAGCCGACTTCTCGTACTCGCCGCCCCACTCGAGTGAATAGCCGGTCGGCAGCGCGAGCGCTTCGATCTTGGGTCGCAGGCGATTCAGTAGCGCCGGACCAGTGCCTACGGCCGGATCGCATTTCACCGTCAGCGTCGGCAGGCGGTTTCTCCTGACGATCAGTGGGTCCTGCCACTTCGTGTCGACGTGCGAAACCACCTGGGTCAACGGCACCGCCTGCTGCGCGCGCGGGCTCCACACCTGTACATCGCGTAGTTGATCGGCGGCTTCACGTTCATCGGCCGGTCCGCGGAGCACGATGGGAATCAGTTCGTCCCGCTCGCGATAGAGCCCAACCCGAACACCTTCGAAAATAGCTGCCAGCGCCTGGCTTACCTCGCGTCTCGTCACACCCACCCGCGACGCCTGCGGCTCAGCCAACACCGGTTGCAGGGTGAGCGTTTGCTGACGCCAATCGTTGCGAATGGCGGTCGTGTGTGGATCGGCCGCCATGATGTCCTCAACCTCAGCCGCCAATCGCCGCAGTTGCTCAGGGTCCGGACCACGAAGCCGAGCCTGGATCTTGGCCTCCCCGCCCGGGCCGAGCATCATGCGCCAGGGCCAGGCGAGTGCATCCGGATGCGCTTCCAGCAGACGCTGCCGCACCTTCTCACAAAGTCCATCAATATGGCGGTGATCATGGACCGAGACGATTAACTGCCCATATGCGGCGTTGGGCATTTCCGGGGCGTACGTGAGCTCGAATCGCAAGGTACCCATGCCGATACAGGTCGCGGCAGCGGTCACATGCTCCTGTTCCAGTAGCCACGACTCAAGCCGGGCGAGGTCCGCCTCGACAGCGCGGACATCGGTTCCCTCCGGCCGCCAGTAGTCGATCAGGAACTGCGGGCGCGCGGAGGCGGGGAAGAAACCCTGCTTCACTTTCCCAAAGCCGATCACGCCCGTTACCAGCAGGATCACCATCACGGCCATCGTGAGCCAGCGATGATGCAGGCACGCCCCCAGAAACCGCCGGAAGACACGGAACGCCCAGCCGCCGTACGGATCCTGCTGTCCCCCGCGACCCGGAGCACGCAAGTAAGCGGCGCCGAAGACCGGCGTGGCAGTAATGGCGAAGATCCAGCTCAATAGCAGGGAGATCCAAATGACGTCGAACAACGACCGGCAGTACTCGCCGGTGCTGTCAGGACTGAGTCCTATTGGCGCAAAAGCAAGCGTGGCGATCACCGTGGCGCCCAGCAGTGGCCAGGTGGTCTGCCCCACGATGGCCTTGGCAGCGTCACGACCGCTTAGACCACGCGCCAGCCCCGCCTGGATTCCCTCCACGACAACAATGGCATTGTCGACCAGCATGCCGAGCGCGATGATCAGTGCGCCGAGCGAAATGCGCTGCAAGTCGATCGCCAGCACCTTCATCACGACAAAGGTACCCAGCACCGTGAGTAACAGGATGAAGCCAATCAGCAGCCCGCTGCGCAACCCCATTGCCAGCAGCAACGTGCCGACCACGATTGCGACGGCTTCCACAAGGCTGATCGTGAATGAGTTGACCGCCTTGCGGACCGCGTCGGACTGCATGGAGACAATGCCCAGCTCAATACCGACGGGTGTTGCTTCCAACAGTTCCTCGAGTCGCGCTTGGACCGCCTGCCCCATGGTGACAACATTGCCACCCGCGACAGTTGCCACACCCAGAGCGATTGCGGGGTGTCCGTTGTAGCGCAGAATGACATTGGGTGGCTCAGTCAAGCCGCGCTCCACGCGGGCAAAGTCGCCCAGTCGAACTGTGCGTCCCTCTGCAGTGGCGATACGGGTCTCGCGGATATCGTCCACGGACGCCAACCCGCCGGCCGCTTCGATCTCAAGCCGGCGATCACCGGACCGAACATCGCCGGCCGACACGACCAGGCCGCGGCCTTCGAATGCGGCGATGATCTGCTGCAGGCTCGTTCCAAGCTGGGCCAGGCGTGCGCGCGGCGCCTCGATGAAGATGGTCTCGCGCGGCGCTCCCAGGACCGAGACGCTCGCAACGTCCTGCACGAGCAGCAGCTCGCGGCGCAGTGTCTTCGCGTACTCATTCAGGTCAACAAGATCGAAACCTTCACCGTAAACGTAGAATAGGACGCCGTAGACGTCACCGAAGTCGTCGTTGACCGCCGCTGGTCCTGCACCCGGTGGAAACTCACGTTCAGCCGCCTGCACTTTGCGGCGCAGCTCGTCCCAGATTTGCGGTAACTCATCGCCGGCATGATGGTCCTTAATGAACACCTTGACGGTTGTCCGGCCGCGCGACGAGACTGACTCGAGATAATCAACCTGGCCAAGCTGCTGAATGTGGCGTTCCAACACATCCGTGACTTCTGCCGCAACTTCCTGCGGGGTTGCGCCCGGATAGGTCGCGCTAACGACCGCCTGCTTGATCGGAAACGCCGGATCCTCGAGGCGCCCGAGCTTCTCATACGCCACCCAGCCGCCCACGACCACGACCAGGCTCGCCACAGTGACGACCAGACGGTACCGCAAGGAAGCGTCAGCGACGTTCATCGGCGCCGGTCCTCCAGCAGTCGCACAGATTGGCCATCCTGCAAGAGTGACGTGCCGGCGACAACGACCGGCTGTCCTTCTCGGACTTGACCGCGGACGACGCTGTCGACATCCTGCACTGCAACGACCTCAACAGCAGTCTTCTGAACGCGGAGTTGATCGCCCGCGCCGCTTACCCCCCACACGCAACTCATTCCCTCGGCATCGGCGAAGATCGCAGCGGTTGGAACAAGGAACCGTGTCTCATCTGCGGCCGGGGCCGCTGGCGTACTGACGATGGTGGCCGTCATGCCGGGCAGTACGACGTAGTCCTCCGGGGCTGGCAGGGTAAAAATGACACGGTACGTCAACGACTGCGGGTCGGCCTCCGCGGATGCCTCTTTGAACGTGACCGGAAAACGCTGCTGGGGTGCAAACGGGAATATCGCGTGGTGTTCGCTCTCCTTGCCCTTGCTCAACGCGACCACGTTCTCTGGCAAATCAACGGCGATATGGACCGCGATAATGTCCTGTAGTCGGACGACAGGCTGTGCGGCTTGGACGTTCTCCGAGTTCTCCGCGAAGCGCTGGACGACGAGCGCATCGAAGGGGGCTCGCAGCGTCGTGTCTTTGAGACGCTGTTCAGCGATGGCCAGCTGGGCGACCGCCGACTCGTAGGCCACCTCGGCATCCTGCCGCTCCTTGTCACTGGCCGCGCCCCGTTCCGTCAGACCGCGGATTCGCTCGAGTTCCTGACGGGTACGCTCCGCTTCCGGCTGCAGCGCGGCCACGTCTTGTTCGAAACGCACCGGGTCGATTCGGGCGAGCACTTCACCCGCTCGCACCTCGCGCCCGAGCTCGAGGTCAGCCTCAACCAGCGGGCCGCTTACCTGAAACGCCAGGTCAACCGTGCGCCCGGGCTGGACAACACCGGGGAACTGCCGCGGCGGCGCCGACCACGCGTTGCGAACCGGAGCTGTCTTGACCGGTCGGATCAACTCCGGCGGCGGTGTAGGCGGCGGATTCCAGTCGATGAAGATCACGGCGCCGACGCCGCCTGCCAGCAGCACCCCGCCGAGCAGCGTTCCCAACCATTTGAAGAGCATATTCGGCCTCTCAATCTGCCAGGTCCGGCCTCCAAACCGCCGGAGCCGGCATTTTCGTCTCTGGACGGCCACCGTCAACGTGACCGGCCCTTGTTGCGGAACAAGAACTCCCGCACAATCGAGCCGCCGTGCCCTTCCATTGACAGGCACAAGGTGGGCGCCCGCACAGGGCGTCCTCTGCATACGGCCCGTTGGCCTGGGGAAGCAGCCCGCCTCCTGCGGCGATTTGGGGATTCGTACCTGATTCCCACCGGGATGATCCGTCGATTGTCGCGGAAAGGTGAAATCATGCGGCGGCAGCCCTCCCGACGCAGCTTGTTCCAGATACGCGGGTAGCCCCAGCTGACGTGCACGCCAGCCAGGTCGCGGATCCGCATTCGAAGTGATGCCTGCTCCTCGGCCACGCTGTCGTAGCGGATTGTCGCGCGTGCTCTACTCTACCGGGGCCCCCCAAACGACAGGGGGGGGCGTGAACGCTCCCAGCGCCCAACTCCGCCGAAGTGGGCTATGATCCGGCTGACTTGAAGATCACATTCAGGAGACCCCGTAACCATGCGCTTCCCTATGGCGTTTCTCACGCTCGTCGTCATCTCCGGCGCGGGCATGCCGTCGGTTGCTCGTGCGTCAACTGAGCCATGGACGGGCAACTGGCACACCTACTGGCGCGATGGTGAAGCGCTGGTCTGTGCGCCTGACCGTGTTCAGCGTGATCGTCCTACTGGCGCTGGGAGAGGTCGGTCTGTCGGGCGATGTGCTGAGCATGTTGTCGTTGCCGGTGGTGCTACTGCTGGTCGTCGGCGTGACGTGGCTCCTGCTGAAACTGACCGGCGTCATCGGCGACTTCCTGCACGCGCGGGCCGAGCGCACCCCCGGGCAAGTGGACGAGATTGTCACGTCCCTGGGGGCCGGCGTCGCCAAGGTCCTCATCGTCGTGGGCGGCATCCTGATTGCCGGGAAGATGCTCGGCATCCCGTACGAGGGGATGCTGGCCGGGCTGAGTATCGGTGGTCTCGCCGTGGCCATTGCGGCGCGGGATACGGTGTCGCACTTCCTCGGGGCCGCGATCATGATCGCTGATCGGCCGTTCAAACGCGGCGATCTGGTGGATGTCGACGGGAACTGGGCGGTCGTCGAATCCGTCGGCTTACGTTCTTCACGCTTGCGCCGGCTCGACGACGCCTTGCTGACCATCCCTAACGGCCGCCTGTCCGACCACATGGTCGTAAATCTGGGACGTCGTCGCAAACGTCTCATTGTGCTGGAAGTCGGGTTGACCTATGACACCCCGCGGGAGAAGCTCGATCAATTCATGCAGGAATTGAAGCGGGCCATCGAGGTAATGGACCACGTCGATCCCGAGTTCTATGTAGGACTGAAGTCTTTCGGCGAATCCTCGCTGGACTTCGAGGTCCGGGCATCTTTCTGGGTCTCGACTTATACGGAGCACGTCGAGTCCCGCCACCGGCTGGTGGCCGAAATCGTCAGCCTCGTCGACCGCCAGGGCCTGTCGTTCGCTTTCCCGACGCGCACACTGCACGTCTCGGATAGTGTGAGGGTCACGCAATGAGCTGACGGAGGGCCTGGGGCGCGGATCCTCCGGGTTATGAGCCAAAGGTATCCCCTGCCCACCGACGTATTCATCCCAACGATCGCTGCGTGCAGCAGCAAGCGCGCAACGACTTGATGTGGCTCGATGACCAAGGGCTCGGGACACACTTTCTGATTCACGATCGCGACATGAAGTTCCAGACTAGGTCGCGCCGCTTACCCGCAGCGATGCCGTACGCGACACACGCCCTGGGCCGGCCTCAGGTGTGACCGCATGAGAGGCGTGGTCAGCAAGGCCCTGCCAAGGGTTGCAGCTTCGCTTCAATCCGTACTGCGAGCCCCTTTCTTGCTCAGCGATGGAAACGTCGTTACCCTCCGACGCTATCAGGCGAGCACTGTCGTTTTCGTCGCTTACCGATCATACAAAGGGAGACGTCGCATGCGTCGCAAGATCGTCGCCACGGCCGTGGGCGTGATTCTCGTCACACTCTGTAGCGGCGCGAGCTGCCGGCAGGAAACCGCCCAGAACGTCCTGGCTACATTCCTGAACACGGCTGCGGAAGCGGTCGCGGAGCAACTCGTCAGCAGCACGGCGAAGCCGCTGCAGGCCACTGATCAAATGGAGCGTACCTGGGAGGGCTGGCGATGAAGCGGATCCTCGAACGGCCTGGGACGGTCCTCCTCATCGGAATGGCTCTGCTCCTGACCGGCTGTCAGATCGGGCCGCGGGCCATGTCTCTTGGTCACCCGGAGTACGCCAGCGTCATCGGCAAGTTGACCGACGAACAGCTACTGCTGAACCTCGTGCGACTGCGCTATCGCGCCACGCCGGTATGGCTCGAAGTCTCGAGCATCTCCACGCAGTTCGAAGCCTCTGCCGCGGGTGACGTCAGTGCGGCATTGAATGAGGACGTCGGCTCGGGAGGGGCGCATAACCCTGATGCGTTCGGCATCGGCGCCGGCATCGCTTATGCAGAGCGTCCCACGATCAGCTACTCGATTCTCAGGGGGGAACAGTTCACGACGCGGTTATTGAAGCCGATTTCGGTCAGCGGGGTATCGCTGCTGGCCGACTCCGGATGGCGTGCTGATCGCGTGTTGCTGCTGATGGCCGAGCGGGTAAACGGATTGAAGAACGCACCGCGGGCTTCCGGACCCACACCAGCCGACGAGCCCGAATTCCGCGACTTTCAGGAGGCGGCGCGGCTGATCTGGAAGCTGGATCGCGCCGGTCACATCGACTTTGAGGCTTCCACGCGGATTGAACAAATCAGCGATCCAATCCCGGCTGCGAACGTCGAGGGCGATATGCTGATCGACGCCGCCAAGTCGGGCTCTGAGTTTCACTTGAGTGACGATGGGCAGACGATGGTCCTGACGCAGGAACAACGCGTGCTCATCATGCGCGTGGCTGAAAGCGCACAGGATTCACCGGACGTCGCACGTTTGCGGCACCTGTTGAAGCTGAAGCCGGAGAGCCTGCGCTACGACCTCGTCGATCCAGCTGACGCCGAGTATCACCCGCTAACGCAGGAGGAGGTATTCAGTAACATCTCCATCGATACGCGTTCATTATTGGGTGTCATGTACTACCTATCGAATGGGATCGCGGTTCCACCGGAGGACCAACTTGATGGACCCGTCACGCAGACGCTTGACGAAGCCGGCAAACCGTTTGACTGGGGGGAGCTGCTCGACGGGGTGTTCAAGGTGCACTCCAGCAAGCAACGGCCGAGTAGTGCAGCCGTCGCCGTGCGCTATCGTGGCCACTGGTTCTACATCGCCAGTGACGATGAGAGTTCGCTGTCAACTTTCGCGTTACTGAATCAACTGGACTCCTTCACATCGGGCGAGCGTCAGGGTGCGGCACCGGTACTGACGTTACCGGTGGGTAATTGACGTGTTTCCCATCTGTCGACGACGTGCTCCTGGCGAGCCGGCTCACGCTTCTGAAGGTGCGCCCCCGGAGGGTGCTGAGGTACCTCTACTGCTGGACGACTGCAACGACGATGGGGTCGTGGACGAGACCGACTGGCGACTCTTCACCGACTGCGTCAGCAGCTCAGACGCGCCGGGTGAGGCGGGCTGCGAGTGTGCCGACGACAACCGCGACACGAACGTCGACCCGGCTGACCTCTCGGCGATTCAGGCGTTAGTCGGGCAGTAGGCGGACCAGTCTAAGCCTGGCGGAGCTTGCGGACGGCCCGGTAACCGTAAGAAGCAGCCCGCCTCCCGCGGCGATTTGGGAATTCGTACCTGATTCCCACCGGGATGATCCGTCGATTGTCGCGGAAAGGTGAAATCGTGCGGCGGTTTCTACCGCTATATGAGGGGACTGTCGAAATCGGAGTGAAAGGATTTGAACCTTCGACCTCTGCGTCCCGAACGCAGCGCTCTGACCAGGCTGAGCTACACTCCGTACCCAGGCCCCGCTGGTCGCGCGGCCCGCCCCGCTCATTCGTGCGGGACCGTGCATTCTATCGCATCGGCATTCTGAGGCAAGGCGTGAATCCGCAGTTCTCGGACCCGGCCCTGGCGACCCCGGCCTCAGGGGGGCCTACCCGCCGGCGCCGGCTCGCAGGCCCCCGCCGCCCAGACCCGTTGCCCGCGGGCCGCCGGCCGACGATGATTCCCACGAGGCCGGACGAATAATCGCCCCGGCTTCGCGAATCCCACAACGAACCGGTCGACGCGCCGCCGGGCTCTAGCCCGGATTATTCACGGCTGAATTGAAAAAGCGGCCTTCGTGTGGTTTAA
>CAYUZU010000050.1:0-19497 GCA_964448675.1 uncultured Planctomycetales bacterium
CCATGAGCACGAATGCGAGGTTCGTCTTGCCGGCCCCGCTGCGGCCCGCGATCAGCACGTGTTCTTTCAGGCGGCGGGCGCGCAACAGGAACGGGGAGTGCGGCCGGCCGGCGTATTGCACGCTGCCCAGCGGTACGTCGCCGGCGGTGCAGAAGGACTCAGAAGGTGGCGGGAACGGCGTTCGGTCGGGAGTGAAGCTCTGCTGCAGGTGTTGACCGGCGAGCAGTTCCAGCGTCTGTTCGATCTCGGCCTTGCGGGCGTAATCCGACTCGGCCACGTACGCCGTCCATAGCTGTTCGATCTTGTTGCCCAGTACAGGCTGGAGCTTTCGGCAGAGCTCCTGTACGCGCGACATCATCAACGATCACCTCGGGACGGAGCCAGCAGCTCGGCCTTGCGGACGGCGCTGGTGTACTGCTGTGCCCACGCGGGTACCGCCTGGCGCAGGCGCGAGACGTCCCGCCACAAGGAGACGCGCTCCTGACGCTGCTGGAGGTACAGGTTCTGTAGGAGGGATTGCAGGTTGTCGAGTTGACGGTCGCTGGGCTGGCCGCGTTCGGCTTCCCAGGCGTGCAGGGCGTTGGTCGCGGCGCACTTGGCGAGTTCCAGTTCGTAGAAGTTGTGCGTGTAGATCGCGTAGCGTTGGCGGACCTGGTAGATCGCGTCGTCCAAGCCCAGCCAGCCGGCCTCGCGTCGGTCGTAGAAGGCTGCGGTGGCCGGGTCGTGGGTGGGCACGGCGAGGGCGCCAGTATCGAGGATCTGGTTAAGGGTCTGACGGTCGGGGTTGTGCGCGGAAGGGCTTGGCGGGGAACGGCTATGTGACGTGCCCGACCGTACCGCGTACGTCTCGCGTCGACGGTACGCGCTGTATGGGTGGTACTGATTTTCCATGTCGAGGGGCGCTGCGGCGGTCTTGAACTCCATGACGATCACCTCCAGGGTGCTACTGGAAGGTGGTGAAGACGCGCCGGTATTTAAGCTTTTCGCTACTGGCGAGGGACGAATCAGGGCATTCTGCTGCTCGCCAGCGCAAGCTTCATAAAGGCGGACACAGTCCCCGCTGGGCGGAGGTGACGCGCAAATGACCGAAACAAAGCGAGCCAAAGTGCGGTACATCTACGACCGCACCCGGGTACGCCTGAGGGCCTTAGCAGGTACGTTGCAAACGGCGGACGCGGACGACCTTGAAGCGCTACGCGCCGCGATCGACTACGAACGATGGTTGGGCGACGCGTGCGAAGTCGCCCTGGATGAGCGGGTTTGACGCTCGCTATCACGGTCGCGTATATACCTCTTTATTCTGATACCCACGTCACTCTCTTACCTAATCTCATCCATCACAAACACTTATGACTATTCACCCCTGTTGATTGTCACCCGACGGCCGCGCACATGTCCCGCAACATCAAGCCCGCGGAATACCGTGCACCCGTCCACGCTGGCCATGGTCCGCGCTCCTGAACCTGCCCGCCGCTTGCACCATTCCCCGGACCCGTGAGCGTCGACGCCACCCGATCGTACCCCAGCCGCCGCCAGCTGTACCTCCGACACAGTCCCCGCGATCCCGTACGTCGACCACCAGCCGCCGTCCGGGCCAACCCGGGACGTACCCAGCCTGCAGCTCCAGCGCCGCGTCTTCTAGGCTAACACCGTACCAGCAGCAACGCTCACCGCCGCCGGCCGGAACGGCCGGCGGCCACCGCCTCTTGCCGTCGCCATCTTGCAACATGCCGCACCTTGCCACGCCAAACTCTGCGCCGCCCCGGCCGGAACGGCCGGGGCCATGGTGGCTGAGCCCGAAGGGCGAACACCGCCTACCGCGTGTCCGCATGGACACGCGGTCTTGTGCCGCCTCACTCCCGTCACTGTTCCGCCGAACTCGTCCTCATCTCCTGGCGACGCGCACACGCGTCACCTGTGAGGAAGAAGAAAAGAAGGAAACGGCCCCGCAGGGCCGTCCAAACGAGGACGCGCTCAGAAGCGCGGGTCCTCGTCCATCTCGTTCTCATCCCCTTTGCTTTCGTGCTCGATCATCCAGGCGAATGCCCGTTCCAGACAGAACACGACCAACGGCAGATCGTTGCGGCCGAAGCTACCCGTGTTGCGCCACTCGTCGGTCTTGGGGTCCTTGAAACCCCGCTCCACGGTGGCCTTGAACACGCTCACCTTTCGGCCCGACACGTCGATGCTGTTGCGCCACACGGCTGCCGTGATGGCTCCTGCACGAAAGCGTGCTACCGGTCTTTCGTTTTTCATGGTGGTTCACCTCGTGACCCCGCCATCTTGTGCGGCGGGGCTCGTCTCGAATGTCAGATGAGGCCCGACGGACACCGCAGCGCCCGAAGGCGCCCCGGGCTTACCCGGGGAGCCGCGCGAGCGCGCGTTGGAGCGCCGCCTCTTCGCGGCGGCTGCTGGCTGCTCGCAGGCTGCCGATCTCCTCCCTTAGCTGCTGCGCCCGCCGCTGCAGCCGCACGAACACGCGCACGGCATCGCTTGTGAGGTGCTCCTCGCTCAAGACGCCTTCCCGCACGTGCTTCAGCGTTAAGTACGCTGCCCTTGCGGGGAGTCGTTCGCGGATACACTCCAACCGGATGAGCACCATTCGCAGTTCCGCGCGAAGCTTGTCCGCTTTGTAGCGGGCTTTGTCGAATCCCCCGCTGACGCGCTCGAAGTCGACCGTGCCGAATGCACCCCAGTCGGGGCGGCCCTGTTCGTCGATGGTGGGGCGGATGCTCCACTTTGGCCGCTGACAGGGGAGGGCCAGGACCGGCCCCCACGTCTGCCATTCAACCCACCGTTCGAGCTCCTGCTCGTTGAGAAGCTCCTCGTCGTCGAGGCCGGGTACGCTTCCGTAGCCGGTGTTGCGCTCGACTTTGATGGTCGCTGCGACGGGGATGTCGCTGATCTCCTTCCAAGTTCCGCTGGTTGTTTTATCCATTGTTGTACCTCCGCGTCCCGCCTTGATGACGGTTCGCCCATAAGTGAGCGAACCGGCAGCATGCGGCGCCGAGAGGTTGCCATGATGTGCATCGTGCGTCGGTGCACGATTGGTTTTGTTTTCTACATCTTGAATAGTTGCCCGTAGCCGACCCGCCCTCAGGGCGGGGAAAGCTTTACGTTGCCGATGGCGAACGAGCCATCGGTCGATAGAGCTTTAGGCGTGAAGCGGGTCTTGCGGCGCTTCATCGCAGCTGGCTCCGCCGCCGCCTCACTCTCGTCGCCCGCCGCACAGGGCAACGAGCGGGACAGGCTGAGGGGCGACCGCAGGACGCGGCCTGCGCTCCACGGTCCCGCCGCGTACGCCGAACGCACGCCGCCCCCGGGCCGCTTGTGCTACCGGGGCCGCAGCGGCCGAGCTGCCTCCAGCTCGTGCTGTAATTCTGCGTGTACCTGCAGGCGTAGTTCAGCCAGCGAGCAGGGCCTCATGGCTGCGTCGACTCTCGGCGGCCGGGACTGAGTAGCGACCACTTGCCGCCAGCGCCAGCGCAGGCGCTCGGCGGCCGCAAGCAGGGCGTCGGCGTGGTGCAGCGTGACCTTGGGCACCTGGCACTCAGGACAGTCCCGGCCTTTGTTCGTGTTGGTCGCTTTCATTGGCTTCCTCCGGCACCCCACCACGTTCGCGCGGGGGCGCCGCGCCAACGTCATTGAGCGTCAGCGTCCCGGCCGAGCTTGAGGCCGGGCAGCTCGCCGTACCAGCTGTAGCCATCCACCGCGGGTTGCTGGGGCTCGTCCGGCGCCTTCCGTCGCGTGTCGCGCACGGCGATGGCCTGACACAGTACGCAGCGCTTCACCCGCTCCCCCCACGACCACGAAACCGCAGTCGGGACAGCGCCAGAACAGCACAATGTCGCCGCCGTCTGCCGCCGCGATTCTCGTGGATTCTCGTCATTCAGACACCTCTGAGGCGACTCGCGCCCACTCAAGAGGCCGAGTCGCCCTGCAAGACGGTCCGGGGTCCCTGGCCGTTTATCGGGCCTTACGTCACGGGCGCATCGGGTGATGAACCGAGGTATGGCTCGAACATGCCGGCCGCACGATGGCAGGAACGGCGACAGCAGACACGCGGTGATTGTACGGACGGGCGAAACGTGTACGCTTGGAGGTGGCCCGCTGCCGGATCGCCGTGAGCGGCGTAGGAGGGGCGGCGCAGGGCTGATCGTCCGGGTGAGCCAAGCGGCACGCCCATGCCGAAAACGCGGTATCGCGGATCAGGAGCTTATGGTGGGAGCTCAGTCAGAAGTGTGGCGTGCGTTTGCACGATGCGCGCACGAGTCATGGCAGAAACGCAATCTCCTCGGCAAAGCGTTGAATGCGCCGTTACCGCAGGAGGTGCTCCTGAGCCTCAAGGACTCTGAGAGACAAACGCGCAGGACATATAAGAACGTCCTGGACGCGCTACTGGCAGCACGGGAGCTCGCCCCGCGGGCCCCCGTGTTGATCGAAGCCGATCCCGGTTTCGGCAAGACGACGGCGCTGCGTTGGGTCGAAGCATGCATGGCTGAAAGGTGTCTTCGCGGAAACGAAGAGGCGTTGTTGCCGGTCTACGTGGACCTTGGAGACCCAGAGCTAGGAAGTGCCGCACACAGCCTGGAATCTGTTCTCCAGCACCAGTTCCAACGCCGTTATCCAATCGACTACGGTTCACTGCCACATTCATGTCCGAGATTGTTTCTGATTGACGGGCTCGATCTGCTCGCCTTGAGACGGACCGGGGAAGTGCTGGTCCGTGAAGCGTTTGAGGCTTCAGTACGAACTGAGGACCTATACGTACTCGCGTCCAGACCGCTCGATCATCTCCGATATGCATTCGAGATGCAGGGGCCGTACGTTCACGTTCAACTCGGTCCCCTCGATGCGGACGCACGTGATCAGTGGCTGCAGACCACACTGAGTGATCCCGCTCCCAGGTTGCTCCGGAACGTCGCTGCACAAGCCGGCCACAGGCTGCTTCACGTCCCTCTGTTGTGGGCGTTAGTCGTGCGTGCTTGCCTTGAACAAGCCTCTGACGAAGTTTCCTCCCCGTGGGACACTTACCCCGGCATGACCGGGATTCTGGATGGATTTGTTCAAGCCGCAGTACGACGAGCGGTCCGCGAGGGACGACTGCAGCCCATGACGCATGTGTACGAGCTGACCGCCGCGGTGGAACAAGTTTGCTATCGAGCGGCCCAGCGCGGCTCACATGACGCGATACTCCTGGCTGAGCTATCCGAGTTAATTCACGCCCCAACGGGCGACGCCCAGGACGATACGCACGCCGTTGAGCTTTGGGAGAGGGGGAAGGTCACGTTGATGCAGGCGGGGTTGTTGTGGCCCGACAAGACTGGGCAGCACCTGCGATTCCTCCACCAGAGCTTCGCAGAGTATCTCGCCGGCCGTTACTGCGCCCGCTCGCTGCGTCACCTCGATCACGGCGGCGACTTTGACGCATTTTTGACTGAGATGCTCTCCTCACGCGCGCTCGATCCTGTGACAAAACACGCATTAGCGTGTTTGGCAACATCGGAAGAGGGGCGTAAGGTGTTCAATCGCGCCTTCGACTTTCTGAGCCACGCTTGCGTCGAAGATGCCTGCTCTTTGTTCAGCGCGACTGGAGCACACCCGGCACGGCGGCTCATCCGTAGATTCGAAGACAGCGTTCAACCGCAACAGGCATTTGCAGCCGCACAGGCGCTGGCTGAATTGGATGGAGACGACTTACAGTCGAAGATCTGGGGTTGTGCCCTTGAGGATCACAAACTCGATGGACTTCGGTGGATCGGAAGCGTATCTCTGCAGACACACGATTGGCACTTCCTCCAGCACGCGTTCCAGGCTGTCCGCAATCAAGAACCATACTCGGAGGTGGGGTCCACGCAAGCGCGCGTTGGGACAGACATGCTGGCTCGACTGCGCGGCAAGCCACCCAATGACGCCTTGCTTTCACTGCTGGCTACTGACGAATGTCGCCACCGGGTGATCTGGATGATCGCACATCGCGCAACGCCGCTGTCACGAGACGTCATCGCGTCACTCGAGACAATAGCACAAGACGACACTGGTCGTGACTCCAGCGCGGCCTTGTGCGCCTTGGCCAAAGTAGCCCCCGAATCGGTGGCACGGGTCATAAGGCGCGCAACGTCGGATGCCTGCGCACCGGGCATATTCATGATGTGGGCGCCGTTATCAACACAAGAGCAGGTCGCCTTGCGCGAGCCCCTTCTCGACGTGATGGAAGACACTGCCACACTTGCACCGGTTCGCGTCGCAATCGCCGCGCAGCTGTACCAAGCATACCCCGAGCGAGCAGCCGCAGTATTGAGGACCGCGTTGTCCCAACCACCTCCTTCCTTTTTCAGCATGCAGGCTCTTTTATGGTATCGCGGCGACTTGGCACCTCTTCTGGCTGAGGTCGGACTCAACGACGAAACACCGCCAGAAACTCAATTCACAATCAGCAGCGTACTGCGCGACGTCGCCCCCGAACTCGGTGCCCGCGTCCTTGATCACCTCTTACAGCACCCGAAGTTACGTCCCGACGCCCGCTCCGACCTTAGACGTTACCGACTCATGTTCAATGCGCGCGTCCAGCGAGCTATGGAAGTCATGCCATTATACAATCGTGGAGCACTTCTAGGAACAGAAGTCGCTATAGTGCTCGGTAACGGTCGCGAAGACGAGGCGCGTCCGCTCCTCGAGGCTCGCAGCATGGATTGCAGCAGCCCGCAAAGCGCGTTCTTTGCGGCAGCACTTCTAGAGGAGCTCGCGGAAGGCGCGGGGGTTCCTGCGCTGGAGAGACTTGCTGCTGCGCATCGTACGTCTGAAGAACACGCGTGGGTGGCGCTGGGGGCTGCGCAATTACTGAATGCCAAGCACCATGAACACGGTATTCAGTATCTCACGCATCTCGCGCACCACGGCCCGGCCGGCGTGCGATTTGGTGCGGCAGTTGCGCTTCAAGACGCCGACGCGGAGATGTGCGGCGAGGTCCTGACGAAGTTGTGTGCCGAGCCGAGCGTACCGGCAGTAGTGCGCGAACGGGCTGCACGTGCGCTCGCAACGATGAACTGGGAGGCCGGACGGTTGTGGTTGCTCAGCATCGCGCGCAATGCCGACGAACCACTACAGCTGCGCAGCGCGTGTGCCCTGTCACTTGCGGACATGGGCACTGAAGTGGCGGTGGACGTGTTGGCAGGGTTATGCCGTGTCGAAAACCCATTTTGCCACCAGTTGGTCCACGGGTTAGGTAGCCTTGTGAATAGGGGTGGTGTTGAGTGGGGTACAGTCGAGACGGCACTGCGTCTCGCGCGAGTCGAGCCTCAAGTGGTTTACAAGGTAGCGCGGAGTGCGGGGCGTCGCTGGTTTCCAGCGCGACAGCCGCACAGTGTAGAACTGTCAGCTCAGGTAGGTGATGAGGGGCGACAGCCGCAGACGCCCTCACCTGACAGTCTTGTGGCAATGGCCATAAGAGAGTTCCAGCGGGCGGGCAAGAAAGTCACCCTGAGAGCGATTGCTGATTGGTTGCAGGGCTTGGGGTACAAGTGTTCGAAAAGCACGCTTCAAAAGACTAACACGTGGGGCATTTACCGGCAGCACCAAGAACGTGAACACGAAGATAACCGCCGTTGGTTGCGCGACAAGCAACAAGGACGCGCTTCTCCGAACGACTGAAACACGTCCAGCCCGATTTCGGCGAGACAACCGCGAACTCGTAACCCTCTGCGCCAGACAGTGTTGCGGTGTCCACTAGCCCCTGCGCGTGGACATCTTCCCGTAGGTTGGGGCGGTGACGCGTCAGCGCAGCCGCGTTTGCGGCAAGCGAGGCGGGCCGCCTGGCTGATCAGCCGGTGCAGCTAGGCGCTGCACACGAACGGCCCTACGGAATCGCGCCGATGCCGGCGCGGGGACCGCCAGAGTCGACGGGGCCCAGTCGCCTCTGCCTTTGGAAGTAAGCGAGGATTCGATCATGACTATATCGAGAGTGCAACGAAAGCCGCGGCCGACCGGCTGCGGTAGCGCTGACGACGAAAGGTCGGGCGGGCTCGGTGAGCCGCTCGTCGTACCGCCCAGCGCTGCGACATTCGACGATGGATTCACGTTCCACGTTCTCAAACTCGACGGACAGCAGCAACTCCGGAGGGAAATGCACACCAGTGCGGAACTCCAGCGCATCGACCTGAGTGGCTGTGCGTTCGTCTGCGCTCCCGTGCTCCACGACGTCCGCTACCGGCGCCCAAGCGGTAAGTGGGTAAATATCATCGACTGCTGGAGCAGGCTTCGCGACATACGCGTTGCAACGCTGCTTGCCCTTCACTTGCACCCGGGACTGCCGCTGACGCGTCCGACGATCGCGCGCTTGATCGACGAGCCGATGTACGCCGTCAGTGACGACGCCGCGACGCAGACAATCCGGCGCCTGCGCAGTCTGCTCGGTGACGGCGGTCGAACGTCGCGCTTCATCAGAACCCACACGGGATTTGAGGTCGCGTATTCGTGGGATCCGCTGCAGCCTTTCATGTGGATTACAACAGAACCGATGATTCTGCCCCTGGGTAAGCGTCACCGCGAGAGCAAGTAGTCACCCATCTAGCGGTCGGCACCGGTGACCTTCGCGTTGCCGGTGCCGACCATGTTGGAAAACGTGCTTCGCGCAGAAAGGAGAGTTCATGCCACGCAAATGGCTCGAGGCGGTCCGTGACTGGCCAGCGCTGCGAACGAACCGTTGCTACGCGGCGCAGGTGCTCGGTGTGGACCGCGTCGATAAGGCGCCGGGTATGACGGTGTGCATGGAGCTCGTCGGCCATGAGCACGCGGGACGCACGGTGTCGGTCGAGCTCGGCCTGCCGTGTCGACCGGGCGGTGTGACGGCCGAGTTTTTTCGTGCGTGTGGTTTCACCGTCGCCCCGGGCGCCCGGATCGCCCCGAAGGACGCGATTGGTCGGCGGGTGCGCGTGCGGTTTGTTCCGGTGCAGGACGGGCAGGACTATGAGGTTGTCGGGTTCGCTCCCTTGGCCGAGGACGGCCGTGCGTCGGGCAAGGGGCGGGCTGCCACTAACGAGGGGTCGAGTGATCGATCCGCGCAGGAGTCGACGTCGTCACCCAGCGATGACGCAGAACGTTCAGGGAATCGCGCCAAATGAACCCGCGAACTATCCCGCCCCGATCGTCCGCAACGGAACGCGAAATCCGCGATATGGACGGTTCGGCGCTGCACACGATGGGCGGGAGCCGGGATACGACGGCGGCTAATGCGGCTGGGCACCTCGAGAAGCTCCGGTTGCTGCAGTCGGACGTGACCGTGGATGGCTTGGTCATTCACGCCGGCATGGATGTCAAGCTGGTCGTGTGCCGGCCGTGCCGCCGGGGACGGGCGGCCACGTGGTGGCGGAAGGCTGAGGCGCCGCTGCATGGCTTGTGCACGCAGGACAACGCGGTGCGGTGCGCGGCGCCTGGCTGTGGTGTGTGGGCCTGTCCGCGGCATGCGTACCTGGATCCGCTGGGCCGCGGGTGGCTGTGCCGGGACTGCCGGCCAGGTTGTGTTCGGCGGTTGATCTACGCCCTGTTGTGGACTCGTGAAGAGTGAGGAGCGGTCGTGGGGCCGAAGGCGCGGCATCTCGTTGAGGTCGTTGAGCACTACCGTTTGCACCGGGTGTATCCCGAGCTTGCCCACACGCTGTACGACGCGCGTGATGGCCGCTTGTCAGAGGACGAAGCGGACATGCTGCAACTCGCCCTTCGCCCCGTCATCGAACAACTCGATCGCGTCCCCATGCATCTCTTTGATATCCCCACTGCACGCGACCTCCATGCCGACGGCCGGCCCGACGTCCCGGTGGGAACGTTGCAGCAGTGTGACGATACCGGTTGGGGACTGCGACTGCTGGACCGCCCGCGCAGCATCGTGATCGGTGGCGCGGCTGGCGGGGGGAAGACGACCGCCATCCGCAAGATGATCGACGGCATCGACGCGTTGGCGAAGCGGACGAACCGAGCGATTTCGACGATCGTGTTCGACCGCAAGAGCGGGGAGTTTGCCGACCTTCCTGGCCGCTACGGCAGTCGCTGGCTGCATCTGAGTGCCCAGCGTGGGGCATGGCTGGGACTGAATGCGCCGCAAGGCGTGCCGGCCCGCGTATGGACCTTCATCGTTGCAACGCTGTTTGCCGCGGCCGCGGGGCTCGTGGCCAGCGCCGCGGTCTTCGCAAAGGCCATCGCTTGGCTGTTGCCGCGACTCAACGCGGATGCGACGGATCGTTCACTCTGGCCGGACTTTCATCTGATCCTCGAGGTGCTGCGCCGCGACGGCCGACGCTTCTCGGAGAAGGGCGAGTACGCCCAATCGCTGCGGACCAGGCTCGAGGAGATCGTTCAGGCCTCGGGGGCGCTTTTTCGTACGTTTCGCGGCGTGGACTTTGAGCACGATGTGATCGAGCAGGGTAGGAGCGCAGTCATCGACATTTCGAATCTCGAACCTCCGTTCTTGCGTATGTACGTCGTGTGGTGTGTGCTCGCGCAGGTCCTTGCCGCGCGTCAGCAGCGTGGGCATCGGGTCGGTACGACCGAGGTCGTTGTCGTCATCGACGAGGCCGACGTGGACGTGTCGCGTCGCGTGGAGGAGCGTTTTGCCGGCGGCATCTCGCCGATCAACACGGTGCTGCAGATGGGTCGCGAACTCGGCGTGATGGGCGTAATCGGCGTGCATGCGCTGGGGCCCGTGAGTCGCGAGGTCCTGACCAACGCGCCCACGACGATCCTGTTCAACTTCAATGACGCCGAGAGCCTGCTGGAAGCGCGCCGCATGCTGCTGTTGCCGCCGGGTGCCGAGCGCGTGTTGCCTGCCCTTCGTCCCGGCGAATGCATCGTGCGCCAGGGCCAGTCGTGCTGGCCCTCGCCGTTCCTGGCACGTGTGGATTTTCTGCCTCCCCATCGCGCCGCGGTGCAGCCGACCTTCGACGAACCGCGCAGTGTGCCAGCCAAGACGCTGCACGACCTGCCGGCGATCGCCCAGGCGCTGTTGAGCAAGGCGGCGGCGTCCTCGCCCTCGGCAGCGGTTGCCGGGTCCGCCGAAGCGGTACAACTCTCCAGGAACGCCCGCCAGCTGCTCGAATGGGCGACCATGATGCCCAGCGCGCCGGTCGCGCATCTGGTCCGACAAATGGGCGGCCTCTCGAGCTCCACGCAGAAGAACCTGCGCAAGGAGCTGAGCGACGCGAAGCTCGCCACGATCGAGCCGTTTCGGGCAGGCCGCCAGTCCGGCTTTGTGATTGAGCCATCGCCGGCAGCCGCCAACATTCTGAACAAGCCCGTGCCGCGACTGCCAGGCCGCGGCGGCTTGAAGCACCGCGCGATCGCCCAATGGATCGTTCTTGCGTACAAGCACCGCGGGAAAAAGGCCTTTCCGGAGTGGGTTGCCCCGGGAACGACGCATCCGGTGGACGTGGCCGTCCAGCATGATGGCGGGTCGTGGACCGCGTACGAGGTGATTTCCACGTGCAAGGAAAACATCCGTGCGCACCTCGTCGCCTGCCTGCTGGCGTCGCACGCGGTGCGCAACGTCGTCATCGTCCTCATGGAACTCAACGACAAGACGCGGATCGCGTCGAAGATCGAAAGCGACGACGCGCTGGGGGCGGTGGTCGATCGCATCTCGTTTCAGTCAGCCGCGCACTTTCTGCGGGAGGCCTGGTCATGAACGGACGCAAACTGCTCGGAATCCTCCTGGCAACCGTGCTCCTGCTGCTCTGGCTGGCGCGCGATCAGCCCTTGTCGGTGGCGGGGATGCTGCCGTTTACCGGTGGGCGTCCCTTCGGCCTCTACGACGTGGTGGCGGTGACCATGGTGGTATGGGCGGCGCTAGCTGGGTGGGAACTGTGGCAACGCCGGTAAGGGCCGACCGAGCCTGTCAGTCATCGAGGTGCCAGCGGGAAGGCGCTAACACGGCATTCGCGCGAGCGCGCATTCGCCAGGCGCTGTGGTAGGTTCGGCGCCGTGTTAGGAGCGAATGCCATGACCGACTATCCGAAGCCGAACGAACGTGACCCCGGCCGCCGCGGTCAGACCGAGGGACCGCACCTGCGTTTCAGATGGGAGCTCGTGATTGTTCCTATCGTCGCCCTGCTGCTCATCGCCGCGTTTGAGTTCCTCGCGCAGTCGGGACCGCGCTGGGACGATGTCCTCGGTGTGCTCGGCGTCCAGAATCGACAGCGCTACACGGCGCTTGCAGCCTTGGGCATCGTGCTCATCGCAGCTCTGCTGATTGTCAAGGAAATGAGCCGGAGCAACCGGAGGTAAGAGATGAGTGACGTTGCCTGCTACTCCGCCCTCGGGCGCAGGTCCAACCAGGAGGACGCGGCTGCGGCGTTCGTGACCACCACGACCGCGCCGGTGCTGCACGACACGCTGCTGCTGCTCGTGTGCGATGGCGCCGGCGGTATGGCTGGTGGGGAAGTCGCCAGCCACATCGCGCTCACTGTGACCGCCCGACAAGTCGAGACGGCCATGGCTGCTGCGACATTGCCAAGCCTTACCGGAAGCAAGCTTGAGCGCAAATGGGCGGAGGTCCTCGACGAAGCGCTCCGCGCAGCCAACGAGGCCATCCTGCGGGAGGCCGCGCGTCGGCCTGGCCTTCACGGCATGGCATCAACGGCCGTCTGCGCGCTGGTGATTGATGGCGCACTCACGCTGGCGTGGGCGGGCGATTCTCGTGCGTATCGCTTCGCCGCAGGCCGGCTGCTGCCGCTTACCTCGGATCATACGACTGGCGAGGAGTGCGTGCGGGCTGGCCTCCTGGACCGCGAGGACATCGAGTACGAGGCCCTCGCCAGTCGGCTGACACGCTATCTCGGCCAGCCGACGGGATTCGAACCGGCGATTCGAGAATCGGCACTTGACGCCGACGACGTGCTCCTTCTTTGCTCCGACGGCGTCAGTGGCGTGCTGGGCGAGGAAGATCTCGCAGCACTGCTGGCGCCCTTCGCCCTTCACGACCAGGACGCCCGCACGACTGCGCGAAACGTGGTGCAGGCGGCGTTCCAGGCGGGCGGCTCGGACAACGCGACCGCCGTCGTGGCACGCTGCGCGGTTCCCGATCGACGAGCAACTGAACTGACCCGTACCGACGGCTACGCCCGGCGGTTGATTCACGCAACGACCATTCACGCAGGAGACGACGATGCACCATGACGCGAAGACTCTCCAACCCCCACACCGCGATCCGCAGTTGTGCGCAGGCAACGATGCGATCTCATGCCCGCACTGTGACGAGCCGCGCGCCAGCGATGACCGGTTCTGCGCGGATTGCGGTAGCAGTCTCGCGGCTGAAGCCGCGCAGGCAGCGCCCGAACTGCCTGGCGCTCCCGCAGACGTCGTGACCCCGCCGGTCGGTTCGACAAGCATGCCAAGCGCGCCGGACGCCGCCGGCATCACGTGTTCATGCGGCCAGGACTTACCACCCGACGCGCGCTTCTGCCTGGCTTGCGGCATCCCGTTGGTTGCGCCCGTCCGCAGAGACCGCCTGGTTGTACGGCCGGACACATGCCAGGCGGCGACGTACGTTCTCGCTGAAGAGAACGTCGTGATCGGTACTGGGCCGGATTGTGGAATCGTCATCACCGGGGACGCGTACGTCTCGCGGTGCCACGCGCGGATGTCGGCGTCTGAAGACGGCTGGCTGGTGGAAGACGCCGGCAGCTCCAACGGCACGTTGTTCCGGGTGCGTCGGCCGATGGCGCTCGAACCGGGCGACGAGATCGTGGTTGGAACGACCGTCGTACGCTTCGAGCGGGCAACGTAGCGGGGTGGCAGCGATGCTGAGCCGCATCGGACAGACTGTCTTGGGTCACTATCACGTCGACGAGCTTTTGGCGTGCGGCGGACAGGCGGACGTGGCGCTGGCCACGGATCGACGTGATGGCGCGCGCGTTGTCGTCAAACAGCTCTCGGCTGCCCGAGGCAGTGCGCACTACAAGGTCGAGCGCCTGCGTTTCCAGCGGGCTGCGCGGTTGCGCATTCGTCACCCCGCCATCGTGGACCCTCTCGATTACGCGGAGGAAAACGGGCAGTTGTTCATGATCCTGCCGTTCGTCCACGGGATGGACCTGGAGAGGCACGTCCGCCATGCCGGTGGCCGCCTGCCACTCGGGGAGGCCGTGCGCATCGTGGCCGAAGTCGCCGATGGCCTTGGCGCCGCACACGCGCGGGGCGTGGTGCATCGGGACGTGAAGCCGGCGAACATTCTGGTCACCCGGGAAGGGCGTAGCCTGCTCATCGATTTTGGCGTGTGTCGCCTGGTCCGGTGGCGTACCCTGACCGGCGGCAGTGGACTGCTGGGCACGCTGACTTACATGGCCCCCGAGCAGGCGCGCGATCCCCGACATGTCGATGCCCGTGCCGATGTGTATGCGCTCGCGGCCGTCTTGTATTTCGTGGTAACGGGCGTGCCACCGTTGTGCGCCGAGTCTGAAGCCCAGCTGCTCCACGCGCTGGCGACCACGCGACCGCATCCGCTCAGTGCATGCGTGCCAGGGGTACCGTCGTGGCTCGACGACGTGTGTGCGAGGGGATTGGCCAAGCACCCCGACGACCGCTTCGCCAGCATGGCCGACTTCCGCTCGGCGCTGCTGGAACACGCCAACACGCTGCCTGGCAGCTACTGCCCGAGTTGCGGGCAGTCCAGTGATGCTGCGGCCGTGTTTTGTGAAGCGTGCGGGGCGGCGATTGGGGCCACGCGTGGGGAGATTCGGTGCTTGGCGTGCGGCGTGGTCGTCGACCATGCGGCGTACTGCCCAACCTGTGGCCGGAGCTTCGGCACGCCGGGGCACTGGCTGTGCTTCGCGTCGGGTGCGTTGACCGGGGAGGCGTTTCGTATTCCCTGCGGCGAGTTCGTCGTGGGACGGCAGCAGCTGCTACCGCGGGACCAGCACATCTCCCGGACGCTCATGCGCGTCCACTGCCAGAACGGCACGGTCGCGCTCGAAAACCTCAGCACCAGTAATCCCCTCAAGGTCAGTGGCCAGCTGCAGGAGCGCGTGACGCTGGCCGTTGACGTCGACATTTCGTTTGCGCGAAACCATGCAGCCTATCTATGTTTTTAGCTGGAGGAAATGACCATGTTCCAATGCTCAGCCTGTCACGCTGAACTGCCCGCTCCCACCCGCTTCTGCCGCTATTGCGGCGCCGCGCTCGGGGGCACGCAAGTGCAGGGCCGTACGATCACGATGCCGGAGACCACGGTAGCCGCACGCACAATCGTGAACCAGCCAGCCCGAGCACACGATGCAACCGCCCTTGGCCCCGGACGAACGACGCGTCACGGAACGTCGGTATCGACGAGTTCGCAACGCGAGCACCTGGTGCTGGTTGGCGATGTGTCGGGCAGCATGAACGAGGCGTACGACGGCCAGCGTACGAAGATCGAAGCTGCCGTACGCTCCGCAGCCAGCCTGATCCTCGAAAAGCGACAGATCGACGCGGACGACCGTGTTGGCATCGTGGTCTTTGATAACCGTGCCGATGTCCTGCACCCAGTCGTATCGCTGCGCCAACACCACCACGAACTCCTGGCCGCGCTACAGTCCCAGCAGGCGGGCGGCGGCACCGACATCAACGCGGGCTTGAAAGCCGCGCGGGACCTCTTCGACTGGAACGCAAGCGGCGTGGTACGCCGCATCGTGCTCCTCACCGACGGTCACGGGGGCCGGCCTCTCCGCACGGCGGAGCGGCTCAAGGCCGCCGGCGTTGTCATCGATGTCGTGGGCGTCGGCAAGACGCCGGCTGGTGTCGACGAGCGGCTTCTGCGACGTGTCGCCTCGACCATCGAGGGTGAGGTTTATTACTGCTTCATTAAGGACCAGGGCACGCTGATCGAGCACTGCACACGGCTCGCGGGCAAAACCGTCGTTGCGCCATAAGCGCAGTGGGCAGCCGTGAGAAAACGGCGTGTCGACCGGCGCGGGGACCACCAACTGCACAGGAGATGACCATGGACCGTTACGTGAAGAACCTGGTAACAGAAGACGGGGCCTTCCCGGTCGCGGCGCGACTCGTACTGCTTGGCGTCTACGCGGTTGCCGCAATCCGGCTCGCCGGTGACGGGGAACTGTGGATGCTGCCCCTCCTGCTCATCGTTCTGCTCGCGCTGCTGCGCTGGCTGACGGGCGAGCGGCGGATGCTCTTCTGGGCACTGCTCGCACCGGACTGGCCGCTGTGGCACGCGGTGGACGGCCTGCGCTGGTGGCGGCGGGTCGGACTGGCACTGGTGAACCACGTGCTCCTGGGTGCGCTGGTGTTGCCGATCGCATCCCAGGGTGTGGCCGGTGCGGGCTGGTTGGTCTTGCTTCCGGTCGCGGCGAGCGGCCTGCAGTATGTCCTGCTCCGCCCCCGCGTCGCTCGTTCGGGGTAGAGCCATGCGAACTATCAAGCAGTACGGACGCTACCAGCGCCATATCAACGCCTGGCGCGATGGCGACATCGAGTTCCTGGCGGTCTTCGGTCCGCCGGGCGTCGGTAAGACCCATGCGTACCTGGCGTGCCTGGGGAATCGCGCGTACCTGCGGTTTGGCGGCCGCCAGTCGCCCTTGGAGGTGTACAAGGCTCTGCACGACGCCCCGCACCTGCCCGTCGTCTTCGACGACGTCGCGGCGCTGCTAAGGGACGATTGCTTCCGCGACATGCTCAAGGGCCTCTGCGATGCGCCGCCGCGCATCGTTCGCTGGGCCACGAGCACGACACGCCTGGACGGACGATCAACGTCCGTCATCTGCACCGGGCCGGTACTGATCGTTCTCAACAAGCTGCCATCGGACGATGAGGACATCGCCGCGGTCCTGGACCGGTTCGACGCGGTGCGCTTCCAGCCCAGCAAGGAAGAGATCATCACTCGCATGCGGGCCCTGTGGCCGGCGGATCGCGAGCTGATCGACCTGCTGGCCGAACTGCCGGGGATCCCGTCATTGCGCACGCTCGTTCGGGCTCGGCGTTGGCAGCGATCGCCGCACCTCGAGGTGATCGAGGAGCTGCTGGACGAGTGCGGGGCGCCTCAGCCCGTGGTGCTCCTGGCCACGATCATGGTCTCGCAGCCGGAAAACACGTGGTGTCGGACCTACCGGGAGCGGACCGGACTGACCGACCGCTCCTACCGCCGGCACAAGCGGATCGCCGAACAGCTCGTGGCATGCAGACCCGCAGAAGCCTGTCCGATTGTCCGCGCGGGTCCATCGCCGACCAGCGAGCCGGCCGATGGGCAGGCACTGGCGTCATCGCCGGAGAACGGACTACACGTCGGGCCCGATCGCCGTGATGAGCTCGGCGGCGGTACTGCGCACCCGCTCCAGTGATGCAGCCAGCAAGCGCGCGTCACCCTGGTAGAGTTGGATGTAGTCGGCTGCGGCCGTGGACGTGTCCAGCCCGATCGCTTCGCTTACAACGAACGCTACGGCTTCCGCTTCGGTCTCGCGTGTTCGACGCGAGGCGGAGTCAGCACCCCGTGCGTGCAAGAACTCGTGGGCAAGCTCGTGTACCAGCGTTGCAAACGTCGCTGCAGGCGAGAGGCCGGCCAGGAGGCGGACCTCGCCCCCGAGCGACACGCCATGCGCCCCGGCCAGGTCGTCACGGTAGGACACGCGAATGCCGCGCTCCACCGCATGTGACACCAGCCGCTCCAGGTACGCGCCCGGATCCCCGGCGACACACGCCGGCGTCGGCAGTGGGGCGCCATCGGTCTGGCTGACATCGAAGACATGGACCCGGCGAAATGCGACCACGGGCTCCTCGGTGTCATCTTGCGGTTGCACACCCTCCCCGCGGCCGCCGTCCTCAGCGTCGCGCCGGCGCCGGCTCACAACCGGGGCCAGAATCACGATCCCGCGTTCACCCTTGCGTACGACACGGCCTAATCGGTTCCACGCCCGCAGCCCCGCGCACTGCGAAGCCGTCGGTCGCTGCGACAGGATCAGGACCATGTTGTGCAGCGAGTACCGCGGAAACCGCGCCATGGCGGCCAGGTAGGCCTTCAGTGTCACGCTCTTGCCGCGTTCCAATTCGGCCGCGAGTTGACCGAGCTTCTCATGTGCCAGCTTGCGCGCTGATTCCAACTTCATTTTGCCACCTCCGCGTCGCGCCCGTACCCGGGCTCCGACACGTCCCAGGGGTCGGAGTCCAGGTGCCGCGGGGACCGGCAGGCGTGCTTGCGGACTGGCGTCAAGAAATCAGCCTCGCGCCGCTGGCGAATCGCGCAGAAGGCGTTCGGTTGGCAGTCACTGACACCCCTGTAGCCGCTCGCAGCCCGCACAATATGACCAGCAACGCCGTCACGGGACGGCGTGAATCGAAACTGGTGAGACGCGGAACTGCGGCGGCGCGAGGGCGCGCAGCGCAAAACCGCGAACTCACATCGCCGCAAACACAAGGAGCACGATCATGAATCCGTCGCGACATGAACACACGCCAAGCGCATCGGGTTATGCCTCCACAACACCTGACCTGCGCGAGTTCGACGAGGCGTACGTGGACGCCGACCCCGTCTACACCGGCGAAGTGCCGGACGGTCGCTATCAAGCCAAGATCTGCAGCGTCCGGCTGGATCGCAGCAAGAAAGGAGATCCGATGCTCGCGTGGAAGCTCGAAGTGCTGTCGGGGCCGTACGCGCGCCGTCTGATCTTCAAGAACACGGTGATCAACCATGGTTCGCTGCCGATCGTCAAAGGTGATCTGAAAAGGCTGGGCGTGGAACTGCTCATTTTCAGCAAGGTACACGAACACCTGAAGGACCTTGAAGGACGCGCCCTGCGCGTGCGCGTTCGCACAAAGGGTGAATACACGAACGTGGACTTCAACGGCCTGCTCAGTGATGAGGAGGCCGCCGAGCTGAACGACGAGCAGCCGTTCTAGAACACCGGCCGCGCTGCCGGCCAGACGAACCGGCCGGCTCTCCCGCACGCCGCGCGGGTCGGACACGTTGGGAGGTTGAAATCGCCGTGACCCCGCCATTTCCGCACCGCGAGCCCGAGGCCCGAGCGCCCTCGCCGGAGACCTACGTTCGATTTGACGAACTCCCCGACCCCTGCACCTCGGCGCAACTCGCCGCCGCCCTCGGCAAGTCCCCGAAGACGATCGTGGACTGGTGCCAGGAGCGGCGCTACACTGGCATCCCGTGCTTCCGGCTCGGCAATCGGTGGTACCACCGCAAGGCCGAGCTGGTGCGATGGTTGAACGGGATAAAGAGTGGTCAGGTCGAGTTTCGCCGAAAGCCTCGCGTCTCCGCGGAAAGGAGATGAGGCATGGCAAGAAAGGAGTCATCCAATCGATGGATCAAGTCTGAGAGAGTGGGCGAGGTCACGCTTTTTCTCACCCGCCGCAGTGCGAACTGGTGGATGTATTGGGAGGAGCTGGAGCCGAGCCCAGGTAAGCGACGTCGCCGCGGCCTGTGCCGACGTCAGCTCACGCGGAGCACGCGGGAAACCGACGTCGGGCTGGCCCGCCTCGTGGCGAGCCGTCTCAACGAGGAGCTCTTCAAGCGGAAGC
>CAYUZU010000051.1:0-16628 GCA_964448675.1 uncultured Planctomycetales bacterium
CCAGCTCGAACGGCAGCAGGTCGAGATTCCACTCCGCCAACTCGGCGGTCTTGTTATCCGCGATGCGGTACGCGCGGATCTGCTCCGGCGTCAGGTCCCGGGCCACGTGGACGGGCACCTGCTCGAGCCCGAGTTTCTGCGCGGCCTTCCAGCGGGTGTGCCCGCAGACGATGACGCCGTCGCCGTCGACGACGATCGGCTGCCGAAACCCGAAGCGCTGGATCGACTCCGCCACGGCATCGACGGCAGCATCGTTCTGGCGGGGGTTCTTCTCGTACGGCTTAATCTCGGCCAACGGCCGTAGTTCGACTCTCATCACGATGCCCTCCTCGGTCGCGTGTGCTCCCGTATAATGCCACGAACATGTTCAACCGCGTCCGTTTGAAAGTCTGTTGCATCTCGTCCGTTGAGGACGCCCGGCTCGCCGTTGCGGCGGGTGCCGATGCCATTGGGCTCGTCGGTCGCATGCCCAGCGGGCCGGGGCCCATTCCGGATGAGCTGATTCACGAAATCGCCGCAACGGTTCCTCCGCCGGTCGCCACGTTCCTCCTCACAAGTGAGACCGAACCGGATGCGGTCGTTCAGCATATTCAGCGAACCGGGGTGAACACCGTGCAGTTGGTCGACGATGCGGTTACACTTGATGTGTATTCGGCACTCCGGGACGCCCATCCGACGGTGCGCATTGTGCAGGTGATCCACGTCAACGATTGGGAAGCGGTTGATCGGGGAGTCCGCACGGCCCCGTATGTTGACGCATTGTTGCTCGACTCCGGCAAGCCGCGGGCGACCCGCCGGCAGCTCGGAGGAACCGGCCGAGCTCACGACTGGAGCGTGAGCCGCGAGATCGTCTCGCAGTGCACGCGTCCTGTCTTCCTGGCAGGCGGCCTGAATGCGGACAATGTCGGTGCCGCCATCAAGCGTGTGCGTCCCTTCGGAATCGACTTGTGCAGCGGCGTGCGAACGGATGGACGACTCGACCCGGAGAAGCTGCGGGCTTTCGTCGCGGCGATGGATGCCTCCACGTAGGAAGGCATCGAGTGGGTCCGCCTGCCGAAACAAACTCTGTCGCGATTCGGTGCTGTTCCCGCGGGCATCGGGAGCCGTTTCGGCCAGGGGGGAACCATGCCCGACCGTCGTCCGTTGGGCCGTCTGTGGCCCCATGACTGGTTCGTTCGGCTCGTTCATGTCTCGCTCGCGGTCGCCTTGGGCTCGAACTCGCCGCACCAGCCATCGCACGCGACGAGCGGGAAGGCGGCCAAGTGCTGTTCCCGCCAGGCAGGGGGCTTGCGGCGGCAGTCGCCACCACCTTGGATGCCCGCTGGCGTCATCGAGATCTCGTTCGGCGCATCGGCGGGCGGGTTGGGATGAAAGAACCGGCAGCAGTCGCAGCGCTCTGGCATAGCCATCTCCTTCCTGAAATCCGTCACACGAATCCAGCCCCCCCTCACGCGTACGCGCACGGGCACAGACGCAGTGCGCGAGGGGGGGTGTGATGGATTCATATAGAGAGGGAGAGAGAGTATTATTCTCCCTATATTCCTTGGCTTTCCTTCCTTCCGAATCCGTCACGCCCGCTTGTGACGGATTCGTGACGGATTCACCCTTTGCGCTCGTTGCGGCCCCGGCCCACGCCCTTGGCGTGATGCTTTGTGACGGATTTCTGTGACGGATTCGAACAGGCATCATGGCAGTCGGTAGCCCTGTGCGGTCTTGGTCTTGGTGGGAATGTCCACGGGCACGATGTCGCCTTGCTGGAGCAGCGTGCCGACGATCTGATCAAAATCCGCGGCCTTGCAGTGCATCAGCCGCATGAGCTTGTTGCGCGCCATCTGCCGGTCGGGTGACTCCCGCAGCTTCCGCACGAACTTCAGGCACTCGGCGTGGAACGGGTTCTCAGCCACGTGGCTCGACGCCATGTAGAGCATGCGACGGGTCTGGTGCAGAACGAACCGCGACGCCCAACGCACGGCCGCGACATCGATGCGCGGGCTGCGGTGGTCCGCGCTGACGGCGTGCAGCAGCGCCAGCTTGCGGGTCTGCTCGCTGACACGGCCCCACACCGTCGTGCCGACCGGGTCGCCGGCGGCCTCGGCGCTGGCGTACTCAGCCTCGGCTTCCTCACGGGTTGCGACCAGCAGTGCCTGGGCCTCGTCCGTCGCCTCGACGATCTGGGGCACGGGGTGCCAATCCTGCAGGTTGCCGCGCCCCGGTCGGAACTCAGCCCACCAACGGGCGGCGTCGATGACACGCTCGGGCACGTCGACAATGCGTGGCTCCTGTCCTTTGCAGCGCGGCCCGGACTCGAGGATGACCATGCGGGCGAAGAACCCGTTCGTGAGCATCCGCTCGGACAGGGCTTCGTAGTAGTGGTTCGGGATCGCCGTGCCGAAGATCACCAGGTTGGGCTGGTCGATCACGCCGGGGGCAGCTTTGCCGGCCTTGCGACGCATGGGGAAGACGCTGTTCGACGCCGAGTACATCGTGAGCAACGTGCCCATGACGTTCTCGTGCCGCGCGTCCTTCGCCTTGTTGATCGACTGCAGCATGCCATCGATCTCGTCGGTCTGGAACAGCATGCACGGGTTCAGGAACAACGCGTCCTGCACGCCTTCGCCCGAGGCGAAGCGGTCGCCGAGGCACTCGGCCAGGCCGACCTCGTGCACGATCCGCGTGTTGACCTTGCGGGGCCAGTCCTTGCCGGCGGCCGAGTGTGCCAGGCCGAGCAGGTAGATGTTGGTGCGGTTGTCACCGGCGTCCCGCACACGGCGGCCGGCCAGGAACGCCTGCAGTGCCAGCGCCCCGCAGAACGCCATCACCGGGTTCGGATACGGTGCGGTGGCCAGGCAGTAGTCCATCACCTCGCCGATGAAGCCGGGGACGCGCAGCAATTCGTCCGGTAGCGGGCCGGGATCGGGCAGAGGCGGCGCTGGCGGATCGCGTTCCATGCGTCCGCCGTCACCGAATGCGCTCAGATCGACGTCGCCTGTCGTCGTGATCCCGACGCTGCCGTAGCCCGCAGCGCCCAGCGCCAGCGCCGCGGCGGCGAAGTCCCCGCCGTGGTCCAGCAATGCATAGACCGCGAACGGGGCGTAGGCGCGGTTCGGCTCGAACGGGGCGGCGTTCGTGCTGAAGACGTAGAACACGCCATCCTTGAGCGTCGCACTGCAGCCGTCCGCCTTGCCGGGCCGCCGCCAGTACTCGTTGTCGCCGCCGCGCACGAGCGTCCAGCCGTGGCGACGCAGGACGTTACGGGGATCGCCACGGCGGTTGAACTCGTCGCCAGGGCGGTCGCCGACCGCATCAGTCGATGTGGGCTCCTGAGCGGTGTCCGTCCACTCGTTGAGCGCCCAGGCGGCGTCCAGCAGCGTAATGCGCTGTTCTTCGGTCAGCACCGGCAACGCCGCGAGGTCGCCCTGCACCAGTTCGTATCCGGATGAGGGCGCGCACAGGAACAGTCCGCCTTCGCCGCGGGTCTCGATCAGCGTTACGACGGCGATCCAGCGGTCCCCGTGCCGACGCGGCCGGTACTGCTTGCCGTGGATGATGATCGGCTGGCCGTCGGGCGTTGCGATGGCCCGCTGCGCGAGCTTCAGGTTCCCATTCACGGGCGCATTGCACCGGTAGACGACATGCCGCCCGCCGGACTGCGTGCGCTCGACGACCAGACGGTCAAGTAGCTCGGGTGCGCGCTGTTGCACGAGGGCGACCCACGCCTCGTAGCGATCGGCGCCGATGTCGAAATCGATCATCTCCAGATGGCCGGACACCGCGCCCGCGATGAGACACAGCCCATCGGCGCTGCGGAACCATCGGCTGAGTTCGTCGGTACTGGGCAGCCGCCGTTGATACTGCTTCCAGCGCGACAGCGCCGGACGCTTCTCGGGCACGATCGCCGGCAGGACGCATAGGCCGGCGTCGAGGTAGCGCGTCGCCGCGCTGAGCATCGGATTGGCCGCGTCGCCGGTCGTCATCTGCAATCGCCCTCGCACCCCGGCAGCGGCGTATCGACGGTGTCAAGGTACAGCCGGAAGCGCCAGAACATGCGCAGCGCCTGCCGCGAGACGGGGAAGCGCTCCTCAGGCACCTCCATCTGGTCGCGCGCGCATTCGTGCGCCTCCTGCACGAGCCGCTCGAGCTCGGCGAGGTCGACCGCCAGCGTCGCCCGCAGCAGATCGGCGATGTGATCCAGCGTGCCGACTTGTCCGGAACCCGTGCGATTCAGGGTTTGCTCCTTTCCGTAACGCGGCGCCACCACCTCGGCCGCGTCAGTTCGCCGAACAGGCGATGGTGAACTCGTGCGGCAACCAGGCCAACTTGAACGCCATGAACTGCGAGCTGGCATCCCCGTTCGTCTGCTCCAGCCCGGGCGGACAACCGGCCGGCAAGCGTTGCAGCTCGGCGGCGTACCACTGCCGGAACAAGTCCAGGTCCCCGAGCAGCCAACGGGTGATGCCCGCGTCACCCGCGAAACCGTAGAACAGCACGTCGCCCCAACCCTCCAGCAGCTTGGCCAGCTCGGTCTTGGTGCCGTAGAGCCGGCGTGTGCGGATGGTGAACTCGTCGCCGTAGCGCTCGGCGTACTGTGCACGGCGCACGCGACACGCGATGCGCACGGCCGACGACCGCAGGACGATCAGGTCCGTGTTGTGCTGCTGGTCTTCCTCGAGCGGAGCCTCGAGGATCAGGTGCCGCGCCACGATCCCGCGGATCTCCGGGATGAAGCGGTCGGACCAGCGTTTGTCGTGTTGCCAGTCATTCATCGGGCCTCCTTGCCCCAACCGACGAAGCCGGCGATGGCCCGCCGATTGAACATGTCCAGGCGCCGGCCGGCGGTGACGCGCCGCACCACGTCGTAGAACGCGTCGGGTTTCTCGCTGTGCCGGCCGCGCGGCGCTTCGAAGCACGCCCGAAACGCCTTCGTGTCGAGAAAAACGGGGCTGCCGCGCCGTGCGTACAGTGCGAACTCGCAGTTGAACTGCGGCAGGCCGACGGGCTGAAAACCACCGGGCTTGTGCCAGACGAACGTGCAGACGTATTTCAGCCCCCATGCGTCGAGCAGCCGCAGCGCCATGGGCAGGAAGCGGTGCGTCGTCCACAGCCAGACATGGCAATCGTCGGCCATGGGGATCGTCAGCGCCGCGAGCTGTTCCTCGGTCATGGTCGGGTAGTCGAGCTCGATCTGGTTGGGCCGGCAGTCACGCTCGATCTTCCGCATCGGCCAGGGCGGGTCGATGACGATCACGTCGAACACGCCTTCGTGCGCCTGCGCCTCACGCGCGGCAACCTCGTTGAGGCGCTGCGCGGTTGCCTCTCGCCGCAGTTCTCGCACGACATCCGCGGCAGTCCGGCGCCCTTCGAGTACGGCCCGGGCTTGGTCGGGATGCGTCTCCAGCAGTTCGGCGGCCTTGATGACCGCAGACTTCGCGGGTCCGGCGCCCCTGGCGACCTTGTGCTCGAGGTCCGGCTCGATCGCCGCCGTCTTCTCAATCGCCGCGGCGAACTGGCCATCGCGCTCGATTGTCTGCCGGGAGACGCCATGCTCACGTGCGAGCCGGGCCGCGGTCTTGCCATTCAAGTCCTCATTTTGAGGACTTGAACGCCGATCGCCGCCGTGCTGTTTCTTCAGCCGGTTGTACCTGCGGCCGCGCAGCAGCGCCACTTGATCGGGCGTCAGGTTGCGCCGCCCGAGCTGGTTGGCGTCAATCCAGTCGGCTGCGGCCTCCCGATCGGGCAGGTCGACCTCGGTGAGCGCGAAGTCGATGCCGTGCCGCTGGCAGATCTCGTAGCGATGGTGTCCGTCCAGCAGGATGTTGTGGCCACGCCATACAACCAGCGGGTCGCGGCAGCCGTCGCGGCGGAGGTTCTCCTCCAGCGCCTGCCGTTCCTCGTCACGGAGCGGCGGGATCAACTCGCGCAGCTCCGGGTCGATGATGATGCGCGTGCCGACCATCATCAGAACGGCACCTCGTCATAGACCCGCTGCTCGTACTCCTCCCGCGACACCCAGCGCAGCCATTGGCCGCACCACGCGCAGACCTCCTGGCCGGCGTACGGGCCCTTGCCCGGCTGCAGGGTCCGATCGTCACGCCCACACTGCGGACAAGCGGCATCCACGGGGACGGACGGATCACCGGCCTCGTCACCCCAGGCGGGAATCTCCCCCAACCGATAGGCGACCACCCGATCGAAGTCGTCGTCCGCGCGGCGCTGCACCGTGATCGCCAGTGTCGGCGCCAGCGCTCCGGCCTCGGCCAGCACCACCGCCGCATCCGCCGTGGCCGGCAAGGGCGCGAGCGAGCGCGCCTGCCACCACTGCTCAGCCTTGTGCCGCGCGAAACCGCTGTGCTCAAAGCAGACCCACTCCGAGACATATGTCTGGAACCCGATCTTGTAGTCCACGCGCATGGTGCGTGGCGCATCGGGCGGTGCGCCACGCTTCTCGTGGACGGCGTAGAAGACCTCCGCCACTTCGTAATCGGTGCGCGTGACTTCGTCAGAGAGGATCGCGTCGGTACCCGCGGTGGCGCGGTGCTTCTGCCGCTCGGGCGGCGGGAACGCATGTCCGCACTCCGGGCAGATCGCGTAACCGGCCGCGATGACCGCGTGGCACTGCGGACATTCCTTCGCGGGTGCTTCACCGGTCCCGCTCCGATCAGCATCCGTAACCTGGAGCATGTCCACCGGGCCGTGCCGGAGCACATTGCCGCCGAAGTCGAGCACCAGACAGTCGCTCTTCCCCTGATGCAGCCGGAATCCCCGTCCAACCATCTGGTAATACAGCCCGGGCGAGAGCGTCGGGCGCAGTAGCGCCACGCAGTCGATGTTCGGCGCGTCGAACCCCGTGGTCAGTACGTTGACATTGCAAAGGTACTTCAGATCGCCGCTGCGGAACCGCCGCAACGTCTCATCGCGTTCGAACGGCAGCGTCTCGCCGCAGATGAAGCCACATTCAGCGTTGTGCCGCGACTGGAGGGTGTCGGCGACATGCTGCCCGTGCTTGACCCCCGCGGCGAAGATCAGCACAGAACGACGCTCGCGCGTGTGCTCGATGATTTCCCGGCACGCCGAGCGGACGAGGTTCTCATCATCCATGAGCTCCTCGACCTCGCTCGCGATGTACTCGCCGCCACGCACGTGCAGTTGGTCGGTGTCGGGCTTCAATGTGCCGGCGCGGGTCCGCAGCGGACACAGGTAGCCCTGCACGATCAACTCGCGCACGCCGATCTCGTAGCAGATGGCGTTCAGGATGTGGTCGGGGGCACAGATCGTCCCGCTCTTCATCCGGAACGGCGTGGCGGTGAAGCCGATTACGCGCACGTGCGGGTTGATCACCCGCATGTCGGCCAGGAATTGCCGGTACATCCCCTCGCCGTCGGGCGGGATCAGATGGGCTTCATCGACGATCGCCAGGTCGACCGGCCCCACGTCGCAGGCCTTCTGGTAGACCGACTGGATGCCCGCGATTGTGACGGCGTAGCCGAGGTCGCGGCGTTTCAGCCCAGCCGAGTAGATGCCCACGGGGACGTCCGGTGCAATCGTTCGCAACTTGTCGACGGCCTGCTCGAGCAGTTCCTTCACGTGCGCGAGGATCAGTACCTTCCCGCCCCAGCGCTGCACCGCGTCGCGGCAGATGGTCGCGATGCAGGGGGTCTTGCCGCCGGCGGTCGGGATGACCACGCAGGGGTGATCATCCCGCTCGCGCAGATGGCGGTAGACCGCCTCGACCGCGTCATTCTGGTAGGGACGTAGGATCATTGTTGCAGCGTCTCGCTCAACACCTGTTCGAGAATCAGCTCGCGATGGCCCAGCCGGCGCAACAGCCGGCCACCCGCGCGCCGGAGCTCCGCTTCGACCACGTTGAAGGCATCCATTGCCTCGCTTTCGCCAGCACGGCGATGGCGCGACATGGACCGAGCCTCGAACCAATCGGCCAGCGCCACGTACCGCAGGGCGGCGCCAATCAGTTCAGACTCGAGGGCGCGTCCATCGGGAACCCGGGATTGCTGCATGACCTCTCCGCAATGCGCACGATCGCCTTGCCGCCCGGAACGACCTCGGCTTTCTCGGTGAGCAGCCAGACGACCTGTGAGTCGTCGTGGAAGGCGCCGCCGTGTTCCAGCGCGTCCAGCAGGGCCTTCTGCACGTTGTCGATGTCGCGCCGCCGGCGGTCGGGCGGATACACCTCGACCGCGACCGCCAGCCGCCCGTTCATGGGCCGCACACCCGCCGCCGCGAGGGCAGTGCCCACCGCCTTGCGGAACGTGCGCCCGCTGCGGCTGATCAGCGTCCGCCCGCGATAGTGCCGCCAGTAGTGGTTGACGCTGGGCGGGTAGGGCAGCTCGAGCGTGATCACGGCCGTCTCCACGGCGGCGTGTTGCTCGCGGCCTGCGGCGCCGGGCTGGCCTCCGCGTCCTTGGCGGCATACCCCTTGATCTCGTTGGTCAACTCGCCGGTGTCCTGGCGCTTCTTCAGCTTCACGGCGATGACCAGTGGCAGGTTGTGCAGCTCGACGCTGTCCTTCGGCGCCATCACGCCGACGGCCCGGCAGATCGCCGACAACTCGCCGCGCGCGATCTTCACCGTGGTCGGGTTCGCGTTGTCGAGGTTCAGGCGGGCCCAGACGAAGCGCCCCTTGTACGGGCCCTCGAGAATCTGGAACGTGAGCTGCAGGTACTGCCCGCTGCCGTTCTTGGTCGGTTTCATCTCCGACTCGATGATGGCGGCGAGGTACTTACCCGCCGGCAGCGGTTCGAAGTCGGCGGCGGGCTCGACAGTGCGGGCATCAAAGCCGTTGAGGTCAGCCATTGCTGGTGTCTCCTTCGTTCGTTGACGGGGTATGGCCATCCATTGCGGCCAGCAGCGCGGGCCAGGACAGCGGCAGTTCGGCCGGCAGGCCGAAGCGGTTCTTCGCGATGCAGGACGGGCCGCCCACGGTGCGCAGCACCCGCTCGCCACCCTCAGCCCCGAGCGCCACGGCGATCGAGCGCTTCTTGTTGAAGCCGGCGTCCTCGGTCTGCGTGCGGAACTTGCGCGTGGCGAAGAGCACCGCGTCGCACCATTCCGTGATGAGTGCGGCGGCATGCTTGTGCAGGCGGGGTGAGTAGCGGTCGTAAGCGACGGACTCGGGGTCCTCGAACTTCTCGACCTTGGCGTGCGCCAGCAGAATCACGGCCATGCCGTGCTCGTTGCGCAGCGCGTCCAGTCCGTTGAGGATCTCGCGCCACTGCGTCAGCGCGTGCGTGTACCCTTTGGCGTAGCCGCCATCGACTTTCTCGATGCTCGTGACGCCGTACTCGCGGCAGACCTCGTCCCAGATCAGGCGTTCCAGCCAGTCCAGTGTGTCGATCACGACCGTCTGATAGTCGTGCGATTCGGCGTAGAGAGCCGACAGCGCATCGACGACACTGCTGTAGTCCGTCGCGCGCGGAAACGAGTCGCAGTCGATCTGGTCGAGCCCGTCTTCGGTTTGAATGAACACCGGCTGGGGGGCTTGCGCACCGGCGGTTGACTTGCCGATGCCTTCCGTGCCGTAAATCAGGATGCGCGGCGGGGCCGCCCGCACGCCGCGGTGAATTCTCTCGAGCAATGCCATGTGGATTCCCTCAGGTTCGTGCGTGATTCGGTGAAAACGTGGCGGGCGCCCGGGCGGGCACAGGGAGTCTGGCCGCGCTTTTGGGTCTGGCATCCGTGCCGGCGGCACGCCATCCCACCCGGGCCCCGCACACGACTCAGGCCGCGCTCAACACGCGGATCTCCTCGTACAACGTTGGCCACGCGTTCCGCGTCTGGCAGACTTGCAGACGGCGGATCGCGGTCTCGTTCTCGCGCTGTGCCTGCGCGAGCGACGCTTCGTCGACTCGCCACACGCCGCAGCGGAAGGGCTCCTTCTTCTCGACCGCGATGATGTGGACCGGGACCAGCAGCTGCACCAGTACCTGTGCCAGGACGGCGCGGTAGAACGCGAGCTGGTGGATGTAGCCGTAGCGCCGCGCGTCGGCCTCGAACCAGGTCAGGTCGTCGCAGGTCTTGAGGTCCACGATCCCGCGGTGCGGATGCACCCAGTCCGGTCGAATCTGACACGGCGCTTCGCAGTACTCGGTGCGCACCACACCTTCGGCCTGGCCGTACAGCAGCAGGTCGACCGCTTCGTCATTCTGTGCCAGGCCGGTGGCGAGGTTCCCGATGAGCTCCACCTGGTCCGCCGTCAGGACCGGCTTGCCCTGCGCGGCCGCCCAGTCGGCGAACGCCTTGGTCTGCGTGCCGAACGGTCGGCCCGTTTTCGGGTTGATGGGGCCGCCGACTGCATAGCGGTCTTGGTACGCCGCATTGCCTTCGAGCAGGCGGCAGTGCGCCGCCCGGCCGACCAGATAGGCGGGCGTCTCGCGCCGCTCAATCTGGCCGGCCACGCGCTGGGCGTAGAGCAAGGGACACTTGCGGAAGTCCGCGAGCAGGTGGCTCGAGAGGTACTTGCCCGCCTGCTCGTGGTACACGGCTTCGGGTTCCGTCGTCAGTACGCTGAGGTCGATTGAGAAGGACTCGTCCATGCCGGCTCCTGTGGTTGGCGTATGCGTTCGCCCCACTACATCTGCGTGCCGACCGGTTCTGTCGCGGCCGTTCATGCCACACCGTCCAATCCCGCCTCAACGAAACGGCGCCGAATGTCCGCCATCGCGCGATAGACGGTGCTGCGATGCAACCGCAGCCGCTTCGCCACCTCGGCCGGCGTGAACACCTGCAGTTCCTCGCAGATCCGCCGCAGTTGCTTCGGCAGGCCGTCGATCAGCTCGGCCAGGTCGATCGCCAAGGCGGTGCGGTCGCACAGGGAACGCTCGCCACGGTGGACGTCGTTCGCGGGCGGGTGGAAATCCTCGAGGACCGACATCGGCGTCGGGTGCAGGGCCTCGTGTTTCTGGCGGTTGGCGAGCCCTCGCGCCAGGTGCAGGTAGAAGCGGTCGAGGACGCGTGTGATGAAGGTGTTGCGCTTGGAGCGCGCCGGGTCGTACCGTGCGCTGGCCTCCAGCAGCTCGACAATCATGTCCTGCCGCAAGTCCTCGGCCGTGTGCTCGTCGAGGTGGAAAGCCTCGACCAAGCGGCCGACGCGGTAGTCGATGCGGGCGAGGGCGTAGTCGTCGATGCAGTTGTCAGGGGTGAGGGCGGTTTGCGTTGCCATCTGCAGTTCTCCGCAGCGGAGGGGAAAGACCGCGGCCCACGACGGGCCGCACCGCCCTCCGGGCGGGTTGCAGATGACGACGTGAAAACTCTTGCAATGACTGCAAGTCGTTATTCAGCAGTGTGATGTGCGCATGAAAAAAGCTTTTGCAGTTGCGCCTATTGCGCGTAACTGCAAAAGCAGTGAGTTTCAGGAGGGTTACTGGCTACTTGCCGTAGCGGAGGAGCTGCTCGGGATCGTTTGCTATTTCGTACAGCCGCTTGACCTGTGGATCAGCTTTGAAGCAGCGAGTGACTTGGTATGGCTGAAGCCCCGCGAGTCTCCCCAGTTCAGTCTTCGTCAGGAACTTAACGACGCGAGCACCTTTGCCAGCATCGATGTTAGCCACAACGCCGTCGCGGGCTGAGTAGACATGCTCCACCAGCGCTTTCTTGGTCTTTTCAACCATTGCCGTCAACGATGCGCGACGGGCTTGAGGCTTCTTGTTGCGGTAGTTGCTGGGCAGCGTCAACTTGACCATCTGCGCGAACGCCTGCAGGTACTCTTCCCAGGATTCTGTTTCGACGAGCCCATCGTCCTCAAGACTAACGACCTCGCTGAGTGGCACCAGGAGCATGTTGCCCGTCTGCGCGGCACTCTCGGTCGTGTCGGTCCAGTTCATGCGACTCGGGGTAAACAGGATCGCCCCGGGCCGATGAGAACGGTGCTGGAGCTCGAGAACCTGCTCGCGGAGTGCCTTTCGATTGGGGCAGAGCAGAAGGAACACTGGGAAGCTGGCGGCCTTCTTCGGCTCCCAATTGCCGATCTGCAGGCACCGGGTGGCCTGCTCAACCGGCGTCTTTGCGATGTTCACGCCGTCCAGAGCGTTGCAGATGGCAGACCGTAGCAGGCGAAGATCGAGTTGGTAGAGAATGATGTCATTGGCCTCCAGGGCCAGACGATTGCGCCAGTCAGAGTCACCTATCGCGACGATATTCTGGTCTGCATGGCGGATCACTTTGAGCGGACGCCCGGCGCGCGGGTTCGGATATGTGCGTGCGACCCGTTCCAGGGGCGTAAGCATCCCCTGGAAGGCGACCAGGTTTCCATCAGCATGACTGCGCCATTCAGCCATCACCGCCGTTCGGCCGGTGCGGGATTCAACCCACTGCCACAGCGACTCTGCTTTCGGCATCGCTCATCCCTCCGGCCGAAGCCAACTCGATAAAGCCCCTTTTCTTCATCCAGTCGTGGATCATGGGGCTGTCGGTTTCCCTGTCGAAAACTGCCCGGTTGGGCGGCTCCACGGTGATGATCCGCTGACGCCCGCCCGTGAAGGTGATCCGGAACTTCGCCCTTACCAGAATCAGCCCCGGCTCCGACAGGTCCGGTCCGTTGGCCTCGATGTCGCTGAAAACGTCGTCCCCGCCGACAGTCCGCACGTTGGCATAGTCCAATTCTCGGCAGTATTCCAACTTGTAAAGCTCGATGGCCTCGATCCCCGCCACGTCCCTGCATCGTAGGGCGTCTCGCTCAAGGTCAATCAAAGGTTGGAGCGTATACTTGGCGGCAGGATTCTTGAACTCAAAGAACTTGTCACCGCCGTGTTCAGCGAACAGGTGCTTGCCGAACAGCGTGCAGTAGGTTTCCTGCTCGCCCTTGGTCTCAGTGAAGATCGCCAGTTCCCCGGTGTCGGGATAGTAGATCAGCACGTCATACTTAGCGGGCCGGTAGAAAACGCTGCCGGAACTCTCATCCGCTTCCAGCGTTTCCTCCCGCTTGATCCGCTGTCCGTGGCGAACCAGGAACCAAAAGCCGTCTTCCTTCGGGAACGGGAACACGCGCGCCCCGCGCCCCTTCTTTTTCCAATGGAACCATTCGTTGAGGTCGCCTTCCAACGCGATGCGAACCGCGTCACTGGGAATCTCAAGGTCCGGGCGGTCTGCTTCGACGGGGAAGAAGGAGAGGAAGGACTTGGGCTTGCTGCGGTACATCTCGGCATGCACGCGCTCCAGGATCAGCGGGTCGGCCAACCAGACGCGGAGCGTCAGGTCTTCCGGCGTTGGGTCGTCGCCGTCTGCCGTGGTCACATCAATCTCCGCATCCTCTGCCTCTTGCAGGATGCGGTCGTAGCAATCCGGGTCCGCTAGGTTGTCGACGAAATACAACGCGTCCAGTAGTTCTTCCGGCGTATCGACGCTCGGTGACATCAGGATTCTGGCCAGGGCCTCGTGGTCGAACTCATCAGGATCGTCTGGCCACGGTAGTTCACGCTGGGTGACAAGGAAGTCCCGATGCGGAGAGAGGAACTCCAGAAGCAGCTTGCCATTGATCCGCTTCAGTATTGCGGCGTTAGTGAATCGCTTCAAACTCAGTGTCTTGGCCACTCGGGCCTCCTTTCCCCGGCCAGGAAGTGGCCAGACTCGAGACGTTCAAGGTTCGGAACCCCGGCCCACAATCCATCGCGGGCCATTCTGGCGATGTGCAAATGGCGCGCCAGTAATAGGCTGCAAGCGCAACCGCCTGATAACAAGATAATTAGGTCCAGGTTGTGATGACAGGATAGATTCGAAACGCGTACCGAACACTTACGGGGCTGTCGAAATGGCAGCGGCGGCAGTCAGTCGCCCCCACACCGCCCGCTGTCGCCCCCAGTCGGTCTCCGCGGCCACGGCCCGCAGATCGCGCTCCGTGATCGGGTCGCGGCCGTTCGTAACCCTCGGCAGGAACAGGATTTCCTCCTGGATCGCGGGCGCCAGGTGCAGCAGATTCATGATCTGGGTCACCCGCGCCCGCGACACGTGGCCCAGGCGCGCGAGGTCGGCCTGATCGGTGATGGCCCCAGAACGGATCAGGTCGTCGAAGCGGATCGCCAGGGCCATCAGGCGGGCGACCCGCGGCACCCGGCCGGCCGGTACGTCGTCCGGCACGGGTTGCGGGCCCGGGCGAATCTCCCGCCGCCCCTTGTTCCGCAGCGAGAAGTGGATCTTCCGCGTGACCGTCAGCCCGCCATCGTGCATGCCGCCTCCTCATCGTTCGACAACGCGGCGATCCCGGTCGGGTTGAACGTGACCGAGATCGCCTCCTGGCTCGCGTCGTACGCAACCTGCGCAACAAGTAGCCGCACGATCCGCTCGCGCTCGCGCGGGTTGAGCGCGTCCCACACCGGATCGAAGGCCTCGATCGCCCCGACCAGCTCGTCCTCATCGATGAGGCGCTTGCCGGCCCGCACAATTTGGTCATCCAGCTCGGTTACCCGCTGCTCCGCGTCGCGCAGCCGGTCCTGCAGCTCGGCGAGGCGCTCAACATGGTCGGCCCGCCGCCCCTCGGCTGTGAGTCGCTGCAGTTTCTCGGTCAATCGCATGACGCGTCGGTCGGTGGTCTTGCGCGCTTCCCGTAACGCGGCGACTTCTTGTTGCAGTTGTTCCTGCGCAGCCCGTACGGCGTCGACGATTACGCCTTCGTCCTGCCCGAGCGCCCGGATCTGATCGACGACGAACTGCTCGAGCTCGGCCGCCGGCAACGACGGGGCGGGGCAGTTGTCCCAGCCGCGTTTCTGGGCGTTGACGCAGACGTAGTAGCGGTAGCGCTTGTTGCCGCGCGTCGCGAAGTGGTGACTCATCGCGCAGCCGCAGGATGTGCAGCGCACCAATCCCTTCAGCAATGCGCCGTATTTATTGCGGGCGTACTTGCCGCCGCTGTTGCGGTTGATGCGCAATTGGGCCTGCACCCGACTGAATAGGTCTTCGTCGACGATCGCATCCTGTTCGCCCGCGTAGAGCTGGTCGTGGTAGGCGATCTGGCCGCGGTACACCACGTTGGTGAGCAGGTTGAACAGCGTCGATTTGTCGAACGGCTTGCCGCCCCGCTGCCGGCCCTGTTTCGTCGTCCAGACCTTGTTGACCCAGCCGAGCTCGTCCAGCCGCCGGATCGTCGCGGACACCGACGCGCATTCCAGGTACAGCCCAAAGATGTACCGCACGCGCTCGGCTTCCTCGGCGTTGACAATCAGTTTCGACCCGCCCGGCTCACGCAGGATGTCGTACCCGAGCACCGGCGGGCCGCCCGACCATTTCCCCTTACGGCGCGCCGCCGCGATCTTGTCGCGCGTCCGCTCGCTGATGATCTCACGCTCGAACTGGGCGAAGGACAGCAGGATGTTCAGCGTGAGCCGGCCCATCGAGTGCGTCGTATTGAACTGCTGCGTGACGGAAACGAACGAGACCTTGTGCTTCTCGAAGACCTCCATCAGTTTCGCGAAATCGAGCAGCGACCGGCTCAGGCGGTCCACCTTGTAGACCACCACGCAGTCGACCTTGCCCGCCTCGATGTCCGCCATCAGGCGCTGGACTGCCGGCCGGTCCATGTTGCCGCCGGTGAAACCCCCGTCGTCGTACCGGTCCGGCAGGCAGTCCCAGCCCTCGGCGTTCTGACTGGCGATGTAGTTCTCGGCGCTCTCGCGCTGCGCGTCGAGCGAGTTGAAACTCTGGTCGAGGCCTTCCTCGGTGCTCTTGCGCGTGTAGATCGCGCACCGGACGGCGGTCGTGGGGCGGGTGCGCCCGTTACCGTTCTTCCTGGCGTTCCCGTTGCGGTTCACTGCCCGTTGGCCTCCTTGTTCGATCGCTCCGGTTTCTGGATGTTGAAGAAGTGGTAGCCGTTCCAGTGCGATCCCGTAATCGCGTGGGCCACCGCGCTGAGCGAGCGATACGCTCGCCCGTCGTACTCGAATCCGTTCGTCAGCACCTTCACCTCGTACACGTGCCCCTTGTACGGGCGCGTGAGCGTCTGGCCCGGCATCGGCAACCGGTCGTCGCGCGACAATGCGATTCGCCCGGTCACCGTCTTCAGGTCGCCCGGCGCCGGCGGCATCGCCAACTCGCGCGGCGGTCGGCGGCGCAGATCGGCGTCCCGGGCGAGTTCCTGGGCTCGCCGCCGCGCCCGCTCGGTCAGGTCGCCTTCCGCCAGGGCCTGCATTCGCCACGCGATCCGCCGGAACAGGTACTGGCGGTTGCCCGCCCGCGTCTCCTCGCCAAACAGCTCGACGTGCCGCCGGCGCAGCTCTTTCACCGTCATCCGCCGCAAGGCGTCGATCTCGGTCGCCAAGTCGGCGGCATCGTTCCTCGCGGCCATGCGTCTCTCCGTATCTCGGGCCGTTAACCAGCCGGCACACTGAGCCTCGTTTCGCCGAAAAGCTCAAGGCCGGTTGCGGCGGATTCAGAGAGATTTACGGCGGGGATGTTCGCTGGCGTGTCGGGACACGGGATCGCCGGTGCCCTGTCGATCTGGATCAAGCGCGCCAGAGCAGCAGCGACGATCGTGATGATCTCGCCGCGCCGTTCCGCGGGCGCGACGTCGCTGGCGCCCGGTGATTTCCGTGTCGCAGGCATGCGGGCTCCGTTCCCTGGTTGCCAAGGGAGTTCACCCGCTACATCTGCGTGAGTATCGAAACTGTCGCGAGCGTGGGGCGACATCGGTA
>CAYUZU010000052.1:0-15786 GCA_964448675.1 uncultured Planctomycetales bacterium
GATGCGGGGTAGTCGGCCGCGAAGGAACATCGCCATGAACTGGCACTCACTCGCAGGCAACAAGATAGGGATAGTCGGCTCGGATCGGGTAGGGCAATCGACGCTTCCGGCGCTGTTGGCGAAAACGCTCGACTGCTCCGGGTACAAGGTGTGCGTGCTGGATGCCGACTTGACGAATTGTGGTCTGGACCGCGCGCTCGGTTGTAAGTGGCCGCCGAGCCCGCTGATCGATCATCTCGGCGACTCGATGTTTGAGGGCGGCAAGCTAACCTGTTCTGTAGATGACCAGACGCCATTGATGCACGATCGGATATCGACTGCCGACTTGCCACCGCAGTACGTCTGCCGACCAGCGCCGAGGTTGACCGCATTGTGGCAGAACTGGAACACAGAGCCAGCGGAAGCGCGATGTGAGCGTGCCTCGGCAGAGAACCAGGAGCAATCCAGATGTCCTCATCCTCAGCAAAGCCAGCAGACGTGCATGGGACTGGCTGGGCCCGTGTCACCGTGCTGGTCGACAATTACGTCCACAAGAGCGGCCTCCTTGCCGAGCACGGCTGGGCGTGCTGGATCGAGACGCCTGCATGCCGGGTCCTCTTTGACACAGGACAGGGACCGGCGCTGCTGCCCAACGCCCGGGAGCTGGGCATCGCGCTGGAGACGGCAGACGCTATCGTTCTCAGCCATGGGCATTACGACCACACCGGAGCGTTGTCGGCGGTGCTTGACTTGGCCCCGGCGGCACGGTTGTTCGCGCACCCAGGCGCCTTTGAGGCAAAATACTCGTGCCGGTCCGCCTCCGCCGCGCGCTACATCGGGATGCCGGGCGATCGGCGCAATTTGCCGAACCGTATCAGTACGCGTCTGGTCCCCACGATCGCGCCCGTGGGGGTCGGCCCCGGCCTTCAGGTGACGGGACAGATCCCGCGGACGAATGCCCTTGAAGACGCCGGCGGGCCTTTCTTCCTGGACGAGGCGTGCGAGCGACCGGACCCGCTCGTCGATGACCAGGCGCTGGTGATTCGCACCGGCGGCGGTGTCGTCGTTGTTCTCGGCTGCGCACATGCCGGTGTAATCAACACGCTGAAGTATGTGGAGCAGGTCACTGGCGGTGCTCCCGTGCGCGCTGTGCTGGGTGGCATGCATCTTGGCGCGGCTTCGTGTGAGCGGGTCGAGTGGACGATCGAGGAACTGCGTCGCCGCGAGATCCCGCAGGTCGCGGCGGCCCACTGCACGGGCCCGAACGCGTTCGCGGCACTCTGGGGCGGACTTCCGGGACGCTGCGTGCTCTCTGAAGTCGGCATGTCCCGCGCATGGGAGCATGAAACCGATGGACCGGCTCAATGAGAGAGATGTCTCCCGGGCCATTCTCGATGCGTACCATCACGTCGTTCGAGATTGGCTGCTGTTGTTGTCATCGCGGGAATCTGCGGGCAGCCGTTCCGTCGGCAGTTGCAGCAGCAGAACGTAGTGAACGATTGCGGCGCGGACACCGCCCGCCCGCGCCGGCAGGCACATGCATGTCATCTGGAGACGCTCATGTCCCGCAATCTGCTCAACTACATCATCGACACGCTGCTGCTAATCGTGATGCTCGGGATCCTCGGAACCGGCCTCCTGATTCGCTATCAGCTTCCGCCCGGGAGCCGCGGGGGGCACGGACTCGAATTGTGGGGCTGGAACCGGCGTAGCTGGGGCGACCTGCACTTCTGGCTGGCGGTCGCAGCCGTCGCGCTCTTTGTCCTGCACGTGGCGTTGCACTGGGACTGGGTGGTCGCGGTCACGCAGCGACAAGTGCTACGGCAGAAGGCACCGCAGCAAAAGTCCAGTACCGCCCGGCAGAACGCGTGGGGTGTGCTGTTCCTGCTTCTGCTGGCCACCCTCGTCGGCGGCTGGTTGTGGCTCGCAGAGGCACACGTCTACCGAGACGCCGCTGATGACCATGATGGCCACCGTGCAGGCACCGTGCAGGCGTTGGGCCGTGAACGCGGGCGGGGCGATGGCCGGGGACAACGCGGTGGCGCCGGGCTGCGGCGCGGCGCGCAGCGCCGCCGTGGCGGTGCGCGGCCGTAACGCCGAGCCCCGCCGGGCGGCCTCGGCCGGCGGGGTCCAGGCAACCCTGGCGACGACTGCCAACTGTAGCTCATCCGAGAGAGGTGCCTACATGACGACCGACCTGCAGAAGTGGTTCAGTCGAGACGGAGAGTGCTTCCTGCGGGCGATCGGGATGGTGCGCGGCGCGACCGTGCTGGATTTCGGTTGTCGCCGAGGAACTTATGCCCTCCCGGCGGCACGCCTGGTCGGTGCGACGGGGAGCGTGTACGCGGCCGACCAGAAAGACGATGTCCTGGCCGATTTGTCGCAGCGTGCCGCGGACCAAGGCGTTGTGAACTTGTTCTGCATCAACACACACGGTACTGTCAATGTGCCGCTGGAGAGGGAATCGGTCGATGTGATTCTGCTATACGACGTGATCCACCTGATCGGTTGGTCCGAGGATGGCACAGGTCACTCCCGCAAGAGCACCGCGTCCGACCGGCGTGGCCTGCTGAGGGAATTGCACCGGATTGCAAAACCGGCTGGGTTACTTTCGGTGTATGTGCAGCACGTGGACACGCACACCGATGCCGGTTCAGAGGATCAGATTCGCCTGGAAATCGAACGCTGCGGGTTTCACCTGGAACGGGAGTTGCATCGCACCCTGATTCACGATGAGCACCCGGTGCGCGGGCGCGTGCTGAACTTCAGGCGTGACCCTAATAAGTGGTCCTGAGTTGAACACAGTGGGGCAGGGCCCTCCACACGAGCAGTCTGATGGATGAGCAAGTCAGTCCATTTGGTGATGCGCACATTGCGGCGAGCTATGACGACTGGTACGTCGGGGCAGGGCGCCGCGCCGCTCGGCTCGAGAAGGCGTTGCTCTCAAAACTTCTGACAGACTTCGCAGGGGCTCGCTCGGCACTCGAAGTCGGTTGTGGAACGGGGCATTTCACTCGCTGGCTTGAACGGCGCGGCCTGCAGGTTACGGGTGTGGATACTTCACCCGCGATGCTGGCACAGGCGCGCCGCCGCGGAAGCGCGACGTGTGTTCTCGGGGACGCCCTCGCACTGCCATTCGCGCCACTGACCTTCGATATCGCATTCCTCATCACGACACTGGAATTCGTGGCACGTCCACTTCACGCGTTGTCTGAAGCAGTCCGTGTAGCGCGACGAGGCGTCATTGTCGGTGCGCTCAATCGCCATAGCCTGCTTGGATGGCACCGGCGACACTCCTCTGCCCCCGTGTGGCAGGCCGCCCAGCAACTGACTGTGCGACAACATGTGCAGTTGTTGCGCCAGGCGGCCGGCTCACGAGCCGCCGAGGTGCACTGGCGAACGACACTGTGGCCGTTGCCCGGACTTGGCGCTCTACCCCTTCCCTGGGGTGGCTTCATCGGCCTCGCACTGAAACTCAGGGAAACAGATCGAGGAGACCGTTCATGAAGGCAATATCCGCTCAGGTCAGCTTGTATCCGTTGCGCACGCCCCATTTGACCTCGGCCATCGATACTGCGTTGCAGATCTTCCGCTCAAGCGGTCTGCTCGTCGAAGCCGGACGTATGAGCACTGTGATCACGGGCGCAATCGACGAGGTATTCCAGGCGCTGCGGACCGCCTTGCAACACACCACCGACGATGGCGAAGTAATCATGGCGGTGACATTCTCGAACGCGTGCCCTGTCGCGGGTACAGCCACCGAAGGGAAGTGACTCTGCTCCGCCACACGACATGTGATGGTACATCGGACCGTGCGCACTGCTGTGGAGTATCATCGCCGCACGCCACTCACCCCGCTCCGGGCGGTTGTACCCCCAGCACTTCCGCGATCGCCTGTCGAATGGTCGCCTTGGGCACTGCCCCAACCATTATCCGCGGTTTTCCTTGCATGGGTACGAAGAGCATGGTCGGGATGCTGCGGACTCCGAAAGTCATTGCCAATTCCGGTTCCTCGCCGGTGTTGACTCCGAAGATATCCAGCTGGCCCCCGTACTCCTGGGCCAACTCGTCGAGGACCGGACTCAGCAGTTTGCACGGCTGACACCAGTCGGCATGGAAGTCAACGATACACGGGCGTGAGCCGGCGAACTGCCACATCTGGTTGTGTTCAAAATCAAACACGCGCTCTGAGAACTCTGCTTTGTTCAGTTGTCGTGGCACGATCACCTCCATCTTGACCCGACGCTACGGCAGCCGAAGCTGCCGGATGTAGCGCCGTTCGAATTGCGGGTCGCGGTTGAGCTCAATCACTTCGACCTGTTCGCTGACGAGCTTCAACTCGTCGAGGGCGCCGGCGTCCAACAACGCCAGATAGGCTCCCGCCAGCGAGCTGTTCCCGAGAAACTCAATCTATTCCGGCTGAAACCCCGGCAGCAACCCGCACGCGATCGCGTTGGCCGGATCCACGTGCAAGCCGAACCCGCCGGCGAGATATAGGGTCCTGATATCTTCCGGAGTCAGATCGAATTGCGCCAGCAACGTCAGTATTCCAGCCGCGATCGCGGCCTTGGCCTGTAGCAGGCGCGCAATGTCCGCCTCGCTCACGCTAACCGCTTGTCCGTCGTTACCGGTAGCCAGGCGCAACGCCCGCCCCGACCCGTCGATGATGAGCATTCGCTCAACTCCGGGTGGCACAGTGTCCTTGCCAAGACGCCCGTTGCGATTCAGCAGGCCGCAACGGCGACCTTCCCCGAGAATATCGATATACGCCGAACCGCAAACCCCCAGTGCCGTGCTTCCACCAATGACTTCCGTGTGGACGGTCAGAGGATCAGACGTGAAGCGCACGTGGCTGATTGCACCCTTGCTGGCGCGGACGCCGCAACTGAGCCCGCCCCCCTCGAACGCCGGGCCGGCCGCGGTGGCACAAGCCCGCAAGCAGTCATCGTGCTTGAGGACGATCTCGCCGTTTGTGCCAACGTCAACGAGTAGGCTGGGGCCAGCATCGTAGACCAGCCCGCTCGCCAGAACGCCCGCACAGACATCCGCCCCGATGTAAGCGGCGGCGCTCGGCAGGACGTGGAGCCACGGCCCGGCAGCTCCGCCCGTTGGCGGGGTGTGCGAGTCCACTGGATCTCGACCTTCGGCTACGCTCGCCGCCGGCGATGCACCGGTCGGTGTGAGGGGCTGCAGAGTGGACCAGCGGATCCGTTTATGCTCCAGAAAGGCTGGCCTGAAGGGGGCGGTGCCCATGGGCCCCGGATCCTCGCCCACCAGCAGGTGCAGCATCGTCGTATTGCCGGCCGCCGTTATACATGCGAGATCGGCATAAGATCGGTCGGCCCGCCGTAGAACGTCGGCGAGTAGCGGCGTGAGCGTGTCTTGCAGCAATGCCGCCTGCAAACGCGCGCGCATCGTCGGGTCGGTGTCGCACAGAGTAATGCGCGTCACAACATCATCACCGAGGTGCATTTGCCGGTTAAACGCGCTGCCCTCTGCGAGGACGCCCCCCCTCTCCAGATCGACAAGCAGCACGACCACCGTCGTCGTGCCGATGTCGATTGCGGCCCCGACCCGTCGTGCTGGTGCCGCGCGCGTTGTCTCGGTTACCTGCCAGTGCTGTCCGTCGTATTCCAACGCCACCTGGACATCGCCGTTGGCGGCTTGGCGCGAGATCTGTGCCGCTACTTCCGGCGGACACTGGATCCGGTCTTCGGCTTGCAACTGCTCAGCGAGCGCACGAGCTACGTCCTGCGCGGCGTCTGCGAGACTGGCTGCCCGAATTGGGACGCTACGCCACAGGGCATTGTCGGCGCGCCCAACCTTGAGCGTGAAGCTGGACACGACTTGTGGCCTGTGTCCGAGCAGGGAGCGTGCCGGAATGCGCAGCGCCACCGGGGTGTCGCCTGCCAAACCGCACTGACACGCACGTATCACGGCTGGCGCGCTGACGACCGCTTCCTGCGCCGCAGTACTGAGGTCGACGACGTGACCGCTTACCAGATCAACTTCGCACCCCCGACACAAGCTCCGTTCGCCGCACCGCGTGTTCAGGAGAATGTCCGCACCGCGCAGCACATGTGTCAATCGTCTTGGGACACCTTCGAGTGGAACGAGAATCGTCCGCCGCACGTCCGGGAGCGCGACACTGAGCCGAGTCACTTTTGCCATACACCTGTCCTCTGCATTCGGCCCACCATGCTTCATCCCATGCATGCCGCGCCGACTCGTGGCCTTCCCATTACGGAGCAATCCGAACGCTCCGTGGCTTTTCCACATCCTCTCGCCCGCCTGCTCGTGAGTCGACCCCGTGATGGTTCTCATGGTCGGCTCCACGTGTGCCGACGCTCTTGATGGCCCCTGTCGGGCACTTGTCAGTCACTTCTGAGACGTCTTGGTCGACGGCGAGCTTCGCGTAATCGAGGATCGCTAGGTTTTCCGTGATGCGAAAGAGCTCCGGGAGACATCGCTGGCAGAGGCCACAGGCGATGCACCCACGCTGACACACTTGTCGGACGAACCGACCGGGTTCCCGGTTGGCACAGGCGACGACGGGCATCCGCATCTGCTGAAAGGGAATGAGCTCGATGAGGTTTCGGGGACAGACGTTCACGCACGCCCCGCAGCCGGTGCACCGGTCATAATCAACTTCCGGCAGCCCGTCCACCATTTGCAGCGCATCGAACTTACACGCCGCAACACAGTCTCCAAGACCAAGACAGCCGTACGTGCATGCTTGGGTAACACCGATTTGATGCGCTTCCAGGCAACGGCTGATTCCCTCCGTTCTCACGCGGCCGAACCGGTCCGAAGTCCGGGCCCCGCAGTGGACGATCGGACGCCGTGGAATCCTCTCGGTGACCGTGGTCCCCATGATCTCGGCGATATGCTGCGCCACGGGCGAGCCGCCGACCGGACAGCCACCGCACTCGGCACGGCCCTCAACGACGGCCTTCGCAAACTCGCTGCAACCGGCGAAGCCGCATGCGCCACAATTGGCTTGCGGTAATGCTTCCAGAACCACCTCTACCCGCGGATCCTCGTCGACGTGGAGGGCCTGCTTGGCCAGCCAAAGCACGCCGCAGAGCGCAATAGCGAGCACAATGATCACGGTTTCAGCGGCCACGATCGAGTGTAGCATCCGCCTGTTTCTCCCACTGTATGCGTTGCGTTGGCGTGACTACACCAGGCGTCAAGCCGCCGCCGCCCACTACATGGGGGCGCCGACCGCCTCGACCAGCAGGCGTAGCTGCGCCATCGTGACCAAATGGTGAGCACGGATGCGCTCGTGCGCGTCGCGTTGCCGGGTGCGCAGTTCAGCGAGTCCTTGGTGCGTTGTAGCGAGGTCTGTGGTCTGCTCGGCGTCTACAGCGCCATCTCGGAGCCGGCGCGCATGGTCGACAAGGCGTCGCTCGTGGTCGGCGATTGCGTCAGCATGCTGTCGCACAGCTTCGCCATGTTCGATGTATCGCTTCTCCAGTGCCTCCAGTTCGGTCAGGGCGGTCTGGTGCTCCGTTTGCCAATGACTTACGTCGCGGAACCACTGAACGTGCTCGTCTTCCCAATGATCAAGATCGCGTCGCATATCGGACTGACTGACGTCTCTCATGGCACATCTCCGTTTGTACATTGCCTATTTGGCCAATTGGGCATTTCTCTGCTGACTATGCCCGGATGTTGGCAACGACAGCCCCGCATGCGCAATCAAATCACCGAGGGCAGGCTTCGTCGGGACGCCAAGGACGCGCGTGACCTCTTTGCCTGAAACAAAGAGGATGAGTGTCGGAAGCAGGATCACCCCCAAGCGAGCCGGCAACGAGCCACACTCAGCGACATTCGCCATCGCAATCAGGAGCTTGTCCTCCATCTGTGGTGCGAGCGCTCGTAGTTCAGTCGTCAGCGACTCGCATGGCGGACACCAGGGCGCCCAGAGATTCAGCAGCACCGGCAGGGTCGCTCGGCGAACGTCGACCTCGAAGCTTGCGTCGGTCACAGCAATCATCCTTGCTCGATCTCCACGTAACGGCCGGGCCACGTAGCTGCCTGCTAGCGTAGTTACTGCACATCGCGTTCCACGATTGCTCGGTCGCCCGAGGGATCTGCGCAAATCCTGACCCAGCAACCACTTAAGTCATGGCGATCACATTGAAGGGACGCGTAGGGGCTTGATGGGCGGCGCTCAACGCCTGCCGGGACACACACAAGTGTCCATGGTGAACAGTTGGCCATTGCCCGCCCGACTTCGGTGATGTCTTAAAAGGCGCCGACACGCCTTCCGCTCTCCGCAGCGGCACTCGACGGCATCGCGCCAACTTACGGCGCGGCTCTTGCTTTCATGATATATGCCACTGACCACGAAAGGAGGACGGCATGGAAAAGGCGAAGCTCAATGACTGCCGTGAGTGCGGCAAGAGTATCAGCCGCCAGAGCCCCTTCTGCCGCGAATGCGGACATCCACAGGGGTCGGCGGTTGCCATTTGGCTGTTGGCGTTGTTCCTATTGATGCTCCTGGCCGCTTACCTCACGTTCTGCTTGTATGGCATGTGCCTGTGCAGTTGAGTCTCCAGGAACGGCGGGGATGCGGTACCAGCTTGGACGATGACCTTGGCAGCACGCCTTCCGACTGCGGACCGGGTTTAGTGCCTCACTCGTCAGGTGTGGCTAGCTCGAACTCCGACATCCGGCTATACAGCGTCGTCCGGCTAACCTGAAGAAGGCGGGCTGCTTTCGCGACGTTCCACCCCGTCGCGATCAGCGCTTCGCGCACCTGGGCACGCGTCAAGTCCAGCCGCCGCCGTCGTCGCTTCCTCGGCGCACTACTATCGACGTAGACCGGAGCCTCGGCGAGTTCACGAGCGATCAGTTGGGGGGGCAGATGAGCAGGGCTCACGCGTCCACTGTGCGTCTTGACAAACGCGTATTCGATCGTGTTTTCCAGCTCGCGCACGTTGCCCGGCCAGCTATAATCGAGCAGCAACGCCAAGGCCTCCGGATCAAGCCCCTCGATATCCCGTCGCATTTCCCGCCGCAGTTTGTCGACGAAGTGCTGCGTGAGAAGTGCGATATCCTCGCGCCGCTCCTTGAGCGGTGGGAGACGAATCGGCACCACGCGCAGCCGGTAGTAGAGGTCTTCCCGAAACTGCCCCGCAGCGACCAGTTCGCCCAAGGGACGGTTCGTGGCGGCAATCACTCGCATATCGACGGGGATCGAACGCTCACCCCCGACGCGGTCGATCGTATGCTCCTGAAGCACGCGCAGGAGCTTCGCCTGGATGTTCGCCGAGATATCGCCGACTTCATCCAAGAAGATTGTCCCGCCCGCAGCGGCTTCGAAGCGCCCCTGCTTGTCACGCAATGCGCCGGTGAACGCGCCGCGCACGTGTCCGAACAACTCGCTTTCCAACAGGCTCTCGGGAAGCGCCGAACAACTGACGGCAACGAAAGGCCCCTTCGCCCGGGTGCCGACGTAGTGGATCGCGCGCGCCACCAACTCCTTCCCCGTGCCGGTGGGCCCCTGAATCAGAACCGTGGTATCGGTGTCGGCGACCTGTTCGATCAGGCGAAAGACGTCCTGCATGGCCTTGCTCTTGCCGATGATGTTGTGAAGCCGGTAGCGCTCCTTCAGATCACGCCGTAAGTGGACCAGTTCGGTGATGTCCCGAAGCACGACCAGGCCACCCCGTGGCTCTCCACGCTGCTCGCGGAACACGACCGTCCGAAAGTTAAACACCTTCCGGTGGCCGGAGGCGGTTTCAAGCTCCACCTCCACGTCGTGAATCGGCTTCCGGTTCGAAATCGACTCACGCAGCGCTGACCCGGGCGTGCACAATTCCTCACCAAACAGACAGAAGCAGGCGGCCCCCAACGCGGATTTCCGCGTCGTCTCCAGCATCCGGCACGCAGCGTCGTTGATGCCGATTACCGTGCCGGCGTCATCCAGCGTGACGATGCCGTCATCGAGACTGTCGAGAATCGCAGCGCACTTGTCCCCGTGCGGTCCCAAGGAGGTCGTTCGACGCGTGGCCATCACCTCCCCACCTTTCGCATAACGCCCCGCTTACAGTGTCCATCTTAGACGGAAGTGTTCAGTTAAGGAAGCGGCCTACGTCGGTACAGGAGGATCGCCACCCGCAGCGACGCCACCGCTGAGAACATAAACCTCTGTTTGGAAAAGGCTTGCGACTTGTCTCCCCCGTTCGGCATGCGTGGCACGCTGCTTGCGAACGATTCCAGTAGACCAGCTAACTGCGGCGGGCAGAGCGGCCAATGTCGTGGCGAGCCGATCCGAGGATAACCCATGTGCCGTCTCTTGGTTGTCAGCGATGTTCAACACGAACGCCGGCTGATCGCAGAACAGGCCTTGTCGGTATGCGACACGGTCGAAGAAGTGCTCGACTCAGAGGCTGCAGCCGAAGTCCTGAATCGCGCCGCGCGACACCCCCCCATCGTCATCACCGCGCTCGCCCCCGACGGCATGGCGTTTGTCGACACGTTGCAGCGTCAATCGAACGGCGCCCCCTCGATACCGATTGTTCTGATCGTCGAACCGGGCCGAGCAGCGGTGGCGCGCCAAGCTACCGGCGCCGGGGTCCGGTTGGTCGTCCAGCGTCCGCTCAATGGCACGGCTCTACACCATGCCCTGCAGGAGATTATCGAGGGGGTGCGGGATGACGTGCAGATGGAGACAGGCCCGTGAAGACCATGCCTGGCCCAGTTTCGTCCTGGAGATTCGGGAAGTCACTCGGTTTCGACTTGAGGCCGTTGAAGGCCTTCAAGCGAAACCGTATCCGCTGTCCCCTTGGCCGGTACATCCGAACACACTGGGGGCGATGCGTGGGCCGCTTGGGAGTCTTGCCATGGAAAATCGTAATCACATCCGAAATCCGCTTGAGGACGAGCGATGGCAAGATGAGCGCGAGCACTGGCTGGAGGACTCGCGCCGCTGGCAAGAAGAGCACCTCGACGCCCTGGCAGAGCTTCTCACGCTGGAGTTCGAGGTTCTCGCGAACGGCGTTGCTGTGCGCCGACACCGCGAAGTCGTCGAGCACGAGGAGCCCGATTTACAAAAACATGGAGATGAATTCGATACCTCCTCAGCTGCGGGCAACGGTTATAGCGCGCTCGTTACCATGCAGGAACGGCAGGCTGCTGAGCACGCCGCCCTGCGCGACGAGCACGAGCGTATCAAGCACTATCACGACGCTGTCATGGGCCAGCTGTCGGCCCTGAAGGCGGCGATCGAAACCGTGCTCTCAGAGTCTCCGCCCGAGGAGCTTGAGCGCAGGCTTAGCGACGCATTTCGCCTTCTCAGGCACGATGATCCGTGGTCCGCTGGAGCCGCGCGATGAGAACGCCTGAACCTGCACACCAGCGACGATCGAATCAGGTTGCCGGAGAAAAGCAGCGCCGCCGGCCGAGCGCCGGAATCGCGCGCCAGCTACAGTCGTTCGTCGGCCTCGTCGCACGATGTGCGCGGGTAATGGGATACGTCCTCATCCTGCATCCCCTGTCCCTGATCGTCTGGCTGCTTATCGCCCTGGTCATACTGTGGGCCGTGTGGTCCATGACGGCCACCGACTACAGGTCCAGCGGGCTGAGCATCCTCTGCACCGGCGCACTGGCTGTCACTCTTCTCACGCTGATCCTGTATCTGGCGTTCATCAGCCGATGTCTGATCGCGTCCACGTTACGTGCCTGGCACGGCGACGTCGGTGGCGACGCGCCAGGCTTCGGGGACTCGCACACGCAGCAGGACCTGCGAGTCGCGGTCGTTGGGCAGGACGGTGTTGTCGCGGAAGTGGCCAACACGCTTGCGAGCGCCGGGTACAGCGTGTCCGTGTTCCCAGCCCGCACAGTGTGGGGCGGCACTCTATACTACAAAGACACCGATCAGATGCGCAGCACACACCGCCTTGACCCGAATCAGCAACCCCCCGCCCATATCCGGATCTTGACCCACCGGGTGTTCAGCGAGCAGCTCAGCCTGAGCGACCTTCTGCAACTGGGGCGCTTTGACGCGCTGGTTGTTAGGTGCAACGGCGCGGCCGGCAGGTCCACGCCACGAAAGACCGGCCCATGATTCACGACGTGCTGGTAAAGTCCGTGATGATCTCGACGTTCGTGTTCGTCATGATGCTGGCCATCGAATACGTCAACACATGCACGCGCGGCACCGCACAGAGCGCCATTCGCGGCGGCCGCTGGCGACAGTACCTCATCGCCACCGGATTGGGCGCTACGCCGGGTTGCCTCGGGGCTTTTGCGGGCGTGAGCCTGTACGCCCACGGTTTGCTGTCGCTCGGGGCCCTGGTAGGCTGCATGATCGCGACCAGCGGCGACGAGGCGTTTGTACTGCTGGCCGTCAGCCCGAAGTGGGGACTGTTCCTGATGGCGCTCCTTTTCGTGGTCGGGATGGGGGCCGCGTGGTTGACCGACCTGCTCTGGCCGCAGGGCTTGCGGTCGAGGACCAACACCTGCGACGAACTGGTTGTACATGACGAAGCGGTGTGTGGACCGTCTTCGTGGGCCCAGATCAAGCACTACTGGCAGCGCTGCTCGGCAGCTAGAGGTGTCCTGGCCATCATCCTGGTTCTGGTTGTGGGCGCTGTGACGCTCGGTGAGTTCGGGCCGAACGAGTGGAACTGGATTCGTATTACACTTCTGGGGGTTACACTGTTTGCCCTCTTTGCCGTCGTGACGACGCCCGATCACTTCCTGGAGGAACACCTTTGGAACCACGTGGCCAAAAAGCACGCACCACGCGTGTTCGCGTGGACGTTCGGCGCACTCCTCGTTACGCATCTGATCAGCGGCCACGTCGGCATCGACCAGTGGATTCAGCAGAACCCGCTCCTGCTGCTGCTGGTTGCCGGCTTGCTCGGGATCATCCCTGAATCAGGCCCGCACCTATTGTTCGTAACGCTTTTCGCCGAGGGCAAGATCCCCTTCAGCGTTCTGTTGGCAAGCTCCATCGTGCAGGATGGCCACGGAATGCTCCCATTGCTTGGAGACTCACTACTGGCGTTTGTCGTAGTGAAGGCCATTAACCTGATTGCCGGGCTGCTTGTCGGCCTCGCGGTGTTCGTCTGCGGCGGCTGAACTGTGCTGGTACTCGTGAAGGAAGGAGCTGTGCGAATGGCCGCATACAATATCGAGATCAACCGTGACGAGTGCATTAGCTGCCAGCAGTGCGTCTCTGATGCACCCGCGACGTTCGACTCGGACGATGACGGTATCGCAGTTGTTACCGACCCCGCCGGTGATCCCCCCGACGTGATCCTGACAGCGGCGCAAAACTGCCCGGTACAGGCCATCGTGCTCTACGATGCCGATTCCGGCGCCAGGGTGTGGCCCGAGGAATAGGGGCCCGGATTGGCCTCCGCTTGTGCTCCATCCGCAGTGCTCGTGAGTGCTGCGGCTGGTTTTTTGACGGTTGGTGGACTCACCCGCCAAGGAGGCTGACGAAATGAAGTCCGAGTTGCTTCGCGATTGCAGCGCATGCGGAAAGGAGATCAGCCGTCATAGCCCATTCTGCCGTCAATGTGGCCATCCGCAGACCGGCGTGTTGGCAAGGTTGGTCATGCTGTTGTTCGCGATACTGGTGCTCGCCTTGACCATTGCACTGTTCTTCGTCTTGCACTTGGCAGAATTGCTGTGCAATTGACGGTCACGCAGCCAGCCCGTTGCCAGAATCCGCCGCTGAGGCGAACCACGTCGCGCTCATGCGGCCGACTCCGTCGGCGACGCGGCGGCCCGAGTCCGATTGATCGGCCGGGTTCCTGCAGGGCCCCGGTGACAAAGAAGCGGAATGGACCCGGCGTGCGTTGGAACATGTTCGCCGCTGGAAGGAGATGGCCATGTCGACGTTCGAGGCTGAACTGATATGGACGGAGGGCAAGTAGGCAGACCTTAACGCTCGCGAAAATCCGCTGCTCCGGGTGGCCAGCCCTCCCACGTTCGGAGGACCACCGCGACTCTGGTGCCCGGAAGAACTGCTTCTGGCCTCGATTGTGAGCTGTCTGATGAGCACATTCGTTTACTTCGTGGAACGATTCCGCCTGGCACTGGCAGCGTATACGAGCCGAGCGAAGGCCACGCTGGAAAAGACCCCTCAGGGACTGCGGTTCTCCGGTGTGGAGGTCCGCATAGACGTGACATGGGTCGACAGACAATCAGTCGAAAGATCCGCTTCTTTTTCCCTCAAACACTTGCTCGACCAGTATTGCCCGGTTTCGGCAGCCCTGAAATGTCCGGTCGCGATCGAGGTGATCGAGCGGGAGGCGGGCCCCGACGGCCTACGCGAACAGGAACGCGCAATGCCGGACTGTCGTCCTTCAACGTCCTCATGAGACCGCCATCGAAACCGACCGCCGCCAAATGCGCTGCGCTTCGATCGGTATGGGAAGCTGCGCCCGCGTGTCCAAGCCCGCGGGGCACGTCAACGGCTGTGACCTCGACTTCCACCCTCTTGCGAGCCGCAGAACGGTGTATTAGCATATTAGTGGAGACTGATATGAGGGTCCCGACGGATAGCTTGGCACGATTTGCCCAGGCGCTGGCCGCGCCGACGCGGCTGCGCATTGTCGCGCTGCTCCGCGGCCGGGCGCTGTGCGTCAATGCGATCGCCGGACAATTGGATGTCACGCAGGGCGCGGTGTCGCAGCATCTGCGGGTGTTGCGCGACGCGGGCATCGTCGTGAGCGAAAAACGTGGCTACTTCGTGCACTATCGCCTGAACGAACATGCACTGGCGGCGTGGCGGCAGGAAATGGAGAAGCTGCTGGATGTGAAGCAAGGACCCTGTCATGGGGCAGGCTCGAAATGTGCGGGAACGCGGCGGCGCGCGAAAGCGTCCCGGAACGTCCGACCCTGAACAGCGGATGCTGCCGTGGCGTCACTTGGGCTGCCAGGCGTGCTTCGGGCACGACCACCGCAGTTTGGACCGCGAGACGGACGCAGGAGAGGCACCATGTTCCTCGCGATGAACCATCATGGACCGGCGGGTGGTATGAGTGCAGTCGGCTGGCTGATCCTGGGCGGGATCGGGCTCGTCGTGTTGGCCGTCGCGGTCTTCGCGTACTTCCGCATCCGGCAGAGCGATGGCCTCTCCCGCAGTGAGCGGCGGCAACTCGATCCGATGGCGGCGGAGATCCTGGCGATGCTCCGGCAGACGGGGCGGCCGCTGGCGCAGTCCGAGGTGAGCGACCTCACCTCCGCGGATGTCGAAGACGTCGCGCGCGCCGCGCAATGCCTGGAGGCACAAGGCCTGGTGCGACGCGCCTGGTCGTCCGAGCAGCAGACCTACCTGTTGAGCCCGGCTTAAAGAATGCGGAAGCCCTAGCATGCGAGACCATGAGACCCTTATCGAAGTGGACGGGGTTGCCAAGCGGTTCGACGATGTCGTAGCCGTCGATTCCGTTGCCTTCTCCGTTCATCGTGGCGAGTTGTTCGGTTTCCTCGGCCCCAATGGCGCCGGCAAGACCACGACCATCAACATGCTCACCGGCCTGGCCCGGCCGGACACGGGGTCAATCCGCATCGCGGGGATCGACTGCACCAAAAACCCCCGCGGCGCCCAGCACATGCTCGGCGTTGTGCCCGACGAGAGCAACCTGTATCCCGAGCTGTCGGGCTTTGGCAACCTGTGTTTCTGCGGGTCGCTGTACGGCTTGCGCAAGCGTGACCGCGCAGCGCGGGCCCGCGAGCTGCTCGACCAGTTCGGTCTGGCCGATGCGGCCGGGCGCAAGTTCGCTGGCTATTCGAAGGGGATGAAACGCAAGCTGACGATCGCCGCGGGCATCATCCACT
>CAYUZU010000053.1:0-729 GCA_964448675.1 uncultured Planctomycetales bacterium
CCGGCGTAGCGGTAGGGGCCCGTGTTTCAATCCGCGCCCGCGTGAAGCGGGCGATGTGCGATACTCGAGCTCTCCCGGGTGCTCGCGCAGTTTCAATCCGCGCCCGCGTGAAGCGGGCGATGTAGAGTTGCGCATCACAGTCCTCAATCTCAACGTGTTTCAATCCGCGCCCGCGTGAAGCGGGCGATGCGCGCTCGTCGCCAGCTTGACCACCGCGTGGGTGTTTCAATCCGCGCCCGCGTGAAGCGGGCGATGGCAGCGCCCGCCACGGACGGGACAATCTTCCGACGTTTCAATCCGCGCCCGCGTGAAGCGGGCGATATCAGTTCGGAGCGGGCCTTGGCGCACGGCACGCAGTTTCAATCCGCGCCCGCGTGAAGCGGGCGATGGCGGCGGCCTGCTCATAGCAGCAAGCCGCCCCCAGTTTCAATCCGCGCCCGCGTGAAGCGGGCGATCCGCAACCCCCACATTGTCCCAGGTTTACGCCGGTTTCAATCCGCGCCCGCGTGAAGCGGGCGATGTCCGTCGAGGATCGCACGCACCATCGGCCCACTGTTTCAATCCGCGCCCGCGTGAAGCGGGCGATCCCCCAGTCAACCCAATTTTGGCCACATCGCGAGTTTCAATCCGCGCCCGCGTGAAGCGGGCGATGGCCGGCGGCCGTGTAACCGTGCATCCCTGCGGGTTTCAATCCGCGCCCGCGTGAAGCGGGCGATTGTATCATTCCTG
>CAYUZU010000053.1:829-13583 GCA_964448675.1 uncultured Planctomycetales bacterium
CAGCACGCGCCTAGGCGTGCTGGGTTTCAATCCGCGCCCGCGTGAAGCGGGCGATGTATCATTCCTGCAGCACGCGCCTAGGCGTGCTGGGTTTCAATCCGCGCCCGCGTGAAGCGGGCGATAGCGACCAGCACGGGGTGGCGTTGCTCGATGGGGCGTTTCAATCCGCGCCCGCGTGAAGCGGGCGATTGGGGGTCCGTGACGCCGTGCTTGTCGCTCCATCAGTTTCAATCCGCGCCCGCGTGAAGCGGGCGATCTCCGAACTGCAGGCCGCGCGGAGGGCCCAACGATGTTTCAATCCGCGCCCGCGTGAAGCGGGCGATTTGGTTGTCAGTCGGTCTCGGCCCGCCGGCCGGTGTTTCAATCCGCGCCCGCGTGAAGCGGGCGATGAGGATTTTTCTGGCGGCGCTTCAGCGGGAGGATGTTTCAATCCGCGCCCGCGTGAAGCGGGCGATTGACCACCCTCTCGCAAGGCGGTGGCCTGTTCAAGTTTCAATCCGCGCCCGCGTGAAGCGGGCGATGCTCGGTGACGCGGCTGCTGGAGACTGCCGGCATGTTTCAATCCGCGCCCGCGTGAAGCGGGCGATAGCGGTCCGCACGGCACCTGGACATCCCGCTAGGAGTTTCAATCCGCGCCCGCGTGAAGCGGGCGATTGCGCCCAACCGCCGGCTCGATGCGGCAGTCGTAGTTTCAATCCGCGCCCGCGTGAAGCGGGCGATATTGCAGCCGCGCCGTCATTGTCCCCGGTCTCGTGTTTCAATCCGCGCCCGCGTGAAGCGGGCGATATGGAGTGGTGTGCACCGCAGTGCGAAGGTGGCGTTTCAATCCGCGCCCGCGTGAAGCGGGCGATCTGGCGGGTGCACGATGACACATGAGGAGATCGCGTTTCAATCCGCGCCCGCGTGAAGCGGGCGATGCCGACGGCCAGCGGATCACGGCCGACACCCGGCCGTTTCAATCCGCGCCCGCGTGAAGCGGGCGATGAGCAGCTTCGACGTGCAGCGCGACGGCGCGAGCAGTTTCAATCCGCGCCCGCGTGAAGCGGGCGATCAGGATGCCGGAGCGGGCGACATATGTTCGTCGGCAGTTTCAATCCGCGCCCGCGTGAAGCGGGCGATCCCGCAACCCCCACATTGTCCCAGGTTTACGCCGTTTCAATCCGCGCCCGCGTGAAGCGGGCGATATGGGCACCAGGCGGTGTTGTTGATGGTACAGCCGTTTCAATCCGCGCCCGCGTGAAGCGGGCGACCCGGCGCCCTGGCGGAACTGGCGCCGGCGGCACGGTTTCAATCCGCGCCCGCGTGAAGCGGGCGATGCGGTTGGATTCAGTATTGAACTTGGTCTCAAGGTTTCAATCCGCGCCCGCGTGAAGCGGGCGATCGAGCAGGTTGCGTGCCAGGTGCAACCAGCGGCGTTTCAATCCGCGCCCGCGTGAAGCGGGCGATGCGGCCGGCCGTGAAGTGTAACGAGTTGTTCAGGTTTCAATCCGCGCCCGCGTGAAGCGGGCGATCCGTCCGCGGGGCCGTGGTTGGGTGTGTGGATGGCGTTTCAATCCGCGCCCGCGTGAAGCGGGCGATGCGGCTGCACGGGCTGTGTGTCAGGCGCCGGTACCGTTTCAATCCGCGCCCGCGTGAAGCGGGCGATCCGACCTACCGGCTCGCCTCGGGCTCGCCGGACTGGGTTTCAATCCGCGCCCGCGTGAAGCGGGCGATGGCGCCTACATGCCCCACCACGAGCTAGCAGACGTTTCAATCCGCGCCCGCGTGAAGCGGGCGATGGCGGGCAACCTAAGCCCTTTCGTAGTAAGAGACAAGATCCCGGATTCCGCGAACGGCACCCTATCGGCAGTCTGCGCATGGCTGCCGCGAGGATCATGCATCCCTATCCACTTGTCAAAGAACAACTTACCATATCCGCGAACCTGCCGGTGAATCAGTGCGCGCTGGCGCTTCGCACCCCCGCAAAGGAAGCCCGGTCCGCCCTACATGATGAGTGGTTCGTCCAGGTCCAGCGTCAGGTTTACGCCATGGTGCTCGACACGGCGTTTCCAGTTGGACCCGAGAAAATAGAAACGCAGGCTGTCTTCCGATCGCTCGATGATCTCCAGCAAGCGGTGCTTCAATTGCACGAACTGCGCCGGATCGACCTGGCACTCAAAGACTGAATTCTGTGCGCGCTGCCCAAAGTCCTTGCACGCCTTCGCCACACGGGCCAACCGTCGTCGCCCTGCCGCTTCCTTCGTCGCGACGTCATACGTGACCAGGACAAACACGCCGTATCTCCCTATTCTTCTAGTGTGCGATGAACGGTGGATATCCGTCCAGCTCGCCGCGCAGGTGCCGGGCGAGTAGCCTAGCCTGCAGATGAACGAGCAACCCGATCGTCGTTGGTTCCTTCAGAAACGGATGTATGATCTTCTCCTGCTTGCGCTTCTGATACTCGGTCAACACGGTCTTACGCGTCTCATCGTCCATGGAAACACCGCCAGTCTCTCCCTGCGAGAATCCGGCTGGCCGCACTTGCTGTCGGTTGATAAGTGACAGCGCGACACGATCGGCAATGAACGCACGGAACTCCTCGATCAGGTCGAGGGCAAGGCCTGGTCGGCCCGGCCGATCGCGGTGCAGAAGACCCACGGCAGCGTCCAAACCGACGCATTCACACGCTGCCCGCGCATCATGGGTAAGCATGGCATAGAGAAACGACAGGAGTGCATTGACCGCATCCAGTGGTGGCCGCCGCGAGCGGCCCGCGAACATAAACGCCTCGGTGGAATTCGTGATCAGGTGGTTGAAGACCGAGAAGTAGGTGCGCGAAGACTCACCTTCAACACCACGCAGGGTATCCAGCGAGCCGGCCTGCTTGGTATCGTCGAGACTTCGCGAAAGGGCCTGGGCCGCGGTACGCAACGCGCCGGCCGGCGGACCATCAGGACGATCACGGGCACCGCGGAGGAGCACGCTACGTGCGTTCGCAATCTTCGCCAAGACGACATGGCGCGCGATGTCAAGGCTCGCACATTCGTCATCTGCGCGACGGTACTGCTCGCGGCGAAGCAGTACGTTTCCGGCCGTGAAGCCGGTGACGCGGGCGAGCAGTCGACCGCGCGCCGTCAGGAATGACAGCGCGATGCCGGCCTCGGCGCATGCGGCCATCAGGTACGGGCTCGAACCGACACCGCCAAAGCAGACAATACTGCCGATGTTGTGCAGCGGAACCCGCAAGCGGGTCTCATTATTGACCCGGACGGCCACGGACTGCCCGTCTTTGGCCAGGTAGGCGCCATCAGTGGTGACATAGAGCGTGTTCAGGTGCTGCTTCATGTGTCGGGGCCTCCGTTCGGTTCGGCTGAACGGTCCACAGCGCGCCGGATGTAGTCCCGTACGGACCGCCGGGGCCCGACGGCCTCGGGCATGCAAAGCTCCAGCAGAGAGCACCGCTTGCACTTGGCTTGCTTGCGGGCAGTGGGGGTCTGCTGGTCGCGGATCAGAGCGTGGAGCCGAGCGGCGGTGTGCTCCGTGAGCGCACGCAGAGTGGTATCGAAGTTCACCAACTCGCGGCGACGGGGCCGCCCATAGAACAGCGCCCCCGTCGGAATGTGCAGGTGCAGCATCTCTTCGAGGCACAGCGCCTGAGCGCAAAGCTGGACCCGATCGCAGTGATCACGCTTCGACCGGCCGCGCTTGTATTCGACCGGCAACACGGTCGTATCACCGTTGCTGCCCTGTTCGGCTGCGTTATGAAACTCGACGACGTCGGCCCGCCCGGCCAGGCCGAGACGGAGCGAACGCAGTTCGAGGCCGCGCGCGATGCGGACGCCGGGTCGCGATTCGGCCCGGCCGTCGTGGGCCTTCTCGTGCAGGAGCTGGCCCTCGACGGTCAGCCGGTTTTCCGCCCACACCCGCTCGATGTGGATGAGGGCGCACTGCCGCTCACAGAAGAGCAGGTGTTGGAGGGCGGAGATGGGCAGGAGGCTGTCTTCCGGGTACATGGTGCACCTAGATCCAGCGCTCCAGCGTAATGCCGGGCGGCAGGTCGCCGTCGGGCACGATGAGCTCATAGTCGTCGAATGTGCGCGGCGGGGGCATGTCCTCAGCGGCGTGAGAGCGACGTTGGACACGGACGCGGTCAAACAACTGATCGGCGCGCGCATTGCCGAGCTTGCTCTCGTGCTTGAAGGCGATGCAGGCGCGCGGCGCCATGCTGCCACGGGCGGCCGAGCGATCGTGCTCGAACATCATGTTGAGAGCCTGCTTAAACAGGTCGAGATCTTCGTTGCTGAACCCGGTCTGCTCGGCGAGGTAGGGGTTGATATAGATGTGGGCACGGTAGAGGGCGTACGGGATGGTGAACTTGCGGCCCATGGTACGTTCCTTCTCCAGATCGCGTTCGTTGGTGACCGCGCAACGGGTGATCGAGTGCTCGGCCGTAATGATGCGATCGATGCTGCGTGCAAACGCTACCTGAAGCGGACCGCGCACCTGTCCAGCCGTGAGTTTCAGCTTGCTCTTAACACCCTCAAGCTCCTTCTCATCGCCGGTTGTGAGCACCGCACCAAATGAACGAATGTCAAAGAAATTATCACACAGCCAATTTCGAGCCACGTCGTCGTACGCGATTTCAGGACGCGGATTCTTCTTCTTGTCGGTACGCCACTTGTCCCACGCCTCGACGGCGCGCTTGACGTCGTCACTTTCGTGATAGGCACGCTCGATCGTGTCGTTGAGGACGGCACGCTCCTTGACGAAGATATCGAAGCGTGACTTCGGCGGTGTGCCCATCACAATCGAGACGTAGTTTCGGATCTTGCGCTTCAAGCAGACGTCGGTGACGAGGCCCTGATCGGTTTCGGGATCGATACGCGGGAGATTCCCCGCATCGGGATCACCGTTCGGATTGCCGTCAGTGATGTCGAAGAGGTAGACGATGTCGTAGCGGTTTTGGAGAGTATTGCTAGCTGTCATTGCTTATTCCTTGTTCGTATCGTTGAGGTCGGATGATTCTTCAAAGTCGGGGATCCGGGCGAAATTGAGTTTGTTCAGGACGGTGGTTTCATCGAAGGACTTGATATTGCTGTCCCGAAGGTCGAATATGACGAGGCGCCCGTTCTCTCCGCCTTCCTCTGTGATCTTCGACGCGTGGTACTCAGCGAGCTTCTCTTCCCAATCGTTGTTGTACGTCTCGTTCCCTACCACTCCGAGAACCTCGATATAGACGGGGGGGTGCGACCGCGTTCCGGGAATATAGAAGTCTGTCCACCGCTCTCGGAACTCTGCTAGATGTACGGCCGGCTCAAAAATGTAGGGGATGTTGAACTTGGCCATCGCATTCGCGACCGACTGCTCACGGCGAGATCGCACCCACTCGCCGCGATCTGTTTGCCACACACGTTTCTTCCCCAAACGCCGGTCTTTGGCGTTCGGGCCTAGCTTGCGTTCGAGGTAGTGCGTTTCCTGATAGAAGCCGAGGGCGAAGAGACCTTGCTCCCGCATATTGAGGCGGAGTGGGTACTCGTCGCGAATGACGCTGTTAGTGGACTTGATTTCGTCCTCAATAAATCCTTGCACGTTCCCCTGAAGTTTCGGCAGATGCGCCACGGATGCTGCACGCTGCAACGCGCCAAGCCGATAGCCCGGCATTGCCATCACACTGGCCATGTGTCGGCGAACAAGTCCGGCGTTAACAGATTCGAGTGCGACCTCTTGTGCAAAGGCGAGTGTTGCGAAGAGACGCCCGCAGTGATAGGCCTTACTGGGGTGACTCTTGTTAAGATAGGTCTCCATGGAGATTCCCTCGTTTCGTTCGAGATATGCTTTGAGGATCGCTGCGCGACGCCACGCAACACTACGCCAGTCTTTGCGGCGGTTTGGATCGCAGAACCCCTCTGCTTTGATGCGGGCCAGGATCGACGTCAGTAGATGACGAGGATAGTAGGCGTCAGTGAGAATAGCCCGCATGACGCCGCTCTGAAGTGCCGGGTGAATTGACTCATCGTCGGGCCAGCCTTTTTCTGGTCTGGCAGTTTCCCGCACCAGTTGCTTCATGGTTAACGGGGGGGCTTGGTCCGGCTTTCCACCAATCTCCAGATCACTCAGGTGCTGTCCGAGGCGGGCGGCGAATTGCTGCACCGTCCCGACGAGCCAGAAGCGCACCGAGATGCGACCTGGGTTAGGTGCTTCCAGGCCCAAGACATAGAAGGGAACGTTGCTCGCTGATTCGTCAAATGGGGTTCCGTCGGCTGCCCGCCGCAGGCGGTTTAAAAAGCTCGCCACGCGGTCGAGTTGGGACTGGTCTTCGGCTTCGGTCTGCTCCAGGGCGCTGATGAACTCGTTTTCGAACGCGGTCGGCTCCCCGGCCCAGTAGACGACCGTGGTGTCACCGAGCAGGGCCCGTCGTTTGCGATTCGAGGTAAGGTGGTTCAGCGCCGTGCAGTACTTGAACGCATCCGCCTCGCCAACCGGGGCGTTGAAGCTCTGCGACTTGCCGTACGATTTGTAGGCCTCGTCGTTGAAGTTGACAAGCTTAGCGTTTGGTGATCTTCCTTTTCCCACGTCCTTGATCGGAGGTTCGTGTAGTCGTGCGATGTGCTGCGGTTTGCCATTTGTCAGCGACGGGAGCGTCGGGGCGTGCGGCTCGGTGCCATCGGTTTGTTCAAGGTGAGCAAGAACCGCCGGGCGGTCGTGAACGTACTCCTGAGCCCCGACGATACGAAAGACGCCGAACGCCGAAGTCAGTTCGGCAAGCTGTTCATGTTCGCTGGCCTGCTCGGGCGACCAATGCTCCAAGAACGTGCAGACGGCCTGATAGGCGTCGTCCGTGAGCGTGTTGCGCAGCGCAATGTGGCGGTCGCGGAAAGCCTCGAAGGCTGCGCGACTGCGGGCGGGCTTAGGGTCGTCCGGCTTGAAGCCCAGCATGTACTGGGCGTTGTCCCAGAGAAACCCCGGGTTGATTCCCGGGCCGCGGGGCTTGGCCTGTCCGGGTACGATCAGGCGCCTGGGCACGCGGCGCTTGCCGTCCTCGACACGGGCATCCGCGAAGCTGTGCAGCCGGCCGTCGGGATGCAGGACGATTTCGAAGCTGATCTTCTGCTGGCTGAAGCCATACGGCGCGACATCCACGTCCGGATCGGCTGCCAGCCGGTCGTAGTATTCGACGAGTTTGGGAATGATCATGTCGCACCCTCCATGAACGGCAGCGGCGGGACATCAATTACTCCATTACGCATGACAGCCCGGAAGAAATGCGGCGTCATGTCATTGGCGAAGTCGATGTCGTGGAGGATGTACCCGAGGTCGCGCTCGCCGTCGTTGTCGTAATGCCCGGCCGGCGGGGGTCCTTCGTGCCACGCGAACTGGCAGTCGAACTCGCGGCAACCCAGATACGCCCGATGAAAACACTGGCCCCTGGTCGCGCGGCGTTTGAACATCTCGTAGTGCTTGGCCGGCGGGTCAGTGTCGTCGAGCAGTTCGAAACAGGCGGTGATGAGGTAGTCGACGTCGCGGAGAAGGGTGGTAGCCCGCTGCTGGCGTTCCTCCTCCACGAAGATGCCGAGGGCGCCCTTACCTGTTTTCATGGCAGCTTGGGCGCCTGCCGCCCCTTTGGTGGGGATTTTGCAGCCGACCTCATTACGGCGGATATTCGAGAAGCGAACTGGGTTGAGCACGTGGATTCGCTCGACGACCCAGCGGATCTGCGGCTTCCAGTAAATCGCTTCTAGGATGCCGCGAGCGGCGGAAGGTGTGATCACGTCGTAACTGACGCGCTCCACCTTCATCTCGGGCCGGGTGAAACAGGCGTAATCGCCCCAGATGCGGAGTTGGATCGGGTGGGTCACATCGGCACCTCCTTTTCTGTTGGCAGTTGGTGCAAGAGGGTTGTCAGATGATCAGTTCATTGATGCTCGGCAGAGCGTTATCCGTAATCAGGCCAAGTTCGCTATGGTATGCCGACGGGGCTGTGAGTACCGCGTAGTGCTCGTGACAGATTTCGAGTGCACCTGCCGCGTCGAGCTTCCTGAGTTCATGTTCACGGATGGAGACAGTGTAGCGTTGCAGTTTTCGAGCGAGATCGCGGTTCGGCGGAAAGTGCCGGTTGCGGAGTTCTTCGATGAGTGCGTGGCCGCGGTGCGTGTAGGGCACGATCACGGGAAAGGTCTTGTCGCGGATCAGGCGATACCTGTCCGCTGCCTCACGGAACTGAAAATGTGGTGAACCGTTGCTGTCGAAACGGAACGCTCGTAGGACCTGGTGCTTGTCCAGGTCATCCCGGTGCCTCCAGAATAAGTTCTCGAAGTAGCGTTCAACGGCCGTCAAGGCCTGGAGATCATCGACTGTCGTGGCGGTCTCACGGCCAGCCTGGACTGCCGCGGCGAGCGATGCAGGCGGACGATCACCGTTCTCAAACACGAAGACCTTGCCGATTGCCCGGCGTCCCTCGCGATTGCAGCGGCCGGCGGCTTGGTGGATCGAGTCAATTCCGGCTACCGCGCGATAGACGACGGGGAAGTCAATGTCTACGCCCGCCTCAATGAGTTGTGTACTAATCACTCGGCATGGCTGCCCGGCATCGAGCCGCGATCGGATGTTACTCAGCTTGTCAGCGCGGTGCGCTGCGCACAGATTCGTGCTGAGGTAAAATGTCGCGGTAGCCGCGTCATTCGTTAAGCGTTCAAACAGGTTGCGAGCGGTCCTCTTGGTATTGACGACACAAAGAACTTGCTCGTGCTCGGCGATCGCCGCGACAAGCTCGTCGTCGGATTGCTTGCCGATGTTGACGATCTCGGTACGTCTTAGCGCTGCATGGAGGCGTGCCGGATCGTCGACAATTTCGCGTAGCCCTTCGCCGCGGCGGAATCCGATCGTAAAGTCGTCACGAAGACCAAACGCCGGCTGCGTCGCCGTGCAGAGCACCACTGAGCATCGGTAGAAGCGACACAGTTCCCGGAGCACTGCAAGCGTCGGCTCCAGCAGCTCTGGCGGCAACACCTGGACCTCGTCGAGAACGACCACGCTGCCAGCAACGTTGTGCAGCTTGCGGCAGCGGCTCGGGCGGCTGGCGAAGAGTGACTCGAAGAACTGTACGTTTGTGGTCACGACAACTGGTGCATCCCAGTTCTCCGACGCGAACTCCGACCATGGCGTCTGGGGCTCGTTTGTCGTCACGAACTCGGAATCGGGCCGCTCGAATGCGGAATGGTGTTCGAGGACGACCGGCGCCGAGTCGAGTTCCAGAGCCTCGCGGAAGACCTGTGCGTTCTGCTCGATAATGCTCGTGAAGGGGATCGCGTAGATGATGCGGCGGAGGTTGTGATGGATCGCGTGCGTTAGCCCAAAGGCGAGGGACGAGAGCGTCTTGCCGCCACCTGTTGGGACGGTCAGCGAGAATAGCCCCGGTGGTAACGCGGCCTTCTCGTGGCACGCACGCAGGACGGCTTGTCGCGCGTGGTGGACGGGAGATCGAGCATTGCCAAGCCGCCGTGCGTTTTCGTTAAGCTCGGCGAGATACTGATCGAGCCGCTCTCGAAGATCGTGCATTGAGATTGCGGCAGCGCGATCGCGACCGGCGGCCCGATCCGGCTGCACGAACGCTTCTGTTGCCAGGTAGTCCGCGTCGACGAGTGCTGAGAAGAGCATACGTGTGAAGACGGAAAGTCGAAATGCGATTTGATGCGCATCGTTGGTGTCCCGAGCGATTACGGGCGACGGTGGCACTGGCAGTTTGAGAAGGGACGGGGGCACGTCTGGGGCGTCTGGAACGCACTTCTTCAGACGGTCAATCAGGCCGGACACCCCGCCATTCGGATCGATCGCGTCCGGAAGTCCGCCATGGTGGCCGGCGATGCAGTACGCGAGCACATGTCCCATCGCCTGGCCAGCATGCTGGGTCGCGTGCTGAGCGCCGCGCGTCGAGTGGTCGACGCGGGAGACTGCGTTGCCATTGACGCTGCCCGCTGGTTCGCTGCTCGCGATCAGGTACGACTGAAAATCGGCTGAGTACTTCCCTAGATCGTGCCACAGTCCCGCCAGTCGGCCCCACTCGTTCACGCCGAACGCCGCTGCGAACTCGCCAGCCCTCTGAGCCACATTTTCAAGGTGGTTGCGCAGCGGCTCCCATTCCGTTCTTGGCCGACCTTCCCGGCTGTGTGCGTAGTGCATAGGGACCTCCCGCAGGGCCTTACGAGAGCATACTATAGCCTAAACCATGGGGGTGACAGATCAGGTCGGCCCCCCGTCCGATGCCCCAGAGAAAGCCTGCCTCGTCCAGCGATCTTCCCGGGCGACGCCCAATCAGGCTTGTTGGTCTATCGCCCGATATGTGCTCCGATCAATGCCAACCTCATCCCGTCGACTCGGCCTTGCCAGACTGCCGCACCCCCAACCCGATCTTCTGCCTGGCCGCCGCTTCACGACCCTGTTCCTGCCAGGCGCAGAACTGCAGCCAGTGGCGGAGACAGAGCGGTTTGCCGAGGTAGGTGAGTTCGATGTCGCCGCTGCGGCAGCGTTTCCAGGCACAGCGTTCGATACTCATGCCGCGTCCTCGTGACATTCCCTGGCTTCGCGACATGCCGCGGCTTCGTGACGTGCCGTGTCCTCGTGACTTGCCGCGTCCTCCTGGCTACCGGCGGTGGATGGGGCTGACGCAGAGGTGGCCGTGGCCGCGTCGGATTCGGCCGGCCGGTAGTTGGAGCCGAGATTCGTGCGGGTGGGAGCCAGATCGGGGTGCACCGGCATGATCAGCCAGCGAACCGAACGATCGGCCAAACTGTACAGCAGGGCCGGTTTGCTGAAGACCTTGCCGTCGTGACCGCAGCCGTTCTGATCAACATCGAAGACGACTTGCGCGCCAGCCAGTGACTTCAACGCGTCGAGCAGGTAATCCGGATGAAACCCGGTGCGGATGACACGATCGCCACCACCCAGGAAACGGGCCGGCAGCTGGGCCGTTGCAGTGCCCGTCTCCGGTGAGTGGGCCGTGAGCTTGATCCGCCGGGGCGACAGATCGAGCTGGACGGCACGGGACGCGGAACTCGTCGCCAACGCGATCTCACCCAGCGTATCCAGCAGCGGTTGGCGAGCAACGGCGAACCGGGAAGCACTGGCCGGGACGACATCGCGATACACCGGAAAGCGGCCGTCGACTGCGGGCGTATGGAGGGCCCAGTTGTCTCCGCGGATGAAGAGGCTGGCCGGCGAAGTGTTGTTGTCGGTACTCTCCGGCAACGCGATCGTCAGCTGCAATGAGCCCGCCGAGCGCGTCGTGAACTTCTGCACCAGCTGGGCGATCCGAGCGGGGACAATCACATTGCCTCGGAATGCGGTAGACACATCGGCGAGTTCGGCGATAACCAGGCGCCGGCCATCGGTGGCCACCAGCCGCAGCCCATCGCTGTCGGATTCGAGCAGCAGGCCGTGAATGGCGTAGCGACCAGTCTCCTGTGCTACAGCCGGCAGAACACTGGCCAGGCGATCACGCACGAGCGGCGTGTCGAGACTTATCACGTCGCCGGTGACATGCTCGCGAATGACCGGGAAGTCCTCGGCCGGCCAGACCGGCAACGCGTGTTCGACCCGGCCACCATTGACCACGAGCTGGCGACCGCGGGGCCGGAGCGTCAATGTACAGGCGGCTTCGCGTCCGGCCTTGAGCCGCCGGGTAAGGTCGTCACAGCGCACAATACAGGGCGAGAGCGTTCCAACCGCATCGACCCGGGCCTGCACCTGGACTTCGCCATCGGTCCCGGCCAGCTGCAGCAGGTCGTCGGTGCATGCCAATCGCACGCCGGTGAGGATTGGCTCGGTGAGCGCACGTCGTTGACCACCTACCGCAGCGGCTCGAACTGGGACAGCACCACCTGGCCGGGCGGCACGGGCGACACCACCGAATGGACCTTTGATCCGGCCACCGGGCTGCTGCTGCGCAAGCAATACGACGACGGCAACGGCACGGACTACGACTATTACGCCAACGGCCGGCTGTACACGCGTACCTGGGCCCGCGGAGAGGTGACGACCTACACGTATGATCCGAACACGGCCGAGCTAACCGGCGTGAACTATGCCGACCCCAACACGCCGGACGTCACGTTCATCTACGACCGCCGCGGTCGCATCGCGTCGGCCACGGGCACAGCGACGCACACATTCGACTACAGCAACTGGCCGGCGCAGGTGCAGGAGACGATCAGCGGCGGGCCGTTCCCGACGACCGATCCGTTCGTGATCACGCGCAGCACGCCGGGTTGGGCCGGCGGGCAGCTTACCGCGATCGCCGTGGGCCGCGATGATCCGGATGACTGGTACGACGCAGGCTATGCGTATTCCACGACGACCGGGCGACTGGCCCGTGTAACCGGTCCCGGACTGCCGACGAGCGGTACCGACCACGGGGCCAACTACACCTACCTCAGCAGCAGCGATCTGCTCCAGAAGACAGAAATCAGCAGCGGTGGCACCGTGCGGCTGGCGTCCACGCGTAGCTTCGAGGAGGGCCGCAACCTGGTCGACACGGTTACGCACGCCTGGGATCCGAACGGGACGCCGGTGGACATCTCGGTTTATGACTACACGAATGACGCCCTCGGCCGGCGGACGCAGGTGACGTATGACGGGCGAGCCTTTGACGATCCGAACAGCCCGATCGCCCAGAGCTTCGGCTACAATGACCGCAACGAGCTGACCGCCTCGACGCGGGACGCCGATCCGAACAACCTGGTCTGGAGCTACGCCTACGACCCGATCGGCAACCGCGAAACGT
>CAYUZU010000054.1:0-12985 GCA_964448675.1 uncultured Planctomycetales bacterium
GCTCGATCTTGCAGCCATACTGACTCGACCACATGTTTGTGTTGTACAGGCCGTAAGTGTCCGTCGCGGCCACGGCGTTGAGAAACGCGGTGTACTGCCCGGCCGTGACCTCGTACTTGCCGATGTTGTACGTGTAGTCCACCGCCCCGCAGATGCGGTCTGGACCGTATCCGCCGTAGCTCTCGCCCGACCATTCCCCGGCGTTACCCAGATTGCCGACGGTGACGGTTTCGATGTTCACTTCCGCCGACGCCGTGACCGCGCAGGCGCAGACCGCGACCACTACCAATAGACTACCAATCCCCTTCAACATGCTGATCTCCTCTCTCCGTCGCGACGAGCGGAAGTCCCGGACCCGCCGCCACTCTCCTCATCTACTGTGAAGCCCCGCCGCTGGAGCCCCTCTGATTAGAACCTGAAGCGCCATTGTACCCTCCTCCCCCCCCGTAACGCACAAGCGTCTTTCAGGCCGGGCGGAAAAATCCGCCTCGGCATTCGCTCGGCACCGGCCGCGTGGCCGTGCCGATTGTCACCGTTCGTTTCGTCGCATCCTGTAACCCCTTTTCAGAAGGAGAGTTACGCTATGACCACTCTCGCTGCGCCTGCACCGCAGGCAAACGCCGCCAACAACGGCGAGAAGCCGATCAACCTGTTCCAGCTCGGGCGTCTGTTCGTTATCCGGGCGTCGCAGAAGGTCCGTGCCGGATCGGGAACGAGCCGCAGGACTTCCACCTGTCGCCGCACGAGGTCGAGAGCAAGGCTTCGCCAGAGTTCGGTTCGAAGGAGCTGAAGGAACTGCTCGACCCGAGCAGCGTGCCATCCCTCACCAGCCGGCTGAAGCGGCGGGCGAATCGCATCGGGCAGCGCCAGCCACGCGGCCACGACCGCGGCGAGGTCGGCGTCGTCGACCGCCTGCGCCGGCGTGGTTACGCTCGGCTCGTCGCAACTGCCGGCAGTACTGCCTGCGCCGGCGCCGGCGGCGTTGTAACTGGCGACGTCTTCGTTGGCTACGGCGCCATACGGCTGGTTTGTAACCGGAACCCCCGAACCTCGCCGCTATAGCAGCGGCGTCCCCCAGGCGTTGTCATAGGCCTCGTCGTTGATAATGGCGAACCAGCCGTCGTCATCGACGGCGACGTCGTACACGGCGTCACTGATCCCGCGGGCCGCGAAGTAGAAGTAAACCGCATGGCGCAGCTCTTCTTCCTCCGCGTGCTGCGACACATCGAGGTCGATCGTACGGACCTCGGTATTGTCGTAGCCGAAACGCGGCACGCACCGGATCATGAGTGCTGTCCTTTTCATGTCTTCCTTCCTGGAGGGCAGCAGCCGGACATCGCGTCCATCAACAAGTATACCAATCGCACACCTATTATACGTCGGACCCGGGGGCCGGGTTCAATGGGGGCATATGAGCGTCCGCGTAAAAAACGGTTACAAAGCCGTTCGACCAGCCGGGAGCGCATCGATTAACTGATCGACCTCTTCCGTGGTGTTGTAACAGTGCGGGCTGGCCCGCAGGCGTCCGAGCCGCAGCGACAGGACGATGCGGAACTCCTCGAGAAGATGCTTTTGCAGGGCCGCAAGGTCGTGATTATCAGACGAAAACGCGACGATCCCGCTCCACTCGCTCGGCGTGCGCGGGCTGTCGACCTGCCAGTCCTTCTTTCGCAGCCCCTCCACCAGCCGGTCGGTGAGCTGCTTGACCTGCCACTGCACCTGGTCCACGCCCAGGTCGAGCAGCAGCCGGGCCGACGCCCCCAGGCCGGCGATGCCCGCGAGGTTGTACGCCCCGCTGTCGAATCGGCGCGCGTCGTCGTGCAGGTCGATCTTGCGCTCGTTGGAATCGAAACTGCCCTTCATGCACAGGTAGCCGGGCTCGGTCGGGTGCAGGTGCCCCAGCAGCTCCTTGCGGCAGTAGAACACACCCAGACCCTCCGGCGCGCACAGCCACTTGTGCCCGTCGGCGGTCAGGAAATCGACGTTCATCGCCCGCACGTCGAACGGGTGCACACCCAGCGCCTGGATCGCGTCGACACACAGCAGCACGCCGCGGTCCTGGCACAGCTCACCCAGCCGCGTCAGGTCGATGCGGAAGCCGTTGCTCCACTGCACCGCGGAGATGGCCACCACGCGCGTGCGGCGATCGATGGCCGACGCGAGGCGGTCAAACGGCACGCGACCGTCCTCTTCCTGTACCCACTTGACGTTGACGCCGCGGTTCTCGAGATTGAGCCACGGATACACATTGGCCGGGAACTCCATCGTGTTGAGAACGACGTTATCACCGGTGATCCACTGGATGCCGTTGGCGACGTAGTTGATGCCCTCGGAGGTGTTCTTGACGAACGTGATCTCCTCCGGATAGGCGTTGAGCAGCTTGCCGAAGGTCTGCCGCACCTGGTCGGCGTGGCGGTAGTACTTGAAGCCCATGTAGCCCTGCTCGCTGAGATCACGGGCGTAGGTGTTGAGGGCCTCGACCGCGGGCGCCGACAGGGGCGCTACACACGCGTTATCCTGAAAGTTGTAGTTGCGGGTGATCGGGAACTTCGCGCGAACTTCTTCGATATTCATCGAGCCACTTCCGTGTGTTGAGGTCAATCAGGACCGCAGCCACTGATTGTACGTCACGCGACGAAACCTGTCCTGTCCCCGTAGGCGGAATTGCCGCCGGGCACGCAGCGCCCTTATCATACACCGCTTGCGGCCACTCGTGGGGCCGCCACCCGAATCCGCAGAGGGACGACGAGGCCGATGATTGATCACCTGACGCCGCGACAGATCGTGCAGGAGCTCGACCGCCACATCGTGGGCCAGGATGAGGCCAAGCGCGCCGTCAGCGTCGCCATCCGCAACCGCTGGCGCCGCCTGCGCCTCCCCGCCGGCCTGCGCGAGGACGTCTCGCCGAAGAACATCCTCATGATCGGCCCCACCGGCGTGGGCAAGACCGAGATCGCCCGCCGGCTGGCCCAGCTCGTCGAGGCGCCCTTTATCAAGGTGGAGGCGACGAAGTTCACCGAGGTGGGCTATGTCGGTCGCGACGTCGACAGCATCGTCCGCGACCTCGTCGAGCGGGCCCTGGTGCTGGAGCGCGAGCAGGCCGCCGCCAGCGTCCGTGAGCGCGCCGCCCGCATGGCCGAGGACCGCATCCTCGACCAGTTGCTGCCCGGCACCGGCGACTACGACGACCTCGATCCCGACCAGGCCGAGCGCCGCCAGCGCACGCGCGAGAAGCTCCGCGCGCAGCTCCACGCCGGCGGCCTGGTCGAGCGCAGCGTCGATGTCGAGGTCGAGCAGCGCGGCGTGCCCGGCCACGTGATGAGCAACATGGGCCTGGACCAGATGGGGCCCGAGTTCGAGCAGTTCATGGAGCGGATCATGCCGTCGCGCGCCCGGCGGCGGCGCGTGCCCGTGCCCGAAGCGCTCGATCTGCTGACCCAGCAGGAGGCCGACCGCCTCATCGACCAGGACGCGCTGCACCAGGGTGCGATTCGGCGCTGCGAGCAGGCCGGCATGGTGTTCGTCGACGAGATCGACAAGGTCTGCGGCAGCTTCATCGAAGGCAGCGGCCCGGAAGTCTCGCGCAGCGGCGTGCAGCGTGACCTGCTGCCGCTGGTCGAGGGCACCAGCGTCAGCACGCGCTACGGCATGGTGCGGACCGACCACATTCTTTTCATCGCGGCCGGTGCGTTCACCCAAGCCCGGCCGAGCGACCTGATGCCGGAGCTGCAGGGCCGCTTTCCGCTGCGCGTCGAGCTGAAGGATCTCACCGCCGAAGACTATTACCGCATCCTCACCGAGCCGCAGAACGCGCTGCTCAAGCAGCAGACCGCGCTGCTGGCAACCGAGGGCGTCAACATCACGATGGGCGACGACGCGATCCAGGAGATGGCGGAGATGGCCTGGCGCGCCAACGAGCGGCTGGAGAACATTGGCGCCCGCCGGCTGTACACGATTGTCGAAAAGGTCTTCGAGGAGATCGCGTTCAACGCGTCCGACGCGGCGAACAAGGACGTCACGATCGACATCGACTACGTGCGCATGCGGCTGGCCGACATCCTCGAAGACGAAGAACGCAGCCAGTACGAGCTCTGAGCCGCGGCCCCCGAGCGATTGCACGCCCCCCGCGGGCGTAACGCGTGCCTACCCCTCCACCGTCGACAGACGATCCTCGCTGTTCTCGAGGGCGTCGGCCGCGGTGGCGATGCGCGCCAACTCGACCACGGATTCGGCCTCCAGCTTCTTGAAGACCTGGGCGCGGTGGGTGTGAACCGTCTTCGGGCTGAGCCCCAGGTCGAGCGCGATCTGCTTCGCCGTGCGCCCACCCGCGAGCAGGTCGAGCACTTCGCGCTCGCGCGTTGTCAGCCGGGCGATGAGCTGGGCCGTGCGGGTCTGCGTGTGGCGACGCTGGTGCATCTGCTTGGCGCGCTGCAGGGCTTCATAAACGCGCTCGAGCAGTTGCTCGGGCTCGAAAGGCTTCTCGATGAAATCGGTCGCGCCGTTCTTCATGGCGCGCACCACCGTCGGCACGTTGCCGAAGGCGCTCACCATGATCACCGGCAGCAGAACGCCGCGGCGATTCAACACATCCTGCAACTGGACGCCGTTCATCTCGGGCATGCGCAGGTCGAGCACGAGACAGCCGATGCCCTCCGGGTCAAACTCGTCCAGGAATGCGTACGCAGATTCGAAGGTCTTGACCCGCAGACCGACCGACTGGATGAGGCGCTCGATCGAGCGTCGCATGGCCGCGTCGTCGTCAATCACATAAACAGTTTCAGTCTTTCGCACGGTTTGCATCCCTGCCGGTCCCTCCTCTCGCATCAGGGGCTTCCTTCCGATCGCGCTCGATCCGGGGCATCGGCCATGCGTGACTTGGCTCGTCTCGGTAGAGCATTCTTCACGGCAAGCAGGATATGACCCGGACGGGTGTTCATCGTGCGCTGCCATCCCTGCTCGACATGAACCGTCGCCAACGCGTGACCTCCATGCCACACCAGTGCCATCGCCTCACCCGCGCAACAAGCGTCCCTTCGGCATAGCGCGGTCAATTATATATAACGATGGCGTTATCGGGGAGCCGCGCGGGCCCCAAAACCCGCAAACCGCCGAGGTTTTCCACCATCAGCCCGGCCTGCGACATGTGCCGATTCCAATAGGACTTATTCTTATCCTGGCAACGGCATCGCCCCCCAGCACGACGACGGTGTCCACGCACCGATCATGCCACGTATTGGGCTGCCCGGCACTCGAACCGCGCCCGCAGGTCCTGCATGAGCTGCGCGTGGAGCTGGCAGACCCGCGACTCGCTGAGCCCCAGCACCGCCCCGATCGACGCCAGGTTGAGTTGCTCGTAGTAGTACAGTGTCAGGATCAGCCGCTGCTGCTCCGTCAGTCCGCGCGCGATGATCTCCCGCAGCAGCTTCCGCTCGGCGCGCTCCGCCGGTCCCGGCGCCCCGTCCACCGGCGAGTGACAACGCGGGCTCTCCTGGGCCGCCGCCTCCGATGAACCGTCCAGCGAGACCCGCTGCGACGCCATCACGCGGCGCTTGCGCGCCAGGAATTCCGGCAGCGACAGGTGCATCCGCTCCGCCAGTTCCGCCGCGTGCGGCAGCCGCCCCTCGGCCGCCTGCACCGCCTCCTCGTGACCGCGCATCGATCGCTCGAAGCCCCGCCCGGTGCGCCCAAGCGGATCCACCTCACGCTGCCAGTCGCGAATCGCCCCCTTGATGCGCCGCGCCGCGTACGTTTCGAACTTGAAGCCGCGACCGGGGTCGAACGACGCCACGGCGTCGATCAGCCCGCGGTATCCGGCACTGGCCAGTTCCTCTGCAGTGATGCGCGGCCAGAGCCGACGCGCCATCTTCGCCGCCGCCTTGTCGACCAAAGGCATGTAGTGCTCGACCAGCGCGTTGCGCGCCGCGACGGAACGGGTGCGGCGATACGCGGCCCACTTCTTCTCCACCTCTGCAGCTTCCATCCCGACTGCGGCCGTTGCGTCCATGGTTGCTCCTGTCGACTTGTGCCGTGGCGCCGGGCCGTGGAGCCTCGCACAGCCCCCACCGCTGCGCCGTCGGTTGACACGGCGTGTCACCCCTGGATGTGAGTCCTGCCCTTCGACCCGGTTGGTTGAGCGGTGACCGTTCCCGCTTCCACAGACCGCTTATCGGCTCGCGGCAGGAGGACGGCTGACTAGGAAAATCTCTGAAAATGGGGGGATTCGGCGCCGGAAGCCGCCCGCCGCGATGGCGCGGCCGGCACGGCTAGGTGGTCGCCGTCGCGCGGGTTTGCTCAAAGACCTGGCCGTCGCGGATCTCGACGATCCGCTGGCAGCGTTGGGCCACGTTCATGTCGTGGGTGACCATGATGAGCGTGCGGCCCTGGCCGTGCAGCTCATCGAGCATGTCGAGAATCACCAGCCCGGTCTTCGAGTCGAGGTTGCCCGTCGGCTCGTCGGCGAGTATCACCGCCGGGTCGTTCACCAGGGCCCGGGCAATTGCGACGCGTTGTTGCTGGCCGCCCGATAACTCCTGCGGCCGGTGCTGGTAACGATCGGACAGGCCGACCTTGTCGATCAATTGCAAGGCAAGTTCTCGGCGTTGCCGCGGCGGGACGCCCTGGTAGAAGAGCGGCGTCTCGAGGTTCTCCAGCACGGTCTGGGTCGGGATCAGGTTGAAGCTCTGGAAGATGAAGCCGATCCGCCGGCCACGGATATCGGACAAGGCGTCGTCGTCCAGCCGCGACGTGTCGCGGCCGTCGAGGCGATAGACACCCGAGGTCGGCCGATCGAGACAGCCCAGGACGTTGAGCAGGGTGGACTTGCCGGAGCCGGAGGGGCCGACGATGGCGACGTATTCGCCGCGGTGGATCGTGACGTCGACGCCCCGGAGGGCGGTCACGGGGACGCCGTGGCCGGGCGGCCGGTAGACTTTGACGACGTTCTCGAACTCGACGACGGGCTGGGGCGGGGTACGCATGATGTCCTCGGGGCCGGTGCCAGCGGCGGGAAAACGGTTGCCAAGCGGGCTCGACTGTGAGATACTACAGGGTTCGTGCGTCAGCCGGAAGACCCCGGTGTCGAAAGCAGTCGAGGTGAGTGCGAAGATGAAAACCGACATCCATCCGAAGTATGAAGAAATCGAGGTGCGCTGCGCCTGCGGGAACACCTTCAAGACGCGGTCGACGGTGAAGGAAATTCGCGTCGACATCTGCAACGCCTGCCACCCGTTCTACACGGGCAAGCAGAAGTTCGTGGACGCCACCGGCCGTGTTGAGCGGTTCCAGAAGAAGTTCGGCGGGCAGTACTTCGGCAAGAAGAAGAACGCGCCGGAGAAGGCGGGGCAGTAGCGACGCGACTGGCATGACGGACCGGCCCGCGGCCGCACCGCCCGGGCCGCGCGTGTTCGCAAAGCTGGTCGTTCGTGAGGGACCCTGTCGATGGCCGTTGAAGATCCGTCCTGGATGGCGCGTGTGGCGGAGATGGCTGCGCGCTCCGAGCACGTCGCCGCCGAAATGAACAAGCCCGCGGTGGCGTCCAACGGCGCGCTGATGAACAAGCTGGTCCGCGAGCACGGCTCGCTGGAGAAGCTCGCCAAGCCCTACCGTGAATACCGTCAGATCACGGACCAACTCAACGAGTCCCTGCAGATCATCGCCGACGATGCCGACCCGGAGCTCAAGGAGCTCGCCGAGGCCGAGGTGCCCGAGTTGGAGCGGCGGCGCAACGAATTGCTCCAGGGCTTGCAGGAGAAGCTGGTCACCGGCGACGAAGCGTCGGTGCGTTCGATCATCGTGGAGATTCGCGCGGGCACCGGCGGCGAAGAGGCGGCCCTGTTCGCTGGCGAGCTGCTGAACATGTACACGCAGTACGCCCAGCGCAAGGGCTTCAAGGTCGACGTGCTGTCCATGTCGGAGTCGGAGCTGGGGGGCATCAAGGAAGCGATCCTGAACATCACCGGCGACGAGGTCTACCTGCACTATCGCTTCGAGGCCGGCGGACACCGCGTGCAGCGCGTACCCAAGACCGAGGCCCAGGGTCGCATCCACACCTCCGCGGCCACCGTGGCCGTGCTGCCCGAGCCGGAGGAGGTCGAGGTCGACATCAACTGGGAGAAGGACGTGCTGGAGCACGTCAGCCGGGCCGGCGGCCCCGGCGGCCAGAACGTCAACAAGGTGTCCAGCGCGATCAAGCTGGAGCACCTGCCGACCGGCATCACCGTGTCGATGCGCGACGAGAAAAGCCAGCACAAGAACCGGGCCAAGGCGCGACGCATCCTGATGTCGCGCGTGTTCGACCACTTCATGACCCAGCAGCAGAACGAGCTGGCCAGCGAGCGCAAGACGATGGTCGGCAGTGGCGACCGCAGCGACCGCATCCGGACCTACAACTTCCCCCAAAACCGCTGCACCGATCACCGCATCAACAAGGACGTATTCGGGCTGGAGCGCATCCTCACGGCGGGCGACTTCGACGAATTCCTCGAGGAGCTGCACGACCGCGACCTGAAGCTACGGCTCGAAGCGCTCTAGCTGTCGCAGAGCAGCAACCAGCGAATGCGGGCGCCGGGAGTGACGGAGGGCGTGATAAGGGGACAAGGCAAAGGGTGACAGGGGCCGGAAGCCGGGATCTGGCTACGAGACGGGGCGCGCGGGACTGTGTCCATACGGCGACGCGGCACCGACTAGCCGCCGAGCGCTGAAAGCTGACGGCGACGATAGACGGACGACTCTCCCCATGGGCCGTACACGCTGTGACTGCAAGCAACTGAGCTTCGTCGGGCTGCGATCCTTCGCGCGGCGACACGGGATCACCGACATCCGCGAGCTCATCGCACAGACCGGCTGCTGCACCGGCTGCGGCACCTGTCGCCCGCACCTGGAAGAATTCCTCCGCACCGGCAAAGTGCACTACGACGGGCAGGCGTTCAAGCTGCCCGACGTCGAATGGCCCCCCGATCCGGACGCCGACCCCGAGTGAGAACCGCCGGCACCGGGCTGCGTCCGGGCCCGGCCACGCCTGCCATGGGGCGCTGTGCGCACCGCCGGCCGCCGCCGCACCTCACGCATCCCGCTCGTCCGCGGCCGGACGCGCGATCACCCGCGGTAGTGTCACCGTCATCGTCGTGCCGCGGCCGCGCACACTATCGATACGGATCGTCCCGCGGTGCGCGGTGATGATGCCGTGCACGATGCTGAGCCCCATGCCCGTCCCCCCCTGCTCGGCGCGCGTCGTGAAGAACGGGTCGAATGCCATCTGCTGCTCCTCGTGCGTCATGCCGCGGCCCGCGTCGCGCACTTCCACGGTGACCTCCGTCGCCGCCGGCACGACCCGCACCTGCACGCCCCCCCCCGGCTGGCTGGCCTGCACGGCGTTGCGGATGATGTTGACCAGCGCCTGCTGCAGTTCGATCGGATTCCCGTGAATGCGGCCGTCGCCCTCGGCCCGCTCGAGCTCGACGCGGACCCGCTCGCGTTCGGCGTGCTCGCGCGCCACGTCGACGGCCTGCCACACCACCTTGCGCAGGTCGAGCGACCAGCGCTCCCCCGGCCGCTGTCGCGCGAACTGCAGCACACCCTTGACGATCTGCCCACAGCGCTTGGTCTCGCTGACGATGTCCTCCAGCGCTTCCTGCTGCACCTGCGGTTGTTCGCGCGCCCCCAGCGCCACCCGCGCACTGAGCCGGATCGACGCCAGCGGGTTGTTGATCTCGTGCGCGATGCCCGCGGCCAGCGTGCCCAATGACGCCAGCCGCTCGGCATCCCGCAGCGCCTTGCGCGAGCCCTCGAGCTCGCGCGTGCGGCGCTCGACCAGCTCCTCGAGGTGCTCGCGGTGATTCGCCAGCTCCTGTTCGACGCGCTTCCGCTCGGTGATGTCCAGGTACGTCAGCGACAGGAACTGCAGGTCGCCTTGCGCGTCGCGAATCGCCGTCCCGTTGACCAGGATCGGGAAGACGCTGCCGTCGCGCCGCTTGTGCCACGCTTCCTCCGCCGTGAAGCCGCCCTCACGCTCCAGCCGGGCCAGCAGAAGGTCGATATGGTCCATCTGGGCTCGTGTGTGCAGCACGCTCAGCGGCTGGTGCAGCAGCTCGTCGACCGACCAGCCGTGCATGGCCGCCAGCGCCGCGTTGGCGTACTGCACCCGCTGTTCGCGGTCGATGATCACCGAGCCGTACTGCGCCGAGTCGGAGACCGTCTTGAACTTGCGCACCTCGTCTTCCGCCAGGCGGCGATCGGTAATGTCGACATGCGTGATCACGCCCCAGGTCTGACCGGCGTGCCGGAAGTGCGTGACCCGCATCAGGAACCAGTAGGCCTGCGTCGGCTGGCCCGGGCGGTGGCATGGATACTCGAAGCTGTATTCCGCCCGCCGCCCCGCGATCACGGCGGCAATCCCCGCAACCGCCGCCCCCAGCTCGCTTCCGCCCGTCTCGGCGGCCGCCCGGCACACCTCGAGGTAGTTGCAGCCGATGCCGAAGTGCTCGGCTTCCAACTCGTTGTCGCGCGCGAAGCGGCGCCACGCCTCGTTCACTGCGACGATCGTGCCGCGCGTGTTGAGGATGGCCAGCTGCGCCGACAGCCCGTTGACGGTCGCGCTGAGAAACTCCTGCGACTGGCGGATTTCCTCCTGAGCCCGGCGCGTCTCGGTGACGTCGGCCGCGATCAGCAGGATCGTGTCGACGGTTCCGTCGCGCCCCCGCTCCGGCACCAGCCGCGCGTGATAGCGCCGCGCCCCCTCGACGCCGACGTACGAGAAATCGAGCTCCGCAGCCGCCTCGGTCGCGAATACCGCGCGATACGACTTCTCCAGCAGGCCGCACAGATCGACCGGCAAACCGACCTCCCGCGACGTCCGTCCCAGCCCGCCGCGCGACACCCCCGTCACCTCCTGAAAGCGACGGTTGAAGAACACGTAGCGCAAGGCGCGATCCACCCGCGTCACGATGTCCGGCAGGTTGTTCGCCAGCGCTTCGATTTCCGCCGATTGCCGCGCCAGGCGTTCCTGCGACAGGCGCATCTCGGTCAGGTCCACCCCGGTCCCCAGCACACGCCGCGGGCCCCCGTTCTCCCCGGCCTCGAGCACGCTCAGCCAGATCCGCAGCCAGTGCCAGCCGCCGCGGCTGTCGCGCACGCGTAGCTCCGCCTTCAGATGCTCCCCCTGGTGGAGTGTGCTCAGCTGGTCGAGCAACGTGTACGCCTCCTGGCGATCCTCGGGGTGCACCAGCTCCAGAATTGTCTCGAGATCGACCAGTGCCGCCTGCTCGGCGTTCATCCCCAGGAACGCCTGCAGCTCGCGATTGGCGTAGCGCAGCCGGTCTTCGACAAAGTCGTACACGTACAGCAGACTCGGGCTGATCTCGCTGATCGCGTTCAGCAACTGGCGCGATTCATGCAACGCCTGCTCGGTCCCGCGTTGCGTCGCCTGCGTCTCCGCCCGGTCCAGCGCGAGCGCGATGTCTTCGACCAGCCTGGCGAACAGCACGTCGGCCTCCGGGATCGCCTCTGCCGGGGCGCGCAGGGCCACCGTCAGCGTGCCCATCACGCGGCCCTCGTGCACCAGCGCCCCCGTAAGCGCCCCGCATTCTCCGCAAACCCCGCGCACCGGACACGCCTGGCACAGCCCGTCGTGCGGCGTCAAGCGTGCCGGTCCCGGGTCCGCCGCCAGCCGTGCCACACACCCGCCGCAATCGCCTTCCAGCAACCGCCGCCGGAGCTCCGCAAACGCCGCCCCGAAACCCGCCTGCGCCACGTATCTCACGCGGCCGGCATCATCATGGCGGGTCATCCAGGCGGCCCGGTAGCTGCCGGTCGCCGTCAGTTGGTCAACGATATGCCGCACCAGCACCGCAGCGTCGCCCTCGGTGGCGGCCGAACGCTGCACGGCGCGGGTCGCCGCGAGCACCGCCAGGGCGTGGTCGAGCCGCGCCGCGGCCCGGCGCTCGTCTCCGAGCCGCACACGGTCGGGAACCACGCCGTCGGGGATTGGCTGTATCGGGTGGGTTGCAGGTTCGGCGGGGCCGTCCCGGCGCGTGTCGCTCGTGCGCGGGGGCACCGACCGCCCGTCGGGCTGTCCAGACTCCATCCGTGGCGACCTGGGCATTGCGTGTCTCCACCACCCGTCTATCGGCCCGTCCGGGGCGCCGGGCATTGCCGGCCAGCCGGCCTGCGCCGCCGCACCCCGACGCGATCTTGCTGTCTCCGAACGGAGTGGGCGGGATTCGAACCCGCGGTACGCGAAGCGTACACACGCTTTCCAAGCGTGCTCCTTCAGCCACTCGGACACCACTCCAGGGCCGTTTTGACCTAAACCCTTCACCTAAACCCGATGCCGACCTACTACTCCTCCTGATTGCCTGAAATCGGTTTCGGGGAGCTTCCAGACAACATGGCTCGACCACGCGTTTACGTCAACGAGTACGGCAAGCCCGTAAAAACGAATACGGGCGTCAGCTACAACAAGGTACGCCACCGCTTCTACATTATTCGGGAAGGCGGGAAGCGGCAAGAGTTCAAAACCTGGCAAGAGGCACGGGCAGCATACCAGGGCCAGCAAGCCCCCGGTCGGAAGATGGTGGCGGTCGAGGACACCCAGCCGCTCGGGGAGATACTGCCGCGTATTCGCTTTGGCCCGATTCCCGACCCCGAACTTCCACCGGGCCCGAAGCTGCCGCCGGATTGGAAGCCCAAGCGGTACAAGTACTACGCAGAAGATGACATCCTCGGGTACGTCAAGCAGCAGCTGCAGGAAGCCTCGCGGATCAGGGCTTCAAAGTTCAGAAAGAGGGGTTTCTGCGAAATACCGGCAACGGCTCAAATCGATTTGCGGATCTGATCGCGATCAATCCAGCGACGAAGGAGCTCCAGATCATCCAGGTCGGTGATATCAACCAGTCGCTCGGCGTTCCCGTCGGCCGCGAATTGGATGCCCTAAACGACATCCTGCTCAACTCGGAAGCCGGTGGCAAATTCCTGAAGTTCTTGAACGATC
>CAYUZU010000055.1:0-11487 GCA_964448675.1 uncultured Planctomycetales bacterium
AACCCACGACGTCCAGCTTGGGAAGCTGGCATTCTACCACTGAATTACGCCCGCAAACGGCGAAAACGGCACAGTCGCCGATCTCATGCCATTATCGAAGGTTACCGCCCTCGGTCAAGCCTCCGCCGACCGCGATTCCAGGCAACTGGCAACGGTTTCAGGCAGTAGGCGACAATCGAACCGCCAGAAAACCGCCAGATCTCGGCCCGCGGCCGCACCACGTAGACCTGGCGTCTGCGCCCAGGCCGCAACGTCCTCGCCGTCCACTGTCACCACACCGATTGACACCTTTCGATGCCTGTATCTTGTGGCCGCAACGTCCTCGCCGTCCACTGTCACCACACCGATTGACACCTTTCGATGCCTGTATCTTGTGGCCGCAACGTCCTCGCCGTCCACTGTCACCACACCGACGGCGGGCAATACATCGACGCCGGTCTGATCCGTTGGGGCTCGCGCGGCATGCCCGAATAGCACCCTGCCCGCCAGCCCACGTCGGTCCCCAACCCCTCCCGTGGCGGGAGGGGTCGGGGCGACGACAGGTTCCTAATTGCCGTTGCCCGGCAGGTCGGAGTTGTCGCCTTCGTTGAACAGCGCGTTCAACTCCACCTCGGCGAGGTAACGCTCGTAGATACGCACGTCGTCGATGCGGCCCTCGTAAGGCTGACCGTTGGTGTCCTGCGCCCCGGGGACCGGGCCGAACGCCTCGTGCTCTCTGGAGATCTGCCAGTCGGCTTCGTCATCCGGGTTGGTGAACACCACACCCGAAACCACGACCTCGTCGAGCTTCTGCACGAAGCTCGCGCCGGGCACGCCGAGATCGGCACCCGCGCCGCGATACAGCCGGATGATCGAGTCATTGCCCTCGCGCACCACGGTGGCCGCATAGAACGTCCAGTTCTCGGGCAGCGCATCATCCGGGCAACCGGCCTCGCCAGCCACCTGCGTCGGGACGTCCGGCACGTTCGGATCATCGTCGCGCAAGGTGTAGTACGTATCGTCCGGCCCCTTGATCGTGAAGTGCAGGCCGTTGCCGGTCCCATCTGCGAAGAAGGCACAGAATCCGGCCTGGCCGACCACGATGCCGTCATGACTGAAGTTCCCCGGGATCACCCAGAGGGTCACCGCCAGGCCATTGTCCGCACCCGGCACCGGTATGGGCGGCAAACTAACGCCGGCGTAATTCGCACCGTCGATCACCTGGTCCTGTACCAGGCAGAACGCACCCGACGCGCTGCCGAACCGGTTTACATGGTCACGCGTGAACGCGTCCTCCCGTTCGCCATCGCGGCGCTGTGCCGGCGGCGCGAGCGGGTCGCGCACATCGCGTACGACGTTATCGACCGTCACCTCGTCGTTCATCGGGTAGAACGCCACCAGGCCCTCGGTCGGGAACGTGATCTCGACGCCGAAGGTCTCGACCGCAGACGCGCCACGCACATCCGTCGCCGTGACCGTAATCGTATAGTCGCCCTGCGAGCTGTACGTGTGCTCGATATCGACCGGGATGTTGGTCGGATCGGCCGGGAAGTTCACGCCAGATAGCGTGTCCTCCTGCCCGTCGCCCCAGTCGAACACGATCGTGTCGATGTTGTCGACGTCGCAGCGCCCGTCGCCCGGATCCTCCAGCACGTTGCCGGTCAGCGACACGACCGATCCGGAGACGTCCTCGGTCTTGGTCAGGTTGATGGCCGGTGCCGGGTTGCCGGGATCCAGCGGACAGTTGTCCTCGTCATCGCGCAGCCCGTCGCCATCGGTGTCCGGGTTCTTCGGATCCGTCGCGTCGAGACTGTCGTTCGGATCCCCCGGGGGCAGCCCGTCCTGGCCGAGCCGCTCGGCACGATCATCCAGCCCGTCCTGGTCGAAATCGACGCGCGTCGGATCGGGATACACGTGCTTCAGGCCGACCGGGCCAAGCACGAAGATGTCCCAGCCCACGCGGATCTCCAGGAAATCGTCGAGCTGATCGTCGTCGGTGTCCGAGTCCTCGTCGCTGGCGAGGTACATGAATTCCTCGCGCTTGTACACACCGTCCTCGTCCCGATCCTCGGTGTACACCAGCGAGATCGACTCGTTCGCCCGCAACACGATATCCTGGAAGTCGGTGTTCAGCGCATCACCACGGACTGCACTGCCAAACACCGCCCAGAATGCCGTCGGATCCTGCTCCACGTCGCGCACCTTGGTCAGCAACTGCACACCGTCCTGCAGCGCCGGCAGGTTGGGGTCGGGCGGTGGCTGGGCGCCGCTCCGCGGCTGCGTTTCGAACGGAATGCGCAGCACCTTGTTCATGACGTCGCCCATCGTGATGCCGGCCGCCGTGCCGTCCGGATTGCGCACCACCTCGGTCGCCACGCGATACGTCTCGATCGGTCGGTCCAACCCGAGGTCGACGATCACCGTCGCGGTGCGGGCATTGGTCACGTCGTTGAGAAACGCGAAGTTGCGCCCGTCCGCGTCCAGCAGGTCGAACGCCGCGACGTCCAGCACCAGCGCGCTCGGATCGGCCATCAGCTCCAGGATCATCTCGGCGCCGATGCTGCCGACGTCGGTCGTCACCACCAGCATCCCCGTCTCCTCGAACGCGGAGAGGGTCAACTGGTCGACCGGCGGAAACAGCGTCGCGATGGGGCGGAAACCGTCGCGCGCCTGCTGATCGATCAGCCGCGCCGACAGCACCAGGTTCTCCAGGGTGAACGCGATGTTGCCCTCGTTGATGACCTTGATGCCGGCGGTGACCGTGCCGCCGTTGATGGTCTGCGATTGCGTGCGTGATTCCTCCTGGATCTCGAGGAATGAGTTCTGTGTCTCCTGCGCCGATTCCTCGCTCCACGACGTCGAGCCGCCTTCACTGAAGCCCTGCGTGGCCGAGAAGCCGACCGTGGCCTCGCCATACCAGCCGGGCGGGCTTCCGCCATAGCCGACGGTCGCTTCAATCGACTCGGTGAATTCGAGCGAGTTCTCCCAGGTCGACTCGTTGCTGGTCGTGGTCGCGGAGGACTCCGATTCGGTCAGGCCGTATTCCTGCCCCTCCGTAACGGACGTCCCTTCTTCCAGACTGATATCCAGCGCCATGACCAGTTCGCCGACGAAATCCACCTTCATTCGCGGCACGTCCGCCACCAGCGCGCTGCGCAGCGGGTGGGCGAACTCGTCATAATCCGTGACACCGTCACCATCCGTATCATCGAAGATCGGCGACGTGCCGCCATAGAACAACCGGCCGTCGTCGCTGAAGTACTCGACCAGCTCGGCCCCGTCGAACAGCGCCGCGTTCGGTGGCAGATCCCCGTCCGGACCACGGGCATCTCCGTCCGTATCCACGCTGACCGGACTGGTCAATTGAACGTTCACCTCCTCGTAATCACCGAGCCCGTCGGCATCCGTGTCACCCACCTCCGGATCACTGAGCACGAACCACTCGCCGTAGTCATCCAGCCCGTCACCATCCGTATCGGGCGTGCTCGGATCCGAGTACACCGTCCGGTTATGCAGGTTGACGCCATTCAGGCCACCGGTCCCGAATCCGTAGAGATCGATCCGGATCTCCCACCCGACCACCTCCTGGTAATCGGTCAGCCCGTCACCGTCCGTGTCCGTGCCGTCGTTCGGCGGCAGGTCGGCATCCGGCGACAGATACTCGTACACCTCCGCCAGTTGCACCTCGCTCTCCCCGTCCAGCACCGCCACGTCTACGACGCCAGGCGCATGCGGCGGCGCGACCGCGGTGACCAGTTGGTCGTTCACCACCTTGACCTCGCTCGCCGGCACCCCGTCAAAGGTCACCGCGACACCGTCCGCAAAGCCGCCACCCGTCAACAGCACTTCCGTCCCGCCGGCCGCCGGCCCGCGCAGCGGCGCGATCGACCCGAGCGTCAGCGGCGCCGTGATGTAGCGAAAGCCGTCCTCCAGTGTCGCCGTCACCGAGTTCTTGATCACCGTGACGTCCACCAGGCCCGCCGGATGCGCCGGCACCGTCACCAGCGCCGCCCAGTGCTGGTTGACCACCACGTTGCTCGCCGCCACGTCGCCGAACAACACCGTCATCCCCGGCGCAAATCCGGTCCCGGAAACGCTCGCCTGGTATCCGCCAGCGGTCGGTCCGCTCGACGGATTGACGAACGTCACCGTCAGCGCGGTGCCTTGCGCAACCTGGCGAATCGCGGATTCACTCGTCGGCCGCTCCGCGGTCTCCTGGGCCGTTTCGCTCGCCACGGGAGGACAGCCGCCCAGCCCCAGGCCGGTTGCTACGATACCAACCACCAGACACGCAGTGCGTCCCGCACGCCAGTAAGCTCTGCGCCGGGACGTCCGCCCCGTCGTTGTCTGTATGTTCTTCAACATTGCCAGCTTCTCCCTTCATCGCGCATCCTCCCGCATGAAGCGACGGCTGCATTCCGGCGTCAGCCGGCCCAATGCTGTGCCGCACGTCGCGCAGGAAGGACACTGCCCATGAACATGTGACCCCCGGCCAGCCGCACGACGGCGGTCACGACCGAGCTCAAACCGCGAGTTCGTAACAGAGGTCGATACCCCGCATGCTCTCCTGCCCCCCCGGTCCGGCAACGAAAACACCCGGCGCCCCGGCCGCTGCGCTGCCCACGCAAACCAATCCACTCCGTTCCGGCCATCCCGAGCTCTCACGGAATACCGCTCCAGCCTTACCCCCGTGCGTCCGATCCGGCCCCTAAACCGTACTGATATCGTACGATTTCGCGACCCGGTGTCAACCCGTTGCGCCACCCGCGCGCGCCAGGAGCGCATTTCGAGCGACCGGTCACGGCATGCCGCCCGCTTGCCGCGCACGGTTGGCACGGCTGGAATCGACGGCCGCGCGGCACAGTGCTTGTCGCGCCACGGACACGCGACACCGCCACGAGCTGCGCGCGGTGTGTAATGGCGAGCGCGCAGCGTCCGGCGCGTCGGCAGCTTTCAGCGGTTTACGCCGCTGTCGCTGACGAACTGAACCGACAAACGCATCCGATTGACGGCCATAACCGTATTGTCGTACTATCCAAGGTGAAGCCAGCCGCGATCGGTTGGAGGCGACCCGGCGGGCTTCCGTCACACGTCACCGCAGGAGGAGGACAAGAATGAAAGCTGCGCTCAGTATCGCTGCATCGATTGCCACCTTGATCGGTATCCCTGCTGCGCTCGGCGAAGATGTGCCCTGCATACTCGGCTTGGGCGATCTCCCTGGAGGGGGCTACGACAGTGTGGCGAACGGCGTCTCCGATGACGGCACCGTCGCTGTCGGCATGGGCGATCCGTCCGACGACGTCTGCCGCGAGGCCTTCCGCTGGTCCGCGACCGACGGCATGGTGGGGCTGGGGTCACTCCCCGGCGGCCGTTTCCACAGCTGGGCGATGGGCACGTCTGTCGACGGGAGCGTCGTTGTCGGTGCAAGTGAGTCCGAAGGCGCGATACCGCCAAGAATGGAGGCTTTTCGCTGGACGCCTGCTGAAGGGATGGTGGGCCTCGGGTTTCTCACGGACAACCCGAACTGGCGGGCGAGCGAGGCTTGGGCCGTTTCCGCCGATGGCACCGTGATTGTCGGTGAAGCACGGAGTGATAGCGGACGCCAGGCCTTTCGCTGGACGGCCGATGAGGGTCTGGTCGGACTGGGCGATCTCCCCGGCGGCAATTTCGCCAGCGGTGCCCGCGACATTTCCGCCGACGGCGGCGTGGTCGTGGGGTTCGGCTATACGCCGGAATCAGGCAGTCGATATGAGGGTTTTCGGTGGACCGCTGCAACCGGCATGGAACGGCTGGGCGACTTACCCGGCGGGTTGTACGTAAGTAGCGCACAGGCGGTATCCGCCGATGGTTCGACGATCGTGGGAACCAGCAGTAGCAGTGCTTTCAGGACCGAGGCGTTTCGGTGGACCGAAGCGGACGGAATGACCGGGCTCGGCGCCCTCGCAGGCGGCAAGAGTGAGGCGCACGGCGTGTCCGCCGACGGCTCGATTGTTGTCGGAAGCTCTGACGGGGCGGCGTTCATCTGGGACGAGGTCAACGGGATGCGCGATCTGCGTAGCGTGCTGATCAACGAATACGGCCTGGACTTGTCGGAATGGTCGCTGGCAAAGGCGTGGGATATCACACCGGACGGAATGACCATCGTCGGTGAGGGCGGCGGTCCAGACGGCGGACACCAAGCGTGGCTTGTCCGCTTGCCCGAACCCGCGACGGCCCTGCTCCTACTGGTGATCGCTGCATCGATGGCAAGGCGGCGCACACCTTGACCGGGTCCAACGGTCGGCTTCAGTCCGCCTGCCACTCCAGAATCTGCCCCGCGTCGCGCAGCCTGACCGCCAGCTGCTCGTAGTCGATTCGCTGCACGGGCACGTCGGTCTCGAGTGCGTACACCGCGGCCGTCGCCGCCGACTCGCCCAGCACCATGAACACCGGCTCCATGCGGATCGAGCCGTACGCGATGTGCGACGCCGAAAGGCACACCGGCACCAGCAGATTCGCACACTCGCGCTGCCGCGGCACGATCGCCCGATACGAGATCGGATACGGCGGAAATCCTCCCACCTGCACATCCCCCTCGTTCCGCACGTGCCCGTCGTCGTCCACGTAGCGCTGCACATGGTGTGAGTCCATCGTGTACGCCGCCAGCCCCACCGGATCATCCGCGCACCGGCGCCCCTGGCAATCGTGCTGCGTCATCACGTAGTCCGCCACCATCCGCCGCGCCTCGCGGATGTACAGTCGGTATGGCCAGTTGTCATTGTCAACGAACTCGTCGCGCGCCAGCCCCCAGGTCTGCACTTCCGCCCGCACATGCGGCGGCACCCGGCGATGATACGCCAGCGTCCACAACAGTCCGCGCTGGTACGAAACATGCTCCTGCACGATCCGCTCGCGCGTGACGTAGTCCGCCTCGGGATAGGCATGGTTCTGGCCGATGTAGTCCGTCGACACCGCAAAGTTGTTGTTCGTGTCCGTCTTGCGGTGCGGCATCATCACGCGGTGCCACGGCACCCGCTCGTCCCCCGCGTCAAAGTTGCGCAAAAGCAACTCGTACCGCTGCGGATCGTAATCGGCCGGCTTCGTCCACGGGCGCCGATTCGCGGGATCATCCGTCGTGCAGATGCGAAAGCAGTACGCCTGCACCCGGTGATCACCGCGGCCCTCCGCGCCTGGGCCGCCCGCCTGCACCCCCGGCAACAGACCGCTGTTCGAGTCGCCCGGCACGACATACGGATCAACATCCTTGACGAACTGGTGATGCGTCGCGTGCCGCGTCTGTACTCCATTGAGTGTCTCACCATAGACACCGTTCCCTTCGCGCCCGACCACGTACTGCACACCGGCCAGTGCCATCAGGTCCCCCTCGTACGTCGCATCGATGAACACCCGGCCCCGATACGCCCGCCCCGACTCGGCCACGATCGCGGCGATCCGCGTCCCCGCCTTGCGCACCCCGCGCTTCAGGTCCAGCCGCTCACCCAGCACCACCACCACGTCCGTCTCGCCGATCATCTCGCCAAAGACCGCCTCCGCGACGTGCGGTTCGAAACGCCACGCCTCGTCCTGCCCGTACGCCGCCCCCACCCGGCGGTAGAACTCGCGCGCCATGCCGCCGATCGCAGCCTTGTTGCCGATGTCGGTCGCCCCCAGCCCGGAGGCACTCAACCCGCCCAGGTGCTGCGTCGGCTCGATCAGCACCACCGTATGCCCCAGCCGCGCTGCCTTGGTCGCCGCCACGACGCCGCTCGACGTGCCCCCGTACACCACGACATCGAACGGCCGCGTCGCGCGCTGGCAGCCCAGCAACATCCCCCACAATCCCGCAAGAAGAACCACGCGCGCCATCATGCGTCACCTCCTACCATGCGCTCCGCGCCGGCGCATGACGTTGACGCTGGCGCCGGCGCGTCTTACCGTTGGCGACCATAACCGCGCAGGAGTCACCCGGCCACCTCATGAACACACTTGCCGACATCGCCCGCCCCGGCCTCGCCCCGCTCGACTGGGGCGTGATGGCCGTCTACATGCTCGTGCTCGTCGCTGTCGGCCTCTACTTCCGCCGCTTCGCCAACCAGGACCTCGTCCACTTCTTCCTCGCCGGCCGCCGCCTCCCCGGCTGGGCCAACGGCGTTTCCAACGCGGCCACCTGCATGAATGCCGACGTCGCGCCGGCTTACTGCGGCATGGCCGTGATCACCGGCCTCTACGTGTGCTGGTTCTACTTCAGCCGCTTCGGACTGGGCCTGATGGTCGCCGCCGTCCTGCTGGCCCCCTGCTGGCGCCGCCTGGGCGTCCTGACCTCGCCCGAGTTCTACGAGCTGCGCTTCAGCGGCACGCCCGCGTTCACCATGCGCATGATCACCGCGTTGCGCAGCGCCTTCGTCGGCGTCGTGATCTGGATCGGCGCCGGTCTGCTCGGCCTCGCGAAGATCGCCGAAGCCCTGCTCGGCTGGGAACGCTGGGAGACCTTCGTCGCCGTCCTGCCCATCATCCTCCTCTACGTCCTGTTGTCGGGCTACATGGGTGTCGTCGTCTCGGACGTGCTCCAGTCCATCATCATCGTGGCCTCCTCCGTCGTGCTCATGCTGGTCGTGTGGCTTGACTTCGGCGGCCCGCTCGGCCTGCACGATGCCCTCGTCGCCCAGTTCGGCCCCAGCGCCGTGAAATGGCACCCACCCCCCGGCGACGAGTTTCTCGGCGTCGTCGGCCTCATCGCCTGGATGTTCGGCACCAGCGTCGGCTACGGCGGCGACCTGTCCACCGAGAGCCAGAAGCTCCTCTCCTGTCGCTCGCCCCGCGAGGCCGCCCGCATGTACATCTGGACGCAGGTCGTGCTCTTCCTCATGCTGGCAACCCTCACCCTGCCCGCGCTGGGCGCCATGGCGCGCTGGCCCGGCCTGCACGACGGCACCGTCAACAAGGAGCTCGCGTTCGGCCTGCTGCTCGGCCACTACCTCCCGCCCGGCCTGCTGGGACTGGCCCTGGTCGCCCTCGGCGCCTCGATCATGTCTACCGTCGATTCACACATGAACTACGCCGGCCAGGTCGTCGTGCACGACGTCTACCGCCGCCTCGCTCGCCCCACGGCCTCCAACGCCCACTACATGCGTGTCGGCAAGCTGGTGATGGTGGCCGTGCTGCTGCTGGCGCTGCTCGTCGCGACCGTGTTCGAAAACGTCATCGACATCTCCATCTTCATGCTCGGACTCTTTGGCGCCGAGCTGGCCGCCAACTGGGCTCAGTGGTGGTGGTGGCGCTTCAACGGCCCGGCCCGCCTCGCCGCCTCGCTCGGCGGCCCGCTCATCTACCTCTTCAACGCCAAGGTCGTCTTCGCGTTCTGGATCCCCGTGGGCGACCACGCCGCCTACTGGATCGTGCTGAGCTCGATCGCCGCCACCGCCGTGCTCTGGGTCAGCGTCGCGCTGCTCACGCGCCCCGACCCGCGCGACGTGCTCGTGCACTTCTACGCAAAAGCCCGGCCCCCGGGCTGGTGGGGCCCCATCGCCGCAACGGCCACCCCCGACCAACCGCAACCGGCCGTGGTCCTTCCCGGCCTCGGCGTCGCCGCCCTCGGCCTCTGCGCAGTCGCGGCTGCCGTGCTGGCCCTGTCCAACGCCTACGTGGGACGCTGGCCGGCCGCCGCCGCCAGCGCCGGCCTCAGCCTCGCCGCCGCCCTGACCTTCCGCACCCTGCTGCGGCGCTTCCTCGCACGCTGGGACGCGGACAAGCCGGATCGCGCAGCATCTGCCGATCCCGCCTGATCAAGCCCCGCACCGCGTCCCGCCGCAGCGCCGCCGCTCGCTTATCGGACACCGACCGCAACGGCATCGCGGGGGCCCGGCCCTGAAACTACCTGTCCCCCTTCGGAAATCCGTCATGATTCTCCCGGGTCAAAACCACGATACAACCTTCATCAGGATAGCGTGTAAGTGCACCGCGCCGCCCGCACGGGCTGCGCCGCGGAGACGCCCCCACTGCGTGGACCATCCGGGGCACTCTGCGCATTGGGGCAATTCGGCATTTTGACTAGGGAGCAATGACATGACGTTGGGCGCCAAACTCATCACCTCTTTCCTCGGCTGCGGCCTCATCCCCCTGGGCATCGTCGCATTCGTCAGTTACAGCACCGCCGACAAGGGCATGCACGACATCACCGACTACGGCGAGACCGCGCTCGAGCACTCGGCGTACAACCAGCTGGTCGCCCTGCGCGACGTCAAGAAGGCCCAGATCGAGAAGTACTTCGCCGAGCGCAAGGGCGACATGGGCGTCCTCACCAAGAACGTCGCCGCCCTGCGCGAGAACGCCTTCGGCAAGCTCAGCACCGTCCAACAGCTCAAGCGCGCACAGATCATCGACTTCTTCGCGGCGGTCAGCAAAGACCTCACCGCGCTGGCCAAGAACCCCACGCTTGCTGCGGCCTACACCGACTTCAAGACCGAGGGCGACCCGGCCGCCGACTACGACGTCACCACCGAGAGCTACCAGCAGGTCTGGCAGCAGCATGACACCTACCTCGGCGAATACGTGCGCACCGCCGGCTACTACGACATCTTCATCATCGACGGCGCTTCGGGCCGCGTCCTCTACACCAACGCCCGCGAGAAAGACCTCGGCGCCGATCTCGCCAACGGCAAGTACAAGGACGAAGGTCTCGCCCGCCTCTGGCACAAGGTCTGTGACAATGAGCAGATCAGCTTCGAGGACTTCAGCCCCTACGCACCCAGCGATGGGCAGCAGGCCGGCTTCGTCGGCGCCCCCTTCTACGCCCCGAGCGGCGAGTTGCTCGGCGTCGTCGCCCTTCAGATCCCGACCGATCCCATCAACGCCATCGTCCAGAAACGCGACGGCATGGGCACCACCGGCGAAACGTACCTCGTCGGCACGGCCAACGGCCAGCAGGGTTTCCGCAGCGACATGCTTACCATGGGCGACGGCAAGTACGTCATCGGCTACGAGATTCACACCGACTACATCGATCGCGTCCTGTCCGAACGCGAGTCGTTCCAGAAGGTCTATCGCGACAGCGCCGGCAACCCCGTGATGGTCGCCGCCGACCCGCTCGACATCCCCGGCCTCAACTGGGCCTGCATCTCCAAGATCAACCTCGAAGAGGCCGTCGTGCTCCAGATCGAAGGCGAGAGCGACGACTTCCTCACGCAGTACAACAACCTCTACGGCTACTACGACCTCTTCCTCATCAACCCGGACGGCTTCTGTTTCTACTCCGTTTGCCGCGAGGCCGACTACCGCACCAACCTCGTCGACGGCAAGTTCAAGGACTCGAACCTCGGCCAGCTCGTCCGCGACGTGCGCAAGACCCAGCAGTTCGGCTTCGCCGACTTCCGCCCCTACGCCCCGAGCAACGACGCGCCGTGTGCCTTCATCGCCGAGCCCGTCGTCGCCAACGGTCAGATCGAGCTCATCGTCGCCCTGCAGCTGCCGCTCGATCACATCAACGCGATCATGGGCGTCCGCGCCGGCATGGGCGAGACCGGCGAGACCTAC
>CAYUZU010000056.1:0-10181 GCA_964448675.1 uncultured Planctomycetales bacterium
TACACCTGGGGCCTCGACCTGGCCGGGCAGCGCGGCTCGGTGAACAGCCTCGAAGCCGCCGGTGGCATTGGCGGCCTACTCGCGATCAGCGACCCCAACGATCCGAACGACCCCAACGACCTGTTCGGCGACTTCGCGTACACGTATGACGCCAACGGCAATGTCGGGCAGCTCATCGATTGGGCGCATGATCCGAACGACCCCAACGGCGCGATCGTGGCGCGGTACGAGTATGATCCGTATGGCAAGGTGCTGCTCGACCTGACTGATCCCAACGAAGTCGGCCCTTACGGCGCCGAGAACCCGATCCGCTTCAGCACCAAGTACTTCGACGATGAGACGGGTTGGGGAAGCTGGCCCATCCGTTACTACAGCCCGAGTCTGGGGCGGTGGATCTCGAGGGATCCGATTGGGGAGAATGGGGGGGAGAATCTGTATCGGTATGTAGATAATGCGACGACCACTCGAGCAGATCCCATCGGCCTTTTTGGCATCGACGCACTTGTGCCGATCAAGCTCGGCCCCTTCACGTTCACAACTAATGGAACAGGCTGTAGTTCACGCGCGCATGCATCAGGCAATATCAACATCCGGACTCCCGCTGCCGCAGAGCTTTTCCAGATCTTACGAATGCGTCTTTCATACTCCGCCGTTGTCGACTGGACAAGTGATTCGCGGGCCCAATGTACGACAGGATTGAGCCCGATTAGCTGCACTGGGCCGAATGTTACCACAAGTGGGGCACTCACGGTTTTTGGTTTGACAGTTGCAACATCTATTGAGGTCTCGGGCAGTTGCAGCGCGCCATCTGCTAGTTTCGCGATCGCCAACTCAATTGAACTCTCCAGCGCCCCGACCCGGTGGGTGCCGGGACTTAATACTGGCTACGTGGCCTCATCTACTGCAAGCGGCTGTGTACAACTCAAGCAATGGGAACCATGCTGCCAGAAGTGCCGCAGAGTGAAGGCGTGCCTGTCACTATCAGGCGCTCATCGCAGTAACGTGACCGGTACTGCGGCGGCCGTGGCTGCGGTATATGGGGCGCCGGCACTTGTGGCAGATGCTAACGTGGCATGGGCTAGGCTGGCGCAGTTTGCCCGTACCATCCTAAGTAGATTACCCCAGTTGAAGCCGCCCCTGGGACCGCTCCCAGGAGGCGCGTAGATGCGGATGCAACGACAAGGATCTCTTCGGTTCTGCATCAAGGCATCCCAGCAGAGGCTGCGCCGCGCGGCCTTATGTGACGCGTGGCGCCTGCGCCTTCTCCATCTCTACGGTTTGGCCGTGTTAATTGTGGCGCTATCAGCGTGGGTAGGTATGGTGCGCCCGATGCTGGCCGCCGGTTCATGGCCGATTCTCATTACGGCGGTGGTCGGTCTGGCGTTGGCGATCTGGGCACCGTGGCATTTTGCTGGTCTATATGCCGCATCGAGTGCCACTGAGTTGGCAGCGTGCGAATACCGCTTGTCCGCGAAGGGCCTCGTGATCCGCGTTGGGGGTTCCATCACGCGCATCCCATGGTCCTGTTTTGAACGAGTCGAGGCGTCGAATCGCCGGGTCATCCTGCACGGTAAGCTGCCGCGGCACACAGTGACGTTTGAAGAAGATGTCCTCGAAGGCGCAAGCATCGCGAATGTGGAGGCGATTTGTCAGGCATACCTGGGCCGAGAGGATGCGGCGGCGTCGAACGACGCATCGTGTTTACATGGCTCCGCACGTTCCAGCTCACGCGCCAAACCAACAACCTATGTATGTGATGAGCCGCCCGACGCCCCGCGGCCCGTTCCTCCCACTTCGCCGTCGCGCCCGACGCATGTCGCAAGCGATAGTCTGGCTACCGCGGCCTTAATCTGCGGCATCTGCGCAGTCGTGATCGCATTTGTCTGCTTTCCGTTTACGTTGCCAATCGGGAGCACCCTCGGGTTGGTGGCCATAGGACTGAGCCTGTCGGCAATTCGCCGCGTGAGGCGGGACCCTCAACGGCACACGGGCACACGGGCCGCCATCATCGGGCTGATCCTCGGAATAGTGGCCGCAGCCGCAGGAATTGTGGTCTTGGCGGCGTGCTCAATCCGTACGTAGGGCTATCTATCGGGATCGGAGTGACTATTCACGAAGTATACTACTGATCGAGTCTGGGCTATTGAACTGGCAGATTTCGGCAGCGACGTAATGGCGCTTCAAATGCGACTGGCACTTCGCGAGAGATACTGAAACACGACTGTATGAACGTACATCGCGCATCATCGCGCGGTCCGTCAGGACGACCCATGGACAAAACGGAGGTTGATGCTCTCAAGGTGCCGGGCTGCCCCGCGTGCGGTTCGACAGAGATTGTGCGTTTCTTCCGGGCGCCGCTTTCGGTCGGCGCGCACAAGGCCCGCTGCGTAGCGTGCGGAGCGGAGTTCAAGGTCTCCAGGGCCGCATGGGAAGCGCTGCGGGACCCGAGGCTCGATGAGGTGCGCGAAAGGTGGAGTGAGCGGCTCAGCTATCCGCTTCACGCGAAGATGACAAAGCCACAGATTGCCGCGACGACCGTTGGCGCGGTTGTTGGCTTCCTCCTGGCGATCTGGACAAACCACGCGGAAATCGCACTCGTGATGATCGTCGGATCCTGGTGGCTGAGCTGGTTCGCAACGAAGGCATGGCGAAGCCGATGACCTGATCAGGCAGCCCCCATGAGAGCACGCTCGTGCAGCGGCTGTTCGACTTCATGCTGACCGAGGAGGACCCGGAGCGCATCATCGGCGACAAGGCGTACGACAGCGACTGGCCCGCCAGCCCCAGCGAGGACTGGCGCTTCGTGTGGGCCGGCTGGCGGCTGCTGGCGGAGATCGACGCCCTGGCCACCGGCGACGCCCCCGACGCCACGCGGCGCTTTGTCTGGGGCCTCGACCTGGCCGGGCAGCTCGGCCTGCTGAACTCGATGGAGGCCGCCGGCGGCATTGGCGGGCTGCTGGCGATCAGCGACCCGAACGACCCGTGCGACCCGGCCGACACGGCGGGCGACTTCGTGTACACTTACGATGCGAACGGCAACGTCGGGCAGTTGATCGGCCTGACGCCGACGAGTTGGGACGCGGGGACGGTGATGGTCGCGCGGTACGAATATGACCCCTACGGCAAGGTCATCGGGCCCGATGATGATGACGATGGCGACTGGCGCGACGACGCCGGCCCCTACGCCGTCGAGAACCCCATCCGCTTCAGCACCAAGTACTTCGACGACGAAACCGGGCTGGGCTACTGGGGCGAGCGGTATTACGATCCGGTGACGGGGCGGTGGACCTCGTGGGACCCGATTGGGGAGGAGGGTGGCCTAAACTTATACGTCTACGTGGGCAATCTCCCCGTTACAGACGTCGATCCTCTCGGCCTGCAGTCCTCGCAACCGGCATGCAATTGTACGACAGATGTTGAGAACATAGGGACTTGGTCTGCAAATATGCTAGACGCACCCTTCCAGACGAAGGGACTTCTCGGTTGGATAGACAGCGTCAATTCTAAGTTCAGTGCCACCTATTGGGTCACAGACGACTGCTGGCGGTGCTGCTGCAAGTCTCTGGGCTTGGTTCAAGTTGCCCGGCACCGCTATTCTGACGAGGGTTCTTGGTCCGGCCTGCAAGTGGATAAGGCACCAAAGCCCACAGACCCAAACAACGAACAGCCACCGAAGCCATACTATGCGCTCAATTCTAAGGAATGTCCTGACTCAGTCAGTATGGTGGATACCCCTGGCGTTCGCTTCATCACCTCTAACAAGTTGGAACAGGAATTCGAGGTCTGTGCAGTTTGTGAGAAGCCCAACGGAAGCCGCGTGGCTATCTCGTGCATTTCCTGGGGGCATAAATTCCACTACCACAATAATCAGAAGATCTGGATTGCTGGCAAGAAGAAGAGTGTTGACCATGAGGTGTACAGCGCACACCGCTGGATCGAAAACAAGAAGGCCTGGGGGTGGTATGCGATAGACAAAGACAGGCAGAAAGGTGATTTTCCGTTCAGCGGCGCGAAGGGCCCGGATGGCAAGAAGTGGTTCACGCCGCGAGTAAGCTACCGCGGTGCGGGACATCTTCCTCCCAAAGACTGGTGGACAGACGAGACGGGGATAGAGTCGTGCAAGTAGTCGGGCGTTTGGTCTTGTTGGCGCTTGCCAGCGTGGCGACTGTGGAGGTGCTCCTTCTTAGCCCCGATCGAGACTATGCGTTTTTGTACGTGTGGCTAATCGTCTTGCTGTACCTGGCCACGTGCGTGTGGGTGGCGATGTCCAAGCAGAGAACGCGTCGCATTTTGGCACAAGGCCTGTGTGCGGTTCTGCCAGGGCTGGGCACGGCCAGCCTATGGTGGCTGATCCACCCCGGTCGCTTTATGCCGCACGCTGACCAACCTGAGTTTATTATCCCGGTCATTGGCGGCAGCATTGTTCTGTTTCGGGTGCTGTTATTCCGTTATGAGGAGGTGTCTGGGTGCTGCAGTCGATGTGGCTACTGCCTAAGAGGTCTGCCTGGCCAGCGTTGTCCGGAATGCGGACAAGAGCTCCGAGGTGACGATGTGTATCGAGTCGTGAGGCTCCGCTGGAGGCGAACAGGACATGAAGATGCGGCATCGTAATGGCAGATGGGGCCACGGAGTGCGAGTAGGCGAGCGTTCCTGAAGGGTCGGTAGCGGCGGTACCTGGCTCGTGCGCCTGTCGTACTGGGGTCGTGTACCTGCCCTACTCGGCTGGTGCGCCTGCCCTACTGAGGCCGTGCGCCTGCTTGGTCGGCGCTCAGTACCTGCTTGGTCGGGCGTCTGCAGCGGTTTTATCGGCGCTCAGTGCCGGCTTGGTCGGGCTTTGGCAGCGCCCATGGCGAGGTCCGAGCCGGTGCGGCTGGCGTCCACGCGGACCTTCGAGGAGGGCCGCAACCTGGTCGACACGGTTACGCACGCCTGGGATCCGACCGGGACGCCGGTGGATATCTCCGTTTATGACTACACGAATGACGGTTTCGGCCGGCGGACGCAGGTGACGTATGACGGGCGAGCGTTCGGCGATCCGAACAGTCCGATCGCCCAGAGCTTCGGCTACAACGACCGCAACGAGCTCACCGGCTCGACGTGGGACGCCGACCCGAACAACCTGGTCTGGAGCTACGCCTACGACCCGATCGGCAACCGCGAAACGTCGCAGAACCCGGACCATCCCGCGTTGGCATACGTGGCCAACGAGCTGAACCAGTACGAGGGCGTGGCGGTGGCGAGTGCGGCGGCCGACGGCGGCTTGCGACAGTCGTACGACGAGGACGGCAACCTGATCGAGCAGGTGCTGGCGGGCGACATGAACTGCGACGGCCGGGTGGACTGGCGTGACCAGGACCTGTTCGTCGCGGCCCAGAATGACAACTGCCCGGCGTACTACACGCTGCTCGAGCAGCAGTGCCCGGGCTGCGATTGCGACTGCATGAACGGCGATCTGAACGGCGACGGGCATATCGACTGGCGCGATATCGACTGGTTCGTTTCCGCCCAGAACACGCGCGGCGGGGCGCGGTACACGTGGAACGCCGAGAACCGGCTGATCGCGGTGGAGCCGATCTCGCACCTCGGCGGTGTGCCGCGGGTGGAGTTCGCGTATGATTACCAGGGGCGCCGGGTCGCCAAGCGGGTGTATGATTGGGACCCGGGTGACCCGAACGACCCGAATGATGATGACTGGGCCAGTACGCCCAGCGTGTCGCAGGCGTTTGTGTGGAGCGGGTGGCTCATGCTGCTGGAGCTGGATGTGGATCCGAACGACGCCAACGATCCGAGCACGCGGCGGGCCTACACCTGGGGCCTCGACCTGGCCGGGCAGCAGGGCTCGACGAACAGTCTCGAAGCCGCGGGCGGTGTTGGCGGGCTGCTGGCCGTTGACCAGGCGGAGACTGGCGGTGGAGCGGGTGCCGGCGGGGTCGATGCCGGGCAGTAAGTCTTCACCTACGACGCCAACGGCAACGTCGCTCAGCTCGTGGCCTGGACGGCCGGTTTCGGCAGCACGACCGCCTACGCCTGGGACGTGGGTGGCAACGACTGCCGCCTGGTCGCCCGCTACGAATACGCCCCCTACGGCAAGGTCATCGGGCCCGATGATGACGACGGCGACTGGCGCGACGACGCCGGCCCCTACGCGACCGAGAACCCCATCCGCTTCAGCACGAAGTACTTCGATGATGAAACCGGCCTGGGCTACTGGGGCTATCGCTACTACAGCCCGAGTCTGGGAAGGTGGATCTCCAGGGATCCGATTGGGGTTTTTGGCACCGGCAGGCTATATGTCGCCTTCCAGAATCGCCCGGCACTGTGGGTTGATCCTGATGGCCTGAAAGCAACGGCGCCCTACGTCATGTCCCGCCCCGCCCTACCGGGCCCGAGCTCTTCGACCCGCTCGACGTCTCCCCCAATCGACGACAGGGCGCACGCTTGCTGCGCCTACGAGCTTGCGCGAGTTCAGAGTTCCCCAGGTGGTAGTAGCCGTGCAAGCCGCCGTACCTGTTGGAAGACGCGCGAATGCTCGACCGGCGCAACCAGCCCGGATGAATGTTGCAGGTGCGCGAAGAGCGGTGGTACGCGGGAAGACCACTGGGTGATCACTCCGAAGAAGGGTTGGGCTTCGTGGGGAGAATGCTGTTTCTGTACCGTGACTTATACATCGATGGGTTGGGCAGAGTCGGACGGACAGCCCCACGCAGCGCTGATCATAGACTGCCCCGAAGGCGATGGCAAGCCAGCGCGCGCGATGACGCTTGAGCAAGATTGGCCACACGATGACCCCGACTTTGAGGATGATTGGTGGGGCTGTGGCGATAGCCAGGTTAAAGTTTACTCGCGTGCTTATCATCTGACCGAGACGCACGCCGAGGCACGGATTCCATGTTTGGATGGTCACAAGTTGATGGATAGAATCTGCGAGACCTATCCGAACAGCTGTTCGCGGGACAAACCTAACGACCGCGCAACCTACATCTGGCTGCTAGTACAGTGCAGGACGTTTGCCTGGTATTGGTACACCGATGCAACGCTTCAGTGGAAAGACACAGAGTGCCCCGAATGATCGTGTCACGCAGTTACGGGTCCGCAGTGACGTCCGCAAGAAAAGTATTGTCCCTTGTCGTGTTGTTTGTAGTTGTGGCCCTGACGTTCAAGTTGGCGGATGTGTTCGTTTTCGAAGGGATGCGCCAAAAGGCGAAACGTAACAAGGAGATGAGGCGACAGGAGGTGACGCTTGCCGTAATTGGTGAGGCTGCGCTTCTGTACGCGCAAGAGACCGGGCAGCCACCCGCGCACATAGATGACCTATACCGTGCTGGTTACTTGGCGAAGTCGCGCACCGAAAACAGACCGCTCATCACGTGCACTCGGCCATTCTGCAAGTGGACAGAGCCGGACCACATAGACTCCGTTCGAATCACCTTTCCAATCGATGCGGGCAAATATGAGTTGCAAGATGACGTCGTTGTTCCCGGAACTAACGGTGAAGAACCAGTAATCGTCAGCATGGCCCGAAGTCTTATCCCCGAGGAGAGCATACGCAGGATCAACCGATCGCTCGCGAAGCGTTGGCTGGCGTGGGAGGCCACACGGTCGAACGATGAGGAGTAGCTGTCCTGGTCTCACCAGACCGCTTCTGCCAAGAAGCGACGTCCTTGCGACGGAAGTCGTCCCGAACAGCATCACCACGCACCGCAGCTACACCTGGGGCCTGGACCTGGCCGGCCAGCACGGCTCGGTGAACAGCCTCGAAGCCGCGGGCGGTATTGGTGGGTTGCTCGCGATGTGTGACCCGGACGATCCGTGCGATCCGGCCGACACGGCGGGCGACTTCGTGTACACTTACGACGCCAACGGTAACGTCGGGCAGTTGCTGGATTTGACGCCGACGAGTTGGGACGCGGGGACGGTGATGGTTGCGCGGTACGAGTACGACCCCTATCCGCCTTATTGGGAGATCTTCGCACAGGAGTGTCTCGACAACTGCAGTAGGTTCCCGTAGCAGAGGAATTCACCGATGACGGGCGACAAGAAGCCTCCATACAGGCGATGCCCTTCGACTCGGCGACTCAAACGCATGTTGCGATTACTGCTTGTTTGTGCGACGTCTCTGACTCTAGTCGCTTGGTTGCGGAGCACCTATGCAGTGGATGATCTCTCAGTGGGTCTTACCGGAAATCACGCATTCGGGATAATATCTGGACGTGGTTTGGTCGCAATCCAGGTGTACTCGGGGCGCGCGGCAGAGGGCGAACGGAACACCGTTCGACTGGGGTTGCCAGAATGGTCCCATGAGTTTCTGCTTTCGCATCACTTCTGGTTCTCAGATAGCAATATCGGCGGCGGCCAATGGCGGATCAGATCTCTTGTAGTCCCATGGTGGCTGGTCTGTTCTTGCGCGGCTCTTTCGACAGCTCTGTTCGTGTCATGGACGTGGATCGTGCGATGGCACCGCCGTCGACGTGGATGTTGCACAAGATGCGGATACTGTATGACCGGCAACACGAGTGGCGTATGTCCGGAGTGCGGGACAGCGGTCCAAAATAAGAACACGACGCGGGCGGCAACGACACCGTCCCAACGAAGGAAGAGAACTGATGGAGGCCGCCGGCGGCATCGGCGGCCTGCTGGCGATGTGTGACCCGGACGACCCGTGCGATCCGGCCGACCCGGTGGGCGAGCTGTTGTGGCCGTGCGTATCATGTGCTTGTGCGAGCAATGGATAGAATGAACACATTCGAAGGTCATGGTACGCCGCACGTACCGAGTGGTTTCTGCCCGCATTGCGGCTACCGGATGGACGCAGGCGTCTGTCCCGAATGCGGCCGACTGGTCGCCAAAGACGCTCTTGCGACTAAGCCACGCAGGATGCGCAGGACATGGTTGCGTCGCGGCATTGCCACCCTCGTAGTGGTGACAGTATGCACACTGCTCTATCAGCTGGGTCGAACCGGCGTATTGTTGAGGGCACTCCCAAACGCCGCCTTGTTGCGTCTTCAGAGCGACCAGAATGGCTGGGCTAGCCGAGAGGTCTTCCGGCGGCTTCTGGCTGAACAACTGGATGAGGAAGAGCAGGAACGGGCCTTACAGCAAGCCATGTCTTCAGCCGTCATTCTGGGGCTAGACGCAGTTCCGGTGGGTATGGATACGAAGGTCTATCTGCGGGTGCACCTTAACTTGCCGGATAGCGTGCCGTTAACGTGGGAGGTGATCGAGAAAAGCGATATGCTCGTCGTCGATGGCGAGCGCGTCTACGGCCTGGTGGGGCAGCCCGGTAACTTAGCGTGGCAAGCAGCGAATAGCGTGGCTACTTGGCGGCTACGCGAGGAGGATGCATGTTGGGCGTATGGGCGATCTATTCCGAGACTGCCGCAAGGAGTGCACGAAGTCGTGTGGAAGAAGACGTTCGCGCTGGCCGGCGCGCCGATGGAGCACTCCTGGGACGTGGAGGCGGTGAAAACGATCGTAGCGGTTCAAGGGCTACCGGATGACTTTGTCCGGGCGATCATCGATCCTGAGTTGGCGAGCACGGTCAAGACGCGGATCAGCATACCAGCAGTTGGTTCGAGTCGACAGGTCATTCGTGCGGCGATACCCATACACGTGGATGAAGGCGTGTGTCTCGCGGGGAAGATAGACGGTCGGATCTCGGGGACTGACGAGTACTACGCAATCGGAGAGCTGTTCTGCCCGCCGCACCTTTCTGTGACGACCTCGATTGACTGCGCTCGTGCGGAGTTTGGCGGCGCCTCGTCAGTTGATATACGAATACGTCCGTCGGCTGCGGTGGCGGTGCGGAATGGTTGCTTTGAGTACTTCGGAGGCACGATTTACGCCGAACACGTTGGGCTGCCGCAGCGCGGGGACGAAGAACTCGTTGACGGACAGTCGCATGCGGTAGTACGCGTTGAAGTGCCGTCGGGTGGCACTGTCGGGGACACGGGTGAATGAGAAGCGATGTACCACGGCTGTATCGGCAACCGCGAAACGTCGCAGAACCCGGACCATCCCGCGTTGGCATACGTGGCCAACGAGCTGAACCAGTACGAGGGCGTGGCGGTGGCGAGTGCGGCGGCCGACGGCGGCTTGCGACAGTCGTACGACGAGGACGGCAACCTGATCGAGCAGGTGCTGGCGGGCGACATGAACTGCGACGGCCGGGTGGACTGGCGTGA
>CAYUZU010000057.1:0-9315 GCA_964448675.1 uncultured Planctomycetales bacterium
CCTGGGCTTTATCGACGGAGAGTTCCGCATTACCCGAAACTCGACATTGACAAGGGATCTGCCCTCCGGACCGTCACCGTCGACACGCTGCCTGGCAGCGTCGGCAATCGCAGGATCCACTCGCAAGGGGGCCGTGACGGAGGATCCGATGCCCAGTTGACCCGGTTTTCGGTGCGGCGCAGCTGATGGTGGCCGCGCCCGGCAGCTGTTTAACAGCGCCCGGTCGCAGCAACACCGCCTCGATCCGCACATTCACGCTCGAGAGATACCCCTTTGGGTGACACGCCATGATATCCACACGCATCGAACTCACGCACAGTAAGGCCACACGGCTCAGTGATCTGAATGACCTGGCCGAAGTCCTATTCCCCAGGAACCGAAATCTGCAGCACGCCTTTGTAGCGATCTGGATCGCGCTGAAATGGTCCCGCGACGGCCTGGTGCCTAACCTGCGTCTCGCCACGCGCGACGCCAGTGTCTCGAAACGCACGATCGAACGCACGCGCGCCAAGTTGCACCGCTTGGGCCTGATCGATCGGGTCTCACACTTCAATGCCCGGCATGGGTTCCGAGACGGGTGGATTCTCTCCTCGCGGTTTGAACGCTGCCTGCGCCAACTGGCCGACAAGATCGCGGATCTTCGCAGCCGGGAACACGCTGACCGGGAGAAGGACAACCTGCTCATCGCATACGCGGATGCTCGACGATTCGCGGCGGAAAGCGCACGCGCTGCCCGGAATGCTGAGAGCACATGCACCCGAGGTGTCTTCCGGTGATCAGAGTCCCAACCGGTTCGGCATCTGAGGGGACTTCGCGCCAGGGTCGGCTTGCCCGTCGCTTCTGGGCGCTTGCCGCCGCCTGCGCGATTGTCCTACTCGCGGCCAGCTTGGCACTGACAGTTCGACTCGCTACTCAACCCATCAACAGCACAGTCTGTCCAGAACCGACGCCGGACATTGTCTGCCGCGGATTGCCGCTACGACTCGTTCACGACGACCCCGAGTGCGCCAACAAGTTGCTGCGGGCCATGAACATCACCAACGTTCGCGTCATGCCCAAGGGCAGTCTTCCGCCGCCTCTGGACAACGATACGATCGCGCACCTGAGCCACCTGTGCGTGACCTTGGAACGTCAAGGCGAGCCGTTGCCGAGCTTCTGCCGCTACGCGCGCCACGAATCCGACTGGATCGTCGACATCGACGATGACGGCGGTCACGCAACTGGTCGGGCGCCGTCCTAGTTAGCCCGCGGGCCAAGGTCGAGCGGCTGAAGCTCGTACTGCGCCGGCCGCCCCTCGCGACCGAAGTCCTGCACGACGCACCATGCGTCCCGGTAGGCAAGACGCGTTGGGTCGACCTCAAGCACCGCTTCGTAGCCGCCGTTTTCGTCGACCAACGCGGCAGGCAAGGCACCCATCCAACTCAGGCTATCGCCCTCGTTCTCGTGCACCAGCCAAACCTCGAAGGCCCGCTCGCCGGCAACGGCAAAGTTGGCGTCGCGGAACGTAAAGTAGATCGCGTCACTCTCGACGCGGTAGGAATGGTCGGTGAGCTCGGGAAACAGCACGCCGAAGCACGCCGCCTCCACCAGCTGCGACTCGCTCACGATTCTCATCGGCCCGTACCAGCCGGAGCCGAAAATGACTACCCAGTCCGCGGCCAGCGCCAGAGCATCCGCCGCCACCTTCTCGCCCCGGTCGTCGCGCCACTCCAATCCCGTGTTGACCGTGTCGGTCGCCAGGACAATCTCGTAGTTCCCGTCGTCATCGAGTTCATCCGCCTTGATTGTTGCGAGCGTCTCGCCTTGCTCATCGCGCAGGCGGATCCAGTAGTCCGGAATCGCATAGCCCCCGTCCCGAAACCGCAACGCGACACCAGTCGCCGTCACAGCACAGGCGAAATCGGTCAGGTTTTGATTGACGATGTCTGGCAGCCAACCGACCTCAAGGCCGCGGCCGTCACTGCGGATCGTGACGGTGCTCGTGTCGTCGCCGTACAACTGAACAACCCGCCAGATGTTGGCGTCGTAGGGCGGCCCGCCCGCATCCTGCCCCAGCAGCTCCCAGCTGAAAAACGCTTCGTAGTTGCCCTCGTCGTCGACCGGTTCGGCGTGCGTGGCAATCAGCAGCGGTCCGCCCGGCCATTCGAATTCGTAGAACAAGCCGACCCCCCAATCGTCGGCACCGCGCTTCAACGTGTCGCGAAAACGAAACGTGGCCCCGTCATCACCCACGCTGTACGAGAGGTCGGTCAAGTGCGCGTCATACTGGCGCGTCCATTCGCGATACAGCCATTCCTGAATCATCACCGTATCGCAGCCAATCGTCGCCCCTATGAGCACTAACAGGACAGGGTATGCAAGGGTCGTTGCGAGACGTGCTACGCTGGGCATGCCGTGCCTCCCTGATCGCGGCCCAGAGGACTGACCGTATTCCAACACAGACTCTATTGCGCGCGATGGAGCCATACAGTCGCCCACCAAACCGTCACCGCATTCTACGTTACCCCCGAGTGACTCAGCAACGCGGTCCAAGCCATGACGCCTCCTCGCCAATCGCACGCACGTCTCGGTTAGTGGCATCGGGCGCAACTGGTGCAGACGGGCCCGTTGATCGGAAGATTAGTAAAGACCACCTGACTCCCAGTGCACAATCCTCAAACGCACTCCCAGTGCCCTTGGCAGGCCGTTCGACGCACGAACACAAGGCCTGCCTGAGGATCTTTCCACGCGACAGCAGCCGGGATGCCCTCGTGCTCATCGCGCAGCGGATCCTCGACGGTAATCAGGAATTGGCCGTGAGCCAGCCCGATTTGCAGTAGCTGATTCTCTCTTCGCCAGACTTCATTCCCAGCCACACCGTCTCCAGCACGTACGCCGGACGTCAGCCAACTGTCATGCACGCCGCACCGCTGCGCGCGATCATGGAGCCGGATCATGGCGCCCAGAAGAAGGAGCGAGGCATGGCTCGTGGACGGCAGCTGCCCAATATTGTCGAGCGAGGATTTCGTGGCCGGATCGGAGAACCCAAGCCGCGTGTGGACCTGTCTGGCTTGCGCACGCCCGGCGGGCGCTATCGCGAGCAGATACCAAACCGGCCATATCGCGATCCGCTTCTGCATGCCGATCTCGCCTATCCACGGTCGCCCGCCCCATACCGGGACGACCCACACTACCGCGTACTCGATCGCGAGCCATACTCGTGGCCCATCCGTTATGAACCGGAGGAGTCGGAATGGGACTATGATGCCCCACCTCCACGTGCCTTTCTCAACGGCCCGCATCCTGCACGCGACCTAGAGCCGCGCGAGCGCCCCTTGACGTACGAGGAGAGCGTGCGGCGCCTGACGCTGCTGCAAGAGCTCATGCGCGAAAGAACAGCCGGTCAGGTCGTGTATGGGCAACGGGGCGAGATGCCCGGCCCGCTGGAGCCGTGGCCCGACGTCCTGGACGTTGCGGATGAGCCGACCTTGGCGGAGGCGGCCCCGGTTGACACCGCGGTGTCGCTTGGCGACGGCGAGGCGCACGCTGCTGGCGTGGACGCGATTCCGATGATGTCAGCGGAGGTGGAATGCGGCGGGCTGGATCAGATCGTGCTCGATCAGGAGCCGGCCGTGAGTTCGGCGGGGCCGGACGCATGGGCCATGATGGACCACAGCACCGACGACTTGTCGCGGGCGGAACAGGCGTTTGATCAGCAGCTAGAGGACATAGTAGGGAACTTTCATCGGCAGGAGCGCGCCTTCGCTGAGCCGGACTGGGGGCCCACATCAGTACTACCGGAGCCTGAAGGGTTGGCGCCGCCGGAGCCGCCTGACCCACTGCTGCAGCCGCCCGCCCCGCCGGGTCTGGGAGTCTTCCGATTCTGATGTGCCTGATTCAGCGGCACGACCAGCGGCATGCCGCGAGAAGCACGAAACCGAAAGGAATAAAAACACACCCGCACCACCCCGTGCCATCCTCATAACGGAGCACGCACCGTGCCCACGGCAACCGACGCGCGCAAACGCCCACGCGGTTGCCAGAGGATCTCTCAGCACGTGACAGCACCGGGGCACCAGCCCCAGATCATCACGCAGCGGATCCTCGACGGAAAACCGGGATTGGCCGCCGGCCAGCCCACGATCAATGTAGCTGATTCTCTCTCCCGAAAACGCAGGCATTTGCAGACCTGTTCACGCCGAAGTGCAGTCCATGTAAGCGGTCAACATCCGCGCGCGTGCGCGGATCGAATTCTAATCACAGTGATGGCACGCCTGTTAATCGAGGCGTGCCATCGCACGTAATGGAGGTGACACAATGGCATGGAGACCAACGGAGTATCTAATCGAAGGCGAGCTGGACAACACCACGCCCGGAAGAGTGACGGGCTGGATGCGGTTCGCCGGGCTGAAGGAGAACGTGACGTTCGACTTGGCGGGCAACTTCCACCGTGACATCCGTGGCGCGAAGGTGCAGCTGACCGGGGATGGACACAGCGACGATCCCGAAGCGGCAGGATACATGGAGGGGTTCGAAGCCCATCAGACTGGCGAGGTAGGCGACATGACCGCGGGCGGGCCACCGGTGGACTACGTAGCCACGCCGTACTTCGAGTGGTTTGGCCGGGAGAATGGGCGTGTTGTCCTGGAGCTCGATCGCGCGCAGGTTCAAATCATCGGCCGCCCCATTCCGGCCTGCGAGAGCGATCCGATCTCGCGCGAGGAGCAGGCCCGCAATATGGCTAACTTCCTGGCTGAGGTAAGCCAGGAGGTCGGCGTTCCCGCCGTTGCGCCCGGGCAGCAGCTGGTGAGCGACCCGAGCTTCACGCACTGGATCGTCGTCGAAGACCAGGTCATCGGCGAGGCCCGCGAGGTTCAGCCGGACAACAACAAGACGGCCTTCGCGTACGTGCGCCTGTTCAACATGCCCGAGTGTGCTGAGTACGGCTGGACTGAGAACAAGCACCTTCGCAGCAAAGCTGAGGGGCTACCGAGCAACGTGCCAAAGGTGGACGGCTTCGGCGAGGAGGTACAGTCATGAATGGCCTACGGCCCTGTAAACTGCACTTGAAACTGCCCGAAGTCGACCATGTCCACCTTCCCGTCGCAGTTCAGATCAGCGTTCCCGCCGCAGACCAGGATATCGAGCGGGTCGCTTGTCACTTCACACTCGTTGGCGTCCGTGACGATTACGCGGTAGCTGGTGGTCTGCGTGGGTGACACCGGCTGCGTTGGATTCGTGTCAAGATCCATCCAAACGCCGGGGCTTGCCTCCTGCTGCCATTGATACGCGAAGGGTGGCTTTCCGCCCGACAGATCGGCAACCAACTCGGTGCTGTCACCGCAGCACAGCTTGAGCCATGGGGCCGCGTGTACCGAGACCTCCGGGCACTGAAACCCCGTGGCCGGGCTGAAGTTGTCGAACACAACTGGAGTTGGAGGGTCGCCGGTCTTGTGGAAGAGAATGGACTTTATCTGTCCGCCGGGAATATCGAACTCCCATGGATCTACGCGCCCGTCGCCTGGACCACAGTCACTGCAACCGCAATTCGGATCGGTGGGGCCATCGGGCGCACGCATGGTAATGCGAGCGAGCTCAGTTCCGTTCGCATCGCGAGCGATTATGTCCCACTCTTCATGTGGGTCGGGCCAATAACTCTGGTAGTCAAGATCGATGAGGACGCCCGACGCGGCGGAGACCGGTGTGCTGTATTCGATCAGCAGGTCATACGGGTCGCCACCGCCAGAAACGGAAGTGGCCAGGTAGGAATCGCCAACGCCTTGTCCGTCCAGTGGAATGTCGGCTCCGGCACATCCGGTGAAGCCTACCTGCGGCTCGCCTCTCTTGGCGATGAGCGGATATCCAACGAAGTCTCCAGTTGCCCCATCGCGCATTGTGAACGTCACGCCGTGGCTAGCTTCATACTGGTTGAAGATTGGCTGTCGTTCTATCGTCGCTACGCCGTTGAACACGGTCTCAAAGTCGATGCTCTGCGCAAGCGATACGCTGGCGGTGCCGACCAACAGGAGTGCCGCGACTGCTGTTATCGAGACTCTACGTTTCATCGATCGCCTCCTTGAGCTGAAATGGACCACTGTGTGCGCGAGAGCGCCCCGTGCTCCCGCGCGATGCGCCCAGTATACCACGCGCGAAGCGTAGCTCAGCGCACAAATCGCTTTGGCCTCTGACAGCACTGCGATTCCGAAGTTCCAGCTCCTCCAAGCGAGCCGTGCGCACAGCGGGACCGTCCCGCTACGCGCCGGCCCTTCTACTTTCTCAACCCCTTATTGAAGGAGACCCTACGATGTTGACTGCAGGAGAGACCGCAACCACGACCACCGCGCTCGAGATGTCTCGCGCCGCGCTGGCCACACTCCTGAGCCGGGCAAAGCACGTGGTGCCGGCCCGGCTTCCCAAGCCAATCCTGACCTGCGTACGCCTGGAGGCCTCCGACGGCCTTCTTCGCCTGCAGGCCACGGATGGCGAATTGTCACTCTACACCCGCCTGCCGGTGGAAGGCGAGCTGCCGGCCTGCATCGTGCCGCTGGCCGAACTGATCCGGCGGCTCAAGGCCTCGAAGCATCCGACATGTAGCCTCTCGCTTTCAGATGACGGCCAGCATCTGCTGATCAACGGCGGACGTGTCGAGCATGCGCTTCAGACGTTCGATCCCGCGGATTTTCCGGTGGTGCCGTCGCAACTGAACGGCGACTCGATCGAAGTCGATGCCGCGGGGCTGGTTCACGCCGTGAAGGTGGCCAGCCATGCGGTGGCGAAGGAGCCCAGCCGGTACGCCATTGACGGCATCCTGTTCGAATCCAATGACAAGGGCTCGCGTCTGGTCGCTACGGATGGACGGCGGCTGGTCATGGTGGAGCTGCGAAACTGCGGCGAGCTGGGTGACCAAGCCCTCCTCCCGCACCGATTCTGCCGGTTGATCGACAAGTTGACCGATCGCGACACCGACTTTCTGGCGATCGCGGTTCACCGCGAGAAGACCGAGAAGGGTGAGACCCTCCCCGGCCGCATCTTCGCCGCCGGCCCTGACTGGGTGCTTTCCACGTACGAGTGCGAGGGCAGCTTCCCCGTCTATCGCGATGTTGTGCCGCGCTCCCATTCGCAGTTTGCGGTGGAACGGCGGCCGCTGGTCGAAACGCTGGCGGAGGTGGCGCTGACGACGAACGAGGAGAGCCGCATGGTGCGGTTGGACCTCGGGCCGCAGGAACTGCTGCTGCAGGCGGAAGCGCCTGGAGTGGGCAGCTCCGAGGCTAGACTGCCGAGTGAGTTCCTGGGCGGCGGCGACGCAGTCATCCGCACGGCGTTCAACCCGGCATACTTGCTGGATGCGCTCAAGACCGTCGACAGCGACGCGGTCATCGTTGACGTCGGTCAGAACGGCTACGGCAGCGATCGCACGGTCTTCAGCAAGCCTGCCCTGATCTACGACCGCTACAACGCCGCCGTGCGCTGGGTGCTCATGCCGGTCAACGCGGGGCTGGAGGCGACACGGGAGAATCTGGGTTCCAACTACCCGGAGCAACTGGAAGCCGGAGAGGACGCCGACTGAGCGTGGCGGCATTCTGCTGGAGTCTGCAGAAACCCGAATAGCGAATTGCAGGGTACGATTCAGGGTTGAGGATACGGTGCGTGTTACGTCCCGCACGACATCAAGGGGAAGTCTCTACCTCGACCTTTTGGATCCAGGTGCCATCCGATCCCCCGGTGTATCTGATTTCAACTACGTACAGGCCAACGCGTGTGACCACATCCGTTATGTCCACGATGAGCGCGTCGATCTGCTCAGCACGCACTATCTCGTCCTGGGCCGAAGTGATGCCATCATTGCCGTGCCCAAGACCGCGCGGAAACGACGTGTGCTTCGTCGCTGGACCTTCAATATTCCGGACGTTTCTCACGGCTCCGTCGGGAGTGCGAACGGTGACGACACCATGGAAGTTCTGAGGGGTCCAAAGATGGCATTGAAGTTGAATCGCATTCGCAAGATTGCCAACATAAACCCTGTACCTGTTGTTGGTGTGATGCGCTCCTGTCCAACCCGTGTGGTAGTCAACAGAGGACTGTGTATTTCCCGGCGTGGTTGCTGAGCGCTGTCGATAAAACACGAAACACGCTCCAGTCACCCATACGGCCCACACGGTGCCTGCGATGATTGCCAGTACGACGGTTGCCACCCAGTAGCGCTCCTCTTTGAGGCTGAGGCCGGCGACAAACAGGCTCAGGGCCAGAACGAATCCAGCCGGACCTGTCCACCTAAGGATGTTCTGATTACGCATTCCGGATACTCCAGCCGTAGGGCGCGACTTGCCGCACCATTACCCCAAAAAGGTGTTTAACTCACTAGTCACGTCTTCGCGGGGCGCCTCCGAGCAAGCGTTCGATCGTCCCGGGGACGGAGTTCGCTCGCTCACGCCCCATTTGTGTTACCAATGTACCCCAAGTCGAAGGAGAAGACCATGAACGACTCGTTTCGACAGACACTGACTGATTACATCCTCTCCGGGCACGCGTACCTGCACGCGCACACTCCGGAGAAGACCCGCTTCGTGCAGGAACTGAAGGAGGTGGCCGCGGCGCTGCCGCCTGACGGCCGGCCGATCTTCGTCTGGTCGCCGGCGACCGGCTGGCAGGACGCCGAGGGCGTGCCCGCCAAGACCGAGACCGGCGCTGAGCTTGGTCCGCCCAATCCGCAGACGGCGCCGCAGCAGATCTTGGAACTACCGGAGGAAGCCCTGTTCGTGCTGAAGGACTTCGGCTGCTATCTGCAGTCGCGGACCTTCGCGTACTTCGACATCGTCCTTGCCTGGCTCAGCGAGATCCGCGACGTTCTGGCTCACACCGGCCGGACCGTCATCTTCGTCCGCGTGGACTTCGACATCCCGCCGGCCCTGCAGCACGACGTCACCACGATCGAGTTCAAGCTTCCGGACGATGCCGCCATCGAAAAAGCCGTCCGCTACATCGGCGAAGATCACCCGATCGATGAAGCGTTCGTACCGGCGCTGGTCACCGCCTGTCGCGGCATGACGCAGCAGCAGGTCGAGGACCGCGTCGCCCTGGCGCTCCGCAAGTTCAAACGCCTCAACGGCGAAGCCGCCCGGCTGATCCTCAACGAGAAGGCCGAGGTCATCCGCCGCACCGGCCTGCTCGATTACCGCGACCCGCCCGCCGGCGGGCTGGATCTCATCGGCGGCTGGGAAAACGTCAAACGTCACGTCCAACTCGACAAGCCGTGTTTCGGCCCCGACGCCCGCGACTTCGGCATCGAGTTCCCCCGCGGCCTGCTGCTGGTCGGCATCTCCGGCGGCGGCAAGACGC
>CAYUZU010000058.1:0-7666 GCA_964448675.1 uncultured Planctomycetales bacterium
GGCTTTCGCCGAGCTCGAACACTTCGCTCTCAGCGTGCTCCGGGAAGACCAGCGCCTCGAAGCGGTGGTCGGCGATGGTGCCGATGACCCAGGAGCCGCTGAAGTTGCGGGGCTTGATCTTCGCGACCCGCAGCGTGTCGAGCAGCTCGCTGGTATCGCTCTTCTTCGTGGTGCGTTTCTTCGTCATGGTTCGGTCTCCTTCGTAGCGCCGCTTTGGGCGGCCCAGGCGCCAAGGCTCCGAAGGGCCCCGGCGTGCGAGTCGCTACCGGCTGGTCGACCGCCCGGCGGCGTAGGCCGTCTCGAGCGCCTTGCGGACCTGCCAGACGGCCACCTCGTGGAAGTCGAGCTGGTCGCTGTTGCGGGTCTCGAGCGTCTCGATGAAGAGCAGGTCGCGGGCGATGTTCCGGACGACCTCGTCGCGGTACGGATCGCGGCGGACCCAGTGACCGCCGCCGTCGCCCGTGGCGTGCCATTCCCATTCGTCCCGGCTGCGGATGGTCTGCTTCGCGTTGTTCTTCTTGCTGGCCATGTTTGCGTCTCCGTTTGGTTCGCGTTCGTACATCCACATGAAGCCATGGGTTTGGCCGGGAATCCACTCGATATGCGAGAAAACCGAGAGCTTCTTGAAGTTCTCGGCGCCCAGGTCCGAGTCGGCCCTGAGAGCGCTCTCGTGGCCGCCGGGCCGTACTCCACGGCTTACTCGTTACGTACGCGGCCACAGGGCGGCCCGCTGGCCGCGTGGGGCGTACCCGGGCGGGAGGCGGCGTAGATGGGCGACCCGGAACCCAGGCTGGATCCGACGGCGCTGCCGATCGCGGACGCTGCGCGGCTGCTGAGCGGCGCGGGCGGCCAGGCGGTCACGGTCGAGATGCTGGAGGCGGACGTGGCGGCCGGCGCGCCGACCAACGGTGACGGGACGCTCAACCTGGTGCACTACGCGGCATGGCTCGTGAAGGAGGCCTCCGGGCGTGGCGATTGACCCGCGCAAACTGCGGCCGACGCAGCTCGTGCAGTTGCTGAGCGTGCCCCGTCAATCAGAGCGTCAGCGCGTCAACTCGCGGATCACGACATACAGGCCGGCTGCGAAGATCGCGATTAGCACGATGTGTCTAAGGAGATTCCACAGTAGCCAGACCGCCAGATGCTCGTGACGGTGCTTCTCCAAGGGTCGGGCGATGAGGTCCCCGAGCATGAACAGCAATGCGAAAGGCAGGCCGAGCACGAACGGGACAATCCACAGCCCCACCCGAGTCCGCGCGCGAGCGGCAGGCTTCCGTTCAGCATCACTCATGATCATCCTCCGCCTTTCATTCTACAGTGTCCGACAAGGGGACTGCATGCCATATGCACGCCGAGCGCCGGTTTCTCGGCGGCGGTCGTCTCACCACATCAACGTCAGACAACTTCTGGCAAGCTATGCGAGGTTCATCCACCATGCCGCTTGACCCGCGCAAACTGCGGCCGACGCAGCTCGTGCAGTTGCTGAACTCGACGCCGTTGGGCGAGGTGGCCAGCGAGCGGACGGCGTATCGCCACCGCGCGCGGGCGGGGCTGCGCATCGGCGACGGCAAGACGATCGACCTGCTCCGTTACGTCGCGTGGCTGGTCGTCGAGCGGCATCGGCCCCGACCGGAGCCGACGGGGCTTACGGGCTACGACGCGCACAAGGAGCGCGCGGCCCAGCGCAATCGAGAGATGGCGCTACTCGGTCGGGATATCGCCACCGGCGAGTGGGTCCACGCGCCCCGCAATCCGCAGCAGCGCGAGCAGGCCGAGCGCGACTTCCGGCTGTTCTGTGAGGCCTACTTCCCGCAGACGTTCCACCTGCCCTGGTCGCCGGACCACCTGAAGGTCATCGCGAAGATCGAGCAGGCAGTGCTCGAGGGCGGGCTGTTCGCAATGGCGATGCCCCGCGGGTCGGGCAAGACGAGTCTGTGCGAGACGGCCTGCCTGTGGGCGCTGCTGTATGGCCACCGCGAATTCGTCGCGTTGGTCGGCAGTGACGAGGAGCACGCGGCGAGCATGCTCGACTCGATCAAGGTGGAGCTCGAGACGAACGACCTACTCGAGGATGACTTCTCGGAGGTGGTCGGCCCGGTGCGGGCGCTGGAAGGGATCCATCAACGCTCGGCGGGACAGATCTACCGCAGCAAGCAGACGCACATCGGCTGGACGGCGCGCGAGATCGTGTTGCCGACGTTGCCGCCGCTGGAGTGGCTGGGCAACCACTCCCCGAAATCGAACGGAGCGATCATCCGCGTGGCGGGCATCACGGGGCGTATCCGCGGCATGAAGCACAAGCGTGTGGACGGGACCAGCGTGCGCCCGTCGCTGGTGTTGATCGACGATCCGCAGACGGACGAGTCGGCGCGGTCACCCTCACAGTGTGCAACGCGCGAACGGATCTTGTCGGGCGCGATCCTGGGCTTGGCGGGCCCGGGCCGGAAGATTGCGGGCCTCATGGCACTCACCGTGGTGCGCCCGGACGACCTGGCGGATCGTATCCTCGATCGTGAGAAGCATCCGCAGTGGCAGGGTGAGCGGACGAAGATGGTCTACACGTTCCCCGAGAACGAAGCGCTCTGGGATCGGTACGCAGAGATCTGGCGCGAGGGGATGCGGGCAGATCAGGGCATGGGGGCGGCGACGGAGTTTTATCGCGCGAATCGCGAGGCCATGGACGCGGGCGCCGTGATCGCGTGGCCCGAGCGGCATCATCCCGACGAACTCTCCGCCGTGCAGCACGCCATGAACCTGCGGCTGGACCGGGGCGACGCGGCGTTCTGGGCTGAGTATCAGAATGAGCCGCTGCCGGAGGAGGAAGTCGACGAGGATCTGCTGACGGCGGATCAGATCGCGGCGAAGACGAACGGGTACCGCAAGGGCGAGATCCCATTGGCGTGCACGCATCTGACGATGTTCATCGACGTGCAGGCCAAGGCGCTGTTCTGGCTGGTGGTGGCGTGGGAGGGCGACTTCAGTGGCTATGTTGTCGACTACGGCACGGAACCCGAGCAAAAGGCGGCCTACTTCACGTTGCGCGATATCCGCCGCACACTCGCGACAGCCGCACCACGGGCGGGTCTCGAGGGTGCGATCCACGCGGGGCTCGAGCGCCTGACCGAGCGGATGCTGAGACGCGAATGGCGACGCGATGACGGGGCAACCGTGCGGATCGATCGGTGCCTGGTGGATGCCAACTGGGGCCAGTCGACCGACGTCGTCTACGAGTTCTGCCGGCAGAGCACGTACGCAAACGTCCTGCTGCCCAGCCACGGCCGCTACGTCGGGGCATCGAGCATCCCGTTCAGCGAGTACAAGCGCAAGCGTGGGGATCGCGTCGGTCTGAACTGGCGCATCCCCGTGATCCGCGGGCGGCGCGCCGTTCGCCACGTCGTTTACGACACGAACTACTGGAAGAGCTTCGTTCACGCCCGTCTGGCCGTGCCGATGGGCGATCCGGGCTGCCTGTCGCTTTTCGGCCGCCAATCGGAGCGACACCGGTTGCTCTCCGAGCATCTGACCAGCGAGTACCGCGTGAAGACCGAGGGCCGCGGCCGCACGGTGGACGAGTGGAAGCTGCGCGTCGACGGGCTCGACAACCACTGGCTGGACTGTCTCGTCGGCTGCGCGGTCGCAGCGTCGATGGGTGGCGCGGCGCCCGCGGGGCTGGCGGCGGACACGCCGAGGCCGCGTCCAACGATGCGGCTCTCCGAAATGCGGAGGGATCGTCGATGACGCAACCCTCTGCGCGAGATCAGGACCGCCAGCGTCGCGGCATCGAATGCCCGCGCTGCGGCTGCCGTCACTTCCGCGTGATCTACACGCGGCCGCGAAGCGGCACGATTGTCCGCCTGCGGGAATGCCGACACTGCGGACGACGCATCGTGACCCGTGAATATGCGTCCGGGGGCGCACCCAGTCCACATATGTAACTGATTCTCCGGCCGGCGGTTCCAGGGGCGACAGATCGTCGCGTCACGCAGATGTAGGGCGTGAGGAGGCGGACGCCCCCGTAGCGGGATGGTGTAACGGCAACATGCCGGCCTCATGAGCCAGCGCTGTGGGTTCAACTCCCACTCCCGCTATTCGCGGCTACCGGGCGTGGTGCCCGGCATCTCAACCTGCAGGAGAAGATCAATGCCCAACACTGTCGCCAACTTCGACATCGCCGGTGCGGCGGATCGCATCGTGACCTTCGCGAGCGAGCTGATCGCGTCGCAGTCGGCCCGCCAGGCCGAGTTCAACGTGCACGACCGCGAGCGCGGCATCGCGTACCTGGACCGGCTGCAGTCGTACGTCGACATCATCAGCCAGCCGAGCAACCCGCTCGACCTGCCGAAGACGCATCCGACCAGCTACCCGGTCACCGACTTTCCGGCCGACGAGTCGATCAACGTCATCGAGAACGCGGAGGTGCGCGACCTGGTGCGGCGGTTCAAGGCCGGTTTTGTCGAACTGGTCAACAGCCAGAGCAAGGACCGGGCCAGCGGCATCTTCGAGGCCGACAAGACGCGTCTGATCGCCCTGATCGACAACGCCAAGGGCATCATCGCGTTCGGCCAGGACTCGATGGACCTGCCCGAGAACCTCGCCGACGTGCCCGCGGTTGAGTCGAGCAGCAGGCGGCGCTGAGCATGACGCCGCAGCAAGTGGAGTGAGTGATGCCGGAAGACGTGCGCCAGGCAATTGAGCAGGCGGCCCAGCAGCCGGCCGAGGTCACGGTCGACGGCCAGAGGGTCAAGCAGCCCAAGCTGACTGACCAGATCGAGGCCGACCGTTACCTGGCCAGCAAGGATGCCGCCAAGCAGCGTCTGGGCGTACGCATGACCAAGGTGATCCCGCCGGGAGCGAGTTGAGTGTTGAAGTGGTTGCGGCAGTTCGGGACGAGCAAGCCGGCGCGGGGCACCGCCCGAGGCCGGCTGCCCTTCGTCCGCGGCAAGTACGACGCGGCCCAGACCAGCTACGAAAACCGGCGGCACTGGGCCAGCGCCGATCACCTCTCCGCCGACGCGGCCACCAGCCCAGAGGTGCGGCGAACGCTGCGCAGCCGAGCACGCTACGAGGTCGCGAACAACAGCTACGCCAAGGGCATCGTGCTCACGCTCGCGAACTACGTCGTCGGCACGGGGCCGCGGCTGCAGATGCTCACCGACCATGCGCGGGCCAACCGCCTGATCGAGCGCGAGTTCACACGCTGGGCCAAATCGATCGGCCTGGCCCACAAATTGCGGACGATGCGGATCGCCCAGTGTGAGACAGGCGAGTGCTTCGGGCTGCTGACCAGCAACCCGCGGATCACGGCGCCCGTGCAGCTCGACGTGCGGCTGATTGAAGCGGATCAGGTCGCGACGCCGTTCGGCGTGCGGCGACCGGAAGACAACGCCGTCGACGGCATCCTGTTCGACGATTTCGGCAACGCGATCGCGTACTACGTGCTCCGTCGCCATCCGGGTGACACGCGTGCCTACCGCGCCGGCGTGGCCGACTACGACCTGATGCCCGACGACGCGGTCGTGCACCTGTTCCGGGCCGAGCGGCCGGGCCAGAGCCGCGGCATCCCCGAGGTCACGTCGTCCCTCTCGCTGTTCGCGATGCTCCGGCGCTACACCCTCGCGGTGCTCGGATCGGCCGAGCAAGCGGCGCTGCCCAGCGGCGTGATCTACACCGATGCGCCCGCCGACGCGGACGCGTCGCAGGTCGAGCCGATGGACCAGGTCGAGATGGACCGGGGCACGTGGCTGACGATGCCGTACGGCTGGAAGATCGGCCAAGTCCGGGCTGAGCAGCCGACGACGGTGTACGGCGATTTCAAGCACGAGGTGATCAACGAGATCAGCCGCTGTTTGAACATGCCGTTCAACATCGCGGCCGGCAATTCGTCGGGCTACAACTACGCCTCCGGCCGACTCGACCACCAGGCCTTCTTCAAGGCCATCCGCATTGACCAGAACTTCCTCGGCGACATGGTCCTCGACCGCCTGCTCAAGGCCTGGCTCGATGAAGCCGTGCTCATCGAAGGCTACCTGCCGCAGTGGCTGCGGCGATTGAACGTCGACCTGCCGCACCAGTGGTTCTGGGACGGCTTCGAGCACGTGGATCCGGCCAAGGAGGCGAACGCCCAGGCCACGCGGCTGGCCAGCCACACGACCACGCTCGCGGCCGAGTTCGCCAAGGCCGGTCTCGATTGGGAAAGCGAAGTGCGCCAGCGGGCGCGCGAGGTCGCGCTGCTGCGCGAGCTTGGCCTCCAGGAAGAGGCCGTGCTGCCACAGCCCGCGGAAGATGATGACGACGAAGTCACGGAGGACGCCGATGCCTGCCACGCTCAGTGATCAGAACGAACAACTGCCCGAACAGCTGTGCCTGCGCTGCGATGCCGCCGACATCACCGTCGAGGCTGTGCAGGCCGAGGGCGAGAGCGAGTCGGTCCCGCGCTTCAGCATGGTCGCCTACACCGGCGAGCCGATGCGGATCGAGGGCTGGCGCTTCCCGGTCGTCGTCGACTTGGAGGGCGTCGCCATCCCGTCGCAGCGTCGGCCGGTTCGCTTCGGCCACAGCATGTACGCCGGCGTCGGGCACACCGAGCGGATTGCGGTCGACAGCGGGAAGCTCGTCGCCGAGGGCGTTGTCAGTCGCGACACGGTGGCGGCCCGCGAGGTGGTCGCCAGCGGCAAGCGCGGCTTCCCCTGGCAGGCCTCGATCGGCGCCCGGGTGCAGCAGGCGGAGTTCGTCCGGGCCGGCAAGAGCGTAACGGTCAACGGCCGCACGTTCGACGGCCCGTTGTACGTGGCCCGCCGCACGATGCTCGGCGAGATCAGCTTCGTCGACCTCGGGGCGGATGCGAACACCACCGCGACCATCGCGGCCCAGCAACAGGAGAGTGAACCCATGGACGAGACGAAGGACACGGACGTCCTCGAACCCGAAACGCAGGATGCGGAGCAGCCGGTCACGGAGGACCCGGCGGAGGGCGCCGGCACGGACGCCGGCGCTGCCGCCGACCCCGTTGCCGACATGCGGGCGCAGGCGGTCGCGGAGACGCGGCGCATCAACGCGATCCGTAAGGTCTGCAGTGGTCGGCACCCCGAGATCGAGGCGCGGGCGATCAGCGAGGGCTGGACGCGGGACAAGACCGAACTCGAGGTGCTGCGAGCCTCGCGGCCGAAGGCCCCCGCCGTCCACGCCATCGAAAGCTCGCTGGACGGTAAGGTGCTGGAGGCGGCCTGCCTGCTCACCGCCAAGGCCGCGCACGTGGAGGAGTTCTTCGACGAGCGCACGCTGAACATGGCCAGCCGGCAGTTCCGCGGCGGCATCGGTCTGCAAGAGCTCCTGCTCGAGGCGGCCTGGGCCAACGGCTTCACCGGTCGCAACTTCCGCGACAGCCGGGGCGTGCTGCGGGCGGCATTCGGCCAGGAGCTGAAGGCGGCGTTCTCGACCGTCGACGTCGGCGGGATCCTGAGCAACGTGGCCAATAAGTTCCTGCTGGAGGGCTTCTTCAGCGTCGAGCGCACCTGGCGGAACATCTGCGACGTGCGCAACGTCAGCGACTTCAAGACCGTCACCAGCTACCGGCTGATCGGCAAGGACCAGTACGAGGAGGTCGCGCCCGGTGGCGAGCTCAAGCACGGCACGCTGGGCGAGCAGAGCTACAGCAACAAGGCCGACA
>CAYUZU010000059.1:0-6722 GCA_964448675.1 uncultured Planctomycetales bacterium
CACCGCCTCCACCCGAATCCCGAACTTCAACCTACCGATGAATAATCCGGGCTAATCAATTCCCGTAGGATAATACGCGCAATCGCCGCAGAATTAACCGCCCACAACCGCACTGGGAGTGGGATCAGCTACATAGGGCGATATCACGCGCCACACCCAGGACGACAGTAAATACCGTTATGCGAGGCTCTCCCCTGGCACCGTTTGCAGTCGCACAAATGCCACAAAGTTGAATACATAGCGAACAATGAGCTTCTACGCTGCTCTTTGAAATGTGTAACGCGTTACAGCCACCGGCCAACGACAAAAACGCGCGTGTGACAAAAACGACGCATTGCAGTGGCTGCAAACGAACCAACACGCGAGGCTCACAGAATAGCGATGTAACGCGTTACAGATATTGCAGCGAATAATGCCGTAGGTAAGACTAGCGCTCGCCTCGCGTCATGAAACACGGCCCAATACGCCCACATATGCCGCATTAGCGTGTGCAATCCGCTTTTCGCTTTCGTGTGGCACAAAGCACATAACCCGTGGCAATTGCGTCATCGTAGCCATTTGGTATGACGGGAACCAAAAATTTGACATGTATTTCAACATTTGTTTAGAATAACGACGCTGATGCCAACAATAGGCACAGCCGTTATTGTGTTGCAGATAATACTGGCATCAGCGCAACACAATAACGGCCATACTAGTGCTGCCCAATTTCATTCATAATCATCCATTGGCAGCACCATAAGGAGTACGTGTAGTGTTCTCGAGTAGTATACCACAAAAGAACTCCCGGCGCAAGAAAGACCGACGTAAGAATGCGAAACACGCGAACAAGCACAGTAAGCGGAAACGAGTGCGAAATGGGCGTAAGGGAACGGAGTCACGTAGTAAGGGCCAGGGCACAAAGTCGCCAGGCGCCAATGGCGCGAACAGCACACCACCTGGCACGAAGGTCCAGGGTAACAAGTCGTCAGGTACGAACGCCACGGACAACCAGTTTGAGCATTTCTTGTCGGACGCTGATAGCGGACCGATTGGGGCGACAGGTTCGTTTGAGAAAGTAAAAATCAAAGACAAGGAAATAGCCCGGATCGGCGGCCTGGTGTTCGATATCGATATGAAGCACTTTCACGTGTCATTCCGCCAACGGGTCAGAGCGTATGTGAAGGCCGTACTTCCGGAAGCAGAGCTGCGGCAGACGTCGGCAGCGGGGAATATGCATGCCATTCTTCACTTCAAGCGGCCCATAGGCATGAAAATGGCTCGCAATATATGGGAGCTGGCGCGGAGGCTGCTATTCTCTGATCCCCACGCGGGCTTCCAGATGAAGGCACGCGTGGTCGGTAGTCGTAAGGTAAAGGAGGATGGCGAGACGTTCGTGGTGACGCACGTCCGGGCAGGCCAGTCCGTGTTGGCGACCGACCTGCTTCAACGACTGAATAGCGCGTCGGCCGGCGGTGTGGGGGGTAGCGGTGCTGTGGCGGCGTGGCGGCAGTTGCAGTTCCGCACACTGTTGATGGTGCTGCAGGCCGGTGGAAGGCCGCTGTGGGACGGGCAGTCGAGTCATGGCGTGTGCCCCCTGCACGGCAGCGGCAAGAACCCAAAGCAGTGCAAGATCGAGGCAGATCAGGCGCGTTGTGCGTGTTTTGGGGACTGTGCGAGCAACGGCCGCCCGAAACAGATCACGCTTCCGGACATCATTCAGGAATGCGTCATTGACCCTGGTGAATGGAACGACTGCAAGGACTGGTACGTGCTGCCTGACGCGGAGGAGTATGACGGGCCGATCGTCATCTTCAGCTCAATCAAACCGATGAAGGTCTACTACTCTGACGTCTTGCGGGAACTGCAGGTGGCTGGCGACATCTACCAGCTCGGCAACACGGTCGTCGAAATCAATGATGATCAGATCAGACCCATTCTGGACCCATCAGGCCTGGTAGGGGCCGTAGCGTCCCGAATGGAAATCGCGGTGGAGGCGGACGGCAAACGGACGTATCGCCGCATGGCCAAGGAGGACGCAAGCGCGATCCTGCATGGCAAGGCGTTCCTGGAGCAACTTCCAGCCATCGAGTGCTTCGCCGAGCTGCCGGTTTACGACCAGCAGCTCAATCTCGCAGCACCTGGATATAATGAGGCGGCCAGGATTTACTGTGCGAGCAAAGAAATCAAACCGGCCCAGGGGTGCGCAACACTGTCGCGGTTCCTCGACGTTATATCATTTAAGGACAGAGCTTCTCGAGCCAACTATGTCGGCTGTTTGCTGACGCTGCTGTTCCCGCTCGATTTTCATGGCAACAAGCCGGCTGCGATCTTCGATGCCAACCGCCAGGGTGTGGGCAAGACGATGCTGGCACGCTGTTTGGCACGGCTTGCGACGAAACAGCACATCACGACGGCGACATATAACGGCAACGACGAGGAGTTCGAAAAGACGATTGCCGCCAAGAGCCTGCAAGCCAACTATGTGTTGATCGATAATGCGAAACTAAGACGCTCCAACGAGGTAAGCTCGGCCGTCCTTGAGCGTAGTATCACGGATCCGCAGCTCAGCTATCGGCGACTCGGCCAGAACAGCACCATCGAGCGACCCAACGGCGTGTTATGGATGCTGAGCATGAATAACACCATGTTATCACCGGACCTGATGGACCGCGGGTTACCGATACGGCTGTATTTCGAGGGCGATCCCAGTACACGGCGGTCAGTTATTGGTGATCCGGAAGATTATTTCACGGAGCACCGCACATCGATCATTGCCGAGCTATTGGGTATGGTGGAAGAGTGGAAGCAGCAGGACTGCCCGATGGCGGACCATTCATTCCGGTTCCAGGATTGGGCCCGGCGCATCGGCGGCATTGTGGCGGCGAGTGGCATCCCAGGGTTCCTCGATAACTACCGTGAAAGCCGTTTGGAAATGGACCCGGTTCTTCGCGGATTGCATGTGCTGGCCGAACACTTGCCGGATACTTATAAGAAGGCCGGAGAATGGCTCGTCGTCGCCAAAGCGAAAGACGTCCTGCAGGATACCTGGGCTTTTGCCAACAACGACCGTGCTGCAACGACGAGCCTCGGGAAGTTGTTTCGGAGCTACAAGGGCCAGGTTCTCGATGTGAAGACCGAGGAGGGAGAAACACGCCCGGTCCGCTTGCAGGATCGCAGCGAGAAGAGCGGTACCGCGTGGGGTTTTATCATCACGGGCCCAGATGGTGGCGGCAGGGATGAACCTGGAGAACCTGCTACGGGAGGTTCATCCACAGGTTCATCCCAGATAACCCCTGAAAACAGGGCCGAAGTTCAACAGGGTGAACATAGTGAACCTAAATCCAACTCATTACAGAAAGTGGATAGTAACGCATATATAAGTGACACTACGGCGTTGCCCTCTTCGTTGGGCGACAATCCGCAAACAGGTTCACCAGGTTCACCCTCGACCCAAGAAACCCCTCTCAGCGGTCAGAATCGCCGATTTGAGGGGGTGAACCTCCCCGCCGAGGTTCATCCGAGGTTCCCCCAGCACAACCATCCTCGCTACAAGGCCCTGGAGCACCTGCGGCGACAGCATCCTCGAAGCCATAATGCCCAAGCGGCCACAACGGGACAGAATGCATCATCGGCACAACACCCTGTCCCGGAGCGGACGACGGATCTGGACGGCGAGAGCGTCGCGTTTACGATCGGCTGGGACGGCGTGCCATTTGGGACGGGCATCCTCGCCCTGGATACGGAAACCACGCTCATCACGGCGGACGGCGAAGTCCCCGCACTCGTCCTGGCCACGGCCTCGGACGGCGAGCGACATGTCGTGATCGAAGCAGGGCAGGTCGCGGATTTCATTGTCGCCCACGGCCATCACACCCTCGTCTTCCACAACGCGGGGTTCGACTTCTGGGTGCTGGAGCAGCATTGCCGGCAGTCGAATCGACAGGACGCGAGCGAGGTCCTGTTCCGGATGGCCCGCGGGCACCAGCTGCGTGACACGATGCTGCTCGATTCGCTCCTCCGGCTCGCGCAGAAGGGTGATCGACCCGTGCCGCGCGATCTCGGAACGCTGGCTGAGGAATACGCTGAGATTGTTTTGGATAAGAACGACCCATACCGCCAACGATATGGCGAGATCCAGGGCCAGCTGCTGGCTCAGGTGGAGCCCGGGTTCCTGTCGTACGCCATCAAGGATGCGATTGCGACCATCTACGTGTACGCGGGGCTATTCGTACCCGCCCAGGACGTGATGGAAGCGCATTGCGACCTGTACGACCCCGCGTTGGCGGCGAATTTCGGCCTGCTGACCGAGCAGGTCCAGGTCCAGGCGGCGATCGCGTTGGCGGCCATCAGTCACAATGGGCTGTGCGTCGATCAGCAGGGGCTCGCCCGGCTTCGCAAGGAATTGCAGCAGCGACGGGACGATCTTGTCACCCAGCTTGATCAAATCGTGCAGGGCGACCGCATGCTCTCAGCCCTGAAGGACGTGGAAGGTGACTCCATCTTCCAGCGGGACAAGCAGGGCCCAATCAAGCTGACCGACACCGGCGCGCCTCGTTGCCATCGCAAGGCGCTCCAGGCCGTGCTGAGGGCCATCGGCGACCAACTCAAGCAGTCGGGCGTCGATGCAAAGGTGCCCCAGACTGAGAAGAGCGGTGAATTGTCGCAGAAAACCGAGCATTGGGCTCCATTACGCGACAAGCATCCCTTCATCCGGCAATGGCTGGAGCTGAACGAGCTGACGAAGCTGCTGCAGTTCACCCAGCTCGAAGTGGATTGCGTTCATCCCCGCTACCAGGTGATGGTCCGCACCGGCCGTACGAGCTGCGCGAAGCCGAATATCCAACAACTTCCCCGCAATGGCGGCATCCGCGAGTGCTTCGTGGCTTCGCCCGGTCATTACCTGCTGGCCATCGATTACGAGTTTATCGAGCTGCGCACACTGGCCGCGATCTGCGAGCACCGCTACGGCAAATCGAAGTTGGCCGATGTCATTCGCGACAGCATCGACCCGCACTGCTACACCGCGGCACTCATCCGCGGAATGTCGCTGGAGGCGTTCATGCAGCTCAAGGACACGGATCCGGCTACGTTCAAGAATGACCGTCAGCGTGCCAAGGCCGTGAATTTCGGCGTGCCGGGCGGCCTGGGGGCTAAATCCCTCGTGAATTACGCGGCCAACACCTTCGGCGTCACGTTGACGATGGAGGAGGCGACGCAGCTACGCGATCGGCTCATCAACGAAGTTTACCCCGAGCTTGGCCGCTACCTGGATCGTGACGGTGGCGAGAACCTCATGGTCCGGCTGGCGCACGCTCTCGGTACGAGTGAGGCGGCATGTTGGAATACGCTCTTTAAGCACAACGACCGTCCAGAGTGGTTGCCTCTTGCTGTGCGCAACGTGGTGCGCGGCTGCACAATGCGAAGGGACGGTCAGCCTTATGATCAGCAGTGGTACGCAGACATTTGGCAGTCACTGCGGCGGCTAAATCGAATCCCGGACCTGGCAACGAAGCTCAATCCAGGCTGTGCGGATGATCAGCTGGCTCGTCGGCTGTTCGATGAGCGTCCAGTGGCGTCATTGACAGGGCGTCTTCGGGCACGCGCTAGTTTCACCGAAGCGCACAATACACCCTTCCAGGCCCTGGCCGCCGATGGCGCCAAGCTGGCCCTGTTCGAGCTGGTCGCCCAGGGCTACCGCGTGGTAGCATTCGTGCACGACGAGGTGCTGATCGAACTGCCGACGGATGCCGATCACACGGCCGCGGCCCGGAAAATCGACGAGATCTGCTGCGCAGCGATGAGAAGGGTGACCGGCGACGTTCCGATTTGCTGTGGTCCGCCGGCCCTGATGGGGCACTGGGCAAAAGATGCGGAGGCGGTTTACGACGGGCAAGGACGCTTGCGACTGTGGCAACCCTGACCGGCCGCGATGGCAGCCCCCGGCGCTGATGAAATCCAGTGATGCGCCAATGGGGCTGGTTAGGACAGCCACATGCGGCAACTTACTCCGCGGGCGGCTGGATCTGCTCGCCATGCACGTAGTCCCGGCCGATGAGGTTGACGAGCGGAATGAGGTAGGTCTCGTCGACATCACCCTCGTAGAACTTCGACGTTCCAGCCACGACATGACCGAGGAAGGCATCCCGTTCGTCCCTGGTCAACTTCGCCCGTCTGGCCAGCGTGGGGCCGACATTGCGGAGGTGCTTGAACGACCAGCAGCTGTCCGCGCCAGCCGCGTCCCGCAAGCGCTGCAGCGTCTTGGATAAGTCGTTCGAGCGATAGGGTTTTTTCCGCGCGTTGCGAAAGACTTCCGACCCACTAGAGGATTCGAACGCCCACCAGGTCCGCAGGGCGTGGACGGTGCTGGGCAGTAGCGGCGTGATCCGCTCGATTGCCTCACCCAACGCCAATTGCACTTTGCCTCTCGCCAATCTCAGGTGCGGTACGGTGGCATCGAGCCTGAGGTGTGACCAGGTCACCCGCTCGATGTCGACCCGGTCCAGTCCTGCGTTGAGCGCGAGCCGAAGGACTGCCTCGAATTGCACACCATCTCGCTGCTTGCGCTGGGCCTGCAGTCGTTCTCCGCATCCTCGCTGCGTGGTGGAAAGGATCTGTTTCGCGTCGATCTGCTGCCACTGGTGGCACTGATCCAGAAGCTTCTGGAAGACATCCACTGGCATCGGCGTGTCAGCGATCACCCAAAACCGGCCACTGATTATCACTTGAAAACCGGCCATTTT
>CAYUZU010000060.1:0-6494 GCA_964448675.1 uncultured Planctomycetales bacterium
GCGCAACCCTAACAAGCGCCGAACGCGCTACGCTTGAGATTAAGACGCTCTAGCGTCCCGCCAGCGGAATTGCTAAGGCGCAGCCTTGCTTGGCCCGGGTAGCGCCGTCTTCCGAATGGCGGGCAAATGGCATGCACAAGTTCATCCTACGCACGCTGACGGTCTTGGCGCTCGTCGTGGGTGCGGCCGTCCTGACCAGCTACTTCGTGCCGTTTGGCCATCATTGGCGTCAAGATGCCCCGGTGGACGCAAAACGGGGCGGCTTCCGCTTCCAATATGGTCAGATCGTCATGGCCGTATTCGATCCGACCGCGACGCAGGACCAGACACCCAGACTCAAAGACGTCTTCTCGCTGGATCTCAAACAAGGATATGTGTTGGTGCAGGAGATCGGGCCCAGCAGCGGGCTGATGCCAGACGGAGCCGTCCTGAAATTTCCCGCAGCGGTGCGATATGAGGCCTCCATTCCCGGCTGGTGTTTTGTGGTGACATTCGGCGCCTACCCGTTTTCCGTGGTCGTCTTTCGCTCGGCGCGCGCCATGAGGCGCCGCGAACGCGGTCAATGTGTTCACTGCGGCTACGACCTCCGCGGCAGCCACACCGGCACCTGCCCGGAGTGCGGCGCCAACTGCCCCGGCAACGTCACCGGTGCCAGCGAATGAACCGTCAGCGGCGAATGCGCGAGGAGAACCCCGAAACTGCCGAAGGTGGGACTCGAACCCACACCCTGTTGCCAGGACGGGATTTTGAATCCCGCGCGTCTGCCAGTTCCGCCACTTCGGCCTGTTACCAGTCCTGCCGCCGGCGTTGCCACCGGGTGCCGCCCGGCCGGACCATGTCCGTCATCTGAATGCACGGCTCACAGCGCCGTGGCACACGGGCCGGTTACTGCCCGCCTGATCCCGCCAGCGCCGACAGACCCGGCATTGTACGAAGCGCGGCGGGCAGCGTAAAGCCGGCGCGGGGGACCGCCCGGTGCTCCTTGCCAGCCGCGGGTCGAATTCCGGCGCGCGGGCCCCGCCCTGCCTCTCGGCCGGCGAGTCGGCGGCCGCTACAGGACAAGGCAGAGCAATGTCCTACCCGCTGCGAAGCGGACCAATGCCCTGCCGAGCGCGTCAGGAAACCCGGGCACCGTTGGCGATCGGCCGCTCGGTCGTGAGCAGGATGACCTCGCCGTGATCCTCGGTCGACGCCGCCAGCAGCATCCCCTGGCTCTCCTGCCCGCGCATCATCCGCGGGGCCAGGTTGGCAACCACCACAATCTGCTTGCCAACCAGGGCCTCCGGCTCGTAGTGGCCGCGCAGGCCCGCCACGATCTGCCGCTGCTCGCTGCCAAGATCCACCTGGAGCACGATGAGCTTGTCGGCCGCGGGGTGCACCTCCGCCGACTTCACCGTCCCCACGCGCAGGTTCAGCTTCAGGAAATCGTCGAACTGAATGACGTCGGGCGTTTCCGACATGGGCATATCCTCCTGCGGCCGCGACGACAAGACCCGCCGGCCGCCGCCAAATCACATCCCAACAAACCGGTCGCGCATGAACGCGACGTACTCCTGCTCGACCGTATCGAGGTCGTCGGAGATAAAGCCGCGGAACAGCGCTTCACCATAGTTGTAGTCCGCCTGCTCCGACCAGATGTGGGCCGCCCGGGCGTGGCGATCGAGCCCGCCCTCGCCCAGCCTGGCCAGCAGTTGCTCGAAACCGGCGGCGTACTGGCCGTCGGCCCCCTCACGCAGAAACAGCACCAGCGCCCATACCTGGGCGTAGTAGGTCTGAATCGCGGTGCCGGTGCCGTCGAGGATCTCGCCGGGATGCGTGCGCAGCAAGTGACGCAGCGGGTGCAGCCGCTCGCGTAACACGGCTTCCTCGAGCGCCTGCCGCCGGGCGGGATTGAACCACGGGTCGAATTCCTTGACGTAGCATTCCTTGGTGGTCATGTACCAGCGCTGCCCCTCGCACGCGACAGCGAGGCCCTCGTTGAGCCACGCGGGCACGCGCTGGTCCACCTGGTGATACAGATACTGGTGCAGGCCCTCGTGGGCGAACAGCGGGAACGTGACCTCGTGCAGCACGTACTGAATCGCCGACACGCCCCGCGCGGAATAACCGCCGTTGCGCACCTTGAGGTAGACCTCGGCATGTGGGCCGGTGAACTTCCTGGTAAACGCCGCCCACTCGCCGCGCCGCTTGAACAGGTACACCGGCATGCGCTTGTCGAGCGGCTTGCGGGCCGGCACCCAGCGCTGGTAATTCTGGTACGACGCCTCGACGAAGTCCGGCAGCGCGTCGACCAGCCGGGGGTCGTCCAGCGTGGTGTAGATCACGTAGTGCTCACTGATCAGTTGGCGGCCCTCGGAGCGGCCGAACTGCCACGGCCGCGTTTCGTACGCCGCCGGCTCGTGCGCCGGGCCGAACGCATTACAGCCCGCGGGGACAAGCAGAGCCACCAGCGCCAGCCACGCCAGCGGGCCGCGTCGCACGGCGGTCCAGTTGGTCACGTCTTGCAGCATTCAGGTAATCTCCACGCGGCCGCGGCCACGGCGGACCTTGCCAATGACGACGGGCTCTTCACCCGAGCGTGCCAGCCGCCGCTCGATGGCGCCGGCCGATTTCGGCCGCACCGCCAGCACGAACCCGATCCCCATGTTGAACACGCGGTACATTTCCTCTTCGGCAACGCCGGCATGCTCGAGCAAGCCGAAGATCGGCGGGATCGGCCAGGCGCCGCGCCGTATGACGGCGTCCGTGTCGTCGCCCAAAATGCGAGCGACGTTGCCGGGCAGCCCGCCACCCGTGATGTGCGCCAGACCGCTGACCATGATCTGGCGCCGGTATTGACGCAGCACGTCGAGCACAGGCCGCACGTAGATGCGCGTCGGGCGCAACAACGCGTCCGCGACCGGCTCATCGAGCGCCCGCTTGTGGTTCTTCAGACTCAACTTGCGGTCGTTGAGCAGCAGCTTGCGCGCCAAGGCATAGCCGTTCGAATGCAACCCGCTCGACGGCAAACCGATGAGCACGTCGCCGGCACGCGTCTGGCCGGGCGCGAGCATGCGCTGTCGCTCGACCACGCCGACGGCGAAGCCCGCAAGGTCGAAATGACGCTTACGATACAGATCAGGCATTTCGGCCGTCTCGCCGCCCATCAACGCACAACCCGCCTCCTCACATCCCGCCGCAATCCCCTTCACGATCTGCGCCACCAGCCGCGGTTCGAGCTTGTTGACGGCGACGTAGTCGAGGAAGAACAACGGCTCGGCCCCGCAACAGAGCAGATCGTTGACACTCATCGCGACGAGGTCGATGCCGACCGTGTCGTAGCGCCGCGCCTGGATCGCCACCAGCACCTTGCTCCCGACGCCATCAGTGCACGAGACCAGCACCGGGTCGCGATAGTTGCGCGCAAAGAGCTTCTCGTCATAGTCGAGCCGGAACAGGCCGGCGAACGCACCGTGGCTCGGCAGCACGCGCGGCCCGTACGTCTTGCGCACCAGCGGCGCAATCTCGTCGACGACCGCGTCCGCGGCTTCCAGGTCGACACCCGCGTCACGATAGGTCAACCGTGGCGTTTGGTTCTTCCGTTTTCGCTTGCTCACGCGCACCGTCTTACCCGAAATCGGCGTCGTTCTCCACACGTCGGCCTGTCGCCGCGCGATCATAAGCTACGCCGGCCCGCAACTGGCCAAGACCCGCCCCACCCACTATCATCGCGCCCGGTTCCGATCAGCACCAGACCGCGGCCGCCCGTCCCGGGGTCTTCCGCCCACCGCGACGGCCGCCTGCCGGAGGCAGCGCCCGCCATGAGCAGCGCCCAACCCACCTACCGACGTATCATCCTCAAGATCAGCGGCGAGAGCCTGTGCCCGCCAGGCGGATTCGGCGTACATCGCGAGCCACTGGACCGCGTCGGCCGTGAGATCTGCGACGTGGTCGGCCTCGGCGTACAGGTCGCCGTGGTGTGCGGCGGGGGCAACTTCCTCCGCGGGGCGCACTTCGCCGAGGACCTCGGCATCGATCGCTCGACGGCCGACTACATGGGCATGCTCGGCACCGTCATCAACGCCATGGCGATCCAGGACACACTCGAGCGGCTCGGACAACCCGCCCGCGTGCAGAGCGCCCTGACCATCGCGCGCGCGTGCGAGCCGTTCGATCGGCGGCAATGCCTCGAACACCTGGACAGCGGCCGCGTCGTGATGCTGGCGGCCGGCACCGGCAACCCGCACGTCACGACCGACTCGTGTGCGGCCATTCGCGGCATCGAGCTGCACGCCGACGTCCTGCTCAAAGGTACGAAGGTCGACGGCGTGTACGACGCCGACCCGGTCAAGAACCCCGCCGCGAAAATGTACGACCGCGTAAGCTACGAGCAGGTGATCAACGGCCGGCTGCGCGTCATGGACATCGGCGCGGCCGAACTGTGCGAGCAGTACGATCTGCCGGTGATCGTGTTCAACCTCTTCAACCCGGGGACGCTGCGGCGCGTGGTGCTGGGTGAGCCGATCGGCACACGCATGGGCCCACCCGCATGACGGCGACGCCGGTGGAAACGCACACGGGCGTGCGCAGCGCACACCAGTGGCGGCTGTGGCTCAGCGGGCTGCTCGGCAGTCGGTACGACGGGCTGCGCCACTTTCACGTCGTCGAACCGGGAATCCTCATGCGCTGCGGCCAGCCGCACGTGCGCGATCTGGACCAGATCCGATCGCGGTACGGATTGCGGTCCATCGTGTGCGCGCGCGGCGGCACGCGGCATCCGCTGCGCGGGCGCTGGTTTCGCAAGGAACGGGCGTGGTGTGAGCAGCACGGCGTCACCCTGGTACACATGCCGTTCTCGGACGAGGCGAAGCCGCCCGCGGCCCTGCTCGACGAGTTCGTGACGCTCATGCAGGATTCACAGCGGCATCCGGTCCTGGTGCATTGCGAGCAGGGGTTTCACCGAACCGGGCTGCTATGTGCGGCGTATCGGATCCGGCTGTGCAGCTGGTCGCTGGCGCAGGCGCTGGACGAGATGGCGGCGTACGGCTTCGAAGCCGACCGCCCCAAGCGCCGGCCACTCGTGGACGCGCTGCGCGCGTGGGCAGCGGCCTGATGCATCGAGAAGAAAGCGACCAGGTAGCCGCCGGCGGCATTGGCGGCCTGCTGGCGGTCTGTGACCCGAACGACCCGTGCGATCCGGCCGACACGGCGGGCGACTTCGTGTACACTTATGATGCGAACGGCAACGTCGGGCAGTTGATCGACCCGACGCCGACGAGTTGGGACGCGGGGACGGTGATGGTCGCGCGGTACGAATACGACCCCTACGGCAAGGTGACGCAGTCGGCCGGCAGCTACGCCGCCGCCAACCCGTTCCGCTTCAGCACGAAGTGGTTCGATGCCGAGACCGGCTTCGGCTACTGGGGCGAGCGCTACTACTGGCCCGAGCTCGGCCGCTGGCTCAACCGCGACCCGATCGAAGAAGCCGGCGGGGTGAATCTGTATGGGTATGTGGGGAATGGGCCGGTCAATGCTGCGGATGCGCTCGGTCATGTGAAGATCCCTTGGGGCAAGCTCCTGAAGGCCGGAGGGTTCATCGCGCTGCTCAGATGCGGCGCGTGCATTGCAGCCATCGACATTCACATTGCCACTTGTGATTTGTACGCCTGCAACGATGAAGCATGGGCTAATTGTGTATGCCAACAACTCGCGGAATCCAAGGCGACCAAGTGGCTTTGCAGATCATGTGCTTTTCTCGTAGGAGATCCTGTCGAATGGGCACGTGACTACGTGGGATGTCAGTGAGGATTAGTGGAGATAAGTCGATGCCGACAATGGTGAGATCGACCTAAGAAGGCTTGCCGATGCTTGAGGCGCCACCGTGTCCATGTTGCCGTTCGCGACGGTCTACCAGAATAGCACTGTCTCTGGCAAACCTCTGGAGGGTTCCCCTTGCAGTGATTGTCGCATTCTTCCTAACAGACATCGTGAAGATCGAATGGTACTGCAAAGCGACCGGAACCAGGTTTCGCCAGTTGTCGTTGGCGGACGGCGAGGAGATAGGAACCTGTCCCTACTGCGGCTACAACCTCACCGGCAACGTGAGCGGCGTCTGTCCGGAGTGTGGGACGGCGGTCCAAGAACACGACGCGGGCGGCAACGAGAGCGTCCCAACGAAGGAAGAGGACTGACGGAGGCGGCCGGCGGGATCGGCGGCCTGCTGGCGGTCTGTGACCCGAACGATCCCTGCGACCCGGCCGACACGGCGGGCGACTTCGTGTACACTTACGACGCCAACGGCAACGTCGGGCCGTTGATCGGTGGGACGCCGACGAGTTGGGACGCGACGAACAACTGCCCCCGCAACCTGCTGCGCCAAGCGTGCCGGTGACGGACGAACGGCGAGGCGGTCTTTTTCCGCCCGGCCTGAAAAGTGCTTGTGGATTCCGGGTTCTTGGGGTCACAGAGTGGAAATCGCGCGGGATGGGGGCCTAGAAATGTACAAGCCAGTTTCT
>CAYUZU010000061.1:0-6403 GCA_964448675.1 uncultured Planctomycetales bacterium
AAAATGGCCGGTTTTCAAGTGATAATCAGTGGCCGGTTTTGGGTGATCGCTGACAACATTGGTCATTTTACGCCGTGCGCGGCCACATTACGCGTACGTGGTTCAAGCTACGAGGGGATACGCCAGTCGGAGATCCTGCGATCCTGATTCCTCGCATTTACGAGCCTCGTCCGTATCCAACGGCCGTGATACGGTACTTCACACACTATGATAATCTGGAAGCACCGCGCATTGGATACGGCGAGGTGCTGTCCACACGGATGGACCCGTTCGTGGCCATCGATGCTATTGTTGCATCACAGTTCGTTTTTACAGAAGCGCTGCATGTTGCGATTCTGGCTCACGCGTATGGCATCCCATGGGCGTGGAGTCTCAATAAGCACAGTCGTGGTATGGTTAAGTGGTATGACTGGTTTTCGAGTATTGATGTATCTGGAAAGTGCTTTGCGTTTAGTGATATTGCGGATGCACAACGGTGGTACGACAAGTATGGGCGTCGTGCGGCCCCGATCGACACGGATAGGCTGGTTGCGGCGTTCCCATCGCATATCGCGTCACGATAAGTGATCATTAGGCGACGCAGCATGAATGACACATGTGACACAGAAAGGCCTACGCGCTGGTGCGTGTCACGAATGGATAGCCAGACGGAACCGCTGTGGGACAGTTTTGCCCGCTCACACCCCCAGGCCAACGTTTTTCACAGTAGCTCATGGCTGCGGTTCCTTGAGGAGTTTTGTCAAGCACCCGTTTACATGCTTCTTGGCACACAGAACGGCCGGGTAGTTGGCGGGCTTCCGCTGGTGTGCCGTGACCAGGTAATGATGGGACGACGACTTCTGTCGGTGCCCTATACTGATCGATATGTCGCGTTGATACAGAGGCATGACTGCGAGAGCGCCGCCAGTGCGTTGCTTTCGTTTGCCCACGAGCGAGGCGCAGGGGCCATAGAAGTCAAGGAGACGTTATGTCAATGCAGACACACGCGAGTAGTTGGGACATGGCATGAAGTAGATTTGTCGGGAGGCGCGAAGGTGGCATGGCAGCGCTGCAGTACAACGCAGATCAAGCAGCGAGTGCGGAAGAACGAGAGGGTAGGTGCGATAAGGGTGGAAACGAGGCGCGACGTAGATGCGCTTAAAGTCTTCTTCGACTTGCATGTTGCGACGCGGCGCCGACTGCGCGCGCTATGGCAACCATGGGCATTTTTCAAGCTGCTATGGCAGTGGGTTGGGGAGGCGGGGCACGTGTATGTGAAGATCGCGAGGGCGGGTGATAGTGCTGTGGCGGCCGCAGTGTTCATCCACGACAGTCAGTATGTGTGCTACAAATACTCGGCATCGCTGATCAAGTATTGGCCGCTTCATCCGAACCACATCTTGTTGTGGAACGCGATTGAAGATGCCGCAGAGAGGGGTATGAGGAGCCTCGATCTTGGGCGTACCGGGGGACACAATGCTGGGCTGAGGAACTTCAAGCGTAGTTGGGGCGCGTACGAGAGGGAGTTGGCCTACTGGTGCCCTGAGTGGCGGGGCACGCTGCGTCGGCGCATGGCCGCGACATTGCACCGGCGAGCGGGGCGAATGCTCTCGGTGATGCCTACGTGTTGCGCACGAAGCATCAGTGAGGTTGTTTATCCGCGCTTGACGTGAATTGGTTCTAGGCTTGGACGTTCGGGGTTTGACCCCGAAGGTTGTGGCCTCGTTCGGGGGCGCAGGCGCGGGTTTAGTAGTCCTTGCCAGCGAGCATGCCTGCTGCGGCCGCCGTCGACCGCCCGCACGGTCGAAAGCACCTCGGTCGCCGCGTGAAGTTCTAACGCGCGAGCTCTACTCGATTTAGGCGAGTCGAGGTCCGGGGCGTCGCGGCGTCACAAACAAGCGACGCGGCGACTTTCGGCGGTGTGAAGTTCAGTGGCCTTGCAGTTGCAATTCGGTAGCACGCTCCGCTCGCTGGCTGCCGCCTATCGCCGGACCGCGTGCCATATTGGATCAGCTCGGCCATGGCGGCAGGTGGGTGGGCGGATCGCACGTACCCTCTCCAACCGGGGGCAGGCAGGACTGGAACGCGTTCCCGAAGTGAGCCGCTTCTCTTTCGGGGAATCGACTCTTGCGAGGAGCCGTTGGAATGAGCGTTTCGTTAACTGATCACGACGTTCGCGCCCTGATCGACCTTGCCGAATATCGCTTGCTCACGCTACGTCAAATCGCGCTCCTTCAGCAGCGGTCACTCGCTGGTCTGGGCCGGCGTTGGCGTGCGCTGGAACGTGAGGGCCTGCTGGTGGGGCGGCCCCGCCGGCATGGTCATGGCCGTGGGCGGCCCGAGCTGGTCTTCAGTCTGACGGCAGGGGGCGTCGCGGCCCTGCAGAATCGTGAGGCCATTCGGCGCCAGCTGCGGGCCGACGCGGTTACCGGCGACGGCGTACGCGATATCGAGCACCAGCTGCTTGTGAATTGGTTCAGGCTTCACATGGTTCACCTCGGGCGTCAACGTCCACGCCTGCAGGGGCATTTCCTGGCGCCAACCTCGCCGTCCGTGGTACCCGCAGCCGGCGAGCGCAGCCCTCTGACGGCGACGATTCCGCCAAAGGACGGCGGCCGACCGGTCTTCTTCACACCGGACGGCGCCTTCACCATCTGTGATCGCGAGACTGGCAAGGTCCTGCTGTTCTTCCTGGAGGTGGACATGGGGACCGAGACCCTTGCGAGCCCCGCGCGGCACCGGCGGGATGTGCGACAGAAGCTGGCGAACTACCAGGCCTGTTTCCGCAACCGCGCGTACAAGCACTATCAGGATGTGTTTCGCCACCCGCTGAACGGATTCCGACTGCTGTTTCTCACGACGTCGGAATCGCGGCTGGCAGCGCTCTGCGAGCTGACGCGCGCCATGCCGCCGTCGGATTTCGTGTGGCTAACGGACGAGCAACGGATGTTCAAGGATGGCCTGTCGGCAGCGATCTGGGCGCGCGGCGGGCGGGACCAGACTGCCCTCCAGTCGATCCTCGGCCCAGCGCTGGCCGCGTCGCTGCCTCTCGAACGCGCATCGTAAACGCGCTCCCTTCCCCTCAATCGAAACGCATCCGGGTCCGGACCGGCAAGCGCCGGCCGCGAGTCTTCAGGGTCGTCGCCGGCGGGGCTGCTGTGCGGAAAACAGCCGCCAAGTGTTCAGAAAGGTCGCTCATCGTCGCCGGCAACCCGGCAGTTTCCGCACCCCGACCGGCGCTGTAAGTCCCGTTAGGAACTGCAGCTACGGGGTGTTCGAAATACCGACTCTTCCTATTGTTCTCATTGATCCGCTCCGGGGGCACGCAGACCCTCTTTCGTACACCTTTCCCCCTGACGGGGCCGGCCCTGCGGGCCTGAAAGGTTTATCGGAGGGTCCGCTCAAGGCCCCCTCCGCGGCAACGGTCTCGGTGGCTCTCTCGGAAGTGCGAGAGCCACTCGGTGTGGCGTCGGAATCGGAGGTGGAAGCATGGATGAAATCAGAGCTAAGTATCTCGTCCCGAGTGTCCTGGCGAAGGGGCGTAGGTCGGCGCAGCAAGTTGCTACGGGAGGGTTGGAGCGGCGGGTGAGCGGCGATCGTTCGGTAGGTCGCGTGGTCGTGCCTGAGGTGTTGCCGCAGGTGGTCGTGTATCCATGGATGTGTCGTGGTTGCGGGTCGCAGATGCGGCATGGCGATTTGTGTGCGTTCTGCGGCCGGCGTGGTCAGCGGGTCGTGCGGAGGCGATGATGAGCGTGGCGCACGAGGTTGCCGACGCGGCCCGTGGACCGGGGAGCGTTCTCAGTGCGGCGCCGGGACGTCTGCGGCGTTTGCCGACCATGCCGTGGCAGGGGCAGGTCTGGTTCGTCGATTCGAGGCGGTTACGTTCCGTCGTAGCCCCCGGCGGTGTGATCGAGTTCGTCGATTTCGAGTTGCCGAAGAGGGAGCGCATGCTCGGGCGGATGGCATCGTAGACGGTCCGGGCTCTCCGCGGGGAAACCTTTATTGTCCCGGTGGCTCATCGCCACCGGAATCATAAAGCTCTCCCCGCCTGCATGCGTGCGTCGGTGCCCGTGAATTGGGCCTCGGCCGGCATTCCCTGGGCCCCCAGGGGTGAGGGGCCCAGGGAAAGAGGAAGGGCCGGAGGATGAAGATGGAAAGTGAAACGACGTACGAAACGAGCGACGGTGAGCAGATCGAAGTGCCGGTGTCAGCCGCGGTGCGGGTGGAGAAACCGCGCGGGTGGGGGAGCGTTCCGGGGCTCGAAGACGAAGAGCTACTCGATGAGCATGAGCTCGAGCGGTGGGTGGCGCTGCAGGAGTGGGGGCCGGTCCTGGCGCTACCAGCCGGGAAGCCGCGGTCTACCCTTCGGTCGTCCATCGACGAGGAGGGGCGGGTCGACTGGGGAGCGTTTGCTACGGTCGACTTCGAGCGTACCTACGGCGCCTTCGACGAGGCGCGGTACAAGATGGACAAGCTGCGGGAGCAGCTGCGTAACGTATTGATCACCTTGGATATCGTGCGGCGGCGGCTCACCACCCGAGCGTACTTCGTGCTCAAGTGGGTAGATCTGGGCGTCTTGGCGCCAGAGCACGTGGAAAGCGACGACGTGTTGGCCGTGTTGCGGCTGAGACGTGCGGCAGACGAACTGCGGGGGGAGATTGCGGACCTGCGCGCCTACCGTGCCGGGCGTGTCGAGCAGGCGTATCAGCGGGCGTTGGCGCGGCTCGGTCGTCCGTGAATTCGGCACGCGTTACGCCGCACTTATTAAGGACGTGGTCTCTTCCGCTGGTTGCGAAGAGACCTGCCGCGTCAGACGGTGGGTTCGCGAGGTGATGAGAATGGAAGAACAAAGCCCAGTGCGGAAGTTTCGGGCCGGCAGCGTGTCGTGTGCGGTTTGGCAGAATGAGATGCAGGTGGCGGGGCGCACCGTGCCTGTGCTCAAGGCCAGCGTGGAGCGCAGCTATCAAGCGAAGGACGGCGTGTGGAAGTCGTCGCGGAGTTTCGGGCGCAACGAGATCCCCTTGGTGATCTACTGCCTGCAACAAGCCTTCGCGTTCATGATTGAGCAGGGGGCGGAAACGCGGCAGGCCGACATCAACCGGGTGGGGGAGTGGGCCACTGGCAAGCTGGGGTAGTCGTGGCTCAGCCGGTGCCACGGTGCTCATGGGTTGTCGCGGAGCGCCTCCTGGCACGAGTCGACGAACCAGCTCTGGAAGTCGATCTCGGCCCGGAGTAGCTCGCGCTTGGCGTCTGGATCGAGCGTGAGCTTCGCCGCAAGGGTATTCGCGCGGCGCGCGGCGTGGTGGGCCGCTGCATACAGGTAACAGGTCTTCGCCAGATGCACAGTTTTCACCTCCTACGTGGCGGTGGCGACGACGCCCTTAAGTATCTTTCGGTGGCACCGGCCGGCGCTGGCCGCTGTCGCTACCGGCCAGTAGCGAAAAGCTTAAATACCTGCGCGTCTTTACCACCTTCCAGTAGCACCCTGGAGGTGATCGTCATGGAGTTCAAGACCGCCGCAGCGCCCCTCGACATGGAAAATCAGTACCACCCATACAGCGCGTACCGTCGACGCGAGACGTACGCGGTACGGTCGGGCACGTCACATAGCCGTTCCCCGCCAAGCCCTTCCGCGCACAACCCCGACCGTCAGACCCTTAACCAGATCCTCGATACTGGCGCCCTCGCCGTGCCCACCCACGACCCGGCCACCGCAGCCTTCTACGACCGACGCGAGGCCGGCTGGCTGGGCTTGGACGACGCGATCTACCAGGTCCGCCAACGCTACGCGATCTACACGCACAACTTCTACGAACTGGAACTCGCCAAGTGCGCCGCGACCAACGCCCTGCACGCCTGGGAAGCCGAACGCGGCCAGCCCAGCGACCGTCAACTCGACAACCTGCAATCCCTCCTACAGAACCTGTACCTCCAGCAGCGTCAGGAGCGCGTCTCCTTGTGGCGGGACGTCTCGCGCCTGCGCCAGGCGGTACCCGCGTGGGCACAGCAGTACACCAGCGCCGTCCGCAAGGCCGAGCTGCTGGCTCCGACCCGAGGTGATCGTTGATGCTGTCCCGCGTACAGGAGCTCTGCCGCAAGCTCCAGCCTGTACTGGGCAGCAAGATCGAACAGCTATGGACGGCGTACGTGGCCGAGTCGGACTACGCCCGCAAGGCCGAGATCGAACAGACGCTGGAACTGCTCGCCGGTCGACACCTGCAGCAGAGCTTCACTCCCGACCGAACGCCGTTCCCGCCCCCTTCTGAGTCCTTCTGCACCGCCGGCGACGTCCCGCTGGGCAGCGTGCAATACGCCGGCCGCCCGCACTCCCCGTTCCTGTTACGCGCCCGCCGCCTGAAAGAGCACGTACTGATCGCGGGCCGCAGCGGGGCCGGCAAGACGAACCTCGCATTCGTGCTCATGG
>CAYUZU010000062.1:0-6371 GCA_964448675.1 uncultured Planctomycetales bacterium
GGTGATCAACGGCTCGAACTCGGGATCGGGATTCGGCGCGTACGGACGCAGGTTCGACATCAGCGGCCAGGATGTTCCGGGCGCCGGCGGCGTGGGATAGGGATGATCGGGATGGCGGGCGTACGGCGCCAACGCGTCGAGATGCAGATCGACGGCGACCCACACCTCGTTCTGACCGCACGCCGACGCGCTGTGCAACCCGCAGTTGTGGATCTCGCCCTGGAAGTCGGTCCCTTCCAGGATGGAGGCGGTGCACAACTCCGCCCCGTCGAGATCCAGGTAATCGTCATAACCTGGGATCTCCGGGCGATCGTCCATGGGGAAGCAGTTCGGGAAGCTGCCGCCGCAACTGCAGGTGCTCTCGGACTCGGGGGTGGGCAGCCCGCAATCCCATTGCATCCAGGGATACGCCCCGCCCCGGAACCAGACCTTCCGCACGCTCTCGAAGGCGATGCGATGCTCGTCGGTCAGCACATCGATCCCGCAATGATGGGTATCGCCGAAACAATTGCCGTGGGAGCGTCCCGTCCAGGCCGATTGCGGCGCGGGGCACCCGGCATCCCAGCGGGGTTTCGACCAGGCGTTGCCGTGCGAGGCATCGCATCCGCCCGGACAGCGCTCGGGCCCGCAGAGATACGCGCCCCAGCCACAGTTGACCGACCAGCACTCTTTGGCGCAGTCGAAGGGATCGCCCTGATATGTCTGCGATCCCCAGTCCATGCGCACCCAGCCGCCGCCGAAGTAACTCGGATCGCCATTGAAGAGTGACGGCTCCAGGCAGGAGGCGTGCGGACCGTACACCTCTTCCGAGCAGCGGATCTGCCAGCGTTTCCAACTGGTGATGTCGCGCAGAAGGCTGCTGCCGTCCCAGCCGGCGTAATGGCGATCCTGGCGCCACTGCGCCATCCGGCAGACGCCGTGCGGTCCTTCGTTCCAGCACGCATCCCAGTCGTCCGGCGGATCGTAGGGTATCGCGTTGAAGGGATCGGCATAGCAGCGCATCTGGTTCGGATCGAAGTGTGGACTGGCATAATAACCGTCGATCCGTTCGTCCCACTCGCCGCAGCCGTGACCCTCCCAGACCGCCCAGTCCGGCGTGATCTTGCGTACCTTGACCGGCGCCTGCGTCCAGAGCCCCTCGGTGACCAGGTAGTCGACCGCGTGGATGATCTCCTCGAGATGGGCCCGCTCGATGACGTCGCCTTCGCGCAGCCCGCGATTCCGACCGGTGAAGTAGATGTCACAGATGTTGGGATCCATGGCCGCCCAGTGATCGAGCTGCAAACGCTCGGGGATCGGCAGCCAGGAGACGCCGTCGCCGTAGGTATCGTTCTCGATGCCGTCGGGCGCGTGACCGTAATACTTGTCGGCGCCGCGCCAGGAGAACCGGGCGGTCTCGACGGCCGAAGCGGGATCGCTGCGATTGTGGAGCGGGCTGATGTGATCGTCGGGATCCTTGCCGCCGCCGACCAGGTGCGGCCAGGGGGCACTGCCCGACCAGCGCCACCGGATGCGCGTGTCGACGCAGCAGGCCGGCGGATCGGGCGTCAGCTTCGGCGAGTGTGAATACCGATCCCCGATCCAGGTCAGGATAAAGCGGGCCAGGTTGATCAGCGCCGGCTGGATCGTCTCGTCCGGCGTGAATGCATAGCGATCGGTGCCCTTGGCGCAGAGGTCCCACAGTTCCGGCAGGCCGTAGGGGTACGGACTCCAGTGGGAATACGCCACGTATGTATATTCGGTGTCGTCGACGGTGGGCGGCTGCGTGTCGCCCGGCTCGTACACCGTGTAGATCGGCCCGCCGCCGGGACGGATGGAGAGATCCACCTCCAGCTCGAGCCACCAGCGCACCTCGGTGTTGTGTGACTGCGCGGGAATGACCCCCGACCAGACGCCGTCGGTAGCGGTCATGGCGACGATGTCCGAGGTACTGCCGTTATCCCAGTGCAGCTTGACGCCGTCGATCCACGGGACCCACTCGGCGCCTTCGGGCGGGGTATAGGTGATCGTAACGTCATCACCGTCGATGTGAACGTCGCCGTCGGCGCCGATCTGCGCGGGATCGCCGCCGAAGTCGCCGGTGCCGCGCGGATCGAAGGTCGCCTGCCCGCCGTAGGCGGGTTGATTGCCACTGCGCGTCACGCTGCCGATGGGAACATGCTCCCGGTTGAACGCGCGCGACTCGGTATCGAGCATCTGGCGCATCGGATCGCCGCTGCGCGATTTACCGGGCACGATCGGCCGAACCGCCTGTGAACCGTTGTCGCCCAGGGCGCCGGTCTCGTGGAAATGCCAGTAATATGCATTGCAGTTGGGCGGCAGATCGACGCACCACTGCGGTTCCCACTGCTCCGGTCCCCAGAGACAGCGCGGATGAAGACGATGCGTCCAGTCGATGTACGGGGCATACTGCAGCGGACGCGATCCGAAGAGCGCGTAGCACAGCCGTTCCAGCTGTTCGAGGGCATGACGGAATCGCTGCACCAGATCCGGATCGCGCAGATCCGCCCAGACCATCTGATGGGGTGTACCGATCGTGTGTCGGGCGCCGTCGCCGTGGGAGGCGGTCTCATAGATCATCCGCGCCGTGGCCTGGACCGCGTGGTCAGAGGGCATGGTCAACCTCCGCATCGGCCAGTTCGGCCAGCTCGAAGCGAAGTTCGGTCACGGCGAACGTGTCGCCGTCGGACAATGTGACCGGCGCGTCCAGCCCCTGCCAGATGAGCAGATCGGTGGCGGGCACGGGGCGCGAGATGTTCCAGGCGATGACGGCGAGCGTGCGCACCACCACGGACGGACCGGCATGGCTCCACGGCGCCGGCGGCACGGTCAGGAATGCGTATGGCAGTGTCTCTTCGGGCGGCGGCGGATCGCCGGGAGCGACGTACGCCTCGATCGACCAGTCGCCGATGGCCTTCGGGGGCAGTGCCGCCCATGCCGGATCGTACATCGCCTCGGGATCGAGGGAGCTCGCGCCGAGGGTCAGCGGCACGAGCTGTCGGTTGCTGAAGGGATCGGACACACCGAGCCACAGCTTCCGGGCCATGTGGTACGTGAATTCGCTGGAGACGCCCATCAGCCGAACCTCCCGCGATACCGGCAGCGCAGCGTCGCCCCCATCCTAAAATACGTCGGCGCCCGCAGCCGCGCCGCGGCGAAGAGTTCCTCGTTTTCGCCGCTCTGTTGAATAAGGATGAAGATGACGTCCACCGGGTAGTGACTCAGGCTCCACGGCGTATGAGGCTCGCAATCTTCGCAGTTCACGTCGTACGGATTGTTCGTCCACCAGTCGGGATGAATGCGCGGCGTGCACCAGGGGAATCCGTGCTCCTGGTGCTCGGAGCGCGGGCAATCGGTCCACGCGGTGGGTGTCGGATCGGGTGACCAGTCGCCGTGACGCTGCCAGGCCACGCGATTCGTCCAGGTGGTCCAGCCGGAATCGATGGAGGCGCCGCGCCCGTCGCGCGTGACCGACCAGGTGATGGTACGCCGCTCGTAACCGAACAGATCGCGGATCTCGGACGACGGCGCGCCGCCCTCGTTGGCTTCGTCGCCGGTCACATCGGTGAGCGACAGGCGTCGATCGAAGGCGAGCGGATCGCTCACCCAGTTCGGCCGCTCGTAGGCAGCGCACTGCAGTGGACCGCTGAAGCCCATCTGGAAGGTGAACGTGCCGCTCTGCGGCGGGAACATCGCGCGCAGCACCCGCGCGTGGGCCCGCCACATGAGATGGTTGGGCAGCGCGTGAGTCTCGCACACGCGCCCCTGGGGATCGGTCTGGATGAGCTCGAACACACCCATCAATAGGTCCCCCGGTAGTTGGAGGCGGTGCAGAGGAAGCGACTGCCGTGCGGGGTATAGCCCACGATGGCCCCGATCGGCAGCGGCGCGACGCCGAGACCGGCATCACCGATCTCCTGGGCGTTGATCAGCGTCCAGCCGAGATCGTCGCCGCCGGGGACCTCGAGGTAATTCTCCGGCGCAAACTCACTGGATCCGTCATGTTCCACCTCGAGCCCGGTATAAAGATAAGGTGCGGCCGTGCCCGCCTTGCCGGTGATGCGGGCGACCTTGAGCGGTGTGCCTTCCACGGCCGTGCCGCCGATCGGGAACTGAACCACCGCCCAAACCAGACCGGTGCCGGATCCCTTCCACAGGATGCGCGCCGCACCCGTACCGCTGACCAGGTGGCTCGCGATGCCGTCGGCCGCGCCCGCCGTATCATGAGTCTCGTCGCTCACATCGATCTGCACCGGCGAGACGCCGCCGATCAGGCCGTGGCCGATGCCGCCCGCCGGCAGCGGCGCCTGCAGGATGACGAACCGCTCGCGCAGCGCCGCGGTCGGCACGATGGCCTCGAAGGCCGGCCCGTTCAGGAAGGCCTCGGCGTTGTCGGTCGGCGTGAGGATGACCGTGTCGAGGGCCAGCACGTGGAAGCGCTCCCGATCACCGCCGGAGGCATTGCGCACCGTGACCCGATGGGAGAATGTCGGCTCGCGCTGCGGCGTGCGCGACAGCGTCTGAAGGCGCTGCCGATGATCCCGGGCCGCGTCAATGAAGCTGTTGAACGTCTCGGCCGAGAGACGAAGCGGCGCGCCGGTGGTGACTTTATGCAGATCGGTCATGCGTCACACTCCGATCCCCAGCCCTGCGAAGTCGCCTTCCTCGTACACCCGTTCGACATACGCGGCGAGCGGCTGCTTGACCAGCGCCTTGGCGGCGGTGTCCTCGGTGTCGGCGTAGCGTACCCAGAGATACTCCCAGCCTTTTTTCGCGATGCCGGTGATCGCGCCGACGGTCAGATCGGATTCGTTCGGACCGGCCGCGAAGCGATAGGTGATCTCCCAGGGTCCGAGGCCGCGCTTCGCCCCGGACGCGCCGAGGAACAGCACCTCCCCGGCAGCGAATCCCTTCCAGGCTCCGTCGTTCACGCGTCCGGTCAACTGGAAGAGCGTGAGCTTGTACGCGGGCGTGACCAGGGCATCCGGCAGGTAGTGCGTTTCGGCGAACTGGTAGACCGGCACGGTGATGTCCACGCCCTCGACGCTGTCGCCGGTCACGCCGATGGCTCCCTGGAAGTTCGGCGGCGTCACGCCGGGCGGCGCGTAGGCGCCGACGGTCTCTTTACTCTGCGTGATGTGACGGCTGCCGCCCGCGGTATCGAAGGAAAACGTCGACTCGTCCTCCTGGGGCACGACGCCGTAGCGCACGACCCCCTCCCACAGGTCGGTACCCAGGGGCTCGACCGATGCGCTGTCGCGCGGCAGCAGCGAGAGGCCGTCGCCATAGAGGTCATAGACCACCGGCGCCGCCCCTTCCAACGCCGTTCGCGCCGCCACGTCGTCGGCGGTGCCCCGGATCGTGTAGCGCAGCTCCGCCGTCGGCCGGCTGCCGATGGTGACCTGGCGGCTGTCGAACTTCTCATCGACGGTGATCGGCATGAGTCGCTCCTAGGAGAACGTCAATCCGCCGCGCGACGCAGCTTCCACGAGGCGCTTGGTGTGCTTGGCGGTCTGTTCCGAGGCCTGCGCGGTGCGCTCGGCCACGTCGCGTCCGGCGCCCAGGCCCTGCACCGCCAGCGGATTGAAGGTCCCGGTGACGGTGATCTTGTCGGCGATGACGTCGCCGATCCCCTCCAGGCGCTGCTGCAGCTCGGTCAGCAGGTTGCGCGGCGCGGTGGGTCTCGCGCCTTCCTCGGCTTCCGACTCCCGGCGCTTGCGCTTCGCTTCGGCCAGGGCGTCGGCGAGTTGGCGACGCGCTTCTTCGAGCTGCTCACGCGTGCGCTGCAGCTGCTGATCGGTGGCGGCATCGAGATCGGCAAGCGCCTGATCCTCGGAATCGATGATGTTGCGCAGCGTGCCCTCGTGGATCCGCTGCTCGGTCTCGCGCCGGCTGCGGCGCCGGCGTTCCAGCTGATCGAGCTGCGACCTCTTCTCCTGCTCGAGGCGCTGCTCGGTGGCCACCAGCGCCTGATCGGCGACCAGGTTCGCCGCGTCCACGTCGAAGGTCTCGTCGAACAGGCCGCGAATGTGATTCAGCGTCTTGGAGGCGACATTCTTGAGGGTGGCCCAGCTCAGCGCCAGGAAACTTGTGAACCGATTCCAGGTGCGCCCCAGGAATGCGGTGGTTTCGATCCAGCCGACCTTGAGGGCATGCCAGACGAACGCCGCGCCGCTCAGCAGGCCGCTCCACATCTGCTGGGCCTGGGTCAGCGTGAAGCGCTTGACCTGCAGCCAGGTGCGATTCAGCGCGCTGACCCCCTCCTGCCAAGCGAGCTTGAGTCCGAGCCAGAGGATCTTGGCCGCCAGCGTGATGTCCCCGGCCGCCAGCGCATCGCTGATGCCGCCGACCACCTTGGTCACGAAGTTTCG
>CAYUZU010000063.1:0-5952 GCA_964448675.1 uncultured Planctomycetales bacterium
TCCATGTCGGCACACGGAAGGTGTTGCTCAGTCCGCCGACGTATCATCCCAACGACCGCTGGGTGCAGCAGCAGGGGCGCAACGCGCCGGTGCGCGGATCGGAAGCGTGCCAGACTCGGTTGAACCACGCCAAGCCGAGATCAACGAGCTCTGGGACCGGTACTTTCATAGGGCAGCCACGCCCGCGACGGGACACCGTGCGGGACCGCGGCGCGACGCTGCTTCGCTCGCAGATGCCGCGCTTCTCGGCCGGGCCCGCCGCGCCAAGAACGGCGAGCGCTTCTCCCAGCTGTACGACACGGGCAGCTTGGACGAGCACGGCGGCGACCATTCCCGCGCCGACCTGGCCCTCTGCGCGATGCTGGCCTTCTGGACCGGAGGAAACGCGGCGCGGGTCGACAGGCTCTTCCGCAGCTCCGCGCTCATACGCCCCAAATGGGACGAACGCCACGCCGCGGACAGAACGACGTATGGTGAAATGACGATCCGAAGGGCTCTGCTGGATCGCGCTACGGTGTACAATGTCGCCAGATCCGAGGGCACTCGGGCGGACAGCAGCGCTGCGGGGCGAATCGCAACACGTGTAAGCCCCCAAAACGAGGTTCCGCACTGATGAGTTGGCACGATCCGCATGGCCCATGGAGGCGACAGTTGCGGTGGCGGATACGCCTGCGGATTCTCGGCGCAGCGATGTGCGTGGTGTTCTGTGCAGGACCGCCCCTGTTCGCGTGGTGGATGTTCCCCTCCGCCTTCTCATTGGGCTTTGGCGAGCACGCCGGTCGAATGGTGTGGGTGATTCTGGCCGCTGTCACGCTGATAGCCGTGCTCGCTGTGGTCGCACACCGCATCCGCGTCGAGCTGTTCCTGCTCGAAGAGGTGCCGAGACGCGACGGCCATCTTTGTCCACGTTGCCGGACAGCATTGCCGGCTGCATTGTCGAACGGCAACTGCCCCAATTGTGACGTCCCGTATACGGGCGCTGAACTGCAGTCGTACTGGGTCGACTACGCACTCGAACCACGACGGCTGCGCCCTTGGGGAAAGAGCCCGTCGTGGCGTCAGTGGCTCATCAAGTGGAGAGAACTCGCCGAAAAGAGCATCTACGCAAACACTTTGGCGATCTTTGTGCTCATGCTCGGCGCGTTCATCATACTGTGCTGGATACAGGGCATCGCTTCGGCGACTCGCACGCTGCCGGCGCTGCTGATGGGCGTCCTCGTGGGAACTGGCGTATTCTATCTCAGCTTGCACCGAAAGCGCGCGGGGAAGACACAGCACTGCGCATCCTGTGGCTATCAACGTGCCCCAGGTGGTGAGAATCCGCAACGGTGCTCAGAATGTGGTGCTGACTGGAGCCAGCCAGGCGGCATTATCACCGGCGCAGCCGCTCGCAGGCCGCTGCACCTCTGGCTGGCGTACGGGTGCTTTGCGGCCGCCGCGCTATTGATGGTCGCACCGTCCTCGCTGAGAGATCGCATGCTCCGCCTACTTCCGACCAGCACGCTGATCGGAAGTGCCACAACAAGCCAAGGGTTCACGACGGCGGAGTGGTCGGAGCTTGGGGGCCGCCAACTTACTCCCGAACAACGGCGGCGACTCGCGATCGGCTTGTTGGACAAGCGTCTCCGCGATGACTACCTCGACAGTAGGGAAGGTACGTGGTTGTGGACGCAAGTATCCGGCGGCGCGCTGACCACCGATCTGACCGAGCGTTACTTCCGTGATATGCTCGACGTCTGGATCGATGCGCCGGCGATGGCCTCGGTTGGTGCTCCCTTCGAAGTGAGCCTCGGATCGAGATTCCGCCACAGCAATCCACCGACCGGCATCGACGAGATCGTGTATTTCGGTGGGTTCTTCGTGGGTGACGACAAGACGGCGCTTGCGCGACGGCACCGAGCGAGTTATGCCGGCTTGCTCGATGATGACAGCTACCGCATCTGCACCTCGGTCATGCCCGATCAGGCCGGCCCGCTGCAGATTCGCGCCGTCCTGTATTTTGCGGTAGGTCCCAGCCTCGCGTGGGCCAAGCCACCGGCTCGGTGGGGCGAAGATGAAACGGCCGCGTTGCCCCCCGCAGCGACTTGGTCTCGCCGCATCGAAGTCGTGCAGACCGTTGAGGTCGATCGCTGAATTCTGGGTTCACGGCGTAGTGGGCGATCGCCCGTCAGTGATCAGCACGACCCGATCCCATGCAGTGCACCGGCCGGTTTCTCGCTCGAGAGCCGACCTCCGGGCACTGAATCCGGAGGTCGGATGCGGCCGGCTACCACGGCTTGTTGGTTGCGTCTCGCCAGCAACTACCGGTGGGCGAGCCTGACATCGCGACGTATCAAGGGGCTGCTCGTTCACAACTCTAACGTGCTGGGGCGGCGACACTTGCGCAAGTACCGCGACGACCATTGACGTTTTCGCTACACGCACCGCGCACGTGCCACAGGACGGGCTGCGCGGCCAAACGGACATCGGTTGTCGAATGCATGGGGACGATGCGCAGCCGCTCCTACGGCAGACCTTCGCCGACTCGCAAGCCGGGGCGGGGAAGGTCGAACACTTGCAGGAGCATGTGCCGGGGTGCCTGGCAGAGACGTTGAGCGTCGGCTATCGCTTCGAGGCGCCCCCCGTGACTATTCCACACTCCCACCCCGCGTCGCCACGCCGTCTGTCAGACGTCAGCCACCCGGCATCGTGATGCATGCGCGCGCAGCGATACTGGATGGTGGCGGAGGCGCCGTCGCCGCGTATGTGCTCGAAGCCGATCGCGCGTTGCGGTCGGATCAGCGGCGCGCCGCCGCCGCGGAGTTGAGCCATGAACACAGCGATCGATACAGCGCGCCCGTTCGCACCAGTTCCTGCACGCTCCCGCCTTTCTCGCCAGTGCATCATCTTCATGAACGGTCCCCCCTTAACCGGCAAGACAACGATCGCGAAGCACCTGGAGAAGTGCCTCGGCATCCGTCTCCTGGCCACGCACGAGCACGGCTCTGTCGTCACGGATGGAACACTTGACGGCCGGAAACGCCTGGACCGGTACCGGCAGCTCATGCCCCGAGCCCGGACCGTCCTTGCCACGGGAGAGTCGGTCGTGCTTGACGGAAGTTTCATCGACTACGCCCGGCGCTTCTGGGTGTATGCGCAAGCGCGCGCGTTCGATGCGCACGTGATTGCGATCAGGACCGCGTGCGACGACCCGGCCGTGATTCGTGCCCGGGCGCGGCGGCGCGTTGCGGACCACGGAGAAGACTGCGACGTCACGGGGCAGTTCTATGATGCGATTCTCGCTCAGGTGGTTGCGAACCCGATGGAGCGTGACCATGAGTTCGACGAGTTGGGTGTCGATATCGTCGGTTTTCACACGGGTATGGAGGCGTACGTCGCCTGTGCGCCGAACGCACGGGCTGACACGCAGATGGTCGCGTCCATCCTGGAAGGTAGCGGCTTGCTGGGGTCGTCGCCGGCATTCCCAACGTCCGCCTCATCGGCCAGAATATGAGCATGGCACCCAAATACGGAGATCGACGATCGGTAGGGCGCAGCAAACGGGTGCCATTTCGAGCCGGCGAAGCGCCGATGGACCGCCATTGGCGACGTCGCCAGATCAACTTGGACAACCAGGAGACCGTGCGCAAATTCGCGGAGTCTCACGGCATCGAGATCATGATCAAGAACGACGGACACCACTGGATACTCATCAAGGGGCGCAACCGCCTCGAGTGGTGGCCAAGTTCTGCGAAGATGGTCTGGAACCAGCGCTGGCAGGAGGGCTTACACGTCCACGACTACGAGCAGTTTGTTGAACAGGCGCGCAAGCTGTTCCACCTGCCTTCCGAGGCGGATCAGGGCTGATTCGGCTTCGAGGGCCGCGGTACGGGCCCAAGAACGCCTCATCTGTTCGTGCCAGCAGTCGCGGCTTACGCGTCTCGACGTGTATAGAAGGTCAGGGCCGACCGGGCGCACCGGTCGACGGCGTCGTCCCCATGACGTTCAGCCGGGAAGGCTGGCATTCATGTGTCAGGCGGTGAGTCGCGCTCGTCGGGCGCTGAATCCGTGGGCCCTGCCCGTACCGCCCAACGAAACTTCGCGGGCGTGCTGCGCGGGTTGCTGCGTCGCTCGGCGGGGCTGGATCGCTCCGGTTGCTCTGCGATCCGGGCGTACACGTTGCCGCGCAGACCGTCGCGCAGCGCGTGTTTCACCCGGCGATCCTCGCCGCTGTGAAACGTCAGGATCCCCAGGCGACCGCCGGGCTGCAGGCAGTCGGGTGCCACGCGGAGTAACTGTTCGAGCCCCTGCAGCTCGTCATTCACCAGGACTCGCAACGCCTGGAACGTGCGAGCCGCGGGGTGCAGTTCGGACTGTCCCGCGGTTACGGCAGCGCGCCGCGTCCGCCGCGTCAGGCCCAGCGCGCCCAGCACCACTTCGACTAGCTCTTCCGTCCGGGTGATGGACCGCTCGGACCGGCGCCGGTTGATCGCCTGCGCGATCTGTTGGTGCGCCGGCTCATCCGCGAGCTCGCGCAGCGCCGTCGCCAGCTCGGCGCACGTGATTGTTCGGAGAACATCGGCGGCGGTGCGCGGCCGGCGTGGGTCCATCCGCATGTCAAGTGGGCCGTCGTGCTTGTAAGAGAAACCGCGGGCCGGATTGTCGAGCTGCATGCTGCTGGGACCGAGGTCGGCGAACACGATATCCACGCCTGCGAGGCCATTCGCCGCCAGCAGCTTCGGCAGGCCGGCAGAATGGCTGTGATACAGGTGCACGCGCGCCGGGTCGACGACCTGTGCGAGCCGGCGGCCGGTCGCTTCCAGTTGCGGGCCATCGAGATCGAGCCCGATCAGCCGGCCGTCGGGTGCGGTGCGCTCGAGAAACGCAAGCGCGTGGCCGCCGTAGCCCACCGTGAGATCGGCCACAATCTCCCCCGGGGCCGGGCGGAGCGCGGCGAGGACCTCGGCGACCATGATCGGGACATGTGTGCCGGCGGGCGTGCGGCCTTGCGCGCGCACGTGCGCATCGATGTCGGGGTACTTGTCCGGATCACGCTCCTTGTAGCGTTCATCAAAACGGCGTGGGTGTGTGCCCGCATAGCGCGGACGCCGACGGCGCGGCGGTGGGCCGGAACCAGGATCCGGGGGATTGCCGATCATGCACGGATCTCGGTCGAATACCGTGTGGGTGGGATAGGACGGATGTCGCCGGCTCTGCAGCGCGGGCGCGACGAGCCCGGTTCATCTGTTCTTCTTCTCCTCCTTCTTCTCCTTTTTCAGTTTGCGTTTTTCCTCCGGAGTACGCTGGGCACTTTTCTGCTGTTCCCTTTTTCCCTTGTCTTTCTTTCCCTTATCACCCATATCCGTTTCTCCTGCTTGAAAAGAGCGTGCACCAGAATGTCGCGTACGAGCCGTGCTCCGACGACCAAGCCCAGGGCATTGTAGCCGCCCAAGCCAGGCAACGCCCTACTCCTGCGGCAGGGAATGGTACGTTGCTGGCGCGGGGCCAGGATTCTCCGCGGGCGTGCTTCTTTCACTGTGCGGCGGCTCACGATTCGTCCCGTAGCTCATAGAAGCCGTGGCCCGCGCGGCGCAGCTTGCCCTGCCATACCAACTCGTCCCATACCGCCTGGGGATACCGAGTCGGCGGCGGGATCGCCACGATGCCGGACTGGCGCCCACGGCCCATCGCACCGTGGCCCAGCGGCGATTCGTCATCGAGCCGCGTGAGCTTGAGCCGCTTCTTGAAGGCTTCCAGCGCATTCCTGAGCTGCGCGGGGACGAGACCGCTGCCCTTGGTGGTGCACGCCGGCAACAGGCCGCTGCAGCTCACGTCCCACGACGTCCAGCCCGGATGGCTGGCAGTCGTTCCGCTCCAACCCGACGCTCGTCGGGCATGGGATCTGGAGGTCGCCCGGCGGCGTACGACGCGACCGGAAACGCAACGTTGTGGTTGGCGCCCCGAAAACCGGCG
>CAYUZU010000064.1:0-5923 GCA_964448675.1 uncultured Planctomycetales bacterium
GTTGCGGATTGCACGCAGGCCGGGGTCGATTACACTACCGCCCCCGCAAGCGGCTGGCCACAAAGAGCTTGGAGGAAAGGTCGCTCAGAATAACTCGAGCTGACGGGGTGGCTGTTCGGTCCGTGTGCGCGTTTTGCCCCAGAAAACGCGCATCCGTTCGAACTGTTTATCGGTAATAGCCAGCAGCCGCACTTCGCCATCGCCTGGCAGGGCCGCCTGCACACGCTGAGCGTGTACATCAGCATTTTCCTCGCTGGCGCAGTGGCGGATGTAGACGGAGTATTGCATCTGCGTGAAGCCGTCCTTGAGCAGCGACTTGCGAAACTGAGCGTAAGCACGGCGAGCCTCTTTCGTATCGACGGGCAGGTCGAACATAGCGACGAGCCACATGCAACGATACCCGCTGATCAGCATTCGTCCAATTCCGCGACCGGAATCGCAAGCCGGCGATCCGCCCCATCGAAGCAACGCACGAGCGAAGCGACGTACCGATGCAAACCCACCATCAGCGGCCCCGTCGCATCATCCGTGCGGACACGAAGTGTCAGCAACTCGAGCAAAGCAGCTTTGGTAGGCGGCGTCAGCGCTTCCTGCTCGCTGCACCACAGCTCGCGTACGCGGTCATCCACGAGCGGCCGCAACGGCTCCATTAAATCATCAGCCAGGCAGAACGCGTTCGAACGCTGATGATGTTGGATGCCTAGCGCCGGCGTCAGCCCGGCTGAGACAATCGCTCGCGCCACCGCGGCCCGTATGATCGCATACCCGTAGTTCAGCAGATTGTTTGGCGGTGGCCCAGCCGGATCGCGGCGAAAATAAAGACGATCGGACCTGAACGGCGTGTGTGGCCCATCCTCCATGTTACCCCGGTCGGACAACCAGACCTGCCAGTACGACCGGGCCGCTTGTGCTTCGACGTTGTTCGGGTCGCCGGAACGGACGTTGCGGGCGAGGTTGAGCAGGCGTGAGCGAACGTCGGAGCCCGGCACGAGGTTGGCGGCTTGGGCGCGGATCTTGGCCTGGACGATTTGCTTCCAGAGCTGCTTGCGAAGCGGTTTGGCCAAGCCGATCTGCTGTTTAAGCCGCGGAACGACCTGCGAATGCTCACCGACCGGCAGCAACATGCCGGCCGGCAAGTGGTCGCGGCCGCAGATTACCAAGGCGGCCCCGTGATACAGGAGCCGCTCGAGGGCCGCATGCGAGAACGTGGTTCCGGCATGCTCGACGAGCACGACGCCGATGTCTTCGCACGGGATCGACGCCCGCGGTGGTTCTTGCTCGTCACCGTCCCTGGAGAGCAACAGGAGCTGCTCGTTTCGAACGGTTAGGTGCGCCGGTTTCTGCGAGATCTCGATGGTGCGTTTAATCATGGCCGGTGAGTCCCTGCCAGAACTCATCGGCACTTCTTGCCGGGTGTCTTAGTCGTTTGCCCAACGAATTCGGCCGAGCGGGTCGACCGTTACCTTGCGGGCACGCAGCGCGCCGATACGCTTGCCGACATTCCGCTTCTTTGTCGACGGTCGCGCATCATTCGCGTCGACAATATGTGCACGCGGCTGGGTTGAGACCAAGGTCTGCACAACAACCAGGCGCTCCTGGCCATCGAACTCGGCCCACAGCATATCCCCAGTACACAGCGACATGATGAAACGTGCGGCGGGGTTCTCTGGATCAGTCTTCTGGACCAGCTGGATGCGGTTGCGGATACGTCGGTAGGCCTCGAGCCGCGTGACGAACCTGCCGTAACGCTTGGTCTTGCCGCCCAACTCCAACTCGAAAACCTCGACATGGTGCTGTTCACCCGGCTTGACGTAGGTGGCGCCGCCGCGAATCGGGACGACCGACTTGTCCGGTTTGAGCAGCCGTACACGTCGAATCGGCACGCCCGATGGCATCCGCAGTCGCTCCTTCCAAACGTCGGCCGGGATCTTGCTCCCTTTTCCTCGCCCGGGGTCGAGTCCAAAATTCCGGACGCGTTCGCTGACGATCCTGCGAATTCCAGGGTCACGGATCTTCTCGATTTCATTAAGCGACAAGGCCTCTAGAGGCTTGCGCAAGACGTAGATGTCCGGCTGATTAGTTCGGCCATACAGTGTATCTTCGTGCAGGCCTCCGCTGACGCGACGCCGCGGGCGGTGCGACACGTTAATGTTGTTGACGGCTAGCTCGACATCCGCCCGGAAGTCCTGCCAGGGTTCGGGCAGAATCTCGCCGGTCGTTTCAGTCCCGCCCTCCCGGTAGATTCGCGCAAGTTGTTGCAGCCGTGAGCGGCCGGTCAGGGCAATGACGATGGCGTCGACCGCGTGGTGCCGGTGATCGTCGCGGTTCTTGAGATCGAGCTGGTCGTGCCGCAGCACGGTGTTGAGGCCCCAATGGCGGCGTAGCTCGGCCGTGTGCTGGCCCCGAATACACAGCACGTCCGCCCCCAGGCTGCACACGTATTGGTACACCTGCGTCGTGATGTAAGTCGTGTCGACCAGTTGCCGCGCAAAGAAATCTCCCAATTCGACCGACTCCTGGTAGAACCGGCGGAGCTTGGGATACGGCAGCTGGCGGGCGCGCTGCAGCACCTGCTCGTACTTCTCCGGGTCGGACTTCGCGAGCCATTCATGCGGCGTACGATCGCCTTTGCGGGCATTCTCGGCGCGGAACGCCACGACCCTATTCATCAGCGAATTGTCGAGACTGCGGCCGCGCGGCATAATATGGTCGATGTCAACCTCGCCGCCGAGCAGTTGCGCGAAGCTGATCGACCGCCCGCTGTACACGCAGACCTGTTCCTGCTCCTTCCAGAGTAAGTAACGGTCAATGGCGTCACGCGTGGGCTTGATGTTCGCCTCGCGAATCGCCCCCGCCGCAGTGTCACGCTCGCGCTCCCGGTCATGCATGTCCAAGCTGCGTTTGCGGCGTTGCTCGGCTGTGCCGCGGGCCTCGCGGGCCAGTTCGATATGGATGCGCGCCAGCCGATGGCCCGGCCGGTAGACCAGCTCGCGCAGGATCGCGTTGACGACCTTGCGGACTTCGAAGAGGGCTTGGCGCACCAGCGGATTGGTGAGGTTGGGCGGCTCCGGCAGATAGGGTTGCGTTTCCGCTGCGTACTCCCACGGCATTACGTAGCCGGCCGCACGCAGCGCACACGGCGTTTGCTCGTCGCGGCTGGTCAGCGGCAGTCCGCGCTCCAAGTGCGGCAACAGCTTCTTGATTGCGAAGAGGCTGTAGCTCGCGTACCCGTCTTCCATGTTGACTTGATCGAGCAGCGTGAGTGCAAGTTCAGAGTCGAGGCCCCCCTCAACCAACAAGTGACGCAGGCGATCCTCTTCGTCGTCGATGATTGCTGCGACGATGCGATCCTTCAGCTCCTCGGGCAGCTTGTGCCACTTGGGGCCCAGCATGCCCTTGCGGGCCAGGGCGGCGTCCGTGGGCAGCCCCTTGAGCTTCGTGCGGCCGCCGGCTTCCAAGTTGAACTGAATGCTGGCGTGCTGTTCGAACAGGTGCTTGCGGATCTGGTCGAACGTGCGGTCCTTGGCCTTGAACAGATAGCCGATGAGCTTCTCCCGCTCTTCCGGCGCCAGCGTTCGTTCCGTCCTGGCCGCGGTGTCGAGCACGCGCAAGTTGTTGACTTCCTGATAGAGCCGAAGTCGCTGGGCTCGCCGATCGGCGCGCGGACAACGCGGCAAGCGCGGCTCCAATTCACAACGACCCACCAGCCCAACCGAGGGCGGCAGAAGCGGACGCTGGAAGAAGATGATCCGGTGGACCTGTTCGCGGAGCACATCGGTCAGCAGGTTTGGATGGTGCTTCTGCTGTGCGGCCCAAATCGCAGCGAACTCCCGCTCATACATATCGCGGTGCGTGTGTAGGCCGCGGATGCGCGTCAGGTGGAAACTGCCTGGGTCATCGCCGCGGCGGCGAGCCAATTCTTCGCCGAGTGTTCGCTCACCCATCTGCGCCGCCAGGTCGCTGATCTCGTCCAGAATCTCTGAGCTTTCCTTCTTCTTCGATCGATCAGTCTTGCGATTCGATTTGAAACCACGTCGCTGATTGAGATGTATGAATACTCGCCCTAGTTCGAATGGCTCGAGTCTCTCGGTCATCACACGGGATCGGAGCGAAATCGGGTCGCCGCCGTTCTTCCGGAATTCATCGCGTTCCCAGGCGATCCGCTGCGGATCGTCGTTAGGCAGCATTGCCAGCGGCGGCAGCAAACCGGCCTCGACCAGTGCCTCCCGTAGCTTGCGTTTGCGGCGTGCACGCCGCGCAGTCTGCCGGCGTGTGCCGCGAGCAATGCGGCGTTGCTCGTTCTTCGAGATTTCGGCACCACTCGGGTCCCGGTCGACGCCCTCGGGAAACGCACGCACGCCTGTTGCGATCAGTTTGTGCTGGTTCTCGTCGATGAGGGCCCAGCCGAGCGAAGTCGGCCCGAGGTCCAGGCCGAGTGTAAGGTTCGCCATAAGACGGCCCCTAATTCACTCAGAGACTTACTTGACAAGTGGCGAGTATAACGCCAGCATACAGGTAGTGTAATCGACCCCGGCCTGCGGTTTTTCGCAACAAGATGAAACATTCGCAGGCCAGCTCCACGGAGCACCCGGCTGCCCAGCGAGAGCACGGCGGCCACTTTTTTTTCGCATGGCAGATCAAGGCACGCGCGGACCAATGGAGGGGCGCGCGCAAGCAACGACTTCCGATGTTCTGTGCGCCTCATGCATCTGTAAACACGAAGATACATCGCCGATCATCTCTCATCGCGGGCACGTCGTATTCTGTAACGCAACGAACGGATCGATGTCCCGCCAGTTCACAGTGCCGTCGGCGTTGACGTCGTTGAGCCAGAAACTGCACGTCGGTTCGTCCGGCGCAAACATCTGCTCCCAGGCCCAGAAATGGTTGTTCTGCGCCGCGACAAAGAAATCGACGTCACGCCAGTTGATCCGCCCGTCGCAGTTGGAGTCACCCGGGCAAAGTGGCAGTGGCGTGGCGACACGGAACCCGAAGTCGCCCCACTCGCTCGTCGGGAAGCTGCCGTAGTTGCGATACGCGGCGTGCAGACCGTAGTCGTAGAGGAGCGCCCCGCCCCGCACGCCGCGCCACGACCCGATTACCGCCTCGGTCCACTCCCACACGTTTCCGCCCTGATCAAAGGTGCCGTAGGGACTTCCAGAGTTCTCCCATTCGCCGACCTGCGTGCGGTAGTACGGGGGGCCGATGCCATCTGTGCCGCTGTCACCGTCAAACGTCGCGTAGTTGCCGGGGTCAATTCCGCCTTCCACGAAGGGGGCTCCCGTCCCGCTCAAAAGGCCGCTGTTGTTGACATAGCCCGGCACATTGTCGCTGCTCGTCGGATAGTCGAAGTAGTTGCCCGTCAGGCCGTCGTTGCAGTGATAGGCCGCCTTGTACCACTCGTCCTCTGAAGGGATCGCCCAAGTCGCGTCCGGCTCGCGGACGATGGCCAGCAGTTCCGCGTAGCTCGTCGCCCCGTTGAGGTAGTAAGACCCGTCCTCCGTGGTGGTCAGGTCCTGCATCCCCGTCGGCTGGCCGTTGTGCAGCCAGTTGCTGAACCGGGCCGCGTCACCCCAGCTCACGTAGTTCACCGGCCGATTAGCCCAGTCGCCCGCCACGGCGTACGTGTAGCTGCCCGGCGAGCCGCTGCGCTCGATGCGGCAACCGTGATCCCAGGGGTCATCCCACATGTATGGGTTGTACAGCCCGTACGTATCCGTCGCCGCCACGGCGTTGAGGAACGCCGTGTACTGACCCGCGGTCACCGCGTACTTGCCGATACTGTACACGTAGTCCACCGCGCCGCAGATGCGGTCCGGTCCGTAGCCGCCAGCAATGTCGCCAGACAGCTCGCCCGGATTGCCCGGGTTGCCAACGGTCACGGTCTCCAGGCTCGTCAGGCCGTCGGGCATGTTGAAGACGT
>CAYUZU010000065.1:0-5921 GCA_964448675.1 uncultured Planctomycetales bacterium
CAGTTAGACCACACGAAGGCCGCTTTTTCAATCCACCGTGAATAATCCGGGCTAAGCTGGTTACACTTGATGAGTTACGCTGCCAACGCAGGTTTCGAGCGACCCGAGCAACGCGGCGGTGGCACGCTGCAGCGTGTGCCGCACCCGGCTGGCCGGTATGTGCCGGCGACTGCCAGGGGATCACTTCTCGGGGAGGACGTCGGGAACATGGCGGACAATCGGGAGGACGTGCTTTGAGTCGCCTGGAGGAGATTGTCGCCGGGGCTACGGTGGAGGGGATCATCCCCCGCGAGCCAGTCTCGGTGATCGCGGTCAAGTGGCACGGTAGCGAGGTGGTCCAAGTCACGTACAGGACCGCGGACGGCGTCGACAAGAGCGAGCTGCTGTATCGCAGCGACGAGCCGCGCCTCAACATCAGCGAGAAATCCCGGCCCTGGTCGTTCGACGCGCCGGGGGACGTGTTCCGGCTTGTCTCCGAGGCGGCGCGGATCCAGCTGGCAGCCCTGTTCGATCCCCTGCTGGCAGTGCACACGTCTCTCGTCGAACCGCTCCCTCATCAGATCATGGCGGTCTACGACCGCATGCTCCCGCGCCAGCCACTGCGTTTTCTGCTCGCGGACGACCCCGGGGCAGGCAAGACGATCATGGCGGGGCTGTTCATCAAGGAACTGATGGCCCGGGGGGATCTCGAGCGCTGCCTGATCGTGGCCCCGGGCAGCCTCGTCGAGCAGTGGCAGGATGAGCTGGATCAGAAGTTCCAGCTCCCGTTCGAGATCGGCACCAACGAGAAATTCGAGGCCGCCCGCACCGGAAACTGGTTCACGGAGAACCGCCTCGCAATCGGGCGGCTCGACAAGCTCAGCCGCGACGAAGATGTGCAGTCGCAGCTCGAGAACAGCGAGTGGGACCTGATCGTCGTGGATGAGGCCCACAAGATGTCCGTGTCGTTCTTCGGCACCGAGATGAAGCCGACGAAGCGCTACCAGCTGGGACGCATGCTCTCGGGCACGACCCGCCATTTCCTGCTCATGACGGCTACCCCGCACAACGGCAAGGAGCCGGATTTTCAGGGCTTTATGGCGTTGCTCGACGGCGACCGGTTCGAGGGGCGGCTTCGCGATGGGGCACACACTACCGACTGCAGCGATCTGATGCGCCGCATGGTGAAGGAGCAGCTGCTTCGGTTCGACGGCAAGCGCCTGTTTCCCGAACGGCGCGCGTACGCCGTGGGATACGACCTTTCGAGTGGAGAGACGCAACTCTACCGGGACGTCACGGAGTATGTGTGTAACGAGTTCAACCGGGCGGATCAACTGCATAACGATGGACGGAAGAGAACGGTCGGCTTTGCCCTGACGATCCTGCAACGCCGCCTCGCGTCCTCCCCGGAGGCGATCTATCAGAGCCTGCGTCGGCGGCTTGAGCGTTTGGAAAGCCGCCGGCGGGAAGCCAAGTTACTGGCACGCGGTAGCAAGTCGGCTTTTCTGCAGGAGCTTCAGGACCGCGAGCGGGAGCTCCTCGAACTGGAAGACCCCGATGATGTCACCGCCGAAGAGGCCGAAGGCATTGAAGACTCAGTGGCGGACGAGGCAACCACGGCGCGCACCATCGAAGAACTGGAAGTCGAAATTGAGATACTCCGCAAACTCGAGGATTCCGCCCAGCGCATTCGGCAGAGCGGCATCGACTGCAAATGGGACGAGCTATCCAAGCTCCTCCAGGACAAGCCCGAGATGTTCGACTCCGCGGGCAATCGTCGGAAATTGATCATCTTCACCGAGCACCGTGACACCCTGCGCTACCTCGTCGGTCGGGTCAGTACGCTGTTGGGGCGCCCGGAGGCCATCGTCACGATCCAGGGCGGTATGGGTCGCGAGCAACGCCGCAAGGCCGAGGAGGCGTTCCGTCACGATCCGACCACGGAGATCCTCATCGCGACCGACGCCGCCGGCGAGGGCATCAATCTGCAGCGCGCGCATCTGATGGTCAACTACGATCTACCCTGGAACCCGAACCGCCTCGAGCAGCGTTTCGGCCGCATCCACCGCATCGGCCAGACCGAGGTCTGCCACTGCTGGAACCTCGTTGCGCACGAGACCCGCGAGGGCGACGTCTATCGCCGACTCCTGGAGAAGATCGAAGCCCAGCGCGAAGCCCTGGGCGGTCGCGATAGCGTCTTCGATGTCCTTGGCAGGCTGCTGGAAGGTCGCTCCCTGCGTGAGTTGCTCGTCGAGGCCATCCGCTACGGCGAGCGGTCTGACGTCCGAGCGCGCCTGCTCCGCGAAATCGACAATGCCACCGAACGCGAACACGTTCGGCGTCTCCTCGACGAGGATGCGCTGGCCCGCGATTCGATGGACGCCCGCCGCGTCCAACAACTCCGTGAAGACATGGAGCGCGCGGAGGCCCGGCGCCTGCAGCCGCACTTCATCCAGGCCTTCTTCACCGAGGCGTTCAGCCGCTTGGGGGGGAGGATGGCGGAGCGCGAGGAACGCCGGCATGAGATCACACGCGTCCCACCCGCGGTGCGCTCGCGCGATCGACAGATTGGACGCGCCGCGCCAGTACTCCAGCGCTACGAACGCGTGACCTTCGAAAAGGACCGGATCCGGGTGCAGGGCCAGCCCGTGGCGGCCTTTATTTGCCCGGGGCACCCCCTCCTGGATTCAGTCATCGATCTCACATTGGAGCAGTATTATGTGCTGCTGGAGCAGCTCTATCCCGGCCGGGAATGCGACTGCTACAACGCGGATCTCAACGGCGACGGTTCCATCAACTGGAAGGACATCGATCCGTTCGTTGCCATGCAGAACCACGTGGGTGCCCAGCGTGAATACGTCTGGAACGCGGAGAATCGGCTTGTTGAGGTGCGGCCAACGCCTGGCAGCGAAATCGCTGGTAGCCAGCGGGTGGAATTCGCGTATGATTACCAGGGGCGCCGGGTCGCCAAGCGGGTGTATGATTGGGACCCGGGTGACCCGAACGACCCGAATGATGATGACTGGGCCAGTACGCCCAGCGTGTCGCGGGCGTTTGTGTGGAGCGGGTGGCTCATGCTGCTGGAGCTGGACGTGGATCCGAACGATCCGAACAACCCGAGCACGCGGCGGGCGTACACCTGGGGCCTCGACCTGGCCGGGCAGCGCGGCTCGGTGAACAGCCTCGAAGAGCATGCCGAGTTCGTAGAGGTTGATGGCATCGTTGCTGGTGGCGGTATGCGACGTGTTGACGGAGGCGGGGACGGTGATTGTCGTCATGGGGAAGCTCCTGGTGAATCAGCGTGGAAATCGGAATCAGCATGGAAAACACGGACAATGCGAGCTGCGGACATGCGTTCTGCGAAATAGCGCCGGTTTCGCGCAGCAGCCGCTAGCCGGCTGTGTTTGTGTGCGCGAAGCAGTGCTGCGTGAAGTCTGCCAACGCGGCTTGAGGCGAGAATCCGGGGGGCGCGCGAGCGGGATCGAACATGGAGTGCTCGACGATTCGGTGAAAACGACGTCGTCCGGGGGCGAATCCGGCGCGTGTGCGATGGGAAAATCAGCGACAATTGGGACGCGTTCCAGCGGTGCCTTCCGGGGCCATTGGAACCAAGCCGCCGCGTGGCCGAAGCGTGGGTGGGAGACACTGGTCGAGCGGCCTAGAATGAAGGTAGCAACCGGGGGTTTCCGGCTGCAATTTCAACTCAACGTCATGAGGAGTCGCAGCAGGCGTATGGCGGACAGCAAGAAAGCCGCGAAGTCAGGGGGCAAGCAGAATTCGGTCAATGCAGCGGTGCCGATGAGCACGCCGCCACCGAACAAAGAGCGGGTGATCAAGCCGGAGGAGTATCTGCCGGGTGTGCCACAGGGCGAAATCACCGATCCCAACCACGTGCAGATGGTCCGCAACAAGCTGCAGCGCTACGTGGATGCGATCATCGAGCAGATCGAGTCGACGGGGCAATGGCAGTTCGAGGCCTGTGACAGCTTCCACTGGATCTTCCCCTGGCTTTTGTTCCGGATGGTGTGGCGAGCGACGAATAGCAGCGGACGCAAGCTCGTGCAGGCGTGGTCGTACACGTGGGTACTCGAGGAGGAAGTGGCGTGCGAGCACCAAGTCGTGCATGAACCCACACCGGGTGAATAAGGGCGCCGCCGCGGGGCACAAGCGTGCGTACGACTCAGTTCGTCGAAATATGCCGGCGACGCTTGGGGCGGGTCGTGGGGGCGCCTTTTCCGGCTGAAGCAGCGGCTTGGCCGCCAGCGGGCTTCGTATGGGCATCGAGCCACTGGGTGATATGGGCCACACGTTGCGGATCGGTCTGACTCAGTGGCCGGACTTCGGTCACCGCCTGCAGCAGAAACGCCGTGTTGAGTTCTTTTCCGGCCAGGAACGCGAGCTTCAGCCCGGTGATGACGACCTGCTCGATATCGGCCCCGGAGTAATCAGAAGTCGCTGCCGCCAGTTCCGCCAGATCGAACGCCTTCGGATCCCGATTTCGCTGCTGCAGGTGAATGCGGAGAATCTCCTGGCGTTCGGTGTCGGTGGGCAGGTAGACGCCGAAGATCTCGTCGATGCGGCCCTTGCGGGTGAATTCCGGCGGGAGCTGGGCGACGTTGTTGGCGGTCATGATGATGTACACGGGGCAGGTGCGTTCGCTCATCCATTTGAGCAGCGTGCCGAAGCTGCGTAAGCCCGCGCCGCTATCGCCGTCACCGCCGACGGAGCCGAAGCCTTTTTCCACTTCGTCGATCTGCAGCACACAGGGGGCCATCGCGGCGACTTGTTGCAGGGCCCGGCGGGTATTGGCCTCGCTTTCGCCGACCCACTTGCTCATCATCGCGCCAACATCGAACTGGATCAGGGGGACGCCGAGTTCAGCTGCCGCCGCCAGACTGATCGCGGTTTTGCCGCAGCCGGGAATGCCCGTCAGCAGAATGCCGCGGGGCGGGTCGATGCCGAAGCTGCGGGCTTCCTCGGTCATGCAGGCTTTATCCCGCGAGATGTGGGCTTTAACGGCGTTGTTGCCGCCGATACGGGCCAGGCCGTCCGTCGGGGCCTCCGAATACTTGAGCAGGCCACTGCGTCGCAGGATGTCGGCTTTTTCGCGGAGAATGAGCCGGGCGGCGTGGCCATTCAGCGATTTGAACTTCCGCAGGGCCAGGGCGACGCGATCCTCGACCTGCTGCTGCGTCATGCCCCGGCAGGCCGAGATGACCGGTGGCAGGGCGTCGTTGCTCAAATCCCGCCCTTCCAGGATGTAGCGGATGCTCTGCGCGACGGCCGCATCATCCGGCAGGGGGAAGTCGACGGTCGTGATGTCGTTGGCCAGGGCGGCGGGAACGTCGAATTCCGGGCCAGCGAACAGCACCGTTCGGCCGGTGGCCGCGAGCACATCCCGAATATCGCACAACCAGGCGAGGACGACATCGGCGTAGCTGAACGTCTTCTGCTGCAGGTAGAAGCCGAAGTCCTTGAGCACGAACAGGGCGTTTTCGGGCAGGTCGAGGATCTGCTGCGGCACGAGCTGGGCGTCGGGCTGTCCATTTTGGACACCGCCGGCGAGTTGCGGCGGCCGTTCGTCGGTATCGAGCCAGCCCCGGGCCTGGGACCACGTGAACAGCTGTCGGCCGCCGTTGGGCAGGGATTCAGCGATGGACTTGAGCTCGGTGATCAGGCGGATCTTCTCGGTGGTCGGGCAGTGCAGGTAGGCATGGCCGGACAGGACATAATCGGCCAGCTCGTCACGAAATGGGTTGTTCATGCGAGGTCTCCATGATGATGCAGGCTCATCCTTCAGGCTGGGCGCTAATCCGGATCCGGCCTGCAGGTCGGGTGAGATGGGGCTGGGACACGCCGCCACGTGCCCCGGGGAAGGGTCAGACGTCTAACCCGGATTATTCACGGTGGATTGAAAAAGCGGCCTTCGTGTGGTCTAACTG
>CAYUZU010000066.1:0-5800 GCA_964448675.1 uncultured Planctomycetales bacterium
GCACGCCGTTGGCGTTGGCGTCCGCGCTCGTCCCCGCCGCAATGTCGCACTCGTCGGGAATTTGGTTGGCGTTGCAGTCGAGCGCCGTCCCGTCGCCGAGGTCGCACGCATCCGGAATCCCGTTTTCGTTGCAGTCCAGGGCGTCGCCCGCCGCAATGTCGCACTCGTCCGGCACGCCGTTCAGATCACAATCCGCACTGGTCCCGTCGGCGATGTCCTGATCATCCGGGATGCCGTTTTCGTTGCAGTCCTCTTCCGGCTCAGGGTCGTAGTTCCAAGTGCCCGGCGTGATCTGGAATGCCAGGTGCGAGTTTCGCGGCGGCCGGCGATCGGGCCAGGTCATCCGCACCGTGCCGGCCAGGAGAAAGCCCTCTTCCAGGTCGCACAGCAATCGCATGTAGGCGACCTTGCTGCTTCTGGCGCTGACCGCAGTGCTGTTCGCCGCGTCGGTCCCGGCTGCGAGCTCGGCGCCGAGCTCGTACCCGTTGATGGTCAGGTCGTACAGCTCGACCGTGCCCTGCCTGGCGCGGCAGCGGAACTGGATCGCATTGATCGGCTCGCAATAGAAGCGCTCCTCGAGCGCGAGGTCATCGATGCGGAAGATCGCCTCGTTGCCGTTCCATTGCAGCTCGAAGTAATGCTCCTTGCCGTTGCGCCAATCGTGGTCGCGCTCGTTCTGGGGCGCGCCGGTATCGACGCTCAGGTCGAGCTCGAAGGTGAAGTTGCGCTTGAAGGCTGCGCTGCCGATCCGCCCCTCGGCCGTGAAACAACCGTGGAAGTCGTCCGGCGCGCCGGGGAAGGTCGGCGTATTGCCCAGGGCGAACACGGCGCAGTTCGGATCGTCCCAGAGCTGGAGGCAATCGGAGACGCCGTCGCCGTCCGCGTCCAGGTCCGCCTGGCCACAGCCGCAGTCGCCCGGCTCGATCTTGTTCGGGTCGTCGGGGCACGCGTCTTCGCAATCGAAGTAGCCGTCGCCGTCGCTGTCGATGTCGAGCAGCCCGCAGCCGCAGGCACCGGGCTCGATCTTGTTCGGGTCGTCCGGACAGTCGTCGTAGATGTCCGGGGTGCCGTCGCGATCCGAGTCGATGTCCTCGAGATACGGCTTGAGCATCTCCCACAGCGGGCTGCCCTCTTCGGGCCAGCAGCCCACCGCCAACGCGAGGACCAGCGGCACGCCGAGCAGGATGATCAGATTGCGCGTCACGCTTCGCTCCTTTCCCGCACCTTCCGCATGGAGAGGCGGCGGTTCCGCCGTTCGGGCGGACTCTTCCCCGTCTTCAATAGTTCAATACGGAGCCGCCCCCGCAAAGTGATTCTCAATGATCAGCTCCGCCCCGGGGCCGCGTAATATACATTGACGGCGTTGGCGGGCGTGCTAGGGTGCGCACTGCAACGGGTGATAAAGTGGGGCGCAACAGGGAGCCTCGTGCCATGCCGATCACAGCGCCGGCCGATGGGCTGCTGGTCATTGATATCGGAAATACGCGCGTCGCCGCCGGCATCTGGGACAGTGATGGGCTGCACGATGCCCATCGTGCCCCGGTCAGTGATGCGGACGCCTGCCGCAAAGCCCTGCAGCAGACCTGGGGCGCGATGCAGAACGGGCGTCGCGCCGCCGTCCTCGCCAGCGTGAACCCCGGCGGTGCGGCCCGCGTATCGGACCTCATCGAGGAGGTCAGCGGGTTGCAGGCGCTGCGCGTCCGCGACGATCTGCCGCTGCCCATGCCGGTGGAGCTCGATAGCCGCGACGAGGTGGGTGTGGACCGCATCTGCTGTGCCGCCGCCGCCTTCGAGCGCATCGGCGGCGCGTGCGCCGTGGCGTCGTTCGGCACCGCCCTGACCGTCGACTGCGTCTCGGCCGAGGGTGTCTTCCTCGGCGGGACGATCCTGCCCGGGTTTCAGCTCTGCTGCGACGCCCTCCACAGAGGCACCGCCCAACTGCCCCAGGTTACGCTCGTCGCGCCGACGTCCACTTTCGGCCGCAACACCCATGACGCGATCGTCAACGGCGTGACCTACGGCCTGGTGGGCGCGCTGCGCGAGATTGTCGAGCGCTTCGCCACCGAACTCCGCGAATGGCCGCACCTCGTGCTTACCGGCGGCAACGCGGCCCTGGTTGCCGAGCACGCCGATTTCGTTGACGCCGTCGTGCCCGATCTGTCGTTGATTGGCATCGCCCTGGCCCATCGGAAAGCCGCGGGACAAACGTGACCACAGACACCGAAGAGCAAGCGGGGGGGTATGACGTTCTGACCAGCCGGGGGCCCGCCGCCATCGCCATTGTCCGTGCCTGGGGCCCGGCGGTGGCCGAGTTCCTCGACCGGCATGTCCGCACCGCCCGGCCGCATGCGTGCGACGGGCTGCAGCCCGGGCGTGTCGCGCGGGCCACCCTGACCAACGCCGACGGCCAGCCGCTCGACGACATCCTGTTCTCGGTTCACGGCGTGACGCCGGCGCCGGACGTCTGTCTGCATCTGCACGGCAACCCGGTGGTGGTGGACGAGTGTGTTGCCGCGCTCGCGGCGGCGGGGCTGGCGGCAGCGCCCGGCGGCGGGGGCGCGCTATTCGGTGACGACGATCGAGTGGCATGTGATGCACACGCGCTGCTGCCGGCAATGCGGACGCTCGCGGGAGTGGCGTGGACGCTGGGTATGGTGCCGCGGCTGCGGCGCCTGTTGTCGGACCTGAAAGACCTGCCGCCCGACCGGGCCCGGATCACGCTGCTCGATCTCCTGCAACGCCGCCACGTGGCCGGGTGGTACACGACGCCGCTGCGCATCGCTGTCGTCGGCCCGCCGAACGTGGGCAAGAGCACGCTGGTGAACGCCCTGGCCGGCGCGCCGGTGAGCCTTGTCGCGTCCACGCCCGGCACGACGCGCGACTGGGTCGAGGCGCCGGGCGAGATCGACGGCTTCCCGGTGCTGTGGCTCGATACCGCGGGGCTGCGGGCGACGGACGACAACCTGGAAGCCGCCGGCACCCAGCAGACCCGGCGCGTTGCCGGCAAGGCCGACGCGACGGTCGTGGTGCTGGATGCGGCGGCCGGCAGCGTTCCGACCGCGTTCTTGACCGAGCATGCGGGGCTGACGCCGGCGTGCGTGGCGCTGAACAAGGTGGATCTGAAGGTTGCCCCGGAGCCGATTCTAGCGGCTCTGCCCGGCGACTGGCGGAATCGTGCGGCCTTGGTTTCGGCCCGCAAGGGGACCGGGCTGGAGGTGCTGGGCGCGGAGGTCCTGCGGGCGCTGGGGCGGTCCGCGCGCACGGTGCAGGCGGTCGCCCCGCTCAATGCCCGCCAGGCGGCGCTGCTGACGGCGGCGGCGGAGGCGGGTGCGCCTAAAGGACTGTCAGATAAGATTTTGGAAATCCTCGGCTCGGTGGCGATTCCCGGGGGTGGCGAGCTGAGGTGAACTTGCATAAGCCCGCGGACGATGGCTACCATGTAGTACTCTTTTGTGTCGGTCGGAGACTGGTGCGGACCGTCCATCCACCGCACGCTTGATACCGGAGTCGGAGTTGATCGTATTGCTGGGGCTGGTCCTGGTCGGGCTGACCCTGTTTATCTCCACGCTGACCTTCTCGCTGCGGGCGTATTCCCGATCCCGCCTCGGCTCCTTCCTGTCCAACGGCCAGCGCGAACCCTGGCTGGAATGGCTGGACAAGTACGAATGGGAGTTGCAGACGGCGACCGGGTTGCTGCGTCTGGCCTTGAACCTGGGGGTATTCGCGTGCGTGTGGGTCTGGCTGCGCGCGGGGCTGGGGGCGGACTTCAATCCGACGGCCGGTCTGACGGCTGGTCTCGCGACGCTGCTCATTCTGGGGGTGTTCGCCGTTGCGGTTCCTCATGCCCTGACGGTTCATGCCGCCGAGCCGGTGATGGCTCGCAGCCTCGCGTTTCTGGTCGTGCTGCGGATGGGCTTCTGGCCGTTCGGTCGGCTGTGCGACGCCACGGAGTTTCTCGTCCGCCGGCTGCTGGGCAAGGCCGAATTCACCGAAGAGCTCGAGTCGGAGCGGGCCGAGCAGGAGATCCTCGACGCGGTCTCGGAAGGCGAAGCGCACGGCGCCGTGGACGAGGACCAGAAGAAGGTGATCGAATCGGTCTTCGAGCTCGACGAGACGCCGGTGGTCGCCATCATGACCCCGCGGACCGACATCAACGCCGTACCGGTCGACGCCACCTACGAGGACGTGCGGCAGGAGATCCTGGAAAAGGGCCACTCGCGGATCCCGGTTTATGAGCGGACGGTCGACCACATCATCGGTGTGGTGTACGCCAAGGACCTGCTGCGGCTGGATCCGGACGACGGCTTCGATGCGCGCAAGATCATGCGCAAGGTGCCGTACGTGCCGGAGTCCAAGACGCTCGACGAGTTGCTCGCCGAGTTCCGCACGAACAAGGTGCAGATCGCGATCGTGCTGGACGAGTACGGCGGCACCGCCGGCCTGGCGACGATCGAGGACATCCTCGAGGAGCTCGTCGGCGAGATCGACGACGAGTACGACTACAAGCCGCCGCCGGCGATCACGCGCGTGGACGACGACACGCTGGAGGTCGACGCCCGCGTGCACATCAGCGAAGTCAACGAGGAGCTCGAGATCGACCTGCCGGAGGAAGAGGACTACGAGACCATCGGCGGGTTCGTGTTCTCGACACTGGGCAAGATCCCGACCGCGGGCGAGGAGTTTGCCCACGGCAACATCCGGTTCAAGATCACGGCCGCCGAACCGCGCCGCATCAGCCGCGTGCGCATCGAGGTGCACCGGGAGGCCCAGTCGGCCTGAACCGGGGCAGCCAAGTGACAACGCTGCAAGTCAACCAGACGGAACGCCGGTGGCGTTGCGCACGGTGGGTCAGTTCGGCTGCAAGCCGAGCGTGATTGTAAGCCATTCGTCGAACGCGGCCGTCGTTTCGTGGCTGTACTCGATCCCCGCTTCATTGTGCCCACCCGGTGTCTCGATGAAGCGCTTCGGCTCGGCCGCCGCGCCGAACAGCCGGCGCGCGTTCTCCATCGAGATGAGTTCGTCGCCCGTCCCGTGCAAGAAGAGCTTCGGACATCGGATCTGCGGCACCTTGCGGACGGACTCGTAGCGGTTGGTGCACAGGAGCGACACCGGCAGGAAGGGATACTCCTGCCGCCCCATATCGACCACGCTCGTGAAGGTGCACTCGACCACCAGGGCCGCCGGCGCGTGCCGCTGCGCCAACTCGATCGCCACCGCCCCGCCCAACGATCGACCAAAGATCACGTTCTCCTCTGCCGGGATCTGCCGCTGCTCGATGAGGTACCGCCACGCCGCCTCGGCGTCGGCGTACGTGCCGGTCTCGTCCGGCGTCCCCGTGCTATCGCCATAGCCGCGGTAGTCGAAGATGAGCACGTTCAAGCCAAGCTGGTGGAAGCGCTTGATCGTGCCGTACCGATCCGCCATATTGCCGGCGTTGCCGTGGCAGAACAACAACGTGGCCCGCGGATCATCGTGCGGAACAAACCACGCGGCCACCTGTTCGCCGTCCTCCGTCGTCAGCGTGACCGCGTCGTAGTCCAAGCCAACCGCGGCAGGTGTCAGACCATAGCCATGCGACGGAAAGTACAGCAGCGCGCCCTGAAACCAGTAGATGCCAGCGCACACCGCAACGTAAGTCAGCAGCGCCGGAACAACCACGACCAAGATCAGGCGGCGCAGACCGCTGCGCTTCGCGGGGGCTTTGCCTTCCGCATCCTCGTCAGGCTTTGCCGATACGGCATCCGTTAGAGCATTTTTATTCCAGGCGTAGCGTGTATCCGCAGTGCTTGAAGCAGTTACA
>CAYUZU010000067.1:0-4234 GCA_964448675.1 uncultured Planctomycetales bacterium
CGTTCAACCTCGGCCGCCGTGGGGAGCTTGTGTGCGGTGACGTACGCAACCGGGCGGATGATAACGCTCGGCGTTCGGCCGAAAAAGCCGACGGTGAATAGCTCAACCATGAAAGGGGCGAAAGCCCTTGGCGGTGAACGCAGACGGAGACGGTGCCGAACCGCGTTAGAAAGATCTTCGCCGACGGGTAAGGGGGAGCTTCTAGGTTCTGCCCCCAGAAATCGCCGGGTTGCGGCCTGGCGGAAACTATGCCATTGCGGGAGCGGTGGACATACGGCGATTGGTCAAGCGACGTGACCGGCTGCGTGGAGAGTATCACTAACCGAGGAAGGGCTGAGGTTGCCGGAGTGATGTCCGGTGCCTGCTGTATCAGGCAGGTGCTTGAAATGCGTCAGTCTGGGAGAGTGCTGCAAGTAGGAGTCCGCCGACCGGCGGAGCGGAGTTCACGGCAAGGCAGTCGTGACCTGTTCGGGTGCTGACGGGTGGTGCCGGGCACAGACCGAGACGAAAGCAGCGACGTGCATATCTTCGCATTGATGATGTGATCGGCGGCGTGACTCACCAAACATGGTGAGTCCGCCGGCCGATTCTCCGGAAGGAGCTGATGTGGCGGCCAGAGCGGATTGCTTCGGGAGAAGCGCTCCGCTCTGGCTGTGTTAATCGGGCGGACGCTACGGGTGCACCGTGCGTCCGCTACCGCTATGAATTGGCGTGCTGCCATAAAGGAATCTAGCAGCACGCATTCTGCCAGAGGTTCTCTGGAAGGTTCTTCCCAAGGTTCTTCAGGTTTTCATTCATCGACACTGCCGCCGAAAGGAGGTCAACGGCACGGTTCCTGTTCGTGTTCATCCTATTGGGTCGCGATGCGGGGTGCGGCCAGTCCGGATCCTGCGAGCATGGTCGAAAGGAGGTTGTTGCGAAGGTTCTCGCGGGCTTTCGAGAATTGTGCCCTGAACAATTCTCACCTTTTTGCATTCGAGAGGTACACAACATGATCTACAGACACATCGCATCATCCGAACGAGCGTTCGTTCAGCAACTTGCCGTCGGTTACGTGAGCCATGGATATTGGTACTACGTCACCGGGTGTATTCCCGAGCACAAGGACGTGCTTCGGATCGACGAGAAGCTGATGGAGAAGTACCACGTTGCCATCAGTAAGTGGGCGCGAGCCCGTCGCAAGCAGCAAGGCCTGGCCAATGTCCAGTACCTGCGACATCATCGCTTCTTCATCATCATCGCGACGCGGGGCCTGCACCGATTCTTCAACGAAGAGGGCAAGTGCGTGAAGGACATCCGCCGCGAGCCGGTACAGTTCGCCGGGTACAGCATCAGCTACCGGCGAGGCATCGACCGCAAATGGCACGCTTCGGTGCGGATCCATCCGGTCGAGTACAACCAGCTCAAGAACCACCTCGTGGACATGGCAACTTGTCGGTCGGTCCAGAGCATGTGCCGAGAGTTTGAGCGGATTCCGTTCGAGCCCTATGCCCCGGTGCGGCGACAACTGCTTAACATCCTGCGGGCGGTGAATCGCGCCAGAAAGCACGCCGGATACGAGACTATATCCAGCTCCGCTCTCCGTCTGAGTCGACGCCCCATCAAAGTATTCGCTGGAACAATACTATCGGTTCCTGGGCCGGGGACGTGGCTTGGCCAGACACATACTCGCAATGCGTGGCCTGAGGACAGTGATAATCAATCGTGCTGCCAACCGGGCTAGAAATGCTCCGCAGTGCCTGACCTTTGCATAACTCAAGCAGTTGATAAGAGGAAGGCATGATGGCCTTTGGAGCCATAGCTATTGGTCTCGCAGATCATCGAGGAACTCCGAGGCCGGGGCAACTCCTGTGATCAATAAGTGATCTCGCGCACGTGTACATGCAACATAAAACAGGTGTCGTTCTGTATTGTACACCTCTTCCAGGTCACCATCATCGGCCACGGTCTCGATTCGTGCCTGGAGCGGCAGTACCTCGTCGTCACACGCCGCAACGACAACCGCGCGAAACTCAAGCCCTTTCGCCAAGTGCATAGGGCAAATAGAAACGTGTCCTGAAACCGTGTCGGTACTTGCGTCGAGTTGAACGACCTTCAATCCAGCCTTGGCAACAGCGTTCCGCGCTCTTGGAAGCTCTACATCAGATCGCACAAACACCGCCAGTTCTTCAGGCGTGGCTCCCTCCTGCGTTCGGTCATTGAGCCAAGAGGCGATGAGTTGTGACTCCTCCTGCGTCGACTCAGCGACTTGAATAAGGGGCTCCGGCCCATTGAAAGCCGATATCGTGCCCGCCCGAGACTCCGTATTGCCGTCAACATCCGACAATTCGGGGTTAAGTAGGCGATCTGCCCGTTGCCTGATTTGATGAGAGGTGCGATAGTTGAGCCTGAGAGTCTGCGAACGACCCCGTACGTCGACGCCGAGTGAGGCCCATGAAAACGGCGTCTGGAAGATTCTCTGTCCGAGATCACCGGCGAAGAAGAGACCGTTCTCCTTTCGTCCTGCCACCGCTGACAAAAACCGGAGTTGGGGGACAGTGATATCCTGGGCCTCATCAACCACGACAAAGTCGGCAGCCGTGGCCTCGCCGTTCTCGATAAGCCTGGTTGAAGCCGCGAATACCATGGGCAGCGTAACAAGCCCGCGCTCTTGCAGGTCAGCTCTTACGTGGTCAAACACCGACCACAGTAACCTCCGCTGCTTTTCCCCGAGTCGCGTCTTGCGACCGAGTCGTTGGACATCCCGGTAAGCCTCCCAGGACGCAATCTGCCAAGCGTCAACGACGTCAGCCCATTCGGATTCCAGGAAATGCAGAGAGAACTGGCGTGCCTCGCATGCTTTCGCCGCGTCGCGAAGGAGTGATCTAAGCATGGACGCTGTAGGCACATTTGGGGTGCCGAAAGTGGATTCATAGAGTTCGATTCCCACCTCGGCGATGGCCCGAACGGAAATGCGGCTGCGTATGGAGTGCTCGTTGCTGCAGAGGCGGTCAAGCTTGCCGCGAAGCGCCCTGGCCAGCGGAATCGAGAAGGTGGTGAGCAGAATATGGGCATCCAGGTGCAATTGGGCTAGATGTGCGGCTCGGTGAAGCGCAACAATGGTCTTTCGGATACGTGATCCGTCTGCTGCTGGCCGGTCGGCAAAGCGTGAATCCACGAATGGGCGTCCTGTGCCGCCTTCGCCAGAATCGGCAGGTCCCGTACCCCGAAACTGTATGTGCTCATCCACGTATCGCCGGTGCGGTACCGCCGAGAGAATGACACGTCGTAGAAGATCCCTTTCGCTGTATCGTTACGCCAGATCGCGGCTTGTATGGCCCCGTAGGAGATAGTATGAAGTGGTTTATTCTCGTTCATCATGAGTCCTCCTCTGAAATGTTTGATTGCGTTATGGCGGGTTGCCGCAGAAGTGTGACACAAAAAAACATGACGCCGAACGGCTGCCCCAGCTCATCCGTCGAAATCACAGAATGTTCAAGGTGTTGAGCGCAGAACAGTCGAATGAGCGGGAAACATGGGGGGGCAGCGGAGGCGAAGAAATAACGAAAGCTGGCACGAGTAGTGCCAGCTTACCGAAGGCGAGTGAGAACCGCCGAAAGTTCGGTCGATTCTCGATTGCGAACGAGGCTACTCGGATATGGCCAGTATGATCTCGGCCGCGATCCGCTGCACATCCTCAAACGATGCCGTAATGATCTCACTGCCGCCGCGATAAAAACGAATGTAATCCATCGCCGCCAGTAGAGCGTCCAGCCCGACCGCCGAACACACGGCATACGTTACAGCTTTTGATTCGATCTGGCGTATGTCGCGTGCATCGGTACGTCGTTCTGATCGGGTCTTCAGCTTTTTCAGAGCGATTATGTGAACCAGTGACGCGAACGCTTCGGCTCGGCTCAATCCAGTCCACACCTCAATGATGTCGCCGTATGATCTTGCCGCGGCGTTGCCGTGAGTGTTCACTTTCAGGATCACCATATCTTGATCGGCGATGAACCGCTCCAGGCGTTCTGCGAAAGCCCCGGGATCGCCTCTGACCTCGCCAATTTTGTTGCGCCGGCTGCCGGTAGGCCTGACCGGCCTGGCTGCCCCGGCCATGACACGTCGAACAATCTCCATGATGTCCCAGGCCCTCGATACAAGGCTGGCCAATAACAGCCAGATCCCCAATGGGCCATGCTTTCCGACTTCCGGCCCGAGCGTGGCGATGGCCATCACGTTGTGAATGCTATGA
>CAYUZU010000068.1:0-4113 GCA_964448675.1 uncultured Planctomycetales bacterium
ATGTTTACTATATGTTTGACTGGGGTAACGGAGAATTTTCTGATTGGTTAGGACCATATGCATCTGGAGATGAGATAGAGGCATTATATACCTGGACAGAAGAAGGTACATATGATGTTAAAGTCAAAGCAAAGGATACAAACGATCAGGAGACAGATTATTCTGATGCGCACACAATGGAAATTGCTGAAGTACCAGACCCAGAGCCAGCACTATCAATTAAATCAATAGAAGGTGGAAAAGGAATAACTCTTGTTCTTGAAAATACCGGTGATGCAGATGCAAGCGATATTGAATTTACAATAAAAATTGAAGGAGGGCTTTTTGTTTTACCAAGAGAAATGCAAGGGTCCATGAACCTGATATCTGCAGGTGAACAGTTGGCTGCTACTGAAATGCCTGTTTTTGGGATAGGTTTGGGAATACTTACAGACATGCCGATAATTACAGTTAGTGCAGAGTGTGCTGAAGGCTCATCTGATGACGATTCAGTAGAAGCACAGATAATACTATCTAAAGTAACAATACAAGAGTAAATAAACATAAAACCTCTCTTTTTTTAATTTATTTTCTTAAAACTTAATTCATAATCATTTAATTTTAAAAATAAAGATATGGGGGAAAATAAGATGAATGAAAGAAACATCCACTTATTTTCTATACATACTACTGTTTAAAGGATATAAGAACTTTATTTGATAAGCTTCGAAAATTTTGAAATGTTTCGAACAATGTTAACCAATAAGGTGCATATCTTTCCAAGAATCTTTTAGTCCAGTAACTAGGTTATCCAGCCGATACTTACGGATTATTTTAATTATTTTTTTGTCATCTTTTATAAAGTAGCCTCTCTCTTTACCATAAGAAATCGAATCTATTATATCATATTCACTTAATTTGTTAAGATGATAGGAAAGAGTTGAAGCAACAATATTTACTTCTTTTAATATCTCTTTATGTTTTATATTAGGATTTTTCAAGATTAAAAAAACAATTTTGATAACCTGCTCTTGCCTAAGCAATGCAATTATCTGTTTTTCTTCAACACCAATATTTCCATCTGAAATATAATATCTCTTGTAATAACCATCTTCCTTTTTTACAGAGTTTATCAGACCCTTTTTTTCCATATATCTCAGATGATATTGGGCAAGTTGGTTGCTCATATTGTGAACTTCTGCAATATTTGCCAGATGAATGCCGGGATTTTTAGATATAGTTTCTAATATTACTTCTCTTGTATTTTTTGTTCTCCTATCTTTTTTTTGTTTTCTTTTACATTTATAATACTTGATGTATCCATCTGATTCCTTTATTGATATTTTATTTTGTTTTACAAGTGAACTTAGATAAAACTCCAAAACTGTGATTTTTATATTTAAAAACTTGGCAATATCGCTTAATGTTAGACCTGGATGTGCAGTTATTAAATTCAATATTTTGTTACTGGTTTCTGAATCAATTGATTCATCCATATGTCTATCTCTTTAGTGTTGCGACAAAAAGCAGTATTAGAATTACAAGATCAAACACTTCTCGATTAATAACTGTATTGAAAAATTCAATTTCTCCAAAAAATAATTCATAGCTTAATATTATTCCTTTTATTAAAAAAACAACAAATACAAGACTAATAAATGCAAGTTTTACATTTTTGTATTTTTTATAACTAGCTAAAGATACAATCAATAGTCCTAGTGAAAATATTGTAATAAAAGAACTAATTACAATGCTTTGAACATCCATTTCCACATCTCCTCATAAACATGTAATAATTATTGGGATTTTAATCTTACTACTCATTTTTTCTTTTTAATAAAAAGTGTATCATAAACTACTGGAATAATGAAAACTAAAGAACCAAATAAAAAAATCATAGAATAAATCACTGCAGACTCTGGACCGCCTAGAAATTGAATCACATCTTGTGCAACAGAGGTAATTGTAATAGTATGCTCGCTAAAATGAGGAACTCTTACAAAAACAAATGTTTCAGTCTTTGTTGAGAGTTGAATCCAACCAAGTTCTGAATTTTCATCTATATTAAAAAATTCTTCAATATCTGTAAATTCCTCAATTTTTCCCCCATCATATTTAACTTCAAGATTATTTAAATTTGTCAAAACTTTTTCATCAATATTTACTACCAAAATTGTTGATGAGGTTCCCTCTTCTGCAATGATTGAAAATGAAACTTCATCTTGAATTTTTTGTATTTCTATTTCATAGTTATTTGAATAATATAAAACTGATTGATCGCTAGATTTTACATTTATCTGAGCTCCTACTTTTTCTTCATTTACTTTTTCGACTATTGTATGTTCAATAAACTTACTATTACTGTTGGTTGTCTCTGGTTTTGATTTTGATTCAAGTTCTATGCTTTTCTCAGTTGCTTTGTTTTTTGATACAATGACATCATTAACATTATTTGTTTCATATCCTTCTTTTTCTATTTTAAGATTGTAATTTCCCTCAGAAATTGGCAATAGATATTGACCATTTTCATCCGAATAAACGCATCTATACTTTTTTTCAGAGATATATGCACATATTTTTGCTGATTTTATAGGATTTGAATCTGAATAGATATTGCCATAGATATAACCATTATCTACTGTAACTTTATTTTTTATTGTTATTGAAAATCCAACTTGCTCATAACCCTCTTTTTGTGCGGTTATTGTTAAAATTTGGTTACTAGAAACTTCAGGTGCTGTCAATATTTTTTGTCCGTTTTCATCTGTTTTATATGTGTTTTCGTTAAATATAATATCAGCATCTTCAATTGGCTGCTCATCAGCAGTTATTGATATTGTAAATTCTTGGCTTTCGTCAACAGAGTTTACACAATCTATATTTAATTGAGGAACATAGGGATTATCCCCTGTTATTTGAACAGCTTTTATCTCTGACCAGTCACTTTCAGTTCCAAAAACATCTTTTGTTTTAGCTTTTACATTAAATGTGCCGGAGTTTGACCATTTGTGAGTTGCTAAAGGACTTTCAAGCCAGCCAGAATTAGTTCCGTCGTCCCAATTAAATTTATAATAAATTTCATCTCCATCTGGATCTTCTACTTGACCTATAGTGAATTCGTAATCGGTATCTACTATGCCCTCAGAGATGCCTATGGGTTTATTAGGTATTGGAGGTGCATTGTTTTCTCCAAAACAAAGTATCTTACTATCTTGTCTTGTGGATATGTATAATTTGTTATCTGAGATTGCGGGTGAACAAGCGACATCATTTCCTGTGTCATAAGACCAAACAAGCGAACCATCTGTAGATCTGAGACAATATAGATTATCATCATTAGATCCAAAATAAATCCTATTTTGTGTTATTGTTGGAGAGGATTGTATTTCACCATTAGTTGTATATTTCCATTGGTATTGGCCGCTGTTTTTATCCAGACAAACAAGTATTCCGTTAGGATAATTTGAAACACCAAAATATAGATTATTGTTATCAACTGAAATTGATGTTGACACTGCAGTTCCTAAATCTGTTAGATCGTATTGCCATTCAATATATCCAGAATTTTGTAAATCCAGACAAAAAATTGTTGGAGTCATAGTAAAACCTCCTGAGCCTATAAACAGGAAATTGTTACTTATGCTTGGAGCACCTATAGGTAGTTCTAATTCTCCTAGATGTTTTTCCCAATTAAGTTCGCCATCGTCTGCATCTATACTTAAAATTTTGTTGTCATCTGAACCAACATAAATATTGTCATTAAAATATGAGGGTGAACTGATAATCGAAACACCGGGATATGACCATTTTTCATTACCACTTTCCAAATATAAACAATATAGTTTTCCTAAGAAGTCTTGATCATATGCAACAACATAAACAAGATTGTTAATTATAAGGGGTGATGAATCAGACCATTGTCCAGTATTAAAAATCCATTCCTCGGTTCCTGAATTTGCATCCAAACAATATATATTACCATCTCTGCAAGTAAAAATTACTTTGTCACCAGATAAAGTTGGAGTGGATTGGATTTTACCAGCTACCTGATATTGCCATTCTAAATTGCCGTAATTATCCCTGCTCGAGGTCGCCTTCGGCGAGATCCGCCTCGGTGGCGTGGGTCCATTGCTG
>CAYUZU010000069.1:0-3881 GCA_964448675.1 uncultured Planctomycetales bacterium
TCGTCCCAGAGGCCACAGATGCGGCCGTCTGGCGTGATGCGGAGCTTGGTCATCGGGCGGCCTCCCTCCGGTTGTTGGCCTGCGGGGGCAGACGCTGGGCCTCGGGTTTGAGGCGGTCGTCGGTGACGGGGCCGCCTAGGGTCTCGAGAATCTGCTGCGTGGCTTGCGTGCAGGTTGCGTCGGTGAAGTTGATGGCGTCGATCGTGCACGAGCCGTCGGGTTTGATGAGCATGCGGATGTATTTCTGTCGCATGGCGTCATTCTCCTTTCTGATACATGAAGTAACGGCGACTTCGCCTACCGATAGCCGCCGATGACGACCTCGATCTCGCCGTTGTCGAGCATGCGGCGCTCAATGGTGCGGCCGAGGGCCCGCTGCTGCCGCGCGACGGCGTGGTAGGCGTACTCCTGCTTGATGCGGTTCTGCATCTCCGGGTTGAACCGGTGCCGGCCGTCGTACTCGCTGATCCAGGCCCGGTACGTGCCGTCCGGCAGCCGTTCCCAGCCGACGTCGTTGGCAGCCTGGCCGACGTGCTGGCGGCGAATGACGATGTGGGCCCGCTGCGGGCGTTCATCACCTTGGTAGCCGTACAGCGGGACGGCCTGGTCGTGCGTTTCGATCTGGCCGCGGTCGAAGCCGACCGCGACGAGGGCTTCGATCAGGGCCTCGCGGTCCTTGAAGCCGGGGGTACATTCGACGTAGTGAGACATTGCGTTCTCCTAAATGTGGGAGGGAAGTGATGCGGTCCGATCCCACTTGGGACCGACCAGACCACCGGAATGCGTCGGCCGCGCACCGCACGTCGGCGCTGCTTACGACCAAGTGGCGCGGTAGACTAGGTCCATGCGTACGATGAAGATCGCTCTGATTGTCACTGCCTCGCTGGGTCTGCTACTTGTGGGCTTGTGTTGGGCCCTTCCTCGGGTCTTGTTCTACGAGGTGTTCAAAAAGGAGGCCGAGCTCACCTCTGATGCCGTTGCTCTGGCTGCAGGACGAGACCTGGCGGAGCTGTGCCAGACATGCCTCGCGCACCCAGACTGGTTTAGCGATGAGCCGGCGTTCTCGCCGGCTTGGACGCCACAATCAGTGCTCAAGTTCAGTCCAACGTGGGTGGAAGTGACGCCGGCGGGCGCTCGCGTCGAATTCGGAGGCGGGTTCCATCACTTCGGCTACTTGATGCAACTGGAAGCTCCGCCAAGCCAGGACGTCGGTGCCGCGATCTGGATTCTGAACTTCTACAGCGAAGACTCACAGACGCGGGAGCTGGGCCGCTTCACTCTCAACCCTGACGACGGACTTACTCACGAGCAGTTCGTCGACCGGACAATGGCGGAGCTCGACCGACGCATCGCCTCCGGGCACGACTCGCGCGTCGCCGGGGACGAGGACGCATTCGCCAGCGTGCAGCGTGTCAAGTTCGCGATCAAGCATGATCAGGTGGAGCGCCTTCAGGAGGCCATTCGAAACACGGCGCAACGTAACCCTGACTCGTGGCGCGACGTGCTCCTGGCCTATGTGCTCGACTTCCCGAGCGATCCTGACGGCGCCGACACTCGATTGCGGCAATGGGCTGAATCAAAGGGCGGATTCTCGGCGTGGCTAATGGCTGCTTATGCCTTCGCGAAGGTGGGCGAGCTCGACGCGGCCGCAGAAGCGATTCAGCAAGCCTGCAACCATCCGGCCGACGATCCGCCGTGGTCCAGCATGAACGCACGCGCGCGTGGGTACTCAATGTGCCGTCAGCTGTATCTTGCTGGCCGGTACGATGCATGCGTGGCGCTCTGCGAGAACCTGCTGGCATACACCGGCAGCGCGGACTACCTGGCACAGCCCATTCGCGCTGTTCGCGACGCGTGCCAGTCTGCTCGATCCACCAGTGCACCTGCAACGTCTTCAACTGCCGACGCCGACGCGACGTTCGACTTTGATCCCTTTGCTGGGATCGACGTCAATGCGCTGCGTTCGGCAAACAGACCATAGGTCCCGGCGGCCCGAATGCGGAGACCGGCACGCGGTCCCCGCCCCGGGGCCAATTACGACAGACTTCAGTCCAACACCACCCGCCGCTTCAACCGGCCGGTGAGGGATGACACGCTGCTCGGGTCCAGCAGCTCCTGCTTGAGCACGGTGCAGGCCTCGCTCAGCTTCTCCGCCAAGGCCGGCTGCTCCTTCAGCGTCTCGCCGGTCAGGCCGAAGATCTGGCTCTTCAGCTCGTTGAGCTGGGCGGCCGTGTCGGCGTCGTTGAAGATGTTCATGGTGTGGAAGTGCTCGATCTTGCGGCGGATGGCCTGCAGCGTCTTGCCGTGGACCTTGCCGCCGGCGTCGATCACCTGGTCGCAGAACTCGGCCACTTCGTTCCGGAACGCCATGACGTAGTCGCTGGCGAACTGCTGGCACTCGGCTCGCAGGTTCTGCTTCATCTGCGAAAGCTGCTCGTCACGCAGCTGCTGGCTGGCCAGCTCGGCCTGGATGTCGTCCACGGCCATGGCGCTGGCGGCGCCGGCGACCTTGAACGTATGCCAGCCGAAGCTGAACTTCTTCCGCAGCTCCGCGGCCGCGGGATACGCGGCGTCCGGCACATCCTGGTGCTCGAACTGCCAGTCAGCCCGAAATTGCGGGTATTGCAGCAGGAAGTCCTCGACCGCCTGCTCGAACTCGGCCTTGAGCCCCTCGAGCTTGTCGATCAGCTCCGGGGCATGCTCCCACGGCACGAAATGAGCGTTGGCTGCCGGGAACGGCTTCGAGTACTTGGCAAGCTGATGGCGGGCCTTCTTCTCGATCTGCTGAAAGACCTTGCGGCCCTTGTGCGGGTCGATGAGCTCCTTCGAGCCGAACGAGGCGATCGCCTTGCTCTCGACCTCGTGCGGCGACAGGTGGAAATCCTGCAGCTCGTTGCCAATGCGGCAGGACCAGTACGACGCCCGGATGACGAACAGGCACCCGAGCTGAAACAGGTTGATCGGCTTCTCGCCGTTGTTGTTGGCGATGTTTGCCTGCGGTGCAGGCGCAGTGAGAGTGGTCATTTGATACTCCTTTTGTTGTTAGAATGGACGAATTGACGCCGAATCAGGTCGAACGTTAGCCTGTTGCGGCGATGGACTGCGCCGTACATCGATGGAGTACGGGTGGTTCTGCCAGTCGTTGATAGAGTACTTTAGAGGTAACTCAGAGTGAACATCCACGTGATGCGATACAAGTTCTGCAGTTGCGGTGCTGAAGCAGATTTGCTGATTCGATTGCCAAACGTCCCCGGCATATTCGACTGCTACACGCAGCCGACACGCGGCCCTTTCGACGCAGACACACCGTGTCATGGGAGTCAGGTACAGATTCGCAAGTTGGAGGTTTGGGACGGATGCTCTTGTGTAAGCGACCACAGAATCCCCAGTGTGTCAGGTGGGGAACTGAAGACGTCCCAGCTTTGGAAAGACATGATGATTTGGGGCAGCCAGCGCGTCATTGGCAGGATCGTTACCCTAGCGGATGAGGAAGCCGAAATCGAAGCAGGGGAGAACCGATTTCTAGTAGATGCTCCTGGCGGCGTGAGGAGCGGCGATTGGCTTGAAGTCAAGGGTGGCTGCTTCTATCTGAATGAGGACGACATTATCTCAATCGGGTAGCCGTCACACCGTCAGCCGCCGCTTGAGCGCGTTGCCGTTGAGCGGCAGCGTGGAGCTGTGGCCATTTCCCGCCGGCTTGGTGTGGCTGTCGAGCCACTTCGTGACTTCGGTGACCGACTCGGGGTCGGTCTTCGACAGCGGCCGGATCTCGGGGATCGCAGCGAGGAGGTGGTCATTAGCGAGGTCGGCGCCGGCATGGAATGCCAGCTTCAGGCCGAGCTGCACGACTTCCTTGATGTCGGCGCCGGTGTAGCCCTCGG
>CAYUZU010000070.1:0-3600 GCA_964448675.1 uncultured Planctomycetales bacterium
CCTTCTGAAAGCCCGACGTGAAGCTGGTCCAGGTCTTCGACAGCAGCGCGGTCGTTTCGATCCAGGCGACCTCCAGCGCGTGGAAGGTCTCCTGGGCGAGCGCCAGCGCGCCGAACCACATCTTCTGCGCGGTGCCGATGAAGAAGCGCTTCGCCTCCAGCCAGGCGCGGTTGAGCGCGGCCACGCCCTGTTGCCAGGCGAGCTTGAGGGAGAGCCACAGCACCCGTGCGGCGAGGGCCACGTCGCCCGCGGCCAGCGCATCGGTGATGCCCGCCGTGACCTTGCTGACGAAGTTGCGCAGCCGGCCGAACTGGTCCCCGAGCCAGCGAATCGCCTTTCCGGCCGCGCCGCTGTAGATGACGAAGGCCGTGCCGAGGCCGGCAACCGCTGCCACGACCAGGCCGATCGACGACAGCAACGCGCCCAGGACGGTGACCACGCCGGCCAGCGCCACCTTCACGCCGGCGATGATCGTGGCGAGTCCGCCCAGCACGAACGCCGCCGCTTGGGCCGCGATGCCCAGCGACACGAGCGTGACGCCCACGGCACCGATCCCCAGCGCGACCACGCCGACGAGCACGACCAGTTCCCGGTTGTCGCGGATCCACTGGGCCGTGGCGGCCACGGCCTTGGTCACGAGTTGGGTCAGCACCCGCACCGGGCCGGCCAGCGATTCGCCGACCGCGATCGCGAGGCCTTCGAGGGCGCTTCTGAGGATCGTGGCGTCGCCTTGCAGCGTATTGAGCTGTACGCCCGCGATCCGGGCCGCGGTTCCCCCGGCGTCCTTCAGGGTGGCGGTGTACTCGCGCAGTTTGTCCGCGCCTTGGCTCAACAGCTCCGCCACACCCGCAGCCTGGCGGGCCTGGAAGATTCGGCCGAGGACGTCGAGCTTCTGGCCGGCGCCGAGGCCGTCCATGGCGGCGTTGAGACCACCGATGATGTCGGCCAGAGGCCGCACGCCGCCGTTCGCATCCACAACAGCCACCCCCAGCTCTTCGAGCGTCCGCCGCGCCTCCTCGCTCGGGCTGGTCAACGCCAGGATCGCGCCACGTAGCGTGGTACCCGCCATCTCGCCCTGGATGCCGGCGTTGCTCAGGAGCTGCACGGCCGCGGTGATCTCCTCGAACGCGATGCCGGCCGACTTGGCGATCGGGCCGACGTACTTCATCGCGGCGCCGAGCATGGTCAGGTCGGTGTTGGCCGTGGTCATCGCCTTGGTGAGCACGTCCACGGCGTTGCCGAGTTGGTCAGCCTCGAGCCCGAGCCCGGCCATGATCTTGGCCGCAATGTCGGCGGCCTCGGCCACGTCGAGTTGACCGGCGGCAGCGAGATCGAGCGTCGGTCCGATCGCCCGCAGGATCTGCTCGACGTCGTAGCCGGCCAGGGCGAAGTAGCTCATCGCGTCCGCCGCCTGGCTGGCGGAGAACGTGGTGGATTCACCGAGCCGCTTCGCCTCGGTCGCGAGGCGCTCGAAGTCCTGACCCGTGGCACCCGTGAGCGCCTGAACGCGGGCCATCTTCTGCTCGAAGCCGGCGAAGACCGTGCTGCTCAGTGCCAGCGGTGTCAAAGCCGCGGCGCTGGCGGCGACCATCCGCGTGCCCATCGAGCGCACGCCATCGCCGAAGGCCTTGAGCTGACGCTGCGCCTTGCGGAGCCCCTTGGTCAGCTTGTCGCTGACGCCGAGCTCGACAAACGCCTTACCGGCTCGGATGCCACGCGTCGCCGCCATCGGTCAACCCCGCACACTGTTGGCCCACAGCTTCGGCAGCTTGGGCTGTTCCTTCTCGAGCGCCGGCCCCATGAACGGCCGCGGTGCGTACACCAGCTTCGTGCCCGCCTCGACCCGCCGGAATCTGGCCTTCGTGAACCGGCCCCGCTTGTCACGGCCGCGGCTTTCCACGCGCACCAGGCGGGGACGCTTCGTCTTCACGGCGCCGCCGAACTCCAGCACGTTCGGCGCGGTCGAACGCTTGAAGCCGACCGGGCCGACGACCACCGTCTCGGTCCGCTCGTCGTAACCGAACAGGATCAGCCGCCGCAGGCTGCCTTCATGCGAGTGCGGCGGCGCCCCGGGCGGGGCCGAGCCCTTCCGCTTGCGGATGCTGTGCTTCGCGGTCGTGCGGACGAAGGCTCCGGCCTTGGACAGTACCTTGCGCTGTGCCTTGTCCACGGCCTTCTGCACCCGCGGCCGGTCGAAGAACAACTGCTTGATCCGCATGTCGATCACGGCGCCGCCTCGAAGTCCTCCGGATCGACGAACCGCGGCGGCACGCAGTACCAGCCCTCGGGCAACCGCACCCGCTGCGCTGACAGCTTCCATTCGCCGTCAACGAGCGTGTAGATCGTCCCCGTCGTGTGCGGCCCGATCCGTACCGGACTGTCGTCCGCCACGAGCACGGTCCTCCCACCGACGCACCCGCTCGCCAATCCGACGCAGAGCAGCGCGATGGCGATCCGCATCCTTCGCCGTCCGCGAGCGTTCATATGCCGCCTCCAGCCACTTGAGTAGTCCCAGTACGAGCCCCGTCACCAGTTCCGTGATCCAGTTCATCGCCGCCGCGCTCCGGCCTGCTCGCTGGTCTTGTCGTTATCGCGGGCCAGCAGCAGGCCGATGCCCGTCGCCAGCAGACCGCCGACCAGCGCCCAGTCCGGGATCGTGGCCGGGTCGCCGTCGAACTGGGCCTGGATCGCCGTGGCGACTGCCGCGATCACGCCGGCCACACCGGCCACCGTCGTCTTCCATGACTTCATGGCATTGCCTCCTGCGGGAACTTCCGATCGATAAACACGTCCTTGAGTACGTCCACGCCGACCTTCGGCGGCCGGCCACGCTGGGCGAAGGGGTCGAAGTCAGCCGGCTTCAGCGCGCGGCTCTTCTTCGTGTCGCGGTGGCAGTTGGCGGTCAAAGCCATCAGGGCCGACGTCCGCGCCCAGTCGGCCCGCGCGCGGGCCTCGCTCATCGCGAGCAACTCGCGCAGCGTCAGGGGTCCGGAGTCGAGGCCGAGGATGCCGGCGCAGGTCCAGATGAGCTGCCAGCAGTCTGCAGCGCCTGCTCGATCACGCGGTCCAGTTCCCCGCTGTCGAGCCGCGCGTCGATCATGTCCCGCGCCTTGTCCATCACCGCGTAGGTCGTCTTGAGCACGCGCCCGAGGGTCGCTCGATCTCTCGGGCTCGGGGAAAAACCCACGAGTTCCTCCAGCACCGCGCGCGTGGCGTGCTCGATCGCATCGCCAGCCATCGCCTGGCCGAACTGCTCGTCGCTCACGCCTTGGGCATCGGCCTCCGGCTTGCACAGCACGTAGACCACGTCGCACAGCAGTACCGGGTCCCGGATCAGCCGCTCGATGAGCTTGCCGTCGACGATCTCGAGCAGGTCCACGTCGAGCAGCGCGCGGACGCGCTTGACGGCGTCGACGTTGATCGCGACCGTCCACGTACGCCCGGCGTTGTCGGTGAAGGTCTTCATGGCCTACGTCCCGCTGACCCAGCTCGGCGGCGTATCGCTGTAGGTGACCTTCGCAGTCACGCTGACCGTGATCGCCTCTTCGAGCGACTCGTTCCGGCTGAAGTTCGTGATCGAGAAGTCCGCCTGCAGACCCT
>CAYUZU010000071.1:0-3470 GCA_964448675.1 uncultured Planctomycetales bacterium
CGTGATTCAAATGACGCGCTGTTGCCCCCTTATGGGAGTAGAAAATCATTTATGGCATATGCTCCTTTTGGCATCCTTGTCATACAAAAGAACCGTTCAGGGGGGAGACGCTGTCGGCAGCAAAGACGGCGCTGACCGCTCCCCATTGGTCGCCTCGCAGGCCTCAGTGAGGTAATCCAGCCCATTGCGCTGCTGTTGTTTCAAGGAGGCAACGACGGTCATGATCCGTTCAGCAAAACGACTGCCTGATTTACTCTGGGTTCCAAAACACATCTTGCGCCAGAGCACACCGTGGCGACGAGCCTGCCGCTCGCCCAGATTGTTGGTGGGTGCTACGCCTTCGACGTGCATGAAGGTCCACAGGGCCTCCTCGCGTTTGAGGATGTCACGGCAGGTCCCCGCCGTCTTGTCGTGGGCGCAGGCGGCTCCCCGGCGCAGTAGTTCGTCCACTTTCTGCTGGACGGATTCCATGTTCACCTGGAAGGTAGCCCGCGTCATCGTGCCCTCTCGTATCCGGTGCCACCAGTCGAACATGCGCTCACTTTGGGCCAGGATGGCTTCGCCGAGGCGTTGAGGGTCTCCGTCCCGCTCGACGAATGCCTGAAAATCACGCAGGAGGTGAGACCAACACAATTGACGTAAGGAGACGGGCACCCAATTGTAGGCCGACCAGCGGTCAGAGTTCAGAACGCCACTGAAGGTCTCACCTAGCAGCTCCCTGACGACTTTTCCCCCTCGACTACCCCGAATGAGAAACACCGTCACGAGGGAAGTGGCCGCTACCCAGAACCAGGCCTTAGCGTTGCTTTCTCGCCAACCTGTCTCATCCATGTGGACCACGGGGTGCTCTTAACATACGCGCGCTTCCTCCACCGGCTCACGGAGGGCCTCGCTGGTGCGTTGCGCTAACGCACAGACCGAGCCGACGCTGATGTCAGCCTGGAAGAAGTCACCCATAACCTCTGCTATAGCTCGCTTGCTCAGCCGATAACGACCGCTCAGCAGAGACACCAGGGCTTGCAAGCGGGGGCCAAAGGCCCCGTGAGGAACACCAGCCGGTAACTCCGCACAGGTCTCGGTACCACATTCTGGGCAAGCCAAGGCGTGCAGGCGGTATTCGACTATCTCGGCAACCACCGGGGGAATCTCCGTGACCTGATGCCGATAGGGTGCTGGCTCCTGTCCTTCCAAAGCACACCCGCACTGGCGGCAAGTCTCGGGTTTGACGTCGTGGCTCTCTTTGACCTGCTCTATCGGTACCAGCTTCCGCGTCGTGCCTTTGTGACCTGGTTGTCCACCTGGCTTGCGCTTGCTCTTGGAACGCTGGCGTTGTTTTGGAGAAACACCCGGCCCGTCACTGGAAGGCGGCTGGGAGGAATTGCGCGAGTTACGATTGACCAGCTCACGTAGGGCAGTCACCTCTGCTTCTAATTCCTGTATGCACGTGATCAATGCCAGCACGAACTCCTGAACCGTTGGCGGAGTTTGTGCCCACTCTTCCTCGGAAAAGGCCCCCTTGTTCTGGCTGAGCGTTCTGAATCATAGTGCTACTATACCACACTTATTTGAATATCGCTAGATTGGACTTTAGACAAAAGTAAGGTGGTAGTATATGTCTATGAAAACAGGCTCTTCTGGATTTCGCCGGGTCCCCCCCATATCTAAACGTGATTATGGTGTGGGCGAGGGCATTGTCTCTAGTTTTTGCATCTTCGCATTGATATTCTGCAATATTTCGTTTGTGGATAATCCTGGTTTTCGGAATTGACGCCACCAGGAATCCCAATAGGTATCAGAGATTATTTTCCATTGACCTTGTTTATTACGCAAAACGATTACATGGCTAGTACCGCCCCTGGTAACACTAGGGTTATTCGGTCTGCTCTCAACAGCCCATTCTCTTGTAAACTCAAAATTGTCAAGCAAAGACACCGTTGCAGTCTGGGCAGAGGCATCGAATACGATGTCTGTGTACTTCAAGGAATATTCATATTTGGCATATCTGAGTTTATTCAGTTCGTACCATTTTCTCTCAACTGCCAGTTTAGCCGTTTCGGTAGCAAGGAAATCTTTTGCGTCGTTTTCACTTGACACTAACTTGCCAAAAACATCCTGATGGATGTCCGTTGGCGGCGAAACACTGAGCAATTGGTAGCGAAGAGCAAAATATGCCTGAATAACATTCTTTATGCCTTCTTGCTGTGCCGCTTGTGTTGCATTTGGGGTAATCGTTGGTGACGGCGGTAAACCCGTTTCTAAAACGGGATGTGTCGTTGCCATCGTTGTTGAGGTTAGCGATAGATCTAAAGTCGTAGTAGGCGTGGAGGTAGAAGCAAGCGTAGGTGTAAAAATATCTATTGGAGATGGGATGAAGGGATGCTGTAATACTGGCGTGCAAGAAGATAAGATAGTTGCAAGAATTACGATTGTCACAGTTTGTAACTTCATATTTCCTACTTTCTCTGCTCGGAAAAGACCGCCTAACGGTACCGGCGTAACCCGCCACGCGGCTGCTGGGAAAGCCCCTGCGCTAGCAGACTACCTGAAAGCGCGTGGGGCCGCCGATTGCACGCGCGATAGCGCGGTCGGGTTGACGCCGTAGTTAGGCGGGAAGGCTTGCAAATTAGCACGTCACCCGGTTCACTCGGCAAACATCTCCGCTAACGTCGCCAGAACTTCAACCTGCGTACCCTTATCCAGACCCCCTAACTTACGCACTAAGCGCCTCTTGTCCACCGTGCGGATTTGATCAAGTACAACTTGTCCTTGCTTACCCTGGAACTCACAGGCTACTCTACTCGGATAGGAGCGCCCTTTCGTTGTCATGGGCGCCACAATCACCGTTCGGATCCAACGATTCATCTCATCCGGTGAAATGACAGCACAGGGACGCGTTTTCCGGATTTCGCTGCCTACTGTCGGATCCAGGTTCACAAGATACACATCAAATCTTTGAACTACCATTCCCACTCTTCCGCATCCCAAGCGGTCGTGCTCCCCACCTCCTCGTCAAGCAGCTCGTCATCCTGATGGATAGCCATCGCCTGGAATGCAGTCGCCCAACCATGGCGTGCCTCATACGTGGGACGAATCACAATCTGCTCTGATTGGACCTCTAACTCCACTTCTTCATCCTCAGTCAGATTCACTTGTTCAAGCAAAAGCTTGGGAATGCGAACCCCTTGAGAATTGCCGATCCGCACAATGCGGGTTCTAACTGCGGTAGCCATTAAGACACCTCCTAACAAAAGCAATCTCTATAGTAAATACATTGTAATTACGAAGGGGCGTTTTGTCAAGGGGAAAACTATGACAAGAGCCCGCCCTAACGGGGCGCAAGCTAACCCGCGCGGCGGCTGCGGCGCCATCACCTGCACCACAAACCCCGCCTCAATGCGCGGAGCACCGCCGCTGTCTGCGGCGCTAGCCGCGTCGGGTTGACGCCGTAGTTAGCGCCGCCCTCCGCCCCC
>CAYUZU010000072.1:0-3464 GCA_964448675.1 uncultured Planctomycetales bacterium
AACGATTTTGTGGAATGTCTTAATTTATCCTAGGTGAGAATAATGACACAAAACAAACAAATTATATAAATATTAATAATATCTTGTTTCCATTGAGGAGTTATGATATGAAAAATAGAAAAAAAATATTGTTTTCAACATTTGTATTATTTGGATTTATGTCAGTTTGTTTATCTGGTTGTGTTGATAATACATCAACAGAGAGACTTGGATTGTTAGTGACTATTGTCCCACAAGCTGAAATTGTAGAATTTATTGGTGGAGAATATGTTGATATTACCATTATGGTGCCACCGGGACAAGATCCCCATAATTTTGAACCAACTCCTGAGCAAATGAAGAAGGTAGCTGAAGCAACAGCATATTTTAAGGTTGGCTCCGGTGTTGAGTTTGAAGTAATTCATATGGATACAATTCTTGAACAAAATTCAGATTTAGAGGTTTTTGATTGCTCACATGATATCACTGTTATCTCATTTGATGAGCATTACGGAAATGAAGCCCATCATGAAGAAGATGGAGGCCATGAACATGAAGGAGACGACCATGAAGAAGGAGAAGGACATGACGACGAACATGGAGATGAGCATGAGGGCGATGATCATGATCATGAAGGAACAGATCCACATATTTGGTTATCACCAGTAAATTTCAAAAAAATGGCTGAAGAAATCTATAATGGCCTTGTTGAAATAGACCCTGAACATCAAGAGGAATATCAAACAAACTATCAAGCATATATTTCTAGACTTGATGACCTACATACAAATGTAAGTAATCTTTTAGAACCATATGAAGAAAAATCTTTTATGGTATATCATCCAGCATGGGGATATTTCGGTGATACATATCATCTACATATGATTGCAATTGAAGATGAAGGAAAAGAACCTGGTCTACAAGGTTTAAATGCAATAATACAACAAGCACAAGATGAAAATATAACTGTTATCTTTGTCGCTCCACAATTTGACACTACAAATGCAGAAACTGTAGCAACTGAAATTGGTGGAATTGTAGTTTTTGCAGATCCTTTGATGTCAAATTATGAGGAAACAATTACAAAACTTGCAGAAGATATGGTTACTGGATTTGAAAATAGTTAAACACAATAATTAATTATATTCATAAGCTATTTTCATATTTGAAATATGAGGAGTCTGTTTTTCATTGAAGGAAGAAATTGCAATTGAATTAAAAAATATCTCTGCTGGATATAATAACGACTTTGTAATTGAAAATATTAGTTGTAATGTCTATGATGGTGATTTTTTTGGAATAATTGGTCCTAATGGCGGTGGAAAATCTACTCTTTTAAAAATAATACTTGGTTTGTTAAATCCAACTAAGGGCAATATAAAAATCTATGGAAAGCCACCTAAAATTGGGCGAAAAAATATTGGTTATGTTCCACAGTATTCCGAGTATGATAAACATTATCCTATATCTGTATGGGATGTTGTTTTAATGGGTCGTAGAAGTATTCGTGGAGTTCATCCTTTTTATTCATCTGATGATAAAAAATCAGCAATTGAGGCTTTAAAAAAGGTAAGTATGTTAGAATATAAGAAACGACATATTAGTGAACTTTCTGGCGGTCAAAGACAGAGGGTTTTTATTGCCCGCGCTCTTGTTTCAAATCCAAAAATTCTCCTTCTTGATGAACCAACAGCAAGTATTGATAGAGATTTACAGATTAATTTTTATCATCTTTTAAAAGAATTGAATGAGAATGTTACAATTCTTCTTGTTACTCATGATATTGGCGTAATTTCATCTTATGTAAATCGTGTTGCTTGTCTTAATCATTTTATATTTACCCATGATGATGAAAAGATGATAAGCAAAGAAATGCTTGAAAAAACATATAGTTGCCCAGTAGATGGAATAGCTCATGGCGTGCCCCATAGGGTTCTTGATGAGCATAAAAAAAATAATAAAAAAGGTGTAAAATAATTTGACTGCTGATATTTTTGAACTGTTACAATATTCTTTTGTTCAAAGAATGTTTGTAGCTGGTCTGCTTGCAAGTATTGCCTGTGGAATAATAGGTACGTATGTTGTTGTTAAACGTGTTGTTTTTATTAGTGGGGGTATTGCTCATACCACTTTTGGCGGCATTGGATTTGCTTATTATTTACAGTATTTGGATATAGTCTTTATTGAACCCTTGGTTGGTGCTTTGATTTTTGCACTCGTTGCTGCAATTATTATGGGTCTCCCTTTTATACGAACTCGCCTGCGTGAGGATTCAACAATTGGTATTTTATGGGTTGTTGGTATGGCTCTAGGAGTATTGTTTTTAAATCAGGTTGATAGAAGTAAAATTTTGGTTCAGGATCCTGTTAGTATCTTGTTTGGAAATGTACTTTTAATTAAGATGCAAGATATTTATCTTATGTTTGGATTATTAGTGTTGATTATTTTTGTTACTATTTTTTTGTATAAGGATTTACATATTCTTACTTTTGATGAAGAGTTTGCTCGTATCTCTGGTATCAAAGTTGATTTTTTATATCTGGTTTTAATGGTTTTAATTGCGCTTACCACAGTAGTTTTGATAAAGGTTGTTGGTGTTGTTCTTGTTATTGCGATGCTTACTATTCCTGCAGCGATTTCTAATCTTTTTACTCATAATCTTAAAAATATGATGTTTTTTGCAATAATTATTGGTTGCATTGTTACATTAAACGGCTCACTAATTTCTCTTAGTTTTGATTTACCTCCAGGCGCGACTATTGTTATATCTCTTGCTTTCTCGTTTATTTTAGCTCTTTTGATAAAAAATATAAAACAAATTTTTGTTAAGCCTGTTTGATGAATTTTTGTTGTTTATCGGTAAACTTAGTCAATATCTCATAGCTTTGATTTCTGATATAATATCAAAGTTAAACAAGATTTTAAAAAAGAAAGCGCATTATTAAATCAAATAACTATAAATACCAAGAAATACAATATGCAATCAAATTGGGGGATTCATTTGTGCCAAAAAAATCAAGATTTACTTATTTAATATCAATAACCTTGGTCATAGTTATATTTTCAGGAATATGCCAGGCAGATTTTTTAAATAATAACAAAGCATCCATTTTCAAATTCGATGAAAAATATGAAAGATTTGATGATGTCCCTCTAGAACCTGTAAGAAATATTGCAGAATTTGAGCCTATGCAGAGTGTAATAATAAGATATCCATTTGGAATATCTTATGAAATAATTGCAGAAATGTCGGAGGATATTGAGGTTATTACTATTGTTGCAAATTCGGCCCAACAAAGTCAAGTTGAATCTCAATACGTAAGTAATGGTGTTGATATCCAAAATTGTAGTTTTTTAATTGCACCTTCTGATAGTTATTGGACAAGAGATTATGGACCTTGGTTTGTATTTACTGGTGAAGATGAACTTTCAGGCGGGTGACGTTCTCGGGTACAACCGGCACACTTTGGCGTCCGGGCGGCGAT
>CAYUZU010000073.1:0-3435 GCA_964448675.1 uncultured Planctomycetales bacterium
CCTTGTCAATGTCGAGTTTCGGGTAATGCGGAACTCTCCGTCGATAAAGCCCAGGAATCGCCCCCGGGGGCGATTTCTGGGCTCTCGACTCGGCATTATCACAGGGACTTGAGGAATGCAAGTGTTTCATCGTCCGGCTGGTAGCGTCCCGACCTTGTCCGGGGGGGCGTCGTGCGAGCAAGTGCTCGCTCCTTGATTTGCAGGTTGGCGTCGAGATACACGTCGGTGGTGTGCACGGACTCGTGTCCCAGCCAGAGGGCAATGACACTGCGATCGACGCCGTGTTGGAGCAAGTTCATTGCTGTCGTGTGGCGTAGTACGTGCGGTGAGACGCGTTTGCCCCTGAGAGAGGGGCACTTGTGGCTTGCGGCCTTCGCGTGCTTGCTCACGATGTACTGGATGCCATCGCGGCTCAGGTGGCCTCCTCTGGCATTCGGAAAGACAGGAGCGGAAGGATGGCACCCACCTTTGCCCGCCCACAACCGAAGGGCCTTCACCGCTTCCTTGCGTAAGGGGGTACATCGTTCCTTTCGTCCCTTTCCGCTGCACTTGATGTGAGCCCCGCTGCCCAGAATCACCGAACCCCAACAGAGCCCAGCCAACTCCGATACACGCAGGCCGGTCTCGAGTGCCACCAAGATGAGGACGTAGTCCCTTCGACCAGTCCAAGTGCTGCGGTCGGGTGCTGCCAACAAGGCATCGACCTCCTCCCCTGTCAGAAAGCCGACCTGCTTGCGTACGTATCGCTTGCGGGGCACTGCGAGCACCCGCTGGGCCATTCCGCAGACAGTCGGTTCGGAGAGCACAACGTATCGGAAAAACGAATGGATGGCGGCCAGGCGGACGTTGCGGCTTCGAGTGCTGTTGCCACGTTCGCTTTCCAGATGATCCAGGAAGGCTCCGATCAGCGGGGCATCAAGCTCCTGAATCGCGAGGTCCGACGGTGCCTTCTTCAGTCGTTTCTGGACGAAGGGGATCAACATCCGAAACGTGTCTCGATGGCTGGCGATCGTGTGGGGGCTTGCCTGCTGCTGATTCATCAGCCGCTCAACGAAGTATGACTGCAGCAGCCTGGGGAAGTTGGCGAAGGTGTTCATGGTGATCCTTCCTGACGGGCACGGTCAAGTCGCTTGACCGCCAAGCCAAGTAGTTCAGGGGTAGCCGATATGTACCAGTAGGTGTTGGCGCTGTTGCTGTGGCCCAGATAGGTCGACAGTGCGGGCAGTCGCTGCTCCACATTCACCCCGGCTCGGTACCATGCGAGCATCGTGCGGATGGCGAAGCGATGTCGCAGGTCGTGGAGGCGCGGCCCGGTGCTACCACGGGTTGCCCTGATCCCGGCCTGTCGGGCCAGCACCAGGTACTTCTTGCCGACGAACTTCGCTGTCAGCCTGGCGCCTCGTTCCGAGACGAAGAAGCTGGAGGCCGTTGAATGGGGCACAACCGTGTCCCGCAGGCGCGCATATGCCCTGATCGCCTTGACCGTCGAAACGTGAATCGGAACGATTCTGGATTTGCCGAATTTGGCGTCACGGATCGTGATTACACGTGCTCGAAAATCGACGTCCTCGCGATCGAGAGCGACCGCTTCGCCCACCCGCATCCCAGTCGTGGCCAGCAGCCCCAGCAGCGTGGTATGCGTTGAGGCCCACAGGCCCTTGGGGGAGCGTACTCGTGTTGCCGCCCGCAGCAGATTCAATATGTCTGTGTCGCTGGGAAGGTCACGGGCCTTGCGTCGATAGCGTCGAGGGAGCACGCCGGTAGGTGGAATCTCGGTTCGGGGATCAATACCTTTATAAAACCTGGCAAAACAACGAACCGCAGTGAGCCGGCGCGCCCAGTTCCCCGGGTGGCAGCCACGTGGTAACGTGGCCCATTGCAGGACGAGATCTGTCGTGATGAACTTGGCCTTCCGGCGAGCCGTGAAAGCAACGAACTGGGGCAATAGGCGGCGTGCATTTTGCAGCTTAAACCCTAGCGCTTGACGGACGCGAAGGTACTCCCCAACGGCTTTTTCGAGAGTGTTCATGTCCCGATCCCCGCCCACGGTTGTGCCAACGCGCGCAGGGCGTTCAAGTCGACCTTCGCGTATATCTCGGTTGTGCTCCGATGGAGATGCCGCAACACCTGGCAGATATCCTCCAGAGAGTGGCCCTCACGGAGCATTCGTGTTGCCAGGGAGTGACGCAGAACGTGGGCACCCTTCCGTATCACACGGATCCCGGCCCGGTCAAGGTAAGACGCCACCAACGCGGTAATCGCCGAGCTCGTTTTGAGCCCCCGGTGCGGGGCTGTCAGCCGGACAAACACGCTGCGCGTGGTGCAGCGGGGGCGCCCTCGGCGGAGATACGCGACAACGGCTTCGCCAACGTCTGCGGGAAGCGGCAAGCGGCTCCAGCGCGAGTTTTTCCCGCGTACGGTCAGTTCACCGGTCTCCCAGTGAAGGTCCTCCAGCTCCATGCGAACGACCTCTCCCCCGCGCAACCCCAAACGGGCCAACAGCAGCAATATCGCGTAGTCCCGGAGGCCGGCGCGAGTACGGCGGTTTACGACTCGCAGCAGTTGCTCCACCTTGGGAGCTTCGATGTACTTCGGAAGGGCCGACAGATTCCAGTTGGCCGTCTTCAGGACACACCCGGAGAGGTCGGTATCCGTCTCGCCACGCAGATGGAGGTACCGGATGAAGCCGCGCAGGGCGGATATCCAAGTCTGTGCCGACCGCTGCTTGTAGGCGGGTACATGGCGCAGGATGTACTGTGTAATGTGGTGTTGGCGTAACATTTTGAATCGTATGGGCTTCGGGCCGAAGCACTCGGACACAAAGCGACGAGCGTGGAACAAGTGGAATCGTATGGTGGGCGGTGAAAGACCTCGTTCGGTGATCAAGTACCGTTCGTACTGGCCCTCAACAGCAGAGGGGCCCCTCGTATCATCCGGCACGACCGGAGGTCGGACGGCGCCGGCCTCGCGCAAGTACTTGAGCAGGGCCTCCAGTGTTGTCCTGTCGCCGTGGCGAGGACGCCGTGTGACTGACAGATCCCTCAGGAAAGTGGCAATGAGCTGCTCATCCATCTTACCGAGAGCAATCCTCCGCGCACCAAGCCACTGATCGAGCTCGCCTATGAGCCGCACCTTCGGTCGGACAACCCACCGGGAGTAACCCTGCTCGATCAGCGAACCGGCAAAGCCATCCACATGTGGGCCCAAGGAACCAGCGCGGAGACGCGCGATTGTGCGGGGGTGAGCATAGACTCGTTCAAGGATACCGGCGATTGCCCTTCTCCTGCCGCTCAGGATCGTTCCCGGAGAAGGGAGTCAACCGGTTATGCCGAGCTTCGGAGTCACGATACACCCTTCCGGCGACTGCTATCGACGGTAACCGGGGCTAACATGAGCACCGAACTCCGCATTACCCGAAACTCGACATTGACAAGG
>CAYUZU010000074.1:0-3428 GCA_964448675.1 uncultured Planctomycetales bacterium
TGAAGATGGATCACCTGGAGTTGTTTCTTTTACTGCTCCTGCAGCTTTTCCAGATGCTGTTATTGAATTACAATAAAATTAAAAATATCTCTTTTTTATTTTTAAATTTCTTATGATATGGTCCAATCAATATTTATTTGATTCTACTTCTGTAAACTCCTATGATTGTGCAGATAAGAAATTAATCATTAGTTACCTGCATATACAGCTACACTTCTAATTACATGCTCAAGTACAAACAACGTTAATAAATAAATCGATTATTTTCATTCTTAGTATCTTCACTATCGTTGGATGAGGATGGGATGTAAGATGAAGATAATAAAAATAAGTGTGTTAGATAAGGATATCGGCGCAATCGGTATCGGCGCAATGATTGTATTTATTGCAATGGTCCTTGTAGCCGGAATTGCCGCTTCTGTTTTAATTCAAACTAGCGGTAAGTTAGAAACCCAAGCGATGAAAGCTGGTCAAGAGACAATTGCTGAAGTTTCAACTGGTTTGGCTATAGATAAAATATATGGTTATAATGAATCCACAGCTAGTAAAGTTAATTATTTACTAATCGCTGTAAGACTTAGAGCTGGGTCATCCGATGTTGATATTTCTCAAACAACAATTGAAATATCTGATTCAGATACAAAGAACTTATTTGTTTATAATTCTAGTGTATATACTTCTTCAAGTGATATTGATGGAGATTTATTTGCATTTGCAAACTTCCCCTATCAAAATGGTACAACATTTGGTGTTATTGTAATCGAAGATGCTGATGAATCTTTAACTTCTGCGAATCCAGTTTTAAATGTTGGAGATCATGTATTTCTAACTGTAAACACTTCAGAAGCATTTGGCGGGTTTACGACAAGAAAAGATGTTTTTGGATCTGTTATGCCTGAAGAAGGTTCATCTGGTGTAATTTCATTTGCAACACCGGCAGCGTATAACGATGCAATAATCGATCTGCAGTGAGGAGGATGAAAAGGATGAAAATTATTAAAAAATTAAAACAAAAGGATGTTGGCGCAATCGGTATCGGCGCAATGATTGTATTTATTGCAATGGTCCTTGTTGCAGGCATTGCAGCTTCAGTCCTCATACAAACTAGTACAAATCTTGAGACAAAGGCCATGAGAGCAGGACAGGAGACCATATCTGAAGTTTCGAGCGGTCTTGCTGTATTTGACATAGTTGGTAAGGTAGATGGTACAGATGACATCAACTTGCTATCTGTAACGATCAGACCTCGAGCTGGGGCACCTGATATTGATATGAATACAACAACCGTAATTTTAAGTGATGGCTCTCAAAAAGTTGTACTTAGATACGATGGTTGGACAGATGTAACTCACTATAGGGCAAATGTTTCAGGCGATAACGGATCTGTTTTTGATACAGGTGTTTGGGGCGATCTTGATAACGAGGAATTTGGACTTTTAGTTCTTGAAGACACTGATGGATCGTGCACACAAAATAATCCAATTATTAATAAAGGAGACAAGGTAGCTATAATGATAAGATGCGATTCTGGGGCATGTTTTGGAGATCAAATAGCTGAACGAAAAGATGTATTTGGCCGAGTTATACCTGAAATTGGTTCGCCGGGTGTTATTTCATTTACAACACCCGCAGCGTATAATGATGGCTTGTATGATCTGCAATGAGGAGGATGAAAAGGATGAAAATTATTAAAAAATTAAAACAAAAGGATGTTGGCGCAATCGGTATCGGTGCAATGATTGTATTTATTGCAATGGTCCTTGTTGCAGGCATTGCAGCCTCTGTCCTCATTCAAACTAGTACTAAATTAGAATCTCAGGCAATGGCAACAGGTTCAGAAACAATTGATGAAGTTGCGACAGGTATATCTGTAGAAGACATCAAAGGATATTGTGCCGCAGTAACTGCAAATATAACTAAAATGACAATGACTGTTAGGCCAAGAGCAGGCTCTGAATCTATAGATTTAACTACAATATTCATAGAATTGTCAAATTCAGATAAAAAGATTATCTTAGAATATTCAGATGCAACTGCAAATAACTGGTATGCTCAAGATTCTAATGGTGTAGATGATATTTTTGGAAAATCTGTATTTCCATCAGAATATGACGAATTTGGCATTATGGTAATTGAAGATGCAGATGGATCATGTACAGAGTCAAATCCAGTTATCAATAGAGGAGATAAAGTGATGTTGTGTATAGACACATCTCTTTGTTTCAACAGCAGTGGCGGATCTCTTGGCATTCAAGAAAGAACTGATGTATGGGGCCAAGTTGTTGCTGAAGATGGATCACCTGGAGTTGTTTCTTTTACTGCTCCTGCAGCTTTTCCAGATAAAGTAATTGATTTACAGTAAATCAATTATCATTTATTTTTTAAATTTTTTAATCAATAGATTTTTATTAATCAATTACATTCTTTTTTATAATAACTTTCTCAAACTTACTTAAATGTAGGAAATAAGAGGGAGGTGAGGGGGTAAAAATTAAATTTGGCAGTAATTTCAGACTCGAACAAAATGCTGCTATTGGCATAGGATCTTTGATAATATTTATTGCTATGCTCCTTGTTGCAGGCATTGCGGCTTCTGTTCTAATCCAAACTATGAATAGTTTAGAGCAGCAAGCGTTAAGAACTGGAACAGAAACTATTAGAGAAATATCTTCAGGTTTAAAAGTAACTCATGTAAGTGGTTACAGTAATTCATCTCATATTTCCCAGATTGCACTATTTATTTCGCCCCTTGCAGCTTCTGAGGATATTGATATTAATTCAACTTATGTATCCATATCTGATTCGTCTAAATCAACAGTACTTAGATATAATTCCAGCATATACAGCAGCAGCATTTCAAATGGTATCTTTAATACGATAAATTCAGAAAATTTGAATTCTGATGAATTTGGAATAATAGTTATTAGGGATATTGATAATTCTTGTGTTTCTGATGCACCGATAATTAATAACCAAGATTTGGTTGTAGTAATAATTAATGTAACAAAAACCTTTTCAGGATTTACAACAAGAACAGATGTATTTGGCAGTTTAGAACCGGAATTTGGGATAAACGGAATATTTAGTTTTACAACTCCTAGCTCATATACAAATACAATAATTGATTTGTAAAATTATTAAGCTATTTTAACCTCTTCTATGTGAGATTTTCCAAAAAAAACTTTTGCAATATCGTATAATTCCATATCGAGCGTTTTCAATTCAGAAACAGCATCATGAAGCTCCACTTTTACAATTTTATTTCCTTTAAGAGCCACCATTTTACCATATTTTTCTTCTCTGATAGCATCTACTGCAGCAACTCCAAATCTTGTAGCTAATACTCTGTCATAAGCTGTTGGTGTTCCACCTCTCTGCACATGCCCTAGAACTGTAATCGTAGTCTCGACTCCTAATCTTTTTTCTAT
>CAYUZU010000075.1:0-3393 GCA_964448675.1 uncultured Planctomycetales bacterium
CCTGGGCTTTATCGACGGAGAGTTCCGCATTACCCGAAACTCGACATTGACAAGGTTATGCCGAGCTCAGCATAACCTTGTCAATTGAATGGGCCTTCAATCCGGGCCCTGCGGCTGCGCCGGACGACGGTGAGCAAGCGTATCGGCGCTCTGAAAGCCGTGTTGCGCCATTCGCTGACGCAGCTCGTAGCGCTCCCGACTGATGCGCAGCGCGTGCTCGCGCAGCTCCGGCCCAAAGGTCTGCTCGATGAACAGGATGGTCTCGAAGGCGGAAACGTACATGTCGTTGAAGATCCGCCAGAAACGCCAGCGGACGCCCTGACGGCTCATGCGGAAAGCGTTGTGGATCCGGTGGCCGTACGTGCCGCGCAGGATCATGGTGCTGGGCGTGCCGACCCGTAGATCCACCCGGAGATCGTGCGCCTCGATCAACTGCCGCAGCGTCTGCAGGAAGTCCTTGTCCTTCTGAGTGAGCTTCATGTGGGAATCACCAGGATATCTCGGCCGGATTGCCGAATTCGCACGACGCCGGCATGGGCGAGGAAGACCAGCGCAATGAAACGATAGACCAGGTCCCGCCGCGGGTCCTCGATGAGCCGCGCGATGGCCGTGAGTTCGACTTCGCCTTGGGCGCAGGCCTGGCGCACGTGCGTCTCGTAGTGGTGCAGGTCGAATTCTGATGGTTTCGGCCGCGTGTACGTGGGCGGCAGGGTTCGCGTCAGGGCGTCCAGGGCCGTCTGCAAGGCGGCCAGGCCGTCGGCCTCGGCCGGACCGAGCTCGACGGCGGGCGAGCGCGTGCCCGCCAGCAGCGCGCGCAGTTGCTCGCGGCGGGCTTGGCGGCGTTGTCGAGATGCGGCCATCTTTTCCCGGAAGTAGGCCGGGTCGAATGCTCGTCCGTCAAAGAGGAAGTGTGATCGCACGTCCCGGCCGCAGTGGCGGCAGGTGTACCGGCAGACCCGGAGTTGCAAGGTTCCGCTACAGTCGGGGCAAGCCTGAAACATGAGTGTCGGATCGAAGGCGTATTCACAGACGCGACAGGCGCAGCGCCCCTCGCGGATCATCTTCAGTGGCCCGTCGCAGGATGGGCAGGCATGACCGGAGAGCATGACGGCGTAGTAGAGTTCGCGCACGTGGCCGGCCAGTTCGGCCACGGCGGCAAGCAGGTACTCCCCCAGCTCGATGATGGCCCGCTCGCTCAGCGGCTTCTCGAGCAGGTGACGGCTGCGCAGCTGCCAGCACACAGGATCAGTCATCGTCCAGTCGTTTCTGGCTCTTCGGCGTAAACTTGCGATGGCAGCTCTTGCACAGACGGATGCGGCGCCGGCCGAGCAGCTTCGTGCGGCGCACGCCCTTGCCAATGGAACGGCTCGCCCCGCAAAACGGGCACTTGTACGGTCTTCCCACAGTGAATCACCTCGCGGGACGTACGAGAGGCCCGCTATAAAAGCGTTCGCCACCACTACGTAGTGCCGACGGCGCAGCGCGGGGCAGTGCAGGGATGGGGGCGTGGGGGACTGGCTATGTAGTTCTTATATCGCGGGGGCGTCATTGTGTCGTCCTCGGTTTCATTCTCTCAGCACGGCGCTGCTGGTGTAGGTTCTCGTTGTAGGGCGTGCGGTCGTGCCAGCAGCGGTAGGCGATTTTGACCCAACGATCGGCAATGCCCCGTAGGGCCGTGTAGTGCTCGACGCCGGCCTTGCGTTTGGCCTGGTAGTCGTCCCGGGCCCAGCAGCCCTCCTTCCGGATCGTGTTGAAGGCGAACCAGAGCCAAGCCTGGTGGAGGGTGGTATCACAGGCGCGTCGACGCCGGATTGTCCTGTGCTTGCCCGATTGGAGCGTGATCGGCGCGACGCCCCAGCGGGCGGCGACTTCCTGATGTCCGTTCCATCGCTCACGGTCTTCGCCGAAGCCGGCCAGCATGGCGGCGGTCGTGACCGTGCCGGTGTTGGGCAGTGAGCGGAAGATGATGGCCTCCGAATGCTCGTCGACGAGTTGCTGGAGCCGCTGGTCGACCTCAGCCAGGCGCTCATTGAGGGCACGGATGCTCGTCACGCGATGACGCACTTCGGCCGCGTGGGCCTCGTTGCGGGCGGTCACGCCGGTCGGACTGGCCAGATGGATGGCGACATCCAGCCGGCCACGGGTCGCGGCGTGAAGTCGCCGGCCCTTTTCCCAGCGGTGCAACTCTGTATGGGTCAGTTGAGCGAAGGCGTCCGCGGTGGGGAAGGCCTCCAGCAGATCGAGTACCCAATTGCGATGCAGGTCTTTCGCGGCACCAAGGCTGTGGGGGTGCCAGCGGACCAGGTGGTTTCGCAGACGCTGGATGTGTACGGTGCGCTCCTGGATCAGATCTTCGCGCAGGCTTACCCATTCGCGCAAGGCGAGCGTGGCCTCGCTATCCGCACGCAAGGGCCGCAAGTGCACATGGCTGCTGCGCAGGAACTCGGCCATGCTCCACGCGTCGCGATCGTCATCCTTGAGTCCAGCAGGTGTGAAACGTTCGCGCGTGCGTTCGGCTGACTTGGGATTCAGTCCGTAGATCTTGATCCCGAGCTGCAGAAGACGATCGAGTAACAGGCTGTCGTGGAGCTCGATCGCCACGTGCACGTTGGCCAGATCCCGGCCGTGGGTCAGCAGCCAGTCGAGGTGGCTCAGTCCCGGCTGGTCGTGGGTGACCGAGGTGCGTTCCAAGACGTTCCCTTCCTTGTCCATGAGAATGACGCGATGCCGTTGTTCGGCCCAGTCGATTGCGGCGAAGATCATGCGTTCGTCTCCTGCCGAACCGTGGTACAATGGCGTTGTCGGCGAAGGCTGAAGCTTCGGAGCCCCTATTTCGGCCCTCGCAGGGCTACTGGCTATCGTCCGTCGCACTCCAGCCGACGGCGCAGACCGAGACAGTCCCCCGAGGCCGTCGCACAGCTGGGGGGGGTGGTCATGGGACTGCGTCCGCCGACCCCGCGGGTGGGCCGCGGTTCGCAACGGCTCACCCGCTATCTTTGTACCAGTCCCGGGATTCCTTGCTTGGGAACAAATAGGGGGGGGGGAAGGGAAAGACTGCGCGGAGTTTACGCGTCAGCGCAGAATTCTGCGCCGGATTGATCGAGACCGCTGGAGTTCGAGCAGGATTGCGCTGCTTTTCGCTTCTCTTCTTTCTTTTCTATATGGAAAGCAGAGAGAGAGAGAGAGAAGAGAGAGCGTGCAGAGCAGCGCCGTACCACTTGGCAGTAGGAACGGCACCAATCGAACTGCAACAAGCCGAAATGTCCGCCACGCGTAAACTCTCCACATACTTTACCTGGGTGCTGCGTGCGTAGCGCGCTCAGCGGCCGAACCGCAGGTGGTAGACCTGTTCCACGATGGGCCGGTCGAACGTGAGCAGCACGCGATTCGTGT
>CAYUZU010000076.1:0-3345 GCA_964448675.1 uncultured Planctomycetales bacterium
CTATGAGGTGATAGACTGGCGACCTTCTCCAAGTAAGCGGCGAAAGCCTCGCTCTGATCTGGTCCCAATGCCGCTGACAGGCGGTTGAGTGCATTGGCTGCGAGCTGTTCTGCTTGTTGTTTATTCATCTTGCTTCCCTCCTAAGAAATACGTGTGTGTGTTTCAGCGAATCGGCCCATAGGGCCGATCCGAATTCACTCTCATGCCGCCTGTGCTTGCGGGATGGGATCCTCTGTGACTGCTTGGATAATCGCCGCGGTCGTCTGCTGGATCCGATCCAGGGACGCGGCGAGCGTCTCTTTGTCGCCGTTGTGAAAGTGGATGTAATCCCGTGCAGCGGTAGAAGTGTCGAGATTGATCGCTGTGCACACGACGAACGCGACCGCCTCGGCCTCCGTCTCGCGGCTGGTTTTCGTGCTGCTGCCCCGCGTCTCTTTGCGATGCATCATCTCATGGGCGAGCTCGTGGACCAGCGTCGAAAACTCCTCCGCCGCAGTTTGTCCGGTCGCGATTTCGATCCGGCCGCCGTGTGATTTCCCATGTGCTCCGTCGTTCAATTCGACGTACTGCAATTCGATCCCGCATTGAGAGATGAACGCCTTCAGCCGTTCGGTATGAGTCGCTGGATCGCCCGAGACGGTGCCCGGTTCGGGCAGCGGTTCGCCGTCGGTCTGCGACACGTCGAACACGTGGGCCGCTCGAAAACCGATCCGCGACTGTTCCGGATCGTCCATCGTCTCGTCTTTCTTGAACACCATGGGAGCGATGATCACGATCCCTTTCTCGCCTTTCTTGACGAATCGCCCTATCTTCCGCCAGGCATGAAACCCAGCAACGCTGCTGGCATCCGGCCGCTGAGACGCGATCAGCATGACGTTGCGGAAGCTGTACTGGTGGAACTTCGCCGCCATGGCGAGATAGGCCGTCAAGGCTTCGCTCTTGCCCTGGTCCAGTGCGTCCGCCAGCGTGTTCAATGCCTCGTCTGCGAGTTGTTTTGCTTGTTCTCTTTTCATCGTGCTTTCCTCCTCAAAAAGGGTTTTTGTTTTTCATTCGCCCGGACGGGTGAAAAATGAAAACCCGATGAGGAGGAAGCCGCCGGATTGTTGACCGGCGAAGGGCCGCGACGGAAGGCAACAGCAAGTGAACAGGTACTCCTGGCACGCTGTTGCCCGTCGCAACCGGAGACGGTCAACGGAGGCGGATATGAAATGGAGTCGGCCCGCAGGGGCGGCTCACACATGGATTGCCCGCCCGCGTTCGGCCCGCGAAGGGCAGCGGCGAAACGGCAACGGCCAGTGATCAGGTACTCGTGGCACGCCGTTGCTCGCCGCAACCGGGAGCGGGACGACCAGGGCGAACATGAGGCGAGGTCGGCCCAATAGGGACGACTCACCTTTGAGCCTTCTGTGGCACAGACAAGAATGAACAATGGCCGGGCAACTCTGCCCAGCCAACGACCATCTCGTCAGTAGTCTTCAGGAAGAAGAACAGTGGTCACGCTACGATCCGACTCAGTGATGATCCAGAACGTCCTGCCGTCTTCCGTGTGATAGACGGAATGGAGCCGGAAGCCTTCCTTGAGCGAGAGTTCGTTTTCTTGCCAATCGTCGGGCGATACTTCGCCCCAGTCCCCCATACTGTGACGGTTGAGGCCCCGAGCAACATCGCGTGGATCCAGCGAGTTAGCGGCATTTGCTGTCGCAACGGTCTGACCGAGTTCAAACAGTGTCTTCATGATGCGTTCCTCCTTCAAATAGGGTTTTCGTTTTTCACTCGCCCGATCCGGGTGGAAAATGAAAACCCGAGAAGGAGGAACGACGCCCGCGTTCGGCCCGCGAAGGGCAGCGGCGAATTGGCAACGGCCAGTGAACAGGTACTCCTGGCACGCCGTTGCTCGACGCAACCGAAAGCGGGACGACCAGGGCGAAGTTGAATCGAGTCGGCCCGCAAGGGCTGACTCACCGCTGATGCGAACTGAGAACCAAAGGTGTACAGAAAGCCATCATGCCCATTCAGGGCTTGGCAAATCAGGCCAGAAGTTATAGCGTGAGGTCATGGCCTCGGCCTGCGTCTGGCGGCGTGGCCGAGGCATCATATTGTGACGTTTATTCGATGAATGGTTCACCCGCTCTGACATTGACCTCGTGGCGGAGGCACGATCAGGCGGGAGGCGATAGACGTCCGGCATAGCGGCTGTGAAGATTCCTGTCACCTTCTTCGTAGCACCACCTGGCGGGGTTTGTCAATCACTGGCTTTGACTTCCTGCACGTGCGACACCGGGCGTTGTCCGTGCCATCATCGACGGATACGCCGCACGTCCGGCAAGTGTGCGACCTTATTGAACAAACCCGAATGAAACAAGATCTGAATGTCGAGACGACCTGGCGGGTGCGTGTCGAAAAACCTGCCGGAGGCTACGTTCTCATCAAGGCCGATCACCTGCTGAGGGCATGGTGGGCACATCGCGAAGGAATCATCGACCTTTTCGCGTTCCGCGTATGGCTGGCCTGCCACGAACTCGTGGCTCGGCGTTGCTGCATCAAACGCAATCTCAAGGCCTGCTATCGCGTGGAAGAACTCCCACAACTGACCGGCTCAGGCAATCTGGCGCGCCACCGAGCAGCCATTCGACGGCTCGAAGCGGCAGGTTTGCTCCAATGGCTCGGCGATAACATTGTTCTGCAGCCGGAGCCGCGAGGCGATGACAGCGACGACTACCTAACCATGCAGGACATGGTGCAGAACTGGCGGCGGAAAATACCCGTGCCTCGCAGGGTTATCCGGCACTTGGCCGGTCAACGCCGCAAGGTGCTCATCGCCACCGTGCTGGGCCACCTGCTGCGGTGCGTGTACTTTCGGAATCGTGCCCCGCTCTGCGGTGGACGGTGCAAAGCGTCCTGGATCGCTGAAGTTTTCGGCGTAGATGTGCGAAACGTCAAAGCCGCCCGCAAGCAACTCGTCGAGTCCGGCTGGCTGCGGGTCATTCCGTCCCATCAGACGGCCTTGAACCGCTGGGGCCTGGCTGTTGTGGTCGACCTCAACCACGAGTTCCACGGCGGGACGGCAGTCCGACAGTCGCCACCCCCTCGGGAGCTTTCCACAGCCAATTCACCACCCCCTATACAAAACAGGGAACTCTCTTTGAGATCTGAAAACCAAAACCTCGGTCGCCGCCGAGCAAGTGGTGTCCCAATGGGACAATTCGGAAAGCATCCACCTCGATTGCGAAACATCACACTTGACGACTTAAAGCAACCCGATCGCCTGGACCGCTTGTTTTGGGAAGCCGTCGCGATTGGCATGGTCAGGCAAACCCAGGCCGAACGCCTCCGCTGGTTCGCCGC
>CAYUZU010000077.1:0-2052 GCA_964448675.1 uncultured Planctomycetales bacterium
ACCCAAAAGCACGAATGGCACCAAGCCGGAAAAAGCGACAACTGCGAAAAACGCGAAAAACGCGAAAACGAAGTAAAGCAGAAATAGTGTAACGCGTTACGCGGGATGGCTGGAAACAGGACTAGGCCGCTGAATTCGTAACGCGTTACACAGTCATGCAGTTGCGCGTATAACCCACTCGCGCTACAATACGCGATAGCTAAACGAAAGGCATTTGCTAGTAAGGAGAGAATAATGAACGCTACCATGACTGCCAACGTCCGCGTCCGCGATTTGCCCATTGAGTCCCTCGATTCGATTCGGCTGGTCGCCCGACGCTTTGGCTACAGCTACACCAACAGCGACGCGGTGCGGTTCGCCGTGGCGATCGCCGACTTCCTGGCCCGGACCGACAACCAGGCCCCGTACACGCCTGTTTTGCAGGCCGCCCGTCGCGTGCCGGAAGCGAACACGGCCGCGAAGGGGAACGAGCCCGCCGTGGCCCAGGGCGACGCCGGAGAGGAGCGTTCCGCATGAGCAAGGTCAAGCTGCCGCCGTTGGCCCCCGCGGTCGAGGACGAGAAGCCGACCGGGGATCGGATCGGCGGCGTCCAGTTCTTCAGCAAAGGGCAACCGAACCCCTTGACCGACACCGACGATGAAGATTCCGCGCCGATCATGCCGCAGTACCTCGACTGGCAGGAGGGTGCTGGCTCCGAGGCCATCAACGGTTTCCGCTATGACCGCGACCGCCAAGTGCTGACCATTCAGTTCAGAGGCAGTCTTACGAAGTACGAGTACGAGAACGTACCGGAATCGGTATGTCAGGCACTGGCGGAGGCCAAATCAAAGGGGCAGTTCTACGGGCGCAACATCCGGCGCAAGTACCGGTGCGGCCTGGTTCTGGAGCCGCAGGGACCGCCGCCCGCAACCACGGCGGACAGTCCGAACAGCACCAGCAATCCGCCGGCGGCAAAGAAGGGTAACGAGGTCACGCAGGAGCAGGTGTACGAACAACGCAACCACATTCTGACGGCCGTGTGTTCGCCGAAGATTCCCGGACGCGGTGGGTTGCAGGCTTCGCTGCAGCTGATGACGATGATCTACCAGCAGCCCGACACGATCGAGAAGTTCCGCTACGAGAGCCTGCACCCGGATATGTTCGGGGCCCTGGTGCACATGTATTTCCAGCCCATAAGGCTCGTGGCCCGGGCGATCTGGCTGGCGGCGGAAGAACGGCGGCAGGCCACAGTGCATGATATTCTCGCGCAATACCCCCAGCGCCGTGGCTGGGAGTGGCGGCCGGATCAGCTGTTGGCCGTGTTCCTGATCGTACGCAAGAACATGATCGTCACCGGCCTGTATCCGGAGCGTGTGGCGGACTGGGTCGTCACGTACTATGACTACGCTCTGCGCGAAGACAGCCCGTTTGTCGTGCGGCCGCGCATAATCCCACGACGTGAAGAATATGCGGTTTACGACCAGGACGGCAACGGCACGGAACTCAAGCTAAACCTGCCCGATTCCTACCAAGTGAAATGATGGTGCCTTCGCTCCGCAGGCCCGCTGATGCAGTAAGTCCCTGCTGCTGAGGGCCAGGCAATACGGAATACGCCTCACCTCCCTGCTTGGCCAGCTGACATTCCCTCCGTATGCACGCTGATGGCCGCCAATTCGATTTGTTCACCGGCGATGGCACGGTTCTGGCAATTCCGGGTCAGCCCCGGCATCTTACTATTTGACGATCGCTGCGGCTTTCTGTTTCAGGGCCTGGCTTTCCTTTATATCCCGGTCGACGTCGGACAGCTTCCGTTTGATCACTGTCTTGATGCGCTCATGCAGATCCACGAGCTGTGTCACACTCATACCCCGCAACACCCGGCCATCAACCTTCGTTTCGGCCGTGCGCGCTGTTTGGGCCGTCCGGCCTGTTCTCGTCGGGGTCTTGCGACGTGTGCCGCCCACCCGATTCTCGGGAGCAAGCGCGCAGCCTTTCTTGTGGATATAACCCCGACCACGTTTCGCACCGCCGCATTCCGGGCAGGGAGGTGCCTTGCCGCTTTTCGTGGCGGTT
>CAYUZU010000077.1:2152-3316 GCA_964448675.1 uncultured Planctomycetales bacterium
AACGCGTTTCCTGGCCATCTGCGCCCTTTCTTTTACCATTGAGGGTATTGGGGTGCCAAGTGTAAAAAGAAGCCGTTAGAGCTTAATTCTGGGCGATTTAGGGGCTTTGCACAAGCTATTTGATCCGTATCTGGCCGTAGGGAGCGTGATTGGAGGCGATGTTGCGGTGCGATCGGGCAGTTATGGCAGTTTTTTTGCGGCCGATATGGCTGGAGCAGCGCGAGTGCTTATACGCCGTTGATACGCCCTGCCCTATCCCCCGCTTAGTTTCGCCGGATAGCCCAGGTCCTGGAGGATGGCTAAGATACGCTCCCGATGGTCGCCCTGGATTTCGATGATGCCCTCGCTGACCCGGCCACCAGCGGCACAGGCTGATTTCAGCTGCCTCAGAATCGCCTGGAGGTCGGAGGCGGCCGGATTGAGCCCGGTGATCACCGTCACGATCTTGCCCGCGCGGCGTTTTTCGCGTCGGATACGGGCCGGCTGATCCTTCGGCAGCAGAACAGCCCCCGCTTCGTCCCGCGGGCAGGTGCACTGGTCCAGGGGCTGCTCACAAACCTCACAGGTCACGGGGCGTTCGAGCGGCGTTCCATCAAACAAGCCGGGCATGGCGGGCATTTTACAGGCGATGGCCGGCCACGACGAATTCGGCGGAGCGGGCGAGGTGCCGTCGCGGGTCACTTGGGGGGAATTGCGGATTTTGCAGCGTTCGCGATTCTTTTTGCCCTCATTCCTGTCCGGTCCGACCCCATCTGTCGGGGCCACCAGGTACGGTTTGGGCGGTGACGTCGCCGCCACGGTACGTCATGGGCCTGTGTGGCTTCGTTAATGAAACGGAACGGGGCATGGCCGGCTACGCAACGCGGAGTGGCGATGCGGAGCTGGAGGCTCACCCTGCCCGATACCGCGGTTCCCCTACCTGGAACCCCTAATAGCGGCGGTCGTCCTGCGGGTTTATGATGCGCCGGCAAGCGCCGGGCCAGTGGCCAGGCGAGTCCAGCTTGGGGGCCAAGGGGTTACCCCGCATATCGGCACAGGAGGCACATTCATGCGATTCATCGTCATCACTTTCGCGATCACGCTACTGCTGCACGTTCCCGCGAGGGCGGACGTCTTCAACATGCCCGACGGCCTGACGAGCCTGGAGACCGTGACCGTTGGCAA
>CAYUZU010000078.1:0-3287 GCA_964448675.1 uncultured Planctomycetales bacterium
CGTTCCCGGCGGCCGAGCTGCAGTACCGCCTGTCCCTGCGCGACCAGCCGAAGCGCCAGCGCCTGAGCCGACTGAACTGGGAGCTGGCCAACCGGACAAAGTGGGACGACGACGTCGCCCGCGGGTCGCCCCACGCCGCCGCCGTGCCGCTGGCCGAGGCCGACCTCGAAAACCGCCGCACCGAGCTTCAACGCCTGTCGCGGACGTCGCTGCCGTGGCGCGCCGTTCAGTACCTCCTCGGCTGCTGGGCCTGCCAGGCCTTCTGGACGGCGGTCCTGATCTACGCCGCCACCGCCCGCGTTACCGCCCCGGCCGCCTGGTTCTTCTCGGCGGCTGCCTACTCGGGCGCCGCCGTGATGCTGTCGACGCTGCACGGCATGGCTCCAGCTTCGCGTTCCGAGGCGGCTCCAGCTCGAGGTGGCTGCAAGGGCTGCGGGGGGTAGGACGCGTCGTCCCGATGGGTGGGTGATCACAAAGTGCCTTCTGCCATCGGGCCGCACATCGCTGGATGACCGCTGTTGACAGGGCATTCTGGCTGGCCCACAATTGATCATCTGATTGAGCATGTGATTAATCGGCTGCCTGCCAGGAGGCACTGAGTTGACCCAGGGCAACGACCCCGCGGCGTTGATCCGCGAAGTTCGAGCGCGCCTCGGGCTGACGCAGGAGAAGTTCGCCGCCAAGCTGGGGGTGACACTCCCGACAATCAACCGCTGGGAAAACGGCAGGACGAAGCCCTCTCCGCTGGCGATACGTAATCTGCGCGATTTGGTCGCGAGCATGGGCAAAGACGGCAAGGACCTGGCGGCTCAGTTTCCCGATGGGTGATAACGGCTGCGGAAATGGCCTCGATTGAGAGAGGGCGCGGTGAGGTGAACAACTTCGGCGAGAAAGTCAGCTTCATCTGGTCGGTGGCGGACTTGCTGCGCGGCCCGTATCGGCCCAACCAGTACAAGGACGTGATGCTTCCGCTGACCGTCCTGCGTCGGCTCGACTGCGTGCTGGAGCCGACCAAGGACAAAGTCCTTGAGCGAATGAAAAAGCTCGAAGGCGGCAAGGTCAAGAACGTCGAGCCGATCCTCTGCCGCGTCACCGGCGTGCCGTTCTACAACACCAGCCGCTACACCTTCGAGAAGCTCAAGGGCGATCCGAACAACATCGCCGCCAACCTCGTCAACTACATCAAGGGCTTCTCGACGCGCGCCCGCGAGATCATCGAGCGGTTCGGATTCGAAGAGCACATCGCCCGCCTCGACAAGGCCGACCGCCTGTACTTGATCGTGTCTCGCTTCTGCCAGATCGACCTTCACCCGGACCGGGTCACGAACATCGAGATGGGCTACATCTTCGAAGAGCTGATCCGGCGTTTCAACGAAGCATCGAACGAGGAGGCGGGCGACCACTTCACGCCGCGCGAGGTCATCCGCCTCATGGTCAACCTGCTGTTCATGCCCGACAGCGACGTGCTGACGACGAAGGGCATCGTGAAGACACTCTACGACCCCGCGTGCGGCACCGGCGGCATGCTCTCGGTGGCCGAGGACTACGTCCGCGAGCTAAATCCCGACGCCCAGCTTGAGGTCTTCGGCCAGGACTACAACGCCCAAGCCAACGCGATCTGCGGCTCGGACATGATGATCAAGGGCCAGAACATCGACCATATCGCCTTCGGCGACAGCTTCACCGACGACCGTTTTCCGCAGCACAAGTTCGACTATATGCTTGCCAATCCGCCGTTCGGCGTAGAGTGGAAACCAGAAGCCGACTTCATCAAGCGCGAGCACGAAAACCAGGGTTTCGGTGGCCGTTTCGGCGCCGGCCTGCCGCGCATCAACGATGGCTCACTGCTGTTCCTCCAGCACATGATCAGCAAGATGAAGGACCCCACCGACGGCGGCACCCGCCTCGCCATCGTCTTCAACGGTTCGCCACTGTTCACCGGCGCTGCCGAATCCGGCGAAAGCGAAATCCGCCGCTGGATCATCGAGAACGACTGGCTCGAAGCGATCGTGGCCCTGCCGGACCAGCTCTTCTACAACACCGGCATCTTCACCTACTTGTGGATCGTCACGAATCGCAAGGAGCGCAGCCGCAGGGGCAAGATCCAACTCGTCGACGGCACGAGTTTCTTCAAGAAGATGCGCAAGAGCCTCGGCAACAAGCGCCACGAGGTTTGCGACGACCAACGCGATGACATCACGCGCCTCTATGGCCAACTTGCCGACGGCGAGCACGTTCGGATCTTTGACAATGCCGACTTTGGCTATCAGCGCATCACCGTCGAGCGTCCGCTACGACTGAACTTCGCTGTGAATGACGAACGCCTCAGCCGCGTTCAGGAGGCCGGGCCGTTCACCAAGCTCGCGACCAGCCGCAAGCGGAAGAACACCAAGGCTGCGCAAGCCGAGGTCGACGCAGGTCGTGAACAACAGGACGCGATACTGAAAACCCTACGCACACTCGCTGGGCAAGGCATCGTCGCCAGCCGTGACGATTTCGCCGGACAGATGAAGGCCGCGTTCAAGAAGGCCGACCTGAAGGTGCCCGCCGCGCTGTTCAAGGCGATCCTGATGGCCCTGGCCGAGCGCGACGAGACGGCCGAGATCTGCACCGACGCCAAGGGCAACGCCGAGCCCGATCCCGAGCTGCGCGACTACGAGAACGTCCCGCTCAAGGAAGACATCGACGCGTACATGCAGCGGGAGGTCCTGCCGCACGTGTCCGATGCATGGGTGGACAGGTCGAAGACAAAGGTGGGCTACGAGATCAACTTCAACCGCTACTTCTACAAGTACACGCCGCCCCGCCCACTCGAAGAGATCGAGTCGGACCTGAAGCGGATCGAAAGCGAGATCGCCGACATGCTCGCGGAGGTCACCGAATGAGTGGCGATCCCGGTCCAACCCGTCCCGCCGGCGAGATCGTGCTCTACCAGCCCCAGCAGGGCGCCGAGCAGATTCGCGTCCTGCTCGAAGGCGAGACGGTCTGGCTCACGCAGAACCTGCTCGCCGAGCTCTACCAGACGAGCAAGCAGAACATAAGCTACCACATCAAAAGCATTTACGAGGAAGGCGAGCTGGCCCCGGAGGCAACTGTCAAAAAATATTTGACAGTTCGCCAGGAAGGGGCGCGCACGGTCCAGCGGCCCATCGACCATTACAACCTCGACATGATCATCGCCGTCGGCTACCGCGTGAAGTCGACGGTGGCCACGCGCTTCCGCCAGTGGGCGACCGCCCGCCTGCGCGAGTACCTCGTCAAGGGCTTCACGCTCAACGACGACCGCC
>CAYUZU010000079.1:0-3069 GCA_964448675.1 uncultured Planctomycetales bacterium
TCTACGACTCGACGAGCTGACATCGCCCGCTTCACGCGGGCGCGGATTGAAACGCCCGGTCGCGACGGAGCATAGGGCCGGCGTGGATCGCCCGCTTCACGCGGGCGCGGATTGAAACAGCGGCATTGCAAGACGTGCGGCGGGCCGCGGCCATCGCCCGCTTCACGCGGGCGCGGATTGAAACCGATCCTGGCCGACCACGACCCGCGCCAAATCGTATCGCCCGCTTCACGCGGGCGCGGATTGAAACGCGTCGCGTTACGATTCCCGACAGGGACCGGGAATCGCCCGCTTCACGCGGGCGCGGATTGAAACGCAGTGAGAATCGTCGAAAAGACGGCACCGACTGCATCGCCCGCTTCACGCGGGCGCGGATTGAAACTGGATGAATTCGACGCCGGCGGCGATGAGCGGGCATCGCCCGCTTCACGCGGGCGCGGATTGAAACCGGCCGCGCGTCGACTACTACTGGGACGGCTTCGAATCGCCCGCTTCACGCGGGCGCGGATTGAAACTATAGCATCAAGTTGAGGTGCGGGACGGGGGCGGATCGCCCGCTTCACGCGGGCGCGGATTGAAACCCACACACCCCTACGCCCCGTGCGGCCCGCCCGCCATCGCCCGCTTCACGCGGGCGCGGATTGAAACCGCTGAGTTCATTAGCTTTTCCGAGGCCGCCACATCGCCCGCTTCACGCGGGCGCGGATTGAAACCTCGTTGCCGTCATCCTCGGCGTGCTGACCTGGCATCGCCCGCTTCACGCGGGCGCGGATTGAAACGAGCGACCTCACCTTTAGCAGTGGGCGGGCCAGCATCGCCCGCTTCACGCGGGCGCGGATTGAAACTATGGGTTTGAATCTGTCACCCTCGAGGACAACGTCATCGCCCGCTTCACGCGGGCGCGGATTGAAACGCCGTCAGCGTCGCCTCACCGCTGGCCGCCTGGAAATCGCCCGCTTCACGCGGGCGCGGATTGAAACGCGAACGTCGTATCGTCGATGTTCTGGTGGATCATCGCCCGCTTCACGCGGGCGCGGATTGAAACCAAAGCGGTTTGCGAGGGCTTTCCGAAGATTTTGCATCGCCCGCTTCACGCGGGCGCGGATTGAAACCCCGCGGCTCGATAAGCTGTTATCGCTACGCCAGAATCGCCCGCTTCACGCGGGCGCGGATTGAAACCGAAGAATGGGGTGCCTGGTGCCGCGCCTCAGCATCGCCCGCTTCACGCGGGCGCGGATTGAAACCCCAACGAATGGCCTGGCATCGATACGGATGTGGTATCGCCCGCTTCACGCGGGCGCGGATTGAAACAGCGACGCCGACGATTGGGCGAACGAGACCGGCGATCGCCCGCTTCACGCGGGCGCGGATTGAAACCTTCGTGGGTGGTCATTTTCACAGGCTCCCATTATCGCCCGCTTCACGCGGGCGCGGATTGAAACGTGACTGCCGGCAGGGCGGCGTCCCCTTCTTCGCATCGGTCGCTTCACCACGGGCACGTCGTATTCTGCAACGCAACGAACGGATCAATGTCCCGCCAGTTCACAGTGCCGTCGGCGTTGACGTCGTTGTTCCAGAAGTCGCAGGTCGGCTCGTCGGGAGCGAACATCTGCTCCCAGGCCCAGAAGTGGTTGTTCTGCGCCGCGACAAAGAAATCGACGTCGCGCCAGTTGATCTGACCGTCGCAGTTCGAGTCGCCTGGACAAAGCGGCTCCGGAATCTCGACGAGTCCGGCGAGTGGCACGCCCCACCAACTCTCGCTGGGCAAGTCGTTCCACTTGCCGCTGGTTTGATTGGTGCCGGGATAGTCATCCCACATATGCCCCGCCCACTCTGCATCTAAGCCGTTGCTTGGCTCAGATGTATCCCAATTCAAATACGTAATCGGCTCACCACTCGCCCAGTACCAGCCGCCATCCGGCTCCGGACTCCCGGCAGCCTGGTACAGCCCGATCCAAAAAGTGTTGCCGCGTAGGCCTTCCGGTGCGATCGGCAGGATCGTCTCGAGCAACCACTGGTTCTCGGCCGCGTCGTTGATCGTGACGAGGTGCCCGCCAGCCAGCACCGCCTGGGCCTCCGCCAAGTCCCAGGACGTCGGCGCCGTGAGGCGGTACCAGTGATCGTTGTACTCGATCCAGTCCGTGAGCCACTGGTCGGAGATGGGCGGCACGGCGGCCACGCGGAAGCCCAGCAGCTCGGTTTCGAGTAGCGCGTCATTGCCGCCACGGCGCGACGCATGCAGCGGGTTTCGGATATGAAGACAACCGCCCCCGCGCGAGACCGGACCGTCCCCGGGCACCATGGTATCCATCCACTCCCATACGTTGCCGCCCTGATCAAACGTGCCGTAAGGGCTGGCGCTGTTCTCGAAATCGCCGACTTCGGTCCGCCAATACGGGGCTCCAAGGCTGTAGTCGCCGTCCCTGAAATTCGCGTTGTTTCCGGGGTCAGGGTCAAGCAGATCATTGCTCGGCGGGTCGTCGGTGCCGTTAGGATAGTCCCAGAAATTGGCCGTCGCGCCGTCATTGTCGTGATAGGCCGCTTTGTACCACTCATTCTCGGAGGGGACCACCCAGGTGACGTCGATGTTGCGGGTAACAGTCAGCAGCTCCTCATGCGTCACCGCGCCATAGAGTGTGTAGGATCCGTCCTCGGTCGTCGTCGCGTCTTGCGGCCCCGTGGGCTGCCCGTTCTCCAGCCAGTTGGCGAAGCGAACCGCGTCGCCCCAGGAAACGTAGTTCACCGGCCGGTCGGCCCAGTCGGCCGCGACGCTATACGTGTAGCCGCCGGGGACGCCGCTCCGCTCGATCTTGCAGCCATACTGATCGGTCCACATCAACGGGTTGTAGAGATCATACGTATCGGTGGCTGCAACGGCATTGAGGAACACGCAGTACTGCCCGGCCGTGACCTCGTACTTGCCGATGCTGAATTCGTAGGGGACGATCCCGCAGAACCAGTCCGGACCGTAGCCGCCATAGCTCTCGCCCGACCACTCGCCGCCGTTGCCGGGATTGCCAACGGTCACGGTCTCCAGGCTCGTCAGGCCGTCGGGCATGTTGAAGACGT
>CAYUZU010000080.1:0-2945 GCA_964448675.1 uncultured Planctomycetales bacterium
GTCCGGCACCTCCGGCGTCACGAACGAGTAGCACGCGCCACCGTTGTCGTCCATCGCCACGTTACCGGCCTCATCAATGGCCTCGACACTGTAGTAGTACAGGGTGTTGTCCTGCAGGCCGCCAATGCCGACGATCGGCGCCGTCGAGAAACCACTGCCCTCGGCGGTGCTGTCGAGGGCATCGCAGCTCGTGCCGTAATGCACGACGCCGCGGGTCGGCTCGTCCGTCACGAATTCCACGACGGCATTGCGCGGCTCGACCTCCGTGGCCGCCACGTCGCTGATCAGCGGCGGCGTGCAGTCGACGACCGCCTCGGCCGTCACGAGCACGTCGTAGTTGCCCTGGCCGTCGTCGGCGTCCGTATAGGTGGCGGTGATGGTGTCACCCTCACCCACCAGCAGCACGCCCAGGCCGTCCGTCGTGCTGATATCGAGCGTCGCGGCGAACTGACCCATCGCCGGTCCGAGCTCGACCAGCTCGACCTCTTCGCCCAGCGGCTCCGAGTCGGACGTCACCATGATGTAGGCGTAGTCGATCACGCCGTCGTCGCTGTTCAGGCCGCAGTCGATCAGCGACAACATGATCGTGTCGCCACAGTTGTACTTGTCGCTGTTCATCGACAGCGTGCCGGCGTCGACACAGGTGATGGCGATCCGGACACTGGGATCGCCGAAGATATGCCACGTGTTGAACATGCTGATGCCGCCCGAGCCGTACGCATCGATCATCGAGCACGACCCCGCGAACCACAGGGCGCCCACGCTGGCATAGGCTTCCGACGTCATCAGCAGGTTGAACTCGTCCTGGCCTTCCATCGGCGGGGCCCAGGACTGGTTGATCGACGACATGTACGCCGCGATGGCACCGGTCGGCACACCACCGTTGGTGGCCCGCAGCCACGCCTCGGCAAAGCAGGTGGTGTTGGTGAAGTTGCCGTTGACGCATGCGACGCTGTGCACCATGGGTAGCATGTTGTTGTTCACCAGGGCGTTGACGTTGCTGCTCGAGAAGCCGGTGGTGCTCCACGACGTCGTGCTGCCGTGACCACAGTAGCTGATCACGCCGCGGCCTTCGTTCACCGCCGCGCTGACCATCGCCGACGTGCCGCCGTTGGTGTCGTAAATCTGGTCCACGACCGTGTAGCCGAAGTCCATCAGCCAGTCGCGGATCTCGTCCATGTGGACGTAGTCGGCCTGGCCTTCGTCACCCTGGCCGGCACCCTGCGACGACGCGATGCCCACACCCTTCCAGAACCAGTCCTCGGCCGGGGCCGGGGTGTTCTCGTAGGTGATCGTCCGCTCGACCTGCGTGTCCACCTGGGCCGCGTTCTCGGCCGAGAACCGCCCGACGAGAATGTCGGGGTAGTCATCGCTGCCGGCGAGCAGCGCGTAGGTCGGATCGGCCGCGCCGCCCGAGGCGCTGGGCGTGGCCACCTGCGACGCGTCACCAACCAGCAGGACATACGCGAGGTCGCTGCTGTTATAGACGCTCTGGATGTGACTCTTGATCGCAGTGGCGCTGTTACCGATCGTCGACACGCCGACAGCGGTCGTCGAGATGCCGCGGGCATTCTTGTGGTCGACCAGCGGCTGGACGTTCGGCAGCCAGGCGTCGTGGCAGATGATCAGCATGTCGCCGTCTTCGTCCATCGGCGGGTAGCGCAGCTGCATGTCGTTGAAGTTGAGGAAGTGGTGGCGATAGATCGGCCCGAACGAGGCGTCGATGCCGCCGCTCATGCGGCGGTCCAGCTCGTTGATGCCGCCCTGGCCGCGCGTCACGACCTCCACGGTGAGCTCTTCGCACACGCGCAGTGACCGCGTCGCCGGGTTGTACTGGACCGGGTTCGCCTCGATCACGACGCCGCGGTAATCACGCAGGATGTAGGGAGTGCTGACACCGGCCACCACCGCCGGATACAGCGCGTCCTGCCCGTAGACCGGCCCCAGCGCCGGATAGGGCACGCTGGCCGGATCGACCGTACGCAGAATATAGCCCTTTGACGGGGCGACCACGACGCCGGGAATCTCCGCGGCCTTCATGCTCAGCACGTTGACCGTCGTGATGCCCACGTCCGGAATCACCACGCTCTCGCGGACGACCGGGAGCTCGGGGGCGCCGATTTCCTTGGTCAGCGGCTGATCGCCGAGACGAACCTCGACGAACTTCTGGCCGTCGATTTCCAGCGACTCGATCGTGGGCTTGTCAAAAGCGAAATGGATGACGACGCGGTCGGCCGTGTTCTCCACGACGGTCGCTTGGAATCCGTCCGCGAGTGTGGTCGCCATGCCGCCCAGCAGCAGAACGCCCAAACACCCGCATGTCAGCCATGCAAAGCGATTCGGTCTGGTCATTGGGTCTCTCCTTCGCCCGATCTAGGTCTGTCAGTGGAACCGGCGACCGCGTGCCGCCGGGCCCGTTTTACGCGAATCAGACAACGTGTCACGGCGCGCCGCGAGGCGGGGCCGGGCCGGCAGCGCCCGTCGTCCGCCGGCGCAGACTGGTCGCGCAGGCGGCCGGCGCCGGTCGCGCGCTGCTCGGAAGTGCTCCTGCCTCCATCTTCGTCGCTCCAGGGCATGGCGCGCGGGCGGCGTCGGCGGGGGAAGAGCACCGAGCCCGTCCGCTGCCACGCAGCGACGATTCTCGGTCCTGCAGGTCGGCTCGCGCTCGCGAACCCATCCCTACGCGGCCACCCGGGGCTTTGACCAGCGCGACATGCATGCCCCGTTCCGTGAAGACTCAGCTTACCATGGTCCCGCTCGCCGGAGCAAGACAAAACAGCGCAACACCCGCTCCCGGCGGATGTTCGGAGCGCCATGTCCGCTGCCGGCCGGGGTTGTGCTCGCACGTTATCGGTCTGTCTGGCCATGCCTTCGGAAACCCGCTTGCACACCGCAGGCCGGTGGGATGCCACCGGCCTGCGGTCCGTGCAGTTCAGGATGCTGTC
>CAYUZU010000081.1:0-2796 GCA_964448675.1 uncultured Planctomycetales bacterium
GCCCCGGTTGGTCGACGAGTCATCCGCCGCGCCGGCGAATCCGGCCAGCGCGACGGCGGTCACAATGCAGACGGTCAGCTTGTTCATGCTCCGGTCCCTCCTTGTTCGCGGCTTAGTGAGTCGAAGGTTGATGGCACGTCTTCGATGCGGCAGCGGCCGGCGGCGCCGCACCCGCACAGCCCGACGACGAACACCACTCGTCAATCGCGTCGGCCAACGCCCGCAGGCGGGCGGACAGGTCCGCGCAGCGGGCGGCGTACCAGACGGTCCGGCCCTTCTTCTCCGCTTCGAGGACGCCGGCACGTGCCAGCAGGCCCAAATGCCGAGCCACGACGGAGAAGTCGACGGCGCAGCATTCGGCCACCTCCGTGACCGAACAGGGCCGGCCGCACTTCACCAGACAGGCCAGCAACCGGGCCCGCGTGGGATCGGCGAGGGCCTTGAACAACTCCGTATCGAGCCGGCGGTCCACCGCCGCCCGCCGCCGGGCGGCATGTCGCGGCGTGGTCGGTACTTTGTTGGTTACTGACGCCATCATGCCAGTATTGTAGCTTGTCCGCAGCAATGGTCAAGCTGCCGCCGTAGTCTCGTTCGATGAGCCACGCGAACCCGTGCGATGCATGCCGCCGGTGCCGCTGGGGGCTGGTAACTCGGGCCCGGGCCGCTTATCCTACGTCAGATGAGCCCTCACGCATCCATCCTCGGCCAGTGGGCCCGGCGCTGCCTGCGCAGCCACTGCACGCCGCCCTGAACTGCATTGCTGACGATGCAACGTCCTGCCCCCCGCTTGCTGACTTGGTACGGTCCGGTTGTCTTCGGAGTCCTCGTGCATGACACGTGCCTTTACACCCGCAGAGACATTGCCGACGCATTCGCAACGACCGGCGTTGCTGCAGGTAGGCAGCGTCGCGCGACTGGCAAGTCTCGGACTGCTTGGCGCCGCGTTCGCTTACCAGTTGGGCTGGGCCTGGCTCGCCTCGGTGCCACAGATCGTCGGCAGTGTTACGAACGATGATACCTTCCTGTATCTCGAGTTTGCCCGGAACACGGTCGTCTTCGGCTTTCCGACTTTCGACGGCATGCACGTGACGAACGGCGTACAGCCGCTGTGGGCCGGTATCCTCGTGCTGCTGGCCGCATTGACAGATGATAAGGTCTTGCTGCTGCGCTGGCTGCTCTCGGTCTGCGCGGTCCTGAACGTCGGGACGGGGCTCGTGCTGCTGCGCGTGGCCACGCGGCTGCAGAGCCGTGTATTGGCTGGGGTCGTCGGCGTCTGCTGGACTTGGTACATGCTGGGCCTCAAGCCCGCGATGCTCGGCATGGAGAACAGCCTGCACGCTTTCATCGCGGCGCTGGTCGTGCTGCACCTGGCTGGGTTCCTGACGCGCTCGTCGCTACCGGGCTGGCGCCAGTATCTGGTCTTCGGCGTCCTGCTGGCGCTGAATGCGGGCGCGCGGCTGGACTCCGCCGTGATCAGCCTGGTTCTCGGCCTGGCGGTGGTGTACCGAGGCGCGACGCTCGGGACGCGACACCGCACGGCACTGCTCTGCGTTCTCGGCCCCAGCCTGCTCGGGGCCGGCGCGTACTACCTGTTCAATGCGGCATACTTCGGATCGGGTTTGCCCGTCTCCGGCGCAATGAAGGCCTATTACGCGCAGCAGTACTTCCACGCGGACGATGCGTGGCAACGGCCGCTGTATGTTCTGGCGGCTGTTGCCAAGCCGCTGTTCGACGCGCCCCAGTGGATCCTCGCGAAGTTCGCCCCGGAGGGCGTCGAGTCCTGGTGGCTCGGCGTCGTCCTCGTGGTTGTTCTCACCCCGTTGCTACTGCGCTTCGCAGCTCCGCGCCTTGTAGATCGGCCGACCGCAGACGGTCCGCTCGCTAAGCTCTGCCGGCTGCTGCTGACTGCGACGCTGGTGCACATGGTGGTCCTGGGGATCAGCATCCTGCACTTCGCGGTCGATGCGTGGTATCACTCGTGGCTCATTCTGACATGGATCCTGGTGCTGGGCTGGGGGCTTGAGCGTTGGCTGAAGTCCCCGGTGCTGAAACCAGGCGCACGGGTCGGCATCGTCACCGCGATGGTGGTATTGCTCGCGGTCACCAAGGGCATTGCGCTGCACCGGCAACTGACCGGTCGTGAGGCCGTACCACTCTATGATGCGCGGCTCGAAGTGGCCAACTGGATCAACCACAACCTTCCCGTCGAGACCACCCTGGCTGCCTGGAACGCCGGCCAACTGGCCTACTTCACCGACCAGGCCCTGATCAACCTCGACGGACTGATGAACTCGCCGGAATACGCGTCCTTCATCCAGGCGGGTGGCGACGTCCGCCAGAAGGTCGACGAACTGGGGGTCGACGTGGTGGTTGATTACAACGCGGATGACAGCTCGATCCCCGATCACCGTGTGTGGGACGCGGAGGCCTCGTTTCGCGGCCTGTGGCGTTGGGACGAGGTTGTAGTCTTGCATCGACACCGAAGCGACGACGGCACAGAGTTCTACGTTCTGAAGCTGCGCGCGACGGGCGACCTCGCGACCGCCGGTCGCCGCGCACGCCGGGCAAGCGTCAACGTCGGGCGGGGCGATCACCCCAGACTGGTCGGCACGACCTTGAAAATAAACGCGAGGCAGAAATAGACGCCCACCAGCAGGAAGATCACGCCGGTGACGCGGCGGGCCCAGCGCTCAAACGCGCTGATGCGGTTGAAGGCCTTCGCCATTGCGTTGGCGCTGATCACGATCAGGATGGCAAACACCACAACCGGCAGCGCCGTGCTGATCCCGAACACCG
>CAYUZU010000082.1:0-2739 GCA_964448675.1 uncultured Planctomycetales bacterium
TGTCTTCGCGCAGGGTGCGCTGGTTATTCTACCCGTTCCTCCACGCCAATCCAACCAAGGCTTGAACGCGGACTCAATGCCTCCCGAGCGGCACGGCAACAGAACCGCAGCCCCACCGCACACCCCCATAAGATAGCAGATCGACTCGGCAAAGACCAGATAGGATCGCACAATCGGCCGGCCGCGACCGGACAATTGGGCTCGAAACTGTTGCAGCTATTGATCAATGCACATCATTTCGGGCCGCCCCCTTTTCCCCGCGTGGACAGCCACCCGCCTCCCGCATAACGTTAGGCGGACACAGTGCAGGCGAACACCATGCAGTACCTTTTCCCGGAGGCTATGAGACCTATGCGACCCGGCGTTCTGCTCCCGCTCATCCTCGCCATCGTGCCACTGGCTGCCAGCCAGCCGGCCCCGACCGACGATTTCGCATTCGTCCAGATCTCGGACGTCCATATCTCCCCCCACCTCGAGCGAATGGGGGGGCAGGGCGCCGTCCGTGGTGCCGAATCGATCAAGTGGATCTGCCGACACGCCGTCGGGCCGCAGCACCTCGCCCCCGCCGATCTGAAGCTGTCCGCGCCGAGTTTCGGCTTCGCCACCGGCGACCTGACCGAATACGGCGTCATCGACGACACCTGGGACGTGTACCTGCGTGCTTTCGACGAGCTGCCCTATCCCGTCTACCACCTGCCCGGCAATCACGACAACACCTGGGTCGCCATGTACCACGTCATGCGCGACCTCTACGGCGGCGAGAACTACTCGTTCGACAAGCACGGCTGTCACTTCGTCTGCATCAACTCCGCCTCGCCGCAAGAGCCCGTCCCCACGATCGACGGCAAGACCCGCGCCTGGCTGCGGCAGGACCTCGGCAGCATCCCGCCCGGCACGCCCGTCTTCATCGCCCTGCACCACCCGCTCTACAGCGGCGAATTCGCCCCCGCCGAGTACGAGACCCTCATCGACCTGCTGCGCGACTACAACGTCGTGGCCATGCTCTATGGCCACGGCCACGGTGTCAGCCATCGCGACATCGACGGCATCGACGGCGTCATGGGCGGCAGCACGTACGGCAAGAACGCCGGCTACGCGGTCTTCGATGTCCAGGACGCCCGCCTCCGTGTCGCGTACCACTACTTCAAGAAACCCGGCAAGGACAACGGCGCCGGCGAACCCGGCTGGCGCATCGTGCTCGACAAGCCGATCCGCCGCGAGCTGCCGAAGCGTCTCTTCGCGCTCGATGTTGACCAAATCAACTGGGACGTCCGTCATGTCGCCGTTCGGCTGAATGAGCGACCACCGCTCGTGGTGCGCGTAACGCCCGCCGTCGGCATCGGGGTGAGCGACCTCGCCGAACTCACATTCGAAATCGACGGCCAGCAGGTCGCAAGCACGCGCTCTGACAGCGACGACAAGCTCACACACCGCTTCGACACGCGCGACCTCACCCCCGGTCGCCACCTGCTCACCGCCCGCCTGAAGACCACCGACGGGGCGAGCGACCTCCGCACCGCGTTCTTCGAGGTGCCGTTCACCCTCACGGACAGCCGGGTCGGCGCCATGGTGAGCCGCCAGGACTTTCCCGCCGCCATCAAGGCCGGCCCGGTCGTCGCCGACGATCAGGTCTTTGTCGCCGGCACCGACGGTGTCGTCCGCGCACTCGACACCACCCTCACCCAGACGCTTTGGCAGTTCGAGACCGGCGGCGAGATCCTCGGCACGCCCGCCTGGTCGGACGAGCTGCTCGTGTTCGGATCGGGCGACGGCAAGATCTACGCCGTCGACAGCAGCGGCAAGGAGGTCTGGCAGCATGAAGTCGGCCTCCCGGTCTACGGGTGGCCCCTCATCACCGGCGGCACCGTCTACATCGGCGACAACGGCGGGCGGATGCACGCCCTCGACCTGCAGACCGGCGCGCCGCGGTGGACGTTCGCGCGGGCGGACTACGCGATTGAATCACAACCGTGCCTGTGGGGTGGTCAGCTCGTGTTCGGGGCGTGGGACGGGTACCTCTACGCGCTGGACACCGCCAGCGGCAAGCTGGCCTGGAAGACCTGGGGCCCGAAATCGAGCGCGGGCGTCGCGGCCCGCTACTATGCCCCGGCCGACTGTGGGCCGATTGCGATCGACGATCACTTGTTCGTCTGCGACCGCGGCTATGTGCTGGGTCAGTACGCCCGCGGCGGCGAACCCGGGTCGCGGATCGACGAGAAGATCGCAGGGATTGCCCGCGCCGGCGACGGCCGGTCGTTCTATGGCCGGGCCCTGGACGATCGCGTGTGCAAGTTCGGCCCCGACGGCAAGAAGATCTGGGAGACCAAGGCCGAGGCCGGCCGCTTCCCGATTCCGCCCACGTGCCACGCGGGCACGGTGTATGTGTGCTCCAACGGCGGGTTGCTGCAGGCACTCGACGCGAAGGACGGCGCGATTCAGTGGTCGTACCGCTGTACGCCGGGGTTCTACGTCATGGCGCCGGTGGCGGTTGATGACGTTGGTGCCTGCTACGTCGCGGGCATGGACGGCTCGCTCACTCGCCTCCAGGTCGTCCGCAGTCCGGTGACGCTGAAGTAGCGGCCGGCGGCGCCGCAAGGGTGGCACTGGCGTCTCGCCAGTGTCGTGGAGGGCATACCTCTGGTTTGCCCTTGTGGCACCGGATTGCATCCGGTGGAATTGTGGCACTAGAGCATTTTTATTCCAGGCGTAGCGTGTATCCGCAGTGCTTGAAGCAGTTAC
>CAYUZU010000083.1:0-2505 GCA_964448675.1 uncultured Planctomycetales bacterium
AACTAAATGAAATCCCCAAATACTTAAATCAATTAATCAATTTTACAAATTTGAAACTAAAAATATAATTAATAATGATGGCTTTAATAAAGAATTAAACAATGAAGCAATGAAACAATTGGACAATTAGAACAATGATTTAAATAACCAACTAATCCTTATATTTGCAAACATATTCAAAACGAAATAAAGTAGGTATGAAAATTTTAGTATGTATAAGTAATGTACCGGACACCACAACCAAGATCAGGTTTAAGGATGATAACAAGGTGTTCGATGACGGCGGAATTCAATGGATTATCAATCCATGGGATGAGTTAGCCCTGACAAGAGCTTTGCAATTGAAAGAAGGCTCAGGAGGCTCAATTGAAAAAGTATCGGTTGCCCTGGTTGGTGAAAAATCAACCGAGCCAACGATCAGAAAAGCATTGGCCATTGGCGCCGATGATGCTTTCAGAATAGATACTGAGCCGAAGGATTCATTTTTTGTTGCCACGCAACTAAAAGAAACAGCTAAAGAATATGATATTGTGCTATGTGGCATCGAATCCAGCGATTATACCTCCTCGGCAGTAGGAGGTATGTTGGCGGAAATGCTGGAATGGCCTTCGGTTTCTTCAGTTTCCAGGCTCGAGGTGGAAGGCGATAATGTAAGTATACAACGCGAAATTGACGGAGGTCAGCAGGTGCTTTCTACTGAGCTGCCTTTTGTTGCCATTGTACAGAAAGGAATCGCATTTGAGCCAAGAATCCCATCAATGCGTGGCATTATGATGGCCCGGAAAAAACCACTGAATGTTGTTCCGGCAGTTGAAGCAGAAGCATTAACTGAATATGAAAGCTTCGAACTTCCGCCACCTAAGGCAGCATGTAAAATGGTGGAAGAAGATAATGTGAAAGAATTGGTTGAATTGCTTAAAAACGAAGCTAAAGCGATTTGATTTGTCCGAAGGACTCCTTTGGAGATGATTTGAAGATGAGTTAATTTGAAAATGAAAGATAATTTGAAGATTTGTAAATGAGTTGATTTGAAAATTGATGAGAAATGACAGGGAAAATATTATTGTTGATCTGAGTTATAAGTATGCTTTGAGGATCATAGATTTTTCCGAAGTGCTTGAGGAAAAGAAAAAGTATGTGATTTCCGGTCAGATTTTGAAGTCCGGAACATCTATTGGCGCTTCAGTAAGAGAAGCCCAGAATGCTGAAAGCAAAGCTGATTTCATTCATAAATTGAAAATTGCAGCCAAAGAAGCAGATGAGACAATGTATTGGTTGGAACTTTGTCAGGACTCAAAAAACTATCCATTTGATGAATCTTTGATTACAGATTTGATAGCCATAATTAAAATACTATCAAAAATTATCGGTTCATCAAAAAGAGGTCTTTAAATTTTCAAATTTTCAAATCAACAAATTTCCAAATTAACCATTCGTTCATGAAAGAAATAAAGTAAAATAACAAATAATCAATCAAAAAAACAAAAAACATGTCAGTACTAACATATACCGAAAACTGGGATGGAAAGTTTAAGAAATTAAGCTATGAATTGGTTTCTTATGCCAAAGCCATCGCAGAGAGTTTAAACACAGAAACCATCATTGTTTCAATTGGCAATGTGGAAGAAGATGAGTTGAAAAAGCCTGGTAATTATGGAGCAGATAAGATCATCAATGTAAATGATGAAAAACTTAATGACCTGGCGAATCAACCCTATGCAAAGATAATTTCCCAGGTTGCCGAAAAAGAAAATGCAAATGTAATTGTCTTTGCCAATAACTTTACCGGTAAAGCTGTTGCACCGAGGGTATCCGTTAAATTGCATGCCGGTTTGGCTGCAGGAGTGGTTGAACTGCCCTCATCTTATGATCCATTCATTATTAAAAGAAAAGTATTTACAAACAAGGCTTTTGCCAATGTCAAGATTAATTCTGAGAAAAAAATTGTTACCCTTTTCCAGAATTCTTACGAGATCAAAGAAACAGAAAATACCGCCACGGTAGAAAGCTTTACACCGGAATTATCGGATGCTGATTTCAGGACGCAAGTAAAAGAAGTAAACAAGGTCACAGGCAAAATCCTGCTGACGGATGCCGAGATTGTGGTATCAGGAGGTCGTGGAATGAAAGGTCCCGAAAAGTGGCAACCACTTGAAGAACTTGCAGAGATTCTTGAAGGAGCGGTGGCCTGTTCACGTCCGGTTTCGGACGAAGGCTGGCGCCCCCATGAAGAACATGTTGGGCAAACCGGAAAGATCATTGCGCCAAATTTGTATTTTGCTTTGGGTATTTCAGGTGCAATACAACATTTGGGCGGTGTAAGTTCTTCCAAAACCATCGTTGCAATTAATACAGACAAAGACGCCCCGATATTTGAAGCCGCCGATTACGGTATTGTAGGTGATGTACACAAAGTGCTTCCTGAGCTTATTGATGCCGTAAAAGAGGTGAAGGCTGAGAGTTAAAGGGAAAGCTACAAAACCAGTAGCCGATTTCGCTATCGTA
>CAYUZU010000084.1:0-2503 GCA_964448675.1 uncultured Planctomycetales bacterium
CAGTTAGACCACACGAAGGCCGCTTTTTCAATCCACCGTGAATAATCCGGGTTAGCGCAGCGCGTGACAGTGTGACAGTGTGACAGTGCCTGTCGTCCGCCAAAGATCGGATGCAACGGGTAGGCTCGCAGGCAACCGCCCCTGGGGAGCCATAATGCTGTCACACTGTCAGGGACGGCGAGGGTGGTGACAAACCAGCGGCCGAGGGAGCGATTCGCTTATCAGGCCGGACGTTTTCGCGGTGAAGCGGTTGTCGATGCGGCCGGAGCTGGCATACTGGCCGCCATGCCCAGGGGCTCGCGACACAGCCAGCGACGGCGGCAGGAACGTATGCGGGAGCAAGATCGGTCCAGGGTATCCGACGGCCCTTCTGCATCGGGAGCGATACGCGTGACAGGCGGCTACATCAATCCCGACCATGACCTGGGGTGGACCCGCGACCAGTGCGGAGCGTACTGCGTCGGCCGGATGCGAATCAGCTGGCTCCGCGAGCTGTTGGAAGATCGGCACAACGCCGAGCACATGTCGTCCAAGCGAGCCGACTTGTTCGCGTTATTCGTGGCGGAATGGAACATCACCGCTCCCGACTTTGCCAACAGCTACGTCTCGTCGCTCGACCAGCTACGGCCGCTGTTGGACGAAGCCGACGCTCCGTTCAGCAAATCGAGCCTCGAAGGTGCGCGGACGAAGGTCTGGGATCAGGAACCGGAGCTGTTTGAGGTACTTCGAAGCGGAGCCCCAGCCCACGTGCGGCCCCATCTCGAACTGGGTGAGGCGTTGGGGCGATTGCGGGAGGCGCCGCCGCATTTTTTCGTGCGCGGCCGCGGAAACCCGGAGACGGTCTTGGGTGATGCTGCGCGGGGGGCAAACGTGCCCGACGAGTGGTTGGTCGGCCTTGCGCGCTGGCAGCAGGCGGTCGCGACGAGGCGACTTCCCCAGGGGGCTCAATGCGATTTCTTCGATTGGCAGGATCGGTTCGAGGAAGCGATCACCGCGTACGTCGAACGCACCCTATCAGATGCTGGTGCTCCAGCATCATCAGAGACGCCACCGCGACCTACGCTGCCCGAGGCACCTTTTCTTCAGGTCAACACCGAGTCCGGTATCGGGAGGTTTCTCGGGACGGAGGTCCTGCTGGGTCTTCGGCAGGTTGAACTGCTCAAAGCGGTACATGACGCGGGCGGCGACATCGTCCCACGACGGGTGCTCATGGAACAGCTGGACTGCAGCGACCACGATATCGACGACTGGTCATCGAAGCTCCGCAAGCTACTACGAGCAGCGCTACGTGACGAGCACGCCTCCCAGCTACTCAGGCAGCACTCACCCAAGGAGTGGATCACGCTGCTGCTGAAAGCGAAGAAAGGGCACGGTGTACCTCTTGGTGTTCCTCCCGACGATATTTCGTTCGATTAGAGCCTGCGTCTGATCCAAACACCCCACGGGGCAGGGCGATAGCCTCCGTGTTGCGTCGCGAGACCCGGCGAACTGCGCGTCACATAGCGATATGCCCATAGATGGTTGAATCTCTCTACGCACGTGGCCGGGAAATCTGCATCTGTTCCACAGCCGATTCCGCATTGTTCGAATTCGTGGATTCTGGCGCTTATTCAGTCCCGATCGGGGTGGATCCCTCATGTGGCCAGGTCCTACCAGACACAGCGGATCAGTACGCCACAATGCGTGATATTTGCGCTGGTGACAGGAATGCGCTATAGTGGATAGTTGACCTGGCGCGCCATGGTACACAAGTTATGCACGACACTACGGCATTAGCGACGGGCCTAATACGCCTTTTTTCGTATTTGGCGATAGGACACAACGAAATGACAGCCGCCTCGCAGTGATATTTGCACACGACAGACCCATGCGCTATACTGAATGGTGTAACGTTTAGTATTGATAAACAAACAACAACCAATAGTTAAAGGACTGAACAATGACAACTAAGAATCGCAATAACGAAACGAACGCACTTCAGCAAAACCGCCGCATACTGCACCACTACGTTACGCAAGGCGACTTGGTGGGGCTCCGTGCGGCCGCCCGGCAGTACCCGATACGGCCGAACGAGCTGTCCCGGCTCTTGGGGCAGTGTGTGGGAATCGCACGGGCCAAAAGCAGCAAGACGATTACAAAAGAGATGTTTACCACGGTCCTGGAGACAGCTTTCACGAACCTGCACCATACGCAGGCGGAATTGGAGGCCCAGTTCGATAAGCCGGGCACACGCGGTGAAGTGTTCAAGATCAAGGGTTTGATGGATCGGACCCTGAAGTGGATCGAAGTCATCGGGAAAGTGGCGAGCATGGAGGTCCGCGTCCAGCATTTGCGTGACCTGGCTGAACGCAATGCCGCTTCGGCGAATGGCAGCTCCGCTGGTTCGAAGACTCAGCCCGGGCACAACGCCACGAAACAACCCGCAACACACCAGCGACGCGGGCGAAGACCCAAAAGCACGAATGGCACCAAGCCGGAAAAAGCGACAACTGCGAAAAACGCG
>CAYUZU010000085.1:0-2501 GCA_964448675.1 uncultured Planctomycetales bacterium
ACGATGCGCCCGCGTTGGAGAAGGCCGACATCGGCGTGGCAATGGGACGCCGCGGCACCGACGCCGCACGAGAGGCGTCGGACATGGTCCTCCAAAACGACGCCTTCTCCAGCATCGTGCAGGCCGTGCAAGAAGGACGCGTCATCTTCGGCAACATCCGCAAGTCGGTGCTGTTCATGCTGTGCACGAACGTGGCGGAGATCTTCGCGCTGGCGGCCGCCAGCGCCTCGGGCGCCCCGCTGCCGCTCCTGCCGCTCCAAATCCTCTATCTGAATATCCTGACGGACGTCTGGCCGGCGCTCGGGTTGGCCGTCGGGAGAGGAAATCCCGACGTCATGGAGGATCCCCCGCGACGACCGGACGAGCCCGTGCTGACAAGACGACACTGGTTGGCGATCGCGGGCTGGAGCCTCGTCATCGCGGCCTGCGTCCTCGCCGGGCTTGCGCTCGGCCTTCATCATCTTGAGCTCGAACGGAGTCAGGCCGTGACCGTCTCGTTCCTCACGCTCGCGCTGGCGAAGCTCTGGTTCGTCTTCAACCTGCGGGACCGCCGTTCGACGTTTCTCAAGGACAGTGTCGTGCGGAATCCTTGGGTGTGGGGGGCGATCGGCCTGTGCCTCGGCTCCGTCCTGTTGGCGGTCTACCTGCCCGCCCTGTCCAGGCTGTTGGAGACCGAGTCGCCCGGGCTCACCGGCTGGGCGCTCGTCGTCGGACTCAGCGTCATCCCGGTGACCGTGGGCCAAGTGCTGCACGCGCTACGAGCCGGACACAACGGAAATCATGCGAACACCTGAGACAAGACACAAGCGTAACCCCGTGCTCGCGCGGACAAGAACGCCGAGAGGGCGAGCCGGCGCCGGCGAAGGAATCCGGGCGTTCCTCGACCGGGCTCCTCCGCTCCGAAGCACATGCTGGACCGTCGCCCTCCTGGCCCTTGCCGGCTGTGGGCAGGACCCGAAGGCCAAACCGGACGGGGACAAGGCCATCGCCGTGCGCGTCACGGAGGTGCGCAGCGGCGCGATCCGAGAGACGGTCCAAGGCATCGGCACCCTGAAGGCCGTCAAGACCGTCGAGGTCAAGCCGGAGGTAGCCGGCATCATCGTCGAGGTCGGCTTCGAGGAGGGACAAGCGGTCGAAGAGGGGACGCTCCTCTACCGCATCGACGACAGCAAGCTCCGCCAACAATACAAGGCCGCCCGCGCGGCCGTGGAGGCCGCCGAGGCGCAGCGCAAGAACGCCGCGTGGCGGTTCGAACGGATCAAACGCCTGCGCCAAGACAAGGTGGCCGCTCCGGAGGAATACAAGGAGCTGCGCGACGGCCTGAAGGAGTCCGAGGCCCGTCTGGAGGAAGCCGGTGCCCAGGCGCAATTGATCCGAGAGAAACTCGAGGACATGCGAATCACCGCGCCGATGGCCGGCGCGATCGGGCAAACCCATGTCGACGTGGGGGACTTCGTCGACGTCGGCCAACACCTGGCGACGCTCCACCGCGCGGGAAGAGGTCGCCACCGTCACGGCCGAGTTCGAGCTGTGGCGCGATATCGACATCGCCGCGCAGGACGTGCGCGATCGAATCGATCGGGCCCGGCGCGACCTGCCGGACGAGATCGAGGAGCCCATCGTGCGGAAGCTCGATCCCGACGCCCAGCCGATCATGTGGGTGGCCCTCACGGGCGACGAGCAATGGGACGTGGTCCGGCTGTCCCGGTATGCCGACGAGGTCCTCAAGGACCGGCTCGAGAACCTCCGCGGCGTCGGCCAGATCCTCGTGGGCGGTCAGCAGCTTTTCGCCGTCCGGGTGCGGCTTGACCCCGATCTGCTCGCCGCCCATCGCGTCACCGTGCAGGACGTCGTCCGCACCATCCAACGCAATAACGTCAAGATCCCCTCCGGTCGGGTGGAGAGCAAGCAGCGCGAGTTCCTGGTCAAGATCTAGGGCCAGTTCGCGGCCGCCGCCCCCTTGAACGACCTGATCCTCGTGGACCGCGGCGGAGCGCCCGTGCGGATCCGTGACGTCGGCCGGGCCGTCGAGGGCGTGGAGAACGATCGACGCATCGCCCGATTCCTGCGTCAACCGGCTGTCGGACTGGGTGTGGTCAAGCAGCGGGGCGCCAATACGGTGCGACTGGCCGGCGCGGTCCGCACCCGCATGGAAAACCTGGCGGGGCGCTTCCCTCCGGGGCTGCGCTATACCATCGCCACCGACGATTCGACCTACATCGCGCAGAGCGTGAACGACCTTCTCGTCACGATCTTCCTGACCACGGGCCTCGTCGCCCTGGTCGTCCTCGCGTTCCTGCGGAGCGTGCTCGGCACGCTCATCGCGGTGGTGGCGATCCCGACGTCGCTGCTCGGCGGGCTTGCGATGATCTACACCTTCGGCTTCAGCCTGAACGTGCTCACGCTGCTCGGGCTGATCCTCTCGATCGGCATCGTCATCGACGACGCCGTCGTCGTCCTCGAGAGCACCCACCGCCATCTGGCGAACGAGGAGGACCGTC
>CAYUZU010000086.1:0-2431 GCA_964448675.1 uncultured Planctomycetales bacterium
CGGGGCTAACATGAGCACCGAACTCCGCATTACCCGAAACTCGACATTGACAAGGTTATGCTGAGCTCGGCATAACCTTTACAATTGAATGGGCCTTCAATCCGGGCCCTGCGGCCGCTCCGGACGACGGTGAGCAAGCGGTTCGGCACTCTGAAAGCCGCTTTGCGCGATCCGCTGGCGCAGCTCGTGGCGCTCCCGACTGATGCGCAGCGCGTGCTCGCGCAGCTCGGGCCCATAGGTCTGCTCGATGAACAGGATCGTCTCAAAAGCGGAGACGTACATATCGTTGAAGATCCGCCAGAAACGCCAGCGGACGCCCTGACGGCTCATGCGAAAGGCGTTGTGGATCCGGTGGCCGTACGTGCCGCGCAGGATCATGGTGCTGGGCGTGCCGCCCCGTAGATCCACCCGGAGATCGTGCGCCTCGATGAGCCGCCGCAGCGTCTGCAGGAAGTCCTTGTCCTTCTGGGTGAGCTTCACGTGGGAATCACCAGGATGTCTCGGCCGGTTTGCCGAATTCGCACGACGCCGGCATGGGCGAGGAAGACCAGCGCGATGAAACGATAGACCAGGTCCCGCCGCGGGTCCTCGATGAGGCGTGCGATGGCGGTCAGCTTGACCTCGCCATGGGCACAGGCTTGGCGCACGTGCGTCTCGTAGCGGTGCAGGTCGAAGTCCGATGTTTTCGGCCGTGTGTCCGTGGGCGGCAGGGTTCGCGTCAGGGCGTCCAGGGCCGTCTGCAAGGCGGCCAGGCCGTCGGCCTCGGCCGGACCGAGCTCGACGGCGGGCGAGCGCGTGCCCGCCAGCAGCGCGCGCAGTTGCTCGCGGCGGGCTTGGCGGCGTTGTCGAGATGCGGCCATCTTTTCCCGGAAGTAGGCCGGGTCGAATGCTCGTCCGTCAAAGAGGAAGTGTGATCGCACGTCCCGGCCGCAGTGGCGGCAGGTGTACCGGCAGACCCGGAGTTGCAAGGTTCCGCTACAGTCGGGGCAAGCCTGAAACATGAGTGTCGGATCGAAGGCGTATTCACAGACGCGACAGGCGCAGCGCCCCTCGCGGATCATCTTCAGTGGCCCGTCGCAGGATGGGCAGGCATGACCGGAGAGCATGACGGCGTAGTAGAGTTCGCGCACGTGGCCGGCCAGTTCGGCCACGGCGGCAAGCAGGTACTCCCCCAGCTCGATGATGGCCCGCTCGCTCAGCGGCTTCTCGAGCAGGTGACGGCTGCGCAGCTGCCAGCACACAGGATCAGTCATCGTCCAGTCGTTTCTGGCTCTTCGGCGTAAACTTGCGATGGCAGCTCTTGCACAGACGGATGCGGCGCCGGCCGAGCAGCTTCGTGCGGCGCACGCCCTTGCCAATGGAACGGCTCGCCCCGCAAAACGGGCACTTGTACGGTCTTCCCACAGTGAATCACCTCGCGGGACGTACGAGAGGCCCGCTATAAAAGCGTTCGCGACCACCGCACGGTGGTAAGCACAGGCGAGATTCTGCCGCACATCAGACATCCGGCCCGATGGCTGTAATGATCTCGGCCGCGGTTCGCTGGATCCGACCCAAGCTTGCCGACAGAACTTCGGCGCTACCGCCCCACAGCTGCACGTACTCGCGCGAGGCCGAACGCGACGTCAGGCCGATCGATTCGCATACAACAAACGCGACCGCCTCTGCCTCCGTCTCGCGTACGGTCTTGGACAGCTTTGTTTCCGAGGTCCGCTGATGCAGTAACTGATGCGCAACCTCATGCGCCAATGTCGCAAGGTGTTCGGGCGGTGACAGGCCCGGCGACAGAATGATCGTACTGCCGACACACGCGCCGAGTGCAGGCATGATGCTCGCCGAGTAGTGGAGAGCAACACCGCGTTTAGCGATGAATGCCCGGAGGCGGTCGATGTACGGCCCCGGGTCACCAGCGACTGCGGACAAGTTGGGAAGTGGCGCCCCGTCAGTCTGACATTCGTCGAACACGTGCGCACGGCGGAATCCAACGATCACTTCTTCTTGATGTTGCTGGGTACGAGCTTCCGGGACCTGCGACGCCGCGGAAGATGACGGCGATACTGAGCCCTTCGACCGCCTGACGATGGGTGCCAGGATCACGATACCACGTTCGCCCTTTCGGACGTGACGCCCAAGCCGCCGCCATGTCTGGAATCCTGCAACACGCTCGGCACTCGGGCGTTGCGCGGCGATGAGCATCACGTTGTGCGGGGAGTACGTGGGGAACTTGGCCATTGCGGACAGGTACGCGCGCAATGTCGCGCTTTGCCCGCGTTCCAGGTCCTCACTGAGCTCCTGCAGTTTCGATTGCGCCAGCCGGCGCGCCTGTTCTACATCCATAATCGCACCTCCTGAGGTGGGTCCCTCGCCTCATGGGACCCACCGCCAAGCGGAACGTACCGAGGCGCAGGGATGGGGGTGTGGGGGGCGCGGG
>CAYUZU010000087.1:0-2403 GCA_964448675.1 uncultured Planctomycetales bacterium
AGCGGAGCATCGTTATGAATTCGGGGTTGAACTTGGCCTTGATTTTCGGTTCATTATATTTGAGGTTTTCTTCGGCGGACTTTTTGCAAGAAAAGATGATTTTGGTGCGGGGATGATATGGAATTGATGTTTAAATACGAACGTTCATTAAAATGGAATAAAGGTTTGCTCGTTCTTTGATAAGTTACTATAGCCTGTCAGCAAAATATTTCTGATTAGGACGTACGATTCCTGCTCCCCCGCTTTTTAAAAAAACAAAGAAATCAATCGTACAGCCCATCATGTCGATGTTACGGCGCCCGTGCCTGATGAACTATTGGTCGCGATGTTTCTGAACGCTCATCAAATCCACCTGGCCCGACAATGCCAACCAGAATCATGGATTTGCCACACACAGAGCAGCGTGGGATTTTAACTGTTGGGTCTGCGTCTTCAACAGGTTCTGCTTCCACAGCGCCGAACACATAGTGCAACAGGGACAGAAGCTTTTTGTTTCGAGAGCTGAGATACCCGAAGTGCCTGATTTTTTTGAATCCCCGTGGCAAAACATGTTGCAGAAAGCGACGGATAAATTCGAACACGGACAGCGTCATTGTTTCCCATGTTTTGGTTTTCGTGTTTTTATAGGAAAATGTCACCTGACCGTTTTGAAGTCTGAGTATTCGTTTATTGGAAATAGCCACACGAAACACATAGGGCGCGAAATATTTCAGAACCGCGCTGCCATTGCCAGCACGCTTGCAGTGAACCACCCAGTTAATACGCCAGACTTCGGACGGGATTTGTTGAAACAGCTCAGGAGCCATTTGCTTCAACGCATCGCGTATCATCGCCCGAAACAGTCTGGACAGGATTTTGACTGGCAGAAAGAACTTTTTGTGCGCCCTAATCCAGATTTGTTGATCGTTGCTTATCGCTCCTGCTGGAATCAGATAATGCACATGGGGATGATACATCAGCGTTTTGGTCCAGGTGTGCAGCACTGCCAGTGCGCCGATATTTCCGCCTAACCATTTAGGATTTTGCGCTAATTTGGACATGGCACGCCAGGATTCAGAGAACAGTAACCGATAAAACAGTTTCTGGTTCGAACGGACAAATGGACGCAGTTGTTGGGGTAGTGTGAAACCAATTAGAAAATACGGAACGTTGATCAATCGCTTTTGTTCGCTGGCCAGCCATTGAGTGGCCTGGTCATTCTGGCATTTGGGGCAGTGTCGGTTCATACAGGAATGGTATTTATATTCGATTTCGTGGAAGTCGGGACATTCATAGACGTGGCCACCTAACGCGCGGGTTCGGCAGCGAATAATATCGGCAATTGTTTTTTTGTGACTGGGCAGTATGTCATTTTTATACGCGTTCATGTAAGGCTGGCCGTACGATGTGAGAATGTCGGCCATGGTTGTCATAGCTATTCATCGAGTTCGTCGACCAGTTCGTTGACAGCCTTGTATCCGGCATCCTGGACCTTGGACGTCAAATGCGTGTAGATGGCTGTTGTTTTGGGCGATTTGTGCCCCAGGTATTCCTGAATCAAGCGCAGGTTAACGCCCTTTTCCAGCAAGTGCGTGGCATATGAGTGGCGCAGTGTATGGACCGAGACTTTTTTGTAAATGGCGCACTCATGCACAGCCTGTTTGAAAACGATCTGCACGCTGCTGATGGGCAGTGGCTTATCCGATTCGGGCATGTGGGTGCCGCTTCGGCCTGGGGCTGGAAATAGCCAGACTTTGTTTTTGTGCGTCAGCCAAAATTCACGTAACATGACAAGCGTCCCTTTTGGCATGGGCACAAACCGATCCTTACCGCCTTTGCCGTGTTTCACATGCAGCACCATGTGATGGCTGTCGATGTCGCCGATTTGGATGTGGGTGGCTTCGGACAAACGCAGCCCGCAGGCGTAAATGGTGGACAGGCAGGCACGGTGGCGAAAAATGCGAATGCATGAAAGCACTCGTTTGACCTCGTCCTGGCTGAGAACCACGGGAAGCTTGTGTTCGTGTGGCGCACGAACCAGTGTCAGGGTCGGCCAGTCTCGTTTTAACGTGTAGGTGTAGAAGAATTTCAGGCCGCACATGGCCAATGTGCTGGCGCTACGCCCGTATTTTCTCACATTTTTGAGGTAGAGAAAATATTCTCTGATCTCTTCCTCGGTAATTTGATCCGGGAGTTTGTCATAGTGTTCGGATATTTTCCGAACCGATCGCAGGTAGTTACCTTGCGTGGCGTTTGACATGCCGCGAAGCTGCAAATCTTGCAGCATGCGGTTGAGATAATCGTTGAGTGTCATAACACACCTCCTTGTTTTAGGTTAATAGTGGCTGAAAATAACTTAACGAGGAGGTGTGCCTAAATCAAGCAAAAAATTAAAATCCTGCCGCCGCAGGCGGCTTAGTTCAA
>CAYUZU010000088.1:0-2393 GCA_964448675.1 uncultured Planctomycetales bacterium
GGGGCTGGTCGTATCGGCGGATCGCCCGGGAACTGGGCGTGCACCGCGAGACGGTCGCGCGCTACGTCCATCTGGCGGCGACGGCCACCGGCCCGGATCCGCCAAAACCGGCCATTCCGATTACCGGGTCCGACGAGGCAAAACCGGCCATAGTGATCGCCGGGTCGGCGGGCCAGCGTAGCCGCTGTGAGCCGTTCCGGGCGGTGATCATCGAGTTGCTGGAGCAGGGGTTGTCGGCCCAGCGCATCTGGCAGGATCTGGCAGCCGAGCACGGCTTCAGCGATAGCTACCAGTCGGTACAACGCTTCGTTCGCAAGCTGCGGGGGACCACACCCCGACCGTTCCGGCGCATGGAGTGCGAGCCTGGCGCCGAGGCCCAGGTCGACTTCGGCACGGCGGCGCCGTTGATCACGCCGGAGGGCAAACGGCGGCGGCCGCACCTGTTCCGGATCGTGCTGAGCCACTCCCGCAAGGCCTACAGTGAGGCGGTCTTCCGCCAGACGACCGACAACTTCCTGCGCTGCCTGGAGAACGCCTTCGTCCACTTCGGCGGCGTGCCCAAGACGCTGGTGATCGACAATCTGAAGGCGGCCGTCACCACGGCCGACTGGTTCGATCCCGACCTCAACCCGAAGATCCTGGCGTTCTGCGAGCACTACGGCACGGTGATCCTGCCGACCAAGGTGCGCACGCCAAGACACAAGGGCAAGATCGAACGCGGCGTCGGCTACGCCCAGGACAACGCCCTCAAGGGCCGGACGTTCGACAGCCTGTCCGATCAGAACCGCTTCCTGCTCGAGTGGGAGACCGCCGTTGCCGACACGCGCATCCACGGCACCACCCGCAAGCAGGTCGGGAAGGTCTTCGCCCAAGTCGAACGGGCGACGTTGCTGCCGTTGCCGCCGGCGCGGTTCCCCTGCTTCCAGGAGGCCTCGCGCAAGGTCAACCGCGACGGCCACGTCGAGATCGCCAAGGCGTATTACTCGGCGCCACCGGAGTACGTCGGGCGCCGCGTGTGGGCCCGTTGGGATGGGCATGTTGTCCGGATCTTCAACCAGCGGCTGGAGCAGATCGCCATCCATGCTCAGCGTGAGCCCGGGCGCTTCGCCACCGATGACCGCCATATCGTCGCCGAGAAGCGGGGCGGGATCGAACGCGGTACGGCCTGGTGGCTGCGGAAGGCCCGCCGCATCGGCCCCGACGCGGGGCGTTGGGCCGCGGCCCTGCTGCAGCAGCGTGGCATCCCCGGCGTGCGGGTGCTGATGGGCCTGGTCAGTCTGACGAACAGGCATGCCGACACGGCCATCGAGCAGGCCTGCCGGGTGGCCCAGTCACACGGGGCGTACCGCTTGCGGGTCATCCGCGAGCTGCTCAAACGCCAGGCCTCCGCGCAGGAGCAGTTCGACTTCATCACCGAGCATCCCCTGATCCGTTCGTTATCCGATTACGGCCAACTGGTCCGAGACGCCTTTGAGGAGGTCCACGCATGATTCCATTTACTTCTTCCCCTCCGGAGAGCACCAGGAGGTGCCCTGATGAATGACGCATTGCACAAGGCGCTGATCCGGCTGCGCCTGTCGGGCCTGGCGCAGTCCCTGGACGTGCGACTCCAGGAGGCCCAGGGCAACGGGCTCAACCACGTCGAGTTCCTGGAGTTGATCCTGCAGGACGAACTGGCGGTCCGCAACGAACGGCTGATCGCCCGCCGAATCAAGGCCGCTGCCTTCCACGAATCGAAGACGCTGGAGGACTTCGACTGGCAGTTCAACCCCTCGATCAAGAAGAAGCAGCTCTTTGACCTGGCCACCGGCCGCTTCATCCGTGAGGCGCGGGACGTGCTGCTGATCGGACCGCCGGGCACAGGAAAATCGCACTTGGTCCAGGCCTTGGGCTACCAGGCGATCAAGAGCGGCTTCACCGTGCTGTATCGCTCGATCTTCGATGTCGTCCGCGACTTCCTGCACGACGAGGCCCTCGGCGGGCAGGACAAGGTGCTGCTGCGCTACATCAAGCCGGACCTGCTGGCGATCGATGACATGGGGATGAAGCAGCTGCCCAAGCGGTCCGGCGAGTACCTGTTCGAGATCATCATGCGGCGGTATCAGGTGCGATCCACGATCATGACCAGCAATCGACCCTTGGAGGACTGGGGCAAGCTGATCGGCGACGTACCGGCCGCCACCGCGATCCTCGACCGCTTCCTGCACAACGCCGACGTGATCTCGATCACCGGGAAGAGCTACCGGCTGAAGGACCGGGCAACCAAGAAGGCGGAAGACGCCGGTGCCAGGAAAGACGCTTGCGAAGCAGTCGCCAAATGAGGTATACGGTCACATGAACGTGGCCGGTTTTGAACCGATTATCACTGGCCGGTTCTCAAGTGATCGGTGACA
>CAYUZU010000089.1:0-2344 GCA_964448675.1 uncultured Planctomycetales bacterium
GACGACCGACCACCGACGACCATCGTCCATCGTCCGCCGTCTACCGTCCATCATCCACGCACAAGAGCGACACCGTGGTATGATTGAGATCAAGACGGGAGCGCGATCTCCACGGGTGAGAGATGTCACCTGAGCAACGGAGGTTGGTCATGCATAAGTTGGATGTACTCAAAAAGGTTTACGCTGATCAAGCGGAGTTAGATCTGATCTTGGACAAGCTATTGGATGCTTCCCTTAGCCAACACCGGCTGCGTCTGGCGCGGTATGAACGCGATCTTCAGCAGTTCGAGCAGCGCTACAAGATGGACTCGGGGGTATTCTACCGTCGCTTCGAAGCTGGGGAATTGGGGGATGCCATGGATTTCTTCGAGTGGGCGGGCTTGTATGAGCTACGCGAAGATGTCCTGAAGAAGATTCAGCGCCTGGTGAAGGTGGTGTGAAGGACGCTGCCGATTATCTGAGTTACATAAAGGCGCTGATCGCACTCAACCATCAGATCATGCATTGGCGGGTATTGCGCGAGGAAGCTCAAGGTGACCTGGGATTACTACGCTATCGACTCACATTTCACGATAACAGTCTTCGGAAGAGATATTGGCTATCGTCACCAAGAAACTGGCTGAGTAAGAGAGCGTCACGCTGTAGACCACCGACGACGGACCACAGACGACAGACGGCAGACAATCATCGTCCTTCGTCACGCCGTGGACGACCGCCGTCCATCAAAGAAATTCGTGCAATTCGTGGCAAAAGGATCTTACAGAGGAGAACTTTTGTGGGTAAAGAGGAGTGATCATGACCACAGACGTGAAAGAACTGACAAAACAGGCGCTAGACGAGCTACCTGAGGACGAAGCCGCAGAAGTCTTGGACTTCATTCGTTATCTACACTGGCGAAGAGAAGAGAGGGATCAATCTTGGTTCTGGTCAGAGGCATGGCGAGAGCGCTACCAGGAAGCCAAAACGAATCTGGCGGAGGGCCAATTCCGCGATTTTGACGACGTGGAAGATCTGTTGGCAGAGTTGAAGCGTACACCGGAGGAGTCTACGTGAAGGTGCGACGCACCAAGCGCTTCAAGAAAGACTATCAGAATCTACCCCCGGATATTCAGCAGCGTGTGGATGAGAAGCTCAGGTTTCTACTACATGATATACGTTATCCTTCGCTGCGTGTTCATAAGTTGCGAGGCGTTGAGGGGCTATGGGAGTTCAGCGTGACCATGAACTACCGAGTGATTTTTGAGATCACGGGCGAATACTACGTGTTGCTCGCTGTAGGTCCTCACCGAATTGTGGATCGAACTTAATAAAGTCATTTACTCTCTAACAACCATCGTCTATCGGGCATCGTCCATCGTCCTTCTGTAGATGATCGACGACCGACCACAGACGACCGCCGTCCATCGTCCATGGTCCATCGTCTATACTCAGAAAAGGACTCTACTAATCCATGAGTGACATCGCCATTAGAGTTGGAAATCTAGGCAAAAGGTACCGCATCAGCGCGGAGGAGAAGCGCCCCGACAACCTCTGGCAGGCGACGAAGCAACTCGTGACTGGTCCCTCGACTTCGCTCGGGACAGGCCCTTCGACTACCTGCGGCGCATCACCCGCCCGCCGACGGAGGAGGAGACGCTCTGGGCGCTGAAGGACGTCTCCTTCGAGGTGGTAGGCGTGATCGGGCGTCCCACGCTGCGCTTTGGGATTTCCTGCGGTCACAACGGCGCGAGGAAAGCTACGCTTCGAAAGGGGCAAGGTTTCCACCCCATACTGACTATGGTATCATGAAGCAAGACTGGGACTGAAAGAGGTAGAGATATGAACACGTTTGCGACCACGATAGAACCTTTGATCAAACGCAAGATCTTCGCGACCGAGGAGCAAGCCAGCAGGGAACTGGTGCGAGATTATGTGCTGCGTCAGATTGCAACCTTGCAACGGGACCTGGCGCGTTTTGAGCGCAAATACGGTATGCCATTTGATCGATTTAGCCAGTATCTGCACGAACGGTCAGTTTTACTGGCATCGGAACAACTCTCGCCACAGCAGCGCCAGTCATTAGGACAGATGATTATGCTGGAAGAAGATGATTGGTTGGATTGGAAAGCCACGCTGGAAATGCTCGATAGCTGGTTAGGGTTGCGTCAAGAGGCAGCTGTATGACGTCTCTGCCCTCATTGCTCGGCGCTTTGATGGCCATTCTCCAGGCGCATCCCTTATGCGACCGAGTTGCCAGCGTAGAAACGAAAGAATTTGCCCAGGATCAATTTCTGTTCAAGGTCCGAGCAGAGCTGTATGTCGCTCTAGATGTGGGATACATAGCAGAGGAGGAGTTCAAAGCTTT
>CAYUZU010000090.1:0-2269 GCA_964448675.1 uncultured Planctomycetales bacterium
ATCCGCCGTACAACGTGAAGGTGGAGCCGCGCAGCAACAACGCCATCGCGGCCGGACTGTCGTCGTTCCAGGCGACCGAGAAGAACGGCACAAGGACGCTGGATGCGAAGGGCATGCATCACAGCGGCTTCGATGTCGCCCGTGGCAAGACCGGCATCAAGCATCACCAGAAGCTCGACCTCGAGCGGCATCCCGAGAAGGCGAAGGCCACGCACCGCAAGATGCGAGCGAAGGACCGACCGCTCGCGAACGACTTCGTCACCGATGAGGAGTTCGACCGGCTGCTGGCGGCGTGGTTCGGCCAGATTGCGCGGGTGCTGCAACCGGGCCGGGCGTTCTACATCTGGGGCGGCTACGCGAACATCGCCAACTACCCGTCGGTGCTCAAGGCGTGCGGGCTGTACTTCAGCCAGGCGGTGATCTGGCACAAGCTGCATCCGGTGCTGACGCGCAAGGACTTCATGGGAGATCATGAATGGTGCTTCTATGGCTGGCGTGAGGGTGCGGCGCACGTCTTCCTCGGTCCGAACAACGTGCCCGACGTCTGGCCGATCAAGAAGGTCAACCCGCAGAGCATGGTGCACTTGACCGAGAAGCCGGTCGAGCTGGCGGTACGGGCCATGCAGTACTCCTCGCGTCCGGGCGAAAACGTCCTGGACCTGTTCGGCGGCAGCGGCTCGACGCTGATCGCGGCCGAGCAGACCGGTCGGCGGGCATACCTCATGGAGTTGGATCCGGCGTACTGCGATGTGATCGTGCAGCGCTGGGAGCAGTTCACGGGGCGGAAGGCGGAGCGGATCACCGGCCGTGAGAACGCCCCGGTGGAAGCCGAGGCGTCGGGGGAGGTGGGATGATGCGGTACGCGTCAGCGTTTGGATTTGCGCTGCTTGGCTGGCTCGTCCCGCAGGCGGTTGAGGGCGCGGTCGAGTCGGTCGCGCTCGCCCGCCATGACCTGCGCGGCGATCTCGTGCAGGCGGGCGACGACGTCCTCGGGCTTGTCATCGAGCGGGAGGTCGTACTGCCAGCGGTCGGGATTGCTCTCCTTCTCGAACAGGCGGCGGAATCGCAGGGTGAGGCGGCCGTCCGAGTCGCTGTGGATCCGAAACGTCAGGTGGCTGGAGACATCAAGCATGATTCAGTCCTCCTCCGCCTTGGCGCAGGCGGCGCAGATGACGTGTGGCCCGGGGGCGTCGTCGCGCTCGACCATCGTGTCGCGCGGGACGAAGCTGCCGCATTCGTCGCAACGGTCGAGTCGATGCTTGCGCGACAGGCCGTCGCCCAGGATGTCCTCGACCTCGGCATCTGTCAGGTCATCCGGGATCTTCCATTCGGCGAGCAACTCGCCGTCGTTGGTGCTCAGCATTACGCGCATCGATCAGCCCTCCCGTACGCCGGTGTGGACGAACTGCCCGCGCTCGATCTTGCGGAACCGGGCGGCGTCGCCCTTGGCTTTGATCTCGCGGAGGATGGCGGCGTAGAGCGTCGCCTCGGGCGTCTTGCCGTTCGGGCTCGACCACAGGCCGCGCTCGGCCATCGTCTCGACCATCTCCTTCGCCCGCATGGGCTGGTCGGCGTCGGCCAGGACCTGGGCTGCGGCGTCCAGCGCGCTGACGCGCTTCGGCTTCGGTTCGCCGGCGGCCTTCTTCGCGCGGCGCGGCTTGGCGGCTTTCCCACGGTTGCCCTCAGGCAGCGGCTGGCCGGTGACCACCTCGACGGTCGGGTTGACGTCGGGCTGGGCGTCCGCGGTGGCCTTGGCGCCACTGCGCTTCGGCTTGACCTCGCTCCGCAGGCGCTGGGCGCTCTTGATGCGGATGCGCTTGCCAGTCTTCGTGTTGGTGGCGTTCCAGCCGCCGGCGCTGTGGGTGCTGTCGATGCGGACCGGCACGACCCGGTCACTGACCTTGGCGGTGTAGACGCCGCCGACCTTGATCTCGTTCTGTTTCATGGTTTTCTCCTCAAATGGGCGACTCGCCAGCCGCTTTCCTCATTGCGTTCACACGGCGTCGCAGGTGGCGCCGCTCGTAGATCTCAAACCATGTGTGGGTTGCGTCGACGACGTTCGTGGCGTAGCCGAGTTCCTGCATCTTCGCCCGTACCTCGGTCTGCGTTACGCGCTGCGGGCTGCAGTCGAGCACAGTCTTCGCCGGTGTGCGGGATCGGTACGTTTCGATGTACCACCGCACCAGGGTGTCTTCGCGTTGGTCGCACATGCTTTGCCTCGTCAGGCCCGGGTCTCACGCGCCCGGGCGACCCGCCGCGGCGGGTTTCG
>CAYUZU010000091.1:0-2140 GCA_964448675.1 uncultured Planctomycetales bacterium
TATGAAATACTGCCTTGTTTTTCGAGACATTTTTTAATCTGACTATGTAGTATTAGTTGTGTTATACTTGAAAATCATTTCGAAATTCACATCACTATGCTAAGATATTAAAAATATGTTGAATAATCAAATGATATTTTAATTTCATGTAAATAAGAAGGCAGCCCCCCTGTATTAGCGACGCTGCCTTTTCCTATTAGTTCGAACCGTTATTTCGAAATAGTCATTTGAAGAATTATTCGTGCGTCTTTAATTATGAAATCATGTTTTAAATAGTTGTAAAACTAACAAATTGATTCAGAGTCATTCATTTATTTTGCAAAAATCAATTTCATGGTTTTCTGAAAAGAGCCTGATTTCATTTTGCAGAAGTAAAGGCCTGAACTGACCAGACCTCCGTAATTATCCTGACCATTCCACGTCACCTGATGATAGCCGGCATCCATGGTCCCATTTGCCAATGTCTTTACCAGACGACCTGAAATATCATAAATCTGAATGGTGACATGGGACGCTTTGGGCAGACCATAGCTGATTTTCGTCTCAGGATTGAAAGGATTGGGATAGTTCTGCATTAATGAAAAATCTTTGGGCAGTTCGCTCAAATTCACGCCGGCAACACTGGTTGTACCTGAAAGCCGAATTTCTCCTGCATCATCGGAACCGGCATCGCTTAAAATGACAAGGGCTGAACCGCGCAGACCGTTTTCAATATGAGTGATTTCCACCATCATGCTGTCGCCAATCTTCCATTTGGTCGGGAAATTGCTCACTCCGAGCGACCAGTAATTGTTCTCAAACCCAATGCCAAAATCTTCGGCTGTCAATACCTCATGTGGTCGGCTCGGTATCCAGGCGCGAATTTTCAGGCTGTGGGCGTTGAGCGAAACTTCGCCGGATTGAATGAGTCTTCCGTACACGGTATGCGGAATATTGTTGCCCAGGAATCCGCCACCTGTATTGAGAGTCAATCCCTCAACCTGAGTCATTGAGGCAAACGACTCGCTGCCCTCACCGTAGTCTGGCCAGGTGGTCGGGGCTGTAATGCTGATTGAATAGGGATAGCCAGCCCTGACTTCGAAGTTGTTGAATGGCACGCCCACGACATGGCCCAGCGTGCCCTGGCCTTCAGCATCCCACAGATAAACATCGGTGCAGTTGGGAATGTCCTGGCCCAACTGTTCTGCATCGGTTAAATCGGCCTTGGCCAGAGGAACGCCGATGCGATTGATGTCCGTGCCCTCGGTGGTAACCAGATTGAAGCTGACATCAGAATACGAGCCAGCCACGGTCCAGACCGTATCCTGTGAAACACTGACTGTGTAGGGATGTCCAGGCTCGATGGCAAAATTGTTGAAGGGCACGCCTTTGACGTGTCCCACCGTACCCTGACCGCTTGCATCCCACCAGTAAACATCGGTACAATATGGAATTGCCTGGGCCAGGTCTTCGGCTGTAGCGATGGGCGTTCGTGTGTTCGCTGTGTTCATGAGTACCACGATCCGGTTGATGTCCGTGCCTTCGGTGGTGACCAGTTGGTAATCAAATTCACCAGCCACATTGGAAGGATCGAATTCTTCACCGCTAACAGCTGTTACTTTGTAAAAATAATTTGTTTCAATATCTCCGACAATATCGGCGCCATTGCCCGTATCGGTCCATTGAATACCCTCTGTACCCGCATCTTCATCGGCGATGTCTGAGGCGATTCGGTTTGTTCCACCAGCCATATCAGGCACAAAGTCGTATACAGTATCACGATAGACATTATAAGTAGTGATTCCTTCGGAAGCGCCCCATTCCAGTAACAGGTTTTCACCGGTCACAGAAGCGCGGAGATCAGAAATTTCAATACCGACTTTATTGAAATTCGCAGTCACAGTTTTGCTCGCATCCATTGTGACCGTCGTGCTGGCTGCATTTGGATCAGCGACATCACCAGTCCAGTCCTGGAATTCATAGCCAGGATTCGCTGTGGCGCTGATGTCAACGATAGTTCCTGCATCATAATTGTGGTCTCCCACTGCCGGGTTCGTTGTTCCACCCTGGGTTGGATTCGCAGCCATTGTCAGTGTGTAAACGATTTGCGAAATGGTGAACACCGCATCACTCTGATCGGTCGGGTCGCCATCCGTGTCCG
>CAYUZU010000092.1:0-2084 GCA_964448675.1 uncultured Planctomycetales bacterium
GTGGGAGAAGTCGACCACGTTGTTCCAGGGCTTCCTTCATCTCGGCTGTACGATGTTGCTGCTCAAAGAGGTTTTAGGATAGGTTCTACACACGTGCCCCTTCGCCGCTTGGTCCGGTATTATAATCGACGCAGCGGTCAGTGCCCCTGTTCTCACTCATCGCCGGTTAGCCACTGGTTCATCATCGAGTCATCAAGGGGGATGCCTTGTACAAGGCGGTACAGAGTGTTGGCAACGCGCCGTTGGGCACGCGTCATGAGTTCCCCACGCTCCTCTCCTTCCAACTCAACGAATGGCCCAACCTCGCGGCCGCTCGAATCGACAACGACCTCGTCGGCCACGTGCCATCCGCTAGTGTCAGTTGGCCACCGGAGTCTGACGTCTTTTAGGAACGCTCCTTGCACCGAGTAGGCCAATCCCGGGATGTCGAACACTCGACCGCCCTGGTACGGCACAATCAACCCTTGGTCAATTAGCTCATCCACAGATTCCGGGAACTCGCCAGACTCGTGCCACTGCTTCAAGCCGCAGAGCCCACAGAGCCAGGCAGTGTCCGCCGCCCCCACACGCTTGTAGTACGCGTGCGTGCGCCAGGCACCGATGACATATAACACCATCGCCAGTACAAGGCACGTGACAACTGCCACCCAAAAACGACGAGCCATTCTGGTCATTCGCGCACCTCAACGATAGAAATCGTCCCACAATTCAGCGCGGAGACGCTCCCAGACTTCCATTACAAAGTCACGGCAGTCGTGAATGCGCCAAATGTACGTGTTCTTTGCTTGCGTCCCTTGACCGTAATTCGCTGCCAGAATGGCCTTGAGCCACAGGGCTTCGTCGCACGAGATATGCATCGACTTGATGGCGACCAGATTCACGCCTGGCTGATATGAGCCCGGCAGCCAGGTGTATTTACCCTCGTTCCAGATAGGGTTCTTCGACGTCATGTCAGGCATGAATTGCAGATACCCGCTCCAATCCGAACAGTCGATTTGCAGTACATGGTGGCAATATGGCCATTTGCGCAAGTCCCAAGTCAGCTCGTGTCGCTTCAAGGACATCGTGCAATAGCAGCAGGGCCCCTTTCGAGCATCAATCAACGCGAGAGTAACTGATGTCCAAGAACTCCAACCCCAGCCCGAACTGGTAGTGGTAGTCGTACCACTTTTATCCATGCACTTACAGCAGTCGAGCGAATCTTCATATTCACGCGAGCATTGTTGAGTGTGATATTTCTTGCTTTCGGTAGTATGGGCGCCGCCGCCGTACGGTCCAGCGCTGCCAACAGTAGTGGATTGGTGATATTTGCAGCACACATCCTGTTCGTCCACCGAGTAGTTTTGGCTCTCGAGTCCAAGAGGATCAACAAGGACTAAGGGCTGATTTCCAAGGTACACGTACAGGCTCTGTCCCGCACTCTCCCCAATCGGATCCCTCGAGATCCACCGCCCCAGACTCGGGCTGTAGTAACGGTAGATCCACGCGCCCAGCCCGGTCTCATCATCCCAGTACTTGGTGCTGAAGCGGATGGGGTTCTCGACGGCGTAGGGGCCGGCGTCGTCGCGCCAGTCGCCATCATCGTCGTCATCCGGGCCGATGACCTTGCCGTAGGGGTCGTATTCGTAACGCGCCACGATCGCGCCGTTCGGGTCGTTCGGGTCATGCGCCCAGTCGATGAGCTGCCCGACATTGCCGTTGGCGTCGTAGGTGTAGGCGAACTCGCCGAACAGGTCGTTGGGATCGTTCGGATCGTTGGGGTCGCTGATCGCGAGCAACCCACCAATACCGCCCGCGGCTTCGAGGCTGTTCGTCGAGCCGTGCTGCCCGGCCAGGTCGAGGCCCCAGGTATACGCCCGCCGCGTGCTCGGATCGTTGGCGTCGTTCGGATCCACGTCCAGCTCCAGCAGCATGAGCCACCCGCTCCACACAAACGCCCGCGACACGCTCGGCGTCGCCTCCCAGTCCCCGGCGCCACTGTCCCAATCATACACCCGCTTGGCGACCCGGCGACCTTGGTAATCATAATCGAACTCCACCCGCGGCACACCGCCGAGGTGCGAGATCGGCTCCACCGCGATCAG
>CAYUZU010000093.1:0-2041 GCA_964448675.1 uncultured Planctomycetales bacterium
GGACAGAGACCCTTTCCCTCAATACTTCGGGACAGGCGACTACGCTCAGGGTGACAGCTGGTGGGGATTCTAAAGCCTGACCCGCGAAATCCCGTAGAGCCTGGCGCGAAAAAGGATTCGTTTAGGATTCGCCACAGGATAACCTATGGGCATTTAAAATCTGCTGGAAACAAACCTCAAGCGCCAGTAAATCTGATGTGCTGAAGAAGGCCCGGACGGCCGGTTATCAGGGTGCTTCAGGCAAGCCACTCTGTATCCTGCTGAATAATTCAGAGGTTTGTCCACCCACCAGTGTGAGGATGGCGACAACCACCACTGCAATCAGAACGAGGATAAGTCCATATTCCGCCAGGCCTTGCCCAGATTCACGTTTGAGTTCGAGCATATCGATTCTGTCCTTTCGTGAAATCAATGATCTAGTACTACCAGTGTAGTGGCTGATTACTGTAAACACAATAGGAATTTAGTAACCTCCATTCGAAATCGCCGGGTGGACTAGCATCTTTTCCCAAAGCTCAATACTCTTCCAACATCTTCTCCAAGATTTCTCAACAACTCTTCGGTATACCTATAGACGTTAACCGGGATGGCTTTTAACTCAAGCAATCCCAAAGTAGATAACAACAAGGAGGTTTCTGATGTTTAAGAAAACGTGGACACGTTGGTTGGTCGTTGGTGCAGCCGCGCTCCTGCTGGTCGGAGGGACGGTTGGGATTGTAAGTGCTCAAGGTGGCATCGACTGGCCTGACTGGCCCGGTGGCCACGGTCGGTTCGGAACCGGTCCTGTCAGCAATCACGACGAGCTGCTCGCCGAGGAACTGGGCATCACCGTGGAGGAACTCGGGTCCGCCCGCGAAGCGGCTCGCGCCAAGGCACTGAAGCAGGCGCTCGACGAGGGGATCATCACGGAAGAGCAGTACGAGCGAATCCAGACCATGGCCGCGCTTCGCCCCTATCTCAACCCGCAGGCCATACTGGCCGAAGCCCTGGGTGTGAGCGTGGACGAGCTCGCCGACACCCCCATCCCGGAGTTGATCGAAGAACTCGATCTGGACCGTGAAACCCTGATGGAACGGATGCAAGATGCCTTCGAGGCTGCCATTGACGAAGCGGTCGCCGACGGCGCAATCACTGAGGAAGAAGCCGAGGAACTTAAAGAGAGAGACTGGGCTCCCCACGGTGGATTTGGCATGCCGGGCGGCCGTGGTAGCTTCGGCGGCCGTGGTAGCTTCGGCGGCCGTGGGATGCGCCGCTCCCCCGGGATGCGTGGTTTCGGCGAAAAAGGCCCCGCCGAGGAAGGTGGCTTCCCAATACAGCACGCCATGCCAAGGTTCGATTTCTAGCATCACGGGTTCTACATTTCCCCAGTCCCCGAGATATACGTCTCGGGGACTTTCGCGTATGATTTCCTCATCTGAGCCCCTCTAAAAAGGAAACCAACTCTTAGACAAAGCGGCTAGAGATCGGATTTTTCCAAAAATCCGATCTCTGATGCTTGCGAGCGTTGATCGTTGCCTGCCTGCACATGGCTTGTGGTATAGTAATAGCGGAGGTGAACTATGAAAAGAAAGCAACGTATCGTGACATTAGTAATCTTGATGCTGACTCTATTGGCGTGCAGCCCTTTCGCCTTGACACCCGAAAGTACGGCGTCACCGGACGATGGCATCACCGAGGAAGAAATCGCAGAACGGATCGAGGCCGAGGTCGCCGAGCAGCTTGCAGAACAGTCCCAGGAGGAGATCACCGCCCCACCCCAGGGCACAATCAACACGGATCTGGAGGCCGTGCTCACGGGGCTCTACGAGCGGGCCAACCCCGCTGTGGTCTTTATCGTCGTGGGGAACGGCAGCGGCAGTGGCTTTGTCTATAGCGACGAGGGGTATATCATCACTAATAATCACGTCATCGCCAACGCGAACGAGTACGAGGTCGTCTTCTCCGACGGGACGCGAGCGCGCGCCGAGCTGGTAGGCACCGACGTGGACAGTGATTTGGCCGTCCTGCAGGTGGATGGCGAAGCAAATCCAGCGACAGGGGC
>CAYUZU010000094.1:0-1973 GCA_964448675.1 uncultured Planctomycetales bacterium
GCTGAAGTACCAGACCCAGAGCCAGTACTATCCATTAAATCAATAGAAGGCGGAAATGGAATAACTCTTGTTCTTGAAAATACTGGCGATGCAGATGCAACCGATATTGAGTTTACCATAACAATTGAAGGAGGACTTTTTGTCTTGCCAAGAGAAATGCAAGGATCCATGAACTTGATATCTGCAGGTGAACAGTTGGCTGCTACTGAAATGCCTGTTTTTGGGATAGGTTTGGGAATACTTACAGACATGCCGATAATTACAGTTAGTGCAGAGTGTGCTGAAGGCTCATCTGATGACGATTCAGTAGAAGCACAGATAATACTATCTAAAGTAACAATACAAGAGTAAAAAACTCTTTTTTTCTTTTTTTAAAATGATAAAATTAGAGTGAAAAATTTAAAATAAAATTTTTAAATTGGTGATGAAAAAAAACAAAAATATCGAAGCAAAAAAATTGTTATTTTTTCAAATAATCTTGATTTACTATCTTGATAATATCTTGAGCAATATTTTTACCGATACCTTGTACTTCACATAAATCTTCTACAGAAGCGTTTGCAATCGATCTAATACTCCCAAAATGCTGCAATAACCTTTTTGCAAGTACTGCTGAAATATTTGGAAGACCTTCTATTATGAATTGTTGTTGTTCTGCGGGCGACATCGACCATTTTTCACCTCTTATGGCTACCTCTTTTTTACTATCTTTTTGTTCTCTACTTGCAATAATATTAATCAAATCAGCAGTTTCTTTAGGAGTATTTGTTCTCATAATAGCAATTCCATAATCAACAATTATTGAAGCAAAGCTTCCATTTATTGCATTATGGCTAATGTTTCTTTTAGAAAAAAGTCTCTCACCTTCTATAATCAATATTGGTCTAGAGTATGAGTCCCTTAATTTTCTCATTTGGGTAAATAACTTTCCTTCTAAAAGAGAGCTTAAATAATCATCAACATTTTTTCTTTCAATACCAATTCTTGTTGATAAAACATAATCGCCAACATCTAGTTGTCTTTTTTCAATATCAACATTTTTCTGTGACAATAATCTTACAATATTTGATCTTGATTCTCTATTATCTACAATTATTTTAGTGTTATCTGTATCGGAAAACTCATCTAATTTTTTCTGGTTCTTTTTTGTTTTTATTTCATAAAAAGATTTTGTATCATCAATTTTTTTATTTAGTGAAGAACGGAGTAATTCTAATTCATTTTTCATATTTCTTTCTTTTTTCTTTGCAGACCAATAGTAGCCTTCATCAGGAGTTCCTTTTGCAATTAGAATTATTACTTTTCCGGCCATTTTTCTTGCAGTTCTACCTCTTCTTTGAATCGTTCGAATTTCAGACGGCACTGGTTCAAAAAATACTACCAGATCTGTAGAAGGTATATCAAGACCCTCCTCTGCAACAGAAGTTGCAATTAAAATATTATACCTATCTTGCTTAAATTCATTTATAATTTTAACTTGTTGTTTTTGTGTTAATCCTTTATCACTGCCTTTTCCAGCTTGACCAATAAATCTAACGGGTTTTGCAAACTCAACCTCATTTAATTTTTCACAAACATAACTAGAAGTGTCTCTATAATGTGTAAAAATGATAATTTTAGAATTTTTATTTTTTGCGAGTTGTTCTTTTACAATCTTTATAACTTCAGGAATTTTAGGATGTTCAATTTTAATAGAATTTGCATAAGCAAGTGCTTCTAAAACGTCACTATCGCTCATTATGTCTTTGGAAGCTTTACTTCCACTTTTTGATATTGCATCTTTTCCCATTCTTTTAAAATAATTTCTTAATGCTTCTACACCTTGAGTTTGCATAAGTTCTATTGCATGATACAGTTTTAATGCAGAATTTTGAATAGATGCTGCTTTATACAATTGTTTAGAAGGTGTGGGATTTGATTTAATTTCTTGTTGTATCTTTTAACTGTCCGAATATTTACATCGCCGGTTTCAA
>CAYUZU010000095.1:0-1948 GCA_964448675.1 uncultured Planctomycetales bacterium
TGGTAGACCTGTTCCACGATGGGCCGGTCGAACGTGAGCAGCACGCGATTCGTGTACGTCCGTCCGGCCTTGGTCGACACCAGCGCGACCAGTCCCACGCTCTGCAGGTAGCTCAGGCTGGAGTAGAAGTGCATGTAGCTGAACGGTTTCTCGCCCTGGGTCTGGCAGGCCCGGCAGTAGCGGCCATAGATCGGCTTGGCGAAATCCGTGCCGGCGGACTGGGTCGCGTGCAGCATGAGCAGCAGGTTGTCGGCCAGGTCATTGATGATGTCAACCACGATGTCGCGCCGGGCGCGCTCGAAACACGCGGTGAGATCCTCGTTTGGCCGCGTGACCGTATAGAAGAGTGTCTTGATGGCCACCCGCGCGTCCCCGTTGCCGCGCCGGGTGGTAAGGGCTGCGATCTCGGCCAGCGCACCGTGTGCCCAGCGGCTAAGTCCCCGCTGCGCCCGCACACGCAGGATTTCGGTCACCTGCTGCGCATCGTAGTTGCGGAAATGGAGCGGTACGGGCTGCAAACTGCTGCGCGTGGCCGGGTCGAGCTGTTTGAGTACGTGCGGGTTGTTGGCCAGCATGAGCACCATGAACGGCTGGCTGGAACGGCTGAGCAGGTAGAGGATCTCGCGGCGTGGGTCCTTGGGGCTCATCAGGTCGACCTCGTCCAGCACGACGACCGTCTTGTTCTGGCAGCGCTGGCAAAACGTCGTAAACAGCTCGGACAGGCTCGTGCCGCGGGCGCGCACACCGAGCAGGTGGGCGAGGATCTTGAAGCTCGTATTATGGTCGCGGCAGTTGACGTAGTGCATCGCCAGGCCGGTCTGGCCAAGGATGAGCCGCTGCAGGTACTTGAGCGTGAGCGTCTTGCCGGAGCCGCGGCTGCCGATGATGGCATAGTGCGTCGGGATCCCGCTGACATCGAACTGCAGCAGCTCGTCGATTAATTGCCGGGCTTCCTCGCGCAGGAGCGGCTGCTCGGGGACATAGTCGAAGTCGAACACGCGGAAGTCTCGCACCGCTTCCGCCCGCTCGGCCACGTGCCGCTTCCGTTGTCGCAGATACTCGCCGACATCCACCACGCATCAACTCCACCGGACGCATAAACCGGCGGAGCTGATAAAGCCTCGCTGTCACGCAGCGGTAGTGAAGTGGCGGTAGCCTGCCAGGGCGCAGCAGCTACGGGCGCAACGAAGAAAGCTTTATATAGATGGACACCCCCGGGGCCTCGCATGGCCTCGTTTTCACGGTTGGTGACGTTCCACGTTGAACAGCTTTTCGACACGCTACTGGCCGATTTTCTGTTGGCGACGGTCTTCTTCACCGCGCTGTGCTTCGCTGTGCTGAGCCATCGGTTCGAGCGGCGACGTGCGGCCGGGGCGATGGCGGTGACGCTGGGGCTGGCGCTGGCTACCGGCCTGATCTGGTGGGAACGTGAGCGAGGTGTCTCGATGCGGGACCTCGGGCCGTTCGCAGCTGGAGTGGTAGTCGTTGTCCTGGGCGTTGTCCTGTTTGAGGCGTTTCGTCGCCTGGCCGGTCACTGGGCCGCCGGGCCGTTGGCGCTCGGCGCAGCGTTCTCCATCGGCCGGCTGCTGCCCGTCCGCTGGGCTGTGGCCGAGTCGTGGCTCGCTGCGATCTCGACCGCCGGAATCGTACTCGGCATCTTCGTCTTGCTGCTGCATCGCCGCGCGGACTTCTTGCAGCCTGCTCCCGCCCGCTGTGAAGCCGCGGCGGTGCGGCGCGACCTGACCGACGTGTGGCGCGACCGACGCGTCGCACGCCGGCTCACGCACGACTTGGAACGGGTCCGCCATGACGCGCGCGATCTGTACCGGCGGCCGGATGAGGCCGGCGATGTCATGCTGCAATTGCGCCGCATCCTACCAAAGGAAGGCTGGCTGACCGCCCGCCTCGCGGCACTACGCCGAACCGCACAACTGCTTAAGCGGGGGCA
>CAYUZU010000096.1:0-1948 GCA_964448675.1 uncultured Planctomycetales bacterium
ATTCACACGATCCACTTCCGTTGGATGTTCCGCAAGCTGACGGCGAACAGGACCACGCAGAATGCCGCCAGCAGAGCGAAGTCCACGGGTAGCGGCATCACCGCGGCGTGGCGGATCGAGCCGTGCAGGGCATCGGCGCCGTACGTCAGTGGCAGGACGTACGACAGCGGTCGCAGCCAGATCGGCAACTGCTCGATCGGGAAGAACAGCCCACACAGGAACAGCATCGGGAAGCGGAAGAAGTTCGAGAACGTCTGGGCCTCGAACACCTCGCTGACCGAAACGGCGATGAATAGGCCCAGAAATGTCGAGCTGATCGCGATGAGCACGACCGCGGGTATCAATGTCCACCAATCCACGCCGGTCAGGTCAATCAGGAAGGCGGCCAGGACGACGGGCACGAACGCATTGACCACGCCGAAGAGGATTGCCCCGGCGGTCTTGGCCAGCATCAGCAACTCGAGCGGGATGGGCGCCAGCAGCAGCCGTTCGAACGAACGGCCCTTTTTCTCAAACGTGACCGTCACCGCCAGCAGGCTCGTCGTGCCGAACAGGACCGATACCGCGATCACCCCGGGCAGCAGCCCGGCGACACTGTCCAGCCCCGAGCCGGAACGAATGAAGAACATCCCCGTCCACGCTAGCGGGAAGATCAGCCCCCAACTGACGTTCGGCGGCTTGAGATAGTACGACCGCATGTCCTTGGCCAGGATGTTCCAGAATGCGATCCAGGACTTCATGCGCTGATTCCGATTGTTACTTCCCAACTGGCATCACAAGCGCCGGAAACCGGAGGCTCGCGCGCGGCGGCTACGAGCAACTATCGCGCGGCTGCCGTAGCACCCGACATGCTGGACTTCGCGAGCTTCAAGACCGCGCCCGCCGCCAGACCGACCCGTTCGAGGTGACCGGTGATGATCTGGCCGGTGTCGCGGTCCTCGTAGATGAGATGCACGTGTGTGCTGGTCGCCGGGTGCGTCAACTTGCCGACGGCGTCGGCGGCGTACACGCCCACGAGCGTGCCGGTCATGCGTTCCGCCTCCAGCTCGTACGGCCGGTCCCTTGGGTCGAGCCTGAGGTTCTTCATGCGGGCGTGAACCGGGCAGGCGCCGTTAATCACATGCAGACGGACGTCAGTGAACTCACCGTCGACCACGAACATGAACGGGGCCGCAGTGTCGATGCCGATGCGGGCGGCCGTGGTCGCGATGGTCTCATCAAAGCGATCGTGCGAGACGGCTTCGGTCAGCGTCATACTCGTCCATTCCCCGATCGACTGGCCGACAAGGAGCGTGGCCTGCAAGTCTGCCGGCGCCAGTGGTTGCAGACGTCCATCCGGCGTGACGCCTGTGACAACGGCCACGGAATCCTGAATCGTGATCTCACCGCGGAGTCCCTCGAGCGCGCCGACGCCGTAGAAGTGTGGGCGCTTCATGATCTCTGCCAAGCCGACGCGCCCGTGGTGCTGTCTTTGTCCGATGGTCTCGTGCATGCCACCGTAACGCACAAATTCTGTGGACGCGCGCGAATGCTGCGATTGGCAGCCCACGAGTACCAGGATGGACAGGACGCTCAGCGCGAGCAGCTGAGCCAGACGGCAGTACGGAATGTGGTTCATTGCGATTGTCCTTTCTGAGTCGCTGCGGCGGCAGCTGCTTGTTCTCGCTGATCAGCGCGGCGTATCGTCAAACGAACATTGGGCTGCAACCGCTTCACGGTCCCGCTCCCATCTTCGCCTTCTCCTTCTCCTGTTTCATGGCGGCCGCCTCGATGCCGGTGATGCGGACGAAGACCTCCTCCAGCGAGGGGCGGATCTTCCGGGCCTCGGACACTTCCGCGCCGCGGTCCTCCAGCAGCCGGACCAGCGGGCCGACGCGCACCGGCTCCGGCGACTCGACGCGGATGGCCGTGTCCGCAACCGCGCGGCACTCAAGTTGCGGGAAATGGC
>CAYUZU010000097.1:0-362 GCA_964448675.1 uncultured Planctomycetales bacterium
TGACAAGGATGCCCGTGCTACGTAGAAGCAGCTGCGGGCAACTTCTGACATCTGACTGCGATGGCCGCTGATCGACAATGCCCTCAAGGAGCTTTTCGAAGCGAGGATGGGCGCCGACCCCTGCGCGGGGACACCGGGAGCGCGAGTCTCGTCAAGACCGGAGGCCCGGTGGAACATAGCCCAGGGCGATGCGAACCGAGCCCTGGGAAACGAGGCGATGGGGTTCGATAGCCCTCGAAGACGGCGACGGAATGCTTGTGGCGAGCTAAGTCGAGCCGCGGCATTCATGCCGCACGAGACAGGCAGCCGTGAACGGTTCTCAGATCCCAGCCGAGGGCGGCTGGGCCACACTGCCACCCCCC
>CAYUZU010000097.1:462-1840 GCA_964448675.1 uncultured Planctomycetales bacterium
AGCCGAGGGCGGCTGGGCCACACTGCCACCCCAGCCGAGGGCGGCTGGGCCACACTGCCACCCCCCAGCCGAGGGCGGCTGGGCCACACTGCCACCCCAGCCGAGGGCGGCTGGGCCACACGGCCGAGCCACACGGCCGGTCCGCGCGTAATCCGACAAGAGCCTCATCCACCAGGTTGGATCACTGCCACTGAGGTGGTTCGCCGCCGTTGGCCGTCGGGTCATATCCGCGCTGGGCGTAGACGATCCAGCTAATGTAGTGCTGGATGGCGTTCAGCTCATAGAATCCCGTTGCGCCCCTTCCCTCACCTCGAAACATCCCCTTGGACTCGTCGCGATAGTGCCCTCGCTGTGTGTTGGAGAGCGCGAACGTAGGCCAGGGGTCCCGCATCAACTCCGCGTGGGAGTCATAGAAGAAGACGCCCCCGCGCGGCCAGAGGAACGGGTCGAACGCGTTGCTCACCACATCCAGATCGTGGAAGCGGGCCGGGACGGGCGTTCCGTGCGCGATCGCCACGATGTTGTCCGGGCCGAACATGTAGTCGTTGCAGTGGTATGCCGAACCATTCCCCCCATCGACTCCGCTGGTGGCCACATGCCGGTTCCACTGCTCATCGAGGATCATCGGCAGGTTGGCCGGGCTATGCACATTGCTGGTCTTCAGGATCGGATTGTCGACGCTGCCCCAGCTGGCCGGGCTGGAGCCTTCTTCCTGCACGACCTCCCGGTAGATCTGCCAGAGCCGTCCGAAGAAGGGTCGCGTGTAGTTCCAGACATTCTGCGTCTTCTGCGAGTCCTTGATGCGTTCGAATTCCGGGCACTTATAGAGGGTTTCGAACCGGGCGTAGTCGAAGATCCGCCCGGAACGGGGGATGTGCGGCGTGGCGGGCCAGGTGTTCTCGTCGGTGTGCCCGATCGCCTCGACGAAGGCCTGGGCCTCGTCGCGGGTCCCTACGCTTAGCCAATCGCACAGCCAGGTCTCCTCGGGGTTGATCTGGTCTTCGTGCCCGGTGGCGATCCACGGGAGCGTCTCGCCATAGTCATCCGTGTAGATCATGAAGGCCTTGCCGAACTGGCCGATTCGGCTCAGACACAGCGTCGTCCGCGCCTGCGCCCGCGCCTTGCTCAGGGAGGGAAGCAAGATCGAGATCAGCAGCGCGATGATCGCAACCACAACCAGCAACTCGATCAGCGTGAATCCACTTTGCGTTTTCTTGTTCCGTTTCACGTTTGGATACCCCTACAGTCGAGACATTTCCCGGACGTTTCTCCGACCGCACCATACGCTTTCGCTACCTTTGCCTTCGTGCGGAAGTGAACCCATCACGACATACTTGGACGTGTAGGCCGGCGACGGGCGCTGAATCGCCCGGCGCGG
>CAYUZU010000098.1:0-1786 GCA_964448675.1 uncultured Planctomycetales bacterium
TCTACGACTCGACGAGCTGACATCGCCCGCTTCACGCGGGCGCGGATTGAAACGCGGCACCCCACACGCGCAACAGTGACGCCACCATCGCCCGCTTCACGCGGGCGCGGATTGAAACGCCCGGTCGCGACGGAGCATAGGGCCGGCGTGGATCGCCCGCTTCACGCGGGCGCGGATTGAAACAGCGGCATTGCAAGACGTGCGGCGGGCCGCGGCCATCGCCCGCTTCACGCGGGCGCGGATTGAAACCGATCCTGGCCGACCACGACCCGCGCCAAATCGTATCGCCCGCTTCACGCGGGCGCGGATTGAAACGCGTCGCGTTACGATTCCCGACAGGGACCGGGAATCGCCCGCTTCACGCGGGCGCGGATTGAAACGCCTTACTCTAGGACCAATATGGTCCCGCTTGACATCGCCCGCTTCACGCGGGCGCGGATTGAAACGCCTTGCTGAAAATGTAATACGCCACGCCGCCGGCATCGCCCGCTTCACGCGGGCGCGGATTGAAACCCAGCCCCCGTCCCGCACCTTTACTTGATGCTATAATCGCCCGCTTCACGCGGGCGCGGATTGAAACTGCCCGGCCGGCAGCTCCGCCCGCACCCGCACCATCGCCCGCTTCACGCGGGCGCGGATTGAAACTTTGTCGACGGGCAGGATGTGGCCGAGTTGCGGCATCGCCCGCTTCACGCGGGCGCGGATTGAAACATGCTCGGCCGCAACTGCCCGACCAGGTGCCCGCATCGCCCGCTTCACGCGGGCGCGGATTGAAACAGGCCCGCGATCACGTCCTCCGCGCTGCCCAGGATCGCCCGCTTCACGCGGGCGCGGATTGAAACTCAAGGGGTGGTGCTATTTCTGTCGGTGGGTTATCGCCCGCTTCACGCGGGCGCGGATTGAAACCAATACTTTTCGTAGCAGAACGAGTTGAGTATCCCATCGCCCGCTTCACGCGGGCGCGGATTGAAACCCTCGTGCCCTATTGCTCCTGCTCGCGGTCTGCATCGCCCGCTTCACGCGGGCGCGGATTGAAACCGGTGCAGAGCTGAACTGCCCGCGAGCGAACAAGGATCGCCCGCTTCACGCGGGCGCGGATTGAAACACGAGCTGCGCATCAGTGGTCGGCACAATCTGCGATCGCCCGCTTCACGCGGGCGCGGATTGAAACCGAATCCGTCAGGGACCAATTGGGCACCGACGCATCGCCCGCTTCACGCGGGCGCGGATTGAAACACGGAATTGCGATCGGTGTCAAAGGCCGCGGCAGATCGCCCGCTTCACGCGGGCGCGGATTGAAACATGCGCATGCGGGTTTGCCGGGCGGACGGCCGGCTTATCGCCCGCTTCACGCGGGCGCGGATTGAAACCCTCGTGCCCTATTCCTGCTCGCGGTCTGCGTGATCGCCCGCTTCACGCGGGCGCGGATTGAAACACGGGCCCCTACCGCTACGCCGGCATCGTGGAGATCGCCCGCTTCACGCGGGCGCGGATTGAAACTCGCTGGAGTTCGTGTTGCTGATCTGGAGCGACATCGCCCGCTTCACGCGGGCGCGGATTGAAACGAGTGTAGCACGAAACACGCGAAGGATGCCACCGAATCGCCCGCTTCACGCGGGCGCGGATTGAAACGTGGTCCGCAGCGGCCGCCGCTACGCCGCCGCTAATCGCCCGCTTCACGCGGGCGCGGATTGAAACCCTCGTGCCCTATTCCTGCTCGCGGTCTGCGTGATCGCCCGCTTCACGCGGGCGCGGATTGAAACACGGGCCCCTACCGCTACGCCGG
>CAYUZU010000099.1:0-1775 GCA_964448675.1 uncultured Planctomycetales bacterium
GATGGACGACAACGGTGGCGCGTGCTACTCGTTCGTGACGCCGGAGGTGCCGGACTTCTTCACGGAGATCTTCAGCGACACGCAGTTCGACCTGGCGTACACGACGCTGGAGTTCCGCCCCAACGGCTCCAACGATTTCTACGGCAGCTGCACCGACAGCGAGATCACCGCCCTGCCGACCGACCCGGCCGGCGGCACCCCGATCAGCCTGTCGGATGACGACAGCGAGGAGATCTCGCTGACCGGCGGCGCCACGATCTCGATCTACGGCACGCAGTACAGCTCGGTCTACGTCGGCTCGAACGGCTATCTCACCTTCGACCACAGCGAGACCGGCTACACCGAGTCGCTCGACTCGCACTTCGGTACGCCGCGCGTCAGTATGCTGTACGACGACCTCAACCCGAGCTCGGGCGGCACGGTGAGCTACAAGCAGCTGGCCGACCGCTTCGTGGTGACCTACGAGGGCGTGCCGGAGTACTCCAACACTGGCGCCAACACCTTCCAGGTCGAGCTGTTCTTCGACGGCATGATCACCATCAGCTACCTCGACATCACCGCCAGCGACGGTCTGGCCGGTCTGTCCGGTGGTGGCGGGCTGGATCCGGACTTCTTCATGTCGGACCTGTCCCACATGGGTGTCTGCCAGCCCGAGCCGCCCATGGCCTTCCCGGGCAGCATCGAGGTCGGCACCGCCACCGAGGCGGCCGTTCTGCTCAACGCCAGTGACGACGGCCTGCCGGATCCCCCGGCGGCGTTGACCTACACGCTCGAGTCGCTGCCGGCCCACGGCCTGCTGTTTGAAGAGGGTGTGGCGATCACTGGAGCGCCGTACATCCTGAGCGGCAACATGCTGACCTACATTTCCGACGTGTACTTCGTCGGTGAGGACGCGTTCACCTTCTCGGCCCATGACGGTGGCGAGCCGCCCTTGGGTGGCGGGTCGAACGTGGCCACGTTCAGCATTGACGTGGTGGGTGGTCTGGCCCGGCTGCACAACTTCGGCATGGACAGTGATCCTGGCTGGAGTTGCGAGGGTGGCTGGGAGTTCGGCATGCCGCAGGGCCTGGGCACGCATGGTGGTGACCCGGACGCGGCCCACACTGGCCAGTACGTCTATGGGTACAACCTTTCGGGTGACTATCCCAACAACATGCCGCGGCAGTACCTGACCACGGGTGCGATCGACTGTTCGCACGGGCAGGACATCGAGTTGCGTTATGCCCGCTGGCTGGCGGTGCAGGATGCGGATCATGACGGGGCCTGTCTGGAGATTTCGACGGACGGGACGACCTGGACGCCGTTGTGGGAGCATGCCGGCAATTACATGATTCCGTCGGACTGGACGCTGGTGACGATGGACATTTCGGATCTTGCCGACGAGCAGGCGACGGTGTACCTGCGTTGGGGCATGGGTCCGACGGACAGCATGATCACCTATCCGGGCTGGACCATTGATGATGTGGAGCTGTGGGGCATCGAGCTGGCGCCGGGATGTGCCGGTGATGCGAACTGTGACGGCATCATCAACTGGCGGGACATTGACTACTTCGTGGCGGGCATGAACGACGATGTCATGGCCTGGCGCGCGATGTTCCTGCCGGCCTTGGCGCAGTGTCCGTTCAGCAACCTGGACGCGAACGCGGACGGGGCGGTGAACTGGCGTGACATTGATCCGTTCGTCATGCTGCAGAATACCGATTGCCCGTAACCCGGCAACGACAGCATCCTGAACTGCACGGACCGCAGGCCGGTGGCATCCCACCGGCCTGCGG
>CAYUZU010000100.1:0-1737 GCA_964448675.1 uncultured Planctomycetales bacterium
GCTGCGCGGCCCTGCAAATCAGGTGATTATCCTCTACCAGCGCGACCTGGACGCTATGCAGGTCAAGTCTGACGGAGATAAGGCGCACAATGGTCGGTAGCAACTCATCTAGTTGCAGGATGGCCGTGATCTCCCGACCCAGCTCGTAGATAGTCCCTATGCGTTGCGCGTGTTGCCTGGCCTCGGTCGTTCGCCGAAGCCGGTCGATGGCTGTTGCTAACTGGGCGGCCAGGGTGACGAGCACCTGTTCATCCACGTCCGAGAAATCGTCGAGTTCGCAGCTTTCCGCGTCAACGACGCCGATCACCTCGCCGTTGATGATGAGCGGCACGCAAAGCTCAGATTTAACCGGCGGATTGACCGCGATGTAGCGGGGATGTCGGCTGACATCCCCGGCCCGAAGGGGGCGTCCCGTCTGGGCGACTTGGCCAGTGATGCCCCTTCCCACCGGGACGGATCTCAGATGGTTCATGCCCGCCTTGCGTTGGTATGAGGGATGTAGGCTCAACGTGCCGTTCTCGCGCTCGAGAAGCATCACGCCAAAATTATCAGGGCTCAACAGCTCGCCGACAATTTGCGTGGCGCGCTCCAAGAGTCTGTCTTCATCTTCTGCTTCTGTACCTGCGACGGCAATTGTGTGGAGGACGTCGAGTATGGTTGACCAGCGATGCTCAGGTACAGGGTGGGACGATTCTTCGGTCATGCTTTGCTCCCAAATAACCTCCGGGGTGCAGTAAAGGCAATCTCTACCGGTTCAAAATGTCTAAGCGTTGACTCACCTGAAAAAAGGTTGACTCACCTGAAAAAAGGTCCAAAACTCGGAGTTTTAGTTGATACCCCCCTATATCTAGTGATTTCGGTCGCGAAGAATCTACATATAGTGTCAAGTTCTGGAAAACTCCGAGTTTTAATAGTTATTTCAGTGAAGTCAAGGTTATACCTCACGCGAAGACGCCGCCGACCAAAAGGTCGGACAGTCGCCAAGATTCTTAAATTTGCCCTTACTTTTCTGAATAGTAAAGCCAGCCTAGATCAATAAAATTGACCATCTTATGAATTCCCTTTGCGTTCTTTGCGCCTTTGTGTGAGGTTGATGGTTATTTCAGTGAAGTCAGGCGTTACAAATAGACTAGAATCGTATGCGATCCTGGCCCTATGGGACTTTGAATGGTAACCAGAAATCGGGTTCGATCCTCCCCATCGATTATGTGGATTCTCACTGATTTTCAATTTTCTGGATGAATCTGTGAAAGCAACCGTTTAGGTTTGTGAGCGTTCAGGTCGCACCTCAGAAGACAAAACAGATACCTGTGAAATTCGCGGTTGATATCTCGCTTTGCGTGAGGTTTGACCGGCGGCCCAGCAACCGCACAAATAGAAACAGCATGAAAGACATCGCCCCACTGACGGAACGAAGGCGCCGCTTTTTAGGGAAACGAGGGCATTTTGAAGTCATTTTTGATGGTACTTTCCCCACCCAGAACTTCCTTGCTGCTCTAATTATGCGGTTGCCAACGCGCGGTCAAAGGCCATGTTTGATGACGGTAAATCCTAAGTCTATACATCTTGTCGGGGGCTTCAATCTATCACGCCTATTACGCTCTTTGCAGTGGAAGTATACCACGTTACAATAGGGTAGCGAATAGGTTTCATTAATATATGGTTAAAAAATGATTACTGCCGGTACTTCTCTCCTATTGTGTTGACAAGGGATCTGTGTTAGAATGAGTTAGATGT
>CAYUZU010000101.1:0-1696 GCA_964448675.1 uncultured Planctomycetales bacterium
GGGTGCACGACGGAATTGGGGGTTTTCATGCGGCTTGGTCCTCCCAGAAGTCTTCGAATCGGTGTGATGCGATGCAGCAGCGCAGGCTGATGATGGCATTGGCGCCTTGGACCGACCAGAACATGCCGGAGTTTTTCAGGCGCTGGCCGACGAGGGTGCGGCAGCCGGCTTCGACGACGCCCGAGCCCACGAACAGGCCCTGCTGTCGGAACCGGCCGTAGCGCATGGCGGGCGCGTTTCGACGGAAGTAGGCGATTTCTTTCAGGCCCTGGCGGCGTCGCGGGCCGCTGCGGGGAAGAAGGCCATGGAGTTGTTCGACCATAGACTCGATGTCTCCGCGCTCGAGCAGCTCCGCGAGCCGACCGTGCAGGGGGTCTTTGAGGTCTTGGCGCACGACGTCGCGGACGAAAGCGGCGAGGTGCTCGCGGGCGTGGTAGAGGTCGAGGATCCGGATGGCGTGAGGAAAATGCTCGTCGAGGATGGTTTTGTTGTAGGCTGCGCCGTCGGTGATGGCGACGACGCGCTTGGCCGAGGCCATGCCGCGCCGCAGGGCTTCCTGGCCGATTCGGTGGCCGAAATCGCGGCTTTCCTCGATGGCGCCCACGTAGCTGGTGGTGTTCTCGTCACGCACCGCACGGCCCTGCTCGTCCAGGCCGGTCTGGGTGAAGACGCAGCCGAGTTTGACTTCCCGCGTGCGGGCGGGGCCGTTTTTGCCCCGGATGCCCTTCAACTCCGCCCGACGCATCGGCACACCCGTCCCGTCGAAACTGACATAGAGCGTGGACACGGGCTCCTGGCTTTGCGCGCCGGCCAAGGCCAAGGCTCCCTGGCGGGCCGCCCAGGCCTGCACCACGGCGCCGGTCTTCTCGGCGAGCCGTTCGAGTTCCTTGCCGCCGAAATGTAGTCCGGAATACCACACCAGCCGTTCGGCAGCCTGATCGAAAGGCGAATCGCTGCCCGCCAGGGAGCACAGACGCCGTGCGCCCGGAGAATAGACGGTGCCGGCGATCCCCAGCGCCTCGTCGCCCGGATAGCGTCTGCGCCCGCAAATCGGGCAGACATACCCTGAGCGGGTAAAGGTCACGTCGCCCAGAACGGTCCGCAGCGTCTTGCTGCGCAGTCCGACGCTGTTCATGCGATGAGCCACATGACGGTTCGAGCAAAGCAGGGGCGTCGCGCGCCGACCGCGCCCGACCGAGGCCAGCACCCCCTTGAGCACGCGCGCCCCGGCGCTCAGCATGGCCTGGCGGATGTAGAATTCCATCCCCTCCAGGTCTAGGCCGGACTCGCTTTCGAACCGCTCGACGATGCGCGAAGCCTCGGCCTCCCGCTCGGTTTCGATCAGCCCCTGGAGCCCTTTTTTTGGCCGCCCGGGGCGGCCTCGGCGTCGGCGAGTTGTTCGCTGATCTGTGAATACTCGACGATCAGATCCTGAAACTCCCGAAAGCGCTCGATCTGTTCGCGGTACAGGTCAACCCGCTCGCGCGGGATTCTCCTGGAGTGCGTGCGCCCCTCTTTCTTGCAGGTGTAGAGCGGGTAGGGTCCGCGCTGCACACGCCGGCCATCCCTGGCGCGGGCAGAGACGACCTGCTCGGTCACCGAGCCCTTTCGCATCGGCTGGAGCTGGGCCATCTTCTCGACGGTCTGGTGGAGACGAACTTGGAGCTGGGTCGTGTTCATGGCGTCCTCCTGTGTG
>CAYUZU010000102.1:0-1680 GCA_964448675.1 uncultured Planctomycetales bacterium
TTCTGCGAGAGGACGGCGGGGGTAATACCCCGCCTCCTACTCGATACGCCGCATAGCCGCTGTTATAAGAAGTAAAATTACGGAGAATCACTACTGGAAAGAAAGATTGTACAAGGATGTACAATCTTTCCATTACGGACCTTGAACTATGGGGATAAAATTAATCTTCACTTCATACCCCATAGCATGTGCATATTCTTCAATGGTTGAAAGGCGGGGGGAGCTTTTTGAGCCGACACTTTCTAGCCTTGAAATATTACTCTTTTTCGTATGAAGTCTTTCTGCTAGATCTTCCTGTGTTAGCCCAGCTTCATTCCGTAATGCAATTAGTTGCTTTCTAAGTTCGTAAATTGGCTTCAATTTTTCATACTCTTCATGAACTTCCGAGTCTTTGAGAGCTTCCTTTTTGAAACCGGAAAAATCTACTCTGTCCATTCTTGAACCTCCTTCTTTCGTTTTTGGGCAATATCAAGGTCTTTCTTTGGTATTTTATTCGTTTTCTTGATAAAGGAGTGGAGGATCACCACCTCATTTCCCTTAATTGTACAAAAGAAAGACCGTCCGATACCTTCTGCTCCTTTTGCCCGTATTTCAAAAAGACCTTTTCCCAACGCTTTAGTGTATGGCATGCCTAGGGAAGGTCCGAATTGTTCAATCATTTCTACAATGTGGAGAAAGTTCGCGAGTACCCCTATAGGGAATGCAAGGGCCGCCTTGGAAACTTTCTCGTTGAAAAATGATACTTTCCAATTCATAAATATAAGTTATCATTAATGATAACATTTTTCAAGCTCATTTGGTCTCTGATCTTTATTTAAGATATTTTTGGCCAGGACGGTCAAAAATTGCTGTCGAATCCATAATTTTATTTCTTATAACGTTCCCGGGGTATATGACGTTTGCCCGTAGGGCAAATGTGCCGAAGGCCAAGGAGCGGTGCGCCCAGCATGGGCGTCATCTACGTGGTGAAAGTCCACGAATCACCTTGAAAGGAGGGAAGATTTAGACAGAGACAAGGGTGTCCAAAGAAAACGAGCTGTGCTTCCCGGAAAGATCGGGGGAAAAGGTACAGATCGTCCAATGAGGAATCTGAAGGAAGTCCGAGTCAAAGCTCCCGGCTAAACGAGAGTGAACCTTTAGAGGCTTAACCAGCGGATGAGGTGCCCGCGACCACCGAAGTCCAAAATCCTTTCCGTAGAAGCTGGTTGGGTAGAGAAGGTAGTCGGGGAGCGAAAGAGATGACGTTCTTAGCCTTAAGGAAGACCCTTTGGTATGGAAACTGTGGAACTGCGCCATGAGATTTCCTAAGTGAACCAGAGATGGGGAGGTATGTACCAAGGGGTTGCAGATGAAGTCGTAGTAGTCGTAAAGCCGACAGCCGATGAAGGCGATGGTGACACGCCTGAGGATAAAACTGGCGGCAAGAAACAAGGATGTTGAAGGCGAAGGACGGAACAAGGAAACGGTCACATTGACCATTACTACTCACTGATACGAAGGATCAGGCGAAAGCCTCCCTCCATGGAGCAGGACAACGTACAACGAGCCTGAGAGTAGGGAGAGATCAAAACAAAGCGTATGAGCGCGAAAAGAGAGGGAACATGGGACAAGGTGAACTATTCACCGAAACTGAAAATCTCTTTGAACGGCTGTGCACAGTGGAAACACTGCGAGCAGGAT
>CAYUZU010000103.1:0-1625 GCA_964448675.1 uncultured Planctomycetales bacterium
CCTGTGAGCTTGCTATATTCCAGTAAGCCTTGCGAGGGAAAGAAAAAGGCTATACTCTGGTATAACGGCAGTGCAAGCTGAGAACAAGAACAACCGTTACCCGGGGAGTATAGCCATGAAGAGCAATAAGCGCCACAGTTCGTATGAAATCAAGCACAATGATCTCGTCGTGTCGATTGACATCGGGAAAAAGAAGAATTATGGGTATTTCTGCACGCTTGCAAATACAGAGAATACATCGTTTGTGTTCTGGAACACGGGTCAGGGCTTCCGGTTGTTTTATCAGGAAATGCTCCGGATAATGCGGGAGAGCGGATTGGAACGGGCGATTGTGGGATTCGAATCCACGGGAGTGTACGGAGAGCCGCTCATTCACTTTCTCCGCGCCCGGAAGGTGCCGATGGTACAGGTGAATCCGTTTCACACCAAGCAGTTGAAAGAGCTTTTGGACAATTCGCCGAACAAGACCGACCGCAAGGATCCCCGGGTGATCGCGGATATCATGAAACTCGGACATGCCTTGCAGGTGGTGGTGCCGGAGGGTCCCGCCGCGGAACTGCGGCATCTGTCGCATGGCCGCGAACGTCTGCTCGCCCACCAGACCAGCTGCCGCAGTCAGTTGCATGACGTGGCGTTCCGCGTATTCCCCGAGCTGGTCATGTGCATGCACGGCGTCGGTTCGCGAAGCATGGGTTACCTGCTTCGCCGCTATCCGACACCTGAGGCGGTCAAGGCATGCGACCTCGGCACCCTGGCGGAGGAACTCGGGAACGTGAGCCGGGGCAGGCTCGGTGAGGAACGTGCGCGGGAAGTGTATGCCGCGGCCCGGACATCGACGGGAATCGTGGAGGGGCGCGATGCACTGTTGTTCGAGATCGATTGTCTTTTGGATATGATCGAACGCACGGAGGCCCAGATCGTCGAATACGAGCGCCTTATGAAGCAGCAGCTCACCCTGGTGCCCGAAAGCGCCTGCATGATGTCGATGAAAGGCATTTCCACGGTAACCGCGGCCGGCCTGATCGGCGAACTCGGCAGCATCGGCTCGTACCAGAGCGCCGCCTGCGTCCTCAAGATGGCTGGATTGAATCTCTATGAGATCAGCTCCGGAGTCCGTCGGGGAGAGCGGCGAATCACCAGACGCGGCCGTCCGCTTCTGCGCAAACTGCTCTATCTGGCCGTTCTGAATATGATCCGGTCGGGAGGAGTATATCATGAACGGTATCATGCCTTGATTGCCCGGGGAATGCCCCGTATGAAAGCGATTGTCGCCCTCAGCCGGAAACTGTTGAGAGTTCAGTTCGCCCTTGCCCGTGATCGCACGAACTATGTGGCGCCCGCTGTAATACAAGCGGCATAGGCGGCGGCGGGAAGATCATCGGCCTCCCATTAAGGCGATTCGATCGACCTTCACTGTGAGCATATATGACTTCCCGCCGTTCGTCACCTGTAAAACCGGATCAGCAAGATCAGAGCACACACGGTGACTCTCGAAAACCAGGACGGGCTGCAGGTGACTCGCTGAATGGTTGGTGTGGAAAAGTGGAAAACAAAACGATGTTTCCCACTTTTCCACACCACAACAACAATATTATCATTTTTTCCTTGTTCTAAACAAACCAGGG
>CAYUZU010000104.1:0-1619 GCA_964448675.1 uncultured Planctomycetales bacterium
CCCACGTCCCCACGTTCCCACCTTCACACATTCAAACGTTCCCACGTTCACACGTGCACACGTTCCCACGTTCAAACGTTCAAACGCTCACACGCAAAAGGAGGCAACCATGGCAAGTGAGGAGAGACAGCTCCAATTAACGACGGAATGGGCTGCGCAGGACATGGTGGAGCGCCCCCGGCACCGGCCCGGCATGGGCCTGACGGTAAACGAGCGGAAGGTGCTCCTTCTGATCATCGACCTGCTGCTGGTGAATGCCACGCTGCTCTTTGCGGTCTCCTGCTGGACCGAGTTCACGCCCTCGTGGGAGACCCTGCTGGGGTACGGAAAGTGGTTCGTCACGTTATCCCTGGTCTGGCTCTTCTTCGCCATCGCCTTCGACCTCTACGACCCCATGCAGGCGGGCAGCACCACCTACAGCGTGATGAACACCGGGCTGACCGCGTTCCTCGTCGGCGGTGCCTACTGGGCCATCCCCTGGTTCACGCCGCCACCCGAGCGCAGGCTGCTGGTCTTAGGCTTCATCGCCCTGATGGTCCTGGCGGTGACGGGCTGGCGCGTGCTCTACGCCCGTCTCTTCTACCAGCCAAGCTTTCGCCGCCGGGTGCTTCTCATGGGCGACAGCCCCGTTGCCCGGCGTCTCTCGGACGTCCTCGACGCGGCGGCCGATACTGAGCGGGCCAATCCCTTCCGGGGCACGGGCTACGGGGTGCTGGGCACGTCGGCGACACTGCTGAAGGAACAAGATACGGAGACGCTGCTGGACCCGGCCCACGCGTTGGTGCGCCTGGTGCGGACCCAGAACGTCCAGGAGATCCTGATCAGCGATCCCGGGACGCTGACGTCCGCCGAGCAGGAGGCGCTGTTGGACTGCAAGGAGCTGGGCATCCCCATCAGCACGCTCACCGCGACCTACGAGCGGCTGACGGGCCGGCTACCCGTGGAGTACGCCGAGCGGGACCTCGACCTCATCCTGAGCAACGACGACAGCCCCATACAGCGACTCTACGAGTTCTCGAAGCGGCTCTTCGATATCGGCTTTGGGCTCCTGGGGCTACCCGTGCTAGCTGTGGCGATACCCCTCGTCGCGCTGGGCAACGCCCTGACGTCGTCGTCCGGCTCCCTCTTCTATCGGCAGCAGCGGGTAGGGAAAGGCGGTCGCCCCTTCACCCTGGTCAAGTTTCGCACGATGACGCCGGAGGCGGAGGCGGAGAGCGGCGCCGTCTGGGCCGCCGAGGACGATCCTCGGATCACGCCGCTAGGGCGGCTCATGCGTAAGACGCGCATCGACGAGCTGCCCCAGTTCCTCAACGTGCTCACGGGGGAGATGAGCGCCATCGGCCCGCGCCCGGAGCGCCCCCAGTTCGTGGGGGAAATCTCGCGGGCGCTGCCCATCTACCGCGCGCGCCACGCCGTCAAGCCGGGCATCACCGGTTGGGCCCAGGTCCGCTACCGCTACGGAAACAGCGTCGAGGATGCGCGCATCAAATTGGAGCACGACCTCTACTACGTCAAACACGCCGGCTTCTGGCTCGATACCCTGATCCTGCTCCAGACCGTGCCCGTCATGCTCCGCTTCCAGGGACATTAGCGTTCAAACGTTTGAACGTGGGAACGTG
>CAYUZU010000105.1:0-1604 GCA_964448675.1 uncultured Planctomycetales bacterium
GGCTGGGTCGCCCTGGGTAATTGCTCACCCAGGGCTCCCACAGATCCGTACGTGCGCGATTAACGCATACGGTTCCTCAGGTCCGGTTTCGCTGCGGACGGCACACGGAGTGGACGGTCACGGCTGCTGGCAGCGGGTATCGCTTTAACATAAGCGTGAACTGCTCCCACGAAGGCGGCCCGCCGCGCTTACGTCGGCCAAGCCACTTTCGCCAGATGCCGGCCACTTCATGCCGAAAGCGCGACAGGTTGGTCGCGTTTCCGGTGATGCCATAGTACGCGAAGTGACCACGTAACTTCTGGCTCAGTATCTGGTGTTGTTCCGCCACCGGCTTGTGACGATTTAACCGGCACCACTGTGCGATTGCCTGGATCGCTCGTGTGAACCGGTTCCGAGCGGTCTTTCGCTTTACCACCCAGTTTCCGTTCCGCGAGCGGCCCCAGTAATGCGCGAACCCCAGCAGGTCAAACGTGCCTGTCCGTGGCTCGTTGCCGGTGCCGTCTTGCGGGGGGTGATGCGGCGGGCGCCGGAACGGCACCAGCCGCGTCTTGTCCGGGTGGATCGTCAGACCGTACTTGCCGAATCGCTTCGGAAGCACCGCCATCACCCGCCGTGCGTCTTCCTCGCGGGAGAATCCCATGACGAAGTCGTCCGCGTAGCGGATCAGAAAGACTCGCCCCTTCATGAGGGGTTTCACGTCACGCTCGAGCCAGTCGTCCAGCACGTAGTGCAGGTACACGTTCGAGAGGACGGGCGAAACCACCCCACCCTGCGGGCTGCCCGCTTCCGGGTGCGTGATCGCCCCGTCTTCAAACACGCCCGCGTTCAACCACTTGCCGATCAGTCGCAGCAACACCCCGTCTCGCACCCTTCGTTGGAGAAGCGCCCGCAAATGAGCATGATCCAGCGTGTCAAAGAACTTCCGGATGTCCACTTCCAGAATCCAGCATCCACCCATCTGCATGGTCTGTTGCCACAGGGCATCCAGAGCCTGGTGCGCCGATCGCCCGGGCCGGAAGCCGTACGAGCAGCCATGGAAGTCCTGCTCATAGATCGCCTCCAGCACCATGACCACCGCCCGCTGAAGCACTTTGTCCTCAAACGTCGGTATCCCGATGGGCCGGGTATCTTTACCCGTCCCCTTCGGAATGTGCACCCGACGCACCGGCGGAGCCCGGTATGTGCCGGACTTGGCCCGGTTCAGCAGCGACTGGAGATTCGCCTCCAAGCTCACCGCATAGTCCGCTGCCGTCTGCCCGTCCACGCCTGGGGCCCCATCCTTGCGCGTGCGCTCGTACGCTTCACGCAGCCAGTGCAAATCGATGTGATGGTTCAGCGAAGTGAACCCCATCTGCGGAGATTGCCTCGCCAACGCCGCTATCCGTTCTTGTCGCGTTGACACCATCTCGGAGCTCGGTGTCTCCATTGTGTTTCCCTCAAACGGTTCCGTGACCTGACGCCCCGCTTCCCTCCACAGGGTCTCTTCGGGAGAGATTCCCCTGCTTCCTCGGTACTATCAGGGCGCTGCGACGCCCAGCCACCCGTCCCGCCGCGCTTCGTCTTCCTTCGCTTGGCGGTACCATCCCGTACGCCTGTGTTCGTGT
>CAYUZU010000106.1:0-1599 GCA_964448675.1 uncultured Planctomycetales bacterium
CGGAATATGTCAAGATAGTTTTCGCTATGTTTTGAAAAAAATTTCATGCAGCCTTTTTCAGAATTCTGCATGTGATGGAAACTGGTTTGGCTGAATAACAGCGGACTCTGTCAGTGCGCCAACGTAAAGGATTTTTGGCTTTGGCCTCCTGCAAAGTCTTGTTGCGGATTTCGAAGATTGCCTGAGCTTTGCCGGTCCGCATCTGTATGGGGGTTACATAACCAAGAGCAGAGTGCAGGTGGAAGTTATTATACCAGTTAACAAAATCTGCATACCAGGTTCTGGCATGCTCAAGGGAGGTGAAAAATTTAGGATAGCCGACGGTATATTTCAATGTTTTGTGCCAGGACTCAATAAAGGCATTGTCATTACTGCAGCGGGGGCGGGAATAGCTGCGGGAAATACAGAGCCAGTCAAGAAAGGCTCCCAGGGATGCCCCTTTCATGGGTCCGCCATTGTCAGCATGGATAATCTTCGGGGCTACCCCCATGTCCCGGATAATCCGCTGGAACAGCCTTCTTGCATGTTCATCTGACTCGCTGTCTTCGACTGTCCACCCCACCAAGGTTCGGTCATAGAGGTCGATGATGTTGTATCCGTATTTGAAAAGCCCTGCAACATCAGTTTTAAGCCAAGTGATGTCCCAAGTCCAAACTTGATTTGGCCCTGTGATCTCGACAGGCAACGGCTGGATCCGAGCAACCGGTTTTTTACTTTCTTTTCGATGATGTAGAGCAGATCTTTCACGAAGAATCCGGTACAGAGTGCTGACACTGCCGTAGTAAATCCCTTTTTCAGCAAGATTTGCCACAATCTGCTCCGGGGTTCTGTCTGCATATTCAGTACTATTGGCAGCATCGTAAAAGGCTTGCCGTTCAGCCTCTGATAGGCGGTGCTCAACATGCCTTGAGCTGCCTTTTCGCCGGTCTGTAGTGCCATGTTTTCGCCAGTTCTGTACTGTCTTGGTGGTAATTTCAAGAAATTTGCATACTGTACGCTCAGATACTGTTTCTCGCATGGCTTCGGCAACATACTCAAGGATTTCCTTGCGCTCTGCCTCCGGGATCAGCCTTCCTCGCTGTCCTCGAACAGATTCAGGTATTTTTTTTTTAGAGTAAGAAGAATCGCTGCTTCGGCCAATGCTTTCTGCTGACGGTCGTTTTCCTTCCGGAGTTTTTTGTTGTCTTTTTTGAGCTCGGCGTTTGCCGCTTTGAGGTCTGTCTGTTTGTCATTCATAATGCTGGTCAACTCCTGTTCCCACAAGTGCAGATGTTCGGAGTGGAGGCCATGCTGCCTCAGCCATTCACCTTTGCCTTCTTCGCTCAGGTTCCGGCTTTCTAAAAGCAGTGCCAGCTTCTCTCCGGGACTGCGCTGGGATGGGGTTAGGCCATCACAACCGTCCAGGTTAAGATTACCATTTTTCAGCTGGGTTATCCAGTTCTTGATTGTCGTGGGGCTGATTCCGGTTTCCTTGGCTATCTGGGACACACTACGGCCGCTTCCATCCTGCGTCTTTTTAACAATGGAAGCCCTGAATCCTTCAGAATATTTCATATAGTTTCGTCCTCCTTGTGACGTAAACTATCTTGACATTATTTG
>CAYUZU010000107.1:0-1590 GCA_964448675.1 uncultured Planctomycetales bacterium
CGCTCGTAGCCGTGCAGCTGCATGTGATCGGCCCGCAACGTGTCGACGGTCAGGAGGATGATGTTGGGCAGGTGCCCCTTCGGCGTGGCGATGACGGGGACCGCGGCACGTTTCTTCCCGTCGCGGCACCCGCAGGGCACAACGGCGAGCAGCACCAGCAGAAGGATGAACGTAAGCGGTCGACACGACATGACAAGGCCTTCTAAGATTACGGCCTTCTCCGCGATTGGAGTTTGAGAGCGCGGATCCGCAGCCAAGTGGCCCCTGCGAACCTTCGGGACTTCCAGGGCTCTTCGCTCCCGTCAGGTTCTTACCTCAAGCCTCTGACCTCAATAGTACCCGGCGACGAAGCAGACCGGAAGCTTGCTGTCCACTACCGTCCCGCCCGAATCTTGAGAAAGAACACCGGGCACTTGCCCTCCACGTTCGCCGTGCCGGCCACCTGTTCGGTGAACGTCCCGATGACGTGCCCGTCGACCGTCACCTCGCGGCAACCGCCGACCGAATACGCGTTCCTCACCACACGACTCAGTGCGTGATCGTGCCACGTCCGTCCGTTGTCGAGGCTCACCAGACAACCGATACGATCACCCGCGCGCGAAACGCAGTAGAGCGGCGAGCCGGGCTTGGCCGACGTCGTCGCGAAGAAGCCGCTCAGTCCGCTAAGCGAGATCGTCTCGCCGCGAAATTCCGGCTGGATGCGCGCGTCCTGCTTGCCCGTCTTGATGTCGTACCGGACGTAGTGTTGCCGCGGCGGCTTCGTCTGCGCGAGGTAGAGGAAGTGCGCCTTGCCGTCCTTGATGAGCAGGTTGCTCAGCCAGGTGTGCGACTCGAACTCGTCGTCCAACGTGATCCGCGGCACCGACCCCGTATCGTCGGCCACCGCGGGGATCTCGACGGGCTCGCCCGCAAGCGTCCGCCACGATCGCCCGGCGTCGGGCGAGACCATGTGATGGATATCCCAGTAGAGGTAGACGCCGTGCTTCTGCGTCGTCCAGGCGGCGTGGAGCGTGCCGTCCTTGGCGAGGCTCAGCAGTGGATACTGGAGCACCGCGTGCTTGCCCGGTTTGAGCAGTGGGTACGACCGTTGGAGCTTGCCGTCGAGCCCGACAATGTGAAACGTGTTGTTGTGGCTGAAGTAGTAGAGCTGTTTGCGCGGCAGGTCGATGTGCATCGCGAACTTGCCGGCCGCCGCGCCGGGGATCTTCGTGATTGACGGCTTGGCGTAGTCGTTCGCCGCGCGGAAGCGGTAGAGCGACACGCTGCCGTCCTGAAAGTCGGGCCGGGCGAGGTAGACGTTGTCGTCCGGATCCGTCTCGAGCACGGGCGGGTTCGTCGCGAGCGTGTCCTGGAAGAGGACCTTCCACGTCTTGCCGCCGTCGGTGCTTCGCGAGAGCCGCCACTGCTGGGCGGTGTAGGCCTCGTTGCGGCTGCGGATGTGGGCCTCGAAGATCCCGCGAGCGTTGCTCACGACCTTCTGGTTGTGGCTCTGGAACGTGGCGTAGCCGGTGGCCTCGGGATCGACCACGTGAAGCTCGATCTCGCCGATGGCTGGCTTCACCGCGCTCTCGGCGGTCGAGAGCAACGTTT
>CAYUZU010000108.1:0-1585 GCA_964448675.1 uncultured Planctomycetales bacterium
GTAACTGTTTACCGTCCGTGCTTTGTTACGAGGTATCGGTAAGCAGGGCGATGTTTTCTCCGGCCCAACTTGCTTGCAGTAGCGTTTTGAGGGTTTGGACCACGTCGTGGCCTTGTTGTTCGGCGGTTCGCATCACGCTGGCGAGGACGGCCCAGGCTTGGGCTCCGGATTCACTGCGACTGCCACCGGTGATTTTTCGCATGACGACTGCCGGCCTCAGGGCGCGTTCAGCGGCATTGTTTGTGCCGTCGACGTTGGGATCGTGCAGGCATGTGGTGAGTCGGTCGTTGTATTTTCGCAGCCGCTTAGCCAATCGCTGGGCTTCGTCATCGTCCCAGATCTTCTGGCTCAGGTTGACCAACCGCGTCTCGATGCTCTTGACCTGTCGGGCATAGGCTGGTGCCGCCATCGTGGATTGACGTCTCTTCAATCGCAACATTTCACGAACCAGGCGTTTGCAGCTCTTGAAGAACGGGTGCTTCTCGAACGCTGGTTGCTTGGCCACCGAATCGCGCAGTTCCCGCAACAGATGCGTCAGGCATTTCTGCTGTGGGCAATCGAACTGGTCATAAACCGCGTAGAAATCGCTGACCAGCGTCCCCCCGAAGGCCTCGCCCAACAACTCCGCGATGACTTTACCGCTACGGGAACGATCCACATGGAACAGCGTGTGCGTTTCGTTGGTCAGCGTCCAAAGATAGCCGTTCTTCCCCTCGATGCGCCAACCCGTCTCGTCCGCATGAACCACCCCGGCGGCGCGCAACACCAGTTTCAGCCGATCGTACTCGCCCTCCAGCCAGCGACTCAAACGATTGACCTGCTTGGTGACCGCGGCAGGGCTTAGTTCCAATCCCGGCAACTGTTTGAACAGCGACGCCACCTGCCGAACCGGTAAGCGATAACACACACGCAATACCGCCGCCGTTGCCAGTGCGTTGAGCCCCAATTGCGCGTGAGGCAGATTCGCCGCCGGTGGCTGTTCCTTCGCCCGCGACTCCACCCGACGCCGGCATCCCGGACAATAACCGCTCTGCGTGAGATAGCACGTCGTGATCCGCTTCGCCGGAACAATATCTTCAACGAGTCGACGATGACGCTTCAACTGACTCAACTGTGCATGACACTCCGGACAGCTCGCCTTGCCACGCGAGTCTCTCGGTAAAGCGACGTCCTGGCGCACGTTGATCTTCTTCGGCACAGGACGCAATGCCGCCGGATGACCTTCCGATCGGCCGGGCTTGCGCCGAGGCTTCTTCCGAACGTTCGGCTTGACGAATTCGGGAAGCTCACGCGACGGAGGTGTGGCTTCGCCGGTCAGTTCAGCCATACGCTGCTTCAGCCTGGCATTCTCTGATCGCAAGGCGGTGTTCTCCTCCTCGAGACATCGGTTGCGTTCCTCCGCATCGCCGAAGAGCCGATGCAAAGTGTTATTCTCGACTTGCAGAAAATGAGCGTGATCTTTGTACATCCGCGCAATGGCCGCATGATCGTCATCCATGACACGGAAAGTATAACAAAGAAACACGGCAATGTCAAGCAAAAAGAAGTGTGTTTACGAAAAACGCTGCGGACGGTAAACAGTTAC
>CAYUZU010000109.1:0-1576 GCA_964448675.1 uncultured Planctomycetales bacterium
GGCTCTACCGGTAATATAGTGAAATCCAATTAGGGATTACATTCAGCGTATATGTGATGCTCGAAATTCAGCCAATTAGTGTATCCGCAGGCTCTTCGTTTTACCGTCTTGATTTTGTTATTCAGCCCTTCTTGCCGTGCATTACTTTCTTTGTAAATACAGGCATTTATGACCTCATTCCACCATTTTTTAAGCGTTTTAGCAAGTTTAGCAAAATATTTCTCTGCTCCTATCAACCATTGGGACAGTTTTTGTGAAACAATATTTCTTTCCTGTCCTTGATGCCTGAATAATATCTCTCTAAAGCCTTGTATTTTCCAATAAATACACTTCATTTCAGGATTTAATTGCAGATATTCCTTTATTAAGCGCTTTTCCCTTTTTTTGAGTTGCCTTCTATCCTTGCTCAATAAAAATCTTATTCTTGAAAATCTCTTACGCTCTTTTTTATCAAGCTTTTTAAAGCTTTTTCTGTTTAATTCAAATAATCTTTTATGCACTATTTTCAGTATATGAAATCTGTCTAAAATTGTTTCTGCTTGGGGAATTGCTTCCTTTATTGCCTTTGCAAATGGTGAGCACATATCTATACACACTTTTTTAACTTCTGAAATATATGGTATAGCAAGTAATTTTTTAATTACTTCCTCGCTTGACCTTCCCATCGCTGTTTCTCGCACATTTTCTTCATCTGAAATTATTGTCATAAAGTTTCCCCAGCCCTTTCTATGAGCTATTTCATCTATATGCAATACTTCAGGAATTTTATCTTGTTGATTCAGCTCTTCCTTACGCTTTTTCTCCAGCTTTTAAAAAAATATCATTTACTGTATCCCAGCATAAACCTTCTGATTCAGCCACACTATTTATACCTTGCTTCTTTCCAAGCTTCCATAGATACTCTTCATAAGCTATTGTGTACACTCGCTGTTTTTCAAAAAACTCTGTTCTCTCTAAAAATCTCTTTCCGCAAGTACTACACAAATATGCTTTGTGGATAAATACTAAATACGTTGGGATTCCATTAAATGGAACTGCTCTAAGTTTTTTCTTATGGTATTGATGGGGTTTTATGGCGAACGTATTACACTTTGGGCAGGCTTTATTTGTATCTTGTATTTCCCCCAAAATTAATATTTCACCTTTTTCTTCTTCGAGGTCTATCGCCTTGAATTGCCTGATTTTTAATATTTTATTCACGTCCATGATCAGTTATTTTAACATGTCATGGCTATATTGGAAGAGCCAATTTTTTATATCCTGTTATTTATCTTCAATCTAAAGATGTTTTTAATATAGTTTCATACAATGGCCAAATTAAACCTAATGATTTTCCTTTAATAACAAGTCTGCATAAATCTTATGATTGGAGATATGAAGAAGAATGGCGACTTATTATACCTACGATACTTGATAAGGAAAGTGATTTACAAGAATATTATCCAATTTTACAGCACACACAAGGTCAATTTGCCATTGAAAAATTGTTTATGCCGCAACCTAAAGCAATATATTTGGGCTCTAAAATGACAGAAGAAAAAAATATTAATAAAATTCTTGATATCATTAAACAACA
>CAYUZU010000110.1:0-1540 GCA_964448675.1 uncultured Planctomycetales bacterium
CAAACTGCTAATCGCGTGTTGATTGTGGAAGATGATTTTCTGGTTGGAGAGAGCCTGCGCGGCATGCTGGAGGACGAAGGCTACCGCGTGATCGGCGACACTGCCAGCGGCAAGGAGGCCGTCGAGATGACGGCGGAACTGGACCCAGACGTGGTGATCATGGATATCGGTTTGTTGGAGATGGATGGTCTCACGGCGGCTCGGCGCATCACGGTCCAATGTCCGACGCCGATCGTGGCCCTGACGGCCCACGAGACCCCAGATCTGGTCGCCGAAGCCAGCCAATCGGGCATCGGCTATTACCTGGTCAAACCGGCCAAACGGCGTGAACTGACCCGTGCGATTCAGATCGCGACTGCCCGCTTCGACGATCTGGCGAGGCTTCGCCACCTGAATGCGACGCTACAGGAAGAAATCACCGCGCGCAAGCGAGCAGAAGAAACGTTGCAAGACGCCCTAGCCGAGGCCCAGCGCCGCGAGAATGAAACTCGATGGCTGTTGGAAGCTTCTCAAGCAGTGGTGGAGTGCCATACGTTTGAGGAAGCGGCGCGCCAGATCTTCGATGTCGCCCGCGAAGCCACCGGCGCGATCTCCGGCTACGTCGCTCTGATGAGCAAGAGCGGTGAGGAGAACGAGCTTCTATTCCTGGAATCGGGTGGCTTGCCGTGTGAGGTCGATCCAGATCTGCCGATGCCGATCCGTGGCCTACGGGCGGAGGCCTACAACAGAGCCGAAGTCGTCTACGACAACGATTTCGAAAATAGTGAGTGGAGGAGGTTCATCCCACCGAAACACGTCGAGATGCGCAACGTGCTGTTCGCGCCGCTCATCATCCATGGCCAGGCCGTGGGCGTGATAGGCCTGGCCAATAAACCCATGGACTTCACTGAGGAAGACGCGGAAATGGCGAAGGCCTTCGGTGATATGGCCGCGATGGCCCTGCGCCGGGTGCAGGCAGAGGAGGCGCTGCGGGAGAGTGAGAAGCGCTACAAAGACGCGGAACAAGTTGCGCATCTCGGTAGCTGGGAGATGGACATCGCGGCGGGGGAATCCGTTTGGTCCGATGAGTTCTTTCGCATCTGTGGGTACGAGCCGGGAAGCATCAAACCCACATCTGAGATTGGATTCCAGATCATTCACCCCGAGGATCGCGAGCGAGCCGCCGAGCACGTCGACAACGCCATCAAGACGGGAGAACCCTATGATATTGAGAAACGCATCGTCCGCCCCGATGGGACGGTGCGCTGGGTACACTCCATGGGCGAAATCGTCCCCAATGACCAAGGCGAACCGGTGAAATTAGTCGGCTCCTTCCAGGATATCACCGCGCGCAAGCGAGCAGAGGAGGAACTCGAGCACTACGCCGCCGAGTTGGAGCGCAGCAACGAGGAGCTGGAGCAGTTCGCCTACGTCATCTCCCACGACCTGCGCGAGCCAGCGCGGATGGTGACGAGCTATATGACCTTGCTGGTTCAACGTTATCAAGGCCAACTGGACGAGAAGGCGGATATGTTCATCGACTACGCCGTGGACGGGGCCG
>CAYUZU010000111.1:0-1530 GCA_964448675.1 uncultured Planctomycetales bacterium
CCCTACAACGACATTTAAATTAAATCTTGCATTTTAATACATAGTTTACTATATTCCTCTAAATATATTATTTGGAGGTAGACTATGTTACCTGAAATACGTACCGATGGGGATATTTTTTCAATTCCAAAGCTTAGTGTTGTAGAGCAAGACATTAGTAAATTTATCAAAGAATTAGAAGGATTCCATAGTGAATTCAACGATTGTTTTACCAGAAGCGAGTCGAGAGATAATTTCTTTAAATATATGGTGGGACAATTTAGTGACATTGAAAGAAAGTCGATCGAACCGATCGCCATAAAAGTTCTTGATGGTCACGTCCGCCCGATGCAACGGTTTATAAGTGATGTTATTTGGGATGGGAATAAAATTAAGCAAAAATATCGTAGTATGGTCAATGAAGACCTTGGCGATCCAAATGGCGTCCTCATATTTGACGAAACAGGATTTCCCAAAAAGGGTGATGATTCCGCGGGCGTTGGCAAACAATATTGTGGCACGCTGGGCAAGGTTGACAATTGCCAGGTTGGGGTGTTTACCGCCTACGCTTCACGACATGGTTACAGTTTGTTGGATGCCAGATTATTTATTCCTGAAAAATGGTTTACCGATGAATATGCAGAAAAACGAATAAAATGCAACTTTCCTGAAGGGCTTGAATTTAAAACCAAGCCTCAGTTGGCGATGGAAATGTTTCAAGAACTTGAAAATCAGGAGTCAATTCCTTTCAAATATGTTGTCGCTGATACGATATACGGCAATAGCCCGGACTTTATCGAAGCTGTTGAAAATTCTATCGGGATAAGCTATTTTGTGTCTTTACCCAATGATGCTTTGTGTTGGTTAAAACGACCGATCACCAGAAAAAAGACATACAAGTATAAAGGGCAGAAGCGAACCAAAACAGTGATCGAAACAACTGAAAAAAAGCCAGTAACATTAAAAACGATCGCGCATAATATCAACGATTATTTTTGGTACCGACGCAAAGTTTCCGAAGGGACCAAAGGGCCGATAGAGTATGAATTTACCCGAATGCGGATTGTTCTCGCAAAAGACGGCCTGCCATGGAAAGAAGTATGGTTGATTATAAAAAGGAGCCTGGGCGATAAACCAGAATATTCATACTACATCAGCAATGCCCCCCTGGGAACACGCTTAAAAACATTTGTCTGGCTGAGTGGTGCCCGCTGGGCAATCGAGCAGTGCTTTGAGGAAACAAAAACAGAATTAGGCATGGATCATTATGAGGTCAGAAAACTACCAGGATGGCAACATCATATTCTAACTTGTATATTGGCTCATTTCTTTCTCTGGCACATTAAGATCAGATTGGGAAAAAAAAGCACCAGCTATTACGCTATCTCAACTTAGGATGTTGCTCAATGTTGTTTTACCAATGAGGATATTTGATCCCAAAGCCACGATTGAATTAGTGAAATGGATTCAAAAGAAAAATTATCGGTCATATATTTCACATAGGAAAAAGAAACTTCAAAAATATAAATTAAAATAAGTGACGTTGTAGGG
>CAYUZU010000112.1:0-1529 GCA_964448675.1 uncultured Planctomycetales bacterium
TGACGATTGTTCTGGATAAGGTGAGTGATACAAACGTAGATGACGTTGGCGTTTGCGAAAATGATGATAATCGTCCCAGTCATCATTTTCGGCCACAGCTCGCAACCGCAGCAGGTTTTCTACGCCAGCCCGTGCCCAGCGCATCCCAGACAATTCACAGCGATCTTTAACAAAATGACGACAAGCCCCTTCAATAACGCCAGAGGCAATAGGCCAACCGTTTTTGAGATAAGTGGGATAGTCCATATAGGCCAAATTGCGTTCAAAATAGTTGGCAGTTTTGGTCAACTGGGTCCGTTGAGCAGCCGAATAGCGACCGGTTTGAACCATCTGTCGGAACTTGGTAATCACCTGGGCGGTTTGGCCGGACAGAATTTGCAGGGTATGAGCGGCCATCCACTCTAACCGGTGGGGATGGTTCTCGCCTAACAAACTGTTGGCCACCGCCCACAAATACTCATCGGCATGGATGAAGTCCAAAATCAAAGTGAATGTCTCGAAGCGGGCCTGGAGCCGAGTTTGCAGGGCCTCACAGCCATCACACAAGGCCACCCGATGTTGAATATGCGCCCCCTCTCGAGCCGTGACCAGGGGACGCAAGCGGTCCAAAGCGGCATCTTTGCCATCTAAGGTAGCCCAGATATGCTTGTTTTGCGGTTTGGGTCTGATCCCTTTCTCTTTTGGATCAGGCTGGCTACGGTGAAAGAAACTATCCGCCACTTGTTGGGGCGTTCGAGGTTGAGGGGCGATCGTATAGACGGTGGTCACAATGGCTTCTTTCTTGCGACCTCGCTTTTGGCCCTTCCCCAAACGAACCGGCTGGGCAGGGGCTGGTTCTTCATAAATAATCGGAACGCCTTTGCCATCGGCTTGGACCACCAGTATCTCGGCTTCCTCTTGGGGCACAGGGGCCGATTTCTGGGCATAATAGGCTTCGACATCGACCGCATCTTCGGCGATATTTTCTTCGATCACTCGGCTTGATAGGTTCAAGCCCAATAACCGCCAGAGAATATCACCGCTTTTGTGATAGACGTTGTAGACCCCCAAGTAATCGGTGATTTCTCGCACTAGGTCTGAGTAACAGTCCCCACCCAGGCCCAACTCGGCATCCAGAGGGTTTCGTCCACCCAGCCCTTTTTTATAGAAGTAGGGGCGCACAAGCGGTACTTTGCCAAAGATGGAAAAATAGGTCCGTTTGGTATCGTGTTGATACGGTAATCTCTGACCATCTAATTCTTCAATGGGTTCACGAGAGCAATTTTCAGACCGCATCACAAAGAACAAGGTCAATAATTTAGCGCCAAGAGCCAACAACAGCTTAAACAGGCTTCGTTCAATATGATCAGCCGTCGCTTCTTTGGCTTGGTCGCTCGTTACAAATTCAAGCAGCATTTCAAACTCTTGACGAATATCTTGTATAATGGTTTGTGAGTTGGAAGTCATGGCATTTCTCCTTTAAAAGTAGTTTGGCCAAACTTACTTTACTTGAGATTTGCCTGTCTTCCAACTCAAATGAAACACACCCA
>CAYUZU010000113.1:0-1515 GCA_964448675.1 uncultured Planctomycetales bacterium
CTTCATCTGGAGTGCTCCTTACGGGTGCTTGATCTGGGAAGCCCGGAACATCCGGACAAGCCCGCTACGATCTAACCCGAAGGAGCACCCATTCACAACATCACCCAACGCCGTGAACTAATTCGCCCCATTTAGCCGATATAAAAACCGCCTTGCCGGCTTGGTTGGTTTGTTGAAACCGACAAGGAGGTCACTATGTCGAACACGTTTACGCGTGATGCTATCCGTCTGTCTCATCGGCCGCAAACCCTGCGGGGCTTGATAGAATCTTTTGTCAAAATCGTGCCTTCCCCGGCGTCGCGACGTGGGCGCGATGCCTGGTGGACGCCGCAGTCGTTGATCGTGATGCTCGTGCTGATGGCCTGGGGGCGAAGCCGCGGGCTGGTTGACCGCTTTGAAGAGGCGCGACCAAGCTGGCGGCAGACCGACATCGGCAACACCTACCAGGGCTTTATCAAGGCGCTGCGACGCATGGGCCACGACCCGATTGACTATGTGGCCGCAACGTTGCGTCAGCGGCTGAGCAACATCGCCGGCCCGTTGGTCCGATGCCACGGCTTCTTTGTGCTGGCGGCGGACGGCTCGCGCTTCGAGCTGCCGCGCACGACAGCCAATGAGGCCTACTTTGGCATCAACAAAAAACGCAGTTCACCGCAGATGTGCGTGACCATGCTCTGGCAGTTGGCCGTAGGCACGCCTTTCAACTGGCGCATCGGCAAAAACGACGCCAGCGAACGTCACCAGCTTCGCGAGATGATCGACGAGACCCCGGCTGATACGTTGTTCACGATGGACGCGGGGTTCACCGGCTATGACCTGCTGCGGCAGATCGTCGATGGCGGGCGCCACTTTCTGGTGCGCGTGGGCAAACACGTGGAACTGCTGCGCGAGCTGGGGGATTACACCTGTGAAGATGATCAGACGGTTTATCTCTGGCCGGCGCGCGAGCGGAATCGCAACCATCCGCCACTGGTGTTGCGCCTGGTCTGTGTTCGCAAGCCGGGCAAGCAGCCGGTTTATCTGCTGACCAGCGTGTGCGACGCGCGGCGCTTGAGCGACAAAAAGTGCGCCAAGCTCTACCGCCTGCGCTGGGAGGTGGAACTGGGCTATCGTGCGCTCAAGCAAACGCTGGAAAAACGCAAACTCTGCAGTAATTCGGCTATCAATGTCATCTTCGAGATGCAGGGTCTGCTGCTGGGGCTGATGGTCCTGAGCATGACCAGCGTCGCGGCGATCACCCAGGCGGGCCACAAGCCGCTGGACTTATCGTTCGCCGAAGCGCTGCGTCACGTGCGTCGCCACCTCGGCCGCCACCGCCGCGTGGACTGGTCGCACCGCCTGGCCGACGCGGTCAAGGACCAGTACAAACGCCGCCGCAAAACCCGCCGCGACTGGCCCCGCAAAAAACAAAACGATCCACCCCCCGGCCCACCCCGCCAACGCCGCGCCACCCGCTCCGAACGCCAAAGTTATGCTGCGCTGCTACTTACGAAATAGTTCACGGCGTTGGGTGCC
>CAYUZU010000114.1:0-1486 GCA_964448675.1 uncultured Planctomycetales bacterium
GAGTCACTTTTTGATGTTTTTGCGTTCTGTATTGAAGTAATCTCGTCAGAAAGTGTAAACCGATCTTTTTCCCAAAATGGCTGCTTTTGAAACTATGTCGGAAAGTATCATCAAAAATGGCTTCAACATGTCCTCGTTTCCCTAAAAAGCGGCGCTGTTGTTCCGTCAGTGGGGCGATGTCTTTCATGTCGTTTCTATTTATGCGGTTGGTAGGCTGCCGGTCAAACCTCACGTTAATTGTAGAAGAGTCTGTGATGCTGGCGCAGGGCGGGGACAGGTACCACGCCTTTACTCAGGCTCGATTCCAATAATGACCAACGGCACGGATGGACTACCACGTCCATGTCTGAGAATATTGTGAAGCTCACCCTCATAGTAAGCAATGCCCGAGGACATCTCCTGTTGCATGGCTTTGGTCGGCAATATCTCCACGCCCACGTTGGTGACACGACCGGTGTAGAACGCCAGATGCTTGACGAAGATGTCGTAGGCGACCGAGGCAGGGTCGCCAAACTGAATCTCAACCGCTACACCGTTTCTAACATAATCGAACTGGATCTCTGAGCGCACCATGTCTGCATCAAGGGATTCCAGATACGCGTGCTGCTCGGAGAGATCCATGAAAGTCATCGCTCGCATCTGTTCGTGATTCTGAGCCAGGCAGCGTGCGTAACGCTCGGATTGCCAACCTCGTTTTTTGAATTGCGCCTCAAATGCTTCACTGAGAGCAACCGGGCTAGAGCAACACGCTTCCGCATTGATGGTGTCTATCACGTCTAGAACGTCCTGGTAGCAGGCTTCTTGGTGGACGAGGAGCCATTCTTCGCCGTTTAAGTGGGAGTACTTCTTTGCGACCCTCATTGTTTTCCTACCCAATAAAACGTGAAGTCTCGTCTGGCGGGATACTCTAATAGGCCAGTCTCAACAGCTCCACGACATCACACGTCCAGGTTCTCCACCTCATGCGCGTGGCTCTGGATAAACCGCCGCCGGGGCGGGACCTCGCGGCCCATCAACATGCTGAACGTGTCGTCGGCGCGCTCGGCGTCCTGGATGGTGACGCGCAGCAGGGTGCGGGTCTTGGGGTCCATGGTCGTGTCCCAGAGCTGCGTCGGGTTCATCTCGCCCAGGCCCTTGTAGCGCTGCAGGCTGTACTTCTTGCCGTCCAGCGTCTTGAGATAGCGCTGCAGGCCCTTCTCCGTGTAGATATACTCCTCGGAGCGCCCGACTTTTACCAGGTAGAGCGGCGGCTGTGCCAGGAAGAGGTGCCCGCCCGTGATCAGCGGCTGCATGTAGCGGAAGAGGAGCCTCAGCAGCAGCGTGGCGATGTGCGCGCCGTCCACGTCCGCGTCGCACATGATGATGACGCGCCCATAGCGCAGGTTTTCGAGATCGAACTGGCGTCCGATGCCGCAGCCCAGCGCCGAGATAATGGCCTTGATCTCCCGGTTGTTGAGGATGCGGTTGATGCTGGCGCGCTCTGTGT
>CAYUZU010000115.1:0-1474 GCA_964448675.1 uncultured Planctomycetales bacterium
CCACCATTGAATTAATTGTGGGTATTATCGCTGCGCTGAAGGCATTGTTCACAGCTCCTGATCATCGCTGAACGAGCCGAGGCGCTGGGCATACGTGTCCATCCACACGACGAACCGCTCGAGGTCCTCGCCCTCGAGGCGCACGCCGTGATGATCGTACGTGCCGGCGACCTTCTCGAGCACCGCGCTGGTCGCGGCGAGGCATTGGCCTTCGCTTGAATACCCCTGTCGATAGCGATGCGTGACCCAGTAGCGGAGGCTGGGCTTCTGCCAGCGCTGGTAGTCGTAGAGCGCGGCGTAGGCCTTGCCGCCGGTGAGGTCATAGCGCGCGGCATGCTCGTTCGTGGCCCGTGCGTTGTGGCAGGACATGCAGCGCCGCTGCACCACCGGCTCGACGAGCTTGTCGAACCGCAACGGCCACGAACCCGGCGGGCCGACGGTGATCTTGCTGGGCTCGCGCTGAGCGGCGAGGACCTGCTGTTGGGGCGGGGCCTGCGACCGCGACTCATGGCAGCCGATGCAGCTCAGCGTCTGGCCGGGCTGGACGTGCGTCGTGCTCCGCATCGTCTGGATCGCCATGCCGCGCTCGTCGAGGGCCTGGAAGAAGACGATCACGCCGGCCGGCACGCGGAAGTGGGCCGAGCCGTCCGCCTCGACGGGGACCGTGCCCAGCACACACTTGCCCGGATCGTCCCGGGTCAGGCCGATGCTGGGGTAGTTCATCGTGGGATGCGTCTTGCCCGGGACGGCCACGATGCGAATCGCCTTGACCCGGTCGCGCTTCGTCGAGCGCAGACCTTGGCCCACGTCGATCAGCAGGAAGCGGCCCTCGTCTTCGCTCTCCTGAGTCCGGTCGGCGAGCGTATGCGGGCGGGGTCGCGGCTTGATGGGGATCGGGTATTGCGTACTGATCTCGGGATCGCGGTAGAGCAACTCCATATCCCCTTCGGCGTCGAAGAGGTAGATGCCCCATCCGTTCGGCCGGCGATGCTTCTGCCATTGGGCGATCTGGTCTTCCTTGCACCAGGAGACCAGGTGGAACCGCTCGGAGAGCGGCCAGGGGTTGGCGAAGTACGTCTCGGACCATCCCTCGATCTCAGGGAACGGCACCTCGGGCGTCAGCCGTGTGATGGGCGCGTCGCCTTCGGTGCCCTGCGTCGGATCCAGCAGCACCAGGCAGCCCATCGTCTGGGCGTGGTGGCCGGAGGCGGTGAAGACGATCTTCTCGGAACCGGGGACGCATCGCGGCTCGAAGGTGCAATGCGGCGCGTGCGTGTAGTTGCCGTAGACGATACGAGAGTTCGTGCCGTCGGGGTTGATCGCCCAAAGGCTCATGAAGGGCATGTTCCATCGATCGACGTAGTCCCACCGCGAGTAGAGGATCGTGCCGTTGTGGGCGACGGTCGGGGTCCATTCGAACATCTCGAACGGCGAGATCGCGCACAGGTCCGAGCCGTCGGCGTTCATCGTATGC
>CAYUZU010000116.1:0-1473 GCA_964448675.1 uncultured Planctomycetales bacterium
TTCAGAACCATCCTGTAATGTAGCACCAGACAAACCTTTCTTAAACGGCCCATCAACTGGCACAATAGATACAAATTATACATACTACTCATGTACAAACGATACAAACAATGACCAAATGCAATATAATTTTAATTTTGGAGATGGAAATGAAAGTGGATGGCTGTATATTTACGAATCTGATGAACATGTAAATACTACATATAGTTGGTCAGAACATGGTGGATATTATGTTAAAGTAAAAGCAAAGGATGTTTTTAACAACGATAGTGATTGGTCAGAATCCATATTATTCAAAACTGAATTGTACCCACCTGAGATAACAAATGTTTCAGCAAATCCAAATATTGGTGGTTTTGGTCAACATGTTAACATAACTTGTGTCGTCACCGATAATTTAAGTGGAATTAAGCAAGTTACGGTCAATATTACATATCCAGATGATTCTTATGAAAATATTACAATGCATGGAAAAGCAACATTAGATTTTACAATAATCAATTGCTCTTACATTTTTGATAACACGTGGCAAGTTGGACAATATAACTACACGATATGGGCAATTGATGAAGCTTATAATACAAACTCATCTTCAGGACACAGCTTTAATGTTTCAGCAAATGCAACGATAAGCATTGCAACTTTAAATGATACTTATGGTGCTGGAGAATACATCAACATTACTGATCCTCCAATTCCACCTGAAGATTACTATCTGACGGATAGAGGACTTACCTACAATAAGTATTACAATGCAAATACTGAAAACGATGTTTTGGAGGCATATCTAGGTCCTGTGAATTATTTGGAAGATGAAGAATGGACTCCAATTGATAATACCCTAGAAGAATTAGATGAACAGCATCCAGCCTATGCTTATGGCTATAGGGCTGGAAACGAAAAGGGACTTTATTCAACCTATTTCAAGCCAAATATTCAGGATGAATGGCCTGTCGTATATGCCTATGACAAATCAGATAATCCAACCACAGATGTAATAAGAACAAAGCTTGTCGGAGTTGGATACTTAGACCCATCATCTAACTGGGATTATGAATACTTGCAAGGTGTTCTAGATAGTCAAGGCTACATCGAAGACTATTCTGCAATCTATGAAGACGTATTCACAGGAACAGATGTTAAGTGGTCTTACGGCAACACGGGAATGAAGGAAGAAATCATTTTAGGTGAGGATGCAAGGACAATGCTTGAGAACAATCCTCCAAGTTCATATGGCCTATCAAACGACGACTCGTATCTTGTCTTCATCACAAGGCTTGACTACCAGAATCTTGATATGCATGACTTTTCAGGTGCTTTGCAAGGAAACTTCACTTTAACTGATGCAGGAATTGACTTCAAAGATGCATTAGGACATTTCAAATGTGCTCTGCCCTTGGGTGAGGCATACGAGCTTGAAAACGAGTTGAACAGTACAAAGCTAACTTACAGAATAATACAGTACAATGGAAA
>CAYUZU010000117.1:0-1473 GCA_964448675.1 uncultured Planctomycetales bacterium
ATCCCACCTTGGAAGGCGTCGCCGCTGCCGGTAGCGTGATCCATCTCACCGTCGACAGCACCGAGGTGAGCACCACCACCGTCGATACCGACGGTACCTTCAGCATCGTGCCCAACCTTTCGGCTGGCACGCACACCCTCACCGTCGTCGCCGAGAACGCCAGCGGGCAAGGTCCCGCCTCGGACGCTCTGGCGCTGACCGTGGAGCCCACGTTGCCCTACGATCCCATTGGCGTGCGGGCCGGCGAGTGGAACAAAGACGGCTGGCTGCTGGGACCGCCGCGCGACAGCGAGGGCTGCGCCGATCCAACCAACGCCTGGCGCATCTGGCCGCGCGAGAATCAACAGTTCCGCGTTGAGGTGCCGGTCACCTACACCACCTCGGCGGCCGTCACCGTCACCGTGGGCACGCAAACCATCACGCTGACCGAAGAAGTCACGGGAACGTTCGTCGGTGTCTTCGAGCCGCCCATCCAGACCGGGGACTTCACCATCGAAGTCGAGACCGATGACACGACCACCACCGTCGACGGCGGACCGGTGTTGATCGATCCGGACGGCTTCGTATACGAGGCCACCGGCACCATTAGTGACACCATCCCCGGCGTCAGGGTCACCTGCTACTACTCCGACACCCACGCCGGCGAGTGGGTCATGTGGGACGCCTGGAACTACAACGCCCAGGTCAACCCCCAAACCACGCTGGACGACGGCTACTACTCCTTCTACACGCCGAAAGGCACCTATCGCGTGGTCGCCGAGAAAGAAGGTTATCCCACCTACACCAGCCCGGATCTGGTCGTGATCGATACCCCGGTGCGGCACAACATCCCGCTGGGGGATTTCAAGATCTACCTGCCGTTAGTGGTACGGCAATAGGGCTTCCCCTTGCTAGCTGCCCGCGAGACGTGGGCAGCTAGCAAGGCACCTCGATGCGCGGGAACGACCCAGCCACAAACGTATCAAAATGTCAATCGTATCAAAAGTCAAACATTTTTGGAACGGCTCATGTAGGTAAATAAGTGAAATCAGGGACAAGCAACAACCGTAAGAATTTGGTAATCTTGTCTTCAAGATTATACAGCCATTCGAACATGGCGACGTATTGGGGTAGGAACTTCTGATGCAAGCCCCGAAATGGGCGCAGAAAGTTCTTTAGTCCGGTCCAGATACCTTCGAGCGTGTTATCGTGCACCTCGTTGCTGCCGTCGCCATTTTCATCTCGCGCAAATTCGTGTTCGCTGTGCTTCACGGGCAGATGCTCACGCTCGGTGTCTTCGATGGCCTAGTAGGCTGGAGACCATCCGTATACAAGATGATATCTGCCGGTGTAGTCTCACTGAGAAAGGAGGATATGGTCTCTCCCGTCGCAGCGGGGGCTACCTCCAGGCGCAGCTCACCTGATTCTCGGCCTACGGTTCCGGTAAATAGAGAGATCAATTTCATTCTCTCATCTTCGTTGCCGTTTTTGAAG
>CAYUZU010000118.1:0-1471 GCA_964448675.1 uncultured Planctomycetales bacterium
GACAAACTGCTGGTAACCCTGCAAATCCAGATACAAGTCCGGAAGAGACCAATGACCCGGAAAACACCTTAACAGCAACATTTTAGGGTTTTGGTCTTATTGTCGAGGCCTTTGGCAAAACCGAGAAGCCTCCACCGATCTTTTCGCAGCAATATCTGTTAATCTTCGCTCTTTTGGGCGATTGTACCACCACTAGATATGGGAGGTACCCGGCGAAATGTCAGGAGCTTGCTTGCAGGAGCTACCTCGGGGCAAGGCTGCGCGAAGCGCTTAGTTCAACGGTTGCCTTCACGCGCTTGGCGGATGCGGCGTGAGCACTTTCGCCAACCCGCTAACCCCAATGCGGATGAAACAGCTAGAAAGCGCGCCAAGTAGCCAAGTCGCGTGCAAGGCGTTGTTAGCCAGCAGAAGACTTGGAACCAACTTACTTTTCGCTGTTACTCGACAAAGTCTCCAAAGGCAACGTCTCCCACAACACCGACAGGTATTCTTCGTTCAGCCCATTGACTCCGAATAACCATACCTCCGAAACCCCAGCCCTACGCGCCAATTCCAGATTGCGCCTTAGGGTTTCTACGGGCACGAAGATATCCTCTGGCCCTTCTCCATCGTTCAACACACCCAATGATGGAATAAACCGTTCTCCATATTGCTCTACCCCACACCGAAGAACTCGATAGACCTCGTCTTCTGGCGCCCCGTTGCCTCGCATATACAAATCCAAATGCAACGAGACTTCAGGATAGTTCAATGGATCGTAGTGCATTGCCATCAAACGCAAGAAAGCAGGATTAAGCCCCATTGATGTATGCGAACGCCAAATGTGTACCGGCGCTTCTCGTTCTCGAAGCCATTGTGGCAGAAAAGCCCGATTAGACCACCAGCTCTCAAGTGCAAGTTCGCTTTGTCCCAATGGCAATTCTAAATCCCATAGAATAGGCAATCCCTCAGCTTCCCGAGTAAACCTCCGGACGCCCTCCGGATCTGACCATCCACCAGGATAGTACCCCTCTTCGTGAGACAATAGGGGCCAGAAGTAGATCTCTCTTACCTGAGGATACGCTTCTTGAACCTCATCCCGTAATTCCAGAAACTCCGCACGCGAAGGAGCGGCTATGGCCACCGTGATGGGAAAACCTACCATCTCCAGCTTATCTAGTCGCCAAGGAACGGGAAACTCCTCATACAACCCCACACGCACTGTGGACGGTAGGTCTTCGGGGACACTCTCGCCACAAAGCGCATATGCACTCCACGGCATTAACCGCTTTCCCGAGCGCCATTCCACTATAGATGCACGTAACCAAAGTCCGCCCAAGGATGCGACGACAAAGAGCCCCAGCAAAGACAACCAGATTATTCGTCTGCTTCGCGTTTGCTTATTGAACATTTGATGACTCACTCTGCTTTTGCTGACTAACGGTCCCGGCGTAACCCGCGCGGCGTCGCCGGCGCATCCACTGACGCTAGA
>CAYUZU010000119.1:0-1467 GCA_964448675.1 uncultured Planctomycetales bacterium
AGAAGTTAGCATATGTTTCTTTATTTTTTTCTGTTCAAATTCTTGTTACGAGCCACAAATTCATTCATCATTGAAGCGTAGAAAGCAGTGATATCTTTTATATTTTTATACAAACCCCAAGGCGGATCAGTGACGATTTTAGATACAAACCCATCTTCAAATACTTTCATGTCCAAGGCATCTAACACCTTAGGTATTATTGTTTTATTTACTTTTTTGGTTTTGATTCTATCTCTAATGATTTGTTTAAAGCCTTTGTCGTTATCACTCGCAAAAACCATGTTGTAAGAAAAATTTTTTGCCCTTTCTATTGGGATTGCACCATGCCCCGCAAATGGATCTAAAAAAATATCACTTTTCTCTGGCTCGGATAAATAACAAAGAATGTATGCAAGCTCTGGTCTTAGTTCTCCTGCTGGCAATTTTTTGTTAGTGATATTTTTTGTCAGTCTTAACATAAAGAAGCCGACATTTTCACTCCTACGCAAAAACCAAAATTCTGCTTGAGGTCTATGTGGGTCAACTCTTAATTTCGTTCCCTTTAAGCTAATTATTTTACGCTCGATTTGAGTCAGCAACTTTCTATCTACGGACACAAATTCATTTTCATCCGAGGCAATAATGCGGAAGGTTTTTGCATTGGGCAAAAAATTTTTCAATTCCACGTTAAGTTTTAGCTTTGAAGCCTGTTGAAGCATATAATCAAAGGCTTTTTCTCTGTTCGGCAGTTTGTCAAATTTCTTCAAAACCAAAAAAGTATTATTGAGAAATCTTAGTTTCTGGATTTTTTTAATATTTTCATTAGTTTCATAAAGTACCATTCCATCAAGAAGTAAATGTATTTTCAATACACCTAAATTTTCCTGCAGTAATTTTTCAACTGGTTTTTGTAGTCCAGAAATAAATGTAGAAAGGTAAATCATATTTGGTGTATTGAAAATTTTGCCCCTTTTTGCGTTGTTCATTGGTAAAACGTGATTATTACTCTAAAACTTTTGCGTATTTCGTATAACGTCCGAGGTTAAACGACGTTTTGTGTCCGCGCATAGCGGTTGGCGCAGCTTTTGCATGAACCGCTGTTCCACAATTCTTTTCTACCATGAGCAAAAGCTGTGACAAAACAAAATGTGCCGAAGGCCAAGCCGGTACTCCGGCGCAGCGATTAACCGATGTTATGGGTAGTACGCACTCATCCACTATTCGATTCATCTTCACTTCACTTTACACCATCGTTTACTTTTCTTCCGTGTGGAGAAAAAATAAGCGTAGGGAAGGCGTTGGCAAAGGGGAGGCATCAATAGCTGGGAATCATGCGTTGGCCAAGCGTAGGCTTTTTCTCCACATCCTCTATATCGTACTATAAAAAACACTATCATATCCAACAGAGAATCATTGTAAAGTGAAGTCCGAGCGAAACAACAATAAAATAAATACACTTAGCAAGCGTATTACCCATAACGTCCGAGG
>CAYUZU010000120.1:0-1447 GCA_964448675.1 uncultured Planctomycetales bacterium
GTTCTTCCAAGAGAAGTTATGATAATTGTTGGTTTCTTGATCATTGTTATGGACCGTTCCTTACACTCGATGCTGAATTGGTACCAAATCATGAGAAAAACCGTCTCTTATTCCCCTAAAAATTGTTCCCAAAAGGGTTGGTTCTCCTTGAAAAATTACCTTTGCACTGTACCAAATTAATACAGCAAGACTCCAAACTAGTATGTATGGCATATGATTTTTGCCAAAATTCTTCCTTAGAAAAATGCACCAATTCCTGAGTTTGTAATAAAGTGAAAATTCAGACAACTTCTCCCCCGAAGAACCCTTTCCCTTATGATACGCTACAGCTTTGTAATTCACAATAAAGTCATACCCTTGCTTTTTTAGTCGATATCCCATATCCGTCATTTGTCCATACATGAAGTATTGTGCATCGTAACCACCAACTCTACAGATTGCACTCCTTCTCATAAGCGCGACAGTATCACTTACCCAACTTACTTTTCTTGTCCCCTGAACCGCCCATTTTCTGTGGTTACCGATGATCTTAGAAAAATCTAAGGGTAGTAGATACTTGTATGACAAGATAAACCCCATATTATTTGTTCTATTTGAGTGCCTGCCTTCATAGATAACAGGTGCGGCAACTGCACAATTTGGATTTGCTTTCATTGTTGTTACTATCTTTGACAAGCAATCAGGTTCAAGTATGACATCACTATTCACGGTAAAATAGAATTCGGGATTTGTATCAAAATCGTGGTGGAAAAAACCGAGATTCAATCCAGATCCCCAGCCTACATTATCATCACTCACCAATATCGAAAGATTGGAGTCAAAATCTCTTAATCGCTTGAGTGAATCATTAGGTGAAGCATTCTCAATCACGACCAGCCTATAGCTATCGTAAGTCTGCTCTCTTATCGATTGGATACAGGAGATAGTGGATTCCCAATTAACGTAGTTCACTATCTGAATTTGGACTAGACCTTTCTCAGTTTTCTTGCTCACATCCACCTAAATAACCGTATTCCCTCATCCTCTCGCCACAGATGTCCAATAGCTGCCGCTTGCGCTCTGTTTCCCATGCCTCCCAGGTGGGAAAATACGCCTTGCGGCTCACGTTCTTGCTCTTCTCAAGCATCGCCGCGAACCGCTCCTGATACGGAATCCCAACAAACGCCAGCATTTCCCTTAGCGTGCCCGAATCCTGCGCCAAGAACAAATCCTCAAACCGAACCTGAATGTAGCGCTCATCATCCACGAATAATTTCTCCAGCAGCATGTTCTTGTACGTCCAATGCCAGCAGACGCGCTGAAACTCATCCATCCGTCGCCACTTTCGCCGGGACATCTCGCCGGTGAAATACCCCGACGGGTGCCAGCCCAAGACCATCTTGTTCGCCACCCAGCTCTTGAACCGTGAGTGCATCCAGTTCAAATACGAGCGCACAAACGTCCGCGG
>CAYUZU010000121.1:0-1426 GCA_964448675.1 uncultured Planctomycetales bacterium
TCGCCGAAGAGCCTGAAGCCACCCTTCTTGCCCAGGATCATGTATCCCTTCGTGCCGTAGAAGGCGTTGCCGTTCTCGTATCCTTCCTGCACGTAGGGCGTCCAGATGCGGTGCTCGTAGATCAGCAGCTTCTTGCCCGGTGGGTTCTCTACGGTGGGATACTCGAACACGGCGTATTGCGTGTCGGGGAATTCTTGGTCGTCGTCGAAGAACATCTTCGAGCCGTGGCCGGACATCATCGACGGATACGTATCGACGCCGAGCCCCCACACGGCGATGTCCATCTCGTGGACGCCGTCGTTGCCGGCGTCGCCGGTGCCGAAATCGTACCACCAATGCCACGTGTAGTGGTGGCAGTTCTTGCGAAAGGGCCGCATCGGGGCGGGTCCGACCCAGAGATCGTAGTCGAAGCCGGCCGGCGGCTTGCTCGGCTTGCACTTGCCGATGTTAGTTCGGCGCTGGCTATTCCATGCTTTGGCGATCAGGACGTCGCCGATGGCCCCCTCACGAAGAAGCTGCACGCCGTGCTGCAGGACGGGCGTGCTGCGGCTCTGCGATCCGACTTGCATCACGCGCTTGTGGCGGCGGGCGGCCTCGATCATCAACCGCCCCTCGCGGATGTTGTGCGAGCAGGGCTTCTCGACGTACACGTGCTTGCCGGCTTCGCAGGCAAGGATGGCCGCCGGGCCGTGCCAGTGGTCGGGCGTCGCAACGACGACCGCGTCCACGGATTTGTCGTCCAGGACGCGGCGAAGGTCCGTCACCGCGTGCTTGGCCTTGAGCCTGCCCCGGGCGGCGTTCGCCCGCTTCTCGTCGGGGTCACACGTGTAGGCGATCCGCGCGCCGTGCTTTGCGAGGGATTCACCGTCGCCGGCCCCGCGGGAGCAGCCGATCACGCCGACGGTCACGCGCTCGTTGGCATTCGCGGCGCGGACAAGGCGTTTCTGCGTGCCGAGCGCCGTCGCGCCGACGGCGCCGAGTCCCGTCGTCTTGAGGAATGTCCTTCGGGTCTGTGTCATGGCGTGTTCCCTCCACATGGGCTGTCGATCTGTTTGGCATTGCCGCGGAGGCGGCGGTATCCGGACGGCCAAGGCGCCGTCCACCTGGTGTATCTACCGTAAATCGTCACCGGTTGCCATCGGGGAAATGGAAGACAGGGTCATGCTGAGGAGATCCCATCGAAGAGGACGGTAGCTCCCCGCTACGAGAGCTGCGGCGTTTTCCGGTGCCAGTCGGTTGCCTGTTGGTAGGCGTCGGCGACCTGTAGGAGCGTGGTCTCGTCGTAGTGCCTGCCGAGGAGTTGGAGGCCGATGGGCAGACCGGTCGAGCTGAAGCCGCACGGGATGCTGATGCCCGGCACGCCTGCAAGGTTCGCGCTGATCGTGTAGATGTTGGTGAGGTACATGGTCAGCGGGTGATCGGTTTT
>CAYUZU010000122.1:0-1387 GCA_964448675.1 uncultured Planctomycetales bacterium
TTAACTTTAAAACCAACTTTTTTTATCATATCTATATAACTTTCTCTAAGAATCGCTCCTGCAACACATCCGGCAAGCAATTCTGGATCATTTTTCTGTTCAGATGTTAATTTTTCCAATAAAACAATATCAGAAAGATACATTTTTCCATCATTTTTTAAAACTCTATAAGCCTCAGAAAAAACTTTTAGTTTGTCAGGTGCAAGATTAATCACACAATTACTTATTATTATGTCTATTGAATTATTTTCAATAGGAAGATTATCTATTTCTCCAAGTTTAAATTCGACATTTTTAATATTATGATCTTTTGCGATTTTTTGTGCTTTTTTAACCATATCTTTGGTCATATCAACACCAATAACCTTACCTGTTTTTCCAACCTTTTTTGAGGCTAGAAAAGAATCAAAACCTGCACCCGATCCTAAATCTAATACTATATTGCCTTTTTTGATATTGGCATGGGCAATTGGATTTCCACAGCCAAGCCCAAGATTTGCCTCCGAAAAACTATCTATTTCATTTTTAGAATAACCAACGGAAATTGCTAATTCTTCATTGCTTTTACTTTTACAAGAGCAACAGTTATCGCTATCAGTTGCAATTTTTTTGTATTTATCTTTAACAATCTTTTTTATTTCTTTTTCTTTCAATTTATCAAACAACGAATAAAATTAATGTATTTTAAAACAATCTTAATAATTAAAAAAGAAAAAAAGAGTTTTTTACTCTTGTATTGTTACTTTAGATAGTATTATCTGTGCTTCTACTGAGTCGTCATCAGATGAGCCTTCAGCACACTCTGCTTCAACCGTTATTACTGGCATGTCTGTAAGTATCCCAAGACCAATTCCAAATACAGACATGGTAATTTCTGCTTCATCACCAGCTTCAATGGATTCAATTACATCTGTTGCTTCTTTTGTAAGTATGAAAAAGCCGCCTTCTATTGTGATAGTCCATTCAACGTCTGTTGCGTCTCCTTCCCCAGTGTTTTCTATTACTGCTGTAATTCCGGTTCCGCCATCAATTGACTTTATGCTTATATCTGGTTCTAGAATTTCTTCGACAATATCAAATGTTTCAGATTTTTCATCTTCCTCGTTTCCTGCATTGTCCTCTGAGTAATAATAAACAGTATGTGATCCTAGGCCTGAAACAACAACTGGATCGGTATATTCTTCATACACTCCATCATCAACTTTGATATATGTTGCTGCAACGCCTGATAAATCATCTGTTGCAGATAGTGTTACAGTTACATCTGATATGTAATCAGCACCTTGCATATCGCCATCAAGCTCGATTGTTGTTTCTGGTGGTGTTGTATCGTCGCCAACTATTGTTAAGGTCCCATTGATAATAATAGGATGATGTACGCCTCCAT
>CAYUZU010000123.1:0-1372 GCA_964448675.1 uncultured Planctomycetales bacterium
CTTTTCAATGAAGCTGAATCAGAAGCAAAACCTGAAGCCCCGGAACCAACTATTGAAGAAATAAAACCATACAAGCGCAGGAAAAAACAAGGGCACAGGGAAGAAAAACTGAAAAACCTCCCCGTGGAAACCGTAGAATACCACCTGAGTGAAGAGGAACAAAAGTGTGACTGCGGCGGTAATCTTCATATTATGAGCAGGGAAGTAAGAAAAGAGCTTAAAATAGTACCGGCACAAGTGAGTGTTGTAGAACATATTCAGAATGTCTATACCTGCCGTGATTGTGAAAAGAATGGAACAAGTACACCGATTAAAACAGCACCTATGCCAAAACCTGCACTTCCAAAAAGCATATCGTCATCATCTGCTATAGCATATGTGATGAATGAAAAATTTGCAAAAGGAATCCCTCTATACCGTCAGGAGCAGGACTGGACAAGAATGGGCATAGAGATATCAAGACAGACAATGGCAAACTGGCTGATAAAAGCATCAGACATATGGCTAAAACTAATATATGACCGTATGCACGAGCTTATGCTTAAAAAAGATATTCTGTATGCAGATGAAACAACGCTGCAAGTATTAAAAGAACCCGGCAGGAATGCGGATTCCACTTCATATATGTGGCTATATCGAACAGGCAGGGAAGGTCCGCCAATTATTCTGTATGATTACCAGACTACACGAGCTGCAAAACATCCGATAAAATTCCTGAAAAATTTCAAAGGATATCTTCATGCAGATGGATATAAGGCATATAATTCTGTGCCGGAAATAACAATAGTTGGATGTTGGGCACATGCAAGAAGGTGTTTTGTTGATGCATTGAAAGCTATGCCTGCTAAAAAAGATAAAACACCGACAGCAACTGAAGAAGGAATAAATTTTTGTAATAAACTTTTTGAAATAGAGAGAGAATTGCACGAAGCCACTCCCGAAGAAAGATATGAAGGCCGACTTGCAAAGAGTAAACCGCTGCTTGATAATTTCAAAGACTGGCTCCAGTATCAAAGCAAAAGAGTAGCTCCCAGGACTCCGCTGGGCAAAGCCGTTCAATATTGCAGGAATCAGTGGCATAAGCTGAGCGCATTCCTTTTGGATGGCAGGTTGGAAATTGATAATAATCGGAGCGAGCGGTCTATCAAACCATTTGTCATTGGACGAAAGAACTGGTTATTCAGTAACACCCCGAAGGGCGCTGCTTCAAGCGCTACGATTTACAGCATAGTTGAGACAGCAAAGGAAAATGGGCTTAATCCGTTCGAGTATTTGAAATATCTGTTTGATAAGTTGCCTAATATCGATTTCAAAGATAATATGACCCTGGATGATTTTATGCCCTGGGCCACTGCCCTACCTCAAGAGTGTC
>CAYUZU010000124.1:0-1366 GCA_964448675.1 uncultured Planctomycetales bacterium
GGGGAATCGAACCCCCGTCCCGAAGCATTTCAGCCTGAGCCTCTACGTGCGTAGCCGCCCTTTTTCTGTCTGAGCTCGCCGCAGACCGGACGACAGGTCATCCGCGAGCCGAGCCCGGCTGAGTCTCGCCCAAACGCCGCCAGACGGAAACGTTTCGGCCAGCCCGCTGATCGTTGCCGCACCTGCTAGCGGGCGTCACCGGTGCGACAGGGCCTAGCGTGTACTAGGCAGCCAGACGAACGTTGTCGTTGGCATGTAAAGTGTTTTGCCAGGTGTTTTACGAGGTGCCCGACGACCTCGGCACGCCACCCAGACCTCAACCTGCCCGGTCGAAGCCAATCGCCCCCATGTGGTCGCTGTACCCGCCCCGCCGCCGCCGTGACCACCGTCACGCCGAAACGCCACAGAGCGAGGCGCATCCAACCCTCTGATGTCAAAGAAGTTATGCGAACGGTCCGCCAACCACGCGCGGCCCGCTCCCATATTGCACAGTATATCGACCATCCGCGGCCCGGGCAATTCGACGCCGCCCACAACCCGCGCCCCCCGGCCACAGCCCCCGCCGACACGGACCGCCACGCCGCCCGCCCGCCCCCGTTGCAACGCCGCCGCGATCGCGTTATAGTGCCAAATTCCCCGCGGCTGCTGGACGCCGCGGCCTGAGCCCAAGGAGCAGTCTCGTGTACGCGATCTTCGAAGACGGCGGCAAGCAGTACAAGGTGAGCGAGGGCGACCTCCTACTGGTCGAGCGCAAGGACCTCGACGAAGGGCAAACGGAGATCACGTTCGACAAGGTTCTCATGCTCGGCGAGGGGACCGACGCCCGGATCGGCACGCCCTGGGTCGACGGCGCCGCCGTCACCGGCCAGGTGCTCGACGAGATGAAGATGCCCAAGATCCACGGCGTCAAGTTCATCCGCCGCAAGGGCCACCTCAAGCGCTGGGGCCACCGCCAGCGGATGATGAAAGTCCAGATCGCAAAGATCAGCGGCTGAACGCTGCTCGATGGCGGCCCGGCCGCCGCAGGGCATGTCACGCGGGGCGACATCAACGAAACGATGCTGGGGGTGCCGCTGCGCCCGAGGGGGGGCATCAGGTACACGTCATAACGCTGCCGATCAGTTTCAACGGAGCGCTGGTCTGTAGCCAGGGGCGCCAGCCCCTGGTACGCGTCGCAATGGCGGCGTTCAGCCCCAACGGGGCGCTGGTCCGTAGCAACGTCTATCGCCCCTTCGGGGCTGCATCGTTGGTGACGCACCATTTTCCAGGGGCTTACGCCCCTGGCTACACACCTTCACCCCTTCGGGGTGGGGATGTCAGCGATCACCCAAAACCGGCCACTGATTATCACTTGAAAACCGGCCAT
>CAYUZU010000125.1:0-1366 GCA_964448675.1 uncultured Planctomycetales bacterium
CTAGCAGGTTGTTGAAAAACTCGATATTTTAGCTGACATATGTCAATTTTCGATGTATCGTTGATCAGTTGAAGTGATTATCCCCATTTGAAAGGATTCAGCAATGCGCGGTAACGACAATACTCCTCAGCCCATGTTCAGTTATGTATCATTGGAATCACGAATTCCCGATGATCATCCGTTGCGTCCGGTTCGTCTGATGGTTGACCGGGTGTTGGCGGAGATGAGCGACGAGTTTGCCTCGATGTATTCTCGTGTTGGCCGTCCGTCGATCGCCCCTGAGCGTCTGTTGCGGGCGTTGTTGTTGCAGGTGTTGTACACGATTCGAAGCGAGCGTATGCTGATCGAGCAGTTGGATTACAACTTGTTGTTTCGGTGGTTTGTTGGTTTGTCGATGGATGACGAGGTGTGGGATCATTCTACCTTTACGAAGAATCGTGACCGTTTTTTACAGTCTGATGCAGCTGATTCATTTTTTCGTGAGGTGTTGTTGTTGGCGGATAAGTCCGGTCTGTTGTCTGACGAGCATTTCACTGTTGACGGGACATTGATAGATGCCTGGGCTTCACTGAAGAGTTTTCGTCGGAAGGATGACAGCAATGATTTATCGTCTGGTGGTGGTCACAATAAATCGGTAGATTTTCATGGAGAGAAGCGCCGCAACGATACGCATGAATCGACGACCGACCCGGAGGCTCGCTTGTATCGCAAGGGTGGTGGCAAGGAGTCCCGGTTAAGCTACATGGGTCATGCCTTGATGGAGAACCGGAACGGTTTTGTGGTTGATACTCGTCTGACGTTGGCGACAGGCACGGCGGAGCGTGAAGCGGGAGCGGAGATGGTGTCGGCGGTTTCGGGTCGAAAGCGTCTGTCCCTTGGTGCTGACAAGGGTTATGACACGACCGAGTTTGTTGAAACGCTGCGAACGTTGAATGTTACGCCGCACGTGGCGCAGAACAATAAACGACGAAGGTCGGCGATCGATGGTCGGACGGTTCGTCATACCGGCTATGCTGTCAGTCAACGAATCAGGAAGCGGGTCGAGGAGATATTCGGCTGGATCAAGACGGTGGGAAATTTGCGTAAGACTCGTCATCGCGGATTGGAACGAGTATCCTGGATATTCACATTCACGGCGGCGGCATACAACCTTGTGCGTCTGCGAACCATTTTGACGGAGACGGGGCCATGAGTCATGGGACAAGTCTGCCCGAAAGTCGGCAGACGATGATTACCGCCCCCGCGAAGACGCCAACAGCGTCAATTGCGGGTCATAAATCCCACCTGCCAACAACCAAATAAGCGTACGATGACTGAGAAAATTAACAAAACCTGTTTCTATGCATATTTTTCAACAACCTGCTAG
>CAYUZU010000126.1:0-1338 GCA_964448675.1 uncultured Planctomycetales bacterium
GAAACTGAAAATCTCTTTGAACGGCTGTGCACAGTGGAAACACTGCGAGCAGGATTTCGTGCGGTAAAGAAAAACGGTGGGAGCCCCGGAGTAGACGGGATAAGCATCGAAACGTACGAAGAACAGCTGGAAGAAGAGTTAGCCCGGCTGAAAGCGGAGCTTGTGAGCTGGAGCTACAGACCATCCCCGGTACGGAGGGTAGAAATACCAAAACCGAATGGCGGGGTACGATTGTTGGGAGTTCCGTGAATACGGGACAGGGTGTTGCAAGCAAGCCTCAAACTGTTGTTAGAGCCAATATTTGACCCCGGGTTCAGTGAGTCCAGTTATGGATTTCGACCGGGCAAGAACCAGCGGCAGGCAATAGAGGCAGCCCAGAGGTACGCGAGATCGGGTAAGGAATATGTGGTAGATCTAGATCTCTCCAAATTCTTTGACCGGATCAACCACGACCGGCTACTGTGGCGAGTAAAAGAGAAAGTTGACGACAAGCGGATTATAAGACTCATCGGAATCACTCTAAGAAGTGGGGTCATGAGTAACGGGGTAACCAGCCGCACAACGGAAGGAACACCCCAAGGGAGTCCACTAAGCCCACTACTAAGTAATATCGTCCTTGATGAACTGGACAAAGAGCTGGAACGTCGAGGTCTTGAGTTCTGCAGGTTCGCAGATGATGCAAACATCTTCGTTGGAAGCAAGAAAGCCGCCGAACGAGTGATGGCATCGGTGACCAAAATGTTGGAACGAAAGATGAAGCTGGTAGTGAACAGGGAAAAGAGTAAGGTGGCGATTAGCTCTGCGGTAAAGTTTCTGGGAATGACCATTGTACTGGGTGCTGTAGCAATATCTGCACAGGCCATGGATAGAGCAATGGTAAAAGTAAAAGAACTTACTCCGCGAAGGTCGTCCCACCCAGTTGAGCGGACTATTGAGAAATATAATCAATGGTACCGGGGATGGAGTTCGTATTTTGAAATGACTCAATACCCCGGTCAATTTGCAAAACTGGAAGCTCATGCCCGACGTCGTATTCGTGCAAACCTGATATGCAACAAGAAACGTAGGCGGTATCTTGTCCGGGCTTTAGAGAAAGCTGGTGTGAGAAGACATACAGCCCAGGGAACAGCCTATAGCAACAACGGTTGGTGGGCCCTTTCAAACACCTTTGCGGTAACTCGCATGTACCCGAACAGATGGTTCGAACAACTCGGTATGTACACCAAATCTGGAGAAACTCACGATCATTGGTTTACAGTTAAGGAACGAATATGCTTTCCTTGAGGAGCCGTGTACGGACCCGTACGCACGGTTCTGCGAGAGGACGGCGGGGGTAAT
>CAYUZU010000127.1:0-1321 GCA_964448675.1 uncultured Planctomycetales bacterium
CTCCGGTTGAGGAGTGGTTTCTGCGGTTGTACTCCACATCCAGCCACGCCCACAGAGCGCTGTTCAGTTCTTTCAGGGTGGTAAAACCTGCACGCTGAGCCTCTGCCTGGAAGTCCCGTTTGATCGTCTTCATCACCGACTCCACCTTCCCTTTTGCCCAACTCTTGTAGGGACCATGGTGAATCTTTTTGATTCCCAGTTTGGCGAGGATGAAGGCGAAGTGGGCGGCTATGTAGACATGGCCGTTATCCAGATAACATTTTAGGGGTAGACCCCACCTGAGGACCATCGTCTTAAAAGTCTTCTCCATCCGCGGCAACTTCTCGTCCCAGAAGTACTCGGCGTGGAGAATCCTCCTCGAATAATCATCGACCCAGGCAAAGAGGTAAGTCTTTCGTACTTGCTCGGCCCCTGGGAACTTGGGTAACCAAATGCCGTCCCTCGCGTCCCCTTGCACCAATTCCATCGAGCAGGAGGCCTCGAACTTATGATAACTTCTCTTTCCTGCCCCGTAGCTCTTCTCCCTGCGGGCTTTCTGGGTGAGCCCGGCCTCGGCGAGGAATCGGTAGATACTCCTGTCGGAGACTTGCCCCACTGCCTCGGCACGTTCGCTGTCGGCGCTCAGGAGCCTGCGAAGCTGCGGAACGGTCCTGCTCGGCCGCTCTTCGATGAGCTCGAGTATCTTCTCCCTCACCTGCCGGTCATGAATACGAGGCGAAGAAGGGCCTTTCGGTTTGTAGAACAGCAGCCCCTCCGCTCCTCTCTCCCGATAGCGGCTCAGGTAATTGCGAATCGTCCGCTCGCTCACTCCGTGCTCTTCGATGTATCTGCGGCGAACCTGCTGCCGCTCGCCCTCGTCGATCGCCTCATCGAGCAAGGTCTCCACCAGCGTAACTCTCCCGCTCCAGGCATCGAGGTGTCTCTCGTCAATGTTTCTTAAGTCGCTTCTCTCCATTTTCACTCCTTCTGAAAGTATTTTCAGAAGGTTTATCACGATTCGGGAGGAGGGCGTGAGGCATAACTCGTTAAAACTTTTCCCTTTTTTTTCCACAGCACCGCCTGCAGAAGTGGCCGCAGGGCCGGAGAACGGCGGCTGCTGCCGCCGGCCCTCAGATGCACTTCTTCCTGCCGGGCCAGCAGCTCTTCGGCCCGCTCGAGAGAGGTGAGGGGGCGAAGCTGGGAGGTGGGGGGATGAAGATGAACTGCGGCAGCCTGTCTCTCGGCCAACATGAGGGCTACCTCTTTTAGCGCCTCATCAAGCCGCCTCAGGTGCATCCGCACTGTCCGCAGATCAATGCAGCCGAGTATCCGGCAACACTCC
>CAYUZU010000128.1:0-1303 GCA_964448675.1 uncultured Planctomycetales bacterium
TAAGAAGAAATTCAGGTTACTTCAGAAGAATCCAATCCCCCCTTACCACCCTTCACTCAGAATCAAGCCAATGAAAGGTTGAGAAGGCATATTTGAGGGGCATATTACCGGTAAATATATCTTCACATTTCATAAGGATAACGTCCCCAAGACTGGCGAAACGGTTTTTGCCTTCAGAAGGATTGGTAGTCACGATATCTACAAACATCCTTAATGCCCACTCGATAATTTCCTTCATCTGCAAAAGATAAGATTAGAACTCCGGCAAGATCTTCCCGGAGCGAGCACAGTCTTCGTAAGTAAACCTTTGCGTGGGGTAATTTTATGCCGTCGTCAACGCCGCGTAGAGGGTGAACACGGCGATGGAGACGACGGTGTGCAGCGTCAGGACGTTATTGACGTAGCGCCGTTCGTCCGGCAGGTCCGGCATGTAGAGGGGAATGATAAAGGGGGGCGGCAGGATCAACAAGGTGAAGAGGGCTGCCTGGAAAGGTGGCTCCAGATTCAGCAGGCCGTCAAGCACAACGGCGTTCAGAAGGAGCGCCAACGGGATCAGCAGTCCCAGGCGAATTGCCACAATCGGCCACGCCGCTCGAACCCCCTTTCGATCCAGGGCAATGCCGTAACCGATGACCAACAAGACGAGCGGGCCGGTGATGCTGCCTAGCTGCTCTAAGGTGGCGAGCAGCGCCGCCGTGAGGAAAAAATCGGTCAACCAACGATGAGCGCCGGTCACGTTGAAGACGAGTCCTACCAGAATCCCTAAAATCACGGGCGAGGTAGCAAAGGCACGCAGCAGCCGCCGGGGTTCGCGGATGCCGTCACGTTTGACGAGCAGGAAACCTAAGAAGACGAACCAGATAAAGAGCTCGTGGCCCAGGTCCACCACGGCGATGTAGCCCAGCTGATCCAAACCGTAAGCGGTGCCGAAGAGCCCCACGCCCAACATCCCATATTCAAATCCGGTGAGCAAAAAGGGGAAATACGGGTGATCGGCCCCTAGGTGAGGTTTGAGCAAGTGTCCCAACCCCAACAGCGCCATACAGAGCAGGAACATGAGCCCGAAAACAGCCAGATAGGCGAGCTGCAGTTCCATCTTCAAAAAGGTGTTGAAGAGCACCGCCGGCAACGTCAGATTCACGACGAGCTTCTTCAGCTGCTCAATGGTCGTCTCGGTGACGAAGTGACGACGCCGTAACCAATACCCCAGCGCCAGCAGCAACAGCACCGGTACTAGTCGGCTAAAGACAGCGGTGAGCACAACGTATCTCCATGTTTGTGTGAATAGGACCTGCAGTCCGCG
>CAYUZU010000129.1:0-1301 GCA_964448675.1 uncultured Planctomycetales bacterium
AAGCCCTTCGATGCCTGGCTGCTCGTATTCTAAGGGGGTACTATGCGATTGGTAGCCCCATACGTGAACGCCGAACATACCAGGGTCCTCAAGGTGGTCGCCGATGCATTAAAAGATGTTGACAGTAGACGAATCGCTGGGATCACCGTTGCAGAGAAACTGGATGCGGAGTCCCAGTGCAGAGTCGGTCGCCTGTCGCTTGATCAGCTGAACCCGCCGGAGGTGATACGCCTCGTCCGTTTCGCTGACGTCGGGATGTCCCCCAACTGGACAGTTAGGCCAGGGCTCGGAGATGGGGTCGCCGTTTACGTCGTGATGAAGGCAATCGCCCTTGCGTGGCTGATATGTGATGGCCCAGCGTGCTGCTTCTCGTGTCGCGTGATTGACGGTGAGGTATCCTTGCACGAGAAAGGCACCATCAATGAGAGCTAACATGACGCCAAGGAGGAGTGGCAGAATCAAGGCGAATTCTACGGTAGCCTGTCCCTTTTTACGTTGATACATGATTGCCCTCCCAGCCCTATCTATTTGATCGTATAAGGACTTTGAGAATAGATCAATATAATCGTATTTAACGTAGATTTGTAACGCCCAGTTTCACCTATACACTATTTTAACCTTTTATTGCGTTATTGTCAACGGTACAATAGTACTGTGATAGGGTCTTATCGCAAGCGTGGCTTTGGCAATCCCCTTCAAGCAAGAGTCGAAGGGTAGCGAGAACAAGAGTTTCATACCGCGACTGCCCTGGCCCGATGGCCCAGTGGCCATGGGAAGTCGCTACTCGAGGCGCTGGCGCGCCGGGCGTCGCCCTACGTCGACGCAGTATCCCGTCCACGAAGGTGGACGGTCAGCCGAAAGGCTTCGGTAGAGTACTTCAGTGCTCGCTTCAAGATTTCCAAATCAATCCCCATTGTGTTTAGAGTGCTTGATCTGCCAGATCCGGTGAAGATTTAGATCTGCTTCACATCCCCTTTCTTCTCAGTCCTATGTTTCTGGATGTGAATGTGCTATAATTCAAGTGGTTACTAGATGTGGGGTAGGATATGATGACATACGAAGATGTGTTGAAGAGCGTACAGGCCCAACTAAACTATCAATTTTCGAATATCGAGCTGCTGCGATTGGCCTTGACGCATCCTTCTTATGCCCATGAACATCCAGATGAGGCAGGTGAAGATTACCATAACCAACGCCTTGAATTTTTGGGCGATGCAGTGCTGGATTTCATGGTGGCCGCGTGGCTCTATAAGCAATTCTCTAATTTCTCTGAAGGGCCGCTGACCCGGCTACGCGCCACG
>CAYUZU010000130.1:0-1300 GCA_964448675.1 uncultured Planctomycetales bacterium
TTAATCAGATTGATAAAAAAGAGGAAATGGTGAATTTGTTTATGGATTATGAAACCTTCGGAGAACACCAGTGGCCTGAAACAGGTATCTTCGAGTTTATGAAAGCATTACCGGAAAAAGTTTTCAGGCTAACCGGCTTTTCTTTTCATACACCTTCCGAAGTTAGCAGAATGCTTCAGCCTGTTTCCGCAATACATGTTCCTCATCCCATCTCATGGGCGGATGAAGAAAGAGACCTGACCGCATGGCTGGGAAATGATTTACAGAATGAAGCCTTTGATAAATTATATGCCCTGGAACCAAAAGTGAACAAGTGCAATGATGCTGATATAATTAGCGACTGGCATTACCTGCAAACCAGTGATCACTTTTACTACATGTGCACGAAATGGTTTTCCGATGGTGATGTGCACAAATATTTCAATCCCTATGGGTCTCCCTATGAGGCTTTTATTAACTATATGAATATTTTGTCGGATTTTATTATTCGTTTAGAACATTGTCTTGAGTTAAAAGATGCAGAACAGCTTCCTAAACCGAAACCGAAGAACATATCTGAACCGGCAAGTAAAATCAAAACAAAAGAAAGAAAACCCAGAAAGAAAAAAAGTGGTAAAACAAGGTCGGATAAGTTTGGATTCAATCAATTAAAAGATATTTCCAAAACAAAAACCAAAGAAATATTGCGGAAAATTGATCCGGACGATCTTGTTATCGCTATTCAGGGAGTGGAAAAAAAGCTGAGAGAAAAAATCGTTTCCAATCTTGGTGTAAGAGCAAGAAAAGCATTATTAGAAAAGGAAGCAGATATCGGAAAACCTGCTAAAGCGGAGGTTCAAAAATACAGGCAAAAGATTGAAAATCAGGTGCGGAACTTGCTTTAGTACAACAAATTTTTAATGAAATTTCTTTTTTCCGTTAGGATTAAGTTTTATTTATGAATTAGTAAAAACTCAACACATGATAAAACCGGATTTTTTATTTGAAACCAGTTGGGAAGTTTGCAATAAAGTGGGGGGTATCCATACTGTTATAGCAACAAAGTCATTAAGCCTGAAAGAAAAGCTCGGAGATAATTATATTGTGATTGGTCCTGATGTATGGAAAGAAACACGTGAAAACCCGGAATTTATAGAGGATAATTCCATTTATGAAATATGGAAAGAAAGAGCAATTGAAACCGGGTTAAAAATTCGGATCGGGAGATGGAATATCCCGGCCCGGCCTATCGCTATTCTCGTTGATTTTACACCCTTGTTTGTCGAGAAAAATCAAATATTCGGAAAGCTCTGGGAAGATT
>CAYUZU010000131.1:0-1300 GCA_964448675.1 uncultured Planctomycetales bacterium
TGGACCTTCGCCTCCAATTACGGCGCCACCATGCTCACGCCGACAAGTAGTATGGACGTATGGCTGCAAGGAGCCGGATACGTGAGCAGTACCATGACCGTGGGCGATCATCTGAGCGTTTATGGCAACGCTGATTTGGGCGCTAATTTTGACTACCAGATCGGTGGCACCGCGGTATTATCCGTTACCGGAACAAACAATTTATTCGTGGGCGAGAACGCCGGTTTGAACAATACCGGAAACAATTTAACGTTTGTCGGTTACCAGGCAGGCGGAAGCAGTAATACCGGCAACTATAATTCGGCTTTCGGCAGCCAGACGCTTGATGCCAATACTTCGGGTGGGTACAACAGCGCCTTTGGCTCTTTAGCACTATCGGCCAATCAAGATGGAGGACAAAATGTGGCTGTCGGTTTTCAAACCTTGCAGGCAAATCAGAGCTCGGACGCCAATACGGCCTTGGGTTATATCGCCATGGCTTTGCATACGAGCGGCGATTACAATGTGGCCGTGGGCAGATCCACTTTTTACAGAAACACCACCGGTTCATATAACATTGGGATGGGTTATGACGCCGGTTATTATCTACAGACCGGATCAAACAATGTATTCATCGGCACCTTGGCCGGAAGAGGGACCGCTGATTATTCGGCAAACTATAATACCATCATTGGCGACGAAGCCGGACATAACCTAACTACCGGCAGCAATGCCAATATTTTTCTCGGCTATCAAGCCGGCTACAACGAAACCGGAGCCAACAAGCTGTATATTGAAAATTCAAACAGCGCCTCGCCTTTGATATATGGCGAATTTGACAACGACCTGGTTTTAATCAACGGTGACATGTACGTGGCCACGACAAGCGAAGCCATCACCACCTCCACTTTCGTCCTGGACGGCGACGATATGTACGTGCATGACCTGTTGGGCGTGGGAGATACTTTATTCGTGGAAAACGACATTTACGTCGGCACCGATTCTCTTCGTATCAACGGTGATTATACCGGCGGGGCTTTGACCATGATGGGGGCCGGATTCACCATAGACGCCGGCGGACAGCTTAATATTAACACCACCAACAATGAGAACATTTTATTCGGAACAGGCACTTCCACTTTCCAAGGAGACGTAACCGTTTCCACCGGAAAAGGCATGACACTGGGAGATGTTTATCGCACGACCTGGCCAAGCGAAGGTGCTTCCGAGTGGACCTTCGCCTCCAACTACAACGCCACCATGCTCACGCCGACCTCTACCATGGACGTGTGGTTGCGAGGGGGGGCGTATGTGAGCAGTA
>CAYUZU010000132.1:0-1291 GCA_964448675.1 uncultured Planctomycetales bacterium
GGTCGATCTCGTCCTCGTCGCGACGTCCCCAGGTCACCTCCAACGCGGTGCGCTGCCGGTCCAGGTCGCCGCGCCGTTCGGGGGAAAGGTAACTGATGAGTGTCGCCAGGAAGTTCTGTACCAGCTCGTAGCCCGGCGCATCGGGTGTAAACGTCTCCTGGAGGAATGCCATTGCCCGCAGAGAGACGTCAGGCAGATCCATCAATGGCTCCCAGGCATCGACAAGTTTGTACGTGCCGGTGGAACGACGGTAGCGTATCTCTGCCCCAAAAATCTCGCGGATTTTTCGCTTGTCGCGCTCAAAGCGTTTATCCAGGGGGCGTCCTGTAGCATTCCCGTAGACCTCGGCGTCCAAGGCATCAAAAACAGCCTGGATCAGTTCTTCCTTTGTGGCAGGACCGCGCTGGAGACGTCGCAGCATCGCCAGGCAGCGCCGGAACACCGTTGTGGGTGTCTCTCTGGACATAATCAAATCTCGACTTGGATGTAAAAACTTGACTTCACTGAAATAAGCATGACCCTCACGCAAAAGCGCCAAGAACGCTAAGGAAATTCATAAGATGGCAGATTTTATTGGTATCTATTTAGTCTGCTGAGGTGCGACGCACTTTCGCCGAAGTTCACGAGCCGGAGACTCCTAAACTATGCCCGGAGAACTTTGTAGCGCGGTTTATTTCGATCCGCACGTGCGGTGCACCTGGACGCTCACAAACCTAAACGATTGCTTTTATTGATCCGGGTTGGCTTTACTGTTCATAATGGAGTCAGCAGAAATTCGAGTATCAATCTGGTGCGTGCTTGACCCGTCACGTTCGAAGTAGGCTCTTGGGGGAAGAAGGTCCCTAAAGGTCCGGTCATGTGCCCAAAGCAGTCACACACTTCACCACACGGGCGAGCTGTTCCATATCAAAGGGCTTGGCCAACACATCCACAAAACCTATCTCTTTCATCTGATCGAGATCTTTTTTCTGTAATGCATAGCCCGTGACGGCCAACACTGGCAGCGTAGGACGGACCTTTTGCAGTTCACGCAGCAATTCCTCGCCGCCCAATTCTGGCATGACCAGATCGGTGATCACGAGATCAATGCGGGGGCAGTGCTCTTCTAAACGGCCCGCTGTTTGACATTGCACCAGTGCGTCGCGTCCGTTCTTGGCGGTGACCACGCGGTAGCCCAGGGCCTCCAGCATGGCGCGCTCTGCGTTTCTTAGCCGGGGCTCATCTTCCACCAGTAAAATGGTCTCACCCTGGCCCACCGGGATAGGAGCCTGGGCTTCCGACTCTCTGGGCG
>CAYUZU010000133.1:0-1282 GCA_964448675.1 uncultured Planctomycetales bacterium
TCTTGCCCGGCTACATCGACATCCACGTCCACCGCGGACAGGGGCTCGTCTTCGCCGACGAGAGCGCGACCTTCGAGACCTTCGACAAGATCAGCCACTTCTACGCCAGCCACGGCACGACGTCCGTGATCGCCACCGTCTACCCGCAGCCCAAACAACGATTCCTCGACTGCATCCGGCGCCTCCGCACCTATTGCGAATCACACGGCCCCGAGCGCATCGTGGAGGGCATCCACCTGGAGGGCCCGTTCCTCAACCCCGAGATGCACGGCGCGATCCGGCCGGACTACATGTGGCCGGCCACCGTGGAGGCCTTCCAAGAAATCATCGACGTCGGCGGGCCGTGGATCCGCGTCATGACGATCGCACCGGAGATCCCCGGGGCGATGGCCATCCTACGGGCGGCCTCGATGAGCGAATCCGCCGGCTCGACCGGGGGCGAGCGCCCGAGGCATCCGCTGCACCTCTCGATCGGCCACTCGAACGCCCGCTACGAGCAGATCGCCGAGGCGATCGACAACGGCCTCGAGGGCGTCACGCACATCTTCAACGCCATGCCGCCGATGCACCATCGCAAGCCGGGCGTCCTGGCGGGCACGCTGCTCCGCGACGAGCTCTTCGTCGAGGTCATCGCCGACGCCGTCCACCTGCACCCCGCGATCCTGCACCTGCTGATGAAGGTCAAAGGCCACGACAAGATCGTCCTAATCAGCGACGCCATCCGCGCCGTCGGCATGCCCGACGGCGAGTACGAGTTCAGCGGCCAGAAGGTGATCGTCCGCAACACGCGGGCCTACCTCGCCGATGCCCCGGACACGCTCGCCGGCAGCACGACCACGCTCGATAAGGCCATGCGGACCATGATCAAGCACGGGGGCGCGAGCCTGCCGCAGGCCTCGCAGATGGCCAGCCTCAACGCCGCGCGGATCCTGGAGTGGAAGTACCGCCGGGGCATCCTCGCCGTCGGCAAGGACGCCGACCTCGTCATCCTCGACAAGCGCCGTCACGTCGAGATGACGGTCAAGGCCGGCCACGTCGTCTGGGAGCGATGACGCGTGAGTGATCCCGTCCAGGAAGAATCGCCGCAACAGGCGGCGACGGCACTGCAGGAGGAAACGACCCCGGACTGGGACAAGGTCGAACAGCCGATGCAGACAGCCACTCCCCTCGAGCGAAGCGGGCACATGGTCTCTCAGCTGGAACGTCGGGAGCGCGAATCACGGAAGGGCCGTAGGCCCGACGGTGTGTAGCCCAGGGCGCCGCGCCGCAAGCCCTGGGATAG
>CAYUZU010000134.1:0-1253 GCA_964448675.1 uncultured Planctomycetales bacterium
TTTAAAGGGAAAGGATACGCTGATGAGAGATTATGGAAAAGTTGGACCAGAGTCAACCGAAAAGTTTGAAAAAAGTCTGGATGAATTGGCCCTTGAGGGAGCCCGTCGGATGCTGAAAGCGGTCCTGGAATCAGAAGTAGAGGAGTTTCTGGGTCGCCAGTCCTATGAGCGGACAGGCGAGTTCCGTGGTTATCGCAATGGCTACGGCAAGGATCGCAAAGTGGCGATTGGAACCGGGACGGTTAAGATTCGCGCCCCGCGAGTGCGTGAGAGCCGGGTTCGTTTCAAGTCTCAGGTATTGCCGAGCTATCAACGTCAGTCTGAGAAGGTCAGGGAACTGATCCCGGAGTTGTACCTGCATGGATTGGCGACAGGCGATTTCGAGCTGGCGTTGCGAGGTTTTCTGGGCGAGGGAGCCAGCCTCTCGTCCGCCTCGGTGACCCGTCTGAAGGAGAAGTGGGAGGCTGAATACGAGTCCTGGCGCAAACGTCGGCTGTCATCGGGCGGCTATGCTTACCTGTGGTGCGATGGTATCTATCCCAAAGCCGGTTTGTCTCAGGACAAGACCGCCCTGCTGGTGGTGCTGGGAGTTAACCATGAAGGCCGCAAGGAGCCGCTGGCAATCCAGGAGGGTTATCGTGAATCGACTGAGAGCTGGGCCGCGGTACTGCGCGACCTGAAGGAGCGAGGTTTATCGGATCCGCGTCTGTTTGTAGGCGACGGCGCTCTGGGCTTATGGGCGGCCGTGCGGGAGGTTTATCCGAAGGCGGATGAACAGCGCTGCTGGGTGCATAAGATGCGTAATGTGCTGGCCTGTTTCCCGAAACGTCTGCATGAGGAAGTCAAGGGCTATCTGCGGGAGATGTATTATGCTGCCACCAAAGACAAGGCTGTGGAGTTGATGGATCGGTTTTCTGTTCTTTATGGCAAGGAGTATCCACGCGGGGTGGAATGCCTGTTGAAGGACCGGCAGTCCTTATTGACTTATTATTCCTATCCACAGCAGCACTGGGTCTCTTTAAAGACCAGCAATCCGATCGAGTCGATCTTTGCTCCGGTCAAGCTGCGCACCAATGCTGCTCGACGGATCAAGTCGCCCAGGTCGGCTTTGTTTTTGATCTTTCAGTTGATTCAGAGAGCGCAGTTGCGATGGCGCAGGATCAATGCTCCTGAGCTGGTTGAGAAAGTCTTAAATGGAGTCATATTCAAAGATGGTCAAGAAGTTAAAGTAACGAAAAAGAGTTCACGAAAGG
>CAYUZU010000135.1:0-1244 GCA_964448675.1 uncultured Planctomycetales bacterium
GGATAGAAAGGCGTCTACTCAGTCTGCGGCACCTCACGCACCTTCCCAAACATTTCCGAAGAACTGGCCTGATAGAAACGCGCGTCGGGCGCTTCGGTCCGCACCGCTTCCAGCATGCGCGTGACGCCCAGTGCCGTCACCCCGCCGGTGAAAACGGGCTGCTCCCACGACGTCGGCACGAAGGACTGTGCCGCCAGATTGTAGACCTCGGCGGGCTGATGTTCACGCAAAATGCCCGACAGCGAACTCTGATCCAGTAGATCGCCGGATACCAACTCGACCTTGTCCTGAATATGCTCAATCCGGTTGAAGTTGACGGTGCTGCTACGGCGTACCATGCCCAGCACTTCATAGTCTTTTTCCAGCAAGAATTCGGCCAGATACGAGCCGTCCTGCCCGGTGATACCCGTGATCAATGCCTTGGGTTTGCTCATAAACAGATAACCTCCTGGGTCAATGTAAAATGACAAAAGCTACTTGGGAAAGAATCGGGTTTTTAGTCTTGCGTTCTCCTACGTCTCGGTGAGCTTGATTGCGGATCGCCTCATATAGAGCCACAAACGTCTGAAAAATCAGCATGGTTTAGATTAGATTGACATTTTGTCCAGCGCATACTTGACTCAGCCCATGCTCCCCTCGGGGGCGGACTAGAGCAGCCACGGCATTTTGCCATAGACGCCCCGGGGATGGGGACTCCAAGCAAGAATGCAGTAACTCCAAAATGACACCGGAATTGAAAGTGTCAAGCTAACTCCTCACCGTGATTTTGGAGAATCATAGCTTGCCTCTATGTCGCTTTCTCCGTCTATAAACCGCTCGATATCCAAATCGATAGCCAGGAGCATGGTCTTGCAGAGCTCGATTTCCTGCTTAAAGTATTCCAGGTCGCGGTGCAGTTCTGCGATGTGCTCGTGCAAGTCAGCGAGCTCGTCCTCCCAGAGTGCCCGTTCTTCGGGGTCCTCAACGCTCTCCAGAACCCGCTGCATGACTTCAACCTCATACCGGTGCTGCTTCAGTGCCGGTCGTATCTGTTCATCAATAGCATATTGTCGATCGGCGAGACGCTCCTCCCACGACCACAAGACGCTTTCTCGCTTCAAGAGCTCGGTGCGATCTGAAGAAAAGGACTCCGGCGCAAAGGCCATCCCCTCATCCCAGGCGATTTCCGCCAGCATGCTCACTTTGGCATGGGCGTTGGGCAGATAATCTTCCAGGATCTGGATTGCCTCCACGGTCCCTGCATG
>CAYUZU010000136.1:0-1241 GCA_964448675.1 uncultured Planctomycetales bacterium
GGTTTGTTGGACAGTTTGGCGGCTTATTTAAGGTGGATGTTTTGTGATTCATCATGCCGCCACCATGCTTGAATATACCTCCATAGGGGTCTTGTCCGCAAGGGAAGAATGCGGCCGATCCGTATTGTAGTACTCCATCCAGTTGCCAATCTCCCGCTTTGCATCCTCTCCCGTCTCAAACTCCCGTAAGTAAACACACTCGTACTTCAACGACCGCCACAAGCGTTCGATGAAGACGTTATCCATCCAGCGCCCCTTGCCGTCCATCGAGATACGGACTCCAGAGTCGGAAAGCACGCCGGTGAACTCCTCACTGGTAAACTGGCTCCCCTGGTCGGTGTTGAAGATTTCCGGCCGTCCATAGAGCGATAAGGCTTCATTCAGCGCCTCGACACAAAAAGAGCTGTCAAGAGTGTTCGACAACCGCCACGACAACACCGCGCGAGTATGCCAGTCCATCACCGCCACCAGATACAGGAAACCCCGACGCATCGGGATGTAGGTGATATCCGCACACCAAACCTGATTCGGACGAACAACCGCCAGGTCACGAAGCAGGTACGGATAGACCCGGTGCCTGCTGTTCGGAATAGACGTGTGTGGCTTCTGATAGATCGCCTGCAGGCCCAACAACCGCATCAGTCGACGAACACGGGCCCGACCGGTTGAGATACCCTCACGGCGCAGATGACGGGCCATCTGGCGAGACCCGTACCAGGGTGTCTTCAGATACTGACGATCGATACGGCGCATCAGAGCAAGGTTGAAATCACTCTCGCCCTTCGCCCTGTAGTAGTGCGAGGAACGCGAGATTCCCACCAACTCACATTGACGTGCCACGCTGAGCCGACCATACTCCGATGTCACAAGCGCTTTTCTCCGATCACGGCTCATCGACCGAACGCCCGCGATAAAAAATCCTTCTCCACTATCAACTGACCGATCTTGGCGTGAAGCTCCCTAATCTCCGCATCTTTCGAATCCTCACCAGCAGACGACTTGCGCGAAAACAGCTCCGGCAGACCCTCCTGGACTCGACGCTTCCACTGCGCAATCATATTCGGATGAACTCCGTGTTTGGATGACAATTCGGACATCGTATAGGCACCGCTGAGCGCCTCAAGCGCTACACGGGCCTTGAACTCGGCCGAAAAACTACGTCGCTTGTTCATTCTGTTGATCCTCCTAAATACTTCTTTATTCCACCTTAAGCAATTGTCCGAATTTCCGCAACCACCTCT
>CAYUZU010000137.1:0-1232 GCA_964448675.1 uncultured Planctomycetales bacterium
GGCGCCGACGCGCTCCGGCAGTGCGATGGCGCGGCGGGCAACCGCGACGTAGTTCGACCAATGCGGCCACTGGCCGGCGATCGCCACGACCACGCGCCGAGCCGATTGCACCACCGTCGCCGCCACCTTGATCACACGGCTACGCCACGTCGCCGGCTGGGCCGTGCGTAGCTCGGCCGGTACTTGTGGATCATCCCGCAGCCAGTTCAGCAGGTTGAACGCCGCCGTGTGCAACAGCAACCGCCAGAAGTTGGCCACAAAGCGATGGCAGCTCAGCCGGTCGGCGTGCAGGCCGTTCTTGAGTTCGTCAAAGCGCTGCTCGCTCGTGCCCCGCTGGATGTAGTCGTCGTAGACCCGCTCGGCGTCCGCATCGGAGTTCACCGCAAGATTGGTCACCACGAAGCGCAGATTCGTGCCCACCGCCTGGCACTCGGCCTTGGCAATCACCGTCCGAGGATGATCCCACGAGCCGGCCTGATAGGCGAAGAACGTGAACAGGCGTTGCTTCTCGCCGGTGCGTTCGTATTCGGCGACGGCTTGATCGAGAAGCGGTTGGGCCAGGGCCTGCAAGCGTCTGTTGGCACCGATGCCGAAGGTGTAGGTCAGGCGATTTTCCTCGCAGATTTTGTACATCCGCGGCACGCCGAAGCCGCTGTCGCCGCGGACGTGGATGGCGATGTTGGCGTGGGCCTGCCGCAACCGATCCACCACGAATTGCACATCGTCATCCGCGCCATGGGCGGCATGCACAGCGCCGGGCCGCAGGGCCGCGTAGAAGACGTGCTGCGTAGTCGGTTCGCTGATGACGATCGGGAAGTACTGGTGCTGTTCGTAGTAGCCGTGGAATAGCGCCAGTTGCTGCTGGCCGTGGGCCGGGTCGTCGGTGGCGTCCAGGTCGAGGGTGAGTTGGTCGGGGAGTTGGCCGCCGTGCTTGTCGCGCAGGCGTTCGATCCCGGTGGTGGTCAGGAAGTCGAGGGTCTGCCAGAGCGTGTCGATCGTGACGGCGTTCTCGAAGCGTGACAGGGTGGGCTGGCTGGCGAGGGGATCATCTTCGGGCAGCCGGTCGGCCACGATCTTGAAAACGGGATCGTCGCGGAGCGCGTCGTGGTCATTGCAGTCTTCGTAGTCGGCCAGAATGCCGTAGAGGCGTTGGCGCAGCATCTCAAGCTGGGTGTGCCGCGGCTCATGGCGCTCATCGCGCAAGCCGGCCGCCAGCCGTTGGGTAAACCGCA
>CAYUZU010000138.1:0-1230 GCA_964448675.1 uncultured Planctomycetales bacterium
GCAAATCCGCATCGTGAGCGAGGGTCCTTGCAAGCATCACCCGCTGCTGCTGCCCCCCCGAAAGCTCTCCGACCTGGAGATCGGCGAGATCGGTAATCCTCATCGTCGACAGCGCCTCATCCACCCGGTCGCGGCACTTGTGCGCCGGATTACCGTAGACTTCTATGCTTCCGCTATGCCCCGTTTCAATACCGAGAATGAGGTGAAGGAGCGTAGACTTTCCCGCGCCGTTCGGCCCCACGAGGGCGACCCGTTCTCCCGGGTGAACGGTAAGGGAGACCCCCTCGAGTACATCACCCTCGGAACCGGGATAACGGAACCGCAGGTTGTTCAACGTCAAGGCGGGGCTGTGCGGCACCGCGGGGATGCCGCACACTCCACCGTAGTTAAGCCTCTGTTATAGTCGCACGCAGGGAACACCTACCGGCTGAGCGCCTCGGCGATGTTCTCCGCCCGGACGATCACATTCGTCGGATCGTACCAGAAGTGAGGATCTCCGCCGGCGTGATCGTGGTCGTCTTAAATTACCCTGACCCGTCTGATCAATGGAAGGAATGCACGAGAAATGCAGCTCCATGAATTGCAGAACATGTAGGCAGTGTTTTTCAAAAAGCGCGTTCCCAGTTCTATTGCATGGATACAAATTCGGAGCTTACCTTCGGATGCGAGAATCACGGGCTGCCGGAAAAGGAAATTGTCGAAAGGATTGATCTTGCTGTCTCACATTTACATATTGATGAATTAATGAACCAATCCAGGGTCAGGGAAATGTTAGAATAATCTCACTGAAGAAACTTTTTAAGATCGACATTTAGAGCTTCTCCAAGCTTTCTGGCCATATTCAATCCGATAACCCTTCGGTCATTCTCCATCGCTGAAAGATTAGGGTATTTTGTTCCTATCTTTTCTGCTAATTCAACAAGAGAGAAAGCAGCCCGTTCACGGTACGCTTTCTCTACTACCAGCATAATATACCTTTACGTTCCATATCTTCCACCAAGTCATCAAAAAGAATCTGTATAACCTCAGGGCACTTCCTCAATTGTTTTGTCACAGCCTTCTTTACTCTTACAGTATACACACTTAAATGTATCAGTGATGAACTGTTGCAGCAAGAGCCATATCTGAAATCCTTTTTTTACAGCCATGGGCTTTCGCTGGAGAAAAAGGATCAATCGGAAAAATCTACACCATCTATTTCAGTAAGAACTTCAATACGAATTGGGGTAA
>CAYUZU010000139.1:0-1221 GCA_964448675.1 uncultured Planctomycetales bacterium
CCAGGTGTTTTTCAAATGCAAGGGCGTTGATGGTATTGCGTTTGTTTTTCCTGGCATCGAAGTAGGCTTGAAATAAATCCTGTATAATTTTTTCTTCATCAATTGCTGAGAATAAGTCAGGTTGTTGCATAACTCTATTTTTTTAAAAATGCCACGGGGTATAACCCCATGGCAAGGTTTTCCTTTAAATCCCTGAGGCAACGAACAGAAAAACCGTAGTCCTTGTTGTTGTTGTTCCTGTTTACATTGCTGTTATTGTAGTTCATGTTCCGGTTCCAGGCGTTATTGGTATTGTTCTCAGTAGCACTCCACCAGTTACCGTTGTTGCCAATGTTGTTGAAACTACCATTGTTGTTACGGTTGCCACCCGGAAGGGCTGTAAAAGTAACCGCTCAATTTGTTGCACCACCATTTGCAGGCAATACAATCTTTTATAGCTAACAAAAACCTGTTTTGGGTATTGCAGGTATTTACATTGCCAGCGGGTTACCGGATTTAAAATGCACGCTCCGGCAAACCATGGCTTGCCGAACTCAGGCGGAAAACTTTTATTTTTGGCTTTTTTGCCATCCGCTTAATTGTTTTGATACATTTTCTACTGCTTCATTTATTTTTACGAATTTTTCAAGACTTATTTGCTTCATATCTTTCATTACACGTATCAGCAAACGGATTACTTCTATTTGCTCACGTGCAATTTGAAGTACATCGGCTTTTTGATGCCTTGTATTTGCTCTGTATATCAACGCAAGCAGTTCTATCGTTTCTTTCTTTAAACACTCGCCAACAGTATATTTATACTCCTTGCTAAATTCCTTTGTTCACCCTGTTAAATCCACTTTGTGGAAGGCTTTGCCTTATTTAACAGGGTAAATTGGAAAATTGCCAAAAGTAAATCGTATGTTGCTTTATAAACAGGTAGTTCGTTATACTGTGCCATTTCAAAAAAATCGACCGCTTCGCGGAAATTATCAAATAAATCAAATAGTCAAATGAATCAAATAAATTAATCCCTCAGGCAACGGACAGATAACCCAACCTCCTTACCGTTGCCGTGCCTGCCTACATTGCTGTTACTTGTAGCCCATGTCCCGGACCCAGGCGCTATTGGTACTGTACTCAGTAGCACTCCACCAGTCCCCGCCGTAGCCAATGCCGCCGAAACTACCACCGTTGCCACGGTCGCCACCCGGAAGGGCTGTAAATCCGAAGTCATCGGTG
>CAYUZU010000140.1:0-1204 GCA_964448675.1 uncultured Planctomycetales bacterium
TCGCTTAGCATAGTGTAGCTCCGTGTCTCATTATATAGCTCCAGAACTGCTGCCAGCGGTCTGTGGTTAATTTCAATGCACGCAGGGACAGAACACAACTGGCACCGTCATCTTTCCACCTCGACCCGGAAACACACATACGCTGTTTGACCAGAGTTTTACAGGCCGCCTCCGTTACCCCGCTGCCTATCGGAAGATTGTTTTTAAGATTATACGTATAACACATTCGGCTTTTGTAGTTTTTATAGTACGTGATTGCCTTGTGAAGTTCCTCCCTGCGTTCTAAAAAATTCCTGCGGTCAAGATTCGCCTGCCTTTCTTCCAGCTCCTTTATAAATCTGCCGGCAGTGCCCTGCTTATTTTTCAATCTGTCGTTCCACTGATCAATCCATCTTTCTCTGTCTTTCTTGTCCTTATAGAAAACAGCATAGGCTGCTTTGGTTATATACTCGCTTGCGTGATAAAAATCAAGAATCTGTCGATCTGTATAGTGTTCAAGAAAGGTCCAGTTGTCCTTCGCCCCGTCCGCCACACCCAAATACAATACATTCGGAAATTTCTCTTTAACTCTCTCGATCTCGCGGGAAAATTTCTCCCTGAACTTCTCTTTGCCGTACTGCGGAGCCGCACCGCAATAGATGGTATGCAGTCTTTCGCCCTGTTTGTCATAAAAAGCGATAGAGCCGCACATTGCCTCACGCCAGCCGTCATCCCGCATTAATATGCATGTACCGTCAATACCAATGCTTACTGATGCCACAGGCTTTTCAAACTCAGGAAGCTCATATTCCCATTCAGACTCATAGCACTGAGCAATCGTGCCGACGTAATCGCTGAGTTTTTTCGCATAGTTGCGGGATATATCACGACCGTTGCATTCCAGAAGGTCCTCACGTATGGAATCGGCCCCGAAACGGGCATATTTGCCCGAGACGATCTGGCTGTACTTCGGCGTCGAATTCAAAACCATACGGGAATCATTTTCCAGAGGCACGTAAGCCCGTCCGCCTTTTGAGCTCTGATACGTATGACGTTCGACCTGTACGGGGCCATAGGGCGTTTCATAGGTCTGTGGAGCATAATCCTTGACGGTATGCTTGACCCCGTTGACACGAATCGGCTCACCGTTTGTGTCGAACTGCTTGATTATAGGGGCCATTGCCTCGCATCCCGCTTCGTTCAAAGCTTGCTGAAGGGACTGCTC
>CAYUZU010000141.1:0-1191 GCA_964448675.1 uncultured Planctomycetales bacterium
CGACCGAGGAGCGACGTCGATCTCGCCGTCGTGCCCCGGGACGCTTCGGTGCGCGAGCAGCGCCTGGACATCCTCACCGACCTGGTGCGCGCGGGCGTCGAGCACGTGGACCTGGTCTTTCTGGACACCGACGATCTGGTCATGTTGTACGAGGCGGTGCGCTACAACCGCGTCGTCTACCAGGCAGCGTATTTCGAGCGCGGGACCTTCTACTCCTACGTTATCCGCCGCTACTTCGATTTCTTACCCTATCTGGAACGCCAGCGCGCGGCATACAAACGGAGGCTGCTGAATGATCAGACGTGAGGTTTTGCGGCGGCGCTTGAGCAAATTGGATGAATACCTGGATATTCTCCATCGTTTGCGCCGGTATGATCTGGAGACGTTTCTGGCCGATCCTGAGCACTACGGCAGCACCGAACGCTTTCTGCAACTGACCATTGAGGCCTTGAACAACATGGGCAGTCATGTTATTGCAGACCTGCAACTGGGGATGGTGGAAAGCTATCGAGACATTCCTCGGATTCTGGTTGAACGCGACTACTTCTCACCCGACTTGGGAGACCTCTGGATGCAGATGATCGGCTTTCGCAACGTCCTGGTGCACGACTATCTGGACATTGATCGGTACCTGGTTTATCGGGTTCTTCAGGAGGATCTGGAGGACATTTCGGATTTACGTCACGTTTTTGCATAGTGACTGTGAAGGAGGATTGCATGACTGAAGCATTACGGGCAGCCGTCATCGGCGTCGGCTCTATGGGACGCCATCACGCGCGGGTCTACGCGGAGTTGGCGGAGGCCGACCTGGTCGCCGTCGCCGATGTGGTGCCGGAGACCGGCGCGCGGATTGGGTCAAAGTACGGCGTTCCGGCCTACATCGACTATCGCGAGTTATTGGAGCAAGAAAAGCCTGATCTGGTGACGGTCGCGGTGCCCACGAAAAAGCACAGGGCCGTGGTAGAGACCGCGCTAGAGGCTGGCGCACACGTGCTGGTCGAGAAGCCCATCGCCGCCACGGTCGCCGAGGCTGAAGCGCTCATCGCAAAGGCCAAAGCGCTGGATCGCAAGTTGATGGTGGGGCACATCGTGCGCTTCAGCCCGACCATCCAGGCGCTCAAACAGCATCTCGACGCGGGCGAGCTGGGTCGCATCTTCCAGATCGTCTGCCGGCGCGTGGGGCCGTTCCCG
>CAYUZU010000142.1:0-1178 GCA_964448675.1 uncultured Planctomycetales bacterium
CTAGTGTCATGACAATTTAGTTCTTAGACATTTATTTATCTCAGTAACACATTACTCAAACATGGCTAAAGTATCTCTTAAAGATGAGGAGATAGAATTTCTAAACGACTTCATCAAACGGGGGCGCAAAACCGCAAGAGAATTGACAAGAGCACATATATTACTACTTTTAAACGATGGGAAAACTGAGATGGAAATCAAAGATACATTGCGCATAAGTAGAGCTACGGTATCGAATATTAAGAAAAGATATCGAGAAGAAGGACTCGAAAATGCTCTCTCAGAAAAACCAAGATCGGGACAACCTAGGAAATATTCACCTAAACAAGAAGTAGAAATTATCGCATTGGCGTGTACAAAACCACCCAAAGGATACAAACGTTGGAGTATCAGGCTCCTTGCAAGTAAACTGCAAAGAAGAAAGGGTTTCGAGACAATAAACAGAGAGACAATACGGTTGATATTAAAAAAACAAGATCTCGACCTTGGATGAAAAAGATGTGGTGTATCTCTGAGATAAACCAACAGTTCCGAGAACGAATGTATGACATACTCGATCTATACGAAAAGCCATTTGATAAGAAGAATCCAGTCATAGGTTTTGATGAAAAACCCAAACAACTTTTAGAAGATAAACGTAAATCTATTCCAATGACACCAGGTCATTGTGAAAAATATGACCATCAATATATCCGTAGAGGAAATGCCAATATCTTCATGGCTGTGGAATTCAAAGCTGGAAAAAGGACCACAAGGGTGACTTCTCGGAGAACAAAAAGGGATTTCGCAAAATTCATGAGACATCTGATAGATCGTGTCTATCCTGATGCTGAAAAGATACATCTGGTATTGGATAACCTGAACACACATAAGAAATCTGCAATTTATGAGATGTACGGATTAGAAGATGGAGATCGTCTCGTAAGCAAGATAGAGTTCCATTACACACCAGTTCATGCCAGTTGGTTGAATGTTGCTGAAATCGAGATTGGTGTTATGGACACAGAATGCACAAGGAGAAGGATTCCAGAAAAGGAGATGTTGAGACAAGAAGTTATGGCATGGGAGAGGGGTCGAAACAAGAATAAATGCAAGATAGATTGGAAATTCACAAGAGAGAAGGCAGACAAGAAATTGTCAAAGTATTATGTCTAAAAATTAGTTGGTCACGACACTAG
>CAYUZU010000143.1:0-1173 GCA_964448675.1 uncultured Planctomycetales bacterium
TGTCCGGACACTTCGGCCAGGTCGGGTGGCCCACCTCTTCAGAGGTGGGGGACACGAATTCGTTCGGTGATTTGCGTTCGCATCGCGTGAGCGATGGACCCCGTCGGCTGAAGCCATGGGCCACCCCCGAAAAAGTCTTCTTGGGGCACTAGTCAATCTTTCCTGAAGGCAGCTCGAGTCATGCAAGACTACTTCCACACCATCGCAGACGAGATCACCGCCCTGCTGAAGGGAAACGAGGTATACACCGCGTCGTTCTCGGCCGAGGATTCCGATTTCGTCCGCTTCAACAAGAACGAGATCCGGCAGGCCGGCAGCGTCGAGCAGCGCGCGATCAGCATCGACCTGATCGAAGGCCAACGTCATGCGGCGGGCACGGTCCCCCTTTGCGGCGACGTCGAGATTGACCGCCCGCGGCTCGGCGAATTGCTTACCGACCTCCGCGATGCCCGAGAGCAACTGCCTGACGACCCGCACCTGCTCTACGCTACGGACGTGAGCTCCACTGAGCGGCTCGAGGAAGACAAGCTGCCCGCCGCACGTGACATCGTGGCGGAGATCCAGAACGTCGGGAGCGGTCACGACCTCGTCGGTATCTACGCCGGCGGAGCCATCCACGCAGGCTTCGCAAACTCCCTCGGCCAGCGGAACTGGTACACGAACCACAACTTCAACTTCGATTGGAGTTTCTACCTTCAGGCCGACAAGGCCGTGAAGACCGTATACGCCGGCTTTGAATGGCAGCCGGAGGGATTTCGCCGCAAGCTCGCCTGGGCCCTCGAGCAGCTCGGGGCCCTATCACACACTTCTCGAACGATTCAGCCCGGTACGTACCGCGTCTACCTCGCCCCCGCGGCCGTCCACGATCTGATCGGCCTGCTCGGCTGGGGTGGGTTCGGCCTCAAGGCGCACCGGACCAAGGAGACGTCACTGCTGAAGCTCATCGAAGGCGAGGCGCGGCTCTCGCCTGCACTGCGGATCCTCGAGAACACCCGAGACGGCGTGGCGCCGAACTTCCAGGAGGCAGGCTTCCTTCGGCCCGATCACGTCAAGCTCATCGAGGGCGGCGAGCTGGGCGAGTGCCTCGTCTCACCACGCTCGGCCAAGGAGTACGGCGTGGCGACGAACGGGGCCTCTGCGTGGGAAGCGCCCGAATCCATCGACGTCTCGGGT
>CAYUZU010000144.1:0-1161 GCA_964448675.1 uncultured Planctomycetales bacterium
CGTGGATCAGGAAGCGAGCCCCGAGCCCCTGGTCATCGAGCCACATCAACGCGTTGCGCCCCTGCTGCTGCACCCAGTGCTCGTCCGGATGATACGTCGGCGGACTGAGGAAGACCCTGCGCGTGCCGACATGGATGAACGCGAGGCAGTACGCGGCCCGCATGCCCAACGGCGTGATCACGTCCTTCGTGAAGAAATCGCATGCAACCAGCGTGTTGAGATGCACCCGGATGAACTTCTGCCACACCGTCTCGGGGCCCCTGCTCCGCCGCGTCGGCGACGGCGTCAGGCCCTCGTCCTTCAGAATCCGCCGCACCGACGACCGCCCCAGGCGCAGGCGAAGCTTCCGCAGTTCCCCGACGATGCGACGGTATCCCCAGTTGCCGTTGTCCGTCGCCAGACGGATCACGAGTTCACGCATGTTACGGACGATCTTCGGCCGGCCGACACGCTTGGGATTGCGCCCTTCCCTTAGTTCCATTACCCAGCGAGAATACGTCTTGGGCGTGACGATGCCGATGATGTCGGCGACGTTATGATTCAGTTCCTGGCCGATGGCCAGCAGCCGGGCACGGTCCTCGGGGCTGGGAATCACACGGTTCCCACCCAGCTTGCGGCGAAGGATCTCGACCTCAGCCTTGAGGAACCGGATGCGGGCATCACGACGGGCGGATGCCGCTTCGACAAGGAGATGGACAGCGACGTGTAGCCAGCGCAACATGGCGATGAAACCTGAATGAACACGGTGTCAGAACCGAAATGAACGGTGCCCGACATTTTGAACCCCCGCCCGAAGCCGGGCAACTGCTTGCAACGCCCGTGTTGCGACGCGCAACCGCCCGCGAAGCGCGGCAAAACCGCCCTTCCACCAGCCCAACCCGGTCTGTTGACCTGCTACCAATTTGCTACTAAAACCGCGCTCAACATGCACGGCATGCACGACATGCCGACGTATTCTGGTGTCCCTAAGTTCTTGCTGATTCCGTAACTTGCGAATGGGCAACAACTTCCGCGCCGTGAGCTGCTTTGGCTCATAACCCGAAGGTCCGGCTCCAATACGTTAAGCAGGGCCGTCACTGCTCGCGATCGCTTCTCGGTTTCTGCACCAGACGTGAACTCCATAAGACCTCCATTCTCGTGGTCGGCGGTGCAACTTATCCG
>CAYUZU010000145.1:0-1155 GCA_964448675.1 uncultured Planctomycetales bacterium
CCACGGCACCGACGACGCGCTCCCGTGGGGGAACCGCCGCGGCCGGGCTGCCGCGGGGCGGGTGGAACAGGAAGCCCCCGTCCGCGGCGGCGCTGATCCTCCACCCCCCTTCGTGCACCAGGTGATGATGGAAGCTGCAGAGCATGAGAAGATTGTCCAGGCTGGTGGCGCCTCCGTGCAGCCAGTGCTGGAGGTGGTGGGCGTGCAGGAATCGCGTGTGGGCGCACCCCGGAAAGGCGCAGCCGTGGTCGCGCAGCATCAGGGCACGGCGGATGGCGGGCGGAATGCTGCGTGCGCGCCGGCCGATGCTCAGCGCCTGGCCGTCGCCGCCCACGCCGACCAGGCCGCAATCGCAGGCCACCCTGCGCAGCGCTTCCGCGGAAACGCGCGTCCCGTCCTCCAGGGCGCCCGACCAGCTCCCGTCGGCTTCCAGCACGTCCTGGTCGAGATGAACCATGACCTGGAAGCGCTCCCCCCCGCTTCCACCCACGTGATGGTCGGCCAGGAACGACTCGGCGAGCTTCACCATCCCGTCGGCCCGGGACGGCCAGGGCGTTTCCGCGGAAACGCGCGGGGCCGCCTGCTCGGCGCGCACCTCCCGGGCACGGTCCACCGCGCGCAGGACCAGGTCCGCCTCATCCGCCTCCAGCACCAGCTCCAGCTTGACCATGCCACCCGGCAGCAGCCGCCGGTGTACCGAGCGTTCCTCCGGGGCCGGCGCCTTGCGGCCCTCGGCCACGGTGCGCACGGTGCGATAGCCTCGGCACAGCCGCTCCAGCTGGGCCCCGGTCGCCACGAGCGCCATGGCCAACAGATCGGCTTCGTTGGCGGGGCTCGCCACCCGCGTGAGCGCCCGGGCTTTTGCGTACGACAGGCCTCCGGTACGCAGCGCCTCGTCGATCAGGGGCAGCGTGCCCAGGGCGCGCGCCACCCGTACCCGCTCCCGCGCCGTGCCCGGGTCCCACCCGAGCCGCCAGCTCAGCCACTGGGCGCAGGAGACGGCGCCCTGCTCGTGCCAGCCGCCGGTCTCATCGAAGCTCCGGATGCACTCGAGAAGGCGGTGGGTGGCCGCATCGATGTGCGCCGACAAGGTGGCGATCTCCCGGGCCAGTTCCTCGCAGGTTTCCATGAGTAATACTATACACCTGTATAGCT
>CAYUZU010000146.1:0-1150 GCA_964448675.1 uncultured Planctomycetales bacterium
ATACGCTGCGCACTTAACACGTGTGCGTCCATGAGCAGTGGCAGACACTCTGAATGCGTTCCGGGTTGAGCGTATTCCACATGTCGACAACGGCTTCCAGAAGGACGTCGGCGTCTGCGTAAACGCGATTGCTGAACTCGTTGTCTTTGAGCCAGTGCCACAGTCGTTCGATGGGATTCTGTTCCGGACAGTACGGCGGCAACGGGAACAAGGTGATGTTCTCGGGCACGCGCAGTCGCTTCGATCCATGCCAGCCGGCGTTGTCCAGCACCAGCACCACATGACGTCTCGGTCCGACCTGAGTGCTGATCGCGTCCAGATGCAGTTGCATCATCTCGCTGTTAGCCCACGGCAGCACCAGCGCGCACGATTCGCCGGTGTCGGGGTTGACCGCACCGTAGAGATAGACCCATTCATACTCGTTCTGGAGCGGCATCACCGGTCGGCTGCCACGCGGCGCCCAGACCCGACTCAAGCATCCTTTCTGCCCGAATCGGCTTTCGTCCTGAAACCAGACTTCGACGGACTTACCGGGATGTCGGGCGCGGACGGACTGGACAAAAAGGGGGCGCCCTGCAGCCATCGCGCTTCGGCTTCGGGGTCTTTCTTCGGGTTCACCGGACGAGGCTTCAACGGCCCATACCCCAAGCGGTGCAACAGGAGCAACGCACCGCGAATCGAGTAACTCGCCCCGAACTGCGCTTGGAGCAATGCCGCCACGTCTCGCCCGCGCCGGGGTGCACCAGGTTGGCTCAGCAACGCCTTGAATTCGGCTTCGCGATCGCGGGGAAGCTTGGGAGGCTGACCGTGGGGCTTCTTGGCCACGAGACCCTCGATCCCCTTGTCTCGATAGGCGTAGACCCATCGTTGGATAAAGCCCCGGCTGCGACCCAGGCGAAGACGGATCTCCGGTTCCTGAAATCCCTCCAGTGCCAACACAACGGCGCGGTAGCGATCCCGCTGCTTGGCGTTCGATTCCTTTCGAACCCGCGCGCGAAGGATCGAAAGATCCTTCTTCCCACGAAGCGACACCTCCATGACGGCTTCCTTTCCAACGGCACCATTGCCGACGAACAGTCTGCCATCACCACGCGCAGAGCGCAACCCTAACAGGCGCCTAACGCGCACGATTTCTACCTGCGCTGCGTAT
>CAYUZU010000147.1:0-1135 GCA_964448675.1 uncultured Planctomycetales bacterium
CAATCATCCGGTGGACGATGGACGCGGCGCGCCGGCGCCACATCTCGCTTTCCGCCTCCATCCCCAGGGCCTCGGCCATCATGGCCAGCGAGCCCATCTGCACACAGAGGTACGTGTTCAGGTCGGGCGACTCCACCGGCATCTCCCCATCCCAGAGTGGACTGTCGTCAAGCCCCGAGGAATAGGGGTGATTGTACTGCGCCAGGCCGTCCACGTCATCGTCGTTCATGCTGAACCACCAGGCGTTCCAACGTACCAACGGCACGTAGATCTCGTGCAGAAAATCGATGTCGGGATCGGTCTCGTGGAGCTTGAGCGCTGTCCAGGTCAGGATGGGCGGTTTAGTCACTTCCGCCCGGAAGGGATGGCTGATCTCGGAGATGACGCCCTCGTCGTAGATCGCGTCGGGCAGCATGCCGTCGGCCAGCTGGCAATCTAGCATGGAGCGCAGCTGGTTGCGGGCCAGCTCTGGATCAACGTGACGGTAGGCCAGCGCGTGCATGGCACTGTCCCACAGCCACAGCCCGACGTAGTTGATCTTTGAGGGAGCCATGGCCTCGTAAGTCACCTTCCCCAAAGGGCTGATCAGGTTATTGGCCATGATCCACCAGGCGTATGCATAGGTCGTGCGATATCTCTCGGCCACCGGGGGGATACGGTCGAACCATCTGTGCCACCGCGCCTCCGATTTTTCGCAGGTGGTGGAAAAGTCCGGCGCCTGCTCGGAGGTGCCATCCCCAATCGTGAGCGTGATGGCACGATCCTGGTCTGCCGGTAACTGAATCTCGACGGTGTAGCCACCCTGGTCGGGCGTGATGCTGTTGAAGACAGGTTCGTGGTTGCTGATATAGGAGAGATTGCGGATAGCTTTGAAGACGCCGCCCTGGGAGTGGCGCTCCCAGAACTGCGGCGAGACGTGGAAGCGCAGCCCGGCGACGTGTTCGTCGGGCATGCCGAAGGTGATGGCGGTCTTCTCGTGAAACGTCACGCCGAAATTGCCGAGGTAAGTCCGCAAATAGAGCACGTGCGGATAGCTGACCACATCGAAGTCGAGAGCGTTGCGGTCCTCGTCAAGCAGCTCAATTCGTTCAACAAAAGGGGGTCGGTCCCGGTAGGCGTCGAGCCCCGGTTCCAG
>CAYUZU010000148.1:0-1127 GCA_964448675.1 uncultured Planctomycetales bacterium
CCCTCGCGAATCGCGAACCGCAGCTCCTTCTCCATCGCCACCGGCGTGATCAACTCGCCCGTGATCGTCACGTTGTCCCCCGGCATCACCATCTCGCGACCCTCGGGCAACTCCACCGTACCCGTCACGTCCGTCGTCCGGAAGTAGAACTGCGGACGATACCCCGTGAAGAACGGCGTGTGACGACCACCCTCCTCCTTGCTCAAGACGTACACCTCCGCCTTGAACTTCTTGTGCGGCGTGATCGACTTCGGCGCCGCCAACACCATCCCCCGCTCCAAGTCCGTCTTCTCGATCCCGCGCAGCAACACCCCAATGTTGTCGCCCGCCTGACCCGAATCCAACAGCTTGCGGAACATCTCCACGCCCGTCACCACGCACTCGCGCGTCTCGCGAATCCCCACGCGGTCCACCTTCTCGCCCACCTTCACCTGTCCACGCTCCACACGACCCGTGCCCACCGTGCCGCGACCCGTGATCGAAAACACGTCCTCGATCGGCATCAAGAACGGCTTGTCCAGATCACGCACCGGCGTCGGTATGAACTCATCCACCGCGTCCATCAGCTCCTGAACGCACTTCGTCGCCTCGGCGTCGTCCGGATGCTCCATCGCCTTCAGCGCGCTGCCCCGTACCACCGGCGTGTCGTCGCCCGGAAACTCGTACTTGCTCAACAGCTCCCGAACCTCCAACTCCACCAGGTCCAGCAGCTCCGGATCGTCCACCATGTCGCACTTGTTCAAAAACACCACGATGTACGGCACGTTCACCTGCCGCGACAACAGCACGTGCTCCCGCGTCTGCGGCATCGGACCGTCGTCGGCGCCCACCACCAAAATGGTGCCGTCCATCTGCGCCGCACCCGTCACCATGTTCTTCACGTAGTCGGCGTGACCCGGACAGTCCACGTGCGCGTAGTGCCGCTTCTCGGTCTGATACTCCACGTGCGCCGTGTTGATCGTGACCCCGCGCTCCTTCTCCTCCGGCGCGTTGTCGATCGAGTCAAACGAACGAATCTCCGACAAGCCCCTCGCCGCCAAGTACATCGTGATCGCGGCCGTCAAGGTCGTCTTGCCGTGATCCACGTGACCGATCGTCCCAATGTTCACGTGGGGCTTGGTCCGTTC
>CAYUZU010000149.1:0-1118 GCA_964448675.1 uncultured Planctomycetales bacterium
CGTCACCTCACCGCAGGAGCTGGCCGGCATGGTGGTGCGCAAGGCCGCTCGCATGGCGGAGCACATGCAAATCCCCATTGTTGGCATCGTCGAGAACATGAGCTACGCCATTTGCCCGCATTGTGGCGAACGATATAGTCTATTCGGCGAGGGAAATGCGGAGGAGATGGCGGCCAACTTCGACACGCAGGTGTTGGGCCACATTCCGCTCGATCCAGAGCTCTCCCGGCTCTCTGACGCGGGCGAGATTGAGTTCTATGAGAACGCCGAGTTCGACGGTGTCATTGAGGAGGTCACCAAGACGCTGGATGCGTAACGTGAAAGCAACGCGTCATGATTAGACTCCGGGAGGAAAAGACCTCCCGGAGTTTTTTGACTCAGAGCGTCTTTGCTCGCAGGTAGGCACGCAGGCGCCAGTCGGAGTGGCGCTTATTCCGGAGGCAAACCCAGGTTAAACCAATGGAGTTGATCCTGGCTGGGCGAGGACGTGAGCGGGAGGCGGGACGTATCCGCCGCGCGGTACAGCCCGGCGCTGACCCGCACCTCCGTCACATCGGCGCCGCAGCCGGAGATGTTCACCTCGTAAGGTTCCCGCACCACCTGTCCCGGCGTCCAGGCCTGCGTGGGGAGACGGCCATATCGGGGCTGATGATCATCTTGTCCGCAGAAGTTGCCTTCGCCGTCCCAGACGTGCACAAAGCCGATCAGCGGCTCGGTCGGGACAGCATCCGCCTGCCAGTACAAGGTCAGGTAGAGGCGCCCATTGACCAGGTGCGCCGGAATGACGTCATAGCCCAGCAGTGAGATCTGATCGCCCCACTGCGGCGGCGTGTCGAAGGGGCGGGTGGGTGCCGATGGCAGGTCGCCCTGCGCGTCGTAGGCGATGAACCACTCGTTGCCGCCCAGCAGACGCCACTCCTCCGGCACCTCGCTCAGGTCTATCGCCTCGTTGTAGTAAGGAATGAGCAGCAGAGCGTATGGCCAGTCGCCCGTCTTCACCTTGGCTAACTTATGATCGGCGTACCACTCCCCATGCCGGTGGCTGAAGTACAGTCCTTCGGGCGGCGCACCGCCGATGACGATCAGGCCGGCGTTTTCCGGCGTCGCGGCCTGAATCC
>CAYUZU010000150.1:0-1111 GCA_964448675.1 uncultured Planctomycetales bacterium
TACTAACCCGGCCATAAATAGTCTTGCGTTTTCTGTGGTTCTGTGATACTATGCGTTTATGGAACTCAAGAGCGCACGGAAGCTGGGTCCTTCGGAGTTGTACGAACGGCGGAAGCAGGCCGTTTCTCTGTACCGCAAGGGCATGACTCGCAAGGAGATCGCGCCGCTGGTCGGCGCGCACCGGAACACGGTCGGCCAGTGGATCCGGCAGTGGCAGGCCGGCGGCATGCGGGCATTGAAGCCCGATTCGCCCGGCCGGCCGATGGGCAGGGGTCGTCGACTGAGCCCGGACCAGGAGAAGGAGATTCGCCGCTGCATTACGGACCGGTTCCCGAACCAACTGAAGCTGCCCTTCGCCCTGTGGACGCGGGACGCGGTGCGGCAGTTGATCGCCGAGCGGTTCGGCGTGGACCTGCCGATCCGCACGGTGGGCTGGTACCTCAAACGCTGGGGCTTCACGCCGCAGAAGCCGGTGCGTCGGGCGTATGAACGCAGCGAGCCGGCGGTGCAAAGGTGGCTGGAGGTGGACTACCCGGCCATCCGCCAACGAGCCCGCCGCGAAGGGGCGGAGATTCACTGGGGCGACGAGACCGGCTTGCGGAGCGACGACGTGAACGGCCGGGGCTACGCCCCGAAGGGACGAACGCCGGTCCGCCGGGCGAAGGGCACGCCGGAGAAGGTGAACATGATCTCGACGGTGACGAATCAAGGGAAGGTCCGGTTCATGTTCTATCGGAAGGGATTGAACGCCAAAGTGTTGCTTTGCTTCCTCCGGCGGCTGGTTCGGTCGGCCGAGCAGAAGGTGTTCCTGATTTTGGACAACCTCCGCGTTCACCATGCCCGCGTGGTGAAGCAGTGGGTCCGGGAACATGCATCCGAGATCGAGATGTTCTATTTGCCGAGCTACAGCCCGGATCTGAACCCGGACGAGTACCTGAACTGCGACCTGAAGTCCGAAGTGGGCAAACGTCCGGATTCCCGCCGCAAAGGCGAGCTGGAACGCTCGTCTCTCCGGGCGATGCGCAGCATACAGAAACAACCGGACCGGGTACGGAAGTACTTCGAAGACAAGAGTATTCGTTATGCAGCATAATTAGTGGCCGGGTTAGTA
>CAYUZU010000151.1:0-1104 GCA_964448675.1 uncultured Planctomycetales bacterium
AAGGAGTTCTTCAAGAAGCACAAGCTGCCGAAGGGCTTCAAGTTTCGCGGGCCGAGGTCGATGCCACGGGTGGGCATGGGCAGCGGGGCCATCATCGACTCCAAGAAGGGCTACGTCCTGACGAGCAACCACGTGGTCGCCGGGGCCAAGCCGGAGAACATTACCGTCTTTACCAGCGACAAGCGAAAGCTCTCGGTCGAGTGGGTGCGCACCGACAAGATGACCGACGTGGCCTTGCTCAAGCTGAAGGACACGAAGAACCTCCACGAGATCAAGCTCGGAGACAGCAGCAAGGTCGAGGTCGGTCACTGGGTGCTCGCCATCGGGAGTCCGTTCCGTCGCAGCCTGAACAAGACGGTGACGTTCGGGATCGTCTCGGCCAAGGGGCGTGAAGGTCTCGCCCTCGACATCGACTATCAGGACTTCATCCAGACCGACGCGGCCATCAACCCCGGCAACAGCGGCGGGCCGCTGGTGAATCTCCGCGGCGAGATCATCGGGGTGAACACGGCCATCGCCGCGGCCGGCATGCCGCAGAACGCCGGCATCGGCTTCGCGATGCCGATCAACCTGGTCAAGTGGGTGGTCGGTCAGCTCATCGAGCACAAGGAGGTCGTGCGCGGCTACCTGGGTGTCGGCATCCAGAGCCTGGAGGATCAGCCCGGTCTGGCGAAGACGTACGGCCTGAAGGAAGACAAGGGCGTGATCATCAGCGGGGTCGCCAAGGGCTCTCCCGCGGCCAAGGCCGGCCTGAAGGTCGACGACGTCGTGCTGGCCATCAACGGCAAGGAGGTCAAGAACAACAAGGAGCTGGCCAGCCGCGTGGCGATGATGCGTCCCGGCACGAAGGCCACGTTCAAGATCTGGCGGGATCGTAAGACCATTGAGGTTCCCGTGACGATCGGCGAACAGCCCGAGGGCTTCCGGACGCGCGGATTCCTTCGACAGTTCGAGACGGAAGATCAGCCCAGCAAGGCCGAGGAGATCGAGACACTCGGCATCAACGTCGCCCCGCTCAACCAGACCACCGGCGAGGAGTACGGCTGGGAAGGTGACGAGGGCGGCGTGCTGGTGACCGAGGTCGAGGATGGCAGCGAGGCCGAG
>CAYUZU010000152.1:0-1093 GCA_964448675.1 uncultured Planctomycetales bacterium
CCCGTGCGGTAGCGAATGAAGGGCATGCCGACCGTGTCGAGATGGGTGACCACCAGCTCGCCGGACTCCCCGTCGGGGACGCCCCGGCCTCGGTCGTCCACCACCTCCAGCACGATGCTCTCGCTCGTGATGTGCATCGACCCGGCCGGGCACTGATGGGCGATGAACCCTCCTTCCCGACTGCCGTAGCCGTCGGCTACGGGGACCCGGCAGACCCGCTCGATGGCCTCTCGCTGTTGATCCAGCAGCCTCTCGCCGGTGACGAACACGACGCGAAGGCTTGCCATCTGCAACGAACGGCCACGGGATTCGGCGTGCTCGCAGAGCAGGGCCAGGCTGCTCGGATAGCCGAACAAACTCACCGGCCGATACGCGCGGATGCGTTCGACGTACTCGTCCATCCGCTCGGTCGTCATCTCGAACGCGCTGAGCAGAAGCTGATTGGTCAACCGGTCCCGAAGGATCTTCAGCCGATCCTGCCGACCGAGCTCCACGGGCGACCCCCATACGTACACCTCGCGCTCGCCGATGTCGGCATTGAACCAACGGTGGCTCCGCATGCGGGCGGCCTGGTCGTCGGCCTGACGCCCGAGGTCGAAGTCGAAGATCAACGGCTCGCCCGTGCTGCCGCCGGTGTTGTACTCGAACAGCCCGCCGGGGACACTCGGCCAACGCAGCGCGAGGCGATTCCGCCGGATATCCTCCTTGCCGAGCAGCGGCAAGCGGGCAAGCACGCCGGGGTCGTCCATGTCGCGGGAATTCAGGCCCGCCTCCGCGAAGCATCGCCGGTAGTAGGGCACGTGACGCCAGGCGTGTCGAAGCAGCCGCGTGAGCTTCTCCCGCTGCAGCGCCCGCAGCCTCTCCGACGGCCACCACTGCGAACGCTCCATCTCCCGCCATCGCCGGAAGGTATGTCGGCCGACGACGTGCTCATGCAGCGGCAGCAGGATGCTGCGAATCAAGGAGGCGTTCACGGCTTGCCCCCTTTCGGCAGCGGCGCGCGCGACAACACCTGCTCGAAGCAGTCCAAGGTCTCGACGGCAACCTGATCCCACGATCGCCGGGAAATTTCTTAAGCGGAATACTTTTCTTC
>CAYUZU010000153.1:0-1091 GCA_964448675.1 uncultured Planctomycetales bacterium
CCCGCAGGCTGTCCTCGTCGTCGATGACGTAGGCGTGGGCGCTCGCGACCACCTCCAGCCGACCGGCGTAGCCCAGCGGGTCGTAGGCGCCGACCTCGGTAGGGGTGGCCGGGGTGGAGACGTTCACTATCCGCAGGCCCGCACTACTGGCGGCGAGATAGGCGTAATCCCCGGCCACCGCCACGGCCAGGACACTGTCCAGTGCTTGATAGGCGCCGACCTCGGTGGGACTGATGGGGTTGGAGACATCCACCAGTTGCAAATCGTGCCAGGTGGCGGCGTAGGCGACGTCGTTGGCCACCGTTACGTCCACGATTGGCTGCGTGTTCTTGTAGGCGCCGGACTCGGTGGGGTTGTTCGGATCGGAGACGTCCAACACGCGCAGGCTATACCTATCGGCGACGTAGATGTAGGACCCGGCCGGCGCGACGGCCACGCTTTGGATGTAGGGGTCGGTCCCCTCATAGGCGCCGACCTCGGTGGGGCTGATGGGATTGGAGACATCCACCACCCGCAGACCGCCATCGCGGTCGGCGACATAGACGTGGGTCTGAGCCGCCGAGACCGCCACATCGAGGGCCTTTCCCGGGGTGTCGTAGAAGCCCACCTCCACGACGTCGGTCGGTGTGGTGACGTCCACGACGCGCAATCCCAGGTCACCGGCAGCGACGTAGGCATAGGTGTGGCCCGATGAGGCATCCAAAGCCACCGCCACGCCGTGCACATCCCCTGCCCCCGGCGGATCGTAGCAATCGGCCAGCGTTGGAGCGCTGGGATCCGAGATGTCTACCACCCAGAGGTCTTCGTAGTATTGATCGGTGACATAGGCATAGTCTCCGGCCACCGTGACGGCCACGGTCCGAGAACTGTCCTGCGGGTCCCAGAGGCCGACTTGGGTTGGATTGGCAGGATCGGAGATGTCCAGGATGCGCAGCCCCGATTCGTAGGCAGCGACGTAGGCATAGTCGCCCGCTGGCGCGACCGCCACGCCGTCCGCGCGCGCCAGTGGATTGTAGGCGCCGATCTCGACCGGGGGACTGATGTCGGAGATATCCACGATCTCCAGCTGGCCCTCACCGCCGGCGAGGTAG
>CAYUZU010000154.1:0-1088 GCA_964448675.1 uncultured Planctomycetales bacterium
ATACGCGGCGTCAACGGTGGCGTCTCGGGGCAGTGGAACGTCGTCAAAGCGGAAGCCGCTGGTGATGTCGGCGCCGGAAGTGTTCTCACCGAAGTAGATCTCGTTCCAGCTCGTCGAATATCCGTCGCGGTAGTGATCTCCGGCGTCATCGCTGCCCTGGGTGATGGAAAGCACGATCGTGGGGGAGATAGGGAGGGGCTCGAGCATCACCGCGTCGGCGGCGAGTTCGAGCCCGTTGACTTCGTCGGCGGTTACGTTTTGCAATCGGATGAATTCCGACCCGTCCAGGTCGAAAGCGTACTTGCCCAAGTAGGCCCAGTGATTTCCACCCTGGAGGAATTCAGCCTGAGCGACGATGGCTTGGTGCTCTTCGCCCTGGTGGCGAATCTCATAAATAGCTCCATCGGCACTGGCATGCTCGGAGGGAATGTAGACGTACACATTGAATTCCCCGACCCTACCGGTAAGGTGGGGGAGAGTCCACGTTCCAACACAGCTGGCATAGTCCTCTGCTTCTGTCGTCGTAAAAGTAGACGTGTAGCGTAGCGTATCACTGTAGCCGCTGCTAGCCTGAGTCCAGCAGCCAAGCGGTTCTTCGGTAAAGTTGCTTGAGCTTTCGTCTACCAGAACAACACCTTCTGCACCAGGATCGGGGTCATCAGGTAGGGGGATAGCGTTGCCCGAAGTGTAAGGATATGGAGTGAAAGCTGTATTTGAGATGCAGGGGTAATGGGCCCACAAATCGTGACTGGTGTAGCCGTGATGGTCTTCATTGTAAAACCAGTTTTCCCAGGGATCGCCTCCTACCTCTCCGTTCCAACCATAAGGGTTAACTGCATACATGCCATCTGGAGGTTCAAGCTCGAAGTGGAGATGTGCACCATCACTATAACCTGTATTACCGGAGATGCCGATAACTCTACCGCTGCTTTCAAGTGCATCGTTGATTGCTATGTTCGTGTCAACTGATACAACGCTCAAATGACTATAAATGGTACGGTAGTTGTTGTCGCTATAATGTCTTATACGCACGAAAAGACCGTAACCTGTTCCATGATCTTGGGGATCTTGCCACCCGGCGTAAATCA
>CAYUZU010000155.1:0-1079 GCA_964448675.1 uncultured Planctomycetales bacterium
AGTTACTTTGGAAATATCCGGTAAATATTTTTACGGTGGTCTATGTCCACAAAATAAACGGTTTCTTTTTCTATTTTCAGCCCAATACGATAATCTTTAATGCGAATCCGGTAATAGTGTTTGTGTCCTTTTAGTTTTTTTAGTTGTTTTATTTGCCTCAAATCTTTGGCTGATTCTACTTCTTTAATTGATTCGACAATTTCAGATTTTAACTGCTGGTCTTTAATCTTTTTTACTGCTTTCAGAAAAGAAGCCTTAAATTCGGTCTTCATTTTTGTTCCAGTATTTCCATGATACTTTCGCGGCTGACTGTTTTGGTTTTCATGCCCTTTTCAATTAATTCGGCAAGTTTGTCATCTTCTATTTTTTCAGTATTGATCGCTCTGGCTTTGGTTCCTGTTTTTTTTGCAAGATTAAGCCAGAATTTTGCATCATCTTTATCTTTTACTTCAATAACTATTGCTTCCATAACTTTCTTTTTTCTAAAATTAACGCACTATCAAATATACATATTTTTTCGCACTTTTGTGCTATCGTGCAATTGTACAGATCAGAGATCAGAGGTCAGCGACTTGCTTTTATAATGAAGGATTCCGGTGACTTTATCATGGAACCTAACATTCTACTATGCTTAGGCATTATTAATTTCCTTCTTTTTGATCCGTATTAATTTTTACACGCTGATGAAAAGATCAAGAGGTTCTGACGATAAAATCAACTTATTCTCTTGATCAGATCAAGTTGTTCTCAGCATTAAACTAACTCGATCTCAACGCCGCAATAAGGCGTAATATCACCAGGATATACACACAGTTTTATGCTGATAACAAAAAACCGCGAAGCGGTTTAACTTGAATAGCCCCCACCCGATAGCGATCGGGTGAAACCCGGGGTTACTGGTTGGCGATAGCACAAAACAACCCTGAAAGGGTTGAACCCCTTCAGGGTTCTGCTTTCAGCTTTATCCTCTTTACCCTGCATTTCATACAGGGCTATTCGTATTAAATCCCGCCCGACTGAATTGCTTCAGCCGTTCGGGCAGGCCTGCGGATTGGGAGATTGCAGGCTTTAAGGGAATC
>CAYUZU010000156.1:0-1069 GCA_964448675.1 uncultured Planctomycetales bacterium
AATGAAACAGGCCGGCGATTGCGGGAATCGCCGGCCTGTCGTGTTACGCGGTTGTCGACCGCCGCCTTACGGGCAGGTCGTGTTCTGCAGCGCGACGAAACCGTCAATGTCACGCCAGCTCACGGTGCCGTCCGGCGTGCTGATGCCGTCCGGACCACCAATGTCGTTGTTCGCGAACGGGCAGGTCGGCTCGACACCGTACACCGACAGGTGCAGCGCCACCCACGCCGAAACGTTGTCGTTCTGGGCCGCCACGAAGAAGTCGATGTCACGCCAGTTCACGTTGCCGTCACAGTTGCTGTCACCCTTGCAGCCTTCCGGCGGCGCCGAAACGGTGAAGCTGATCGTCGCCGTATCCTGACCCTCGATCGTCGCCGCCGCCACCGGCGAGAAGTCCGGCGGGGTGTTGATCGCCGTCAGCACGTTGGCAATCGTGTTCTGCAGGCTGAAGGTGTAGTCACCCTCGGTCGCCGGCGCCGGGAACGAACCCTGGGCAACAATCTGCGGGCCGGGCTGGCCAACGTCCGGAACGACGTTCGCGTTCTGGGCCATGCCGGTGCCCGCCGGCAGCGTCGCGCCGAACGTGTTCTGCGCGCCACCAATCTGCACCAGGTTCATCGCGTTCTCGGCACCACGCTGCATGCCGGTGTAGCCGTCGGCCGGGTCGGTCTCACCAGGGTTGGTGATGCCCGCCGGGCGGCGGAAGTTGTCCATCTCCGCCGGGGCGCTGGCTGCGACCGGAACGTCGAACAACTCGGGGTTGGCGTCCGCCTGCACCAGGTCGGTCGAGATCAGGGCCAGGCCCTCGTTGTCGGCCGACACGCTGACCGAAATCGTCCAGTCGATGGTGTCGCCCGCCTGCACGGTCTGCCCGTTGGCGGAGCTTTCCAGGGTCACCGTTACTGTCTGCGCCGATGCGAAAGCGGCCAGCGCCAGAACAGCTACAGTCGCGAGCGTAACAGATGCCTTCATGTCATCCTCCATTAGATTCAATGACTGACTGTCTCGTCAGCGTGTCTTCGCGCAGGGTGCGCTGGTTATTCTACCCGTTCCTCCACGCCAATCCAAC
>CAYUZU010000157.1:0-1060 GCA_964448675.1 uncultured Planctomycetales bacterium
TAGAGCATTTTTATTCCAGGCGTAGCGTGTATCCGCAGTGCTTGAAGCAGTTACAGGCGTCGCTGCTGGTTACTTGATCGAGTACGCCTTGCATCGCTTTCCAGAGGGTGTCGCTGGTTCGGCAGGCGAGTGAACGTAGCGCCTGCTTGATCTTGCTGAAGACCATCTCGATTGGGTTGAGGTCGGGGCTGTAGGGCGGCAGGAATCGCAGCCGCGCGCCGCTGGACTCGATCAACGTGCGAACACGCGCGCGTTTGTGGCTCGACAGGTTGTCCATGATCACGATGTCGCCGGCCTGCAGTTCGGGCCGCAAGACTTGCTCGACGAAGGCTTCGAACACGTCGCCGTTCACGGCCCCGTCCACGACCGTCGAACACCGCATCCCTTCTATACCAAGGGCTGCGATCAGCGTTGTGGTCTTCCAATGGCCGTGCGGCGTCTTGTCGATCAGCCGCTGGCCGCGCGGCGCACGACCGCGCAGACGCGTCATGTTTGTTTTGGCCCACGTTTCATCGATGAAGATCAGTCGTTTCGCGTTGATCTTGGGCTGATGACGCCGCCAAGCCATCCGGCGGCGCGCTACGCCCGGACGCTCCTGCTCGGCCGCCTGGATCGTCTTTTTTTAAAAGTCAGCCCGAGGCGTTTGAGTGCCAAGCACACGGCGGCCTCGGTGCAGTCAACCCCCAAAGCACGGCGCAATTCGAGCAGCGTCGCATCGGGAGACTCGCGCACCAACGCAGCCAGGCGCTGCAGATCGATCTTGATCACCGTCGCCCCGCCCATGGGCCTGGGCGTAGTTTCGCCGGTCTCGCGTCGACGCTGTTTGACACGTCGGACCCACGCTGGGCTGACTTGAAACAACTTGGCGATCTGCTTGGTCGGCAGGCCGCCGTCGTACGCGGCCAGAACGCGATCACGCAAATCCTGAGAGTACGGCGCACCCATCCGTGGCTCCTTCCTGATCCACTCGTTGAATCAGAGAAGAAGCTACGCTCACCGAGTGCAACGCGCAACCCTAACAAGCGCCGAACGCGCTACGCTTGAGATTAAGACGCTCTAG
>CAYUZU010000158.1:0-1050 GCA_964448675.1 uncultured Planctomycetales bacterium
GGGACTCCAGATCCACGTATTCCTGCGTCACGTCCTCACTGGACACCCGCTCTCGCGTCACCTCCACGGCCATCTCCCGCAGACGCGCCATGGCCGTGTTGAACGACTCGGCGGGCACGCGCACCGTCATATCGACCCGTAGCAAACCTTCCTCACGCTGGACACTCTCTGAGGAGAGGACAAATCCCCCCAGCTCGTCCACCAGCGTCCCAATCTCTTCCTGGGTCTTGACCGTATCCTTGACCACCAGATCGAGTTGCCCATTGTAGACGATCATCCGCTGCTCGGGAATGGCCGCTGTTCCCCTGCCTCCCTGGGTATCCTCTGCCATCTCCTCAGCTTCCATGTTCTCTTCCATGGGAGCAGGAGCGTCCACAGACCCCCTATTGAGTTCTGGGGCTTGCGCCATGGCGCCGCAGGCCGTGACCAGCAACAATAACGCAAGCAGTGCTCCAATGTGTAACCGTCTCATCTCTCTCTCTCCTCCTTCTGCTCTCTCAGCCGTGCTACGACAACGCCTCACCCTGAAGACGGTTCACAGACTCAAAAGGTTCCATCCTGACCGGGATAGATCGGAATGCAAGATCTAATGCCCTACCTCCAACCGATCAATCAGGCGCTGTGGTAAACTCCGGGCGCGCATCCGTTCCTGGGTGATCTCGATGGGATAATCAACGCGGTGGAACTCGAAGGTCTCCGCTTCGGTATCCAAAATGCCGTAGGCGGCGCGCGTGTCTCCATCACGCGGCTGGCCGACACTGCCGGGATTGATGATCAGACGCCGTCCGTCCAGTTTCAACGGTTCCTCAAGGCTTGGACTGAGCATCCGCGCTTTGCGGTCCGACTCCAACCACTCGAAAACCATCGGCAGATGAGTATGGCCGACAAAGGCCACCTGGAACTCCGCGGCCTGAAAACTCCGCTTGGCACGCTGCGTGTCGAGAAGGTACTCCCAGATGGGCTCACGAGGACTACCATGGACGAGCAAATAGTCCTCAATCATGATGGTCTTCGGCAGGTCCATCAAGTAGTAACGATTGTCCGCGAGCA
>CAYUZU010000159.1:0-1045 GCA_964448675.1 uncultured Planctomycetales bacterium
ACGACCCCAACAAGACCGAGCCGGGCGCGTGTGGCTGTGGCACGCCGGACATCGACACCGACGGCGATGGCACGTTCGACTGTGACGACCAGTGCCCCGACGACCCCAACAAGACCGAGCCCGGCGCGTGTGGTTGTGGCACGCCGGACATCGACACCGACGGCGATGGCACGTTCGACTGCGATGACCAGTGCCCCGACGACCCGAACAAGACCGAACCGGGCGCGTGTGGTTGCGGCACGCCGGACATCGACAGCGACGGCGATGGTACGTTCGACTGTGACGACCAGTGCCCCGACGACCCCAACAAGACCGAGCCCGGCGCGTGTGGTTGTGGCACGCCGGACATCGACGCCGACGGTGACGGTGTCTACGACTGTGACGACCAGTGCCCCGACGACCCGAACAAGACCGAGCCGGGCGCATGCGGTTGTGGCACGCCTGACGTAGATACCGATGGCGACGGTACGTTCGATTGTGACGATCAGTGCCCGGACGACCCAAACAAGACCGAGCCGGGCGCGTGTGGTTGCGGCACGCCGGACATCGACGCCGACGGTGACGGCACGTTCGACTGCGATGACCAGTGCCCCGACGACCCCAACAAGACCGAGCCGGGCGCGTGTGGCTGTGGCACGCCGGACATCGACACCGACGGCGATGGCACGTTCGACTGTGACGACCAGTGCCCCGACGACCCCAACAAGACCGAGCCCGGCGCGTGTGGTTGTGGCACGCCGGACATCGACACCGACGGCGATGGCACGTTCGACTGCGATGACCAGTGCCCCGACGACCCGAACAAGACCGAACCGGGCGCGTGTGGTTGCGGCACGCCGGACATCGACAGCGACGGCGACGGCACGTTCGACTGCGACGACCAGTGCCCCAACGACCCCAACAAGACCGAGCCGGGCGCGTGTGGCTGTGGCACGCCGGACATCGACACCGACGGCGATGGCACGTTCGACTGTGACGACCAGTGCCCCGACGACCCCAACAAGACCGAGCCCGGCGCGTGTGGTTGTGGCACGCCGGACATCGA
>CAYUZU010000160.1:0-1030 GCA_964448675.1 uncultured Planctomycetales bacterium
AGTTCGACGGCTTTCTCGTAGGCAGCCGCGGCCTTCTCCAACTCGCCTTGCTCCAGGTAGGTGGTCCCCAGATTGCGATGGGCACCGGCGTGATTGGATTCAATCTCGATGGCTTTCTGGAACTCGGCAATGGCCTCGGCGAGCCGGCCCTGTCGGGCGTAGACGAGCCCGAGGTTGTTGTGCACACCGGCGTGATCGGGGTTGATCGCAATCGCCTTCTCATATTCGACGATGGCCTCGTCCAGGCGGCCCTGTTCCTTGTAGGCGACGCCCAGATTGTTGTGTGCACTGGCATAGTCGGGGGCCAGTTCGATGGCCTTCTCACCGGTAGCAATCGCTTCTTCGGTCTTGCCGAGCTCGATGTAGGGCCACACCAGATCGCCGTAGGCCTCGCCAAAATCGGGTTCCAGATCAATGGCTTTCTCGTAGGCAACGGTGGCTTCCTCCCACTTCTCCTGTTCCAGGTAGGCGCTGCCGAGGTTGCGCTGGGCGTCGGCGTTGTTGGGGTCGAGTTCAGTGGCGGTCTCCAATTCGGCGACGGCCTCGTCAAACTGACCCTGCTGATAGTAGGCGAAGCCCAGCTTGCGATGGGCCTCGGCGAGCTCGGGAGCCAACCGCACGGCTTTCTCATATTCTGCGACGACCTCGTCGATTTGGTCCTGGTCGAGGTAGTCGTTGCCCGCCTGCACGTGCTCCCGGGCCAGCGGATCGGCGACGCTCGAGAAGGAACTGCGCAGGCTGTTGCCCTGCTTGGAGAAATTACCCCGGCACGTGACGGACGAGTGACCGCTGCCCTCGCCCAGCGTGTTGCCATTTGCCAACACCTCGCAGGTCACCGTACCGCTTGCGGATTCGTCGATGGCCCGGAGCTCGAACGAGAAGTCGCTGCCCACGCTGAGCGTTTGCTCCCAGGGCAGGCTGACGGTGCCCCCTTCAGTTTCGCCGTCGGCGTTCGTGTAGGCGACGTCGGCCTTTGCGGCCGTGCCGCTGACCCGGTAGGTAAGCTCCACGCCGCCACAGCCGGCAAGGA
>CAYUZU010000161.1:0-1027 GCA_964448675.1 uncultured Planctomycetales bacterium
GGAGGATCGGGGACAGGGCATCGGCATCTACACGCAGCTTGCCCAGCGCCAATGGGACGATCTCGTGATCAGCACACGCCTGCGACAGGTGGAAGGCACCCAGGACAACTGGATGGGCGTGATCTGCCGCCAACAGGATCAGGATAACTACTATCTGCTCGCCATCAGCGCGGATGGCTACTATCTGATATTGAAGACCGCAACTGGGGTCCCCACGGCCCTGGTTGAGCCGGCCCGCAGTGACGTTATCAATCCGGGACGGGCGACGAATACGTTAGAAGCCCAGTGTGAAGGCGAAATGCTGACGTTGCGCATCAACGGAGAGGAGCTGGCCTCGGTGCAGGACGATAGTTTCGAGACAGGCACCGTCGCGCTCTTCGCGGACGGCATCGCGGGACAGCGCACCACCGTGGCCTTTGACGTCTTCGCGATCTCAAAACCATGACATCACGCAAAAATCCCATGCTGACGCACAAGAAGCTGGATCGAAGCCAGGGCTTCATCTGGATAGTCGCCCTCGTCGGCTATTTCGGCCCCTGGATCAGTCACCAGGCGACCGCCCTGGCCTGGAATGCTTACGATCTCTTTAACCTCGCGCGTCTTCTGCCGCCGGTGGAAACCGGCCAGCTGGCGGTGAACGTGCAGGCGCTGCGATTGCCCCTGATCGGACTCGCCGTCTTGGCGCCGATGCTGCTGGCTCGCGCGCCTGCCTGGCAGCGCTGGACGGCGGCGGTCTTTGGAGGCCTCCTCGCGCTCAGCACCCTGCCCCCGTATCCGCAGATCTTGGAGGCGTGGCGCACGCCCGGATGGCGCGTGCTCTTTTGGTGGAGCGTGGGCGCCGTCGGCGGAATTGGCCTCAGCGCCCTCGTCGCACCGCGCCTGGGTGCGTTGCGTTCCTGGCTGATGGTCGCCTGGGTGGCTTTGACCGGGATCCCAGCCTTCGTGACCTACGAACGGCTGCGACCGACAATCCGGTCAGAAGATGGCTTACTCCATAAGCCGCACCGGTAATTATTATCAGCGGCAA
>CAYUZU010000162.1:0-1024 GCA_964448675.1 uncultured Planctomycetales bacterium
AAGCGACGGTTGATGGAACGGGCGTCCGCTGGTCGGAGCTGACGATGGCACCGGAGGGCACGATGTCGCTGAACTTGGTGGCCCAGGTGCAACAGGGCGTGCCGGAGGGGACGGTAATTCATAACGCGGACTACCGCGCCCAGGCGCTGCAGATGTCGGCGCCCACGGTGGGCACCCAGGGCGTCAGCACACCGGTGACGCAGACGTCGGCGCTGGCACTCACCGCGACCCCGGATCATCGCGCCGCCTTGCCGGGCACGCCGGTGACGTACACGTTGGCGTTGACCAACACCGCTACCGTCAGCGACACCTTCGACGTGACCCTGGCTGACAACGTCTGGCCGACAGAGATTGTCTCAGACACCGTGGGGCCGCTGGCGCCCGGCGTGAGCGCGTCGCTGGCCCTCACCGTCACCCTCCCGGCCGATGCCGGGGACGGCGACAGCGACACGGTGACCGTCACCGCCACGTCGCAGGGTGATCCGCAGGAAACCGCCAGCGTCACGGTGACGACGACGGCTGCCGTCCGTCGGATCTACCTGCCCCTCGTCCTTCGCACCTCTCCGGCTCCGTAGCATCACCCGTTCTCGTGGGGATCTGGATCTTGGAGTAGGTTGTCTGACGAAGTTGCGCCTCACGCAGTCGCAGCAGTAACGTTTGAACGTTGATGATCTCACAAATCAACGGATTGAGTGGATGCAACTGATTTTTCTTAATCCGGTTCATCCGTTTAATCCGTTGATAATTTGACGACCGGGTGTCTCCCCCGCCGTTTACTCTCTCATAAAATCCGGCAGCTCGCCGAGATCCGGGCCGGGATCGTCACCCGCCAGCCGCGCCTCGACGCCGGGGTGCGCGCAGACCTCGGCCAGCGCAGCGACCACCTCGTCATCGGCCCGCGCCTCGATCTCCTCGCGCAGGTCGGTTCGCTGCTCGGCGCTCGCCAGGGGATCGTGCAGCGCGCGGATGAAGGCCTGCACGGCCTTGCCCGCCTCGGTCGCCGGCTCGATGGCCTGAGAGCCGG
>CAYUZU010000163.1:0-1023 GCA_964448675.1 uncultured Planctomycetales bacterium
GATGATACAAAGAGTTCATGGGATCGACCGGCACAAACGGTCGGCAACAATTTCGGTAATGAACCGAGAAGGGAAAGAGATTAAATTTATTCAGTCATGCGGTGATCTCAATAGCTACATTCAAACTCTTGGCCCTGAAGACGCGGTTGTCTTTGAAACTGGACTGGGGAGTTTCTACTGGGCCGATAAAATCGAAGAGACAGGAGCGCTCTGCTTTATCATAAATCCGTATAAGTTCAGGATTATCAAGGACTCCTGGAACAAAACGGACAAGCAGGACAGCCGTAATATGGCCAAGGCGCTGTGGGTGCATGTTGTAACCGGCGAGTTTGGATTGCCGACAGTGCATAAGCCGAGCCGGGAAGTGAGAGAGCTACGAAGGCTTTTTTCGGTGTATGCGAGCCTGAATAAACATCTGGTCATGCTGAAGAACAGTGTCCAGTCGATTCTGACCGAGAATGGTATTGTCTCTTCGAAAGAGGACAAGAAACTGCTTCTTTCAGAGAAGACGGGATTATCTTTCCTTGAAAAGCTTGATACCTCCGAGGCTAGTAAAATTAGTATTCGCATCAGCCTGGAAATACTGTGGAAGGTGCAGGAGCAGAAAGAGCAATTGGCCAAAGAAATTTTCTACGCAGGAAAACCGTTTGAGAGAGAAGTGAAGCTACTAATCTCGATCAAAGGGATTACACCTCTGTCAGCACTGGCCTTCCTGTCCGATGTTGGAGATGTGCGCAGGTTCAAGACAACGAGGAAAATGAACGCCTACCTTGGCCTTGTTCCAAAACTGAAGGAAAGCGGTGATAGCTCACATGCAGGCCATATCAATCGGGCTTCGCGAAAAACAACAAGGACCTTGTTTACCCAGTCCCTGGTACAGGTAATGTTCGCTTCACCGTACTTGAACAGCTATTATGAGAATGTGAAGGAACGAAGAGGAGCAGGAAGAGGAAGAATTGCATTGATCAGAAAATTATGCGGTATAATGAGAAGAATGCTTCTTACCGGAGAACAATTTAGGGA
>CAYUZU010000164.1:0-1023 GCA_964448675.1 uncultured Planctomycetales bacterium
TGTTTAATATAATTCCATATATGTTCAACTGGATTTAATTCAGGTGAAAATGCGGGTAAAAATAATAATTTTATATTGCTTGGTATTTGTAAAAATTTGCTTCTATGCCAACTGGCTTTATCCATAATCATAATAATTTTATAATTATTAAATTTTTTTGAAAATTCATTTAAAAAAATACTCATGGCATCAGTATCAGCATATGGCATTATTAGTGAAAAACTCTCTCCAGTTTTTGGGCATATCGCAGTATAAGCATAAACGTATTCCCGTACAATTTGCTTGCCAACTTTTGCTCTAATTTTTTTGGGAACCCAACATTTATGCAATTCATTTATTCTTCCAAAACGTCCTTCATCTTGAAAAAATACTAACGTTGGTTTGTTTTTTTCAGTGGGATGAAAAGTTAATTCGGTGGTTGCCAATACTTCGGGAAGTTTTTTTTAAAATCTTCTTGTGCTTTTACATCTTTTTTAGGATGAAAAGGACGGGGAACTTTCTTTTTCCAATTATGACGATTCAGTAAATCCCATAAATAATCATCAGATACTTTTTTTCCTACTTTTGTTTCAACTGTTTTTCTAATATCAAAAGCTGTTGGCAGAAGTCCTTTTGCCGCTTTTTTTTCAAGCTTTTTTAACAGAGCCTTTTCTTCATCCAAAGATAGATATGACCATCGGCGACCACCTCGTCCAACTAACAATAAACTTTCAGGACCATTTAAATTATATTTCTCTACATAGCTATAAACTGTATGAATTGATATTCCTAACATGTCAGCTACTTGAGCTCCCAAAATTCCGGGCTGAGTTTGGATAATATAAATACATTGCCATCTTTTGAATTGTTCGGATAATTCTTCCGATTTCATTTTTAATTTTAATTCTTTATCAGTTAAAAATTTTTTAATCTTCAATTTTCGCATAATACAATCTCCTTTAATTCGTTATTTATTGAAAATTGTATCAGAAAACACGTTGTTTGTCAATAATTATTTTAGTATTATTGATAACGGTTTGGTAT
>CAYUZU010000165.1:0-1013 GCA_964448675.1 uncultured Planctomycetales bacterium
GACGTTGTCTCAAAACTCAAATAGTAGTTATTGTATTCCGTCCATATAAATGGATGGGATGTAAAAATGAGACCTTATAACTGGAAGAAACTCAATAAAATCAAGGAGAAAGAATTTGAGATTCTTCTCCAAGAAGGAAAACGAATAGTTGAAGAATCACAAGAACCTTGGACGGCAAAACAATATGGTCGAAGACCATATCAATCTAAACATATGGTTTTAATCTGCCTGTTGAAGGTTTATTTCAACATGCCCTATAGGAATATCGAAAGTCTTCTTCGTTCAAACTCAACCTTTAAAGATCTTTTAGAACTTAAGAATATTCCAGATCACAACACCATACAAAGAGCCATGGCCAAAATACCTCTGGAATACATTCAGCAACTTAATCATAGATTGACAATGGCATTTAAAAAAAGAAACAAGACATTGCCGTCGATGCAACCGGTTTTAGTATAAGACAGTTCAATCCACCTTGGCAGCATGCTAAGAAAACATATCGTTCCAAAGAATATGTTAAGTTGCATGCTGCAATAGAGATGAATTGGAGAGCCATTGTATCATTTCAGTTCACAAGGACGTATGTTCATGAGGTTAACCACCTAGAGCCATTGCTTGAACCATTGTGGGGAATAGGTAACGTTCTTGCAGATAGCAGGTATCTCAGTAGGGAAAATTGTAGATTGATACATCAGAAAGGAGGAATTCCATACATTAGACCCAAGAAGAATACCAATGGAAAAGGCATCTTTGGTAAACGTCATGTATACTGGGATCCTTTCTTGGAGATGGTTGAACAGTATCAAAAGAATCCTGAGAAGTGGATGAAGGTTTATCATCAACGGTCAAATATTGAAGCTGTCTTTTCAGCTCTGAAAAGAAAGCTTGGAGGCTATGTTTCTTCGATTAAAAGAAACATTCAACATGTTGAGATTGCTTTGAAAATCATCTTGTACAATCTGATGGTTTTAGTAAGAAAAATTGTTGAGGAGGAGTACTTTTGAGACAAAGCC
>CAYUZU010000166.1:0-1002 GCA_964448675.1 uncultured Planctomycetales bacterium
TGCTTTGTGTCATTATTTTTTTGAAGACATAGTCAATTGCATCCTTTTGGGATTGGGATGCAAAAGACTAGTCAAAGTAATGAAGAATGGAAGAGGTATAAAGAAGTTAGTGTTCCATGGGCTCAATATGATGCTCATAGGTTATCTGAATGTAAACGTGTACTGGATTTACAAAAATTATTTGTTGATCTAGATAAACGAGTTCAAAGGCGGGAGTTTCTTCTCTCAAATTTAACGATTCTTCTTCTATTTAAAATCATGTTTGGCATTTCATTCAGAGGAATTGCAAGTGCAACAAAGGATCTGGGAATCTATCATATCTTGGGAATGAAACGTGCACCTAGCTACAAGACCATACAGCGGACGATAAGTCATCTTAATATCAGATTACTATCAAGAGTCAACAGATGTTTGGTACCATCCAAAATACGACTGGCGGGCATAGACTCAAGTGGCATGAAAACACGAAGAAAAGGCGCATGGGTTCAGATACGTTTTCAAAAATATGTAAAGAAACGTGACTTCAAGAAGGTACATATCTTTGTTGACTTAGATTCAAAGAAAATTCTTTACTGTATCACAACAAAAGGTTCAGCATACGATTCACCGCAATTAAGCATGATTTTAAAACAGTGCAACTGGTCGAAAGTTGACATAATACTTGGTGATGGAGGGTATGATTCAAAGGAATGTTTTAATGAAATTACAAAAGGTGGTGCTATACCGGGCATTCCGGTACGTAAGAACTCTTCAACTCGCTCCAGAGGATCTCCAAGTAGAAGAAAGGCAGTACTCGAACAAAAGAGAGATATTGATAGATGGAAAGAGAAAGTCCAATATACCATGCGATGTGTGGTAGAATCTGTCTTCTCTGGAACTAAGAGAAGATTTGGAGAATATCTTTTCAGTTTAAAAGAGAAAAACAGGTGTATTGAAATGTGGTTACGAACGATTTTGTGGAATGTCTTAATTTATCCTAGGTGAGAATAATGACACAAAACA